>CAMNSA010000007.1 GCA_946554335.1 uncultured Neglectibacter sp.
AGCACGCGCCGGTGGCGCGTTGACGCGAACCGTCCGAGCCGGCAGGCGAGAAAGCACGCGCCGGTGGCGCGTTGACGCGAGCTGACCGCCCTCTCCGTCACGGTTTCACCGTGCCACCGTCTCGGCTGCTGCATGCCGGTGGCATGCGTTTAGCAACGGTCTCACCTGCCGGTTCGGTCAGTGATGAACGGCCTCCACCGGAGGCCATCACCCGGAGTGGCAACGGAGACCAGCTCGCACCAGCGGTCTCGCCTGCCGGCTCGGTCAGGTCAGAACGATTGCCACTGGCAATCTTCTCCCCACCGGGACACGCTCGCCCCATAGGGAGAGGTAAGCTAACTACTGACTACTAAAAGCTAACGACTACCCCGAGGGAGCCAAGGGCAAAAAAGAGAACCCGCGGAAGCGGGTTCTCTTTTGCTTTTTCTTTCAGCCTTGTTTTTCGCCATGGTCCTCGCTTTATTTGATCTGCTCCTGCATCTTCTCGAAGGGCAAAGCGGGAAAGCGGACGAACACCGTCGTTCCCTTTCCCAGCACGCTCTGGAAATCCAGACCGCACTGTTCTCCAAAGGAAAGCTTCAAGCGGGAATCGATATTCTTCAGGCCGTAGCCGTGAGACTCGGTGGGGTCCGTGCTGTTTAAGCCGCGCAGCTGTTCTTCGCTCATGCCGGGGCCGTCGTCCGATACCTTCAGCACCAGCATATCTCCCTCCCGGCTGCCGGTGATGGAGATGGTGCAGTGGTCGATCTCCAGATTTTCCGCCATGCCGTGCATGATGGCATTCTCCACCAGAGGCTGCAGAATAATGTTGGGACAGCCCAGGGAAAGCAGTTCTTCAGGCACACGCGTTTTCAGAGTAATGGCGCCGTCAAAATGGTAATTCTCGATTTTCACATAGGCTTCCACATGGCTGAGCTCCTCCCGGACTGTCACTATCTGATCGCCTTTATTCAGGCTGATCCGGTAGAATTTCGCCAGGTTCTGGGCGATCTCCGCCACCTGGGGAAGATCGTGATCGATGGCCTCCCAGTTGATCAGGTCCAGGGTATTATAGAGGAAATGGGGATTGATCTGCGCCCGCAGCGCCTTGAGCTGCGCAGCCTTTACCTCCTGCCCGGAGAAGTACTGCCGGTCCATCAGTTCCTTGAGTTCCTGGGTCATCCGAGAGAAGCTCTGAAACAGTCTGCCTATCTCGTCCCCCTCCGGGCGTTCCACCGGCACATCCAGATTGCCCTTCTGTACGGAGTTCATCATGCGGTCAAGCTGCTCCAGGCGTCTGGTATAGGAGCGGGCGATGAGTACAGCGGCCAAAAACGCCAAGGCTACCGCCACCAGAGAAAGGCTGAGGATCACTGAACTGACAGGAGCAGTCTGCCGGGTGATCTCCTCTTCCGGAACGAGGGTGACCAGCGTCCATCCAGGGAGCTCCAGTCTTTGCTGGCGCATCAGGTACTCTTCATTTTCCAAACGCTGCGAGGTCCAGGCAGAACCTACCTCCGAAATTTCGGGCAGCGTCCCCTTCTTCTCCCAATCAGCGATCCTCGTTAGACTGCCCACAGAGGAACTGACGATATTCCCGTTTCCATCCACCAGATAGATCAGTCCGCTTTGGGTGATGTCCGACTTGGACAGGACCTCCTGAAGCATTTTTGTCTGCACGCTGATCTCCTCCACCGTCACCGGGCGGGCGGCGCCGTCTGTAGTGCGGATCACGCGGAACATGGAAAAGAGGTTGACCGTATAGAAAAGCCCCGGGATCTCTTCCTCTCTGGGGGTGGAGAAATAGACTGCTCCCCACTGCAGCTTCTCCGAGATCCCCTCAAATTCCGGATGCTCCAGCAAATCGGAATATCCCGCAAAATGCTTCCGGTTGTAGGAATAAAAGATCTCATCCGGGATAAACACTCTGGCCCGGTAGATCACATCTACCATCTCCGCAGTGGAGAAGACCTTGTCCAGCCGCAAAAACTCCCGGTACTGCACGCCGATGGAACGGTCTGCGTTGAATTCCTCAGAGGTCATGGTTTTTTGCAGGTCGGTATTATAATAGATCTGATTGGACACATTCACCATGGTATCCAGATAATTCTGGAGGAAGGCGTAGGCCTGTTCACAGGACTTCTCCGTGCTTTCCAGAAGCTGCTGCCGATAGTTTCCCGTAATAAAACGATTCAGCAGCACCATCAGCAAAAGCAGCAGAAGAACCATGACGGAGGAAAAAGTCACCGTCAGTTTGGCGCGCAGAGAATGTCCCATAAACCAGTTTTTAAAATGAGAGATAAAGCGTTTCAAATCAGATTGTTCTCCCGGTATTCCGACGGAGTCATCCCCGTCTGTTTTTTGAAGATCTTGGCAAAATATCCGGGATCCTCATATCCCACCTGCTCAGAGACATGATAAAGCTTGAATTGGGGGTCCCGCAAAAGCTCCTTGGCCTTCTCCATGCGCACGGAGGTGATGTACTCACTGATGGTTTTGCCCGTCTTGCGCTTAAAGAGCCCGGAAAGATAAGTAGGGGTCAGGTAAACGCTGTCCGCCAGCTGCTTGACGGAAAGGTCGCTTTTCCCATATTCCTGCCAGATGAGCCTGGTCACCCGCAGGATCACCGGGTGATTGCTTTCGTCCTTTTGGCTTTCTTCCAGCATTTCCCGGACCCGGGACAGGAGGAAGTCATTGATCGCGTCCAGGGTATCCAAAGCGCCCAGACGGCTGGTGTCCTCCTCGCTTCTTTTTCCAAGGGTCTCCCTCTGTTCTGGGAAACGGCGCAGATATTCCTTCCAGATCTCTGTCAGCAGTCCGTAATAGAAGCTTTGCAGCAGAGGACACTGCACCGCTTCGCTCTTCTGCAGGGAGCTCGCTGTCTCCTTCAGAAGCCCCTCAATCTCCCCCTCACGGCCCCTTTGCAGCTTCTGGCGGAACTCCTCGGTGATCCCCTCCTGCAAATCGAGGGGAAAAGGCCTTCGGCCGTGCAGGGCGAACCCGCTCCACCCCCGGTAGAATACCGTCTTTTCCGCCTCATGGGCCGTCTGATAAGAATGTTGGATCTCGGAAAGCAGATGAACGACCTCGCCCGCTCCCAGGAAAACCCGGATCCCATCGATCTGTCGGGAACAGGCGCCGATCAGGCTGCGCATCAGCTGTCCGGCGTCCTCTATCAGCCCCCAGTCTCCTCCTATCAGGAAGACCAGCCTCCGGTTATCCCAGAATTCACAGTACAGAGCGCAGTCCTCTTTTGAAAACTTTTCCAGCCCTGCCGCCTCATAGAAGGCTTCCCGGAATTTCGTGAGGTTGACGGCGTTTTCCGAAAGGTACAGCACACAGGCCCTAAGGCAGGAGTAGACCTTGGGAAAGAGGCCGCTTTCCAAGGCGATCTGCCGCAGCTCACCCTCCTGCTCTCCTCCGCGCAGCAGCAGAAAGAAGGTCTCCCGCTTGATATAAGCCTTACCCTCCGGGGGAGCGGCCGGGTCCTTTCTGCTCCTTCTCTCCTCCAGAATAGAACTTACGGCTTTTTGCACCGCCCGACGCAAAACCTCTTTGTCCACAGGCTTTTCCACATAATCGGTGGCGCCGATCTCAATGGCGGCCTTCAGGTATTCCTTGTCGGAATAGCCGCTGATAAAAATGATCCGACAGGCGGGATAGCGCTCCCGCAGGATCCGGCACATCTCCACGCCGTTCATGCCGCGCATCCGGATATCGGAAAGCACGATGTCCGGAAGAAAATTCTCACAGATCCCGATGGCCTCCGGGCCGCTGGCGGCCGCCTGGATCATATCCACCCCCAACGCTTTCCAATCTATGTGGCGCAGCATACCGTTTCTGGCGGCAGATTCGTCATCCACGATCAAAAGGCTTATCATACCATCCCTCCTGCTTTCTGTGTGCCTTACCGCAAACGGGCGCTTCCATCCCCCTGGAGTCTTCGCGGACAGAGATAATTCTGCACCAGAACTGGTGCAGAAACAGGAGGCGCCTCCTGTCTTTTCCCCGGCCTTTGCCTGCTGTGGGAGGGCAAGGGGAAAATTATTAGCTGAATCGTTCCTGTTTTTAGAAAATTGTGTATTCCAACCGGTCAAAAAAACTATATAATTTTATTTGTGGGCAGATTTGATTTTTGTGGATGGATCCCAATCGGCAGTTCCCTTGCACTGCTTTCGGTATTCTCCCGGCGACTGGCCGGTAGCCCGCTTGAAGACGCGGTGAAAATAGGAATACCCTCCGAAACCGGAATTTTCTGCGATTTCTTCCAGAGCGGCCTGGGAATACTTCATCTGTTCCATGGCAAAATCCAGGCGCACCTTCATCAGGTATTCCACCATGCTGCTTCCCGTCACCTCTTTGAAGAGGTGGGCGGCCCTGGATTCGCTTAGGGAGGTCTGGGCAGCCACATCCGCCACCCGAAGCTTTTCTACTGCGTGGTTCTCAATATATCTGCGCATTCTGGAAACGATAAAATCCGATTCTTCCATGGGCTCTTCCTCGATCTGCCGTTTGACCAGCAGGCAGAAGGTGCGAAGCAGAGATTCCAGATAGGCGTCGTCCCTTGCCTGGGGCCTGTGCCTGCTGTCCTGGATCAACAGCCGCCACAGATCCAAAAGTGATTCGCTGGGCGGGATCCTTGTCAGCTTCTTCCCGCCGATATCCCGATACCACTGGGCGATCCACTCCCCCTGGCACATGAGATAATAGTCGCCGCTGACATTGCTGTCGCCGGTCGAGTCTTTTTCCTTTTTCAGTCTCAGTCTGTCTCCGGGCTCCAGTGTGAGCAGATCCCCTTTTTTCAGCGTGAACCACTGGCCGTCGTTGAGACAGGCTCCGCAGTCTCCCTGGGTCTGCAAGCGGATGAGATAGTGAGGATTTCCCTCTTTTCTTCCCGGCATATCACATTGCTGGTGAACGGAGTATCCGCACATGATAATAGAATTCATTGCCCTCTCCTTTAGGCGTTTTACAGAGTTATGCTTATTTTGATTATATCACTCTTTGGTAAAAAACACAACGGCGATCATTCCGGAATGTCCGGGTAATGATACAAAAGAATCAAAATAATTTATTTTGGGAGGAACAAAAAATGAACAAGATGAAAGCTGCAATGATCGGTTTTCTGCCCCGCGACGGCTCAGATCCCTATGCCGTCCTGGAAAGCTATGCCAAGATGGGCTATTCCGCCTTTGAGGGCGCCGATATGCTTCTGCGGGAGGGCGATCCTGCCGAGAACCTGAAGAAGGTCCAGTCCTTCGGCATGAAGCCGCTGGCTGTCCACCTTGGCATCAACACGGATGTAGATGTGGCGGATGTGCTGGAGAGGGCCAAGAAGACCGGCGTCAAGCGCGCCGCCAATTTCTGCGGCTGTATCGGCGGATATCGCTTCGGCGGCGGAACGCCTCCTACCTACGACGATCTGATGGCCGAGTGCCAGCGCTTTGACAAGGCTGCAAAGGAGCTTGCCAAGGAAGGTATCTCTGTGACCTTCCACAACCATGACGCGGAATTCAAACACACCTTCAACGGCGTACCCGCCTTCTTCCTGATGGTGGCCAACACCGAGTACCTGAAGTTTGAGGTAGACTGCGGCTGGGTGAAGTTCGGCGGCTATGACCCTGTTACGGTGATCAATCAGCTGGGCGACCGGATCGGCGCTCTGCACATCAAGGATTATATTGAGGGACCCACTGTGGATCAGCCCACTCCTAACGGCGGTGTAAACAAGAACATGCCTCGCTTCACCACCCCCGGCACCGGCTGTCTGGACCTCAAGGGCTGCCTGGAAGCGGGACTGAAGGCCGGTATGGAATACGCCATTGTAGAGCAGGACTTCCAGTATAACCTGACTCAGGCTGAGACCTTGCAGGCTGCTTATCTCAACATGAAGGAGACCGGCTTTGTAGAGTAAGCCGGATTCGGATCAAGCAAAAGACAAACTCGACAAGGAGGATCTGGACCCATGAAGATCAGAAAGGGCGTGCAGGGCTATACTGTGCGCGATTATACCAAGACGCTGGAAGGCTACAAGGACTCTATGAAGAAGATCGCCGAGATCGGCTACGACAGCGTACAGACCGGCACTTCTCTGATGAGCCGTGAAGAGCATAAGGCCTTTTTGAAGGATCTGGGGCTGAAGATGGAGTCCGTTGGCGGCAATTATGAGGACATGGTCAATGACCCCGCCAAGGTAAAGGAAGCCATTGACAACGCTCATTTCTATGACACTCCCTATGTCTCCGTCGGCACGCTTCCCATTCCCATGAGAGAGAGCGTGGAGGGCTATAAGGAGTATGCGGCCGGCATCAATAAAATCGGCGCTCAGATGAAAAAGGAAGGCGTAAAGCTGATCTATCATCCCCATGCATTGGAGTTCTTCTCCTTTGGCGGCGGTAAGAACGGCTTTGATCTGCTGTTTGACGAGACAGACCCTGAGGCCTTCTGGTATTGCCTGGATACCCACTGGCTCCAGTCCGGAGGCAAGAACCCCCCCGACTACATTCGCAAGGTAAAGGGCCGTATGAAGATCATGCACTTCAAGGATTATAAAATCATCGGCGGCGCTTCCTATATTGAGGAAGTGATCAAGGACTTTGCCGAGGTAGGCGAAGGAAATCTGAATTGGCCCGCCATTATTGAGGCTGCCAGAGAGATCGGCATTGAGGCTGTGATCGTGGAGCAGGATAAGTGCACAAGAGATCCCTTTGACTGCCTGAAGACCAGCTACGACAATATGGTGAAGTTTGGCCTGTAAGAAAAGCCTGATCTGTTGAACAGGGGTGCGCTGCAGAACAAAAAGCTGCAGCGCACCTTTTTCTTTCGATCCCTCAGTCTGCCTAAGAGATGAAGGTCTTCTCTTGTCCCCCCCTTTGCCTCCTCTTGGGGGGGAGCCAAGGCTCTTTCTAACGACTAATACCTAAAATCTAACAACTATCAGAAGGTGAGCCAAGGGGTGGCTCCAAAGCCGCAAACCGCAGAAACCTCTCGCCTCCCCTTTTCTAAGGGGAGGCGGTAAAATCGAAGATTTTGACGGAGAGGTAAGAAGCTTTCCCCTATCCCCTCAGTCACGACATGGCGTGACAGCGTCCCTTGCAACAAGGGGAACCTAAGACCTGAAAGCTTCCCCCGTATAAGCGGAAAGAAAAAGCAAGCTAAAAAAGTTCTAAATAGAACCTTGACAAAAAATAGTTCTATACAGTACTATTATTGTGAAAGGAGGAACAAGATGGATACTCGGACGGGATTTTTGATCTCGCAGATCAAACGGGTACAGGACAGGATCTTTGAGCGGCTGCTTCAGGATTGTGGAGTGGAGGAATTCAACGGTCCTCAGGGACGCATTTTATATCTGCTGTGGCAGAGAGAGGGTGTTCCTATTGTGGAACTGGCACAGAAAACCGGGCTTGCAAAGAACACCTTGACCTCCGTGCTGGGACGAATGGAGGAAAAGGGTCTGATCCTCCGAGAACAGAGTGAAATTGATCGCCGCAGGACAATCATCACCCTGACAGAGAAGGCCCGCAGCGCTCAAAAAAGCTATGAAGCGGTATCTCAGCAGATGAATGAGCTTTTTTACCAGGATTTTTCGGAAAAAGAAGCTGCTCTGCTGGACGGACTTTTGGACCGGGTGCTTTTCAACCTCACCCACTGCGAAGAAGAATGGAAACATAAAAAGCGGCAAAAGAACGGAAAGGAGTGAATCATATGGCAAAGATCACCAGCGAAATCGGAAACGATTTCTGCCCTCAGGCGTTATTTTTATACGGGAACTGGAAAGAGGACGGCACACCGAATTTCGGTTTGTTCTGCTGGTTTAGCTATGTACACATCGCGGACGGAGAGGACGAGGGGCTTGGAGCGATGGCCTGTATCGGAGAGGAAAAGCTTACAAAGGACCTGATCCGCAAAAACGGGGTATTTTCCGCCAATCTGGTCACCGAGAAGCTGCTGCCCCTGGCAGACTATTACGGCAATGTAAGCGGGCGGGAAACACCCGATAAGATGAAGCTGCTTCCCACTGTGGAAAGGGGCCGGGTGCTGGATGTTCCCACCATTGCGGAAAGTCCGGTAAGCTTTGAGCTGAAGGTGCTTCAGGAGCTTCCCCTTGCCAAGGGCAGCGATCTGTTTTTATGTAAAATCTGCAATGTGACCCTGGAAGAAGAACTGAGAAAAAACACCCCTTTCCCAGAGCGCTTGCGTCTGGCCGCTCCGATCATCACATCCGGAGAGCAGAGCTACAATTCTTTGACCGGAGAGTATTTGGGAAAATGGGGAGAGCCACAGAGAAAGCTGTTTTAAGAGCATAATGTCTATTTGTCCCTTGGAAGCTGTAAACAGTTTTCGCCGAGAGAAATTCTCCCACTCATCTGCACGACCCAATGTTTTTTGTAAAAGTTAAAAGCTCAAGCAGGGAAAGAAATGATTTTCTTTCCCTTTTTCTTTGCATATTGCAAGGTTTTCTGCGCACCGCCAAAAGATCGGATCACATAGGCCACTATGACATCAGCCATATCCACCATTCGCTGATTTCTCTTAGATATGGCAAAGCGCAATGGAACATCTTCTAAATCCGGATAAAGAGAGGAATCATAACCTGATGTATCAGTATTCCTGTTTAGATAGGCCAGCACCAGAATGATTCGAATATGCGGGTACGCTTTTCTCAGTTTTCGCAATACGGCGGCACAAAGCTTATCGAACTCGCCATATCCTCCCAAAAAGAAGGTGTCAGCACCCTCTAAAATCAATGTTTCCACTGTGTCTGCCAACCAGCTCTCCACATAGTCCCGCCGCATGATTTCAGCATGTCCACAGAAGGTAACTTTCATTTTTTCTCCCCTTTTTCCCTTGCATACTTATTTCGTCATTCTTATATGTGCAACTAATTACACATAACATCTTACAGCTTATAAAGCCAATCTATCAAAGCTACACTAGTTTTGTCAACTGCTTCAGATAGGATGGTGAAGAAATTGGGGAGATACGGTACGATCAGGATCAACCTTGCAAAGCTCATAGAGAAAAGCGGGATCAGCAAAAACAAACTCAGCCAGCGGGCGGAGATGCAGAGAACACAGCTGAACCGCTACTGCAACAACGACATTGCGCGCCTGGACATTGATGTGTTAGCACGGCTCTGCTCTGTTCTCGATTGTGAGATCGGCGACCTTCTGGAATTCGTCCCGCCGGATAAATCAGATTAGGAAGGAGCAAAAGATTGAGCTTTGCTCAATCTTTTTGCGACTAATCACTTACAACTAATAACTAATTGCCAAAATAAAAAAGACGCCTTAGGAAAGGCGTCTTTTTTATTTTCGGTATTCTCACCGCTTGGAAGAAGCGGCTGCCAATCTTTTCTGCTTGTGGATCTGCCACATGGCAAAAATGTTGGGAGCAATAAACTGAGAGGAAAAACAGCCTGCTACAACGCCCACCAGCATGGGAAGGGCGAAGGAGACCACAGAGCTGATGTTGTAGACCATGGCGACGATCAGCACCACCAGAATGGCCAGGAAGGTGGTAAGAGAAGTGCAGATCGTGCGGCCCAGCGTCTGATTCAGGCTCAGGTTCATAACATCGGTAAGCTCCGCCTTGGGCCCCAGCTTCCGCTTATTTTCCCGGACGCGGTCATAGATAACAATGGTGCTGTTGATGGAATAGCCCAGGATGGTAAGCACCACGCCGATGAAGATATCGTTGATGGAAAGCCCGAACACTACAAACACGCAGAAGGAGATCAGCACATCGTGCAAAAGGGCGATCACCGCGGTGATACCGGCGGAAAAACCGCCGATCTTCCGGAAACGCAAAGTGATATACACCAGCATCAGAATGGTCGTCAGCGCAAAGCATACCAGGCATTTCTGGAAGAATTTCGCGCCCATGGTGGCGTCTACGGAGTTGGACTCCAGCAAAGTAAAGGTGAGGTCGTCATAGACGGTGGTCAGGGTTTCGGCCACCTTGGTTTGCTCGTCCGGGGAAAGACTGTCATTTCCCGCGAAGGACACGGTAACGGACTTGGCATTGGAATTGATGCCCTCGTTCACCGTGACGGAAGCGTCCCGGTTAAACTCGGTTTTGATGGTATCCTCCAAAGCCTCGGCAGACACCTCGCCGCCCTCCACAGAGTAGCGGATCATCGCGCCGCCCGCAAACTGGATATCCAGCTTGGGCTTAATGATGACGCTTGCTAAGATACCCACAACGATCACGGCAACGGAGATGAGGAAAAACACATTCTTCCTCTTGTAGAAATCCAGGTTAAATATTTTCTTATTCACCGCGAGCACCTCCAAACAGCCACTTTTTATGCAGGCACTTGAAGCCGGCCAGGGACATGGTCATCATTCTGGTGGCAAACACGCCCATGATGAAGTTGGCAATAATACCCACCAGAAGGGTAAACCCGAAGGAGAAGATGGAACCGGTGGTGGACTGGCCGAAGATCATGGAAAGAATATTGCTGGGGCCAAACACACCCATGAGCATCACTGCCACAATGGCGGTGGTGAGGTTGCCGTCGAAGATGGCCCAGAAGCTGCTCTTGAAGCCGTTCTGCAAAGCGCCGTCCAGGGTCTTCCCGTTCTTCAGCTCTTCCCGGATCCTGCTGGCGGTAAGTACATTGGCGTCCACGCCGATACCGATAGAGAGGATCAGGCCAGCAATACCGGGCAGCGTCATGGTGAAGGAGCTGAACTGGGCAAAGTATCCGGAAACGGCCGCGAAACAGATGCCCATCTGACCGGCCAGGCTGATGGTAGCCACTACGCCGGGCAGGCGGAACACCAGGATCATCAGCACGGCGATCACCGCAAAGGCGATCACACCCGCCAGGGTCATGGCGTCCAGAGCCTGAGCGCCCAGGGTGGGGGCAAGAGAGTTGAAGTTGGAGGTCTCCAGGGCAAAGGGCAAAGCGCCCGCCTGGATCCTGGCCGCCAACGCGGAGGCGGACTCATTGGTGAAGTCTCCCTGAATCACACATTTTCCGTCGGTGATCACCGCTTCCACCGTGGGGGCGGAAAGGCGCACATCGTCCATCCAGATGGAGATGGTCTGGCCCTTCAGGCGTTCTGTGGCCTCGGCAAATTTCGTGGTTCCCTCATCGGAAAGCTCCAGGGAAACAATGGGCTCCGTACTTCCGGTCTGCTGATCCTGCTGGAAAGCAAGCTCGGCCTTGACTACATCGGAACCCTCCAGGATCACATTTTCCGCTGTGGTGCCGGAGGGCGTCTTATAGACGGTCTCACCGTTTGTTCCATACTCCATGCTCTCATAGGAGCCGCCCTCCCGGAAGGTGAGCAGAGCGGTGGAGGCCAATTCCTCCACAGCGGTTTCCGGATCAAAATCCGTCTCATCACTCTTCCAGGGGAAGCGCACGATAATGCGGTTGTTTGCCGCGTCGGTGTAGAGCTCGTAGTCCGTAATATTGGTGGACACCATACGGGTCTCGATAATAGCCTTGGCGGACTCCAGCTCAGAGTCGGTGGCCTTTACGCCATTGGCAGGGCTGAAGGTGGCCTCTACTCCGCCGCGGATATCGATTCCCCATCTGATATCTCCCGCGCCTTTTATGACGGCGTCCTTAAAATCGCCTCTCTGAGTGTACACGCCGAACAGGGCCGTGTATACCAGAGCCGCAATGAGAAGCGCCACCACAAAAAACACTGGTTTTTTTACTCGCTTCATGGGTGTTTTCCTCCACTTCCGGCTTCCCGGCAAAGCTACGGGCAGGGAAAGCCAGGATTATTCTTTCACTACATGCAAAACAGGGCAGTGTACACCACCCTGTGTGTTTTGACATGTAAAACGCTTCTTATTCCTCAGCGGGCTCTTCCGCCGCAGGCTCCTCTGCCTTCTCGGGCTCCACAGTCTCTGCGGGCTCCGCAGGCTTTTCTTCGGCTGCGGGAGCGTCCTCTCCGGCAACATAAACTATCGCGTTTTCAGGGGCTTCCTTGGCCGCCTCATCCTCAGCCGCCTGCTGCTCCTCCAGGAGAGCGCGGATGGAAAGAGAGACCCGGTGCTTCTCCAGATCCACTTCCGTGATCTTCACCTTGACCTCGTCCCCTACCTTCAGCACATCCTGAGGCTTCTCGATGCGGTGGTCAGCGATCTGAGAGATATGGATCAGGCCGTCGATGCCCGGAATCACCGTGGCAAAAGCGCCGAACTGGGTAAGACCCACGATCTTTACATCGCATACCGTACCGGCGGGATATTCGTTCTTCATCTTCTCCCAGGGATTGTCCTCCGGACGCTTGTAGCCCAAGGAGATCTTGTTGTTCTCTCTGTCCAGACTCTTGATGTACACCTCGGCCGTATCGCCCACATTCAGCACTTCGCTGGGATGCTTGATCCGGTTCCAGGAAAGCTCGGAAATATGGACCATGCCGTCCACTCCGCCCAAGTCCACAAAGGCCCCAAAGTTGGTCAGGGATTTCACCTTTCCGGTGAAGCGCTGTCCCTCTTCGATCTCAGACCAGAACTTCTCCTGGGCCGCTCTGCGCTCCTCCCGGAGCACGCTGCGGATGGAGCCCACTGCCCGGCGGCGCTGGCGATTCACTTCAATAATACGGAACTTTACTTCCTTGCCCATCAGCTCGTTCAGGTCTTCCCCTCTGGAAGCGGTGGCCTGAGAGGCGGGGACGAAAATGCGCATGGCGTCTTTCAAAACGATGACGCCGCCCTTGACCACCTCGATGACCTTGCCGGAAAGGATCTCGCCGCTTTCCTGGGCCTGGGCAATCTCATCCCAGCCCTTCATAGCGTCTACACGGCGCTTGGAAAGCATGATGGTGCCCTCCTGGTCATTGGTCTTCATGATGAGAAGCTCCATCTCATCGCCCAGCTTAACTACATCCTCAGGCTTCACGGCAGGGTCATTGGAAAGCTCGTTGGCCGGGATGAATCCGGCCTGCTTTCTGCCCACATCCACATACACTTCCGTAGGAGAGATCCCTACTACGACACCGTGCACCTTCTCGTCTGTATTTAAGCTTTTGAGGGATTCCTCAAGCATCTCCTCAAAATTTTGCTCAGTGTTGTTGATTTCTGACATGGCAGCTAGTACCTCCTTTATTATGCTTGCAGGCGTGGACGCGCCCGCAGTAATACCGATCTTACCCCCCGGCCCCAAAGACAGCAGCGGGGCCGTTTTCTCTTCCCGGCTTTCCAAGCATCCTCCCGCCTTCCCGGGATCCTCCCCGAAAAGAGCCGGAAGCTCGTCTGCTCCCTCAATGAGAAAAGCGGGGCCATACTGCGCGCAAATTTTCAGAAGCTTGTCCGTGTTGGAGCTGTTTCTGCCCCCCAGCACCAGCATGGCGTCACACTGCCCCGCAAGGGAAGCGGCTTCCGTTTGCCTCAGCGCAGTTGCATTACATATTGTATCAAAAACCGCGGCGTTTGTACATAGTTTTTTCAGAGTTTTTGAAGTATTCTCCCATTCTTTTTTGTGAAAAGTGGTCTGGGAAGCGATGGTGACCGGCATTTCTCTGAGAGAGGGCTTTTGGGAAAAAACTTCTTCCAGCTCCCGGGCGCCGTTCACCACATAATGCTCACCCACACAGTGCCCGATGATCCCCTGCACTTCCGGATGCTCCCTGTCTCCGGCCAGAAGAAACACCCGTCCCTCTTCCCCGGCGCGCCGGGCGATCTCATGGATCTTTTTCACAAAGGGACAGGTGGCGTCGCAGCAGGGGATACCCAGGCTTTCGATCTCCTCCGTGACCTTTTGTGACACGCCGTGAGAGCGGATTACCAGCACAGTCCCCTCCGGCGTATCCTCCGGGCGCTCCACCGCCCTTACGCCTTTTTCCTCCAACTCTCTCACCATGCGGGGATTGTGTATGATCGGCCCTAAGGTGGCCGCCTTTTTTCCTTCCTCCAGCAGCTTATATACCTGCTTTACAGCCCGGTCCACGCCGAAACAAAACCCCGCGTGGGCGGCTACTTCGATTTTCAAGGCTGATCCTCCCCCGGCTCTGCCTTTCTGGAGGCGATTCCCAGCTCTTGAAGGGACTCCTCCCGCAAGCGGACGATGGAGTCCATGATCGTGCGGCTGGCCTTTCTCAGCTGCATGCTGGAATCATCCGGAATGGCCAGCTCCTCTGCCGAAAGAGGTTTTCCGAAACGGATGAACATTTTGTGAAAGGGCTTGGGAAGCTTTCCGTCCTGGGCAGTGATGCACACCGGCACCACCGGAGCCTTTGTCCGGTAATGCAGCAGCGCGGCGCCGGTTTTAGGCCGCTGCAGCTCTCCCGTTTCAGAGCGGTGTCCCTCCAGGAACACGCCCACCACGCCGTTTTCTCCTAAAAGCTTTACCGCGTCTGCCAGCGCGTCCTCTCCGCCGCTTCCCCGCTTGACCGGGAAGGCTCCCAGCCGTCTTAACAGCCCGCCGATAAAGGCGTTATGAAACAGCTCTTCCTTCGCCATATAAAACACCTGGCGCTTCTGTACCAGTCCCAGCACCACGGGATCCTTCATGGCCAAATGGTTGCTGCAAAGCAGCACGGGCCCTTCCTTTGGAATATGCTCCATTCCCGACGGGGACAGCCGGTAGACCGGATAATAAAAGATGCTCAAAAGGAATTTCCCCACCCGGTAGAGCCATCCCATTTTCTTAGCCTTTCTCTGTTCTCTCTTCATACCATATCACCTCTTCCCCATATTTACAAGCGTGTCCCCTGCTCCCTGAGGCGAGCCTCCACCATTTCCACCAGCCTCTGCACGGATTCCTCCAGCGTCTCCCCGGTGGTGTCCAGAAGCAGAGAGTCCGCGGCCGGCTTTAAGGGGGCGATCTCCCGCCGGGAGTCCTGTTCATCTCTCAGGCAGATCTCCGAAAGGATCTTTTCAAACTCCGCCTTCTGTCCGGCGGCCTCCAGCTGCCGAACCCTGCGCCGGGCCCGCTCCTCCGCGGCCGCGGTGAGGAAGATCTTCAACTGGGCGTCAGGCAGCACCACCGTCCCGATATCCCGGCCGTCCATCAGCACATTGTTCTTTCTCGCGAGTTCCCGCTGAAGCTCTAAAAGATACGCCCGCACTGCCGGGATCGCTGAACACTGGGACGCCGCCATGGACACCTCCGGCGTGCGGATCAGAGCAGTGACCTCCTCCTCCCCCAGGAACATCTTCTGGCCCTCTTCGGCGGCCTCGATGCCCACCTCCAGTCCCGGCAGGGCAGCCTCTACGGCCGCGGGATCCCGGGGGTCGATCTGCTCGCGCAGCAGGTATAGGGCAATGGTGCGGTACAGCGCGCCGGTATCCACATACAAAAATCCCAGCTTTCCGGCCGCCGCCTTGGCGATGCTGGACTTGCCCGCTCCGGCGGGCCCGTCAATGGCTACTGCAAAAGTCATCTTATTTTCTCCTTTTTCGCTTCCTGCCGCGAACCGGCGCGGCGACGGGCTGAAGCCCGGAATTCCTTATAAATACCCGCCGGCAAGATGACCGGTGGAAAAGGCGATCTGCAAATTGTAGCCGCCGGTATAGGCGTCGCAGTCCATCACCTCTCCGGCAAAATAGAGACCCTTCCTGAGCTTTGACTCCATGGTGCGCGGGTCGATCTCCCGGAGGCTGACCCCGCCGCAGGTGACGATGGCCTCTGAGATGGGCCGAAAGCCCTGGATCTCCACGGCGAAGTCCTTCAAAAGCCCGGACAGCGCCTGGCGCTGCTCCCGGGTAACGGAATGACAGCGGGTTTCGGGAGGGATCCCGGAACGCCTGACGATCACCGGGATCAGCTTTTGAGGCAGCAGCTCATCAAGAGAATTTAAAAAGATCCTGTTTTTATTCTTTTCCAGGTCCCGCAAAAGCCTGGCGTCCAGCTGTCGGGCGTCCAGAGCGGGCTTCAAATCAATGTGTACCGTATATTTCCCCGGCTTCATAGGGTGCATGTGGGCAGAGGCGCTTAAAATGGTGGGACCCGAAAGGCCGAAATGGGTAAAAAGCAGCTCTCCGAAATCCTCGTACACCGGCTTTTTCTTTCCCATAGCGGTGACTTTCACGCCGCAGTTTCTCAGGGAAAGCCCCATCATGCTCCGACAGTCCTCCCCCGTCTCTACCAGGGGAATCAGCGAGGGGACAGGCTCACTCACCGTATGGCCCGCAAGCTTTGCCAGCCGGAAGCCGTCCCCGTTGGAGCCGGTGCCGGGATAGGAGGCCCCGCCGCAGGCAAGAAGCACCGTTTTTCCCCGGTAGTCTCCCCGATGAGTGCGCACACCCCAAATCCCTCCCTCATGGGAAAGCAGGGAAAGGACCGGCTCCCGGAGCGCCTCCGCCCCCGCGCCCAGGGCAAAGCGCGCCAAAGCGTCCGCAATATCGTGGGCGCTGTCCGACTGCGGGAACACCCTTCTGCCCCGCTCGGTTTTCAGCCTGACCCCCCGGCTCTCGAAAAATTCCATCACAGCCTGAGGAGGAAACGCCGTCAAAGCCGTGTACAGGAACTTCCCGCCCCGGGGGATATTCTCAATGGCCTGCTCTACAGAGCAGTGATTCGTCACATTGCAGCGCCCCTTGCCGGTAATGCGCAGCTTTCTTCCCAAAACCTCGTTTTTATCGAACAGGGCGACTCTTTTCCCCCGTCCGGCGCAAACGCCCGCCGCCATCAGACCCGCGGCGCCCGCTCCGATGACGATGGCGTCATATTCCTCTAAAAAGTTCACTGGCCGCTTTCATCCACCTTTTCATAGACAGAATATTCGTCCCAGATGCTCTCGATCCGTTTCAGTGTTTCCGCCACCTCGTCCTTCTTCTGGATGGCCACCGTGACGATCAGGGCGTTGATCACGCTCAGCGGCCCCACCAGGGAATCTACAAAGGACACCATGTCGCTGCGGGCCAGAAGCAGGTGCGAGGAATACTCCGCCAGAGGCGACAGGGGGCTGTCCGTGATGGCGATGGTGGAAAGCCCGCGGTCAGAGGCGTATTTCAGGGTTTTCACGGCCTTTTTGGAATATCTTGGGAAGCTGATGGCGATCACGGCGTCTCCCGCCTTTGCCCGGATCATCTGCTGTAGGATCGTGGCCTCGCTGGTGGCCTCCACCAGCTGCACCGAATCGAACACCAGGCGCAGGTAATGGGCCAGCAGCGTCGCCAGAGCCAGAGAACTGCCCGCGCCCAGAATATACACCTGAGGCGCCTTGACCAGGGCGTCCGCCGCCCGGTAAAAGTCCTCGTGGTTAATGCTCTCCTTCGTCCGCTTCAGGATGCCGATATCCTGATCCAACACCTCGTCCAGAAGATGATCCAACTCCGTGTTGTTGGAGGTCATCTCCAACCGCTGGAGGCTGGTCATCTTATTGCGTATCATTTCCTGCATCGCCTGCTGCAGGGCAGGGTAACCGGAATAACCGATCTCGGTGGCGAAGCGCACCACCGTAGACTCGCTGACTCCCACAGTGGCCCCCAGACGGGAAGCCGTCATAAACGCAACCTTATCCGAGTGCTCCTCGATGAATTTCGCGATAAGCCGCTGCCCCTTGGAGAAGGTAGGGCTCTTCTCCCGGATCCGTTCCGCAAGCTGACTGTTCACAACAAATCCCCCTCTTTCCTTTCGGGCGGCAGACCCCCACCGGGCCCGCGCCGAAAGCAGTACATTTGATCTTGCCTTTCATTTTAAAGGTTCCCCCTGCAAAAATCAAGGGATTCCACAGATTTCAAGGGAAAAATAAGAGGAATTTTGCAGGAATTTTCTCTCTTCCTTCAGAAATGAGGTTTTTCTTTCTCCCTTTCCACGCAAAGGTCGGGGAAAAGGACAAGCCTTTTCTCCGACGCATTTTTTCCGGTTCTCACAGAAACACGGCCCCGGGGCGATCCCCGGGGCCGTGTTTCCGAACTATCGGTAAAAGCTCTGAGCCGCGCCGCTATTTCCGGCGAAAGATCCTCTCCACCTGCGGATGAAGCCGCCTGAAATACTGAACGATCAGCCCATCCATGCAGTAATCGTAAAGCAGGAACACCAGGTTCCCCATGAGCAGCAGGAAAAGGGGCGTGAGCTTCCCCAAAAAGGCGACGCTCTCCAGCGGGATCCCCAGAAGATAGATGGAGATAACCCCCTCGGAAATCACCGCGGCATTGAAGATCCCAAACTTTGCAAGATACCGCAGCGCCCGGTTCCCGATCCGCCCTAAAATCGCGTAAAGCACCGGATAATAGCCGAAAAACAGCACATAGAACAGGGCGGCTTCCCGGTCCGGAGCCAGGAAAAAGCTTAAAACCGCACAGACTGCGTACACACCGAAGCCCCATCGGACGCCCGCCTCCGCCACAACGGAGATCAGAAAGCAGCCGGCAAGAGCGGGAATGGCCAAAGTGGCCACCGGGATCAAGCCGGACAAAAACATGAGCACGACAGACAGCGCTGCCGCCACTCCGCAAAAGGCGACCCGGGAAGAAATAGACTTCACACCATCACGGCCTTCCTTATCAGCAGCAGGGGATCAGATCCCCGCCCATACATTCACAGCAGCAGTCCGCGCACATCAGGGAGGAACACATATCGCAGGCATTGCAGCCTCCAGCGTTCATATTGGTGTGAGGGCGGTAGCCTCCGTACATTCCGCTGCCCTGATTCATGGCCTGATTCAGGGCGGCGCTGTACTCTCCGTTTCCGGGATCCATCTGACAGGCCCTGGAAAAGTGATCTTTTGCCTCCTCCAGCCAGCCCCGGCGGTAGAGCACAGAGCCCTTCAGAAAATACCACTCTGCATTGCGCCGCTCTGCGGGGACGCCGTTTAAGATCTGCTCCGCGTCCGCGATGCGCCCCGCCATAATATAGCTGCGCACATCCTGAAACCCGGAACTGCCCGAAGCGCCTACGGGGTTATAGCTCCCCTGATAGCCGCCTCCCCACTGAGAAGAGCCCTCCCTGCGCTGGGAGGTGATGGCGTCGTAGGCCTCGTTAATCTCCTTCATCTTCTCGTCCGCCAGATCCTTCAAGGGGCTGTCGGAATACTGATCGGGATGGTATTTTTTGGCCAGATTCCGATAGGCCTCCTTGATCTCCTCGTCCGTGGCAGAAGGGGAGACTCCCAGAACTTTATAGGGATCCGTCATGATTTTTTCTCCTTTTGGCTCTATATTCTTACAGTTGGGGAATGAGTCGCTTTACAGCATCTCTTCCCGTTTTTTCTTTTTCAGATTCACATGGAGGAACAGAATCTCTCTCTGCATCTCAGGAAGCCCCTTCTCGATCACATTTTCCACTAAGGGGGCAAAATTTTCCAGTGAGATCAGTCTGAAAGGCAGCAGCATCTGGGCCATGGTGGCGTTGAGCGCCTCATTGCAGAACTCATCCGCCCTCTTTCGTTCTTCGGCGGTAAGCTCCTTTTTCCCGCTCAGGCCCAGCCGGTTCGCAAAAGGGTTGAAGGAGCCCGTTTTCAGGTCCTCCTCCAAATCATCCGCCGCGTCCATCAGATAGATCCAGCGTCCTAAGAAATAGCCGAATCGCTCCAACGCCGCATCCTCTCCCTCCCTGCAGCCGGGCAGCTCCCGAAAAAGCTCAGACAGCATCTGGGCCGTGGGGTGAGCGCAGCGGTCAATCCCGCCCTTCTCCTTCTGGGCCAGGGCCTGGTCCTCCATGGCCTTTCCCACAATCTCTTCCAAAAAGGGATACCGTTTTCCCGCCCTTTTCGCTTTTGGGGAAACCAAAGCCATCAAAAGCTTCGCGCGAAGAGCAGAAAACCTCCCGCCGTCTTCGACATCGTCCTTCAGCTTATAATAGGTAAGGATTACGCACAGGGCGGCCGCCTTTTCATATTCTTCCCCTTTTACCGGCAGATAACTGCATTTTTTCAGGGGATTCATCACACATCTTCCCGTGTCCAGACGCACCTGAGAGCGGGAGACGCAGAGGGCCAGGAGCGCGTAAAAGGTACAGTCATAACTCAAGGCAAAGCGCGAAAGGATCCCATAGCTTTTTCCAAGCCGTCTGCACAGCTCACAGTAGATGGCCTTGTACTGCTCATATTCCTTTACAAGCATTTCCGATTTATAGGGCCGCACATAACCAAACACGCTTTTTCCTCCCGAAGGATCCCTTTCGCCGCTCATTGTACTCTGATTTTCCGACAAGTTGTTGAACACACTGTAAACAATTCCCGTCAAACCCGTAAGAAACCGGGGTTTTCGGGAGCCTACAGGGACAGCAGGGTGATCACATGCCTGGGGCAGACCTCCACGCAGGCTCCGCAGCCGGTGCATTTGGAGGCGTCCACAAAGGCGCAGCTGCCCTTCATGGTGATTGCCTCACTGGGACAGGTCTTCTGGCACTTCATGCAGCCGATACAGCCGATCTTGCACACCTGCATGGTGTCTTTTCCCTTGTCACAGTTGGAGCAGCGTACCACCGCCTGCTTTTTCAGGGGCACAAAGCTGATTAGGCCCTTGGGGCAGGCCTCCACACACTTGGAGCAGCCACGGCACAGGCTGGGGTCGATCTTCGCCACACCGTTGCACACGGAAACGGCTCCGTACTCGCAGGCTCTGACACAGTCGCCCATGCCCATGCAGCCATAACGGCAGCTGGTGATCCCGCCGGCTAAAAAGGTGGAGGCAGAGCAGCTTTGGATGCCGTCATAGCGCATTTTATCCGTGGTGTTGTCATAGCTTCCCATGCAGTGAACCAGGGCGGTCTTATACTCCACCTCTACCGCCTCGCCGCCTAAAAGCTGAGCGCATTTCTCGGCGGTCTCCTGTCCGCCGGGAGAACAGAGCCCGGGCTTTGCCTCCCCCTTGGACATGGCCGCCGCATAGCCGGAGCATCCGGAAAAACCGCAGGCGCCGCAATTCGCGCCGGGCAGCACTGCCTCCAGCGCTTGAGCCTTTTCATCCTTGGGCACCGCCATCACAACAGAGGCCACTGCCAGAATGATCCCGGCCAAAAGGCCGATTCCTCCCACAATCAGGATCGGGGTCAAAACACTCATAAAATAGCCTCCTTACAGCAACCGGTCTACTACGCCGTTAAAGCCTAAAAAGGACACTGCCACCAGCGAGGCCGCCACCAGCGTGATAGGCAGGCCACGGAAAAACTGGGGAATATCGCAGTCCTCCAGGCGCTCGCGGACCCCGGCAAACAGGATCATAGCCACCAAAAAGCCCACGCCGGAGCCGAAGGCATTGACCAAAGACTGCAAATACCCGAAGCTTGCATCCGCCGCTGTCTTTTCCAGCACCAGCATGGTAACGCCCAGCACGGCGCAGTTGGTGGTGATCAGGGGCAGATAGATGCCCAGGGAGTTATAGAGGGGCGGCATGTATTTGTGCAGCACTGTCTCCAAAAGCTGCACCAGCGCCGCGATCACCAGGATAAACACAATAGTCTGAAGGTACTCCAGGTGCCACGACCGCAGCAGGTAGGTATATAAGGGCCAGGTGACCGCCGTGGCGATCACCATCACCACCGTGACGGCACAGCTCATGCCGAAGGCGGTGTTGAGCTTTTTGGAAACGCCCAAAAAGGGGCAGATGCCCAAAAACTTATTGAGCACATAGTTCTCTGTCAAAATGGCGGCCAGGAAAATGCCCACCAAAGTTTTGATCGTCTGTGCATCCATCATTCTGCCTCCTTTTCTTCCGGCTGTGCCTCATCTAAACGCTTGGAGCAGGAGGCGGCCAGCGGGCAGCCCGCGCATCCCATGGACTCCGGAGCGTGCCCCTCCCTGGAAAGCTTTCCGGAAAGGGCGATGAGGATCCCGAACACGAAGAAGCCGCCGGGAGGCAGCAGGAAGATGATGATGGGCTCCATAAACCCCGACAGGATGGGGATCCCGAACACGGTCCCGGCCCCCAGAAGCTCCCGGATGATCCCCATGCACAGCATGGCGGCGGTAAAGCCCACGCCCATGCCCAGGCCGTCGACCACCGAGGGCAGCACCTTGTTTTTGCTGGCGAACATCTCCGCCCGTCCCAGGATGATACAGTTGACCACAATGAGGGGCAGGAACACGCCCAAAGCGGTGTCAAGAGCCGGAGAAAAGGCCTTGATAAACAGCTGCACAATGGTGACAAAGCCCGCGATAATGGTGATAAAGGCGGGGATGCGCACCTTGTTGGGGATCACATTGCGCAAAAGAGAGATGGCCGCATTGGAGCACACCAGCACGAAGGTGGTAGCCGCTCCCATGCCGATAGCGTTGGAGGCGGCAGTGGTGACCGCTAAGGTAGCACAGCAGCCCAGCACCAGCCTCAGCACCGGGTTTTCCCTGATAATGCCCTTGGTAAACTCCCGGAAAAGGCCGCCTGTCTTCTTCTTTTCCATGGCCTACTCTCCTCCCTTCACTTGATAATACTGCTCGATGGCCGCGTTCACCGCGTTGGTCACGGCCCTGGTGGTGATGGTGGCGCCGGTCAGCGCCTCCACCTCGCCCTCGCCGGGCGTCTGGAATTTTACCACCTGAAGGCCGTTTTCAGGGGCCTTTTTCTGAAATTGGTCCCGGAAGCTTTCCTTCTCGGCGTTGGCTCCCAGGCCGGGGGTCTCGCCATGCTCTAAAATCACAATTCCGGTGATCATTCCTTCTCTGTCGATCCCGGTCATCACCCTGACAGTGCCGCCGTAGCCTTTGCCCTCTGTCTCAAACACATAGCCCACGACATCGCTTCCGCTCTTTCCCAGGTAGCAGCCCTCTCCCTCTTCAAAGGAGTCCGCAGCGGGCAATACCACCTTGCGGGACTGCTCCGCCTTCAATTCCTGCTGCTCGATGATCTTGTCCTCCGTCAGCAGATTGGCTCCTGCCAGAGCCGCGGCCACCGCCACACAGATGACAAACAGAATGGCCGCCGGCTTGATCACTTCACCAAGCTTCATCCCTCAAGCTCCCCCTTCCTTTTCTGTTTCTCCAGTCCGAAGGCCCGGGGTCTGATCCACCGCTCGATCAGCGGGGTGAGAATATTCATCAGCACGATGGAATAGGAAACGCCCTCCGGCAGAGAACCGAATTCCCGGATGATGATGGTGAGGATCCCGCAGCCCACCGCGAACACGACCCGGCCCCAGAAATACAGGGGGCTGGTGGTGTAATCCGTCGCCATAAAGAACGCGCCCAGCATCAATCCTCCCGCCAGAAGATCGAAGAGAGGGTCTCTCCCCAGCAGGAGGGAAAGCACCGCCACGGTTCCAAGATAGGTCAGGGGGATTACCGGGCTGATGACCCGGCGGGCGATGAGGTAGATCCCGCCCAGGAGGATGGCCAAAGCGCAGGTCTCGCCCAGACAGCCGCCGTGAGCGCCCAAAAACATTTCCAGATAATCGGGAACATAGGTCCCGTCCGCGTTGGCGGCGAAGGAAGCCAGAGGCGTGGCGGTGGTCACCGCGTCCGCCGTGGCCGAATAGTCAAAGGCCGCCGTCCAATGAGTCATTCTGGCGGGGAAGGAATTCATCAGCACGATGCGGGCCGTCAGGGCAGGGTTCACAAAGTTCTGCCCGATCCCGCCGAACATCTGCTTGACCACCACAATGGCCACCACAGAGCCGAACGCCGCAATGAGCGGGTGAATGGTGACCGGCAGATTCAAGGCCAGAAGCACCCCGGTCACCACGCAGGAGAGGTCTCCCACCGTCTGAGGGCGCTTCATCACCCTGCGGCACAGGTACTCGCTGAGCACGCAGGAGGCCACGCAGGTCAGGATTACCACCGCCGCCCGAAATCCGAATATTACCACAGAGGCTATCATGGCGGGAGAAAGGCCGATGATCACATCCAGCATAATACTCTGCGTCGTTTTCTTCCCGTGAAAATGAGGGGAGGAGGAAACGATAAGCTTCTCCATAGTTCTACTTCATCCTTTCCGGTGAAAATTGGGAGCCAACGCCTTACGCCTTTTTAGCCGCTGCCCGCTTCAAATAGCTTTTTCCCAGGCGGATCGCCTGCACGAGTCGTCTTCCGGCCGGGCAGGAAAACGCGCAGCAGCCACATTCCATACAGGTGGTCACATGGTACTGTGTGAGCGCCTCCAGATCCTTTTTCTCCACGGCCTTTTCAAGCCTCGTGGGCATCAGGTTCATGGGGCAGGCCTTTACACAGTTCCCGCAGCGGATACAGGCTGTAGGCTCCATCAAGGCGGCCTCTTTTTCATCAAAGGCCAGAATGGCGTTATTCTGCTTTAAAATGGGAAGCTGGTCGCTGGTGATGGCCACGCCCATCATCGGGCCGCCCATCAAAAGCTTCTGGGGCTCGCTTTGGTAGCCGCCGCAGAACTCAATGATGTCGGCAATTTTTGTCCCAATGGGAACGATGACATTTTGAGGATTGCGCACAGCGGAGCCGTCGATGGTGACGCGCTTGAGCGTCAGGGGCATTCCCGTGCGCATATAGCTTGCCAGAAAGGAGATAGAAGCTATGTTCATCACAAGGCATCCCACATCAGCGGGAAGCTTTCCGGGCGGCACCTTTCTGCCGGTACAGGCCTGTACCAACACCTTCTCCGCCCCCTGGGGATAACGGCTTCGAAGGGGAAGCACCCGCACCTCGTCTTCCGGATCCATCTCAGGGTTGTCGGCGATCTCCTTGAGCTTCTCGATCACATCGGGCTTATTGTCCTCTATTGCAATCAAAACCCGGTGAACGTCAAGGATCTCCTTGACCTTATAAATTCCATCCAGCACATTTTTCCCGTTTTCCAAAGCCTCCCGATGGTCCGAGGTGACATAGGGCTCGCACTCCGCCACATTGACGATGAGAGTGTCGATGTTTTTTCCCTCCGGGACATTGAGCTTGACATGAGCAGGGAACCCGGCTCCTCCCAGGCCCACCAGCCCTGCCGCACGGGCGGCGGAAGCCAGCTCTTCTTTGGTATGTATGGCCTTGGGAGGATGGATCTCCGGATCCACCTCCATTTTGCCGTCGGAGTCGATCACCACGGCCTGGGTCATCTGTCCGCCGGTGAGCATCACCTCTTTGATCTCCGCCACCGTGCCGGACACAGAGGCGTGAACCGGCGCCGAAACATAGGCCTCGCTGTCGCCGATGATCTGCCCTAAATAGACATGATCTCCCTTTTTGACCGTGGGGATGCAGGGCGCGCCGATATGCTGCTGCATCGGCAAAGTGACCTGCATGGGCACAGGCATCACAACGGAGGCGCTGTGCGCCGTACCCTTATGATGGGGGACCGGCGCGCCCCCATGAGTCCGGTAAGGCGATTTTGGAAACTCCATGTGTTCTCCTCCTCTTATGAATTGCTTTCCCGAAACAAATCTATAAGAAACGGTTCGGGCCTTTGTCCGAACCGCCTTTTCGACAAAAATATTTTACCTTAAAAAAAGGCCGCTTGCAACCTATTTCTTTGGATTTCCGCCCGTGTTTTTTCCTGTCCTGTTTTCAAAAGCAGAAATTGCCTCTTGATTCCATTGACGAAAAAAGGAAAAGGCAGTATCATAAATTTAATGCTTCTGCTTTTTGAAATTCGTGAGAAAAGGTGGTATCTCCCATGAAACGACGGATTTTTTCTCTGTTCCTCACACTTTGTCTGCTGCTTGCCGCCCTGCCGCTGCCTGCAGCTTTTGCCCAGGAGACAGCTTCCCAGACGGTCAGAACAGCTCTTTCTCAGAAAGCTCAGCGGATGCTGGGTTTAGTAAACAACGAGAGAAAGAAAGCAGGGGTTCCCGCTCTGACCGCCAATAACTCCGCTTTGCAGCGTGCGGCGGACATCCGGGCCAAAGAGATCGAAGCCCTGTTTTCCCATACCAGGCCTAGCGGAGAGAGCTGCTTTACGGTGTTTAACGAGGTAGCGCTTTTCCCCCTGGCGGCGGGAGAAAATATCGCCTATAACTATGGATATCCGGATACGGTGGCCATTACCATAGAGGGCTGGATGAATTCTCCCGGCCACCGGGCCAACATTTTGGACCCCGATTTTCAGCAGATCGGCATCGGCCTTTACGAAAACAGCGGCCATTATTACTGGGTGCAGCTTTTTTACACCGGCGAAAACCCGGATGCGCCCAAGCCCTATCCCCCCACCCCCTTTGTGGACATCGGAAAGCACTGGGGAAGAGACGCCATCTGCTGGGCCTGGGAACAGGGCCTGTTCTCCGGCACCACAGAGGACAGATTCTCCCCCAACAAAAAGCTGGAGCGGGGTATGCTCTCCCAGGTGCTTTACCGGATGGCGGGAGAGCCCCTTTCTTTCGGAGCATCACCCTTTTCCGACGTGTCCTCCAAAGCCTATTATTATGACGCTGTCCGCTGGGCTTTTGAAAACGGCATCGTAGACGGCGTGGGAAACGACCGCTTCAATCCCAAAGGGCCCATCACCCGGGAGCAGCTGGCCGTGATGCTCCACCGCTACGCGGGTCTTCCCGAGGCGGCTGATCCGGAGGCTTTCGCCTCTTTTTCGGACGGCGGCCAGGTGAGCGGCTGGGCCCGCTCCGCTATCAACTGGGCCGTGGAGGAAGGCATCTTAAACGGGAAATCCGGAAACCGTCTGGACCCCAAAGGCAACGCCACCCGGGCGGAGGCCGCCACCATGCTCCAGCGCTTCGCAGGCTGACGATTTAAAATACGACAAAAAGGCTCCGGCGAAAAAATTGCCGGAGCCTTTTTTCTGGTTTCCGAAACGGGAAAGCATTTCTTTAGTCTCGCCCTGCTGTATAGAGCTGTATAGATGGGAAGAAAGACTTGAAATCTTATCACAGCTACTTTCTTTTGTCCCGCGGAATTGACTTAACGGTTTATCAGCTTGATCCCCTCCACCATGCTTCGCATGGTTCCCCTCCCCTTGTAAACAAGGGGAGGCAAGGAGGGAAGCAGGGAGAGCCAAGCCCTTTCTAACGGCTAACATCTCAAATCCAACTACTGCCCCTCATGGTAGGACGGGGCGTTCTTTGGGGTTTTGCCTTTGATCACCGTGCGGTAATAGGCGTAGGTAAGGGGAGGCTCCTCGCTGAGCCGTTCCGCCTGCTCCACCTCTCCGATAAACATCAGATGGGTGCCTAAGTCCACGGTGTCCATCAGGCGGCAGCTGTAAAAGGCGCAGGCACAGCCGGTGGGATAGGGAATCCCGCTTTGGTCCTTCCCCGTCTCGATCCCTTCAAATTTGTCAAAGTCCCGTCCGGTGCGAAAGCCGAAGCGCCCGATCTGAAGCAGATCCGCCCGTTGATCCAGGGCCACCGCAGCAAAGCGCTTTGCCCGCCCGATGAGTTCGGTGGTATAGTTTTCCTTATTCACCGTGACCGCCAACTTCACCGGCTGGGCCGTGACCTGCTGTAGGGTATTGACCACACAGCCGCTTTTTTCGCCGCCGTGTGCCGCACACACCACATAGAGCCCATAAGTCATTTGATAAAGAGCCTGTTCATCCATTGTATTTTTCGTCCCTTCCAAAAATTTCTTTAAGAAAAGGATACCCCTTTTTTCCTTTTCTATCAAGGGGTACTTTCTCTTGCAGAGGCTATTTCAGAAGGGGCTTCAGATATTCGCCGGTATAAGAGCCCTTCGTCTTTGCTACTTCCTCCGGCGTGCCCTGCGCAATTACGAGGCCGCCCCGGTTGCCTCCCTCCGGCCCCAGGTCGATAATATGATCCGCCGTTTTAATCAGGTCCAGATTATGCTCGATCACCAGCACCGTGTTCCCGGAGTCCACCAGCCTCTGCAGCACCTCAATGAGCTTGTGCACATCGGCGATATGCAGGCCCGTGGTGGGCTCGTCCAGTATATAGATGGTCTTTCCGGTAGGCCGCCTGGAAAGCTCTGTGGCAAGCTTCACCCGCTGGGCCTCGCCTCCGGAAAGGGTGGTGGCAGGCTGTCCGATCTTCACATACCCCAACCCTACATCATAGATGGTCTGAAGCTTTCTTTGCAGCTTCGGAATATCCCGGAAAAATTCCAGACCCTCCTCCACTGTCATCTCCAGCACATCGTATATATTTTTTCCTTTATACTTCACTTCCAAGGTTTCCCGGTTGTATCGGTGGCCTTTGCACACCTCGCAGGGCACATAAACGTCCGGCAGAAAGTGCATCTCGATGCAGATAATGCCGTCGCCCTGACAGGCCTCGCACCGGCCGCCCTTTACATTGAAGGAGAAGCGGGAGGCGTTGAAGCCCCGCAGCTTGGCCTCCTGAGTGCTGGCGAACAGCTCCCGGATATCGGTGAACAGCCCGGTATAGGTGGCAGGGTTGGAGCGGGGCGTGCGCCCGATGGGCGACTGGTCGATCTGGATCACCTTGTCAAGGTTTTCCAAGCCCCTGACCTCTTGATGCTTTCCCGGATGGGTATGGGCGCGATTGAGCTCTGAGGCCAGCTTTTTATAGAGGATCTCGTTGACCAGGGAGGATTTTCCGGAGCCGGAGACCCCTGTGACGCACACGAATTCCCCTAAAGGGATCTTCACATTCACATTTTGCAGGTTGTTCTGAGCTCCCCCGCGCACCTCCAGAAACTTCCCGTTTCCCTTTCTGCGCTTTTTGGGCACCTCCACTTTCTTTTCTCCGCTCAAATACTGGCCGGTAACAGAGTTTTTGCACTGGATCAACCCCTTGACGGGGCCGGAGTAGATAACGTCCCCGCCATGAATACCCGCGCCGGGGCCCACATCCACCACATGATCCGCCGCGCGGATGGTGTCCTCGTCGTGCTCCACCACGATCACCGTATTGCCCAGGTCTCTCAGGCGCTTGAGGGTCTCCAGCAGCTTGTGGTTGTCCCTCTGGTGCAGCCCGATGGAGGGCTCGTCCAGAATATACAGCACGCCCATCAGGGAGGAGCCGATCTGAGTGGCCAAACGGATGCGCTGGCTCTCGCCGCCGGAAAGGGTGCCGGAGGCCCGGGAAAGGGTGAGGTATTCCAGGCCCACGCTCTTGAGGAAGCCCAGGCGCGCCTTGATCTCCTTGAGAATGGGCGCGGCGATGAGCTTTTCCCGGTCCGTGAGAGTCAGGCCTTCCACAAACTCCAGCGCCTCGGTCACGGATTTCCCGCAGAAGGCGGCGATATTGATTCCGCCCACGGTGACGGACAGGCTTTCCTTGGAGAGCCTGTCTCCATGGCACTCGTCGCAGGGCACGGCGCTCATATAGGTCTCGATCTCCTCCTTGATCCAGTTGGAGGAGGTCTCCCGGAAGCGGCGCTCCAGATTGTTGATCACGCCCTCAAACTCCGCCTCATAGGTCCCGCTGCCGTATTCGCTGACCCGTTTGAGCTTGATCTTCTCTCCCTTGGTGCCGTATAAAAGGATGTCCACGATCTCCTCCGGAAGCTCGCCGATTGGGGTATCCAGGGAAAAATGGTAGTGCTCGGCAAGGCCCTTCATATACATGGCGGCAATGGTGCTTCCCTCCATGGCCCAGCCGCTGGCCTTCAGGCCACCTTTATTGATGGAGAGACGCTTATCCGGAATGATGAGGGCCGGGTCGATCCTCATAAACACGCCCAGACCCGTACACTTTTTACAGGCTCCGAAGGGATTGTTGAAGGAAAACATCCGGGGAGAAAGCTCTTCGATGCTCACCCCATGCTCCGGGCAGGCGTAATTCTGGGAAAAGGTGATATCCTCCCCGTCGATCACATTCACCACCACCACACCTCCGGTGAGGCCGGCGGCCGTCTCGATGGAATCCGCTAAACGGGAGCGGATATCCGGCTTGATGGACAGCCGGTCCACAATGATCTCAATGGTATGCTTCCTGTTTTTTTCCAGGGAGATATTCTCGTTGAGGTCGTAGATCAGCCCGTCCACTCTGGCCCGCACAAAGCCGCTTTTCCGGGCGGACTCAAACTCCTTCTGGTGCTCTCCCTTCTTTCCCCGGACCGTGGGGGCCATCACCTGGATCCTGGTCTTTTCCGGCAGGGCAAGGACCTGATCCACGATCTGATCCACCGTCTGCTGCTTAATCTCCCTGCCGCAGACGGGGCAGTGGGGAATTCCGATGCGGGCGTACAGCAGACGAAGGTAGTCATAGATCTCCGTCACGGTGCCCACGGTGGAGCGGGGGTTTTTAGAGGTGGTCTTCTGGTCGATGGAAATGGCGGGGGAAAGCCCGTCGATCATGTCCACATCCGGCTTCTCCATCTGCCCCAAAAACATTCTGGCATAGGAGGAAAGGCTTTCCACATATCTCCTCTGCCCCTCGGCATAAATGGTATCAAAGGCAAGTGACGATTTTCCGGACCCGGAAAGGCCGGTCATAACCACCAGCTTGTCTCTGGGAATAGTCACATCCACATTTTTCAGATTGTGCTCTCTGGCGCCGTGCACCACTATCTTGTCAAGGCTCATTTTCCCCATCCGCCCTTTCCATACCTCATGATGATTTTTCCTTTTTAAAAACTGCCCGCCGTTCTTTTCCCAAGCTCCGTGTATTTTCCGACAAACTCCGCCTTCTGCCGGGTGTATTCGTCCCGGTCATGCTCATATTCCTTCCACAGCCGAAGCTTTAAGGCTTCATATTCCTTTGCCGCCTCCGGATGGGTGTTCATGTAATCCCGAAAGTACAGCTCATCGTGATCTCCTATAAGCCGTAAATGCAGGTGAAATACCTTCTCCGCAAAACCGTGCTCCGTATAGCCCTTGTTGAAGGAGACCCTTTCACCGCTGTCTGACATCAGAATATATCCCCGTTCCACCAGCGCCGCTTTCGCCAAAGAAAACGCGGCTTGATCCGGCGCTTCGATCAAAATATCCACGATGGGCTTGGCCCAGATTCCCTCTATAGCCGTGCTGCCGATATGACTTACCCGGCTTTTCGAAGGGAGAAGCTGTAAAAGCATCTCTTTTTCTTCCTGAAACCACTGGACCCAGCATTCCCGGTGCTCCGTCAGGAAAATGGGAAACAGCTCCCATAACTCCTCAAGACTCATCTCTGATAACTTTTTCCCCATAGCATTGTCTTCCCTACACTTTCCCGTTCATTTCCGCCGCTTCTCTTATTCGATGATCTCCATCTTCCCGTCCGTAATCTTCACCGCTTGAAAATTGGTGAGATACACTGTATCCTCCGGCAGCTTTCCCGCCGCTGAGCCCTTTTCGCAATGAACCTCCAGCCGTCTGGGCAGATACCCCAGATTGTCCTTGAGATTTTGGGCGGCAATGATACTGCCTGCGCTGACGCCGACATACAAAAGCCCGTTTTCCAGCCCCTTCTCCAAAACCGGGGGAAACCCGGAGGCAAGCACCCGCTCTAACAGATATTCTGTGGTCCCGCCGCAGAAATACACGGCGTCGTATCCGGAAAGCTCCTCAAAGTCCATGGGACGGTCCAGGTCATAGGTGACAATATTCTCTTCCGAAAAGCCGATCCCGGTAAGGTCCCCAAAGCATTTTGGCAGCACGGACTTTGCCTCCTCATCAATGGCGGCAGTGGGGATAAAAAGGGCTTTCGCCTGTTTGGGATCCTTCCCCAAAAGCTCCAGAAAAGCCTTTTGGATCTCAGGGGTAGCAAGCCCTGTGCTGGTCAATAAAAACTTTTTCATCGTCTGCTCCTTCCTTTCGGCAGCGGGGCTCTTCCCGCGCCGCCTTCCTCCAATTCCTTGATCTTGTCTCTCAGGTAAGCGGCATGCTCGAATTCCAGAAGCTTTGCCGCCGCCTTCATCTCCTTCTTGTACTGCTCGATCAGTTGGACCCGCTCGGCAGGAGTATAATGCTTCTTTTTCTTTCCGTTTCCGCCGTCCTCCTTATGAGTGGAGATCTCCAGGATTTCCGCCACATCCTTTGTGATGGTCTTGGGCGTGATCCCGTGAGCGGCGTTATACTTCTCCTGGATCTCCCGGCGGCGTTCCGTCTCCGTGATGGCATATTCCATAGAAGGGGTCACTTCATCTGCGTACATGATCACCTGGCCCTCCGCATTTCTGGCAGCCCGTCCGATGGTCTGGATCAAGCTGCGCCCGCTTCTCAAAAAGCCCTCCTTGTCCGCGTCCAGAATCGCCACCAGAGAGACCTCCGGAATATCCAGGCCCTCTCGCAATAGGTTGATGCCCACCAGCACATCGAATTCTCCCAGGCGCAGGTCCCGGATGATCTCCATGCGCTCCACCGTGTCAATATCGTGGTGCATATACCGGACCCGGATGCCGTACCCCTCCAAAAATCCGGTGAGGTCTTCCGCCATCTTCTTGGTGAGAGTGGTGACCAGCACCCGCTCCCTCTTCTCCACCCGCAGGTTGATTTCACTGATCAGGTCATCGATCTGCCCGTCGGTGGGCTTCACGGTGATCTTCGGGTCTAACAGCCCGGTGGGTCGGATGACCTGCTCCACCACCTGGGCGGATTTCTGAAGCTCCAGATCCCCCGGCGTGGCGCTGACGAAGACCGCCTGATTCACATGGGAATAGAACTCGTCGAAATTCAAAGGCCGGTTATCAAAGGCGGAGGGCAGGCGGAAGCCATATTCCACCAGCATCTCCTTTCTGGCCCGGTCCCCGGCGTACATACCCCGCACCTGGGGCAAAGTCACATGAGACTCATCCACAAACAGAAGATAATCCTCCGGAAAATAGTCCAATAAGGTAAAGGGGGCGCTTCCCGGCTCCCGGCGGGACATGACCCGGGAATAGTTCTCGATCCCCTTGCAGAAGCCGATCTCGGAAAGCATTTCCATATCGTACCGGGTGCGCTGCTCGATGCGCTGGGCCTCGATCAGCTTTCCCTGGGACTCAAAGAACCGAACCCGCTCCTTCATCTCGTCGTTGATGTCCGCGATGGCCTCCTCCATCTTCTCCTTGGGGACAATATAATGGGAGGCAGGATAAATGGCGATGTGCCTGAGCTCTGAGACCACTTCTCCCGTCAGGGGGTGAAACTCCCGGATACGGTCGATCTCGTCGCCGAAAAACTCGATACGCACCGCCCGATCCGTCGCCTCTGCCGGGAAAACCTCCACCACATCTCCCCGCACCCGGAATTTGTTTCGGGTGAAATTCACATCGTTGCGCTCATATTGCAGCTCCACCAGTTTTTTCAGAAGCTCGTCCCGATCCTTCTCCATGCCGGGGCGCAGGGAGATGACCATGGTGCGGTAATCGATAGGGCTGCCCAAGCTGTAAATGCAGGAGACAGAGGCCACGATGATCACATCTCTGCGCTCGGAAAGGGCGCTGGTAGCGCTGTGGCGCAGCTTGTCGATTTCGTCGTTGATAGAGGAATCCTTTTCAATATAGGTATCGGTCTGGGCGATATACGCCTCCGGCTGATAATAATCGTAATAGGACACAAAGTACTCCACCGCGTTTTCCGGGAAAAATTCCCGGAATTCCGAGCAGAGCTGGGCGGCCAGAGTCTTGTTGTGGGCCAATACCAGAGTAGGGCGGTTCAGCTGAGCGATGACGTTCGCCATGGTAAAGGTTTTGCCCGAGCCGGTAACGCCCAAAAGCGTCTGCTCCTTCATGCCGCTTTGCAGGCCCTGGGTCAGCTGCCGGATGGCCTCCGGCTGGTCTCCGGTAGGAGTAAACCTGGAAGAAAGCTTAAAGTCCATTCTGATCCTCCCTCTGCTTTTGCAGCGCCTGCTCCAGCTCACGCGCATCTTTCAGTTCTTCTTCGATCATCTGGCTGTTTTTCTCCCGCTCCACGGCGAGGATTCCGCTTTTTCGAAACGAGTAAAAATCATTGCCGCCGAAAATGATATGATCCTGCAATCGGGCGTCAATGCTGCGCAGCGCCATTTCGATCTGCCTGGTAGCGGTAATGTCGTTGCGGGAGGGGAATACGGAATCGCTGGGGTGATTGTGCGCCAGAAAGCAGCTGTAGGCCCCATAGTTGATGCACAGCTCCAAAAGCCTTCGGATATAGATGGGCACCGCTGTTACGGAGCCCTCCACCACAATGCCGTGATACAGCACCTGGCCTCTGGCGTTGAGCAGGAGCACTGCCATCGCCTCCGCCTTTCTTCCCAGAAACTGAGGCCGCATTACCTCGCAGGCGGAAGCGGTGTCGAACACCCGCCGCAGAGAGTCTGCCCGATCCTCCAGGTAGGCCCTGGAAAGATCGACCGTCAGCTTTAACAGGCGGGCCGCCTCAGAAGAGGCCCCCGCTTTTCTCAACTCCTCCTCCGGGGCAAAAAAGATCCCCCGGAAAGAGCCGAAATAGGACAGCAGCAGGGAGAGCTGTCTCCTGGCTTCCTCCGGCGGACACAGGCAGGAGAAAAGCTCAAAGATCAGCTCCCTGCGCCGCTCTTCCCCCTCCGGGACAGTGAGCAGATGAAGCTTTCCTTCACTGGAAAAAGGCTCTGTTGTTTTCACAGGGTTCCCCTCCTTTTCTCCGGGACTGCAAAGCGGCCCAGTTTTCTCTTTGAAACCGGCGTCTCTGTCCAAAAAGCACCTTTTCTGCGGGAACGGACCAGGCCGTAAAAGGCCCTGGATATTCGCTGTTTCCAAAGCTCCTCTGTATCATATCAAACATTTGTTCTTGTGTCAATGAGTCCTTTTGCTGAACTTGTGAGGGAAGAAAAAACTTTCTCTTTTTCCAAAAATTTTTTGCTTTTCCTCTTTTCGGAATATGGAACATCTGGTATAATGAGGTAAGCTTATCCACAATACGAAGTGTTTTTCGGTGTATCGGAATTTATCACCCGTCCTTCGACAGCAAAAAGGGACAGGATCGCCTGTTTCTTTCTGCTATGCTGGAAAGGCCAAAAAGAGTATGTCAGAGGAGCGCGAACCGTTCATGAAACCATCACCCCACCGCCGCAAGGTTGAAAAAAGTGTTTCGAGAGGAAGACTTTCTTCCCGGAAAAAAATATTCTTCCGAGGAAAGGTCCTCATTCTTTCGGCTCTGTTGACCCTTTCCTGCCTCTCTCCCGCCGCTTTGGGAGAGGAGCCGTCTTCTTCCCTTTCGGAGGAAGAATCGGTTCTCCTTTCCTCTGAGCCGGAGGAGCCGCGGGAGCCGGAAGTCTCTCTTTCCCCGGAAGAGTCCGATCCGGAAGGATCCATCCAGGAGGAACCGAAGGAGTCTTCTTTGGAAGAGCCCTCCGCAGAATCCGGCCTCGCCTCTCAAAAGGAGAAGGAGGGAAAAACCTTCACCGTCACCTTCGACATGGGCGCGTTGGGAAAAAAGGTCTATCTGGTGCCGGAAGGAAGGCGCCTTACTCAGATGCCGGAAGACCCTTCTCTTCCCTGCGCGGTCTTTCTGGGCTGGTATGACAGTGATGGGGCGCCTGTCGCGCCGGACAGTCTGCCCATCACGGAGGATACCACCTTTTGGGCCCGCTTTTCCCGAAGCCTTTCCGACCTGCTGAACACCCGGGACCATATCGCCTATATCGGCGGCTATGAAAACGGCATGTTCAAGCCTCAGAAAAGCATCACCCGGGCGGAAGCGGCAAAAATGTTCTACGCCGTGCTGCTCAGCCAGAGCTGGGAGACAAGGGAGTTTTCCGATGTGCCTCAGGGGAAATGGTACACAGAGCCCGTGGGCGCCGCCGCCTATCTGGGAGTAGTCTCCGGCTATCCGGACGGCACCTTCCGGGCGAACAAGCGCATCACCCGGGCGGAATTCGTAAAGATCGCGGTGAGCTTTGACACCCTGGAGGAGGCCAGCGTCTCCTTTACCGACGTGAAGAAGGATTCCTGGGCTTATCCCTATATTGCCACCGCCTACCAGAAGGGCTGGATCACCGGCTTTGAGGACGGCACCTTCCGTCCCAACGACCCCATCACCAGAGCCCAGGCCGTCACCATTCTCAACAAGATGCTGGGGCGTTCTCCGGACGAACATATCAAGGAATGGGAGCTGGTCAAAAATTTCTATGATGTGTTCCCCGGCCACTGGGCCTATGGGCAGATTGAGGAGGCGGCCACACCCCATTCTTATTATACCACAGGCGAAGGAGAGGTCTGGACCGGTTTTGAGGAGGACCATTCCCTGGTGGATCACTCCCGCTGGATCATCGACGGCAGCGACCATTATTATTTGGACGCCGAAACCAGAAAATTCCTTCGGGGGAAACAAACGATCGATGGCGTTACCTATCTGCTGGACGATTCCACCGGGAAAGCCGTCACCGGTTTTCGCAAGGTGGGCTCCTGGAGAAGATACTATAAGAATGGCCTGATGGTGGACGATATTTCCGATCTGGGCGTCACAAAAGGGCCCTACTTCATCAAGGTGTATAAGCCCTCCAACTATCTCATCATCTTTGCAAAGGACGAAAGCGGCTCTTACAACACTCCTGTCACGGCCATGCGGGTTTCCTGCGGATACGGGACTCCCACCGGCACCTACTACACGCCTGACCGCTACCGGTGGCTGCAGATGATCGGCGACACCTGGGCCCAGTGGTGTACTCAGATCCAGGGGAACTACCTCTTCCATTCGGTACCCAACTGGACCTACAACAACTTTGACCTGGAGGTGGACGAGTACAATCATCTGGGCGAGACCCGGTCCTTAGGCTGTATCCGACTGAACTGCCGCAACGCCAAATGGATCTTCGACAACTGCGCGCTGGGCACCAAGGTGCACATCACCGAGGGCGAAACCAGCGGGCCGCTGAAAAAGCCAGCAGGGATCACCATTCCCGCCTGGCACACCTGGGATCCTACCGATCCCACCGCATCCTACCGCTGCAAGCAGCTGGGCTGTCATTGACAGGAAAAAGATAAAGATACAACTGGCAGGGCAAACCAAAATGGTTTGCCCTGCCGTTTTATCTCGTTTCATCCCTCAAGAAAACGCTTCTCAAAAAGGGCAAGGCTGTCAAACACTACTTTACAGCTTTGATCACAGCGGTAGCGCTCCATTCAGCGAGCAGCTCTACAGCAGGAAATCCCGATTCGCGAAAGGCCTCTATCTCATGCGCCTTTGTAAGCGGCGTATCGTAATGATAAAACTCGTTGTCAGAGATCCCCTGCTCGGATTTCAACCGCGCTAATCCCTGTCTGTAAAAATACTCCTGCTCCTCTGTCTGCGCAAAATAATCTGTTAAAATCATGTATCCGCCCGGCTTCAGCGCCTGATATGCTTTTTGGTAGAGAAAGATTTTTTCCTCTTTGGTAAAATGGTGCAGCGATTCCACTGAAACAACAGCGTCATAGCATTTTTCTCCGAAAGGAATATCAAAATAGGAACCACAGATTGCTGTAAGGCTTTTTTCCGGGAACTTCTGTTTCAATACCTCAAGCATGTCCTCCGCAAGATCAATTCCTGTTACCTGCGCCGTAGGATTTGATTCAAAATAAAATCCTAGCTCCAGACCTGTTCCGCACCCCAGATCCAGTACCTGTGCATGATCCTGCACCGGCAGGCAGGAAGCCGTATAGCGGTAAAATTCCTGCGCGCCGTCTATGGTAGTCAACTGATGCTCTTCATACCCTATGACTCTCCTGTTAAAAAACTCATTCATTTTCTCCAGCATAGATATCAATCTCCCATAAGCTTTATTTTTCCTGATAGATCCGGGCTCATGCCTGTGAAACAACGATGCTTTCCAACAAGCTTCACTTTCTATCAGGTATTTTCCGAAGGCTTTTTATTCTGCCTTAGCCCAAAGACAGCTCTTTGCCCAGATACCCGGCAAGCGCTTTTTGAATACTGCGAAACCCCGGCTCCTCCCTGTAAGGCGCAAAGGCGCTTTCCTCCGTTACCGCTGAAAGCAGCGCACGGCAAATGCTCTTTTCCTCTCTGGGCGGCTTTGTTTCCAGGCTGATCTCCTGAAGCCAGGGGTCGATCCGGGAAAAGAATTGATCGCCGTGGAGCTTCAAAGGAAACAGCTTTGTGGTACAGATTTCCTGGTATTCCCGAAGGCAGGCGATCACCTCATCCTTTTTCCCTCTGCGGGCGTAGCCCACTGCCGCTCCGTAGTAGACCTGAAGGGCCGCGTAGGGGTGCAGATTTTCCAGGTCAAAGAGCTTCACCATCCCCACAGCTCTTCTGACGCTTTCCAAAAAAGCAGGTTCCTCCACGGTATCCAGTAAAAAATAGGGTGTGAGACCACCTAAAAGCCCTATCAGGTGCCGGTAAACACATACCTGTAAGGTCTCCTCTGCCTTCTGGGTCTCTCCCGTCATCTGAAGGGCCGAGGCATAGAGTCCCTCGTCGCCCATGTCAGGAACGCGGTTTACATCCTTGAGAAGCGCAAGTACTTCTTCGGCTTTTCCCAGCAAAAGGCTGGCGGCCGCCTCCAAAGAGTTGGCCATCCGAAGAGAGGCCATATCCGAAGTCTCCCTTTTCACCCGTCTGCACAGCGAAATCACCGTATGCAAAGCACGCTTGCGAATGGCCGGATCCTTTGCCCTGTCGCAGTAATTGAGCAGCAGAGAGGCCATCTGCACCAAAAACGGAAAACAGGAGTAATAGGTTTTTACCTCGCGCTCCCAGAAGAGCAGCGCCTCTTCAAAGGGCTTCTTTGCGAAGCCTTCGGACAATTTGCGGTAAAGCGCAAGGATCTCCTTTTTGGAAAGCTGCGGCCGGTAGTTCAGAAGCTCGTCTACACTGATGGAAAAATAGGCCGCGATACGGGGCAGAAGAGCAATATCCGGCAGGCTCTGCCCCGTCTCCCACTTGGAGACGGACGCCTTGGAAACATCCAGATAACGGGCCAGCTCCTCCTGAGTGATCCCCTTTTCACGCCGCTTTTTGACCAGCACCTCATGAAGTCCCAGCTCTCTCATAGCAAAGCTCCTTTCCACAGGAATGATCCGTTCGATCCCTATCATAACATAAGCTTCGGAAATTACAACGTCTCTTTTGAATCTGAAAGAAAATCAGGAAACGAAGCGTGTGCGGCACAAACTCCTTTTTATTTACAAAGGTCTGTACAAATGCTATACTGTGGCTAATAGAAAATCGGACCGCCCAGGAGGTGCAGGAGCATCCCCGGAGATGAAAAAGGAGGCTCTTCTATGGCAGAACGCATTGCCGTCACGGAAAACGGACTTCACCTTTTATTTGAGATCAATGAGGAAAATGAGATCAAATTTCTCCATTTTTCCGCCCTGCCCTTTGACGAAAGCACTTTGACCTCCCGCTGGGGAACGGTGGGCTTCCGCCTTGCGGAGGTACAGATCTCCGGGCTGGACCGTCCCGGAGAGCGGCACGGCTTGAAATATGTCCGCACAGCTCCGGGCTACCGACTGAAATACAACCGGATGGAGGACCTGCGCAATGAGACAGGCAGGCTTCTCATCATCCACCAGAAGGACGAGCCCCTCTCCTTTTCGGTACGCTCCTATTTTCAGTTTTACGACGGCCTTTCCGTGGTCCGTTCCTGGACCCAGGTGGAAAACCGGGGAGAAAAAGCCCAGGGCCTGGAGTATGTTTCCTCCTTCGCTTTGACCGGCATTGAAAAGGAGGGTCTGCTTCCCTATGACAAGAAGCTTTCCCTGTGGATCCCCCACAACGGCTGGCAGAAGGAGCTTCACTGGCAAAATTATTCCTTCCCGCAGCTTGGCATGTCTCTTTCCCAGCCGGAGGACGACCTGCACACCTCCAAGTATATCCATGTCTCCAACACCGGAAACTGGTCTTCTAAGGAATTCCTTCCCATGGGCGTGCTGGAAAACCGGGAGGCGGGACACAGCCTGCTCTGGCAGATCGAGCACAACGGCTCCTGGCACTGGGAGATTGCCGACCAGGACGGCTTCCTCTATTTGCAGCTCTCCGGCCCCACGGAGACTCAGTCTCACTGGTGGAAGAGTTTAAAGCCCGGGGAGACCTTTGAAACCGTGCCGGTGAGCGTATGCCCCGTAAAAGGGGATGCCCAGGAGGCCTTCCGGGAGATCACGAAATACCGCCGGAGGATCCGCCGGAAAAACCGGGACAACGAGACCCTGGCCGTGATCTTCAACGACTATATGAACTGCCTCTGGGGCGACCCCACCACCGAAAAGGAGCTTCCTCTCATTGAGAAGGCTGCCGAGGCGGGGTGTGAATACTTCTGCGTGGACGCGGGCTGGTATTCCGACGGCTTCTGGTGGGACAATGTGGGCGAGTGGAAGCCCGCCGAGAAGCGGTGGCCGGGCGGGCTCAAAGAGGTGATGGACCTGATCCGTTCGAAGGGGATGATTCCCGGCGTATGGCTGGAGCTGGAGGTCATGGGCATCAAATGCCCCATGGCAGACAAGGTGCCCCGGGAGTGGTACTTTATCCGTCATGGAGAAAAGGTATATGACAGAAGCCGCTACCAGCTGGATTTTCGCCATCCCGGAGTGATCCGGCACGCCAATGAGGTAATCGACCGTCTGGTGAAGGAATACGGCGTGGGCTATATCAAAATGGACTATAACATCGAGCCGGGCATCGGCACAGAGGTGGACGCGGACAGCTTCGGGGACGGGCTTTTGCAGCACGAGCGGGCCTATCTCAAATGGCTGGACTCCGTCTTTGCCCGATACCCTGACCTGATCATTGAAAACTGCTCCTCCGGCGGGCTTCGGATGGATTACGCCCTATTGTCCCGCTACAGCATCCAGTCTACCAGCGACCAGGAAAATTACCGCTACTATGCGGCCATAGCGGCCAACGCCCCCAGCGCCTTGACGCCGGAGCAGGCCGCCATCTGGAGCTATCCCCTGACCGAGGGAGACGACGAAGAGGTGATCTTCAACATGGTAAACGCCATGCTGCTGCGGATCCATCAGAGCGGCCATCTCGCGAACCTCAGTCCCCGGCGCTTTGAGCTTACGAAGGAGGGCATCGCCTGCTATAAGGCCATTCGGGGAGATATCAAAAACGCTCTGCCCTTCTGGCCCTTGGGCCTTGCGCAGTATGAGGATGAATGGGTCTCGTTGGGACTGAAAACAGAGAAGAAAACATATGTCGCCCTCTGGCGCAGAGGGGCTGCCTCTTCCGCCTGTTCCGTGCCTCTTGCCCATCTGAAGGGAAAACAGGTGAAGGTAGGCTGTATCTATCCAAAGGAGGAAAACTGCTCCTTTAGCTTCCAGAGCCAGTCCGGGCTTTTGACGGCCAGACTGCCCTCTCCTTTCTGCGCGAGGCTGTTTTTGCTGAAACAGGAAAGTTGAACTGCACAAAAAAGCACAGGGCCGGAAAATCCGGCCCCCTTCTCTGCTCTTTTCCGCACTTCTCAGCGAGAGAAATGCTTACGATATTTTTTTGCCAGGGGCTCGTCCGCATAGATCCGTTCGATCATATAGTCCACATAATCAATGGGAACCGCAGCGGAGAAAAAGCAATCATCCTGGACCCAATAGAGCATTTTTGCCACCACATCGCCTTTCCCCTCTCCAGAATTTGAATAGTAAAGCCCTTCGAAGCCATCCACCCGAAAAACATTGTCCGGGTTGCTCTCAACAAAATATTGAAGACCGCTTTCCCCGTTCCCTGTGTAATTCCAGCCCACAGAGATCGTGTGTTTAAATTCTTCATCATAAATATTTGAGTCCGTTTCCCCGTCCGGCGTGGGGCTGCTGGCTGCACTGCTGACCTTATCGGCTGCTTCTTCCTGACAGGGCTGTTCCTCTGATCCTTCGGGCGCCTCAGGGAAAGACCCGTATTGAAACCCGTTTAAAACATATCGATAGTAAGCGTTATTTCCCGACAGCCTGAGATCCCAAAGCTTCGCCTCTTCCAGGTCGATGGAAACCTCGAAGACCGGTATCTCCTCACTTGCAGCGCCCGCTCTTTTATTTTTAGAAGGCCCATTTTTGTTATGATTTAGATACTCATTCAATGACTGAACATCTTCAAATAGCATCTCCTGGGAATATGCCGCGCAGGCGGTAGAATCTCTTTTTTCAGACGAAGAACAGGCCGCTGAAAGCAGAAGAACAGCCGCAAGAAAAAGCATAGCCTTTTTTCTCATCATCCGTGGGTCCTTTCTTTCGTTTGAAATAGCTATGGGTCCAGCGAAGAAAAATTCTCCGCTCCTTTCCGGAGATCGGGGGCCGTCCCTTTCCGGCCCCCTGTTTTCCCGGTCTCTTCACTCTACTTAATTTCTGCCGCTTATAGGCTTATCTTTTGAAAAAACACGGTTTTGCATGAATCGAAGGAGGAAACCCCCTTGATTAGTTTTCTTCCGGCGGCAATGAGGTCACGGTTTCCGGCTCGGAAGAAACGGGCTGTGACTCTTCACGCGGCCAGATGAATTCCTCTCCCGGTATAAAGAGTCCTTCAATCGGACTGTAGTCTGCCATAGCTACCTGTATATTGAACCCTTCCGGCGACATAAACCGATAACAGGGGATATAGAAGCCTATTTCCACCCAATCTTCATAGTAAACTTCGCAGCTAAAGCCATTTGCAAACTGTTCCGGATACTTTTCCAGCACATAATCCCGAGCCTGCGCATAGGATACCGATTCCAGAGGAACCACCTGTGAGGGGGAAACATCCTTTGTAGAAATATAAATATAGGAAACCTCTTCGTCTGTGTCCATAGAAATATTGACAGAGTGAAAGGCCTCCTCGTAAATATTCTCGGACAGCTCCTCTGAGCGCTGAGTGATCAGATAGTCATAGCTATTAATCTCTCCTGTTGTAAGATTAGACACATTTCTCACCAACGGGTCGTCAATCTCCATCATCTCTAGCACAACTTTTACAGCGGGAATTTCCAGCATAGCGGTTTCATCATTCTCTCGCAGGGCGGTTTCTGCGGCTTCTTCCCGAGGCATCATTACCGAAAACCCTTCCATACTTGAACCGAGCCGGATCGTACCGTCATCATACCCTACGCTGTCATGGCCACTTTTCAGATAGAGCCTGTAATCCTTTGGGGGGGCGTTATCATTATTTGACTCTCGGTAAATGAAGTTTTCTTCCCTGATCTGGGTCTCTTCCCCGTAAAAGAGCCGAAGATAGTCCCGGATCTGCTCCTTCATCCCGGCCCGATCTTCTTCGCTTACCTCATACAGCTGTCCCGCCTGCCAATAGGGGCATGGGTCTACATATACCGGCAAAGGCGCAAGAGCAGTTCCCTCTTCCAGCGCAAAATGTGTTCCGGGAATTTCCATTCCACCCTCGGCACGTTTCCCATTACATTCCCGGATGACAGGAGCCTTTGTTTTTTCCACTGGGTCTCTTTGCAGAGTTTCCAATTCAGAGACACTATTCAGTCCAGTTTTCGTTTCTGCGGGTTTTGGTGGTTCCTTTCTCTGTACCCCGCAGCCCCATAACAGAGTGCTGATACAGCACACCGCCAAAATCAGGCTGAGCAATTTCTTTGCCATTTCTTCAACCACCTTTTCTTGTTTTTTAAAGGGAGATGTTTTTCTTTTTTCAATCTTCATTTTACTTCTCCCTTCCTAGTTCTGCACCACAATAATCCATCCAGAATGATAGGAATTATAAAACGCAAGGGTACTGAGAGGCACTGTGGGGGTAGAAGTAAAGCCAGCTTCCGGAGTTCCATTTTTTCCGGGTTGTAGGGATCATTAATCTTCACATCACTTCCATCTATTCCCTTGACGACCACATAATGCCCATCAACATCGTAATGAAAATATGGATCTGGTTTCGGTGCACTTTCAATGGGTATCTGAGAAGGGTATCCAGCCATGATATTCTTTTTTATGAGCCTCGCGCACTCTTCTTCACCCACATAAACACATTGATACTGAATGCTTTTTCCATTCTCACTTAAGAAATGATTGATCGCATTAGTAAGATGTGCAACTACAGTGAAATCCGCCATTCCCGCAGATTTAAGGTATTTTGTAATATCGGATTCTGTCACTGAAATACCATAGTACGCCAGAATCATCCGTGCGCTGGCAGGGCCGCAGGTATCGTCGTCGCTCTGTTGATACAGCGGCACATCCAGATTTTTACTCTCCCCCTTCACGGTAAAGGTCAAGGACGTCTCCGCCGTGCCGGTTCTGGGGTTCGATTCCGCGTAGCTTCTGGAGATCAGCGTCACCGTATAGGTTCCGGCAGAGTTTGGATGAAAAGATTCTATAAATATGCATTGAATAAAGCTCTCTTACAAATTTATCTCGAAGAAGCCCGGTGCTTTTGCATAGCAAAAGAGAGGCGTTTCACGCCTCAGGGCTTCTTCTCTACAGCCGCTTCGCGGCTGTTTGCGACATTACGATAGCAGGGGGTAGTGGATGTAGCCTTTACTGTCACCGTGTCTCCCACATATTTCGTGGAAATCGAGGTAACGGAGATCTCCGGCGGGACCGGGTCCGTAAACGAGTAAGGCTGGGCCGTTCCTCCCCCGGGGTTTGCTGCCGCCGCTGCGGGAATTCCCAGCATGAAAACTCCCATCAGCAGACAGAGCAATGAAAGTAAAGCTTTTCTTCTCAAAATTATTCCTCCTTGGTTTTTTACATTGCCTTCCGCAGGAAACAGGGAAGGCTTTCCGGCCGTGGAAATTTTTCCCGGCTGTTTCCTCTTGCTTTTTTCTTCAAAACCAGTTAGAATAATCCCATCGTATCAACTGAGCGCCGAATTTTTCGGCGGGCCGCCCAGCCATTTCAGTTTGGTACGATTTTTTTATTCCCGAACCACTTTGAAGAAGATATTCTTTTGAATCGGGCAATAAATTGCCTGCTTTCACCTTCCCATCGGTACCACCCCCTTTCCTTTCATTTGCCCGTTTTTACGAGGGTCAAAACCGTCCTCTCCACCGGATAAAGAAGCGTTTGTAAAACCTATCCAAACTTTTTCCTTAATTAATAGAAATATTTCAATATTTTCTGATTTTTATTTTAAATTAGCAAATTGAGTTTGTCAAGAGTTTTTTTAACTCTTAAAAGTATTTTGTAGTTTCTTGCTCTCCTGCACTTATCACGCACGGTTCTCATTCGGGCTGCCGGAGTTTGTCCTTTCTGCTTTTCCTCATCTTAGAATTCAGGAGGAGCAAATTTAAAGAAATTGAAAGAAAACATCTCTTGGAAAGCTATGCGCCATGGTGTATACTGGAAGCAGCGAAACAAAAGCGCCATGTCATTTAACATCCAGGAGGTACTCCGTTTTGTCCCGTCAAAGAACTTCTTCCACTCGTGGTTCCACCCGGGATTCCGCCGCCCGGGAATCAGGCAGGCATACACAGCCGGCAAAAAGCGTGGAGCGCTTTTATCCGGACCCCGCCTCGGGCCTTTCCGCCCAGCAGGTAAAGCTGCGGGTCTCTCAGGGCCTGCACAATGGCAGCACCGGCATCAAAACCAAAACGGAAGGGCAGATCATCCGGGAAAACCTGATCACCTTCTTTAATATTCTGAACTTTGCTCTGGCCATCGCCGTGATCCTGGTGGGCGCTTACCGAGACGCCCTGTTCATCGGCATCATCGTCTCCAACACCGTGATTGGCTCCTTTCAGGGGATCCGCGCGAAGAGGACCATAGACAAGCTCTCTCTCATCTCCTCTCCCAAGGCCTCTGTCATCCGGGACGGCCAGCGCCGGCATGTGCGCATTGAGGAGATCGTACTGGACGACATCCTTCTGCTTTCCTCGGGAAACCAGATCTGCTCTGACGCGGTGGTGGCTGAAGGGGAGTGCGAGGTCAACGAGTCTCTCATCACAGGGGAATCGGACCCCGTTTTGAAGCTTCCCGGCGATTCCCTGCTTTCCGGCAGCTTTGTGGTCAGCGGCTCCTGCTCTGCTAAGGTGGAGCATGTGGGAGCGGAAAACTATGCCAACCGCATTGCGGGAGACGCGAAATACATCAAAAAGCGGAATTCCGAGATCATGGATTCCATTGATTTCATCGTCAAGATTATCGGCTTTGGCATTTTGCCCATCGGCGCGCTGCTGTTCTGGAAGCAGTATGTTGTGCTTTCCGACCCCCTTCCCGACTCCGTCAGCAGCACGGTGGCCGCCATGGTGGGCATGATCCCCGAGGGGCTGGTGCTGCTCACCAGCCTGGCCTTTGCCGTAAGCGTGTTCAAGCTTTCCCGGCACAAGACCCTGGTGCAGGATCTCTATTGCGTGGAGACGCTGGCCCGGGTGGACACTCTGTGTCTCGATAAGACCGGCACCATCACCGAGGGCTCCATGCAGGTGGATGAGCTTCTGCCCTTCCCGGGGCACACGGAAGAGGAAATGCGCGTTCCCCTCACGGCTTTAGTCCACAATTTGCAGGACGACAATCCCACCTTCCAGGCCCTTGCCGAGTACCTGCCCCATAAGAGCGACTGGCAGGCCTCTCACCTGGTGCCCTTCTCCTCCGCCAGAAAGTGGAGCGGCGCTTCCTTCCCCAAAGCGGGCAGCTATCTGATGGGCGCGGGAGAATTTATTCTCGGCCCCAAATTTGAAGAGATCAAGGAGCAGGTGGAGGCCTATTCCTCCAAGGGACAGCGAGTCTTGCTTTTGGCCCATTCCCCGGAAATGATGGAGGGGGTGGAAACGCCCTCTAAGCTCAACTCTCTGGGACTGGTCCTCATCAGCGATAGGATCCGCCGGGAGGCTCCCCGCACCCTGCGCTACTTTGCGGATCAGGGCGTAGATTTGAAGGTAATCTCCGGCGACAACGCGGTCACCGTAGCGAATATCGCCCAGAAGGCGGGGCTGGAAAAGGCGGATTATGTAGACGCCACCACCCTGGAAACCGAGGAGCAAATGGCCGAGGCCGTAGAGAAATACTCCGTGTTCGGCCGGGTCACTCCCCAGCAGAAGCTGAGCTTTGTGAAGCTTCTGAAGGCCCGGGGACACACCGTGGCCATGACAGGGGACGGGGTCAACGATGTGCTGGCCTTAAAGGAGGCGGACTGCTCCATCGCCATGGCCTCCGGCAGCGACGCCGCCCGCACCGTTTCCAATCTGGTGCTTTTGGACTCCAATTTTGCCTCTATGCCTCTGGTGGTGCAGGAGGGCCGGCGCTCCATCAACAACCTGCAGCGCTCCAGCTCTCTGTTCTTAGTTAAGACCATCTTCTCCGCTTTGATCGGCGTGCTGTTCATCTTCCTCAACTACGCCTATCCCTTCCGGCCCATTCAGCAGACGCTGATCAGCAGCCTGACCATCGGGATCCCCTCCTTCATCCTGGCCCTGGAGCCCAACAGGGAGCGGATCCGGGGGAAATTCATTTTCAATGTGATCAAAATGTGCATCCCCGCCTCCCTCACCATGACCGCCAATGTGCTGGTGCTCTGCGCCCTCAGCGAGCCTCTGGGCCTGACGGCAGACGAGCTTTCCACCCTGGCGGTGATCATGACGGCGCTGTCCGGCTTTTTGATGCTGTTCAAGGTGTGCACTCCCTTCAACAGTCTGCGGGTGGTGCTGTTTAGCGGGCTGTTATCCGCATTTATTCTGGCTCTGCTCTTCTTTAAGGACATTTTCTATCTCTCAGATTTCACCATTCCCATGCTCATTGTGCTGGCGCCCCTCGCCCTGTTTGCCATCATCCTGATGCTTGCGCTGCTTCATTTGGTAGACCATGTGATCGCCAATTCGCAAAGCCCGGTCTACCCCTTCAAAAAGCGGAAAAAGAACAAAGCCCCCAGACGGGGCGCCCGCTACTCTTCACGGTGAATAGGTGTTAGACGAAAAAAGGTTCCCGAAAGGGAACCTTTTTTAGATATTGGATGTTAGATACTGGATGTTAGAGGCGGTTTAATGAATAAGAAAACCGCTTCGCTGATGAATAATGAATAATTGCTTTTCACTCTCTGCCCTTTGCAGCATTATATTCTCAGCACCTTTACCCCATAGGGGGGGAGGTCGATCCTGCCGGAAAGCTCCTCTTCTGCTCCGGTAAGCAGCTCCAGCGCCCGGCCGAAGGCCCTACATTCGATGGAGGAGGGAACCCCTTCGGCGTTGACGGCCAGCAGCACCGTCTCCTCCGGGCAGCTGCGGCGCATGACCCACTGCCGGTTTTTGAGGGTCTCGTTCTGGAAATCCCCATAGCACAGGGCCCTGCTCTCCCTCTTGACCCGGGCAAGCTTACCCAAAAACCCGGTCAGCTCATTTTCGATGGGAGCGTCAAAGGCAGGCCTCAGCGCCGGGTCGCCCTGGCTCTTGTCCCCCTCGGCTCCCCACTCGCTGCCGTAATAGAGGCAGGGGATGCCTGGCATACAGAACAGCACCGCGTAAAGGGGGAAGATGTGATTTTTGTCCTGCAAAATGCTGTGGATGCGGGTGACATCGTGGTTATCCGCAAAGCACAGCAGGTGCTCGCCCCGGTAAAGAGTCCAGTTTTCCGGGCCGAACTGTCTGAGAAGGGAATGGGCGATCTCAAAGAGATTCATGGAGTTAAAGGCAGAGTAAAGCCCCTTATAGCACTCATAGTTTGTGACGCTTTGGAGCATTTCCGGGTTCATGATGCGGCGGTAGTCCCCGTGGATCATCTCACCCAGCAGGAAGAAAGAAGGGCTCAGCCCTGCCGTGAAGCTTCGAAGCCTGCGCAGGAAGCCTTCATCCAGGCAGTAGGCCACATCCAGCCGCAGGCCGTCGATGGCGAACTCTTCCCACCAGCCTTTGACGCAGGAGAGCAGATGGTCCGCCACCTGGGGATTTTGCAGGTTCAGCTTGACCAGCTCGAAATGCCCCTCCCAGCCCTCATACCAAAGGCCGTCGTTGTAGCCGTTATTGCCCGAGAAGTTTACATAAAACCAATCCTTATAGAGGGAAGCTTCCCGGTTTTTCAGCACATCCTGAAAGGCCCAGAAGCCCCTGCCCACATGGTTAAAGACCCCGTCCAGCACCACCCGGATCCCCGCCTCGTGAAGGGCATTACACACCTCTTTGAAATCCTCATTGACGCCAAGGCGGACATCAATTTTAGAATAGTCCCGGGTATCGTAGCCGTGAGTATCCGATTCAAAGATGGGGGAAAAATATACCGCTCCTATCTGGAGCTTTTGCAGGTGGGGGATCCAGTCCAGCACCTTTTTGATCCGGTGGGCCGGGACCCCGTCGTTTTCAAAGGGCGCTCCGCAAAACCCCAGAGGGTAAATCTGATAGAACACGGTCTCATTCTGCCAGCCCGGCAGATTGGAAAGGGACATAGAAGACATCTTTTTCTCTCCTTTTATCCGATTCTGCAAAAGTCGCTTCTCTCCCAGAAAAGCTCTGTCTCATAGAAGGATCGCATGGCGTTCACCATATGGGTCACATCCTCTCTCCCCGCCGTCTCAAAGGGAGAGTGCATGGAAAGCTGGGCAAGGCCGATATCCACTGTGGGGATGGACACATGAGAACCGGAAAGGTTCCCCAGCGTGCCGCCTCCGGGCTCGGCGGAATGGTTGTAGTAGGTCTGGGTAGGAACGCCGTTTCTTTTGCAGATCTCTTCAAATACTCCCGCCGTCACGGCGTCCGTCGCGTAGCGCGCGCTGTGCTTGATGACCACGCCTCCGTTTAAATAGCAGCGGTTGGTAGGGTCCGCCTTTTCCGGGTAATTGGGATGAACGGCATGGGCGTTGTCCGCGGAAAGCAGGAACCCTCCCGCGATGGCCCGGATCTGCTCCTCCCGGCTCTTTCCGGACTGCTCGCAGATCCGAGAGATCACATCGAACAGGAAGGTGGAATCCGCCCCCTGGCGGGTCAGACTTCCGATCTCCTCGTTGTCAAAGAGGGCGCACAGTGTCACATTTTCCCGGTTCTTTCCGCCGATCAGCGCTTTCACGGCGGAGAAGGCGCACTCCAGGTCGTCCAGCTTGGGGGAGGCGATAAACTCCTCCTTCGCGCCGAACACCGTGCCCTTCGCCCGATGGTAGAGGTAGAGGTCATAGCTTACGATCTCCTCTTTCTTTACCCCGGCGGCCTCCGCCGCCAGCTCCAGAAGATCGGCCTCGCCTCCCCCCAGCAGAGGCAGAGTGTCCTTCTGTGGGTTCAGCTTCACGCCCTCGTTGACCTGTCTGTTCATGTGGATAGCAAGGCCCGGGATCATCAGAAGATCCCGGTCAATATTGGTGAGCACTCCTTTCACACCCTCGGGGGCGCGCACCGCCAGCCTGCCCGCCACGGACAGGGGACGGTCCTGCCACAGGCCCACCTGCATCCCGCCGTAGACCTCTGTATTGAGTCTGGTATACTTTCCCTCCGCCTGAAGCTCCGGGCTGGCCTTCACCTGAAAGCAGGGGGAATCCCCATGAGGAGCCGCAATGGAAAAGGCGCGGAAATTCCGTTTTGGGTAGCGAAAGGCGATAAGCGAGCTCATACTTCTCACCACAAAATAGCTTCCGCCCTCGGAAAGCTTCCAGGGCTCCGTCTCCGAAAGCTCCTGAAAGCCCTCCTCCAAAAGCAGCTTGCGCGCCGTGTCCACCGTGTGGCAGGCGGAAGGGCTCTTTTCAATAAAGTCAAACAGTTCACGAACCAGCGGTTCCATGGAATATCCCCTTTCCTTTTCAAACGATCCTTTCACAGCTTTTCCCCGATCAGCCGGTTTGCCTCTTCTCTGGCGTCCAGCAGCCACCGGGCGCTTCTGGGATAGTGGGAAAAGGTGATCGGGCCTTCCCTCTCCAAAAGGGACAGCACCTTTTCTCTTCCCATGAGGCTCTCCAGAAGGGACAGCGCCCGCATATCCTGCAGACCGTGGTAAAACACTCTGCCCCGTATGGAGGGGATGGGGCCCTGCTTTCCCGGATAGACGGAAAAGGCGTCTCCACCGGGGAAGGCCCTTCCCGCGTCCGTGACCCGGTAGGGGTCGATTTTCGCCCGGGAATTCTGCGTATACCAGAAATTATACCCCCAGTGAAGGAACCCGGAGATCCCGAACCGATATAGCTGCGTCCCCAGGATCCGGTTCCGGTAGGAGGGCATGGCAAAAAACCGGTTTCCCACCCGCCGGTTCTGAGCACAGCAATAATAGGCCCAGAGCCCCGGCGTGTGATGCTCCAAAAAGGGCTCGATATGGTCGGTGGAGGCGATGGGATGCTCTACCGCCCCCCGCTCCAGAAATTGGTAACCGGAAAGGGCGTCATAAACCGGGAATCCGGAAAGGAAGGGCACTGCCCCTTCTTTCGCATCCAAATAGGAGGCCAACTGTTCCTCCTCCGGCTCGTCGGAAATATGGAAGATCACCCGGTTTTCAAGGCCCTTTTTCCGGAGGAAATCAGTAAGCCGGGGCAAAAGCTGCCTGAGAAAGCTCCGGTAAGCGGGACCTGCCGCCGGAGTTTCCCAGCCGAACAGCCGCTTTCTCTCTCCCCGTTCCACCCCGTAAATACTGGGCGCCGCTTTCGCCCCCCACTGGGTATAGAGGTGAGAGATCTCAAAGTTCCCGATCCCGCAGGCTTGAGCCAGCTCAAGAAAGCGCTCCAGAAGAGAAAAGTCAAAGCGATAGCTTTCCCCCTCCTTTTCCACTCCCAGAAGCTGGGTACAGGGGCGCTCGCCGCCGACCTCCGTGTCCAGCGCCGGAGTCAGGACAGGGGTCAGGACCATATTGACCCCGTCCTCATGGGCGCCCTTCAAATAGCTTTCCAGCAGCCGCCAGTGGGCCTCGGAATACACCGGCACCTGATAGTGCTCCGCGATGCAGTCCCCGTGGAACCACTGGGTATAGATAAGCTTCTGAGGGGGAAGCTCCCGTCCGATGACGGTGAGGAAAAAGGTCCTCTCCTCCCGGTCCTCTCCACAGCTTACCGTAAAGGAAATGGGATATTCCCCCGCCGGAAGCTCCCGGGGAATATCCACCTCCACCCAAAGCGCCGTCCGGGAAAATCCGCTGATCTCCACTCTGTCCTCGCAAAGGGGAAAGAGGGGATCCGGAAACAGGCCGGGGGCTGTGGTGAGGTAATCCTCATCGCAGGCGTCCGGATAGGCCGGAAGCTCGCAGGGCACATTTCCCACCCGATAAAGCCTTAGCCGCTCCTTTAAGGGAGAATCCACCCTGAGAAGAGCTTCCGCCCGTCCCCAGCCGTCGTGCTTCAAAGAAAGCTGAAAGGCAAACCGCTCCCCCAAAAGCGCGCTTCCCCGGTCAAAGTCCGGCGCGGTATCCCGGGAATCCAGGAAGATTTTTTCCAAAGCAGACCGAATTCTCACTTCAAGCATAGGACGCCTCCCATATTTTGTAGTTTTAAAAAAGTCTCAGGAAAACTGATGAAAGTCCGGAATATACTCCTTGCCCCCGGACTTTCGGGACTGAACGAAGCCCTCCATATCAAGCTCAAAAAGCTTGTCCTCCACCTTTTGCAGCTCCCGTCGGGTGACCCTGCGGGAAAGCTCCGGAAAACCGGGAAGTCCTCCTTCCCGCTCGCAAAGCCCCGCAGGAGTGTACTGGGCCATCAGGCTGACGGGGAGCTCCGGAAAGCGGCTGTGAAGGAGCTCCAGAGCCTTGAGAGAATTCCCGGTGTGCCCGGGAAGGATCAGGTGGCGGATCATCACGCCGCTTACCATCATGCCCGCGCTGTCATAACGGGGCTTTCCCACCTGAAGCGCCATCTCTTCGATGGCCGCAAGGGCAGTTTCCGGATAGTCCGGCGCGTGGGAAAGAGCGCCGGCAAGTTCCCGTTGCGCATATTTGAAATCGGGCAGATATACATCGATAAGCCCCCGAAGGGAGCTGAGCGTCTCTGCCCGTTCATAACCTGAGGTATTGTAAACCACCGGCACCGGAAGGCGCTTTACGCAAAGGGCTTTCCGGATGACCGGGACAAAATGGGTAGGCGTCACCAAATTGATGTTGTGTGCGCCCTGTTCCACCAGGGAAAAGAAAAGCCCGGAAAGCTCTTCGGAAGTAAGCTCCTTCCCCAGAGAGGAGGGACGGCTGATCTCATAGTTCTGGCAATAGACGCATCCTAAGGGACAGCCGGTGAAGAAGATCGCTCCGCTGCCCCTTGTGCCGCTGATGGGCGGCTCTTCCCAGAAGTGCAGGGCCGCTCTGGCCACCCTGGCCCTAGCGCCGCTTTTGCAGACGCCCTCCCCTGTCTCTCCCCTACGGACTTTGCAGTTTCGGGGGCAGAGACGGCAGCTTTCTATAATCACAGCTTTCTCTCCCTTCTCCCTTTTCCCGCCGGGAAAGCCATGCTAACACAAGGCAAACCTTGCCTATTGCAGGGCTAAAAAGGCGCAGTTGCTGCCCCGCTGTCCTCTGGTTTTCCGGTGAGAAAAGATCAGGTCGCTTTCACACATGGAGCAGACGCCCCCCACGGTGATGTGCTCCGGCAAAAGCCCCGCCTCCAAGAGAAATTGGCGGTTGCACTCCCAGAGGTCCACCTGATATTTCTCTCCTTTAGGCCCGGAAACCACCTTTTGGCCGAAGGGCAGGGCAAGGAATTCCTCTGCCACCGGCTCATCCACCTCAAAGCAGTCCTTGCAGATGGAGGGTCCGATGGCGGCCTGCAAAGCCGACGGATCCGAGCCGAACTCCTCTTTCATCCGCTCCGCCATGGCTTTGGCCATACCGGCGGCGGTGCCCCGCCATCCCGCGTGGGCAAGACCGATGGCCTTGTGCTCCTCGTCCACAAAATACAGCGGAACGCAGTCCGCGCAGTAGATCACCAGCGTGACGCCCTTTACATCGGTACAGAGCCCGTCCACGCTGTCCTCCATTTTATCCTTCCAGATCCCCATCCCCCGGTGAGAAAGGTCCACCCGGCAAATGTGGATGTGGTGATCCTGATTTCCTGTGACCAGCGACTCCCGGGAAAATCCGGCGGCCTCACAGAAGCGCCTGAAATTCTTCTCCACATTCTCTCTTGAGTCTCCCCTGCCAAAGCCCAGGTTGATGGAGGCAAACTCCTTTTCGCTCACCCCGCCGATGCGGGTGGAAAAGGCGTGGTTTACGCAGGACAGCTTCTCCCAGGCGGGAAAGCGCAGCACACCCACGCCGCCCCGGTCCTCTAAAACCATATTGCCCAAAGTCCCGGGAGAAAGCTCTCTGGGGGGCTGTAAAACGGGTACGGGAAAGGTTTTCTGATTCACAAAAAGTCCCTCGTATTTCTGTTTGATGGTAACCCGCCCGCCGAAGCGGCAGGAACATTGCTTACATTCAAATTCCGCCCGGAAGCTCTTGTTCTTCGCGGTCCATTTGCTTCGCTTTACCGCTTTTCCGCCGCACTTCGGACAGGAAAAGCGCAGATAGCTGCGCTTGATGAGGGGGCTTCTCAGGTCGCAGATATAGGCGGTCTTAAAGGTGATTCTCCTGTAAAACTCCTCGTCGCACCGGCTGAGAAAGGGAGAAAGCTTTTCTCTATTGTACACCTTTTTGAGGATGGACAGGGCCACCCGGCTGTCATCCAGCGCCCTGTGGTGGTTGTTGCCGGAAAGATCGATCTCAAGAAGCTCCGCTGCGCGATACAGGCCCAGCTGCTCCTTGCTTCCCAGCTCCAGCCGCTTTTGCACAAAGCTCTGCAGGTCGCAGTACCAGAAGAGAAAAGGCACCCTCTCCTCCCTGCTGAAATAGCGGCAGTTTTCGATGAGCGTCAGGATATCCGAGGTGCTCCAGGTGAAGATCTCAGCCTCGCCCGCCCACTTTTGAAAACGGCTCACCGCCTGCGTAAAGGTAAGGCCCTCGCTGAGATTTTCCTGCGTGATGCTGGTAAGCCCGGAAACCAGCGAGCTCAGCCGTTTCCCCACCTGGGGCTTGACAAAGCAGGAAAAGCTGCCCTTCTCCCTCAGATCCTCCCCGCATTTTACCGCGCCGAACTCGATGATCTCGTTCAAATAGCCTTTCAGACGGCGGCTGTAAGTGCCGTTCCACTCCAGGTCCAACAGGATCTTATCCAAGCCGCCGCCCTCCTTTTCCGGCCTTTACTTTTTCTTGCTTGCCTGCTTCATGCGAAGCTCTTTGGAAAGAATACACTTGCGCATCCGGATGCTTTCCGGCGTCACTTCCACCAATTCGTCCTCCGCGATGAATTCCAGGCATTGCTCCAGGCTCATCACGGAATGAGGCGTCAGCTTCAGCGCCTCGTCGGCGCTGGAGGAACGGGTGTTGGTGGCGTGCTTTTTCTTGCACACATTCACCACGATATCCTCATTTTTCGGGTTCGCGCCCACGATCATCCCCTCGTACACCTCTACGCCGGCGCCGATGAATAACCGGCCGCGGTCCTGGGCGTAAAACAGGCCGTAAGCGGTGGACTCTCCGGTCTCATGGGCGATGATGGAGCCCTGGGCCCTGTGCTGGATCTCTCCCTTAAAGGGCTCATAGCCCTCAAACACATGGTTCATAATGCCGTTTCCGTTGGTGTCCGTCAAAAACTCGGAACGGTAGCCCATCAGGCCTCTGGCGGGAATTTTGAATTCCAAATGGGTGGTGCCGGATTCCCGCGCACCCATATTGAGCAGCTCCGCCTTACGGGGACCCAGCTTTTCCATAACAGCGCCCACATAGCTGTCGGGCACCTCGATCATCAAAAGCTCTATGGGCTCTGCTTTGACCCCGTTTTCCGTCTTGTAGATCACACTGGGGGGCGAGACCTGGAATTCATAGCCCTGTCTGCGCATCTGCTCGATAAGGATGGAAAGGTGCAGCTCGCCTCTTCCGGACACCTTGAAGGTGTCCGCGGAGTCGGTCTCCTCCACCCGCATGGCCACATTGGTTTCCACCTCTTTGAAAAGCCGGTCTCTCAAATTCCGGGAGGTGACATATTTTCCCTCTCTGCCCGCGAAGGGAGAGTTGTTGACCATAAACATCATAGACACGGTGGGCTCGTCAATCTTTACAAAGGGCAAAGGCTCCACATGCTCTGTATCGCAGGCCGTTTCACCGATGTTGAGGTCCTGGATCCCGGACACCGCAATGATATCCCCCAGCTGGGCGGATTCCGCCTCCACCCGCTTGAGTCCCTCGAACTGGTAGAGCTTCGTCACCTTGGCGTTTTTCGGGTCCGCGTCCCCACCGCAGATGGTCACGGTCTGCCCCGCGGCCAAATGGCCGCGCTCCACTCTGCCGATCCCGATGCGTCCTACATAATCGTCATAGTCCACGTTGGAAAACAGGACCTGCAAAGGCCCGTCCTCCTCGCCCTGGGGGGCGGGGACCTCCTTGATGATCGTCTCAAACAGCGGCTTCATGTCGGTGCCGGGCGCCTTGGGGTCGAGGCTTGCAAAGCCGTCTCGCGCGGAGGCGTACACAACCGGGAATTCCAGCTGGCTGTCGTCCGCTCCCAGCTCGATGAACAGGTCCAGCACCTCGTCTACCACCTCCAGGGGACGGGCTCCCGGGCGGTCGATCTTATTGACCACCACCACCGGCTTTTTCCCCAGGCCCAGCGCCTTTTTCAGCACGAACCTGGTCTGGGGCATACAGCCCTCAAAGGCGTCTACCAGCAGCAGAACGCCGTCCACCATCATCAGGATCCGCTCCACCTCGCCGCCGAAGTCCGCGTGTCCGGGAGTGTCTACGATATTGATCTTCGTGTCGCCGTACATCACGGCCGTATTCTTTGAGAGGATGGTGATGCCCCGTTCCCGTTCCAGATCTCCGGAGTCCATCACCCGCTCCGCAACCGCCTCATTGGCGCGAAACACACCGCTCTGACGCAAAAGCTGATCCACCAGCGTGGTCTTACCGTGGTCTACATGGGCGATGATCGCCACATTCCTCAAATTTTCCCTGCTGCCCATCCAGTAAACTTCCTTTCTTTTCTCCGGTGCATCCATGGGATGCACTTGCGGCCTGCGGCCATACCTGCGGCTCTCCGCCGCATCCAAAGCTCTGCACAGCTTTTTATCAGTACGGATTATTATAACACTCTCCCGGTCCTTTGGAAAGAAAAAACTGAGGGAATCTCTGTTTTTTCTCCTTTCCCACAAAAGAAAGCGGCGGCGCGCCTTTTCTTTTGGAGTCTATGAAAGCATACTGCTTTTGTCTTTACTTTATCCGCTTTTTTCACTATAATGAATTTCGTTGTTTCCCACGCCCGGAGGAAATTACCCCGGGCAGCCAAGAAAATCGCAAGGAGGAGTTCGTCCATGGGAAGCGTTCAGCCGGATAAAAATTCTGATTTTTCCCAGGGGAGCATGGCGGGAAATATTTTATGGCTGGCTCTTCCCATGACTATCGCCCAGCTGATCCATGTGCTATACAGCGTGGTGGACCGCATGTACCTGGGGCGTATTCCCCAGGCGGGCGCGGACGCCCTCACCGGCGTGGGCGTCACCTTTCCCATTATCGCCATCGTTACCGCCTTTGCCAATCTCTTCGGCATGGGCGGCTCGCCCCTGTTTTCCATGGAACGGGGCCGGGGCAACACAGCCCTTGCCGGGCGAATCATGGGCAACTGCTTTTTTCTTCTGGTGTCCACCGGCGCCGTGCTCACCGGTATCTTTTTCGCCTTTAAAAAGCCCCTGCTTTACGCCTTCGGGGCCAGCAGTATCACCTTCCCCTACGCGGACGGGTATCTCACCATCTATCTTTTGGGCGCCATCTTTTCCATGCTGAGCCTGGGGATGAACTACTTCATCAACGCCCAGGGTTTCGGCCGCAAGGGGATGATGACCGTGCTTCTGGGGGCCGCCGTCAATCTGCTTTTGGACCCTCTTTTCATCTTTGTCTGGAACATGGGAGTGCAGGGAGCCGCCCTGGCCACCGTCATTTCCCAGTTCGTGTCCACCCTCTGGGCCGTCTGGTTCCTCTTTTCCAAAAAGGCGGTGGTCCGCCTGGAGCTTTCCGCCATGGAGCTGAAGCTTAAGCTGGTGGGAAAGATTTTGGCTTTGGGCTTTTCCGGGTTTATTATGTCCGTGACCAACAGCGTGGTGCAGGTGGTGTGCAACTCCACTTTGCAGGCCTTTGGCGGGGACCTCTATGTAGGGGTGATGACCGTGCTCAACTCGGTGCGGGAGGTGGTTTCCAGTCCCTTAAGCGGGATCAACAGCGCCGCCCAGCCCGTGATCGGCTTTAACTACGGGGCGGAGGAATACCGCCGGGTGAGAACAGGGATCAAATTCCTCTCCTGGGTCTGCATCGGCTACACTACTCTGATCTGGCTGCTGCTGTTTTGCTTCCCCGGGGTGTTCATCCGAATGTTCACCAATGAGCCGAAGCTTTCCACAGCCGCCGTGCCCGCCATGCACATCTATTTCTTCGGCTTCTTTATGATGGCGCTGCAAAACGCTGGGCAGACCACCGCCGTAGCCCTGGGCCGCTCCAAGCAGGCGATCTTCTTCTCTCTGCTGCGCAAGGCGGTAATCGTGGCGCCCTTGACTCTCCTGCTGCCCAACCTCTGGGGCTTAGGCGTAAACGGTGTGTTTTTGGCGGAGCCGGTTTCCAATTTCATCGGCGGCGGAGCCTGCTACCTCACCATGCTTCTCACCATCTGGCGGGAGATCAAGCGCAAGGAACAGGAAAGGCTTTCCGCCGAACGCTAAAAATGGCTGAAGCAAACCGCAAAAAGCTTGATCTACGATTGAGCTTCCTCAAATTTCACTTCCCGGCTTGAAAAGCGATGATCCCGTAAAGCGGAACCGTGAGATTTCGGGGTAAAGTTTTTCTGACAACTAATATCTAAAGTCTAACGACTGTTCCCTCCCTCAGCTTCCGATCTTCCAGGCGAATGACTCTGGTGGCGATCTTTTCAATAAAATACCGGTCGTGAGAGACGCAGAGGAGCGTTCCCCGAAAATCTAGCAGGGCGTCCTCCAGGAGCTCCCGGGTCTCAATATCGATATGGTTGGTGGGCTCGTCCAAAAGCAGGAAATTCACCTCCCGCCGGATCAGGACGGCAAGCTTCAAAAGCACCTTTTCTCCGCCGGACAACATGCCGGTATTCTGAAACACGCTGTCTCCGGTAAAATAATATTTTGCCAGAATATTTCTGGCCTGCCCCTCTGTGACCGTGACCTCCCGGCGGAAGGCCTCCAGCACCGTGTCTGTCTCCGGGGAAAAGCGGATCTCCTGGGGGATATAGCCGATTTTAGTGCTGGGGTTCCGCACGATTTTACCGCCGTACTCCACTCGCTCCCCCAGCACGGCCCGGATGAGGGTGGTCTTTCCCGTGCCGTTGCCGCCGATGAGACAGACCCTATCCTTTTCCCGCACCAGCAGCTCACCTCCTTCCAGTAGGGAAGAACCGGAGAATCCCAGAGAAAAATCCGTGAGCTTTAGCACCTCTTCCCCAGTTCGCCCGCCGCCGAAGGCGAGATCCAGCTTCTTTTTCTCCGACTGGGGACGGTCTATAACCTCCATTTTTTCCAGCTGCTTTTCAAGCTGGGCGGCCTTGCGGAAAAACTTGGGATTATCCCCCCTGCTTCCCCAGTCCCGGAAGCGCTTTATGGCAGCCTTCATAGCGTCGATCTTTCGCTGCTGATTCTTATACTGCTCAAATTCCAACAGCATCAGGCGCTCCTGCTCCTTTTGGGCGAAGGAGTAATTTCCCGGGAAGGAGGTGCATTTTCCCCCTTCCAACAGGATCGTGCGGGTGGCCACACGGTCCAGAAACCAACGGTCGTGGGAAACGAGGACCACGGTGCCCCGATACTTATTTAGGAAGCTCTCGAACCACTCCAAAGTCTCCATGTCCAGATGATTGGTAGGCTCGTCCAGCAGCAGGATATCCGGCTGGCGGAGCACGGCGGCCGCCAGATTCACTACGGTCTTCTGACCGCCGCTGAGCACATTGTACTTCCGGTCAAGCAAGTCGGTCAGCCGGAAGCCCCCGATCACCTTGCTCCGGCGTTCCTCCATCTCATAACCCCCCAGGGCAGTGTAGGCCTCCTGGGCCCTTGTGTACCGCTCCATCACCGCATCCAGAGAGGCCTCAGACACTGTCATTTCCGCTTCCAACTCCCTGAGGCTCTGTTCCAAGGCCAGCACCTGGGCGAAGGGCTCCAAAAGCACCTGCTCCACGGTTTTCCCCGGATCCCGCAGAGGAGGGATCTGTGGGAGCATCCCCACCACTGTCCCGCGGCGCAAGGTCACCTCTCCCCTATCCGGAGTCTCCTCGCCGCAGATCAGGCGGAGGATGGTGGATTTTCCGGTCCCGTTGCGCCCTACCAGGGCCGCCCGCTCCCCTGTCATGATCTCCAGCGAGGCGCCGTCCAGCACCTTGCTGAAGCCATAGTTTTTTACGACCTGATTCATTCCGATTTCAATCATTGCAGTTTCTCCTGTTCTATGAATGGCGGGGCCTTAGGCCCGGCCGGGTTTTGAGGGCATAGAAAAAGAGACCCGTCTGCTGCCGATCAAGCGGCAGGAAGAGTCTCCTCAGGAATTTCTGCAAGCGATTCAAAGAGAGATCATAGGCAAAAGCCTTGCCTAACTCTTAAAAAAGGGCGCAGAAATCCCCGTTAGCCCTGCAATGAACGCAAGAACCAGACTGCTGCTGCTCAGAATTCTGGTTCGTGAAAACAGGGATTCAGACATCCCGCGCCCTCCTTTCTTTTCTTAATCTGACTATAAGTATATCAGAAGGCAAAAAATACCGCAAGGGCTTTGAACAGAAAAGGTGCCCGCTATGATTCATTTCCCAAATTGCGGTAATTTCTCCGGATTGCTAAAAAATAGTAGATCATCACAAACACCGCCGAGAAAAACCAGCCCAGGGGAAAGCCGATATACACATTGGTCACCGTGTGATTGACGCCCATGGAGAGATAAAGCCACAGCTGGCGGCAGCCGATCATCCCCACAAGGGACAGCACCATCACGGCCTTAGACTTTCCAAAGCCCCGTACGGCGTTGGAAAACACCTGGTTGAGGGACTGAAAGTAATAGAGGGGGACCATGGTGGTGATCATGGAAACGCCATAGGAAATAGCGTCAGTGGAATCGGTAAAGATTCTCACAAAGAAGGGCGCGAAGAAGTAGATGATCACTCCCGGCACGGCAATGCCTCCAAAGGCCATGACAAGACAGAGCCGGATCCCCTGAAAGGCCCGGCGAATCTTTTGCGCGCCGATATTCTGGCTGACGAAGGTGGTGATGGCAAGGCCCAGAGACTGGGCAATCATTCCCACGAACTTATCGATCTTTTTCGCCGCGCCAATCCCGGCCATAGCCGAGGAACCGAACTCGTTTACATAGCGTTGGACGAAGAGGTTGGAGATGGCGATCAGGCTGGTCTGAATGGCGGCGGGCAGGCCCAGGTTCATCACCTGCAGCAAAAGCTCTTTGTCGATTTTCAGATCCCGGATCACAAGCCGGTACACATCGTGGGTTTTGATCATCTTGCGAAACACCAGGACCACCGAGAGACATTGGGAAACGATGGTGGCAAGGGCCACGCCGGAAACCCCCAGACGAAGCCATTTGACAAAGAGAAGGTCCAGAACGATATTGGTGCAGCTGGCCACGATGAGATAGTAAAGCGGATTTCTGGAATCCCCCACGGCCCGCAGCACACCGGAGCCCACATTGTAGATGGCCGTAAAGAGGATCCCCACAAAATAGATCCGCAAGTAGAGCGAGGCTTCCGGGTAAACATCCTGCGGGCAGCTCACGACTCTCAGCAAAACCGGGGTCAGCACCACGCCCAAAGCCGCCATGAACACCCCTAAAATCACGGCGAACAGTACGGCGGTATGGATGGCGTCGTGGAGTCTTTCATAGTTTTTCGCCCCGTAAAACCGGGAAAAAAGCACGCCCGCTCCTGTGGCAAGTCCCGTGAAAAAGCCCACCAGCAGATGGGAGATATCGCTGCAGGAGGTCACTGCCGCCAGAGCGGTGGTCCCCACATATCTTCCCACCACGATGGAATCCACGCTGTTATAGAGGTTTTGAAAGATCTGACCGATCAGAATGGGCAAAGCAAAGCTGACGATCAGCTTTACAATATTGCCCTGGGTCAGATCCACACTGCTTTTCTTCATACGCTTCTCCCCGCTTTCCCAAATGCTGCCTCTATGATGCGCATGGGAAGGAATTTCTTTTTTGTGCCGGTGTGAGTTTATGTTCCCAGTTGTCGGATTTTAGATTTTAGTTGTTAGGGAAGACCAGGGAAAAGGGCAAGGGCATTAAGGGCTCTCTCCCTCTGCTCCCATCGTCAGGGGGGAAACGCCCTCTCAGTCAGCTATGCTGACAGCTCTCCCAAAGGGAGAGCCAAGGTCTTTTCTAACGACTCATATCTGACAGCTAACAACTAATCAGCGAAGCAGCTTCATGATTCATTGCGGATAGTCTTCCGCCCTTCACTGCTGAAAGGTCAGGGTCTCACCTGATTTGATCCGGCAGGTCTCTCCGTCCCTGTTAAACCAGACATCCAAAAGAGAAGGATTGTAGAGGATCCCGTCGTCCGCGCTGAACACCAGGGAATGGTAGGCGGTGATATAGTCGTAGATCTCCAGATTGGTTGCGTACCAGATATCCTTTTTGCCGGAAAGCTCCTCGCACAGAGAAACCAGCAGCTCCCAGTTGTTGTCCTCATGAAATTCGTAGCTGTGACCCCAGAGGTAAAATAGCCTGGGCATCCGGTTAGCCACATACACATTCTGGCAGTCAAGGGAAGTAAATTCTTTCGCGTATTCCAGCGCCCGGGGGTTCTTGTGGTGAGCGGTCGGCATCCAGGCGTACCAGTCCTCAGGCAGCAGGAAGCTGTTGTTGTCTCCTTCCAAAGTACGGGAGTAGACGATGCCTGCGCCGGAAAGGATCTCCCGGATGTTTTCATAAGAGGCGCCGTTTTGCATCATGGTGATCCCGGAATCCGGATAGGCCATGCCCCGGATGATCCGACCAAACTGCTGTTCCAGAGAAAGCCTGCACAGCAGTACCTCTCTCATCAGATCCGGCGTCCTGCTCTTTCCCGGCGCGATGTGCTGTTGTCCGTGGACGGCCGCCTCATGCCCTTTTGCCAGGATATGCCGGGAAATTTCATCGGCGGAGAGCCGATCCTCCCGGCCGATGGCAGCGCTGTTCAGGTTAAAGGTGCATTTGAGTCCGTACCGGTCAATGATTTCCAGAAGCTTCAGATCATGCCTGCTTCCGTCGTCATAGCTCAGGGTCACCGCCTTTGGCTTTCCTCCCGGAAAGCGGGCGAAACAGTATTTCATAAGCGCCCTCCTGTCTGATTATTTTCTGCCTTTCTTTATATAAGCCAAGCCAGTAAGCTGGAAAATCTATTGGAAACAAGAAGCTGCCCGTCCCGTTCAAGGCTCCAGCCACTGCACAAAGCCCGTTTTGTCCTTTCTGTTATAGCCCGCGTTCTCGTAAAAACGCAGGGTGCTCTCCCGCTTGGAGCCGGTCAGCAGCATAATCTTATAGCAGTTTTCCCGCTTTGCCAGCTTCTTTGCGTACTCCAGACACCGGGAGGCATAGCCCCGCTTCCGGAACGCCTCATGGGTCACCACATTTTCCACCAGAGCATAGGGGCGCTGGCCGTGGGTCAGGTTGGGCACGATAACGCAGACGCAGGAGGCGACGATCTGCCCCTCCCGCGTTTTCAACACGATGAGATGATACCCCTCTCTGGCGCGCATGTTCCGCCAGAGCTTTTTTACTTTTTTCAGCTCTTTCGGGATGGGGTTATCGTGCAGCTGAGTGTAAAGGGCCAAAATTCCGGATAGATCCTTTCTTTTGGCCTCCTCCGGAATAAACTTTTCCTCGGGCATATTCCCTCACCTCTGATCAAAGCACGCAGTACTGCTCCATATAGCTTTCCATTGCCCGGGGAAGCTCGGGGTCATCGCCCTTCTCCGTCAGATAGGCGTAAATATCCTTTACCGTGACGATGGGATGTACCCTGATCCCGAAGGTCTCCTCCACCTCCATAATGGCGGTTTTCCCGGGAGTGGTACCGATCTCACAGCGGTCTACGCTGATAAACATATGCGGGACCTGCACCTTGGCGCAGGCCTGAAGCACAGGCATGGTCTCCCGCACGGCGGTGCCCGCGGTGATCACGTCCTCAATGATGATCACCCGATCCCCGTCCTTCGGCTGATAGCCCACTACATTACCGCCCTCGCCGTGGTCCTTCTGCTCTTTCCGGTTGAAAAAGTAGGGCCGGTCGATCCCGTAATCGTTAAAAAGGGCGACCGCGCAGGCGCAGGCCAGCGGGATCCCCTTATAGGCCGGGCCGAACATGGCGTCAAACCCGTCTCCCACCGTCTCTTTCACAAGCTTTGCGTAATAGCTGCCAAGCTTTGCCATCTGGGCGCCTGTTTTATAATTTCCGGTGTTGACAAAATATTGGGTGTTCCTGCCGCTTTTGGTCACAAAGTTTCCGAAGCGCAGCACCCCGGCGGAAAGCATAAATTCGATGAACTCCTGTTTGTAGGCTTCCATTTTACTACCTCCGTTTTTTATGTTTGATCGCTGGACTTCACTGAGGGAAGCCCAGTTTCTACCGTAAGATCCTCCCCGTCAGAGAGCATCACGATGGTGCCGTCCTCATCGGTGCGAAGCACCCGGACGGAAAGCTTTTGCAGCTTTTGCAGGGTGCCCTTGTGGGGATGGCCGTAGCTGTTGTCCGCCCCGCAGCTAATCACCGCACAGGAGGGAGAAACCGCCCGCAAAAAATCCGCCGTGCCGGAGGTTTTGGACCCGTGGTGCCCGCATTTCAGCACCTGGGCGGAAAGCTCTCTTTCCTCTTCCAGCAGGAGCTTTTCCACATCCTTTTCCGCGTCTCCGGGAAACAGAAAGGTGTTTTCCCCGTAGGAGAAGCGGATCACCGCCGAATAGTTATTTAAGTCGTCCCACACTTGATTTTTCTCCGGGGCCAGCACCTGGAAGCTGGCAAGCCCCGGGGCCTCGATGCTGGCGTCCGCGTGAAGCTCGCTTACAGTCAGATTCTTTTTCTCAATGGAATCCAGAAGCTTTTCATAGGCCCTGGAGGTAGGCGTCTGCTCCTCCGGCACCCGGGGCAGATAGATGCTGCCGATTTCAAACTCCTCCACGATGTACGACATACCGCCCATGTGGTCGCTGTGAGGATGGCTTTCCAGCAGCACATCGATGCGCTCAATCCCCAAACTTCTGAGAAAATCGGCAAGCCCTTCGGCATATTCCGCCTCTCCGGTATCGAGAAGCACATTGAAATACCCGCTTTCGCCCGGAATACGGATCAGCTCGCTGTCCCCCTGCCCCACATCCAGGAAAAACACCTGGGCTCTGCCGTCCTCCGCCGGCAGGGAAGCATCGGAGGAGACGGCCGGGCTTTTTGGGGAAGAGGGAAACATCTCCAGCTGATGGGCCGCGATGAACAAAACGGCCAGTGCGAAAACCAGGGAAAGCATGGAGATTCGCGCCTTTCCCACATTGATCCGTCTTCTTCTCGCCCTCATATCATCGCTCCTAAACTGGGATTAAGTTATGTATAGTTAGTCGTCAGAAAGACCTTGGTCACCTCGTCAGAGGGAGCCAGGACTTGCCTCTCCCTTTGGGGAGGCAAGTCTAACTACTAATATCTAAAATTTAACAACTACTCAGCGGGAGCCAAGCATGCCCTTAGCCCCTTTACGCAAAGGGGCTAAGGGCAGCGGCCGTGCTATTCCTTGGGTTCCTCAGACTGATAGAGATTAAAACGAAAGAGCTTTGATTCATCAGACTCTTTTTCGCACATGACAAAGGCCTCGGCGATTTTCCCGCCTTCGATCAAAGTCGTAAGCCCCACCAGCTGGCAAAGCTTACTTTTCAGGTTCAGGCGGTCTCCATCCCGCGTCATCAGATAAACCTGACCCTCGCAGCTGTCCAACACCTTCAGAAACTGGGGCACATCCACATCGTGCAATTCCACCATCTTGGGAGACATGAGCGGTTCCTCCTTCTGCTTTGGCATATGATAAAATAACAACGGTTTTACCGCTGCTATTCTATCACAAATCGCGGGAAATGGCAACACGCCCCAAAAGCTTTCAGACGCCGCTTTCCCCATAGTTCGTCAGCACTCTGGCGCTGGGGTCGTTTACATTGCAGCCCTCCCATTCCCGGTTGGGCATCCAGAAGCCCTTGACCATTTGGGCCTCTCCCGGATAGTACCTTTCAAAAAGCTCCCGGTAAAGGAGGGATTCCTTTGTGAAGGGACGGGCAAACTCATACTGCATCCGCCTTTTCTCAAATTCTTCTTCCGAGTAAAGGCTTTGAGCGTATTCCTTCAGATAGTCTACCATGGAGTGCCCCACCGCGTCAGAGAAGGCCGCCTTTTCCCGGTAGAGCAGAGAGTGGGGAAGATAGTCTCCCTCAAACGCCTTTCGAAGCAGGTATTTGCCCTTGTGGTAGCGGTTGAGCTTTTTTTCCGGATCGATGCTCATCACATATTCCACAAAATCCAGATCTCCGAAGGGCACTCTTGCTTCCATGGAATGGACGGAGATGCACCGGTCCGCCCGCAGCACGTCGTACATATGGAGCTCTCTCACCCGTTTTTCCGCCTCTTCCTGAAATGCCTGGGCGCTGGGAGCAAAATCGGTATACTTATAGCCAAACAGCTCGTCGGATACCTCTCCGGTGAGCAGCACCCGCACATCTGTGTCGCGGTGAATGGCCTTACACAGCAGATACATGCCCATGCTGGCCCGGATGGTGGTGATATCATAGGTTCCCAGAGCCGCGACGACCTCCTCCAGAGAGGAAAGCACGGTGTCCTTGTCGATGATGACCTCCCTGTGGTCGCTGCCCAGATATTCAGCCGCTTCCTTCGCGTATTTCAAGTCGATGGCGTCTTCGTTCATCCCGATGGAAAAGGTGCGGATGGGCTTTTTCAGCTTTTTGGCGGCAATAGAGCAGACAAGAGAGCTGTCCAAGCCTCCGGAAAGCAGGAAACCTAAAGGCGCGTCCGCGTCCAGCCGCTTTTCCACGCCTTTTGTGAGCTTTTCCCGAATGTTCCGGCAGATCTCCTCCGCGCTCTCCCTGCGAAAGGACCGGACACAGGAGATGTCCCGATAGCACACAAACTTTTCTCCATCCCAGTAGTGCCCCGGAGGGAAGGGGTGGATCTCCTTGCAAAGCTCTGTCAGGTTCTTTGCCTCGCTGGCGAAAACCAGCTTTCCCGTCTCGCTTTTTCCCCAGTACAGCGGGCGGATGCCGATGGGATCTCTGGCCGCCAGATAGCGGTCACGCTCCCCGTCGTACAGGATCAGGGCAAATTCCGCGTCCAGCATCCGGAACATCTCCGTTTTGTACTCCCGGTAAAGGGGCAAAAGGATCTCGCAGTCGCTGCCGCTTTCAAAGCGGTACCCCTTTTGCTCCAGCTGCTTTTTCAGCGGGCGGAATCCGTAAAGCTCTCCGTTGCACACCACCATGTCCCTCCCCAGGGTGAAGGGCTGCATCCCCTCTTCGGACAGCCCCATGATGGAAAGCCTGTGAAAAAACAGGAGCCCGGAGGGCGTCTCCAGCACCCGGGAATCGTCCGGCCCCCGGGACTTCGTTTTCTCAAAGCCCTTTAAAAGCGCCTCATAAGGCAGATCCTTTCCCAAATAACCCATGATCGAACACATAGTCTTTCGCTCCCTTTTCAAAATGATAGGGACGCTTACAATAAAAAAGACAGCCTCGTCCCCTCTTCTAGGACGAATGCTGTCGCTGTTCGCGGTGCCACCTAAATTGCCGGATCCCGGCCGCCTTTATCCGCTTCCAACAAAGCGGGAACGGCTGTATCGCGCCGCCACGCGTCTCCCCTACCGGGCTTACTTGCCTTTGGGTTCGAGGCTCGGGAGTGTTATTCACACGGATCCACACTGTGGGGCTTCCACCCTTCCCCACTCGCTGAAAGCGGTTCCCACGCTACTTCTCTCCTTCATCGCCGTGAAATATTTTATTTTTCACAATTATTTTATATCACTGAATCAAGGAAAAAGCAAGACTTTTTTGAGATTTCAGAAAAAATATGAATTTTTGAAAACAACATCCTGCATTTTTGTGGTTTTCTTGAATCCTTTCCCCTTTTCTGTTATCATGAAAAAAGAGTTTTTGTTTCAGAATTTTCAAAACCGGAAAGGAAGTCTGGCACAATGGATTATCAAAGATTAAAAAGCGGAACCGATATTCGGGGAGTAGCGTCGCAGGGCGTTCCCAATGAGGAGGTCACCCTCACGGACGAAGCAGTCGAGGCCATTGCCGCCTCCTTTCTTTTCTGGTGCGAGGAAAGGCTTCACAAAAAAAGCCGGGAGCTCACCATCGCTCTGGGCCATGATTCCCGCATTTCCGCAGGGCGTATCACAGCCTGCCTCAAACGGGTATTCCTGCGCTATGGCGTACATGTCAAATACTGCGGGCTTGCCTCTACCCCCTCCATGTTTCTCTCTGTCCTGGACCTTCCCTGCGACAGCGCGGTACAGATCACTGCCAGCCACCACCCCTTCAACCGCAACGGACTGAAGTTTTTTGTAAAGGAGGGAGGCTTGGACGCCCCCGATATCGAGGCGATCCTGACAGGGGCCGAAAAAGGGCTTGGGCCGAAGGAGGAAGCTCCGGGGTCCTGGGAGGAGTCGTCTCACATGGAGCAATACGCGGAGTCCCTCAGGGAAATGATCAAAAAGGGCGTTGGCGCAAAGGATTACCAGCACCCCCTTTCCGGCTTTCACATCGTTGTGGACGCGGGAAACGGCGCAGGCGGCTTCTACGCCGAAGAGGTGCTGAAGCCGCTGGGAGCCGATGTCTCCGGAAGCCAGTTTCTGGAGCCGGACGGCATGTTCCCAAACCATATTCCCAACCCGGAAAATGAAGAGGCCATGGCATCTGTCTCTCAGGCGGTAAAGAACGCCAAAGCGGATCTGGGCGTTATTTTCGACACCGATGTGGACCGGGGCGGGGCAGTGGACGAAAACGGCGAAGAGATCAGCCGCAACCGGCTGGTGGCCATTGCCTCCGCCATCGCTTTGGAGGGTCATCCCGGCGGAACGGTGGTGACGGATTCCATCACCTCGGACGGGCTCAAGGCCTATATTGAATCGGTTCTGGGCGGCGTACATCACCGCTTTAGGCGAGGCTATAAAAATGTGATCAATGAGGCGATCCGGCTGAATCGGGAGGGCGTTGACTGCCCCTTAGCCATCGAGACCAGCGGACACGCCGCCATGCGGGAAAATTATTTCCTGGACGACGGGGCCTATCTGGTGACCAAGATCATCATCAAAATGGCGGCCTTGAAGCAGGAGGGCAAGACCCTACAGGACCTGCTTGCTCCCCTGAAGGAGCCCAGAGAGGCGAAGGAGGTGCGCATCCCCATTCTGGAAAGGGACTTCCGAAGCCGGGGGGAAAAGCTCATCTCCCAGCTGGAGGAGTACGCCAAAGCCGAGGGCTGGGCCATCGCCCCGGACAACCGGGAGGGGCTTCGGGTCTCCTTCCCCAGGGGAGAAGGAGAAGGGTGGTTCCTTTTGCGCCTGTCCGTGCACGACCCCATCCTGCCCCTGAATCTGGAAAGCGATGCTCAGGGAGGCGTGAAGCAGATCACGGAAAAGCTGAAAGAATTTTTCAGCGCTCATCAGGAGGGAATCGACGCCTCTTCCCTGTTTGCATTGTAAAACAAAAAGGCAAAAATCCGGAGAGCTAACTCTCCGGATTTCTTATTTGCGCCCATCGCAAACACAGTATAATATCCGTAAGATTTGCGGTCGGGCTCAGAGCTTCCGGTTTGCACAAAAGGAGTTTCACGAGTGCCCGCCGCGGGTGCGAAGCTCCAGCACATGGCAGACGCCGGGGATGTTTTCTCCCTGCTGGGAGGAGGTAGGGGACATCAGGGCGCCGGTGGCGCAGAACAGGATCTTTTGAAGCTCCTTTTTTCTCATCCTTTTTAAGATATGGCCGCAGAGCACAGAAGCGGAGCAGCCGCAGCCGGAGCCTCCGGCGTGCACGTCCTGTTTCTCCAAGTCATAGATCATCAGGCCGCAGTCCCGGTGGACTTTGGAAAGGTTTATCCCATTGCCCTCTAAAAGCTCACAGAGCAGGCGGGAGCCTACCAGGCCCAGATCTCCCGTGAAGATACCGTCATACTCCTCCGGCGAAGCGCCTGTATCCTCCAAAAACTCATAGATGCTCTGGGCCGCGGCAGGGGCCATGGCCGCTCCCATATTGGCGGGGTCCTTTACGCCCAGATCCACCACCTTTCCCGCAAGGCCCCGGGTAACCTGAATCTCCCCTTCCCGGGCAAGGACAGCACAGCCGGAGGCGGTGGCAGTCCACTGCGCGGTAGGAGTGCGCTGGGCCCCGTATTCCAGAGGCGTGCGGAACTGCCGCTCCGCAGAGCAGAAATGAGAGCTGGTGACGGCTACCGCCCGTCTGGCCGCGCCGCTTTCCACCATGACGGCAGAGAGGAACAGGGTCTGCGCCATGGTAGAGCAGGCTCCGTACTGCCCCAAAAAGGGGATCCCGAACTCCAAAAGCCCAAAGGTTGAGGAAATACACTGATTCAGAAGGTCGCCGGCGAAGATAAAGTCCATATCCTGCTTTCCAAGCCCGGAACGATCAATGGCCAGGGAGACCGCCTCCTTCTGCAGCTGAGCCTCCGCCTTTTCCCAGCTGTCCTGCTGAAGCGTCGTATCTTCAAAGGTCTGGTCAAAGTCAGCTCCCAAAGGGCCTTCGGCCTCTTTTTTTCCGACGACAGCCGCCGAGGACAGCACACAGGGCGGCGTTTCAAATTCCAGCGTGCTTTTCCCGATCCGTTTCAAGAAAATTCCCCCTTCACGATTTTCTGTTAGTCTTTGCGGTACGAAAGAAAATATGCGGAATATGTAAAGGATGTCCTAAAGCGGAACAGGCTCCAAAAAAGCACCCGCAGAGAATTAAAAGTCCTCTGTGGGTGCTTTTTGGAAATTCTTCCATTTCTGTTACAAAATGATTTTTAAGGAGATCACAGGCTTCTGGCCGCCTCCACAATCCAACGGATCCGCTCCCAATCAAGCTTTGCGTCAACTGTACAGTCGCCGCCCAGCATCAGGCCGGTTTTGCCGTAATTCAGGATCAGCTTTCTGGTATACTCCTGCAGCTCTTCCTTGCTGCCATGATAGATGACTCCCTTCTGGACCTTGCCGTCCCAGAAGGTCTCAAAGCCGCCCAGGGCGGTGCGCCCGCCGAACAGGAATCTGCCCTCCTCCAGGCTCACTTCCTCTACATAGACTGCCCAGTTCACCGCCTTGGCCGGATAGTCCTTCCAAAGGGTCAGCCGGTTCTTGTCCCCCGCCCAGCCGCACATATGCAGAATATTGTTGTCAGAAAACCGATTGGCGTGCTCCAGCACATACAGGTCGCTGGGGGCGATGGTCTTTTGGTACTCCTCCGGGGTAAAGCGGTCGTACTCGCCGCCCTGTACAGGATAATAGATCCCGTCACAGCCCGCTTCCGTGATCAGCAGCTGAGACAGCAGGGCGTTAGCCTGGGCCACCACGTCCAGAGCGTGCATCACCGCGTTCCGGTTTTCCTTCAGGTGCTGCATCACGCCCTCGTCGGAAATACCGATCTCCTTCGCGCCGTTGCGCAGGGAGGAGAAGGGGGCGAACACATTATAGAACACACAGCGTTCCTTCCCGATGGCCTTCACGATCGCCTTTGCACGCTCTACCTGCTCACGAATATAGGGGTCCTGTGCCGTCACAGGCTTTACGGTAAGCCAATCCTCCGCCTTCCGGATGTTCGGAAGGGGATAGGCGAAAAAGCCGTCGCTCATGACCTTCAGAAAATCCAGATCCGTTTCCCGATAATACTTTAAATGCGCCTGAACGCAGGCCTCGCCCTTCGCCTCTTCCCCATCAAAGTGGAACCAGAAGCCTACCGGGACATGGTCTACCTCTTTTCCGTTCATGGCGTTCAACACTCGAGTGCGTTTATCCACGACCTCTCCCTCTTTCTCTCTGTTTTCTTTATTGAGCCGCTTTTCCCAGCGGCCACGATCTGTTTTCAGTATAGCACAAAGAGACGGGCAGAATAAAGCCGAAAGAGAAAAAAGCTCCCAATTAAGGGACTCGAACGATTCAAAAGCTATTGGAGGCGGGCTTTTTTGACCGCTGCGCCCCGTACGGATCAGATCTGTGATACAATGGGAAAACCGGAAAACCTCATAGGCTCAGGAAATCATCAAAGGTGAAAACAGCAGGACCGAAGGGTACACGGTAATAGATGTTCCAGCATACACATGGGCCATCTTCCCATCGGAAAAATTCAAGTGGGATCAGGTCGTGGAGGTTTTCAACACGCTCAACAAACGCTTTTATTCGGAGTGGCTCCCTACCTCGGAATATGAGCCGGCAGACGGCTTGAATCTTGAAGTATACGGCGGAGACGGCGATATGGGTTATTTTGAATTGTGGTTTCCGATTCGAAAAAAATCATAACTGCTCCTTTATGCCATTGACCGCACTTGCGGTCGCCCAACCCCTGTATAACTTTACAGCAGCAGGAGCTGTGCCCCCGGCTTTGCCGGGAGGCCCTTATTTGTACGCAAAAACCGGGACCTCTTTGGGCCCCGGTTTTGATCTTAATATTCCATTCGGTCAGCGTAATCGTTCATTTTACGCAGGCGGTTCTTAAAGGCTTCATACAGGCCGTCGGCACATTCCCGCATGGTGCGCTTGTTGTTTGTAAAACGGTGGATGCTGGTTGCGTAATCCACCTGCTGGATCCACTCCTCCGGAAGAGAAGCGGTGCCGTCTAAAGCTCCGGCCAAGCCCCCGGCCACAGCGGCTATGCAGTCGGTGTCTCTGCCTAAATTCACGGCGGAAATAATGGTCTCTTTCAAATTTCCCCCGGTCATTTTGAACAGGCACACGCCCTTGGTCACCACTTCGTTAGCATAGCTGACATTGTACGGCATACCCACACCGTTATAGTGCTGGGCAAATACCTCCCGCAGGTCACGGAAGTCCTTGCAGTCCTTGGTGTATTCCAAGGCTTCCTTCAATTCGTCCACCAGGTTCATTCCGGCGTATTGCGCATACCAGCCGTCGTCTCGGCCCTCTACATGAGCGCGCTCATCCAGGTTATCGAAAATAGCCTGCAGCACGCTGTCCACCGTGGCGCCGGGCTTAGTGGCCGCGGCAATGCCCACGCCAGTAACACAGGCCCATTTCAGACCCCGGCTGTTGGTGGTTTGATACACCTGGCCCACTTCCATCACATCGTCAATGGCGCCCTGAATATCCCCGGCGTTGATCAGCCCCAGGGGGTGACAGGCGCGGGACATACTGTTCAGGCCGGAATAATCGCAGAAGCGGCCCAATTCTCTGGCGGGCACCTTCGTCTTGGCGATTTTCAGCAGCTCGCCCTCAAAGGGCTCGCAAATGCCGCCGGGGGCTCCGGGCTGAATATCCCGCACCCAAATTTTCCGCAGATCCTCCGCGGTGATGCGGTCTCCCTTTTCAATAATGGCGGTGATCATCAGCTTCTGGCGATCAATACCGTCCTCCGTGGTTCCGGCGGCCCGTACCCAGCCGTTATCGTAATGCTCGTAAGGGTACAGGGCGTCCAGCGTACCGTATTTTTCTTCGATCTTCTCATAGGGCCATCCCTCTACCACGGCTCCCATGGCAGAGCCAATGTGAGAACCGCAGATACATCCGTAAAATTTATCTCTCAAGGTAACGCTCATGTTGCTCCCCCCTTAGTCAATATCCATGGCGGCTGCATAAGCCCGCATTTTTTTCAAGCGATTCTGGAACGCCTCATACAGGCCGTCGGCGTTTTCCCGCAGGGTACGCTTGTTGTTTGTGAAGCGGTGTACGCTGGTAGCATGATCCACCTGCCGGATCCACTCCTCCGGCACCGTTTCCGCCCCGCCCAGGGCCCCGGTGAGACCGCAGGCCACCGCCGCCGTGCAGTCAGTATCCCGGCCCAGGTTTACGGCGGCGATGATGGCTTTTTTCAAGTCGCCGCCAGCAAAGCGGAACACGCACACGCCCTTGGTTACCACCTCGTTGGCGAAGGCCATGGCGTAAGGCATACCGCCGCCGTAATACAGAGTGTTCAGAACATCCCGCAGCTCCTTGTGATCCTTGCAGTCCTTGGTCAGCTCCAAAGCCTTTTTCAGCTCGTCTACCAAATTGACGCCCGCATAGGTAGCGTACCAGCCGTCGTCACGACCCTCCACATGCTTTCTCTCGTTGAGGTTTTCAAAAATATCCTCCAGCACGCTGTCCACCGTAGCGCCCTCCTTCATGGCGGAGGCAATTCCCGCCGCCGTAACGCAGGCCCACTTTAAGGCGTTGGTATTGGCATAGTGATACACCTGGCCCACCTGCATCACGTCTTCAATGGCGGTCTGCACATCTCCGGCGTTGATCATACCGATGGGATGGCAGGCGCGGGCGAAGGTGACCAGGTTGGCATAATCGCAGTAGCGGCCGATGTCCAAAGCGGGAATGTTAGCCTTTGAGATCTTCAGCAGTTCGCCCTCATAGGGCTCCGAAACGCCGCCGGGGGCTCCTGGTTTAATATCCCGCACCCAAATCTTCCGCAGATCCTCTGCGTTGATGCGGTCTCCCTTTTCGATAATGGCGGTGATCATCAGCTTCTGCCGATCAATGCCGTCCTCCGTGGTTCCGGCCTCCCGAACCCAGCCGTTGTCGTAATGCTCATAGGGATATAGGGCGTCCAGCGTACCGTATTTTTCTTCGATCTTCTCCCAGGGCCAGCCTTCTACCACGGCCCCCATGGCGGAGCCGATGTGGGAACCGCAGATGCATCCGTAAAATTTCTCTCGCAGTGAAATGCTCAAGGCAAAAACCTCCCTTTACTTGTTAGTGCTTTGCTCCATTTGGGCAAGCTTCTCCACCCGGCGGCGGAACTCCTCCCCACCGGAGAATTTGGCGTCTAAGAACAGACGGATCAATTCCTTAGCCACCGTATGGCCAATGATTTGGCCGCCCATGGCGATGACCTGCACATCATCGTGCTCTACGCACTGGTGGGCGGTATAAAGGTCGTGGCAGACAGACGCCCGGATACCGGGAATTTTATTGCAGGCAATAGCCGCCCCTACTCCCGTACCGCAGAACATAATTCCCCGGTCCGCTTTGCCCTCCAGCACTGCGCCGCAAACCATCTTGGCAATATCGGGGAAATCCACCATTTCCTCTGTGTAGCACCCAAAGTCCGTTACTTCGCAGTGCAGCTCCTCTTTGAGATAATCCAATACCTGGCTTTTCAAACGGAACCCGGCGTGGTCGCTTCCAATAGCTAATCTCATCGTAACACCTCCTCGTCCATTTTGCCGCATGGTCGGCAATCTATCGCAATTATACAGGGAAAAGATAAAAATCGCAATGGCTTTTCCTTGCTTTAGGTCAATCGATATGCACATGCCTTTTCCGCAATAAAAATCCCCTGGCAAAGCCGCAGGAGCTGTGCCCCAATCTGGGGGCACAGCTCCTGTTTTTATAATGAAACGAAATGAAACTAATAGAGATGGAAAAAGAAGGCGATGAATCCGAACACCACGCTCGCCGTGATGCCGAACACCAGAACCGGCCCCGCCACCACAAACATCTTGGCTCCCAGGCCGGTGATAAAGCCCTCGCTTTTAAACTCCATGGCAGGGGATACCATGGAATTGGCAAAGCCGGTGATGGGCACCAGCGTGCCCGCTCCGGCATGCTTCGCGATATCGTCATAAAATCCCAAGGCTGTCAGCACCGCTGAGAGCAGGATCAGGCTGATGGACACGAAGGCTCTCGCGTCCTTCAGTTCCATTCCCATGGACTGGTAAAGCTCGCACAGCACCTGGCCTATGGTGCAGATGAATCCGCCGAATAAAAAGGCCAGCAGGCAGTCCTTCCATACCGGCGAATTGGGAGATGCCGTTTTTACCATTTCACTGTATTGTTCCTTGGAGATCGTTTTCAAGCCGTTTCCTTCCTTTCGCGCTTCGCGCCCTAGTAAAGATTCTACCTGTAGTCTGTCTTTTTTCCCAAAGCTTATACAAAAAGTCTTCAAAAGAGAAAGGCACAGCCCAAAGCTGTGCCTTTCTCTTAAAAAGGAGATTATGAAAAAGATTCTTGTACGCGAAAAGATCAGTCGGATTCTCCGGTGTTCTCCGCCAAAGCGATGGTCACCTTTTCCGTTTCATTGCTTCTGGCCTTGACCACCGTGAGCGTCACCTCGTCTCCCGGATGCTTGTCGGCAATATAGGCGGAGATCGTGTTGGAAGAGGTCACCTGCACATCGTCGATGGCCGTGATCACATCATAGGTGGTAAGCCCCGCCTTCTGCGCGGACTCGCTGGTGGCCTTCTCAATGCAGAAGCCCTGACTCAGCCCGAAATAGGAGGCGGTCCACCGGTCCACATACAGCCCGGTGACGCCCAGCATGGCCCGATCCTTCACATAGCCGTAATCGATCAGGTCGGAAACGATGGGCTGTACGATATGGGAGGGAATGGCAAAGCCCAGACCCTCGTAGCCCGTGGCTACGATCTTGGAGGAATTGACCCCCACAATATATCCGTCCAGGTTCACCAAAGCGCCGCCGGAGTTTCCGGGGTTGATGGCAGCGTCCGTCTGAATACAGTCAATGGAATAGCCCGTTTCGCTGTTGGTCACTTCCCGGTTCAAGGCGGAAACATGGCCCATAGTCACGCTGGAATTGAGCTCCAGGCCGCCGGGGTTACCAATCGCCATCACCGTGTCCGCCACCTGCAGAGACTGAGAGTCTCCGAATTCCGCAGGCTCAAAGGTATCGTCGGAATCCACCTTCAGCACGGCGAGATCCGTCTGCGTGTCCTCTCCTATGAGCTCTGCGTCGTAGGTGGTTCCCTCTGAGGTGACCACCCGCAGACTCGTAGCGCCGTCCACCACATGCTGATTGGTGACGATATATCCGTCCTCTGAGATGATGATGCCGGAACCCTCTCCCGCGGGAGAAGGCTGAATGGATTCAGAGTCCCCATAGCCCCCTAAAAACAGGCCCTGCTGCTGGGAAAGCTGATAATTCTGGATGCACACTACGGAAGGCACCAGCTTTTTCGCCACCTCCTGGGGAGTCATGGTTCCCTGAGTGGTCACCGTACCGGTGTTGGAGCTGTTCTCTACCGGCTTATAAAGGGTGAAGGCGGCCGTTCTCTCAGAATCCTCCGGAGTCTGGATCGCCACCACGCCATTCTGAATCATAGCGGCGAAGATCCCCACCGAGCCCAGCGACACCACACAGCAGCACAGTACCGCGGCCAGGATCCTGACAAAGATCTTTCCGGCCTTTCCGGGCTTCTTCTTTTTCGGCGGCGTCTGCACATAGTAGGGATTCGCCTGCTGCTGAGAGGCTTCGGGAACATTCCAGGTGTAAGAGGGTCTTTGTGCGTAGCCGGTTCCGCTGTAGGAGGTCTGTGTCTGAGCAGTCTGCCCGTAAGAGGTCTGCCCCTGCGGTGTCTGGCCATAGGAAGCCCGGCTTTGTGTGGTCTGACCGTAAGAAGTCTGGCTTTGCGCCGTCCCGCTGTAAGGGGTCCTTTGATAGCCGGACTGCACGGCAGGCGTCTGAGAATACTGCGCCGTCTGGGAAGAACTTCCATTTTGAGAAGCGGCCCGATTCCCGGAAGAGTAGGAATACCCGTTCCAGGAGACGCCCGTGTAGTTCGGGGTGGAATAGCTCTGCCCGACCGGGGCGCTTCCGCTTTGCGTCGTCTGATTGGACGAGGCGGCGGTCTCTGTTTTGACCTCCTTGACCTCTCCGGCGTTTCCGGAGGTCACGCCCTCCTCCGTTTTTCCGGAGGCAGTCTGAACGGTCTGGGACTCGGCGCTCTTTTCTGTCTGCTCCTCTCCTTCGCGGTGATAGAGATCGTTATGATAAGGATCGTTTCCATAAGGATGAACCATAAAAAAACCATCTTCCTTTCAAAAAGCTTCAGTTCTTTTCAAACTGTGCCTTTATTATCGGCCGGCTTTGTGAAAATCATGTGACGGGTTTTTTATAGTTTGCTGATTTCTTTTTTACCGAATTTTGAACAAGGGGAAAACAAGGTCAATTATAGAGTTTCTGCAGCAGCCCGCTCTTTTTCAAAGCCAGGCGAACGGCCGTATACAGCGGCACGGAAACCACCACCGCGATCACCGCGTTGGTGCCGGAGGTCAAAAACTTGGTAAACACTGCGGTCAATACCGTGCCCATTGCGCTGCCCAGCAGCAGGCCCTCTGCAAAACCCTTCGCAAGATAGAGGATCATATAGGTAAGGCTCCCTGAGACTGCGGCAATCAGATTGCGCCCATGATGGTCCGCCTTTTTCCCGCCGCCGTAGGCAATGAGGCCGCATACGCAGGCTAGCAGGAACTTGAAGACAAAGGTGAAGGGAGCAGAGGTGATGTAGGCCGGGGTGAGCAGATCATACAAGGCAGATCCGATCCCGGCGGACAGCCCGCCTCCCACAGGACCCAGCACAAAGCCGGAAAGCAGACAGAAAATATTGGCCATATGGATCCGGCTCACCGAGCCAATGGCCACCGGAATGGGAACGCTCAAATAATTGGATACGAACACCAGCGCGGCAAACAGCCCCACCGCGGCAACATAATAGATGGAAATACGGGACTCTTCTCTTTTCATTGGAAACTCCTCCTGAACCTGATTTTATTGTGCTCAGCGCTTTTCTGCCGCTTTCGGCAGGAAACTGTCCGCACAGGCCTTTAAAACTGCCAATTCACTTTCCTTGGCCGCCTCGCCGGGAGCTCTGTCAGAGGAGGGAACAAAGGAATTCTCCTTCATGGAAAGGCCCAAAATTATCCCCGCCCACACGGCGGCCAACAGATATCTGCCGTAGACGAAGCTCATGTGATGTCCGTCCCGGCTCAGGGAGACCCCGCCCTCGCTGTACCGGAAGGGGGTAAGCTCTCTGGCTCTCTGCACCGCGTCTCCACAGGGGATCAGCCTCAGCTGATGCCGCCGGGACGCCGCCAGATAAGCCTCCCGGGAACGCCGGTACATCTCCTGCTGGTTTCTGTGATACCGGGGAAAAGCGGTGTGAGGACTGTCCGGCTCGTAGGCCCAGGTCTGCTGCAGCAAAAACTCCGCCGTGGGGACCTTTTCCTTGCAGTAATCTGAAAGCCATCCCAAAAAGGGCTCATAGGTGTCAGGCCAGCCGCTGTCTGGGCTGGCCTGCTGGGTAACGATATAATCCCAGCACTCTTCCTTTAAAATCTCGTCGATGGAGACAAGCTTCCCCGTTTTCACCCCATCAAGCTGATATTCATACTCCGCCGCGTCGTTCTGGATATTGTTCCAGTGGCGCTCCAGAGAACAGCCGCCGATATACAGATTTACCACCTTGGTGTCCTGTCCCGCCGCCTGGGCGATCTGATGCAGGTAATAGGTGGCGTCCTCGGAAAAGCTGTTCCCGATGGCCAGGATCTTGATTTTTCTGTTTTCACCCATGAGGCACTCTCTCCTTCCCTTCTCAGCACTTGCTCACGCCGGTTCTTCGGGCGGCCTGGGCCACGGCCTTTGCCACGGCGGGGACCACATTTTTATCAAATACGGAGGGGATAATGTTGTTCTCCCCCAGCTCACTGTCAGGGATCAACCCCGCAATGGCTTTGGCAGCAGCCACCTTCATCTCGTCGTTGATCTCCTTTGCCCGCACATCCAGCGCACCGCGGAACACCCCGGGGAACACCAGCACATTATTGATCTGGTTGGGATAGTCGGACCGTCCCGTACCCACCACCCGGGCGCCGGCTGCCAAAGCCTCCTCCGGGAAAATTTCCGGCGTGGGATTGGCGCAGGCGAAGATCACCGGGTCCTTCGCCATGGTCTTCACCATCTCGCCGGTAAGGCATTTCGGCGCGGAGAAGCCCAAAAACACATCCGCCCCGCAGATCACCTCTGAGAGAGGTCCGCTTTTCTTTTCCGGGTTCGTGACCCTGGCCAACTCTCTCTGGGCGTCCGTCATACCCTCAAGGCCCTCGTGAAGCGCCCCCAGCTTGTCGCAGACCACCACATTCTTAAGGCCCAAAGCCATCAAAAGCCGGGTGCAGGCCGTTCCGGCCGCTCCCGCGCCGTTGACCACCGCCGAAACGGAGGAGATCTCTTTTCCCACCACCTTCAAGGCGTTGATCATCGCGGCCACCGTCACCACCGCCGTGCCGTGCTGGTCGTCGTGAAACACCGGAATGTCCAGCCGCTCCTTGAGCTTTCTCTCCACCTCAAAGCAGCGGGGCGCGGCGATATCCTCCAGGTTGATACCGCCGAAGGAGCCGGCGATCATCTCCACCGTATGCACGATCTCGTCCACATCCTTGGTGCGCACGCAGATGGGGAAGGCGTCCACTCCGGCAAAAGCCTTAAAGAGGGCGCATTTTCCTTCCATCACCGGCATTCCCGCCTCCGGCCCGATGTCGCCCAGGCCCAGAACGGCGGTGCCGTCCGTGACCACGGCCACCAGGTTCCCCCGGCGGGTATAGGTAAAGGATTTCTCCACATCCTCTGAGATCTCCAGGCAAGGGGCGGCTACTCCCGGCGTATAGGCCACAGAAAGCTGATCTCTGGTCACAAGCTCGCAGGGCGTTTCTATCCGGATCTTGCCCTTCCACTGTTTGTGCATCTTCAAAGCTTCCGCATTATAATCCATAGGATCCTCTCCATCCTTACGCACGCTGCTTGCAGCGGGTTCCGCCGCAAAAGGCACGCTGAAATCATTTCCATTTGTCCTTTATTATACCGCTTTTTCGTGAATAAGTAAATACGCGCCTTGATTTTCCGAAGCCCGGATGGCATAATAGACTGGATCGGTTGCCCGGCTGCGCCACCTCTCCCAAAGGGAGAGGCAAGAGCTTTTCTGCGGTTCGCAGCTTTGCAGCCCCCAACTTGGCTCCCCCTTTGGGGGAGCTGTCACCGAAGGTGACTGAGAGGGGCGAGCGCGTCCCGGTGGGACAAGGTGAGCCAAGCGCCCTTTCTAACGACTAACAACTAATTGCTAACAACTATACGAGGAGCGTGCCTTTTATGGATACAAATTACCGGGCCTGTATTTTCGATTTGGACGGGACGCTGGCCAACACCCTGTATTCCATCGCCTATTTTGGGAACACTGCCCTTCAAAGCTTCGGCCTGCCTCCCATTGAGGCGGAGACCTATAAGACGCTGGTGGGAAACGGGGCGGATGTACTGCTTCGGCGGATGCTTCAAAAAGTGGGAGCCACTTTTTCAGAGGAAGAGTTCCGCAGCCTTAGGAAAGAATATGACCGGCTCTACGAAAGCGATCCCATGAAGCTTGTGACCTCCTATGAGGGCTTAACTGAGCTGCTCGCCCGTCTCAAAAAGGAGGGTCTGCTTTTGGGGGTGCTCTCCAACAAGCCGGACAATATGACCCGCTACGTGGCCGAAAGTCTTTACCCGGACACCTTCCACCATATTCAGGGGCAGCAGGAAAACGTCCCAAAAAAGCCTGATCCCACCGCGGCACTCTCCATTGCGAAAGAGTTTCACCTCTCTCCCCGGGAGATCCTCTATGTGGGAGACAGCGGGGTGGATATGCAGACGGGAAATAACGCCGGGATGGACCCCTGCGGCGTGCTGTGGGGCTTCCGTGGGAAACAGGAGCTTCTGGAAAACGGGGCGAAACACCTGGCTGAGACTGCCGGGGAGCTGGAAGAGATCATCTTTTCCCTCTCTCAGAAAAAGGAGGAATAGCCATGCAGGTCAGAAAACTAAACCAGTCTGAGCTTTTTGAGGCTCACAGAGCCATGGCGGTGGCCTTCCACGGCGGATTTGACCCGGAAAAAGAGCGGGAAGATCTCCAAAAGCCGGAAAGCGCGGAGAAGGAGGCCAAAAAAGAGACCTGGGGCGCCTATTCCGACGACGGCAAAACCCTTTACAGCTGTTTTGATCTAAGCTTTTATGAGGCGCGATTCGACGGGGCAGTTTTGCCCATGGCAGGCGTGGGGGGCGTTGCCACCCTGCCCCCTTACCGGCGCATGGGCGGTGTGCGGGCCTGCATGGAAAAGGCGCTTAAAAGCCTATATGAAAGGCGCTTTGGCTTTGCTTTTCTCTACCCCTTCAGCACGGCCTTTTACCGGCAGTTCGGCTTTGAAAACGGCGGCCTGCTCCAAACCTGGACCGTGCCCATTTCCACCCTTGATCTTCCGGATGCAGGCGGGAGCGTGGAAGAGCTGTTCCCGGGGGACGACCTCTCTCCTCTGCTGGAGATCTATAACCGGTATTCCCAAAACCTGAATCTCTCCTGCCTGCGCAGGGAATACAACTCCGAGTTGAAGGAAAACCTTCTCGACCAGAAGAGATATATTTTCCTCTGGCGGGATGAAACGGGCTCGCCCCGCTCCTTTCTCATCTGCCACGGAGAAAACGATGTCTTAAACTGCACCCTGGATTTTCCCATGAAAAACGGTCTGCTTTTTTCCGACGCCCGTTCTCTGCAGGCGCTTCTGCGCTTCGTAAAGACGGCTTTTATCGCCAATTACCGGGCGCTGCGCTTCACGACGCCCTTTGCCTTTAACCCCATCTCTTTTCTGTCGGATATGGCCCAAACCCAGTGTGACGCCTTCCCCAACGGCATGGTGCGGGTTATTCATCTGGAAACGGTGCTTTCCCACTGCCGCTGTCGGGACTCGGGGGAGCTCATTCTGGAGGTGACCGACCCCATTTTAGAGCAGAACCGGGGCGTATGGCAGCTTCAGTTTGCGCCGGGAAAAGAAAACCTGGTGCAAAAAGCGCAAAAAGCACCGGATGTCACCCTGGACATCCACGACCTCTCCGCTCTTTTATGCGGAGCAAGAGACGCCCAGGAGCTTTCCATGATGCCGGGAGTCATCATCCATCGGGAAAGCGCTCCGTTCCAGAAAGTATTTTACCGAAAGCCCTTCTGGTGTCTTAATCTATTTTAGCTTCATGCTTCAACACGGAGGAATATAAAATGATCGAGAAAAAAGAGTGGTTCCGCCCCTCTTCAAGCCAAAAGGGAAAGATTTTTTCCAGGCTTTGGACAGGAGAAAACCCTAAGGCGCTCCTGATCGTTGCCCACGGCATGGCAGAGCACAGCGGACGATATGACGAATTCGCCTCTTTTTTAGCGCAGCATGGATTTGCCGTCTGCATGAACGACCACGCAGGCCATGGCCGCTCCGCTGAAACCCAGGGGCATTTTGCAGATGAAAAGGGATGGGAGCATGCAGTGAACGACCTTCTTCTGCTGCTTTCCGATGTGTCAAAGACCCTTTCCGGACTGCCCTGCTTTCTCATAGGCCACAGCATGGGGTCGTTCCTTTGCCGTTCTTTTCTCATGCGCTGGGGAAATATGCTTTCCGGCTGTGTCCTTTGCGGCACTATGGGGAAAAACCCCGGCGTCCCTGTAGGAAAGGCTTTGGCTTCCCTGCAAAAAAATCTTCTCGGCCCCCGCACAGTGGGAAAAAAGCTTGACGCTTTGGCCTTCGGCACTTATAACAAGCGCATTGAAAACCCGGTCAATCAATTCGCCTGGCTTTCCACGGTAGAGGAGACCTGCATTTCCTACGAAAAGGACCCCCTCTGCGGCTTTCCCTTCACCGCCGCCGGGTATTACGACCTCTTCTGCGGCCTCAGTGAGGTAAATTCCCGGAAGTGGGCAAAAAAAGTTCCGAAATGGCTCCCCGTCCTGCTTCTGGCCGGGGAAGAGGATCCCGTTGGGAACTACGGGAAGGGTCCGGCGCAGGTGGCCCGGATGCTGATCAATGCAGGAAATCAAAATGTCAGCCTGAAACGCTATCCCGATATGCGTCACGAGCTTTTGAACGAGGCTTGCAGGGACGAGGTGTTTGAAGATATCCTCCTTTGGCTTGAAACACAACTGAAAATAAAGGAGATCAGAAGAAACAGATGGGACACTGTTTCTGAAGAACCTTCCCAGTGGAACATCTTGTAAAAACACGCTGAAAAGGTACTGCCGCAAAACTATATGTTTTGCAGCAGTACCTTTTCAGTTTTTTCAAAAAGCCCTTTGGGGATCCTGATATCCTCAAGAGGCACCTTTTCCCAGGAAAACAGGGGAACAAGCGCCCGGGGAGAAACAGGCTCCGGCCGGTCCAGAAGTCCGGCAAGAAAAGCCAGGCGGCCCACGATGTCCTCCCCTGTGAAGCCCCGCTTCATCAGTGCCTCCAAGCTGATGTCCCCGTCCCGCTTGGAAAGCCTTCTCCCATCTGGAGAAAGCAGCAGAGGCGTATGGAAAAATTTCGGCGCCGGAAGCTCCAAAAGCTCGTAGAGCAGCAGCTGCCTTGGAGTGGAAAACAGCAGGTCTCTCCCCCGTACCACCTGGGTAACTCCCATAGCGGCGTCGTCTGCCGCCACCGCCAGCTGATAGGCGAACACCCCGTCAGACCGCCTCAGAATAAAATCTCCGCACTCTTTGGAAAGGTCTTGGGAGATCTCCCCGTAATGGCCGTCGTGAAAGGTGATCCGCTTTTGCGGGACCTTTAGGCGCATGGCCGGGGAGCGAAGCTTCTCCTTTTCCCGGATCTCCCGGGGGGATAAGCCCCGGCAGGCCCCGGAATAGATGGGGTCGCCCTCCGGGCCGTGGGGCGCCTGGGAGGCGTGCAGCTGGGCCCTGGTGCAAAAGCAGGGGTAGATAAGCCCCTTTTCGTCGAGCTTTTGAAAAAGGCTTTCGTAATAGGCGCCGCGCTCGCTTTGAGAATAGGGCCCCAAAGGCCCGCCCCGGCTTCCTCCCTCGTCGAAATCAAGCTCCAGAAAGGCAAGGTCCTCCTCCAAAAGCTGGATGTATTCTCTCTTGGACCGGTCCGGGTCCAGGTCCTCTATCCGAAGCAGGACGCTCCCGTTTTCCGCTCTGGCCGAAAGCCAGGCAAGCAGGGCGCAGAACAGGTTCCCCAGGTGCATCCGCCCGCTGGGGCTGGGGGCAAATCTGCCTTTTTCTCCTTTGCTCACGGCACAGGCTCCTTTCCTTTTTTCGCCAGTATAATCCTTTTTCCACGATGCGCTTCTGCGGCGGCTCAGCCCCAAAAATACGCGGCCAGCAGTAAAACCGCCAGGAAGAGAAGGTTGACTAAAGTAAACAGACGAAAATATCTGCCCTTCTCCGCGCCTTCCTCCCGCGCCAGGAACTTATAGGAAATGAGGCTTGCCATAGAGGCGATGAGCGTGCCTAAGCCCCCGATATTCACGCCGATAATCAGCAGCTGAAGATTCTCCGTGAATCCGGAAAGCAGCAGAGCCGCCGGCACATTGCTGATGATCTGACTTGCGATAACGCCCGTAAGAATTTCATGCCCGGAAACGATGTTTTGCAGAAAACCGGAAAAGACAGGAAGCCTCCCCATGTTTCCGATAAAGATGAAAAAGCCCGCAAAGGTGAGAAGCAGGCTGTAATCGATGCGCAAAAAAGCGGACCTGTCCAGAAACAGCAGGCCGACCGCGGTGACAGCCAGGGCGGCGCCATAGGGAACGAGCCTTGCAACAGTAAGCAGATCAAGGCAGAAGAGAAAGAAAAATCCTATAAGCCGCCCACCCTTTCCGGAAAGCTGTACTCGCTCTTCAAAGGAGACCTGGATCGGGCCGCTTGAGCCTCTGGAGAACCAGACGCAGCAAAGCAAAAGCAAAATAAGAGAAATGCAGGTATAGGGCAGCATCAGAAGGACAAAGGAGCCCAGGGATACTCCCGCTTTCCCGTAAAGATACAGATTTTGCGGATTCCCGATGGGGGTCAGCATACTGCCCAGATTCGCCCCAACGGTCTGCAGGACCAGGGTGGGAAGCAGCAGCCGGTTTTTCTTTTCCTCCCCCATCATCCCCAGCACAGTCAAGGTAAAGGGGACAAAGGTAATGAGGGCCACATCATTTGTGATCACCATGCTGGAGAAGAAGCACAGCAGCACCAAAAGACACAAAAGCTGTCCGGACTTTCGCACCCTGCAAAGAAGCGCCTGGGCGATCCACCGGAAAACGCCTGTCTCCTGCAAGCCCGCCATCACACCCATCAGACAGAAGAGAATCGAGAGAGCGCGAAAATCTATGTAAGTGAGGTACTCTCTGTCCGGAGGGACCAGCGGCAGGGAAAGCGCCGCTAACAGCAGGGCAGCGCACAGCACTGTTTCTCCTTTCAAAAAGCGGACAATTTTTCCTTTCATGGTAAAGACTCTTTTCCTGTATTTTCCTTTTACAAAAAGCAATATACCGGAAAAGTGCAAAATGCGCAATATGTTTTCAGGAAACTCAAAAAACTTTTCGCCAAGATCATCTTACAGTATTGCAGTGGAAAAAAGAAAGCCGGGTGTGGAAAGCCTTCTTGCAGAAAATGCTGGCAATGAGAAGTTTCTCAGAAAATATGTTGGCGGAGAGGAATTATTGCAGGGAAAAACGGCGGTGTGTTTGGTTAATTAGTTGTTAGATGTTAGATATTAGTTGTTAGATAAGGTCAAGGGAAAGGGCGCGCCCTTCTCCTTGGTAGTTGTTAGATGTTAGATATTAGTTGTTAGATAAGGTCAAGGGAAAGGGCGCGCCCTTCTCCTTGGTAGTTGTTAGATGTTAGATATTAGTTGTTAGATAAGGTCAAGGGACTTCTCTAACAACTAACGACTAAAAACTAACAACTAAAAGCCTGCCCTCTCAGTCAGCTTCGCTGACACCGTCTCACCTTTCTCGCCTCCCGGCTCGGACGGGTCAGAACGATTGCCACTGGAAATCTTCCCCCCCGCAGGGACACGATTGCCCCTTAGAATTAAGGGGCGCTAAGGACTCTAAGGGCTTTTCTAACAACTAACTGCTGACAGCTAACAACTAAAAAGGGCCTTTGGGGCACCTTTCTTACGGAGAGTACCCCAAAGGCTTTGTATTCACGCTTTGCTTTTGGGGAGCGTTTTGGTAAGGATAAGCGCATAGGTAACAGCAATCACAAGCAGTATTAGCTGGAAAATAATACGCTTTTCTGCCGTCAGCCCGTTTTCATTTGCAAAAACACTTGTAATGTTAATTGCAGAGTGAGTAATAATACAGGGCAGCAAACTGCCGCCACGATAATAAAGAATGACAAACAGAAAACCAATTGCAATCGCTCCTGTAATTTGAAACAGGTTTTCAGTCAACTCCATACCGCTTCCATTTACCAAGTTTAGTATATGTCCCAAACCAAAGGTAATGCTTGAAATGACAATGGCGGATTTGACATTATCTTTTGCAATCGCTCTAAAGAGAAACCCTCGAAAAATTATTTCTTCTACAAATCCAACGCAAAGCATACACAGTATGTAGCAAACAGTACCCGCTGGGTTTAAAGTAAATGCAGTTCCGTTCCAAAAATTCGTTGTAGCTAAAACAACCAAGGGAATATAGAAAAGAAAGTGATTGGCAGATACAGAAGATTTGCAAAGACCAAATTGGCTTAACAACCCGTTTTTCCAGATAAAGCCGAAAAGAAGTATTGCCTGTATTACACAAAAAACAGCACTCACAATATATGGAATACCAATATAATCGTTCAATGGATTTGCCAAAGATTGCAAAACGCAGTAAATCACTATCCAAGTAATCGCAAATAGCATTTCGCTTTTTTTATATAATTTTTTCACTTCGTTTCCTCCTGTGGGACTAATATTCCGCTTCTGTATATACCGATAGGTTTGTTTTCTTCTTTTGGTAATTCTAAGCAAGGCAAATACTAATCGCCGCGTATTTCATTCCATAAACTATTCTTCTCGTTGCAAAGCCTGTTTTCCATTTTGTAATCCTCCAAATGTATTGATTTTCCTACAAATTCAATCATTCTGGCTGACTACAAAGCCAAAGGGAGAGGCTACTTCCTTATGTAGCCTCTCCCTTGGCGTCCCTTTTTTGGCCGCTGACCTACAGCGAGCTTTTTCTCAATAATTTTCCGCTTTGATCTGGAAATAGGCCTGAGGATGAGCGCACACGGGGCAGACCTCCGGGGCCTTCTTCCCGATGACGATATGGCCGCAGTTTGCACACTGCCAGATCACGTCGCCGTCCTTGGAGAATACCAGGCCGTCTTTGATGTTGGCGGCAAGCTTGCGGTAACGCTCTTCGTGAGCCTTTTCGATTTTTGCCACGCCCTCAAACAGCCTGGCGATCTCATCGAAGCCCTCCTCCTTTGCCACTTTGGCAAAGCCTGCGTACATATCGGTCCACTCGTAATTCTCTCCGTTTGCGGCGTCCTCCAGATTATTTAAGGTATCGCCCACGCCGTCGTTTAAAAGCTTGAACCACATCTTCGCGTGTTCCTTCTCGTTGTTGGCGGTCTCCTCAAAGATCTCCGCGATCTGCACATAACCGTCCTTCCTTGCCTTGGAAGCGTAATAGGAATACTTGTTTCTAGCCTGAGATTCCCCGGCGAAAGCCGCCATCAAATTGGCCTCTGTTTTCGTTCCCTTGAGCTTGTCCATACACAATTTCTCCTTCGTTTAAGTGGTTTTCCCTGTGATAAGCGCCAAAGACGCTATCCGAGGTGATCCTTTACGCCTAGTATAACCCATAAAACTGGAAAAAGCAATATAAGAATGATTGTTATTTTTGACCTTTACTCTTTCTTTCACTAAATTGCTAACGAAATGTAAATTTCCTGGGAAAGGGGGACAGCGCAGTTGAAAAAAAGGAAAAAGCAAAGTATACTTGATTTGAATAGAAATAACCGCGGCGTCAGCTGCTGTTATCTGCAAGAAATTTTCAGGGCCCAAACGCTCTGAAGTTTACAGAAAGGAAGGATCTTGATGCTGCTCCAGAAGCTTCAGCAATTCCTGTACGGCCGTTACGGAAGCGACAAATTGAGCCTCTTTTTGCTGGTCGTGGGGCTGCTTTTTTCCCTGTTGGGGCGCTTGTTCTTCTGGCCCCTGTTTCTCATTGCGGATGTTCTCTACTTCTACGCCCTGTTTCGTATCCTTTCCCGGAATATCCCCGCAAGGCAGCGGGAATATTCCGCCTTTTTAAAGGTGTGGAACCCCATAGAAGGCTGGCTTCGCCTGCAAAAAAGGAAGTGGAAGGAAAGAGGCCAGTATAAGTATTTCAAATGCCCCTCCTGCAGGCAGCGGCTTCGGGCCCCCCGGGGACGGGGAAAGATCCAGGTGACCTGCCAGCGGTGCAAAACGGTATTTCTCAAAAAGACCTGAGGCCTTTTCTTTTCGGAAAAGAGGGATAAAAGAAAGGATGACGCAGCATGATAGACCTTATAAAGCTTGCCCCCCAGGATTTTGCCGGGCTCTCCTTTTCCTGCTCCTGTGGGAGAGAACACAGCGTGGGGATCCGGAAGCTCCTCATCGAAAGCGGCTGTCTGAAAGCGCTCCCCCAGGTGGTCAAAGAGCTTTCCGCCTCTCAGGTGTTCCTTTTGGCGGACGAAAACACCTTTGCGGCCGCGGGAGAGGAGATCGCCGCCCTGCTTTCCTCGGAAAGCTTTTCTTTCCATTGCCGTATTTTTCCCGGCTCCCCCACTCTGGTGCCAAACGAAGCGACCCTGGGCTCCGCTCTGGCCGCCATGGAGCCGGAGGATGACCTGATCCTGGCCGTGGGGTCCGGCACCCTCAACGACACGGCGAGACTGCTCAGCGCCCGCACCGGGATCCCCTATGTGATTGCGGCCACCGCCCCCTCCATGGACGGCTTCGCCTCCACCGTTTCCCCCCTGATCTTAAACGGGGAAAAGATCACCAAGCCCGCAGTATTTCCCGCCGCCATCGTGGCCGATCCCGCCGTGCTGAAAAACGCCCCCATGGAAATGCTTACCGCGGGCTTCGGGGATATTGTGGGAAAATATACCGCCCTATGCGACTGGCGGCTTGCCCGGAACCTTCACGGGGAATATTATTGTCCCGAAACCGTGGCCCTGATGGAACGGGCTGTGGAAAAATGTACTCAAAACGCGGTGGGCCTGAAAAACCGGGACGAAACCGCGGTAAAATATGTGACAGAGGCCCTGGTGCTTTCCGGAGTTGCCATGGGACTAGTGGGCAATTCCCGCCCCGCCTCCGGCGCGGAGCACCACTTCTCCCACTACTGGGAGGTCATGTACCTGCATGAGGGAAAGGAACACCCCCTCCACGGGAATTCCGTGGCGGCCGCCGCGGTGGTCTCCGCCTCTCTCTATGAGCTGGCGGAAAAGGAGCTGCCGGAGGGCTTCGTCCCGCCGGACAGGGAGAAGATCCTTTCCGCGCTGCAGGCGGCGGGCGCGCCCAGCTCTCCCAAGGAGCTGGGGATCTCTAAAGAGCTGTTCTGCGAAAGCGTGCTGCACGCCATGGAGATCCGGGAGAGGTTTACCATTCTGCGTTTTCTCCAAAGCCGCGGCCTACTTCCCGCCTGTGCAGCGGCGCTTACCAATCGTTTTTATTCATAAAATTCGGTCCACTTTTGATTCTGGAAGGGGAGATCATGGATGCGGCTGCGTGATATCGGCAGAAGTCTGCGGGACGAAAAGAAGGTACTGCGAAACGGGATCATTCTTTTGAGCTTCGGCGCTTTCCTGGTACTGCTGATCCTAAATGCAGGCCGGGTGTGGAGCGCTCTGAGCACGGTCCTGTCCACCGCCTCGCCCGCCATTTACGGGATCGTCCTGGCCTATATTCTCAATGTGTTCGTCCACTTTTTCGAGGACTTCGCCTTTCGCCCCTTTCAAAAATGTAAATCTCCTCTTTGGAAAAAGCTCAGAAGGCCGCTCTCTATCCTTCTTGCCTACATGGTGGTGCTGGGCGTGGTCCTGTTCATTACCTGCTTCATCATCCCCGGGCTGATCCAGTCCATGAGCACCATCGCGGAAACAGCCCGGGAGACTGTGCCCGTGTACGCCAACGCAGCCATCAAATGGATCAACGGCTTCGCCGCGAAATACGACCTTACCTTTATACAGGATTTTCTGAAGGGCTTCAACTGGACCTCCCTGTTTTCCAATGTCACCCGGGTGACCACTGATTTTCTTGCATCCCTGATGAATGTCACCTTCAATGTGGCCTCCGGCATTTTTACCGCCGTGATGAGCTTTATCTTCTCCATCTATATGCTGTTCGGGAAGGAGAAGCTGCTCAAAAGCATCAAGGCCACGCTGCTTGCCTTTCTGCCCTATTCTGCGGCCAAACACATCAGCCGGGTAGGCGCTCTCTCCAACCGGGTATTTTTCTCCTTTATCCGGGGCCAGCTGACGGAGTGTGTGATCTTAGGCGGCCTTTGCTATATCGGCATGAGTCTGCTGGGGCTGGACTACGCCCTGCTGATCTCCTCCGTGGTGGCGCTGGGGGCTTTGATTCCCATTTTGGGCGCCTATATCGGCGCGGCGGTTGGGGTGATTATTCTCCTGCTGGTGCATCCCATCAACGCCCTGATCTTCCTCATCTTCCTGCTGTGCTTACAGCAGATCGAGGGCAATCTGATCTATCCCAGAGTGGTTGGCTCCTCCATCGGGCTGCCTCCCGTCTGGACTCTGTTCGCCATTTTGTTCTGGGGTGGAATCCTGGGCATCCCGGGGATCCTCGTCGGCACTCCTCTCACCGCCGTGATCTATCAGCTGCTTCGAAACGCAGTGACAGCGCGGCTGAAGGAAAAATCCATCGACCCTAAGGATCCTCACTTGCCAAAGCCCGCTCCCGAGGAGGAGCCTTCTCAGACATCCCCCTCCCAGCAGGGTCTGCCCGGGGAAGGAGGACCCCCGGAAAAGACCTGAGAGAGAGGTGAGCGCATGGAAGCTTCCATGCGCTCTTTTTTGGCGGGATCATTTTCGCTTCACGGGGATCAGCAGATCCAACTGATCGGTCTTCGGTTCTCCCTCAGGCGTTTGTCGAATATGGTCGTGATAATTCAGGTGCTCCTCTAAACAGCCGTACATGGTCTCCGGGCCCTCTTTTCCCACGGCTGTGTATTCTTCGCTTTCCGTGACCCATCGATCAAGCCAGGCCCACTCCTGAAAGTTTCCCATCCGGATCATATGGGCGGCATAGGTCCCGCCTTCGAACTGTTTCTTTTCCAAAGGAGCGGGAACCTCCAGATCCTCCGGGATCGTCACCCAGAACTCATAGCCGTGATACCCGGTCTCGTCTGTGGGGTTGGGGTGGTTAAACCCATAGAGCCGCAGACCCGGATGCTTTTCCCAAAGCCTGTTCTCCCGGACAAAATCAGCGATCATCACTCCTGCCCGATCCTCCGGGTCATCTCCGATCACATGAGCCGACGCCACGGTGGCGGCAGGCAAGTAGACGATCCGCACATCTTCCATCACATTTCTTGTCTGCTGCGCTCTCTCAAAATTTTCTTCCATTGCTTTTCTCCTTTCTCCCTGCATTTTTGTTGGAGAAAAAGAAAGTGAATCCGCTAAACGCAAAAGCTTTTCATCAGCCAGCAGGACCTCTCCCGCCGGCAGCAGCGCCCCATCCTTCAGCGCAAGGAGGAATTGAGTCAGGACCTCCTGAACGGCTGAAAGAGCCCTCGCCTCCTCGCTGAGCCCGGAAAGCTTTTCCTCCAATATGGAAATGGCAGCGGCAGAGCTGGGGTCCTCCAGGATCTCCTTGATCTCCTTTAGGGAAACCCGCAGCTTTCTGAGCATAAGGATCTGCCTGAGGCGTCGGATGGCCTCCTCGCTGTACATGCGGTAAGCGTACCCTTCTTTCCTCTCGCTGGAGATCAGGCCCTCTTTTTCATAGTGGCGAAGCATCCTGGCGGATACGCCGTATTCTCTGGACACCTGAGTGACGGTCATCCGTTCCTCCATCAGGGTTTCCCCCTTTCTCTTTCTCTGCTGCCAGTATAAAGGGCGACACCGTGTTTGAGTCAATACCCCCGCAAAAAATTTTTCAGATAAAAAGCGGCGAAGGAACCTTCGCCGCCTGAATCATTCAAAAATCGTCTCAATAATACCGCACCACCGCCACTACCTTGCCCAGAATAAAGACCTCTCTGGAATAGATGGGCTCAAAGTCCGGATTTTCCGGCTGTAAGCGCACGCCGTCCTTTTCCCGGAAAAACCGTTTTACCGTGGCCTCATCCTCAATCATGGCCACCACGATATCTCCGTCCTCCGCTGTGGGAGTGCGCTGGGCGACTACATAGTCCCCATCCAGGATCCCGGCGTCCCGCATACTGAGGCCCTGTACATGCAGAGCAAACAGCTCCTTCCCCGCCTTTTCCGGGAAGGGGATGTAGCCCTCCACCTCTTCCACCGCCAGAATGGGAAGCCCGGCCGTCACCTTACCCAAAATCGGCACCTGGGCCGTGGCCTCGCTGCCCTCAATGCGGATGGACCGGTTGAGCCCGGCCTCCCTGCTGATATAGCCCAGGCGCTCCAGCGTTTTCAGATGGGCGTGGACGGTAGAGGTGGAACGCAGGCCTGTGGCCGCGCAGATCTCCCGCACCGTGGGCGGCACTCCGCGGGGAGCTTCCCTGCGCAGAAAATCATATACCTTTTGCTGGCTTTTCGTCAAGCGTTCCATAATATGACCACTTTCCTTTCCGAAATGTTAAGAAAGGCAGAGCGCGGCATAAAACGCCGCTGTCTACCCAAAAGGAGGAAGTCCGTTTCTTTTTCACCGGGCTTCTCTCCTGTCCGGTATCTGTTATTTGTATTCAGTATAGCATTTCTTTTGGAAAAACGCAAACATTTGTTCCGTTAAACTGAAAAAGAATTTCGCTGTATTTCTCCCTGTTAAGCAAGAATTCACAAAACCTCCGGAATTATTTCAATCTTTATTCACAGCGCCTTAACAACTTTTTTTGCTCTTCGGATATAATGATATCGTACTCAAAAGAATTGGACCGCACCTATTCTTGAGATACATGTTCTACCCTCCTCAATAATACCCCTCAAGCTAAAAGGAAGCAGCGCCGGCATTTTGTCGGCGCTGCTTCCTTTTGCGGAAAACCCTTTCGGATTCTTTTTGGGAGACAACGCATAAAGTTCCCGGCCCGCGCCCACAATAAAGGCACAGGTTTCCGTATCTTATCCGAAAGGAAGTTTTATTGATGAACCCAAAGCGATATTCAAATGACAAATCGAGACGCGGCGGATTTTATCTGGCTCTGGCGATCTGTCTGGTAGCCATCGGAATTGCCGCGTGGAGCACCTATGACGCCGTACAGGAATATCTGGAGCCCCAAGGTGAAGCTGCGGGCCAGGCCGTGAACCAGTCCGGGCTTCAGGAACAGCAGAATAGGGATGTGCGAAAAGGCCAGCAGACCCCTTCCCTCTCCCCGGAGGAACAGGAGGACCCAGAGCTTGTGACCCGGCAGGACGCTTCCTCCACAAGCTCCGCTTTACCGGAAAGCTCTGCCCTGGAGACCCTGGGAAATGTGGGCGTAAAGGAGCCCTCCCAGACGGAGGACGACTCTCCGGACGCGGAAAAAACCACCGCTCCGCTCTATGAGCGAAGCGAAGAGCTGATCTATCCTCTGGAGGCCCAGACAATCGCCTGCGCCTACAGCGCCGGAGCTCCCGTCTATTCCAAGACCATGAAGGATTGGCGGATCCACAGCGGAGCAGACCTCACCGCACAGAACGGCGAGGCAGTGCTCGCCTGCGGAAACGGCATCGTAAAGGGCGTATACACGGACATGATGCTGGGAAATGTGGTGTGGGCAGAGCACGGTGACTTTGATTTCTACTACTGCGGTCTGGGCGAGGATTTTCAGGTGAAGCAGGGAGATGTGATCACCAAGGGACAGCAGCTGGGCGTCATCACTGCCGTTCCCATGGAATCGGCGGAAGACCCCCATCTGCATCTTGAGGTCAAAAAGGACGGAGTTTCCTTCGACCCCATTAAGGTGATCCAGGGCGAAGGCTGACGCCTGCCTTCGTCATCGCTTCAGAGGCAAAACGGACTGCCGGAAAGGGCAGCCCACAGAAACAAACGATGCGGGCCATTTGGAATGGCTCGCATCATTTGTTTTTTTGCACACATCTGCACCCTCTTCTGATTGCGCTTTGCTTTGCGCCGTGCCTTCCTTTATTTTCTGGACTCGTATTTCCGCTTGGTGGCAAGCCCGCCCCGAATATGGCGCTGGGCCTTATTCACCGCCAGCACATGCTTTACATCCCGATAAAGCCCGGAGTCAATATAGCGAAGCCGCTGGGATACATCCTTATGTACCGTGCTTTTGCTCACGCCGAACTGCTTGGCTGCACAGCGAACTGTGGCCTTGTGCTCTACGATATATTCCCCCAGGCGCGTGGCTCTGTCATCGATCACATGGTTGGACATAGAAACACCCCTCGCTTCCAGAAACTACTTCATTTCTATGAAGCGAGGGGCTAAAATAGTACCGGCACAGCGCAATATCCAACGCAGCCTGCGCTATTGCCGCTTCGGAAACAGCTCAGTCGATTGTTATTTTACGGGAGATGTGGTAAAATGAGCATGAACTTATTGAACTGCTTTCATGACGGTCCTTATACCCGTTATCTTGCGACAGGCAAAATATGTGCTCACCTCGAATTCATAAAAGCGAAAGACAAGCGGGAATGATCTGTTGTTTTTCTAAAATCTATCACTACATTCACAGCGTCGTTAGAATAGGAGCTTGAAAAGATGACCTTTATCTGCTATCCAAAGTGCAGCACCTGCCAGAAGGCGAAAAAATGGCTGGACGAAAATCAGATTGCGTATGTCCTCCGGGACATAAAAACGGAAAACCCTGCCCATGAGGAGTTGGCGGCATGGCAAAAGCGCAGCGGACTGCCTCTGAAAAAGTTTTTCAACACCAGCGGGCTGCTGTATAAGTCCTTGGAGTTGAAAGACAAGCTGCCCGGTATGAGCGAGGACGAGATGCTGCGGCTTCTCGCCACAGACGGAATGTTGGTCAAGCGCCCTCTTTTGATCGGCGACGACTTTGTCCTTGTGGGTTTCAAAGGGGCCGAGTGGGAGAGCTGCCTGAAAACCGAGTGAGCGAATGTTTTGCCCATCGCTTACCGTTACCGCTTTTCTTTCTACTGTAAAAGATTTTTGAGAACAGGCAAAAGAAAAGGGCTGTGCCGATAATCGGCAATCAGCCCTTTTTACTTTCTTCACGAAATCCTAACTGCATAGCTATCAGCAATAATACATAACAGAGCCAAAATAGCCCTGCCATTTTTCAATCACTTCGGCGCTGCGTGCTTCAATGATCCTCATAATATTCCGAAGCGTCCGCTCTGAAATTTGAGAATGATTATGGCATAGGAAACATTTTCCCGCTGTTGTAATCCAAATCTTAGTACCATTCTCAGAGGGCGCACCCTCCGATACATGAACATGGATTGGTTCCAGCGGGTCACTTTTATTTGCCCAAAAGTACACCCAATAAGAGCCAATCTTAAAAACCTGCGGTTCTGTCAAAGCCCCCATCCTGAGCAAATTGCAGAATCAAATGCGCCGTAGATTGGACAATTTCCTGATAGCGGGCGATATCCTCCTCAGAAAACCCGGTGATACCCTGCCAATCATAGCCGGGGAGGATGCACACAGCATGATGGAAGCAATCCTTTTCATCTGGCTTTTCCAGATAGACTTTGACCGTTTTGTCAGGGCGCATTTCCGAGTGGACGATTTCGGTACCGTCATCAAGAGTCAAAAATGGATACATCATACCAAGTCCTCCTTTCCACCTCTTTATTATATCCGCTCTACAGCAGAGTTTCAAGAAAAAGCCACTGTTATTTTGCCTCCCGCCAAAACCGTTTTGAATCAGTACTTCCTGAAATCAAATTTCCGTTTTTGCAACCAACCGGATTTTTTTCTGTGTATAAAGGTGAAAGGCCTTTCACCCGCCGCAGATCGGCAGGGTACCCTTAGAAGAAAAGGAGGGCATCATGGAGGATCAGGAGATCATTGAGCTGTACTGGAAACGGTCTGAAAAGGCCATTTCCGCAACAGAGGAAAAATACGGCGGATATTGCTACGCCATTGCCTACCGTATCCTGCAAAATGATGAGGACGCCCAGGAATGTGTCAACGACGCCTACTTCTCTGCGTGGCGGGCGATCCCGCCGGGACGTCCGGAAAAACTGCAGGCATTTCTCGGAAAGCTCGTGCGCAATACCTCTTTGAACCGCCGGAAGGAGTCTCACGCTCAAAAACGCGGGGAGGGACAGATCCCTTTGGCCCTTTCCGAACTGGAAGAGTGTATCCCCGCTGTGACCCGTGTGGAAGAATATGGGGAAAGCGCCGAGCTGACAAACGCCATTGAGCGTTTTCTGTACGCTCAAACTCAGCCCAAGAGAAATATCTTTATCCGACGCTACTGGTATTTGAGCCCGATCCGGGAGCTGGCTAAAGAATACGGAATGAGCCAGTCCAAGATAAAATCTCTGCTGTTTCGTATGCGAAAAGAACTGAAAACTCACTTGGAAAAGGAGGATTTTCTGCTGTGAAAAAGGAAGATTTATTAAACGCGATCGGGAATATTCAGGATGATCTGATCCTGAGTGCGATTGATGACAGCAAAGAGAGCAGGCCAAAAAGGATTCGAAGAGGCCTGATGGTCACCCTGGCCGCCGCGCTGGTGCTGACCCTGACAGTGGGAGTGGGAGCGGCAAGCGGCATATTCAGAGGCCTGGAGGACCCCTTTGCTCCGGCCTTTCGCAATGACGGCAGCGCCCCGCCTCTTGATAGAGAACTGGTAGAAAAGCTGGGCCATCCGGTAGGCGTCAGCGCCACTGATCAGGGCGTTACCGTTACGGTGGACTCTGTCCTGCGGGACCGGTATACCTGCACGGTAGTGACCAGCATAGCGATGCCGGGCATTGAAAAGCAGGAGATAGACTATGAAGCAATGGAGATGAGCGGCGCTCTGGATGGCTTTTCCTCCGGAGGCGGTTACACAACGAACTTCACTCCGGGAGACGATACGCTTCAGATCATTCGGGTCTGGGAGAGTGAAGAACCCTTCCCGGAGGGAGAAGCCACTATGACCATCGACACCCTTGTGTTCAACCGCTATCGTTTCCTGCGGGAAAAGAAGGTCGAGGGAAAGTGGGAGCTGAAATTCGATATCAGCTACGAAGACCTTTCCACAGAGCTGCCCGCCGGACAGGTTTTATCCGTGGAGGGCATAGAGACCACTTTAGACGAAATCACGATTTCTCCGCTTTCCATGATGGTAAAGCATACGGCAGAGCCCGGAGAAGCCGATCTGGAACAGGTAATTGAGACAGAGCCCTATGAGAGAACCTTAAAAAACCATTTGGAGGAGCTTGCCTGCGTGATCACAAAAAAAGACGGGACACAGTTTTTCTGTCCCGGTACTTTTGAGGAAAAGGAGACCCACATGCAAAGCGTGCACGGCGACTCCAAACAGCAGGGAGAAAAGCTGAAATGCTGGTATGTCCTCCGGTTTGACCAGATGCTTCCTTTGGATGAGATCCAGTCCATCACCATTGAGGGCGTGGAGATTCCTCTGGCCTGAGGGCGCGGCGGCCTTCGATAAAAGAGCCTATTTTCAGATCCCCCGGAGAGGACGAACCGAAACGGTTCGTCCTCTCCCTTTTTTTCTGCGGAGAAAAATGGCAGTCGTATTCAGCCGAGGCAGCCCTTCAAAAAGTCATTAAAGGAACACAACGAAGTCATAAAAGGAACAGTACGAGGCCGTTAAGACAAGAAGGCACTATGCTATAATGAAATAACAACAAATCAGGTTTTCCCGTCTTTTCCCGGCAACGGAAAAGGGCCTTTCATATCCGGTAGGGCAAAAAGGAGGAGCCAGCGTGAAAAAGAGGCTTTACTCGATCCGCAAGCTTCAAAGAATTATGATCCTGCTGTTCATCCTTCCTATTTTGGTGCTGCAGATCATTCAGCTCTTTTTCTCCTTGCAGACTCTGCAAACAGAGATAGAGTCCAATGGGCGAAGCACCATCTACCGCTATCAAAGCGGCCTGGATAACGATGTGGAGCGCATTGCCACCTTCATTTCAAACTATTGGGCCCAGGAATACAACCACAACCGTTTGCTCTATCCTCAGCCCCCCCTGGATGCCTACGGCTATTCCTATAATGTATTGAACGAATACCGCACGCTCATCAATATCGAGCCCTCCATTTCCTCCATTTTTCTGATCTCCGAGCAGAACGATATGATCAAGGGCGCCTGCTCCACCGAGCACACCACCTATGAAGAGCGTGAGGCCATGCGGGCCTATGTGTACGACCTTAGGGACCGCTGGGGGGAGGAAGCCCCTTATGACTGGCATCCGGTCAAACTCATGGACCGCTATTTTCTTGTCCGGGAATTTCTCGTGAAAAACGCCGGCACCGTCTGCTTTCTGGACCTGGATCAGACCCTGCTTCCCCAGGACACAGCCCGGTTTCCGGAAGACCCCATCCTCTTCTACGCTGACAGCAAAGGGAATCCCCTCACCTCCCGGAGGTTTCTGGAGGATAAAAACATTCGGCTGAAAGCGGACGGCGCCCCCTCCTATTTCTCCTCCGGCTATTTTATCGTACAGAATTATTCCACCGTCACCGATATGTACATCGTCTTTCTGGAGGCCTCCCCCATCAGCTTTCAGAAAATGAACCAGCTGTTCTGGGCGATCCTGGGACTTTCCCTGCTGGTGCTGGCGTTAGTTCCCCTTTTCTTCCTGTCTCTCAAGCGCTGGTATTTACAGCCGATGAAGCAGATGGATCAGACACTGCAGAAAATCCATTCCGGGCAAATGGACGTGCGCTTTGCAGAAGACCAGAAAACAGAGGAGCTAAAGCAGCTGTCCACCTCCTTTAACAGCATGATGGATCAGGTGCAGAATTTGAAGATCGAAGCCTATGAGAAGGAGCTTTCCTACCAGTATGCCCAGCTGCAATATTTGCAGCTGCAGATCAGCCCCCACTTCTTTTTGAATATCCTGAAGACGCTTTACGGCATGGCGGAGAAACGGAATTATGAGAAAATACAAAACGCCATTTTGATGATCTCTGACCATGTGCGCTACATTTTCCACGACAACAAGGACCGGGTGCCTCTCACCACGGAGCTTTCCCATGTGGAAAACTACATCAATATGCAGCGCTACATCACCTCCCAGGTCATCCATTTCTCCCTTCTGACAGAGCCGGGGCTGGAAAACGCGTTGATCCCCGCCCTCTGTGTGCAGACCTTTGTGGAGAACGCCTGCAAATACGCCATGCTGCCGGACAGGCCTCTGGAGCTTTCTCTGGAGATCAGAAGGCTCTGTTCGGAGGAGGGAGACAGCCTGGACATTGCCGTAAAGGACAATGGTCCCGGCCTTTCCGAAGAGCTGTTAAAGGAGTATAACGGCCCGGTCTCCTTCGGGTACCGGGAACACCATATCGGGATCCTGAACGTCCGGCAGCGCCTTCATCTGCTGTACGGCGAGCGCTTCGGCTTTGCCTGCTGGAACCTTCAGCCCGGCACGGAGTTTGAACTGATCTTTCCCATCACAGAAGAAAACGAACCCCAGGAGAAGAAGGAGGAAGCTCCCTGATGAAAGTACTGATTGTAGACGATCAGCCGGATGTAGTGCAGGGGATCCTTTCCGGCGTCAACTGGACGCGGCTGAAGGTGGAGGGCGCCTTCGGGGCGTGCAGCGCGAAGGAGGCCAGAGAGATCCTGGAACGGGAGAATATCCAGGTTCTCCTGTGCGACATTGAAATGCCGGGAGAAAACGGCCTTTCTCTGGTATCCTGGGTGCGGGATACCTTTCCGGAAACCAAATGTATCTTTTTGACTGCCCACGCGGACTTCTCCTATGCCAGAACCGCTTTAAAGCTGGAGGCGGTGGACTATCTTCTCCAGCCGGCCAGCTATCAGAGCATCGAGGAAGCGATTTTAAAGGCCTCCCGGCGCCTGACAGAGGAACAGACGCTTCTTGCCTACAGCGCCCTGGGCCAGGGCGCCGAGCGGGAGATGCTGAACTTTCGCAGGAACCTTCTGCGGGACTTCCTGCAGGGCGCCGTGCTCCATGCCGGAGAAGCCTGCTCCCGGGCAGAAGCCTTCGGCTTTTCCTGTACGCAGAAATCCCCCTGCCGCTGCGCGCTGGTGAAGATCCAGCTCTGGCAGATGGATCCCATTGAAAACGGGGTTTTGATCTATGCCTTTCAGAATGTGGCCGAAGAGCTTCTGAATCCCTCTGTCCAGAAGGCCACCGTCCTTTCCATGGACGCGGACAGCTATGTGATCCTGGCCCTTTCGGGGGAGCTTTCCCCCGAGGAGGAATATGAGGGCGTCAAAAACGCCCTGGAGCGTTTTGTGGAATTCATCAGGCAGGAATTTCATCTGGAGCTGTCCTGTTATCTTCAGAGAGAGCCCGTTGTCTTTGAAGAACTGCCGAAGGAATACCGGCGCTTGCAGGAAGCGCACCGCAATAATGTGGCCAAAAAATCCGGGCTGCTTTTCTCGGAAAGCGATTCCCCCCTTCCCTATGTTCAGCCCGAATTCTCCAAATGGAAAAGCCTGTTGTCCCAGGGGGCCGCTCAAGCCGTTCGGGAGGAGATCCACCGGTATCTGAATTCTCTGGCGGACCAGGGCGCCCTAAACCGGGAGGTCCTTTCCCGGTTCCATGAGGAATTTTTGGAGCTGTTCTTCTCCATCATCCGGGAATACCAGGAGAGCGCACGAGAAATCTTCACGGACACCTTCGACTATGACGCCATGCTCAGCGCCAACGCCTCTCTGCCCCAGCTTTTGGAATTTGTAGATTTCGCCACGGAATATGTAGAGGAGAAGCAGGGAAAAGAGCTGGAGCGCGGACGCACTCAGATCGACCGGGTGCTGAGCTTCATCCAGGAAAATCTCCCCCGCAATATCGGCCGCCAGGAGATCGCCAAGGCAGTCTACCTGAACCCGGAATACCTTTCCCGCCTTTTTAAAAAAGAGATGGGAATCGCTTTAAGCGACTATCTGACGCAGGAGAGAATGAAAATCGCCAAGTCTCTCCTGCTGAACACCTCCTTTTCCATCAGCATCATCGCGTCCAAAGCGGGATATGTGAATTTTTCCCATTTCGCCAAAGCCTTTAAAAAGGAATTCGGCATGTCCCCTTCGGAATACCGCAGGGAAAACGGAAAAGAGGAGTAAGCTTTCGGCCCAGAGCTCCCCAAAGCGCCCTCCGCTTTGGGGAGCTTTTTGAAAAAATGTCATTTTCGGAACATCTCAAAGTCACGGGAAAAGCAGAGATTTTTCCATAAATTAGATAAAATGGGTGCAAACCCTTCCGTGTTACTGCCCGAAATGGGTGAAATTAATCAAACGGAAGAAAAAAAGGAGGAAAACCTTATGAAGAAATTTCTGGCAGCAGTGCTCAGCGGCGCCCTTCTGGTCTCCGCTTTTGCAGGCTGCGGAAACGGAGAAACCTCTTCTCCCGCCTCTTCTGCCGCAGAGAACAGCACCAACGCTTCTTCCGCTGTAGCAAGCAGCACCGGCGAGAAGGATTTCAGCACCCAGGAGCCCTACACGGTAAAGCTTCTGATCCCCGGCGACGCTTCCACCGAAGCCTGTAAGGAAATCTCTGACGCCGCTACCGCCATTCTGAAGGAGAAATTCAACACCACCCTGGACATTATGCGCGTAGGCTTCGGCAGCTACCCTGACCAGGTGAACCTGATGCTCTCCTCCGGCGAAAAGCTGGATCTGATGTACAACAACCGTGACATCTTCGTGTCCGCCATCAACAACGGCCAGATCGTCGCTTTGGACGAGTATCTGCCCGAGTATGGCCCCGACATCCTCACCCAGATCCCCGAGGAGAGATGGGCCACCACCTCCCTGCAGGGCAAAAAGTACGCTTTGCCCGCCAACAAGGAGATCGCGGTAAGCTGGGGCTTCTCCTGCGTCAAGGAGATGGCTGACGCCACCGAAGTGGACTACAGCAACATCAAGACCGAGGACGACCTGGTTCCCCTGCTCGAGGCTGTAAAGGAAAAGTATCCGGATGTCTGGCCTGTAGTGCCCGGCGGCGGCAACATGACCATTATGAACACCGAGGACAACCTGGGCGGCGACCTGGGCTCTCTGGTGGACTGCACCAACCCCGATGACCTGACGGTGGTCAACTACTTCGCTTCTGATTATTACAAGGAAGTCGTAACACGCCGTTACGACTGGGTACAGAAGGGCCTGATCCCTCCGGATTCCTCTTCTACCTCTGACACCTCCGCCACCCAGATCGCTGCCGGCAGAGGCTTCGGCCAGTTCTGCAACACCAAGCCCGGCATCGAAGTGGAGCAGAAGCGTTCCACCACCAAGGATATGCTGGTGTTCACACTGACTCCTGTTTACACCACCACCAACCGTGTGGATATCCTCTGGTATGTGGCTCACAACAGCGAAAATCCCGGCCGTACCGTTCAGGTGCTCAACGAGCTGTACATCAACCCCGAGCTGGAGAACATCTGCATCAACGGCATCGAGGGCAAGTACTATGAGTTTGCTGACAAGGAGAACAATGTGATCCGCTATCCCGAGGGCGTAGACGGCACCACGGTAGGCTATCCCGCCTATCCCTGGGCATGGCCCAACGAGTTTTTGTCCTTCGTTTGGGAAGGTGACCCTGCCAACATCTGGGAGGAGACCGCTGCCTGGAACGAGTCTGCCATTGTCTCCCCCGCCACCGGCTACACCTGGGACAACGCCAATGTACTCAATCAAGTCACGGCCGTGCGCAATGTGAGAAACAAGTATGAGAACGCTCTGGCCACCGGTTCTATCGATCCCGCAGAGGCTCTGCCCGCTTTCCTGAAGGAGCTGGAAGAGGCCGGCGGCAACGATATCATCGCCGAGAAGCAGAAGCAGCTTGACGAGTGGCTGGCCGCTAATAAGTAAAAACACACAGGTCAGCGTGTGTGCCCTTTAAAACTGACCTGCCCTACAAAGAAGCGGAGCATGGCATCAAGCCGCTCCGCCTCTTTGATACAGGGGCTATTTTATGAGGAGGTACCCGAGTGACTACGAAAAAACACAATTTTCTGAAAAAGCTCAAGAGCTATTTGCCACTGTATCTGATGATGGTACCGGGCGCGGTTTATCTCATCATCAACAACTATATCCCCATGACGGGTATCGTGATCGCTTTTGAACAGTTCAACTACGGAAAGGGCATGTGGGGAAGCCCGCTGATCGGCTTTAAAAACTTTGAGTTCCTGTTTAAGACAAAGGACGCCTGGGTCATCACCCGCAACACCCTGCTTTACAATATCGTATTTATCGTTTTAGGTACCGTCTGCGCTATCGCGGTGGCGATCCTCTTAAACGAGATCCGCTCTACCCGGGCGAAGAAGCTGTATCAGACTACGATCCTGATCCCCTTTCTGATCTCCATCGTGGTGGTAAGCTATCTTGCCTATGCCTTTTTGAGCACAGACTCCGGCTTTATCAACAAGACGATCCTTCCCCTGTTCGGCAAGGAGCCTATCTCCTGGTACACCACGCCGAAATACTGGCCCTATATTCTGACCCTGGTCCATATCTGGAAAGGCCTGGGTTATAACTGCATTATTTACTATGCCACTTTGGTGGGCATCGACCGGGGCTATTATGAAGCCGCCGTGATCGACGGCGCGAACCGCTGGCAGCAGGTGGTACACATCACCCTACCCTCTTTAAAGCCCACCATCATCACGCTGACCTTGATGTCTATCGGCCGCATTTTCTATTCCGACTTCGGCCTGTTCTATCAGGTGCCCATGAACTCCGGACCCCTGCTGGATGTGACCAACACCATTGACACCTATGTGTATCGGGGCCTGATGTCCTTGAACAATATCAGCATGGCCTCCGCCGCCGGTGTCTATCAGTCTCTGATCGGCTTCCTGCTGGTGCTCACCGCCAACTTCGTGGTGAAGAAGCTCAGCAAGGAAAACGCGCTGTTTTAAAGGAGGGAGAATGTATGGTAGACCGCAGCAAAGGATTTCAAATCGTCGCCAATCTGATCATGATCATTCTGGTGCTGTGCTGTATCGTCCCCTTTATTCTCCTGGTCGTTTCCTCCTTCACTAAGGAGACCAGCCTGATCCGGTACGGCTACAGCTTTTTCCCCAGAGAGATCGACTTCGCCGCTTACAAATATCTGCTGGTAGACTCCACCGATATTCTCCGCGGCTATGCCATTTCCGCCTTTGTCACCGTTGTGGGAACGCTTGCAAACCTCACCATCACCACCCTGTTTGCCTATCCCCTGTCCCGCCGGGATCTGCCCGGCCGCGGAATTCTGGCATTCTTTCTGTTCTTCACCATGCTCTTTAACGGCGGCCTGGTGCCCAGCTACATCATGTGGACCCAGACCTTCCACATCAAGAACACCATCGCGGCTCTTCTGTTCCCCAACCTGATGATGGGCGCCTTCTATGTCATTATGATGCGCACCTATTTCACCACCAATATCCCGGACGCCGTGATCGAGGCCGCCCGAATCGACGGTGCGGGAGAACTGAGGATCCTGTGGCAGGTTGTGCTGCCCATGTCCATTCCCATTATTGCCACCCTGGCCCTGCTGGTAGGCCTCAACTATTGGAACGACTGGCTCAACGGACTTTACTACATCAGTGACGACAAGCTTTACAGCATTCAGGTGCTGTTAAACCGGATGCTTCTGGACGTGCAGTTCCTGTTGAGCAACAGCGAGGCCGCGAAGACCCTGCAGCAGAACGAGGACTTTGTACTTCCCTCTACCGGGATCCGTATGGCCGTGGCCGTCATGGGCGCTCTGCCCATTCTGGTGGTGTATCCCTTCTTCCAGAAGTACTTCGTCAAGGGCATCGTCATCGGCGCCGTGAAGGGATAAAGAGCAGAGATCAACTATTTTTGGCCTTTTCAGGAGGAGTTGTTTATGAACGAATATCGTTTTGCCCATGCCGGCTCAGTATATCCCCAGCAGCTGGACGACCCAAGGGCCGCGGTGCTGAGCACGGCAGGGCTGATCCCGGACGAAAACGGGATCTGTGATGTAACTGACAGGCTGCAAAACCTTTTAGACAGCGTAAAGCAGCACGACCACCGGGGGATCGTACTGATCCCCTCCGGCGTTTACAGCATCAGCGAAACCGTCTATCTGCCCAGAGCCGTACGCATGATCGGCTTTGGCGAGACCCGCCCGAAATTCGTACTGAAAAAGAATACTCCCGGCTTCCAGAAGGCCCCCGAGGACGACAAGGGCGAAGCCGTGTATATGTTCTGGTTTACCGGAAATATGCCGAAAATCGCCGGACAGATTCAGGACGCCAACCCCGGCACCTTCTACAGCGCCGTTTCCAATATCGATTTCAAGATCGAGGAGGGGAACCCCGCCGCCGTTGTTATGCGCGCCCATTTTGCCCAGCACGGCTTTGTCTCTCACTGCGTCTTCGACATCGGAGAGGGCAAGGCAGGCATTTTTGATGTGGGCAACGAAATGGAAAACCTGATCTTCCTGGGGGGCGACTATGGCATCTACACCACGAAATGCTCTCCCGGCTGGCCCTTTGTGCTGGTGGAAAGCGCCTTTTCCGGCCAGCGGAAGTCCGCCGTGCTCTCCCGGGAATGCGGCCTGACCTTCAGCCATGTGGAATTTAAAAATGTCCCCTGCGCCGACGAGGTGATGGACGGCTACTGGGAAAAGCTTTTCTGGAAGGACTGCGTATTTGAGAATATCACAGGCGCCGCCCTGCGGATCTCAAGAGATCAGAACAGCTGCACCCAGATCAACCTGCGCAATATCCACTGCCGGAGCACCCCCTTCCTCCTTTTGGGCAAGGAGACCGGCGAAAAGCTTTTGGGAGAAGCGGGCGCCTATGCGGTGGAAGAGCTCTGCGTGGGAGAGGAGTTCACCCTGGGCGAAGCAGAGCCCCGGCGGGTATGCACAGTAAAGACGGCTCCTCTTGCCTCCTTTGCCCCCAGCTTCCCCCGGGAGATCTGTGACCTTCCTCCCCAAAACACCTGGAGAAACGCCAAGGAGTTCGGCGCCCTCGGCAACGGCATTGCGGACGACACCGCGGCCCTGCAAAAAGCGCTGGATGAGTGCAAGGCGGTCTATCTGCCCCAGGGAACGTATCTTGTTTCCGACACTCTCTATCTGAGAGAGGGCGGAGCGCTCTTTGGCTTTAACCCCATCTCCACACAGATCGTCATCGCGGAAAACAGCCCCGCCTGGGCAGGGCTGGGATCTCCCAAGGCATTGCTTGAGACCAGCCGCGGCGGCTGGCAGCTGTTAAACGGCATCGGCATCGACGCCGCCTCCAGAAATCCCAGAGCCACCGGCTGCAAGTGGATGGCCTCTAAGGATTCCTATATGAACGACGTGAAATTCGTGGGCGGCCACGGGCAGATTTCTGAGACCCAGGAAAATGTTCCCGTCTACAACCCATCCCGCACCGCAGACTATGACCCGGAGCGCACCTGGGACTCCCAGTATTGGAGCCTTTGGGTCACCGAGGGCGGCGGAGGCGTGTTCAAGGATGTGTGGAGCGCCAGCTCCTACGCCGAGGCGGGCATTTTCATCTCGGAGACCGAGACTCCCGGCGTGATGTATCAGATCTCTGTAGAGCATCATGTGCGCCACGAGATCCTGATGAGAAATGTTTCCAACTGGCAGCTTCTGTGTATGCAGACGGAGGAAGAGGTGGCGGAAAGCCCCTACTGCCAGCCCTATGAGCTGACGAACTGCCGCCATATGCTGTTTGCCAACTTCTACTCCTTCCGGGTCATCTGGGTGGATAACCCCTACCCCTGCGTAGTCAGGGCCTGGAACTGCTCAGATCTGGAATTTTTGAACTGCCACAACTTCACCCAGATGAAGTACACCATCGAAAACCTCTATCTGGATATGAACACCGGCGAAAAGGCCGGCTTCTGGCAGCTTTCCAGGCTCCTGATCCCCAGCCGCGAGCCTCAAAAAAAGCTTCCCGGGAAAAAGGGTGAGCTTCAAAAGCTCATTTCCGGCCTGGACTGCGTGGACGCCATGATCGAGGGCAGGGACGGTCATCTGTACCTCTGCGACTCCCGCTTATATCGCATCTATGACTGGGATCCGGAAACTCAGACCATGTCTCTTCTCACCTCTCAGCACTTCCAGCCCCTCTCCCTTGCCGCAGACAGTGAGGGAAGACTGCTGGTGGCGGTGGAATACCAGCCTGTGAAGCACTCTGTCGTGGACGGCGTGGAAGAACTGAAAACAGATGAATTCCACGGCGGCAGCGATGGCAGCTGCTACTATACCTTCTACAGCTTCGACCGCCGGGTACGGGTCTACGCCATGGATCCCAGGGCCCCTGAGGCCTCTCTCACCCCCCTGCCCGTGCTCCCCTTAAAGGAAGCGGCTCCGGAAATTCTATGGTACCCCCTCAATCAGTGGAGAGATTCCGGCGACATGATGCTCTCCTTCGGCAAGGAGGAAGAGCTGTGCTGCCTTGCCCCCGACGGAAAGACCGCCGTGGCCTATAAGCCTGCTCTCTCCCGCTCTACGGGCCTCACTCCCCTGAAGGCGGGCGAGGACGCCTATCTGGTAGACGAGTACAACAAGTGCATTGTCAAGGCCCAAGTGGAAAAGGACTTCGTCCTCACCTCTCCCCAGATCTGGGCAAACAGAGGGGAATACGGCTTCGCCCTGACAGAAAGCGGAGACGCCTATGTGCCGGACTGCCTGCTTTACCGGTATCGGGACGGCAAAAAGCAAGAGGCCATCACTCTTGAGGACCGGCCCGCCAATGTGCTGGAGGCCGGAAAGGACAAGGAGTACCTCTACATCACCGCCCGGCGGGAGGTCTACGCCCTGCGTATTAAGTAAGAGGTTTTGAAACCGCATTTCCGTTTCCAAAATAACTCCCATAAAAAGGCCCCGCCCCGGCGTTTGCCGGGGCGGGGCCTTTTTCGTCTGGAAAAGTCTTTCTTAGTGAGTCAGGAAGAACATCAGGCCAAAGAGGATCCCAATGACCCAGGTTCCCACATTGATCTCCTTGATCTTTCCGGTGAAGAGCTTAATGAAGATATAGGCGAGCAGGCCGAAAGCGATGCCGTAAGAGATATTGTAGGTCATGGGCATCATGGCGATGGTCAGGAAAGCGATCACCGCGGCGGCCGGGTCGCTCCACTCGATATTCTTCACATTGCTCATCATCAGAACGCCCACATAGATCAGGGCGGCGGCGCAGGCATAGGTGGGAATCAGCTGCGCAACGGGAGAGAGGAACATGGCAATGAAGAAGAAGAGAGCCGTAAACATGGAGGAAAGGCCTGTCCGTCCGCCCTCAGCCACGCCTGCGGAGGACTCCACAAAGGTGGTGACGGTGGAGGTGCCGCAAACAGCGCCGGTGCAGGTGGCAACGGCGTCAGCCAGCATCGCCTTGTTCACATTGGGCACGTCGCCCTCTTTGGTGAGCATATTGCCGGTAGCACAGGCGCCGAACAGGGTGCCCAGCGTATCGAACATATCCACCATGCAGAAGGCCAGCATGGAGGTCAGGAACATCAGCACAAAGGCGCCGGTCCCATGCTCAGAGATATAGGGAGTGAAGTTGAAGCCATCGGTAAACACCTTGCCGAAAGCCTGCGTGCCGAAATCCTTAAAGGCGCCCAGGAAGTCAGAGGACAGGTTGGGGGCCACAGCGGTATTGTAGAAATCAGGCACAGAGATAAAGCCTACGATGTAATAGAGCACAGCAGAGCCCAGGATTCCCCACAGCACAGCGCCGCGGATCTTGGCCTTTGCCATGGCTCCGATGGCGAATACCGCCAGGATGGTGATCAGCATGGGGAATACAGAGCCCCAGGCGAATCCTTCCCCGAACACATTGAAGGAAGCGAGGGCTACCTTCGTGGAGGCGTCGCCGATGACGATACCGGCGTTCTGCAGGCCGATGAAGGCAATAAACAGGCCGATACCGGCGGCAATGGCCGTCTTTACCTCTTTGGGAATGGCGTCAAAGATGATCTTTCTCAAGCCGGTGACCGTCAAAAGCAGGAACACCACGCCGTCTACCAGTACCAGTACCAGGGCGTTGGCATAGGTAAGGCCCATGCCTACACACACGGTGTAAACAAAATAGGCGTTGAGTCCCATGCCGGAGGCCTGTGCCAGAGGCAGGTTGGCGAGCAGCCCGATGAGCACCGTGCCCACGATGGCGGAAAGGGCCGTGGCGATGTAGATCGCGCCGTAGCTTACTCCCAGCACATTGGTGCCGTCTCCGAAGGGATTTGCGAACATTCCGGCGTTGACCATCAGGATGTAGGCCATCGCCATGAATGTGGTAAGTCCCGCGGTGAACTCGGTGCGCGCGCTGGTGCCGTGTTCCTTGAGCTTAAAGAACTTTTCCAAGAACATTCACGCTCCTCAAAAATAAATTTACCCCCATTTCTCCAAAGCACCTGAGGCAAGAACAAAATAGGGGATAATACGACATTAGTATACCACGCCGATGAAAAAAAGCAATAGTTTCGTTACAGATTATTCACAAAACGGCGGAAAAATTTTCCCTTCCCGCGAAAAAGGAAAAGAGCTTTTTCATGTCTTCCTCCCTCCCGGCGTAAAAATCCAGAAGAGGAATTTGACAAAGAAAGAAAACTGTGCTATAACACAAAAATCATGGTACGGAGGTCCTTTTCTGATGACAGAATTTCTTTCCCTGTTTACACAGTTCAACTGCTTTTCCACAGGAGTCCGTCTGCTGCTTTCCGCTGTGCTGGGAGGCCTGATCGGGATAGAGCGTTCCCGGCATGGCCGGGCCGCGGGACTGAGGACCCATGTGCTGGTGTGCATCGGCGCCTGCATGACCTCCATGATGAGCCTTTACGTCTATTACCGCTTGGAGGTGCCCGGAGACGTGGTCCGCATTTCCGCCCAGGTGATCTCCGGCATCGGCTTTTTAGGCGCCGGGACCATCCTCATCCGCCACAGCTCTGTAGTCACAGGCCTCACCACCGCCGCGGGGATCTGGTGCACCGGGGCCATCGGCGTGGCTTTGGGCTACGGCTTTTACGAGGGCGCCCTGATCTGCGCCGTCATCGCCATTTTGACCAATACGGTTTTATCCACGCTGGAAAAAACCAAAAAGCACCAGGAATACTACTATGTAGAGCTGACAGAGGCCGCCTTTACCACTGACGCGGTGCAGGCTATCCGGGGGCATCTTCCGGAGGTCACCGCCGTCAACATCACCTCGGCCAAAAGCGGCCTGCCCGGCGCCATCGGCCTCCGGGTATTTTTAAACCGGGAGAAAAGCCAGGAGGAATACCTCTCCCTTTTCCGGAACCTTTCCGGCGTTTCCTTTGTGATCACGGAATAGTATCACCGCTCTGTTCTCCCAGAGACAGCCATGAAAAATGGTTTGCTGTACCGTAAAAAAACATGCCTCAAATTGAGGCATGTTTTTTTGTTTGGAGAATCCCGGAAACCGGAATTCTTTTTATAAAAAATTCAACCAGAACTCTGTCTCGGTCCAATACAGGGTCTCGCAATCTGCACTGGTGACGCTTTTCGGCACTGCAACGAGGAAGGCCAGCCCATCCATATCCGGCCCAGAGTATTCCTCATATGTTGGGACAAAGGACAGCTTTACTTTACTCCCCTCAAGCTTCACAGCCGAAAGCTCCCGGTCCCAAAGCAGATGGTCCTGCGACCATTTTTCTACGACAACCAGGCGGTTTTCCCGGAAAAATTCCTCCGTGATCTCCGGCTCCTTGGGCTGCCTGACCCTTGTCACATCCGCCCTGCCGTACTCCGGCTCTCCCGGCTGAGGGTCTTTTCGGGGAAATCCCATTTGCAAAGAGTACCTGTATTTCTCATATTCTTCTATCGTAGACAAAAAAACGGGGCTCTTCCATATCGTAATTCTGCGTAGATTTCTCCCATCTCTCGCCGGGATATTCCCGCTCCACAGCAAGCTTTAAGCGGGGCGTGGATTCCTCCGCGCGGTACGAAAGCGTCTCCCATAACCGGACAAACGGGATACAGGCATCCAACCGAAAAACTCGATATTCGGAACGAGAAGCCTGGTCAAAATTAAGAAACAGCTTCCATTCCTGCAGCGCCCTTCCGGCATCACTTACCAAAAAATTGTACATTCTATCCGGTATGTCAGTAACGGTGTAATCGAGGCTCCCCAAATACTGTTTCTCTTCTCCCAGCATTTGGAGATACCGCAAAATAAGCACCATAAGTTCATCCATCAGGATCTCTTTCTGAGGCTCGAAAGGCTCATGGCCCCTCACAAGCCCTTCTGCCTTTGCCCAGAGCAGCGCTTCTCTCTGATACCCGGCAGCCTCCGGGAATTCCTCTGTATCGGCCACCGGAGGGATCTCCCCTTTCAGCTTCTCGTGCAGCCGGTACAGCATCAAAACGGCGTCGCCCTGTTTGAGAAAGGCTTCGGGGCGAAAGGTATTGTCCAGATACCCCCGGATCAATCCGTACTTAACAGCCGCCGCCTCAAAAGGAAGAAATCCCTCTTTGCTGCTCCACCAGTTTTCGGGAAGGTCCGTAAAATTGGGAATTTCTTCAATGGAGGAATTCCCCGAATCCGCCGAGGCAGGAAAAACCACCACGCTGAACACACAGCAGAACACAAGCAAAAGGCAACCTGCTCTTCGTCTCAATTCCTGTCTCATGGCTTCCCCTCCTACTTCCTCTCACGATCTGTCATTGACCGGTTGCCTGCCCGGTGATTTCTTCCGTTTTTGAGTATCCGCTGTTTTCGACAAAACAATCGGTTTTTCGGGAGCATAAGTTCGCCTTTCCATATTCTCCATATTCAATTCTATATTAACATATTTAACATTTTTGCCAATATTTTTTTATTTTTTTCAATTTTTTTATTTATAAAGCTTGACCCCGCTTTTGTCCACCTTCTCGTAGGCTTCCGAAAAATCAAAGCCCAGACCCTTGTGCAGGGGGAACAGGTCGGACAGGGGCGCCAGGACAAAGGCCCGCTCTGAAATACGGGGATGGGGAACCCACAGCTTTTCCGTCTGAGAGGAAAAGCCCTCATAGAGCAGCAGGTCGATATCCATGGTGCGCGCTCCGTGGTATTCCTTTCTCACCCGGCCAAGCTTTTGCTCGATGGAGAGGCAATGGTCCAGAAGGCACTCGGGAGAAAGCTTCGTGTCCAGCAGCACGCAGCAGTTCAAATAGTTCTCCTGCCTGGAGATCACGTCGAAAGGCTCAGTCTCATAGAGATTGGAAAGGGAGAGAAGCTTCGTTTCGGGCAGCTTTTCCAGCTCGTCCAGCGCCTTTGCCATCAGCTCTTCCCGGTCCCCCAGATTAGAGCCCAGTCCCAATACCGCCTGCATTTTTATTCCTCCCTTGTCTTTTGAAGCTCTACCGCCACATAGTCAAACTTGGCGTTCATAGGGGCTTCCGGCTTTTTCAAAAGCAGAGTGACGGCGCGCACTCTGGGGAATTCCTCCAGCACCGCCTGACACACCACTTCGCCCGCCCGCTCAATGAGGTCGTAGCTTTTCTCCGTAAACACTCTCTGCACCGTCTTTCTCACGGCGGCATAATTGACGGTGTCGCACAGCCGGTCGCTTTTTTTGGCGGCGCTCAGATCCGCCCGCAGGGTAAGGTCCAGCACAAAGGTCTGTCCGTCCCGCTTCTCCTCCGGGTTCACCCCGTGGAAAGCAAACAGTTCCAGCCCCTTCAGAAAAATCGTATCCATCTTCTTTCCTCCCTCTCAGATTTCCGGCACTGATCCTTGTGTTTTCAAAGCCCAGGCCATTTTGGCAGCCTGAACGCCCTCCTTCACGTCGTGTACCCGCAGAAGCTGGGCTCCTCCCAGGATCGCGGCGGTGTGGGCCGCCAAGGTGGCGGGCAGGCGCTCAGAAAAAGGCGGGTCCCCGCAGGGGGTCCCGGTGACCCGCTTGCGGGACGCCGCCATTAAATAGGCACTCCCCTCAAGCTTCGTCTCCTCCACCCGGGCAATGAGCCGCAAATTTTCCTCATAGGTCTTCCCAAAGCCGATGCCGGGGTCAAAGCACAGCCGTGAGGGGACGATCCCGAAGCGCAGGGCCGCCTCCTTACGCTCTTCAAAAAAGGCGCGGACCTCCGTTAAGATCTCCCCGCCCATAGAGCCTCTGGGGTGCATCACAATACAGCCGCAGCCGGAATCCGCCGCGGCTTTAAACATCTCGTCCGGAAAGCCCTTCACGTCGTTGATGATATGGGCCCCCGCCTCCAGTGCCTTTTTCGCCACCTGAGGATAAAAGGTATCTACGGAAACGGGCAGCTTTGTGTTCTGTAAAACTAAGGCCAGCACCTCTTCGATCCTCTCCCACTCCTCTTCGGGAGAAATCTCCGTATAGCCCGGCCGGGTGGACTGTCCGCCGATATCCAGAATATCAGCTCCCTCCTCCTCCATCTGCTTCGCCCGCTCCACCGCTTTTTGGGGAGAAAAATAGCTTCCGCCGTCGGAAAAGGAATCCGGCGTCACATTTAAAATGCCCATGACATAGGGTCTTATGAGGGGCATTTTATGCCCTTTCGCCTGAAAAAAAGCCTCCAAAACATTCTCCTTATCTTCCGCCCAAAAGGGACATGACCTCGCTTCTGGTTTTCGCGTCTGAGCGCATACAGCCTCTGAGAGCGGAGGTCTGAGTCTTCGCCCCGGCAGCTCTCGCTCCTCTCATGGTCATGCACAAATGCTCCGCCTCGATGAACACCGCCACGCCCAGGGGCTCCAGATTCTCATAGAGAAAATCGGCGATCTGCCCGGTCAGGCGCTCCTGCACCTGAGGCCGGCGGGCGAAGCAGTCCACGATCCGCGCGAATTTGGATAGCCCGATGATCTTCCCGTTCCTGGGGATATAGGCGATATGCGCCTTCCCGATAAAGGGGAGAAGATGATGCTCGCATACGGAGTAAAGAGGAATATCCTTCACCAGCACCAGCTCGTCGTGTTTTCCTCCCTCGTCAAATATTTTCAAATGCTGTTTGGGGTCCGAATGAAGCCCGGAAAAGATTTCCGCGTACATTCTCGCCACCCGGTCCGGCGTTTCCAGAAGGCCATCCCGCTGAGGGTCTTCCCCTACCGCCTCTAAAATTTCCCGAACTGCCCGTTTGATTCTCTCCTGATCCATCTGTGATCCTTCCTTCCCGAAACTCCGCTTTCTTTTTTCACGCTGAGGGATGGGACCCGCGCTTCAGCGCCGCGGCCATCCTCCCAGCAGATCCTTTATCACTTCGCTTGCCAGCACCAGCCCGGCTGCGCTGGGCACAAAGGCCATACTTCCCGGCGTGGGGCGTTTTTCCCCCTCGCCCGGTTCCGGACAGGCCGCCTCTTCCGGAGACCACACCGCCTTGACGCCGACGAGCCCTCGTTTTTTCAGCTCTCTGCGCATGATCCTGGCCAGAGGACACACCCGGGTCTCCTCGATATCCGTTACACGAAAAGCAGTGGGGTCAAACTTATTTCCGGCCCCCATACAGGAAATCACCGGCGTGGAAGCCTCTTTCGCAAGCCGAACGATCTCCAGCTTGGCGCTGACCATGTCCACCGCGTCCACGATGTAGTCGTATTCGGAAAAGGGAAAGCTCTGCTCCCCGGTAAAAAACAGCTCGATCGCCTCTACCCTGCAATCCGGGTTGATCTCCCGGATCCTCTTTTGCGCCGCCTGTACCTTGGGAAGCCCCAGGGTGCTTTCCAGCGCCAGGATCTGCCGGTTCATATTGGTCAGGCTCACTCTGTCCCCATCGATCACAGCAAGCTTCCCGATCCCGCTTCGGGCCAGGGCCTCGATCACATAGCCGCCCACGCCTCCCGCGCCAAACACGGCCACCTTGGAAGTCTGAAGCTTTTCCACGCCCTGTTTCCCGATCAAAAGGGCCTCCCGGGAAAATCGCTCTTCCACCTTCATCACCTGCTCTTTTTACTCCACTCAGTGCGCAAACCGCTCAAAGCACTGCCCGCTCAGTGCGCTGTGCTCCGCGCTTGCCGCGCACAGTGCGGAAACTTCCCCGGCTCCCGCCCGATACAGCACCGCCGCACATTCCCGCAGGGTAGCCCCTGTGGTGACGATATCATCCACCAGCAGGATCCGTTTTCCCTTCATATCTCCTGCCGCCCGGTAGGCTCCCTTTACATTCCTGCGCCTCTCTTTTGCCGGAAGGGTGTGCTGGGTGCTGTTCTTTAACTCTGTTCTCTCAAGAAACGATTGAACCGGGAGATCCGTCCTGTTTCCCAGCTCTTTTGCCAACTCTTCGCTTTGATTATAGCCCCGCTGCCGTTTGCGCTTTTTGTCCATAGGCACAAAGGTGATCACCGTATCCCTTTGAAGCAGCCCCTCTTTTCCGGCCGCGGCCTCCATTAACTGAGCAAAGGCTCCGGCCATTCCCCGCTTTCCCCGGAACTTGAACCGGTACAACGCGCCGCGGATCTCCTCCCGATAGGGCAGCGCGGCCACGCAGAGAAAGGCGCGCCCGCCGGGCAGAAAGGCTTCCAGCCGTCTGAGAACAGGCTCTGTCAGCTCCCATTTTCTGCACCGGGTACAGAAGCTTCGCCCCGCCTCCACCGGTTTCCCGCAGGAGAGACAGCGCTGGGGAAAGAGCAGGGAAACAAGTCCCCTCCAACACGCCTTTATCCCGTTCACAGCCCCGTCCCTCTCACGAAACGGACCCACAGAACTGCCGGAAGGCTTCTCTCCCCTCAGGCGTGTCCTTGTACACTCCGGCGTTCTCCAGGATCTTTTGGAAAATGCCGCCGATGCTGTCCCGGATCGCCAGGTCGAGGTTCCCTTCCGTAAGCTGCTCATGGCAAAGCTCTTCGTACCAGGCCCTGTGCTGGGTCATACCGGGCGCCTCAAAGACCTTTTTTTCCCGCTTTGGATGAAGCAGCGCCTGCTTCAAAAGATCGACCTCTCTCAACAGCCTGGGAGGCAGAATGGCAAGCCCCATCACTTCAATCAAGCCGATGTTTTCCTTTTTGATATGGTGGTATTCCTCGTGGGGATGGAAAAGTCCCAAAGGATGCTCCGGGGTTGTCCGGTTGTTGCGCAGCACCAGATCCAGCTCAAAGTCCTCTCCACGCCGTCTGGCAATGGGCGTCACCGTATTGTGAGGGGTTCCGTCTGTCCGGGCGAAAATCTCCGCCTTGGGGTCGGAGTACCCTCTCCAGCTTTCCACGATCCTGTGGGCGAGGTCCAAAAGCGCCTCCCTGTCTCGGGAGCTGAGCCGAATGGTGGACATAGGCCAATTCACGATCCCAGCCTCCACCGCTTCAAATTTTGGGAAGCTGATCTTCTCCCGCACAGAGGCCATGGCCATGGGGAACTGGTAATTTCCCCCCTGAAAATGGTCGTGGGAGAGAATGGAACCGCCCACGATAGGCAGGTCCGCGTTGGAGCCCACAAAGTAGTGGGGAAATTTCGTGACGAACTCCAACAGGCGGGAAAGAGACTCTCTGCTCACCTTCATGGGGCGATGCTCGCCGCTTAAAACGATACAGTGCTCCGGATAATACACATAGGGGGAATACTGCAAAAACCAGGGCTCTCCGCCCAGGGTGAGGGGGATCAGCCGGTGATTTCCTCTGGCCGCCTGGCTTTCGCTGCCCAAAAAGCCCTCGTTTTCCCGGCAGAGCGCGCATTTCGGATAGCCGGAGGAGGGGGCGTTTTTCGCCGCGGCAATATCTCTCGGGTCCTTTTCCGGCTTGGAGAGATTGATGGTGATCACCAGCTCCCCGTAAGGAGTCGCCGTTTTCCAAAGCCTGTCCTTTTCCACCCGGTCCACCCGGATATAGTTGGAGGCTCTGGACAGACCGTAATAGTAGTCCGTGGCGGCCTTCGGGTCCTTTTCGTAGAGGGAGGAGAAGGTTTTGACCACTTCCTGGGGCCTGGGCATGAGGCAGTTCATCAGCTCGCTGTCAAACTGGTCTCTCCTGTCCTGAGTGTCGGGGTCGATCAGTCCCTTCCCTGCCGCCAGCTCGCACAGCGCCCGGAGAGGCTCCGCCGGGAAGCGCAGGGTCTCGCTCACCTCTTCCCGCTCAAACCGGTTTTCCCCCAAAAGGGCGATGAGCCGGTTCGCCGCGTAGATCTCATCCTCTTTCCCGATCAGCCCCTTTTGAAGCCCATAGTGCAAAAGCCTGTTGATCTCCCGATTACCGTCAATCTGTGCCATGGCCCTCTCCCCCCTTCTTTTCGCGTCTTATTTTACTACAAATCCGGTGGGGAAACAAGCCTTCCCGCAAAGAAGAAAAGAGGAGCGCTCCCCCGAAAAAATCCGGGAAACGCTCCCCCTATAAGGATGAGATCTATGGCTTTTTTGTCAGGCGTCCTCTTCTGTGTTTTGGCTGGCTTCCTCTTCCAGAAGCTCCATCAGCTTCGCGATCACATGCAGCATACGCACATAGGTGAAGCTTCCGTTAAGCTCGACCTCTTCCCCTTTGCCCACTCCGGAAAGCTCCAGCTCTTCATACACCTTGCGTACTGATTCCTTTGCCCAGGAAGGGACCGACTCGATGGTTTTATACTTCTTTTCATTCTGGTCGTAGACCTGCTGTGCCAAGGCCTTTACCTCTTCTTTTGTCATATCCTCATCTCCTCCTTCCCCGATGATCTTGGGGTAATCCTTGTAAGAGAGATCCATGTCGAACCGCTGGCCGTTAATGAGGCCGTTATTGCTGTATTGCCAGATCCCGAAAGGCTTTTCGTAGTCCAGCTCGTCATTCCACTGGGCCACCCATTTGTCGAAACGGGCCAGTCTGGGGCCGGAAAGCCGCTCTTCCATCCAATTTAAAAAGGAGTAGATTCCGCAGTAATATCCAGCCTTTTCCAGCGTGCCGCAAAAGGCAATGCAGTTGTTTTCCAGGGCCTCTCCCGCCGGGAGACTGCTGTCCTCTACATCGTACCAGACTCCGTAGAGGGGCTTTTTCCCCTGAAGCAGCCTCAAGGCATGAGCGGCTTCGTTTTCGGCCATCTCCGTGTTTTTCGCGTAAGAGTAAAGATACACTCCGTAAGGGATCCCATACCTCTCACATTTTTTCACATTGTTCTCATACTGACTGTCATCCTGATTTTCATAGTTTCCGCCATATCCGCAGCGGATGATGATAAAGTCCACCTTTTCCTTCAAGGCTTCGATATTCACATCTCCGTTGAATTCCGAAATATCAATTCCAGTGAAAGGCAAGTTTGCCACCTCTCAGCTCTCCTTTCCGCTTTTTTCCGGACCCGGGGGGGAAAGTTTCCCCGAATCATCTTATGCCGGACAGGCGGAATTTGACAAAAGCCGGGGAAAGACCCCTCCCAGCTTGCAAAAAAGGCGCAAAAGTAGTATAGTCAAACAAGTGACTTTGAAAGAGGGAAGGGACCAAAATGATACGCCACATTGTCCTGTTTAAGTTCAAGGAGACCGCCAACGGGAAAACCAGGGAGGAAAATCTGCGGGAGGCAAGAGACCGGATGCTTTCCCTGAAAGGCCGGATCCCCCAGATTCTGGAGATGACCGTCTCGCTGGCAGTGCCCGGATCCGCTCCTTCCAACTATGACTATCTTCTGGATTCCCGCTTTCGCTCTCTTGAGGAGCTGGAAGCTTATCAGAAGCATCCCCTCCACGTGGCCTTTGGGAATTTTGTAAAGGAGCTGCGGGAGCCGGACGGCCGGGCCTGCATTGATATCGAACTATGAACGACAAGATCTCCTCTCTGCTGAGCCTCGGGGGAACTCCCCGGACGAAGGATACCCTTGCGGTGATCTGGATCTTGTCCTGGCCGGCTATCCTGGAGCAGGTCATGATCACGCTGGTACAATATGTGGATACGGCCATGGTGGGCTCTTTGGGTTCTGCCGCCACCGCCGCCGTGGGCCTTACCGCCAGTACTACCTGGCTGTTCGGAGGTCTGTTTGGCGCCGCCTCAGTGGGCTTTTCCGTCCAGGTCGCTCAACACCTGGGCGCAAAAAGAGAAGAGGAGGCCAAAAAGGTGACCTGGCAGGCCCTGCGCTTCGTGATGCTGTTCGGCGTGTTCACCGGCGCCGTGGGTGTGGCCCTTTCCTTTCCCCTGCCTGCCATGCTTCGGGCAGAAGAGGAGATCCGCGCAGACGCCTCCCTGTATTTTCGCATCATTGCCTGCGCAATGCCCTTTACTTTTGGCTCCAATATGTTCAGCTCCATCCTCCGGTGCGCGGGGGACACCAAAACTCCCATGCTCTTAAATATCCTCACCAACGCCCTGAATGTGGTGCTGAACACACTGTTCATCTATCCCAGCAGGATGGTCTCTCTGTTCTCCCTCTCCTTCCCCATGTGGGGAGCGGGCTGGGGAGTTGGCGGGGCGGCTTTTGCCTCCGCCTGCTCCAACGCCACCGTCTGTCTTTTGTTCGTGCTCACCATCTTCCTGAAAAAGTCCCCCGTGCGCATCAGCCTGAAGCGCCGGTATTCCTTTGAAAAATCCTGCCTGCTCACTGTCTGGCGGCTGGGGCTGCCCGTGGCCCTGGAGCGCACGCTCACCAGCCTTGCCCAGGTCGTCATCACCTCTCTGATCGCCGGGATCGGCAAGGTGGCCGTGGCGGCCAACCATCTGGCGGTCACAGCGGAATCCTTGAGTTATATGCCTGCCTACGGCATCGCAACGGCCGCCACCACGCTGGTAGGGCAGTCTGTGGGCGCAGGCAGAAAAGATCTTGCAAAGCGGTTTGCAAGGCTCATCTCCTGGCTGGGCATCGTGATCATGACCTTCGGCGGTCTGGTGCTGTTCCTGTTCGCTCCCCAGCTCATTACTATTTTCACCTCTGATCCGGAGGTGATCGACCTGGGTTCTCAGGTTCTTCGGATCGTGGCCTTTGCCGAGCCGCTCTTCGGCGCTTCCATCGTTGCCTCCGGAGCTCTCAGGGGCGCGGGAGACGCCAAGGTGCCCTTCCTGATGAGCCTGGGCACTATGTGGGGCGTGCGGGTGGCCCTTTCTCTGCTTCTGGTAAATTCCATGGGTCTTGTGGGTGCGTGGCTGGCCATGGCTGCCGAGCTGTGCGTGAGAGGACTGGTCTTTATGATCCGTCTTTACCGGGGAAAGTGGCTCCATATTCAACTCTTTCGAGAGAAAGGCTGAGAAAAAGCTTTACAATTTTTTTTGATTGTGCTAAAATATCTCCGTCAGCCCATGGGCCTTTAGCTCAGCTGGGAGGAATGTTGTGCGCTTCAAAGGAACTTACAATACGCCTTATCGCCGTGTGATTTTTATCTTGGCAATAATTTTGTGGGCACCATTAAGAAGCGGGCTGCGCTCTCTGGAAGGCTGGCACAGGGTTTTAGTTTTTTGTTTCTCTTATAAATTTCATATGGGCCTTTAGCTCAGCTGGAATGAGCGCTGCGCGCTTCAAAGGAACTTACAATACGCCTTATCGCCGTGTGATTTTTATCTTGGCAATAATTTTGTGGGCACCATTAAGAAGCGGGCTGCGCTCTCTGGAAGGCTGGCACAGGGTTTTAGTTTTTTGTTTCTCTTATAAATTT
>CAMNSA010000008.1 GCA_946554335.1 uncultured Neglectibacter sp.
GCACTTGTACTGGGGTACCCCGGCGGGTTTGGGTTTGCCGCATTCGGCGCAGAACTTTCCTTTGTTCACTGCTCCGCAGGAGCACTTCCAGCTCCCCTCCGGGGCCGGTTGAGGCTTTCCACAGCCTGCACAGAATTTTCCGGTATTTCCGGTCTGGCCGCAGGAACAGGTCCACCCGGCGGGGGCCGCCGGTGCAGGCGCTGCCTGCTGCTGGGCCTGTTGCTGCTGGCCCATGGCGTAGAGGTTCTGGGCGGCCTCGAAGCCTCCGCCGCCGCCCATCATGCCGCCGGCCATGCCCATGCCCATGAACCCGGTCATGGCCCCGGCGGAGTTCCCCGCCGCAGTATTCATGACGTCGATGGTGCCGGTGGTGACCCGGCCCGCCATCATCTGGGGGCTGGAGCCGTAGGACGCCGACTCCTCCATCTCCTGGACCTTCTTCATGTCCTCCGGCGACAGGGTAATGGGATTCATGGAGATGGTGGCGATGGTGATGCCCCGATCGCCCCAGCTCTCCTGGAGCTCGGCGTTCATGGCCTTTTTCAACTCTTTCACCTTGGCCGGGATCTGGTCGGGCCGCAGCTCCTGCTCCGCCAGCGCCCCCACGGCAGGCTGGAGGGCGTCCATGAAGTCTGCCTTCAGCTGGCCGTCGATGAGCTCTCGAGTGCACTCATCCGCCACATTGCCGCACAGCCGGGTGTAGAACTGCATGGGGTTGGAGATCTGGTAAGTATAGACGCCGTTGAAGCGCAGGCTCACCGTCCGGCTCATGTTGATCTCCCGGTTGACCACCCGGAAGATAATGGGGGTGGGAGTGCCGAACTTGTTGTTCAGGATCTCCTTGGTGTTGAAGTAGTACACCCGCTGATCCATGGGGGCCTCGCCGCCGAAGGTAAACCGCTTACCCATGTTGGCGAAGACCTCCATCAGGTTCTCCTTGTTGAGCCCACCCGCAAAAATGGAGGGTTCCGTGGAGGAATCAAAGGTATACTCTCCGGGCTCGGCGCACAGATCTACGATCTTCCCCTGCTCCACGATCATCATACACTGGCCGTCCGCCACGGCAATGACCGAGCCGCTGGAGATGATGTTGTCGCTGCCGCGGGTGTTGCTGCTGCGGCCGGAGGTTCGTTTCCGGCCCTTGCGCATCAGCACGTCGGCGGGAAGTGCGTCGCAATAAAAGTACTCCTTCCACTGGTCGGCCATCACGCCGCCTGCGGCACCTAATGCCGCTTTGATAAGACCCATAGTTCTTTCTCCTTTCACTCTCGATTTTGTCAGAACTTTGTGCTACAATGTAAAGTGCATTTTGGCACTGCCGTTTTCCTGCACTTTGCCTTGCCTGCCCTTATGGTAAGCAAAACGGCGGTTATTGTCCCCACCCCAAACCCTCAAAAGGGTAGGTTTTGAAAAAATTTTCTGCCTTTTTTCTCTCTCCGTGTATGGAGCGGCAGGAATATTCAGAAAAACGGACAAGCAAATAAGATCTGCCGAAGTTGGAAAGGAGGCGCCCTGTTTGGCAAAGCTGAATCGGAAGGCGGGTCTGCTGATCCCCGGAATGATTGTCTGTGCTGTTCTTGCCCGCATTTTGGGAAAATTTGACGTTTTTCCGTTCTTCTTTGGGCTGCTCCGTTCCCTGATTTACATCAGCCTGTATATCGGCTGGGGTTTTTCTGTCAAGCGGCGGATTTTGCAAACACAGGTGCGCCGCTATATGCTGGGCATTTCCTTTCTGATGGTTTTCTGGTTTACGGTCCGGTCCATAAAATATCATTTTGCGATCGATCCCGGCGTGATCCGGATTTTGTGGTACTGGTACTATTTCCCCATGCTGTTTATCCCGCTGCTTTCCGTCTTTGTGGCCCTTTCGCTGGGGAAACCGGAAGCCTGGCGCTTGCCCAAGCGGGCGGCCCTGCTGTATCTTCCCACCCTGCTTTTTCTGCTGTTGGTGGTGACAAATGACTTTCACCAGCTGGTTTTTTCCTTTCCCCCGGGAAAGGTTTGGAGCGATTTGGACTACGGCTACGGGCCGGGATGCTATTTTGTGATGGGTTGGGAAATCCTCTGCGCACTGACTGCTTTCCTTCTCATGCTGCTCAAATGCCGCAGGGCCCAGTGGAAAAAGTATTTGCCGGCGCTTCTTTTGTCCTGCTCGGTGGTGTACGGCCTGATCTACATCAGCGGGGCCAAATGGATGCAGCTGATCGGCGGGGATATTACGGCGGTGCAGTGCCTGCTGTTTTCCGGAATTTTGGAAAGCTGTATCCAGTGCGGGCTGATCCAGACCAACACCGGCTATGACGAGCTGTTTCGGGCAGGCACCTTCGGCGCTCAGATCGCCGATGACCACTGTCGGGTCTGTTACGCCTCTGCCAATTCCCCGGTGCTTTCCGAAGACGATATGCGGGCAGCCCAGGAACACGCCTTTCCTTCGAATAAACATACCCTTCTGAAAAGCCACCCCATCGACGGGGGCCGGGTGTATTGGCAGGAGGACATCGAGAGTATCACCGCCCTGCTGGAAAAGTTGGAGGAAAACCGGGAAGCCCTGGCAGAGAAAAACCATTTGGAACAGGAAAACTACCGCATCAAACGGGAAATTTTGGCGTTCCGGGAAAAGAATCGCCTGTACGACAGCTTGCAGGAGGAGACCTCCCGGCAAATCGACCTGCTGCATGCCCTGTTTTCCCGATACGAGCAGGAAAAGGAGCCGAACAAGCAGCGCCGTCTCCTGGCCCAGATGACCGTGGTGGGGGCCTATATCAAGCGCCGGGGAAACCTGATTTTTATCTCTGAAACAGCGAAAACGATCGATACCGGCGAGCTCTCCTTCTGTGTGGAGGAATCCATGGCGAATTTGCGGCTTCTGGGCGCTGCCTGTGCCGCAGATGTACCGCAAGGCGTAAAGCTTTACACCCGGGACGGCATTGCCGCCTATGATTTTTTTGAGGACGTGCTGGAGGCCTCTTTAGAGGACCTGCGTTCCGTCTGGCTGAAGCTGCGTCTTTTGGTCGGTTCTGTCCTGCTCTGCCTGGAAGTGGAATGCGAAAGCTCTCTTTCGGGCTTTCAGAAGCGCTGTGAGAGCTGCACCTTGGAAGACGGGGTATGGCGCTTTGTTCTGCCCATCGGAAAGGCAGGTGAAGCATCATGATGGCTTTCTATCTGGCTCCGGCAGCGGAACAGTCCGCACTGATGGCCTTCTTGTTCCTGGCTTTGATCCTGAGTGTTTTTTCCGTCTTTGCGTTTCTTGACAAGGGCGCAGGCAAAGGGAAACTGATGGTGAATGCGGGAGTTTCTGCCCTTTTGCTCCTCCTGATCCTATGCTTGCACGAAGGTGTTTTGGGGAAAGAAACAGTAAAGGTAAATGCCTTTATACTTGTTTCGGCAGTGCCGGTGTGGGTGCTGTGGTGTGTCGGGGTCCTGTCCACCGCCGGGCTGCTCTGCCAGGATATCCTTCTGCCTTTTGGAAAAAAGCAGAGCCTCGGCCTCGGTTCTATCAAGCAGGCCATGGACACCCTGCCCAGCGGGATCTGCTATTTTACTTCTTCCGGTTCGCTGAAGCTGTGCAACCTGCAAATGTACCGGCTGTTCCAGGCCCTGGCCCAAAGAGATCTGCAGCATTTTGACGAGCTGCGGCAGGCATTGGCTTCCTGTGACGGGGAAAGCCCTGTGCAACGGCTTCCGGAAGAAAATCAAACCTATTTGTTTCCCGACGGAACAGCCTGGCGGTACTCCCAAACGGAAGTGACCCTGCCGGACGGGACCGCTTTTACCCAAGCGGTTTTTTCGGATGTGACCGAGCTGTACGAAAAGGGCCAGAAGCTCAAGGAACAGACCAGGCAGCTGGAAGCATTTTCTCGTGATCTGAAAGCCCTTTCCGACAACGCCTTGACCCTTGCCAGGGAAACGGAAGTCCTGTCCGCAAAGACAAAGCTCCACGACCAGATGGGCGCCGGGATCACCGCCATGCGGCAGATCCTGCTCCAAGAGCAGGCGCCTCCGGACGCCGGGGAGAGCCTCCGCCTGTTTCAGAAGGCTGTCCACGCACTGAAAAGCGACAGCAAATTCCCCCTGGAGCACGAAGAGCTTGGGGAGTTCCTGCAAGACGCCGATACCATCGGCGTAAAAGTGACCTTAACAGGTGAATTGCCCATGCAGGAAGATGCTTCCCGGCTGTTCCTGCTTGCCCTGCGGGAAAGTCTGACGAACAGCGTCCGCCATGCCGGAGCCACGGAGCTCACCGCTGCAATCACATGCCAAAAGGGTGGAGCTTCTCTGCGGATCACCAACAACGGAGCTTCCCCTCGCCGGGAAATAACGCCCAAAGGCGGGCTCCTCAACCTTCGCCGCCAAGTGGTAAACTTGGGAGGCAGCATGGAGATCGGGTGGTCCCCGAAATTTACCCTGACTGTTACCATTCCCGCAGAAAAGGAGGAAACGCCATGAACCAGGTTTTGATCGTGGAAGACCAGCGAATGCCCCGACAATATATGGAGGAAATGATTTCCAGAAATCCCGGGTATGTCCTGGCGGCCAGTATCAGCGGCGCAGATATTGCCCTTACTGCCTGCAAGCGGCAGCCCATCGACCTGATTTTGATGGACGTGTGCACTGCGGGAAGCAAGGACGGCATTGAGGCCGCCGCCGAGATCAAGGCAGAATTCCCGGAAATCAAGATCATTGTCGTCACCTCTATGGTGGAAGTCAGCTTTCTGGAACGGGCCAAAGCGGCGAAGGTGGACAGCTTCTGGTACAAGGATCTCAGCCCCCAGGAACTGACGGAGGTCATGGACCGCACCATGGCGGGAGAACATCTTTTTCCGGAGGAGACGCCGAAAGTCAAAATCGGCCTTGCCGACAGCACGGGACTGACCGCCAAAGAGATTCAGGTGCTGCGCCTGGTATGCGAGGGCATGGAATACAGCGAGATCGCCCGGGAAATGGGGATCTCGGAGCGGACTGTAAAGTACCATGTTTCCAATATTCTGCAAAAAACAGGCTATGCTAACAAGACCCGGCTGGCCATAGCGGTCACCGGAAAGAACTTTATCATTCCGGCCCTGCCGGAAGAACGATGACTGGATCCGTTTCTATTCTGAAAAATAAGGCTGCCCCGGTTTCTCAGAAACCGGGGCATTTTTTTATACCCTGTCCTTAGGGACAGGGTACAGGAAGGCTCTTTCTGCTATAGTAGATGATATATATCCACCGCTATCGGTGTAGTTTAGAGGCGGGTGCAAATCGGGTTGGGTCATGTGAGGAGGAGTTCAAATGAAAAAGCTGTTTGCCCTATTCTTGGTTAGTGCGGTCATGCTTCCTGCGATCCTTGGGGGCTGCGGGAGGGGCGCCTCATCGGAGCCTGTCACCCTGACCATCTGGCATGTCTACGGAAGCCAAACGGAATCCCCCTTAAACGACAGGATTAATGAGTTTAACCAGACAGAAGGCAAAGAAAATGGCATCGTGGTTTCTGTTGCCTCCGTCACAAACTCCTCCGCCATCGATGAAATGTTGACGGCATCGGCGCATAACGAGCCGGGGGCAGGCCCCCTGCCGGATCTGTTCACCGCCTATCCCCGGGTAGCGGAAGAGATCGGCCCGGAAAATCTCCTGGATTGGGAAGAAGTCCTTTCAGAGCAGGAGCTGGACACTTATGTAGAGGAATTTTTAGAGGAAGGCAGGATCGGCGGCCGGCTGCTCATGCTCCCCATCGCCAAGTCAACGGAACTGCTGTTCCTGAACAAAACCATCTTTGACCGTTTCGCCGCAGATACGGGAGCTTCGGAGGGATCTCTCCTTCAGTTTGAGTCTCTTTTTGACCTGTGCTGCCAGTATTACGATTGGTCAGAGGGCAGCGAGATGTTCCAGATCAACGATTTCTACCACTATTTTCTGACCAATATCACCGGGCTGGGAGGGCAGTTTATCCGGGACAGGAAGCCGGACTGCTCCAGTGCGGAATTTGAACAGGTTTATCTGCCCATGGCCCGGGCGGCCATCCACGGCGGTCTCTGCACCGGGGAGGGCTATGCCTCTGACCGCTGGAAAACCGCCGAGGTGATTAGCAATATCGGCTCCACGGCCGGAATGCTCTACCTGCGGGATTATGTGACCTATGAGGATAACACCACGGAAGATATTGAGACGAGGGTATACCCCTACCCCACCTTTTCCGGCGCTTCCCCCGTGGCCATGCAGCGAGGCACCGGTCTGTTTGCCGTGAAAAGCCAGGACGAACGGAAAAACAAGGCCGCCGCCATTTTTGCAAAATGGATCACCGAAAAGCAGCACAATCTGGACTTTGTCTGTGCGTCCGGGTATCTTCCGGTCACCGATGACGCCTCTTCCACGTTGTTTTCCGATCTGAGTGCGGTTGACAATGAAAAGTACCAGATGCTCTATGGTGCGGTAGATCAGATGTACGGTTCCTACTCTTTTTGCCCTCTGCCACTGTATAATGACTCCGGCTCGATACAGGAACAGTTTGAGGCAACTGTTAAGGAAGTCCTTTCCGCTGCCCATGAAAGCTATGTAGCACGTGTAGAGCAGGGGGAAGATCCAGAAACGGTTTTGTCCGAATTCCTGGCCTCCTCACTTGCGGAAATTCGCAATGCCACAGAGCAATAACGGGCAAGGGAGACTGTTATGAAGCTGCGTCTAAAGGACATTCGATCGGCACTGGGTGCGGCTCGGACGGGAAGCGTTTCCATGCGCCGCCGTCTCATGCTCTACTTCTTTGCCGTTTTGCTGCTTTTTTCTCTTTTGATCGCCATGCTGCTGTTCCTTTTTGGCGCCATCGATCCCCTGGATTCTGAACTGGAATGGGCTCTGGAAAACCAACTTGAAAGTACTGCGAATTTTGTGGAGTGGCAGTGCAACAACCAGGCGGCCTACGCCATCTCCCTTTCCCAGCAGCTGACGTCTGAGATCAAAGAGGAGCTTTCCGATTCTAAGCTCACTTTTGACCGGCTGCGCAATGATCCCGATGCTCTGGAATCCGTTCAAAACAGGCTTTTTTCTATCATTCACAGCAATATGCAGCTTGTTCCCTGCAGCGGGGCCTTCTGCTTTTTGAACACCACCGTCAACGATACACTGCCGGATAAGAGCTATCAGGGGCTTTACTTAAAATACGCCAATTTGTATGCAGAAAACACGATCCACAACGACATCTGCATGTTCCGCGGCTTTTCTTCGGTGGCAAGGGAAAACGATATCAATCTCTACAGCACCTGGCAGCTGGAAACAAAAGAGGGACTGTTTCCGGAAGCGGAAGCTCTGATGGCATCGAAACACGAAAGCATCTCCAAAGCCGGCTTTCTTTCCTCCGTCTATAAACTGCCGGACAGCTGGGAAAATGTACGCCTTTTCTGCGTGCCGGTTTTGGATCCCGACGGCAACACCATCGGCGCCTGCGGCTTTGAGATCAGCAACCTCTATTTCATGCTTTCCCACAAGGCACTGGGAGCAGATCAATCCCAAATTTTCTGCGCCCTTTTCGACCGCTGCTCCGATGGGTACACCGGCCAGATCTCCGGGAACCAGTCCGGTTACTTCCCTCTGGTGGACAGCGTATTTACTGCGGAGAATGACGGAAATCGAACGGTATTTCACAGTGGGGGCATCGAATACATCGGAAAAATCAGGGAAGTGCGCTTAGGGGCCACAGGCCATGTGGTGGCAGTCATGGTCCCGGCCGAAGAGTATCATGCCCTGGTTAGGACCGTACAGCTGAAAATTTCTGTCATTTTGTTCATCACTGCCATCGCCATTTTGATTTTCGCCCTATGGGGCAGCAAAAGATATGTGGCGCCGATCCTGAAAGACTTGGAGCGGGTCAAGGAGGGCGTCGGCCCGGAGCAGGAAGGCTCCCGCATTTTGGAGATCGTAGACCTTTTTGCCTTTCTCGAGCAGCAGGACCTGGAGCACGAAGCCGCCGTGTCCGCTCTGCATCAGGAAGCCCAGGAAGCAGAACACCGGCTGGAGCACCTCCAGAGCGAGCTGAGCCAGGCCAACCGGGATTACGAGCTGGCCCAGGTGGAAATTTCCCGGCTTGCCTATTCCAGAAAGCAGGAGGTCGACCCCGACGAATTCCGGTTTTTCCTTGGCGGGATCAGCAAGTTCACCCCTACGGAACGGAAGGTTTTTGATCTATATTTAGACGGAAAAAGTGCAAAGGAGATCATCGAAATTCTCGGCATTTCAGAAAACACCCTGAAATTCCACAACAAAAACCTCTACAACAAACTTGGCGTATCTTCCCGGAAGCAGCTGCCCCGCTACGCCGCACTGATGAAGCAGCAGGAAACGGGCACTGACTGAGGGAATAGACACCATTTGCATGATAATGCTGAGTTTAACCGGCGGCTTACTGAGTTCTAGAAGTCAGCTGGACGTTGAAGACTATCCCCGCATTTTGAAAGCTGCTGGAATTAAGCAAAAAGGACTGCACAGCCTGCGGCATACCTTCGCCACCAGACTGGTCAACGGAGCAAAGCAAACCGATGGCAGTATCAGGAGCCTAACCCCTCGGCAGGTGGCGGACTTGCTGGGACACAGCACCAGCCAGATCACCGAAATGTACTACGTCAAGAAGGATACCCAGCGGCTGAACGGGATCACAGCCGGATTCAACCTGTGAGAAGCCAGATACAAAATTGATGATTTTTTGATGATAAAACAAACGGAAAGGGTACAAACAGAACCCACCGGATACGAAAAATGGAGCAGTTTTGGAGCTTCAATCGGGGAAAAGGGTCAAGAAGGACTCGTCTCGCCTGTCGGCTTGGGTGCAAAGCGCCTGTGGCGCTTGTCCTGCGCCGACCGAAGCGACAGCTGAGAACGGCGCTGAACGGTCGCCACAGGCGACCAGCGGTCTCGCCTAGCGGCTCGGTCGGTTCGTGGCAACGCCCCACCGGGGCGTACTCACCCCACGACACGCACCGCACAAAGCGCAGCTGTACCGCATTTTTGGGACTTTTACCCGCCGACAAAAGAAGCCAGGTATCGCAACTGCGATACCTGGCTTCTTTGGCAGTGGGCGCAAGAGAAACTGCGTGCAGTTTCTCTACGGACTCGAACCCGAAGACTTGACCGCTAGATCAATGTCTTGCATGCAGGTTTTGGAGTGACTGTTGAAATTGTATGAAGCCGCATTGCACTGGGATTTTTCCGCAACATAGAGCGGTTCTAAATCTCAAAGCGCACGGCCCAAAAGCTTCTGATGCTTTATTGATGATATGCAGATTTCTAAGCCAAAGAACTATTCAAAATTTGGGACGCAGTAAATAAAGAAAAGCCTATTCCTTTTGGTGTGCTTTCACCCAGTCCAGGAATTCCTCAAAATCGATTTTGCCAGCGGCGACTGAAAGGATCACATCAATCAATTCCTGCTGGCTGTATTCCAGTTCCACACCATTTAAGGCAAGGAAAATCAGCATTGCATGGGCACCAATCCGTTTGTTCCCGTCTACAAACGGGTGATTTTCCACCAGCCCATATCCCAGACGGGCAGCTTGAGCCTGCAGGGTGGGATATAGCATTTCACCTTCGAAGGTTTGAAAGGGTGCTCCCAGTGCCGATTCCAGCAGGGAACTGTCTCGCAACCCAGACTCACCGCCAAAGGCGTCGATCAAGTCCTGGTGCAGCAGAAGGATCTGTTCTTTTGTCAGCATCTTCATTTTGACAATGCCTCGTATGCCTCACGGTTTTTTGCCATCAGTTTCCGGGACACAGTTAGTACATCTGCATTTTCCGCTTCAGCGTCCTGCTCCAGCCGACTGAATTCCAGAATCACATAGCGTGGGACATTGTTTTTCATGATGATCGCCGAGCCGTTTTCATCTACCAATCGGGCCACCCGAGAAAAGTTCTGGTTTGCTTCTGTGATCGGCACCATGTTCTTTGTGTTGATGGTCATAAAAATCGCCTCCTGTACTATTATATCCGAATTCTAGGATAAAATCAACCTAAAATTTGACTTTGGAGTAGCGATTGTGACGAATGACATATTTTAAGGCACACTCAATCAATGTTATCCTCATCGCAATAAGGCAGCGTCATCTCAGTATGCTGGTCTTGCAGGCAGGTCTTACTTAGGGCGCAGCCCTAACGAGGTGTTTGCGACAGCCGGAGTAAAAACAAACTGCTCGTTAGTTAAGATAGCGCAGGCGCATACCCTCTAATCCACAACAGCACGAAAAAGCCGAAAAATGAAACCTCCATTTTAAAAAAACTATATCCTCCACTTCCTTACAGAACATTTCCGCTTCAAAACGAAACCCTGATTTTGAGGAATCAGGGTGAAAATGCAGAAACCGCCTTCTATTCGACCGGATGGAAGGCGGTTTTTAAAATAATTAAAAAAAGAATAAGGTTTTATTATAACACGTGCTATGATATCGCCGTAAAAAGAAATTTGCGAAGCGGAGGATGAAATATGCTGTTTTATAAAATCATTGTTACTGTCGATGGAAATGAGGCTTTACCTCATAACAGAAGTGATGCCGGATACGAATCGCTTATCAATATTCTTAACATGAAAAGCGAAGATGACTATCAGCGATGCGGTCATGCGCACTGCTTTTTTGCAACGAACATTTCTGATAAGGCAATCAGCTTTGTTGCGATATTCAAAACAAAAGTGGATACAGTATCCGAATTTGAGAATTTTATCAGACAAACAGACCTGAAAATAAAGGACATATCGCTGGAGGAAACGCTATTAAGACAAACAAGAATTACCGCAAAATTAGCCCAGCATCGAAATCTTTTTACTGACAGCGATGCCATATTCAAAGGCTTTGGGATTAATGACTTGTATTCAGATTACAGTGAAACGTTGTTAGATGGAAACATCGCAAAAGATGACCTGATAACTAAATCAAAAGCAATGCTTCTGGAAGAAACTCTGCTTCCTGAAATCGAACGCATTTACACGGAAAGTCCGGTAAGCCGTGTAAAAGGTCATCCCGTTCATTATCTTGTCTGCTGTGATGATCGCAACAAACAAAAGGAAATTTGCCGAATTTTATTGGAAGCCCTATATGCCAATGAGAGGATTCAAAGCAAACGCATTTCCTATGTTGACTTTGATTCAAATGACAGTTTGCCGAATCGTTCTTATGATGCGTTTTATAAAAGCTGTGAAAGCGGAACTGTAATTGTTCATTACACCCCGCTTGAAGACAGAAAAAGCAATCGGGTAAGACCGGGTGAAAGCCTGATTGCAGACCTTTGTGACACAGCGAAGAAATACAGGAACAGCGTTTTAACGGTGTTTTGTATTCCGTCAGAATGCAGTAAAACTAAAGATTACTTTTTAGAGCAACTGATTTCACTCCCGCTGGTAGAATTATCAGAGGACAAAGCCTGCGGTGAGCGTGCAAAGGAGTACCTGAGAAATCTGGCGGAGAAATGCGATATCCGCCCGGATAAGCAGCTGTATCGTCCCCTTGAGGACGACAAAAAGCTGTATTGCGCATCTCAGTTAAGACAGATTTTTGATGAATGGTACAATCATCAGCTCCTTCATCGTGTCTATCCTCAATATGAAGCTGCGAGAATCTCAACGAGTGAGGTCATCAAGTCCAAGCCGAAAGGCAGTGCCATCGATGAACTGAATAAAATGATCGGTCTGGCAGAAGCCAAGGCCGTCATTTCCAGGGCTTTGGATTTTTACAAGGTTCAAAAACTTTATAAAGATAAGGGCCTATCGGCTGATAAGCCGGCTATGCACATGGTCTTTACCGGAAATCCCGGTACGGCAAAAACCACAGTTGCCCGCCTTTTTGCAGAAATCATGCGTGATAACGGTCTGCTTACCAAAGGTGATTTATATGAGGTCGGAAGAGCTGATCTTGTAGGAAAGTATGTGGGATGGACAGCGCAAATCGTAAAAGACAAGTTCAAAGAGGCGAAGGGCAGTGTGCTGTTCATAGACGAAGCCTATTCTCTTCTCGATGACAAGGATGGTTTATACGGCGACGAGGCAATTAACACAATCGTGCAGGAAATGGAAAATAACCGAGAGAACATGATTGTAATATTTGCCGGATATCCCGACAAAATGGAGCTGTTTCTCAATCGAAATCCCGGCCTTCGGTCACGCATTGCATTCCATGTGCCGTTTCACGATTATGATACGGACGAGCTTGCGGCCATTGCGGAATTGACCGCACAGGAAATGAATCTGCATTTCACGCCGGAATCTCATTCCAGGCTTTGCGAGATTCTTGAAGCGGCAAGAAATTCAGAAGATTTCGGCAACGGCAGATATGTCCGTAATTTGATCGAACAGGCCAGAATGGAGCAGGCAAGTCGCATTGCGCAAATGGATTACGAAGAAGTAACGAAGGAAACGCTGAACACCTTAACGGCGGAGGATATTCCCTCTTTCGGCGTGCCGCATACAGAAGAAAAGCACCGTATCGGTTTTTCCGCATAATCACCATAAAGAGAAAGGATCGCAAAAGAATGGATACTAAAATTTTTGAACTGGCTGCCAAAATCCCTGTGATGCTGCTTGGGGCGCCGGGGATCGGCAAAACAGCGGCAATTACAGAATTCGCACAGAGCATCGAAGCCGATCTGATCGACATTCGCCTGACGGCGGAAACACCCAGCAGCTTTGAGGGCAAGGATTTTATCAGCCCGGAAACCGGAGACCTAAAAAAGGCCCGTGCCTGGTGGCTGCAGCGGATCGACACGAACAGGCAGAACGATATCCCTACCGTCTTATTCTTTGACGAATACACCAATGCACCGGACGCTTTGCAGCAGCTTGCCTATTCCCCGTTCAATGAGCGAAAGCTGCACGGCATTTCCTTTGACTATCAGCTTTCGGATCATCGGCCAGGGCTGTATGTGTTTGGCGCCGGCAACCGTGTAGAGGACGAAACTGGAGCCCGGGAAATGGTGTACGCCTCAAAAACCCGTGTATTTACCGTGGATTTTGAAATTTCAGTTAAGGAATGGATCGCCTGGGCGGGAAATAACAATATTGATCCGAAAATTCAGGCCTTTCTCTATGCCAACCCGGACGCCCTGCTTGAAAAGCCTTCTACCGGCACGGCTTGCCCCAGAGAATGGGCGAACCTGTCTGCCGCCATAGAGCAGGGGATCCCCTATCGGGAGGCGGCTCACGGAACAATACGAGGCGCACATGAAGCAAAATTCTGCGTGTTTTATAACGACAGTACTTTGTGCCCCACCATTGAAGAGATCGTCTGCGGGCGGGCGAAGAAACCATCGGCGGTGCATTTGGCGGCTTTTACCGTAGTGCTGGCAACGGCGCTGAAGGAGCACCCGAGAATTACGCAATATTTCCCCATCGTTTATCGTTGGATTGCGAAGCAAAGCCCGGAATGTGAGATCATCTTTGCAAAATATGCTCTCGAACTGTTAGCGGAGAAGCTGGCTTATAACGGGGAATGTATGACGGTGCTCAATTCCGTTGCAAAAAAGATTGGGAGGTGAATTCGCTGTGGATTTTACAAAACTCATTTGGAATGAACCCTGGCTGGCGCCGATCGTATTGAATTTTCGAAGCGTCATTGCGACAGAAAGCATTGGAACCGCAGGCGTTACCCCTGACGGAAAAAACCTGTATTACAATCCGCGTTTTTGGGCGGGCCTGAAGAAAGAGGAGCAACTGGGTGTGCAGCTCCATGAGGTTTTACATATTGCGAACCGCCACGCCGTCCGCAAAGATTACAGGACCCATTTGATTTGGAACATGGCCTGCGATATGGCTATCAATAATCAAATCACAGCCTCCGGGTACAAATTGCCTGCCGGTGTTCTGCCCGGGGTGCGGGATACAGCGGAAAACATCTATGAAGCGTTACAGAAAGAGGTGGTCGTGTACGAGGAAAAAATCCCTCTGAAGGGTGATTTGCTGGAACGCAACGCAGCCGGCAGCAAAAACTGCTGCGACAGCTCCACCATAGAAGCAGTAGAAAGTGCGGCGCAGCTTGCCGGGCAGGGCAGCAGTCCGCTTTCAAGGCAGTTTTGCCCGCAGCCGGCCAAGGCGGACTGGCGCACGATTTTACAAAACTATGTAAAAAGTTCGGTCAACGGCGAAATGGATTATCTGGGCTATGAATTTGATGAATTCGGTATTTGCGAAGATATTCTCCTGCCAAAGCCCTATCCGAGGATCTGTGCGCTGGTAGACGAAAGCGGCAGTATTGAAGATGAACTGTTTGCGCAGTTCTTGGGGGAACTTTCCAAAATGTCCCGCTTTGCCATGGTTTATGTTTCGGGGTTTACCAATAATACAGAGCTAAACGCTGTTCCGCTGAAAAAGTACCGCCGTACCATGACCGGCGGCACCGATGTGACACTTCCCTATCAACAGGCGTGCAAGGAAGAGTTTGACTGCATTATCATTCTGACCGACGGATATTTGGACTTTCCCGCCGTAGAACCCAGGTCCACCATCTGGGTTATGCCGAAAAGCTTTGGAAGAAACAGGGAGGTGATTTTGTGAGAAAACCGGGAAGCACGAAACCACAGATGATTATGCTTTTCCTCAGTCAGTAGGCTGATCTTACGGACCCGTGTCCTATAAAAAGGACATTATAATAACAAAAGTACAAAACCTTGCTCTTTGCGGCAGTGTGCAGCTTAAGGCTTTCGCTTTAAGTGCGGACGGCGAGTCGCTGTCTGGAACCTGAAAATTGGCAGGTCGATCCCCTGTCGAAATTTACAACGGATTTGGAATTTGTGCCGCAAAGGGCAGGCTTTGTGTGAAGGAGAATCGTATGCGTATTACACAGGACGAGATAAAATTTGAATCCAGCGATATGGAGTTTGTGAGGAAATTCGGCTTTACAAAGGCTGCCGATATGGTGCGGGAATATACAGCGGACAATGCCACGCCTTTCCTTTACGATGCACATCAATTGGCGCATTTTTTAGGGCTCAGTGTTCCGGATCTGTTTGCTCTGATAAAAGGCTGTTACGATTCATACAGTGCCATTTTGCTCAGAAAACCAAACGGGAAATACCGGCAGGTCCATGCGCCTCATAAAAGATTGAAAAAATGCCAGAGAAAGATTCTGGACAAAATTCTATCCATGCTGCCTGTATCACAGTACGCAACCGCTTATGTGGGAGGGAGCACGCTTGTGAAGAACGCTGCTCCGCATATAGGTAAGCGCTATTTGCTGAAGCTGGATATCAGCAATTTCTTTGACAGCATTACCTTTGAACGGGTTTTCGATTCTGTATTCAGCCGCTGTTATTACAGGCAGATTGCTGTGTTCCTCACCAGGCTCTGTACCAGATACGGAGTATTAGCACAGGGGGCGCCTACCTCTCCTGCTCTGGTGAATATTGTCATGCGGGAGTTTGACCGTGCTATGGGCCAGTGGTGTAAAAATCAGGGGATTTCTTATACCCGCTACTGCGACGACATGACTTTTTCTTCTGATGAGCCTCTTTCCCACGTTTATCAAAAAGCGAAAACCGAGCTGGGAAAAATCGGATTTCAGCTCAATGAGAGAAAGACCCGCTTTGTAAACAGCGCATATCGGCAGAGCGTAACAGGGCTTACGGTCAATGAAAAGGTGACCGTGCAAAAGGATTATAAAAAGGCTCTCCGGCAGGAGGTGTACTATGTTTTGAAATTTGGCTTAGTGGAAAATATCCTGCGCAGGGACAAAAAAGAGTTTCTCTCGGCTGGTTTGCCTCAGGTCAAAAAGTACTATCAGAATTTGGCCGGCAAAGTTGCCTTCGTGCTGCAAATAGAGCCGGAAAACACATGGTTCAAAAATGCGTTGACCGACCTGAAAAAGAGCAGACTTTTACGGGGGGAACTGATGCTGTGGAAAGGCGCAGAAAGAACCTGAAATACGGATCGAAGACGGGGAAGCTCTGTCCTTGAAAAATCCTCCCTGGTCTCGTATAATCGACATAGAGCGATCATGGAAAGATAAAACTTGGCTCTTGCGGCAGCGTACAGCTTAAAGAATTTCTTTAAGGGGGCAGCGAGTCGCTGCTTTTATCACGAAAGTCCAGGGCGCACTTTTCTTGCGAAAAGTGCACAGCCTGCTATCGCTTCGCTTCTATCAGGAGCTTTGTGCCGCAGAGTGCCGGTTGGTTTTATTGGGGGGAGTAATACTGTCTTGCAAATTTTGAAAAAGGAGAATGGAAAATGTTTCTCAGTGTAGAAAGACCTTTGGATAGTTCGAAAGGTGGGTATGTTTATTACAGCATCCCCACCAAGGCGGAAAATGATAAGGCCTATGATCTTGTTTCAGAGTTTTGTCAAGAGCGACTTGCACTGAAATATGGCGGTTGGAAGCACGCAGAAGACCGCCTGGCGGTTGCTCTCGATTTGATGAGGAAAACGGGCAGCGCTTTTCAGTACTTTGTTCTCAAGGAAATCTCGGAACTGTCCAGGGAAGAAAACGGTTGGGTCTTTTGTTATGCTTCTGTATCTATTCTTGACTACCTGCTCGGCTTGACACAGGTCAACCCACTGATCCCACATTATCACTGTCCAGCCTGTCATCACATAGAGGAAGTGGATACGGTCAATGACGGCTTTGACCTGCCGCCGAAGGCCTGCCCTGAATGCGGGGCGGATATGGAACGGGATGGGCATAACTGCTCGGAGCACATCTGCTGGGTGAATTCCCGGGGCGATGTAAGAAGTCATTCACAGGACCTGGGTGTGACCCAGGCCGTTTTGCAAAAACTGCAAGGCCGACTGGACCGCAGGTTTCATGAGGCCTTTTCATCGAGGAGAACAGGGGAAGAAGAAATGCGTTCTATTATAGCGGGGAGATGGGAAACCAGTGAGCGGTTAAACAGACTTTTCCAAACCACTAAAATAGCGCCCCAGGACATTCCAGTGTTTGAAAAGGGCCTTTGGAACCTGATCGCCAGGGAAACTCTCGGGGAAGTACCGGCTTTTAATGGGAAAGAACACTTTTTTGACGAAATCGAATTTCATCAGTTGAGCCGACTTTTCGGTTATCGCCACGGGGCCTTCGAAGAGAAGAAAAGACTAGAAAATTTGGAGGAAGCCCATTTTTATGCGCTACGTGATGAAATATACGATGCGCTTCTTGCAAGTGGCTTTTCCTGGGAAGAGGCCGCTTGGGCCGCACGAAGCATTTCCAATGGGAAAATGAGAGATTTTCGTATTCCTGATAGTGTGAAAGGGAATATGGAATCAATCAGGCATCTATGGCCCAAAGGGGCATGCCTTACACGGATTTGGGATAAATATCTCTTGCTCTGGTATGAGCGCCGTTATCCCACTCAGTATGCACAAGTCTGTATCAGCTTTGATGACGAATAGCACCAAATCAGGTACAGATAAGTAGTAAAATAGAATAGCATAAACCTCAAACAAATGAAAAGGAGAGTAAGAAAGATGGATGAACTAAAAGCAAAAGTTGAGGAATTGGAAGCAGCAAAAGATGATGAGGAACGGATTCAAGTTTTACAGAAAATTGGTGCAAAATTGATCAATGAATATGAGATTAAGATTGGGCGTTTGACTATTAAGCCAATGCTTGTAGAAGCGTACTATTTTAGCAAAAATTTTCAAGATGATGCGGCGCATGCCGCAAATAGCAGTAAGGCGAACACTTACGAGCTCGCTCGACAGAGGCAAAAAAATCATTTTGGTGAGCTGTATATACATTATGGCACAAAAGATGGACTTGACATCGTGTTATCAGATGGGGAAAATTATTTTTTGTCCTTCTTGATAAAAAATTCACTTGTTGAAGAAGATGGCAAATGGGAATGGAAAACGCAATGTACAGTCTCCGAAAAGCTGTGTGAAAAGTGCGATGCATATGATACGTGCGAAAAAGGGAAAAGGTGTAAATATTATGGTGTGAAAGTTTTACATAGGTTACCCGACACGAGCAAACAAGAGATTGTTTTTATACCTCGAAGGGGGATCCCTGCTGACAAAAAATATGTAAGAACGCCTCTTGCTGCTCTGCCAATTGCAGAAATCAGAAAGTATAAATTCACGCCAGGCGTAAGTTGCACAGATATTATAAGGTGCTACATAACCCAGCAGTTGAAAAACGGTGTTGATGATCAAAAATTGGAGAAACTACAAGCTCTTGCGAAAGGGTTAATTGCTTGGAAAACGTTTAAGGAGAATTAAACTATGCTCTACTTTTCCTCTCTTCTCCGCTCCCCCGAATACCAGTCCGCAGCGGAAAACCTGTTTTCTGTCCTAAAGGCCAACGGAGTCAAATATGACCTTCTGCCCAACACTCGGGACATCTGGTTGCGGGATTTTATGCCGGTGCAGTGCCGAGATGACAGCTTTGTTTCCTTCCGCTATGAGCCCAGCTATCTGGAAAACGACCTGCAGCTGCGGACAGATTTCCGGAATGATATGAGCGAGCGGTTTCCCTTCCCTGTTACATATTCCAATATTGTTCTCGACGGCGGGAATGTGGTGTTTTCGCCGTCAAAGGAACGGGCTATCATCAGCGACCGGGTGTTTTGGGAAAATGGCGACCGGGAAAAAGCAGCGCTTATTCGACAGTTGGAACGGGAATTGAAAGCACAGATCATCATCATTCCGTCCCTTCTCAGTGACATGACCGGTCACGCTGACGGCATGGTGCGCTTTGCCGATGATTGTACTGCGCTTGTGAACCGTACCAGTTATAAAAACGGCTTGGAACAGCGGATTCGGAAAGTGTTAGAGCAACACGGCATCACCATTTTGGAGTTCCCCTATTTTTTCTCTGCCAGGGGCAGCGCTGTTGGCTGCTATCTGAACTTTCTGGAAACGGAGCGGCATATCTTTTTGCCGGTGTTTGATTCCCCTGCGGATGACGAAGCAGTCAAAATGGCCGAAAGGATTTTTGCCAAAACAACTGTGCCCGTCAATATCGGTGAAATCGCCCAAGCTGGCGGCTGCCTCAACTGTATCAGCTGGAAGATCGAACCCCGGGATACGGTAGAGTACCGATTGTGAAAGAAGAAATCTCTCATGAGGATCCGGTGGTTATTCTGCGAGTCTGGGATCAATGTCACGAAAAGGAGCAGCTCCATGGAAAAGAATTTCAATTTGTATACACGTGATCGTAAAGAAATTCTCGTCACAAAAAAAGAATTGAAAGCACATCTGATGTTGCAGGAGTTTGACCTCCCAAAAGCGCTGCTTCGGCTATTAACATTGGGTAGGGACGACCCCCTCTTTCCGCAATACCTGATAAGAGCAGCTGTCAGAATGCAATTCATTACCTCCCTTGTATATCCCGTTCGAGGGGCAGGCTGTAATTCTTGGGGAGAGCCGTATGTCACGAAACCATCCATCAAAACATACGAAATTTTGTTTGACGGATACTGCGGGAATTTGGACGAATGCGCTGACCGATTGAAAGAAATTTTTACGGGAAATAATCTCGACCAGCAGAGCTTGACGCCGGAATATATAAAAAAGGTATTTGAGAAATACAGTGCCATAAAGCGTTACACACTTCCCATGCTGGGATATCATTCCGATGATTTCTGCCATGCCTCCTTTTTTGAATATGTCATGCTATATGTCGTAGAACATGACAGCTATCCGGATTTTCCGATCCATCATGGTTATCGCTATCCCGAAATGCCGGGCGCTTCCAATTGGGATATCGAAGATTATTTTTAACACAATTTAACCAAGCGAATTTCTTCGGCAAGAAGGGTTTGTCGAAAAGCATGTGTTAATCTTTTAGTAGGTGATAACCTGTGTTCAATCAAAATCAAATGCCGATGTAAAAATCCGTCCATTGCAGAAGCTGGACGGATTTTTCTTTTGAGCCATTATGATGTCATGCATGACAATTACAGTTTTCCTATTATTAACTTTCCCCTGTCACCATGACACCCCAGTTGACAAGGGCGTTACAATGGAGTTCCAGCTAAAATTTAATGACCGTCTGAACTGAAATATCCCGCCACGACTCCTCCGAGCGGAGGGTGAGCGTTTGATGGATTGACCACCCATCGGAACAGGAATGCACCGGCTGGAACCGGAAGCTCCCAGGAAGCAGTTTCAGGTAGAACGGCGCAAAAAATCGAAAGGAGAGAAAGATTGGCCGAAGGTAAGTACAAGAATTATGAGGAACTACCTCTCTTCCTCAATGCCAAAATGATTGGTGCTGTGCTGGGAATTTCTCCGGCAAGCAGCTACGAACTGTTCCATCAAGAGGGCTTTCCCACTCTGAAAATCGGGAACCGACTGGTTGTTCCCAAGGAGAAATTCATTCAGTGGGTGGAGCAGAACACGCAGGGAGGCACCCGATAGCTTTCCAGAAATATCCAACGCTCAACCCTGACCGGGACTATTTCAAAATGCCAAATTGCCTGTTCTCGCTGGGACTTGACCCAGGAGAGATCGCTGTGTATTCCTATCTCCTCCGCTGTGAGGATCGGAAAAGTTTTACCTGCTACCCCAGCTATAGAACCATCGGCAAGGCGGTTGGGCTGAGCCGGAACACCGTTCAGAAGTATGTTTCCTGCTTGGAACATAAGGGCTTGATTGAAACTGAAAAGACTTCCGTGTTCCGCAAGGACGGCTCTAAATGGAACGGGAATCTCAAATTCATGATCCGCCCAATCCAGTCCGCGCTGGAGCTTTACAACGAACAACAGCTATTGGGCACAGGAAGGCCCACGTAAGCAGTTTTGTTTTGCCGGTAGGGCTGGGACACCACTCAGCAGGTCAAACGGCAAATTTGAGCCGCTGTGAGAAATGGAAAAGGGAGTTAACACTGCAAGCGCAAATCCCGTTTTGCAAAACCGCTATACACGGGATTCCTGCCCTAGGGCAGGGCAAGCATAGCAGACGGCTATACGCCGTCCGCCAGCCGAGTAAACTCGGCTGCCCCCCTGCCCCCCTGAAGGGGGAGTAGAACCTCCATCACCAAACCAAAGAGAAAGAAGGATTGCTTATTTGAAGAAAGAAAAAACAGAGATCATTACCATGCGGATCAAGCCGCAGTACAAACAGGAAATCCAACGAAAAGCAAAGCAGGCACAGCTTACGGTCACGAATTATCTCACACTGTGCGGAATGAGAAAGAAGCTCGTTCAGATCCAAGGTCTAGACGAGCTTCTGACTGAACTGAAAGCGCAGGTGCGAAATCTGAATCGGCTAACCACCCTTGCCAACAGGGCTTCAACTAGTAGTGGCGTCTTCTTCTCGTCCAATACTTGCTTTTCTTTGTTCCAAATAGGAGTTTCAGTGGCAACAATACTGGAAAAAAGCAGATTTTCAGCGCCAAATTTAGAGTGCGTTTAAACTCCGCACTGTCTGTATAACTACGCATACAAAAAACTCCTTTAGTTAAATGTTAAAGGTTTTTATGAGAGATGATATCTTATTTCTATGGTGGATGATTGGCCGCTTGGCGTATCGTGCAGGACCTCGTCTTCTTCTTCCATACACTGACGCATAGCATTGCAAACCATAGACATCCGACTTTTCATTTTCAAAGCCTTGTGAATGTCATTTGCCTTGATGGTAAGGAATTCTTGACCACGTTCTCTTGCCTCACATTTCAATCTGTCAATATACTCACGTATGGCTGCTGTCGAGATTCTTTCTTTTGCTTCCTTGTTATCGGCCTTCCCATCCGGCACACCAGTATGAACACCCTCAGATAGCACTTTAACCTGTTCTTCCAACGCTTGGATACGAGCCAGCATTTCAATAATAATGGAATCATAATTCATTCGATTCTCTCTCCTTTCTAATTAGAATTCTATCAGAATTCTAATTAGAAGTCAAGATTTTTTCAAAGCAATTTCTTTTCATGACTCAAGGCATACGGTTGCCACAAATCTAGTGAACGGCGTGAAGCAGGAAAATGGCAGCATTAGAAGTCTAACTCCTCGGCAGGTGGCAGACCTTTTGGGACATTCAACTTCCCAGATCACAGAGATGTACTACGTCAAAAAAGACACCACCCGACTGAACGGAATCACAGACGGATTCAACTTATGAAGCCAAAAGCACGCAGGACAGCGCTCCCGGATTGATGATTTTTTGATGATAAAACAAATGGAAACAGTGCGAACAGAACCCACCGAATACGAAAAAAGGCGCAGGTTTGGAGCTTCAATCGGGGTGAAACAGAGCGTGGAAGAAGCGGATTCGAAGTTGCTCCGCAACCCCTCTTGCGGTGCCCGAAATTTGTGAACTGCCGTTCCAAATTTCGACCGCTGCGCCATTCCCGCCTCGCTGTATCCGCCACTGGCGGCGCTTCGGCGGCAATGCCCGGCACGCGCGTGCCTCGGTCTCTACCCACTATCACTACAAAAAAAGACTGGAACTACAAAAGCAGTTCCAGTCTTTTTTGGCAGGGGCAGAAGGATTCCTCTCGCCTGTCGGCTCGGTCGGTTCGCACCAGAGCGCCACTGGCGCTCGCTCACCCCTCGACACGCTCCGCGTGCCGAGACCAAGCCTTTTTACCGTAAAAAATGGGAGAGAAGCAAACGCTTCTCTCCCATTTTTGGCAGGGGCAGAAGGATTCGAACCCTCGGCACGCGGTTTTGGAGACCGCTGCTCTACCAGCTGAGCTATACCCCTATCTGAAATTTATCGCCTGATTATCTTAGCATTTTCTGATAGGGATGTCAAGTTTTGAAATGAAAAAACAATTTGCCTAATCCTTCATGGAAAGAGAAATGCGTTTTTTCCCCTCGTCCACCTCTAAAACGGTCACCTCCACCACATCTCCCACTGTGAGCACCTCAGAGGGGTGACGGATAAACCGGTCGCAGATCCGGGAAATATGCACCAAGCCGTCCTGGTGGACGCCGATATCCACAAAGGCGCCGAAATCCACCACATTGCGCACGGTGCCCTTGAGCTTCATTCCCGGCTTCAGGTCTTTGAGCTCCAGCACATCGGTACGAAGCAGCGGCGGAGGCAGCTCTTCTCTGGGATCTCTGCCCGGCTTTTGCAGCTCGGAGGCGATATCCCGGAGGGTGGGAAGACCCACGCCACATTCTTCTGCCGCTTTCTCTTCCCCATACTCCTTCAGCTTTCGTTCCAGATCCCGGATCTGCCCGATCTGCGACAGGGCAAAGCCGCACAGAGCCAGCAGCTTTTCCGCCGCCGGGTAAGATTCCGGATGCACCGCCGTATGGTCCAGTATGTTTTTGCTTTCTGGCACCCGCAGAAAACCCGCGCACTGCTCAAAGGCCTTGGGCCCTAGCTTGGAGACCTTCAAAAGCTCCCTGCGGGAGGAAAAAGCGCCCTGTGCTTCCCGATAGGCCGCCACATTCCGGGCCACCGCGGGGGTGATCCCGGCCACCCTGGCAAGCAGTGAGGGCGACGCGGTATTCAGGTCCACACCCACCGCGTTGACGCAGTCTTCCACTACTCCGTCCAGGGCCTCTGAAAGCTTCGTTTGGGGCATATCGTGCTGATACTGCCCCACGCCGATGGAGCGGGGATCGATCTTCACAAGCTCCGCCAAAGGGTCCTGCAAGCGTCTCGCGATGGACACAGCCGAACGCAGGGACACATCGTAATCGGGGAATTCCTGGGCTCCCAGCTGGGAGGCGGAATACACGGAAGCCCCCGCTTCGCTCACCACCATATAGGAAAGGGAACTGCCGTATTCCCTGATAAAATCCGCCACAAAGATTTCCGACTCCCGGGAGGCCGTCCCGTTCCCGATGGCGATACAGGTCACCTTGTGCCTGCCGCAAAGCTCTCTGAGCTTCTTTTTCCCCTCCTCCACCTTATTGTGAGGCTTTGTGGGATAGATGACCGCCGTTTCCAGCACCCGGCCGGTGCCGTCCACCACCGCCAGCTTACAGCCGGTGCGGTAGGCAGGGTCGAAGCCCAGGATCACCTGGTTTTTTACGGGAGGCTGCATCAGCAAGGGCCTGAGATTCAAGGCGAAGGTGCGGATGGCCTGTTCGTTGGCCTTTTCCGTCAACTCATTCCGCAGTTCCCGCTCTAAAGAGGGAAAAATCAATCTCTCCCAAGCATCCCCGGCCACCTCCCCGATCAACTCCTGGTAAGGATGATCGGGGCCCTTGGCACGCTCAAAGATTGTTTGAACCGCCCGATCCTCCTCCCCGCAGAGGGCAACCTTCAGGGCCCCCTCCTTTTCCCCGCGGTTGATAGCCAGAATCTGGTGGCTTTGCAGTCTTCTCACCGGACCTTCAAATTCATAATAGCTCCGGTACACCGTGTCCTCCTCCGTTCCCGCCCCGCAGCGAAGAGCGGCGGTACGCTTCAGCTGCTCCCTGAGCTGATCCCGAAGCCCGGCGTCGTCGGAGAAGGTCTCCGCCATAATATCCTTTGCCCCCTGCAGCGCTTCTTCTTTTGTCTCAACTCCCTTTTCCGGGTCCACATAGTCCCGGGCGAGAGCAAGGGGATCCCTTCCCTCTCCTTTGCCGGAGAGCAGACACATTGCCAGAGGCTCCAATCCCTTCTCTCTCGCCACGCTGGCCCGGGTGCGGCGCTTGGGCCGGTAGGGCCGGTAAAGGTCCTCCACCTGGGCGAGAGTCTCCGCGGCAGAGATAGCCAGAGAAAGCTTCTCATTGAGCTTTCCCTGCTCCTCGATAATAAGCCTTACCTCTTCCTTCCTCGTGTTGAGATTTCTCAGATAGGTAAGGCGCTCAGAGAGCCCGCGGATGGTCTGGTCGTCCATCGTACCGTGGCGTTCCTTGCGGTAACGGGCAATAAAGGGCACCGTGTTTCCCTCGTCAAGAAGTTCCACCACCGCCGCGGCGTGTTCTTCCTTTACCCCGAACTCCTGGGACAGGCGGCGGATCAGCTGCTGTTCATGTTCTGCCATGGTTTTTTTCATCCTTTTCTGGTTTCTTTTCTTCCCGCTTTGGTCCTATGCCTTCAGATCCTCAAAATAAGAACGGTACCGGACGCGATACCGGCTTTTGGGGAAGAAGAACTTGTGCAGCGAGATAAAATAGTCATCCGTCATGCTGGCGATATAGTCCACTGCGATCTGATTATGATCTTCGCTGAGATAGTCGTAATCCTTATAATATCTCAACTGATTGCGCACATCGCTGACATGGTGACGGTAGATGGGAGAAGCCGTGTTTTCCCGGGCAAGATCCTGCAAAAGCCGTTCATACATTTCCCGGAACATGGGGCGGATATCGTCCTCATAGGTCTGCTTCACCTTCGGGTCCCCGTAAATGATCTCATAATTTTCCCGCTTGGCCGTTTTCAGATCCTGATAGATCTTCGGGCTTAGAGAGATATGGTCCTTTCCATAGCTGTTTTCCAGAACGTCCACCGTTATATTGTTGATGATCGCCGCGTTTTCCACGCCGATCTCCCGGGTGGAAAACCGGGCGTCGGAGTCGATGATATGCGCCCGGACGGCATCCTGCCGGTCCTTTCCCAGGTAGGCGATCATATCGCACAGGCGCACGACGCATCCCTCTAAGGTGGAGGGGATCAGCCGCTCCACCGCCTTCTCTCCCTCCAGGCAGCAGGCCTCCACTCTGCTGTCGAACTCCTCAAACCCGGAAAGGGGCGCGGGCCGGTACTCCTGCTGTTCAAACTCGCCGTTATGACACAGGATCCCGTCCAGGGCCTGCAAGCTCAAATTCCGACGGAACAGTCCATCCAGCACCCGCACGCTGTGTACATTGTGAAAAAAGCGCCGCCCCGTATGCTCTGAGAGCTGTTCGTCCAGAAACCGCTCTCCCGCGTGGCCAAAGGGTGTATGCCCCATATCATGCCCTAACGCAATAGCCTCGATCAGGTCCAGATTCAGTCCCAGGACCGCGCCGATATTTCTCGCGATCCGGGAAACCAACTGCACATGCAGCGCTCTGCGGGTGATGTCGTCGTTTTCATAAAAGGAAAACACCTGAGTCTTATCCGCGTACCGGTTATAAAGGGGCAGGTGCATGATCTTCTCGATATCCCGCACAAAGGCGGGACGCCAGAGGGTGGCTGCGTCCCGAGGGCGGTCCTCCCGTCTTTTTACCTGCTCGTCCCGAAAACTCCAGGGATTTTCCCAATGGGACGCCCGGTCCTCCCGGATCCTCTTCTGCAGATCCTCGCTCAATCCATAAAGGGCTAAAGCCATTTCTCTCCTCCTGTGCAAAACAAGCCTCCGCAAGAAACGGAGGCTTGTTTCTGAAATAGAATTCAAAACAACAATCAGATGGAAAGCCGCGCGGAGATCCGATACAGCTCCTCGTCAAAGGTGCGAGGCATATTCAAAGCCTCGGTAATATCAAAATCAACGATATTCTCACCCTTCAAGGCAACTACTCGGTTCCCCTTTCCCTCATCGAGCAGCTGGACGGCACGATATCCCATGCGGCTGGCAACGACCCGGTCCCGCAGGGTGGGAGAACCGCCCCGCTGCACATGACCCAGAATGGTGGCACGGCTCTCAATGCCGGTCTCCTTCTGGATGCGCTCGGTCAGCTCCTGAGTATGTCCAACGCCCTCGGCCACCACCACGATGAAGTGCTTTTTCCCGGTGGCCTGAGCGGCCTTCATTCTGTCTACAATATCCGTTTGAAAATCATAGGATACCTCAGGCACCAGCGTGGCGATGGCGCCGGTGGCGATCCCGGTGTGCAAAGCAATGTCGCCGCACCGGCGGCCCATGACCTCCACCACGCTGCAGCGGTCGTGAGACTCGGTGGTGTCCCGGATCCGGTCGATCATCTCCATGGCGGTGTTCAGCGCCGTATCGTAGCCGATGGTGTAATCCGTGCAGGCGATATCATTGTCGATCGTGCCCGGCACACCAATGCACTTCACCCCGGCGTCCGTAAGGTCTCTCGCTCCACGGAAGGAGCCGTCCCCTCCGATCACCACTACGCCGTCAATGCCCTTAGACCTGCACATCTCGGCGGCCTTCTGAACGCCCTCGGGCGTATTGAACTCCGGGCTGCGGGCGGTAAACAGCGCGGTGCCGCCGTGCTGCATGATGTCGGAAACGCTGCGCATATTCATTTCCTCAATATCGCCGTGAAGCAGGCCGTTATAGCCGCGCTTCACGCCGTACACCCTCATTCCGAAAGACAGCGCGGAACGCACCACTGCCCGAACCGCCGCATTCATGCCGGGGGCATCCCCCCCGCTGGTCAATACTGCAATACACTTTGTACTCATAATTTTTCCTCCAGCTATATTCTAGCAATACTTTTTTCCATCAACGAGACACTGGAAATATTATAGCAAAAGTTAAAAAATTATCAAGGGGTTTCCCACGATTTGAAGGCAGATTTTCTCACGGTTTCCCCCATTCTCCCCGGAATGCCACATTTTCCTCTCCCAAAAGCTTTTCCAGTGCCGAAAGCAGGGGGCGGTTCATGGACACCCGGTATTTCGCAGGGGCCTTTACTGTCTTTTTGGTATCCTCCAGCACCAGATAGACATCGCTGGGGCCGTCAAAGATCTCCAGATACTGCAAAGCCTTTGCGCAGCGGGGATCCTCCTTCCCCGGCACACGCAGGTATAACCCTTCCCGGACCGGCTTTTTAGGTGTGTTCTGAGAGCCCTCTTCCTGATCCAAGGCGGGAGCCGAACCCAGAAAATCACACAACAGCTTGGGCTCCTTATCCTCAGTAAAGCTCAGTCTTCCCTCCGCCATGATCACCGCGCCCTCAAAGGCCAGATTTCCATATTGCTCCAGGGTTTTGGGGAATACCAGAGCCTCTATGGAGCCGTACATATCTTCCAGCGTAAGGAAAGCCATATCCGCGCCGGTCTTGGTAGTTTTGCGCTTTAAGCCGGTGACCATAGCCAAAAGGCTCACCTTCTGTCCGTCCTGATAGACGGGGGAGTCCCCGGCCGCGCTCTGAAAAATCTCGTCCGTTCTCCCATAAGCGCCGCTGGCATAAAACGAGGAATAAGTCCCCATGGGATGCCCGGAAAGGTACATGCCCGTCACCTCTTTTTCCATGGCGAGCTTGTCCGCCTCGGAGAAATCAGGCACGCTTTCCAGCGCGATCCCCTGACTGTCTCCCATTTCCTCAGCGTCAAAAAATCCCAGCTGGCCCTCCAGATTCTTCCGCTTTTCCTCCTCCAGGCTGTCTAAAACCGGCCCCACCGCCAAAAGCATTTCCCGGCGGTTATTGCCCAGCCCATCCAGCGCTCCGCACTTGACAAGGCTCTCCACCGCGCGGCGGTTCAGATCCTTTCCGGACATTCTCCGGCAGAAGTCCACAAAGGAGGTAAAGGGGCCCCTCTCCTCCCGCTCGCCCAGCATCCGGAGGATCACGCCCTTGCCCAGGTTCTTGACGGCAAGCAGCCCGAAACGGATGCTTTTTCCCACGACCACGAACCCGTTTTCGCTGAAATTCACATGAGGCGGCAAAACGGAGATCCCCAGGCGGGAGCACTCCTCAATATATTCCGCCACCTTTCCCGCCCAGCCCAGCACACTGGAAAGCAGGGCGGCCATATACTCACAGGGATAGTGGGCTTTCAGATAGGCAGTCTGATAGGCTACCACCGCGTAGGCGGCGGCGTGAGACTTGTTGAAGGCGTAAGAGGCGAAGCTTTGGATCTCCCCGAACAGCTGTGTCGCCGTCTTTTCGTCCACGCCCCTGTTGACGCAGCCCTCTACCTCAAAGCTGCCGTCCTCCCACTTCTGGCCGTAAATAAAAACCTCTTTTTCCTTCTCCAGCACATCGTGTTTTTTCTTGCTCATCGCCCTGCGGACGATGTCCGCTCTGCCCAGGGAATACCCGGCAAGCTCCCGAAAGATCTCCATCACCTGCTCCTGATAGATGATGCAGCCGAAGGTCACCTCCAGGATCTTTTTCAGCCGCTCATGGCGGTAGGTGATCGCCCCGGGATGTTTCCTGTTTTCCAGATAGGTGGGAATAAACTGCATGGGCCCCGGGCGATACAGGGAGATGATGGCCGTCAGATCCTCGATGCTTTGGGGCAGGGCTTGGGTCAAAAGGCGCTTCATGCCGGGGGATTCAAATTGAAACACGCCCTGAGAGGCTCCGGCAGAAAGCATCCGGAACACCCTGGGATCATCCTCCGGAATAGTCTCCATGGAAAATCCCGGATCTCTGCGCTGGATCATCTTTTCCGCGTGATCGATGACGGAAAGGTTGCGAAGACCCAGAAAATCCATTTTCAAAAGCCCCAGCTCTTCAATGGTCGTCATGGTAAACTGGGTCACGGTGCAGTCGTCGTTGCGGGCCAAAGGCACATATTCCATCACCGGCTTGTCGGTGATCACCACCCCCGCCGCATGGGTAGAGGTGTGCCGGGGCATCCCCTCGATCTTCCGGGCCATGTCCACCACTTCCCGGATCTGGCTGTCGCTTCCATATTTCTCCCGGAACTCCCCGGAGGACTGCAGAGCCTTGTCCAGCGTCATGCCCAGCTCCATAGGCACCAGCTTCGCGATCTGATCCGCTTTGTGATAGGGCACCGCCAAAGCCCTGGCCACATCCCGGATCGCTCCCCTGGCCGCCATGGTGCCGAAGGTGACGATCTGCGCCACATGGTCGCTTCCGTACTTCTCCATCACATATTCGATCATTTCATCCCGGCGCTCGTCGCTGAAATCAATATCGAAATCCGGCATACTCACCCGTTCCGGGTTTAAAAAGCGCTCAAAGATCAGGCCGTACCGGATGGGATCCACATTGGTGATGCCAATGCAGTAGGCAGCCAGGCTCCCCACGCCGGAGCCACGGCCGGGCCCCACCGGGATCCCCACGCTTCGGGCGTAGCGCACAAAGTCCCAAACGATCAGGTAGTAGTTTACATAACCCATCTTATTGATGACGCTGATCTCATAGTCAAGGCGCTGTTTTAACCTTTCGTCCGCCTTACCCGGGTAGCGGTTGTGAAGCCCCTCCTCGCACAGCTGCGCAAAGAAATCTCTGTTTTTGATCCCGCCGGGGATATCGAACCGGGGAAGCTTGGTTTTTCCAAATTCAAATTCCACCTGGCACCTTTCGGCGATCTTCACGGTGTTGTCCGCCGCCTCCGGAAAATCGGGAAACAGGGCGCGCATCTCCTCCTCGGATTTCACATAGAACTCCTCAGAGCCGAACTCCAAAGCGCTGTCGTCCTCCACCGTCTTTCCCGTCTGGATGCAGATGAGCACCCGGTGCATTTTGCTGTCCTCGGGCAAAATGTAGTGGCAGTCGTTGGTGAGCACCAGCGGGATCCCGGTGTCCCGGGAGAGTCGCAGAATATTCTGGTTTACATAAGTTTGTGCCTCCAGGCCGTGATCCTGCAGCTCCAAAAAGAAATTCTCCCTGCCGAAGATGTCCTGATAGCGAAGGGCGGCCTCCCTGGCTAAAGCGTAGTTATTCTGGGCAAGGGCTCTGGGGATCTCCCCGGCGAGACAGGCGGACAGAGCGATCAACCCCTCATGTCGCTCCCTTAAAAGCTCCAGATCCACCCGAGGACGGTTGTAAAACCCTTCGGTAAACCCCTGAGACACCATGGCGATCAGATTCTTATAGCCGGTTTCATTTTCACACAGCAGCACCAGATGGCGGTTCTCCCCGTCCAGCTCATGGACCTTATCGAACCGGGAACGCTTCGCCACATAGACCTCGCAGCCAATGATGGGCTTGATGCCTCGCTTTTTGGCGGCCTTGTAAAAATCCACCACGCCGTACATATTGCCGTGGTCAGTAATAGCCATGGCAGTCTGCCCCAGCTCCTTTGCCCGGTCCAGCAGCCGTTCGATCCGGCAGGCCCCGTCCAAAAGGCTATATTCCGTATGCAGATGAAGATGTACAAAGCCCATAGGAATCCCCTTCTTCTACTCTATCTGAAACCAAAAATAGTACTCCATGCCGATGTTTTCCTTCTCTTTCCCCCAATAACATTCCAGACAGATGAGGTAATCCCCCGGCTCTGTCAACTCGGGAAACCAGGTCCTTCGCTCTTGGGCGATCTCAAAGCTTTCATCGTATACCGTAAAGTAAAATCCCCCGTTTTCGGAGCCTCCCTCATAACGCACGGAAAAGTCCCGGTCATATTGGAGCTTCGGCGCCGCTTCTCCCGCCTCCTGGGGCAGCAGCCGCTTTTTCTCCTTCCGGCTGCCGTCTTCTGTGGTAAAACACTCATTGGCAAGGGGTTCTATAGAGGTCCCCGCACTGTTGACAAAGGTTTTTCCCACCTGGGGCGGACCGTTTCCGATCCATCCCAGAGAAAAATATAAGATAGAGAGGATCACAAGCAGCGTACCCGCCGCCAGGACGAGATCCAGAAGCTTTTGTTTCATGTTTTTCCCTCCAGAAAGGGGCTCAGCCCTTCAAAAGCGTATCCATTTCCTTTTCCCTGCTGAGTCTCTCTCCCAGCTCTAACAGCTTCTGTATCCGGTGGTTCACACCGCTTCGGCTGATCCCCAAGGCCTCCCCCAGCTGTCTTAAAGTCATCTCGGAGTTTTCCAGACGCAGCTTGGCAAGCTCTTTCAGCTCGTTAGGCAGGGAGTCCAGCCCCACGGTATCGCTGATCAGGGCGATGGCTGCCGTCTGCCGGGCGGAGGCCGAATAGGTTTTATCCATATTCGCCGTTTCAAAGTTTGTGCGGCGATTGATGTCGTTCTTCGCTTCCTTGTACATTTTCACCTGCATCAGCTCCATGGAGGCGGCGGAAGCCCCCAGATAAGTCAGCAGGTTTTCGATCTGTCCGCTGTCCTTGAGATAGACGATGCAGCTTCCCTTGCGCCGGGAGAGCGCGGGGGTCAGGTAACAGGCCCCCGTCTCCTCCAGAAGCCGCAAAAGGCTGGCGGCCAGGTTCTGATAGGGCACGGCGAACTCCAGGTGATACTCCTTATTGGGGTCGGTGGCCGTGCCGCAGGCGAGAAACGCGCCCCTTAAAAAGGCACTCTGACAACAGTCGTGCTCCAGCACCGCGCGGTTAATGAGCAGGCTCACCTCCCGGCCGGTATGGCCAAAGACGGAAAGCAGGGCCTGACGGGCGCCCTCGTCCGGCAAGCTGACCCGATAAGCCGGGTTTCTTCGCCTGCTCACGCCATAGGTAAGCTCACCGCTTACACCGGCGGCCGCAGCGGCCAGCTCCAACATTCTTCTGGCCGCCTGTCCGTTTTCCGTCACATAGGTCGTTTCCCGCAGAGAAAAGCACTTGGAAAAAAGCCAGATCCCGTAACATTCCGCTCTCAGGCAGCAGGGACGCTTATTTTCAAGTTTACATAATTCAGATTTGATCTCCTGTGAAAAAGACATTGTATTTCCCATTCCCGGTCATTTTTCCGCATTAGAGGTCAGATTCCATCAGCGCCTTCACCTGCCGGGCAATCCCATCTCTATCCACTTTGGAAAAATCCGTTGTATCGATGATGATCCGGTCCTCTCCCACATCAAAATTTTCCATGCCTCTGCTCTCAATTCCGGAAACAAATTGCTCAAAGCTGAGAGACGGCTCCGCCGTTTTTGCCCCCTCCGGCTCCGGATAGCAGGTATTCACCACATGTCCTCTATGCCTGTCAGGCGAATATTCACGCTCCAGAAAACGCCGGTAGATCACCTGTTTGTCCCCAGTCAAAAGCAGTGTGACAGGACGGCAGTGATAGCGCTCCAGCAGCGCTTTTATCATCGGCTTTGAAGAATTCTCAAAATTATTCTCCAGCAAAAAGGGAATTCCCCGCTTCATCAGCTGCTCTGCAAAATAATAGCACAGCTGCATGGCTCCCTCTCCGAGAGCCACCTTTTCTTTTCGGGAGGAAAATCCGATCGTATCAAATAGAATCTCCTTGACCTGGTCTTTCCCGATCATAGGAAGCCGCAGACTTTCGGAAAGATATTTCCCCAGGCCGGTTTTTCCGGAAGCCGGGATCCCGGAGATCAGCACGCAGCGCATCACATAATCCCCCTAAAACTTTTGAATATCCCGATGGGTGACGCTGGTGCGCACACCCTTGGCCCCCAGGTAGTCACACATATACTGAGCCAACGCCACCGAGCGGTGGTGTCCGCCTGTGCAGCCCACGGCGATCACCAGCTGGCTCTTTCCCTCCTTGCTGTAAAGCGGCAGCAGATAGTCTACCAGGTCCGTAAATCGGGAGACAAAGCCTTTAGTCTCTTCCTTTTCCATCACATAATCACGCACGGCGGCGTCCAGGCCGGTCTGCGGGCGCAGCTCGTCCACATAGAAAGGATTGGGCAGACAGCGCACATCAAACACCAGATCTGATTCCAGAGGCACGCCAAATTTAAATCCGAAGCTGATACAATGCACGGAAAGGGAATCCCCCGCGCTGTTCAAAAAAAGCTCGGAGATCCTGGATTTCAGCTGAGCGGGAGAGACGCCGGTGGTGTCGATCACATAGTCCGAACACTCTCTGACAGGCTTGAGCATTTCCCGTTCCAGCTTCACGGCCTGCTCTAAGGAGCCGTTCAGGTCGTCAGATAAGGGGTGCTTGCGCCTGGTCTCCTTGAACCGCGTTACCAGCACCGAGTCTGAGGCGTCCAGAAACAGGATATGATAACTGCGCTTATCCCGCTTCAAGGTCTCCATCGCTGTGAAAAAAGACTTGAACAGCTCGCCGCCGCGGGTATCTGTGACCACCGCCACTCTTCCCATCAGCCCTTCCGATTTGACGCACAGGTCATAAAACACCGGGATCAGCGCCGGGGGAAGATTGTCCACGCAAAAGAAACCGATATCCTCCATCGCGTGCATCGCCCTAGTTTTTCCCGCTCCCGAAAGACCGGTCACCACCACAAATTCCATCTTTTTCCCTTCCTCTATTCCAGACTTCTGAACATCCCCCAAACGGAAGCGCTTCACCCGGCTACCGGATCACACGCACCTCGCACTCCAACTCGATCCCCTTTTCCCGCAGGACCGTTTCCCGGATCCGCTCAATGAGTCCCAGCACATCAGAGCAGCTGGCGCCCCCGGTATTCACAATAAAGCCCGCATGCTTGGGACTCACCTGGGCTCCGCCCAGAGAGGCGCCCTTTAATCCGCACTCCTCAATGAGCGCCGCGGCGAATCCGCCCTGGGGACGCTTGAACACGCTTCCGGCGCTGGGCATATCATAGGGCTGTTTTTCCTTCCTGCGGCGCATCAGCTCTTCCATTTTAGATGAGATCTCAGCCCCGCTTCCCGGGGTCAGCTGAACCTGTGCGAAGAGGACGATCTCTCCTGTTCCGGTATAGCGGCTTTTCCGGTAAGAAAAGGAAAGCGCCTCTCCTTCAGCCTCCTCCACCGCGCCCTGCGGCGTCATGTGAAGTACCCGGTAAACCACATCCTTCATCTCTCCCCCATAGGCGCCTGCGTTCATATACACCGCTCCGCCTACAGAGCCGGGAATCCCCCAGGCAAATTCCAGGCCGGAAAGGCCCTGCTCTCTGGCAAGAGCGCAAAGGCGCGCGAGGGGTACGCCCGCGCCAGAGCGCAGGCGGTTCCCAGGAAGGAGCTCCGCCTTCCCAAACTCTCCGGAAAGCGCCACCGCCGCCCCGCGGAATCCTTCGTCAGCCACCAACAGGTCAGAGCCGTTTCCCAGCAGGAAAAAGGGGATCTCCCCCTCCCGCAGGGCAGAAAGCAGCCCGGAAAGCTGGCGCTGGTTCCCGGCTGTGTACAGGCGGTCCGCAGGGCCGCCAATCTGAAAGGTGGTATGCTTTTTCATCGGCTCGTCAATCAGAGTTTGACAGCCCGTCTGGGCCGCCGCCTCATCCGGCAAAGTATAATCCAGCTTCAAAAAGGAGCCCTCCCGCTATTGTTCGTCTGTTTAGTTCGGTCTGTTTTCAAATATATTCGTATAGCGCTCCAGATAATCCCGCAGCCGCTTTTCCGAGGCGTTGAGGATCAATTCCTCCGGAAAGCCGATCTCCTCCAGCATCTTCAGCGCATAGGGAAACACCCCTACCTGCGTCTCAAAATGGGCGTCGGAATCCACCACGATGGGTACGCCGTACTTTTTGCAGGCCAGTGCAATCTTTTTACAGTTTTCCACATTCTTCTTTCGCACCTCGAAGGTGTGGTTATTGATCTCCACCAGCTTGTGGTTAGCCCCGAATTCCGGAATGACCTTATCGTAATCATAGGTAAAATCAGGATCTCCGCTGTGGGCGATGATGTTCACCTTGGGGTTCTTCGCCACCTGAAGCCAGAGGTGGGTGCATTTCTCCACATCGGGATCCTTCAGGCCCTCCAGCCCCAGGTTGTGGATGGAAGCCACGATCCAGTCCAGCTTGGAAAGCTCGTCCTCGTCCAGATCGATCTCTCCGTCAAAATTCAAAATATTTCCTTCCGCGCCCACGATGAGCATAATGCCCCGGTAGTAGAGGGGCAGCTCTCTGAGGCTGGTAAAGTACCAGGTGCGGGGAGAGCCGGGCATAGTCTTCGCGTGGTCCGTGATGGCGAGAGCCGAAAGTCCCTTTTCCGCCGCCGCACAAGCCATCTCCGTAATGGTGCTGTGCGCGTGAGTGGAAGAGATCGTGTGTGTGTGCAGGTCTGCAATAATAGGATACCCCATAAAGCCGTTTCCTTTCTAATATTTCATTTCCGTCAAATATCCAGGTCACGCTTGACATCCCCGCCCTGCAGGTCCGCAATGTCCATGCCCAGACTGGAAAGCAGTTCCTGGGCGGCGTTATAGCCCATTTTCTTCTGACGGTTATTCATAGCCGCCACCTCGATAATGACCGCCAGGTTTCTGCCCGGCTTTACCGGGATGGTCATCACCGGGATCCGGATCCCCAGGATCTCCGTAAACTCGCTGTCGATCCCCATTCGGTCATAGACCTTGGTGGCGTCCCAAATTTCCATGTTGATGCACATATCGATCTTCTCGGAAAGCTTGACTGCGCCCATACCGAAAATGCGTCTGGCGTTGATGATACCGATGCCCCGAAGCTCAATAAAGTGCCGGATATTTTCCGGGGCCTGCCCCACCAGCGATTTGCTGGACACCCGGCGGATCTCCACCGCGTCGTCCGCGATCAGCCGGTGTCCCCGCTTGATCAGCTCAATAGCCGTCTCGCTTTTGCCCACTCCGCTGTCGCCCACCAGTAAAATACCTTCGCCGTAAACCTCCACCAACACGCCGTGGCGGGTGATCCGGGGCGCCAGCTCCACATTGAGGAAGGCTACCAGGCTGGCCACCAGGTTGGAGGTGGAATCCTTGGATGAGAGCAGGGGGATCCCGTGCTTCTTGGCTGTCTCCAGCATCATCTCGCCCGGGTCGATATTTCTGGCTACAATGACTGTGGGCGGATGCAAAGCAAAAAACTGATCGATGGCCGCGGCCATTTTTTCGGGGCCGAAGCTTTTGAGCATCTCGATCTCTGAGCGGCCCAGAATGGTAATGCGGTTCGGGTCAAAATAGTCGCTGTAGCCGTTGAGCTCCACGCCGGGCCTGTTTACATCCCGGGACTTGATCATGATTTCCTCCGGCCTTCCAGGCAGATAAAGCTCCGCGAGGCCCAGCTCTTCCATCACCTTTGAAAGGGAGATATAATATTCTTCCGCCATATTCTCATCATCCTTTTCCGCTGAATTGACGCCGGAGCGCGCCCTGTGCGTCCCACGGCTTTTGCCGAAGAAACTGTTTCTTCCATTATTATAGACGAAATGGAAAGAAAAAGAAAGCGCTGATCTTTCTCATTTGAAAAAATAGCTTAAACTTTTTTGGCTTTTCCTCTTGATTTTTCTATTATTCCATATTATACTTATGGTACAGTAAATTCCGATTCAGGGAATAACGCTAAATATCGCGGGGTGGAGCAGTTCGGTAGCTCGTCGGGCTCATAACCCGAAGGTCATAGGTTCAAATCCTATCCCCGCAACCAAAGAAACCGGTTTGACCTTTTGGTCGAACCGGTTTCTTCTGTTCTGGGAACTGATCTTGGGCCTATGGTCTTCCATTGTTTGAGCCTGCCCGGGCTCATTACCCGAAGGGCGCTGGTCGCCAGTGGCGACCGTTCAGCGCTGACCGAACCGGCAGGTGAGAAAGTGCGTCCCGGTGGGACGCGTCCAGGCTCGACCGAGGCGGCAGCCGAGACCATAGGTTCAAATCCGTCTCGCCTTTCTCGCCTCCCGGCTCGGGCGGGTCAAAACGATTGCCACCGGCAATCTTCCCCGGCTCGGGCGGTCCGCTTATGCGTGCCACTGGCACGCATAAGCCCCCCCACCGCAACCAAAATTTCCCGGAAACACTAGTGTTTCCGGGGTTTCTCTTTTGTGTTTCCCAAAATTGACCCATTTCATAACCCATACCAGAACCCATTCGGATGTTTTGGGGTCCTGCGACAGCAGAAGCACAAAACTCCGGGAGAAACCGCTAGCGGTTTCTCCTACCCATCACGATTAGCTACGAGTTTCCGTTTTCTTCTTGATTACCAAAAAGGTGTATGTTATACTTCTTAAAATGTTTCATGTTTCTGAGAGGGATGAATACAATGTCAGTATTTGAAATGAAAAACCGCAGAACCTTCGGCTTCTCCGCGGAGAACCCCACCGGCTCCAAGAACGGGGGCACCCGCGGCAGGGACTGCGAAAAGCTGAGGCCGTGCATCGACATCCAGCCGGGGGAGGCCGTCACGCTGTGCGACGCCAACGGCCCCGGGATGATAACCCACATCTGGTTCACCGGCTATATCGGTCACTCGTTTATCCTGCGGATATATTGGGACGATATGGATAAGCCGTCGGTGGAGGCGCCCATCTCTGCGTTCTTCGGCTGTGCCTATGACGAGAATTTTGCCGACCGGGACGGAAATTACCCGGTGCTGAACTCGGCGAAGGTGCTGGTGGCACCCGGCAGAGGGTATAACTGCTACTGGGAGATGCCGTTTAAGAAGCGGTGCCGGATCACGATAGAAAACCGGGGCGTCGAGAAGCAGACGCTTTACTACATGATATCCGGCTGGTACGGCGAGATATCCGATGAAAGCGGCTATTTTCACGCCGCCTACCGCCAGGAGCACCCTGTGCAAAAGAGAAGAAGTTATACCGTTATTGACGGAATTCGGGGAAAGGGATGCTTTGTGGGCATGAGCCTTGCCGCCGGTATGAACGGCAATAACACCTGCTGGGTCGAGGGCGAGGCAAAGATGTACATTGACGGGGACCAGTATCCCAGTTTGAACTACACCGGCACAGAGGACTACTTCTGCGGCGCGTATGCCTTCGGGAACGATGTCTACCAGCACAGGTACCAGACCTTCTCGGGACTCTACACGGGTATGTACGCCATTTTGGGGAGCAACGACGGCCTGTATGAACAGCAGCAGAGGTTTCTCCTGTACCGCTGGCATGTAAAGGACCCGGTATATTTTGAGCGGGACTTTAGGATGACCATAGACAACCTGGGCTGGACAGGCCCCCGGTACGACGACTATACCTCCGTGGCCTACTGGTATCTGAAAAGGCCCGCCGCTGTGCCGGTAGAGTTGCCTGAAGACAGCGAAATGGTGATGAAGTAGGATTAAGAGGCGAGCATCCGCTCCACTGGGACGAGACGCAAGGCCGAGATTGGGGCCACACCGACATCAGTACCACGACGAACATATAACCGGCGAGGAGCCTTGATATATCAGGGCTTTAAGAGAACTTAACAGATAAATAGGAGTCAAAAAGTGCTTCCAGTCCATCCCCAAGCAGCTCAGTAAGGAAAACAAGAAGTTCCAGTACTCAGTCGTCAAGAAGGGCTCCACCGCTTCCAGGTATGCCGGTAGTTTGCAGTGGATCGAGGATGCGGCGATCTGACAGGCCCCATCTCCTGGCAGCCTGCTTTGCGGTTATATACATGTCCATCTCTCCTGTCCGAGGATATTGCGTTCCATAGCGCTGGCGTGCGAAGCATGTGGGGACGCCGATCCTATAAGCTTGTGCGACAAGCTACGCTGCGCACATCATACCACTTTTCGGAACAATGTCAACGCCACCGGAATAATGCTTTGCGGTTTATAGGAGCAATGCAGCTATAAAGCTGAAAGACCGGTGTGATTTTTTGATGTCATGCCAAAAAAGGTTGAAGAACCCAAACGGAAATGCAAATGGATACAATTGTAAGATCTGCAATTTTATGCTATAGTAGCATTCAAAAGGGTGGCGCAAATATGGAAATCACAGCCAGCGGAACAATAACTAAAAAAACGATGAGGGCTCTTCACAGAAGTGGGCGCCGAAAAAAGCAAGCCGCAATCTATATTTTGCTTTTTTGCATTTTGCTTGGTGTAGGTATATTGGAAGGCGTTCTTTGGGGATTTACGAACTTAGTCTTCATTATGATCGCCTGCTGTCTGATCGGCATCGCTTTTCAGCTTTATCTATACCTGGTGGTTCCTGCCATACGAATGAACGCACGGAAAAAATTGATCGGCGTCACAAACCATTTTGAGTTTCATGAAAATGATTTTTCGGTAAGTGCTGCGGAAGCGGAGTTTACGGAAAATTCTACCATAAAGTACAGCTTCATAAAAAAGGTCGTTGAAACAAAAGAATATCTTTTCTTATACCTGCAAACCAACGGCGTTTATGTGCTGGAAAAGCAAACGATATGCGGCAACACCGATGACGCGCTTCAAAAAAGACTTATGGACAGTGTTCCAAAGTATACAAAGATGTGATCATTAAAACTCAGAGTGCCCTGTATGACTTTCGTCATACAGGGCACTTTTACATTTCTCTCTATTCAAATCCTATTTCAGACCATCCGCCAGGCCGTACACATCGTTTTCCTTTCCGGCTACGCCGGCCCATTGGATGGGCTTTTCAAACTCCAGACACAGGATGGTGTCATAGGGATCCCGGTCTTCTATGGGCACCCGCACATGGATCTCTGTATCCTGCTGGGTCACGCTGAAATTTTGGGTGTTAAGGCCGCTCGCGCAAACCAGCTTCCCGGGGGCGGGAAAGACGATCTCGTTCTCCTCCCACTCGGTGATATGCAGATAGACCCGGTTTTCCCGATAGGTGGAGCCGCCCCATTTGCCCGGCAGGACCGGGCCGCCCCGGGTGTGATAAATGCTCTCTTCGTATTTCCCTAACCAGGCCCCCAGCTCTTTTAAGCGGGTGACCTGAGTCTCTTCCATTTTTCCCGTGCCCGTGGGGCCGATATTCAGAAGATAATTCCCGTCGCGCACCACAATATCCGTGAGGTTTTTGATCAGCTGACGCAGGGAAAGCACCGGGCGGCCGGGAATATATCCCCAGGAATCCGCGATGCAGTCATTGGAATCCCAGGGCTTATCCGTGCGCATCCCGTCGATCCGCCGCTCGCGCACATGGAAGTCGCCTTCCCAGCCTCCGCGATTGTTGATCATAATGCCCGGCTGCCATTTGCGGATCTGGTTCATCAGCCTCTCAGACTCCCAGAAATAGTTGACCCGCATATACTTTCCCGTCTCCCAGTTGAGCGGGCGGCGCCAGCCGTTGTCCCCGCCGAAATCGATCCCGCCATGGGCGAGCCACTCTCCGTCAAACCAGAGCAGATCGATCTTGCCATAGCCGGTCATCAGCTCCTCCAGCTGCGCCCAGCACTGCTTTTTCATCTCCTGGGCGCTTTCCCAGTAAAGCTCCGGCATAAAATAGCCGGGGAACCGCCAATCCATGGGAGAGTAATAGAACCCCACCTTCAGTCCTTCCGCCCTGCAGGCGTCAACATACTCCCGCACCAGGTCCCTGTGAGCGGCGGAATTTACCGCGTTGAAGGCACTTATCTTACTGTCGAACAGACAGAACCCGTCGTGGTGGCGGGTGGTCAGCACCATATACTTCATCCCGGCGGCCTTCGCCGTTTTTGCCCAGGCCTTCGGGTCATACTCGGGAACGGAAAAATCTTCTGTTAAAGCGGCGTATTCCCTGGTGTTCAGGCGCTCGTTGAACATGACCCACTCGCCCTTGCCCAGCAGAGAATAGAGGCCCCAATGGATAAACATGCCGAATTTGGCGTCCCGGAACCACTGCATATCCCTTTCTTCCAGAGGAGTTACCTTCTCCGGAACATAATTTTTCTGAGCTTCTTCCATGGATTTCATTTCTTCTGCGGTTTTCATCAAAGCTCTCCCCTCTCTTTGCCGCGCTGATATTTCACAAGCCTTTTGGCCTTCTACCGCTCAGTGTAGCATATCTTCTCCCCCCGCGCAATGAGCATTTGGAAGCAGGGCACGGAATATTTGAAGCGGCCGCAGATTTCCGCGAAAGACAAGCTCCAGAGCACGCCGTAAACTGAACTATAAAAAAGAAATGGACAAAATACCCCTTGATATCGGATAATAACTGCGGGGGAGAGTATTTTTACGGGACAGAAAAAGAGGGACAGCCAAAGCCTGCTCAAAACCGTCAGGGAATCCTCCTGTGACAAAACTGTCCGGCCCGTTTTCAGCGTTTTCTCGTTTTGTGTCGTGTTTCTTCTGTGAGAAATCAGCTACCATATTGCGGAAAGGAGGAGCCAATGTGGATCAAAAGAAAATCGGAGCATTTCTAAAGGAGCTTCGAAGGGAAAAAGGACTGACCCAGGAGCAATTCGCAGAGAAATTGAATGTTTCAGGCAGAACCGTGTCCAGATGGGAAACCGGAAGCAATATGCCGGATATCAGTCTGCTGCTTCTGATCGCCGATTTCTTTGGCGTCAGTATTCCCGAGATCATAGGCGGAGAAAGGAAATGTGACACAATGGAGAAAGAGACAAAAGAAGTAGTGGAAAAGCTGTCAGATTACGCGGAGGCCGAAAAAGCGCTGCTGCTGAAAAGAGCAAGGGTCATCAGCATTATCGGCCTGATCTCTTTGCTGGTTGGCCTTACGATGGAAATGCTTTCCCCGGATTCCGAAAACCCGATCTATGAAGTCATAAAAGGATCGTGTTTAGGGATGTCAGTGGGCGCGCTGATCACAATGGTCCTTTACACCACCGGAATACTTGCAAAAATCAAGGAAAAAAGATCGAAACAAATGCAAAGGGTCGCTGTGGCCGTCGCTTTGATTTGGGGAGTCATTCTGATTGTCGCGCTCCTGATTTCCTTCCTGCGTCATTGACAAAGACGCAGGCTTAAATGGGGACAAAAAAAGTCCGCCGGTCAAACCGGCGGACTTTTTGTTAGTTCTTGATCGACTGCCGGAAGATCACACCCAGCGCAGGTCTGTCATCTTGTCCTCAAAGGTGATGGAGCGCTTCAGCACATCACAGGCCTTTACCAGGCCTTCGTTCTTGCTCATCAGGCTGTCCTCATGCTCGATGGACAGAACATAGTCATAGCCCACCAGACGCAGCTGGCTGACGAAGTCCTTCCAGAACAGCTCGTCGTGGCCATAGCCGATGCTGCGGAAGATCCAGGACCGGTGCAGCTCGTCGGAGTAAGGCTGAGTATCCAGCGTGCCGTTGACGGGCGCATTGATGGGGTCGATCTTCGTATCCTTCGCGTGGACGTGGAAAATTGCCTCGCCGCCCAGCTCGCGGATGACCTTCAGCGGGTCCATTCCCTGCCAGATCAGATGGCTGGGATCCAGGTTGGCGCCGATCTCCGGGCCTACCGCCGCCCGCAGCTTTTTCAGGGTATAGGTGTTATAGACGCAGAAGCCCTGGTGCATTTCAAGGGCGATCTTATTGACGCCGTGGCTCTTTGAGAAGGCCACGAACTCCTTCCAGTAAGGAATCAGCACATCGTTCCACTGATACTCCAAAACCTCCAGGTAATCGTTGGGCCAAGCGCACACCACCCAGTTGGGATTTTTGGATTCCGGGCAGTCTCCGGGGCAGCCGGAGAAGCAGTTGATCTGATGGATCCCCAGCTTTTCCGCCATCAGCACCGCGTCGTGCATATCGCTGTCAAACTGCCGGGCAATCTCCTTGTTGGGATGAATGGGGTTTCCGTGGCAGCTCAAAGCGCTGATCTCCAGGCCGGATTCCTTTACCGTGTTCACAAACTCCTGAAATTTCGCCTCATCGTGAAGCAGAATACCGGGATCGCAGTGATCCTTTCCGGGATATCCGCCGCAGCCGATCTCCACCATCTGAGCCCCAAGGGATTTGAAATAGGCAAGGGCCTCCTTCAAAGGGGTTTCGCCAATGACATTTGTCAGCACGCCGAGTTTCATCGTTCAGCACACTCCTTTTTATTCTACCGGAAGGTCAAAAGAAACGGACATCCGGCTTTCCTTTTAACATCAGTATACAAAACTCCTGGCTTAATTGCAATGGTAAAATGGAAAACTTCTCCTTTTTCCCGGTTGCAAAACAGCGCGGCAGCCTGTAGAATAAGGAAGAGTTTTCAAAGAAAGAAGGAGTGCTTCCATGGCTTCTCAGCAAAGCTTTCAAAAAACCCGTCTCGCCTGTTATCGGGGATATATCGTGCAGGGGATCGTCAACAATCTGAGCCCCCTTTTCTTTGTGATCTTCCAGCGGGATTTCGGGATCTCCTATGGGATGATCTCCTCCCTGATCCTCTTTAACTTTGTCACTCAGATTCTGGTGGACGTGGTATGCGTAGGCTGGGTAGACCGGGTAGGGTACCGCGCCGCCGCCCTGCTTGCCCATGTGTTCAGCGCCGTGGGTCTTCTCGCCTTCGGAACCCTCCCGCGGGTACTGCCCATCCCCTTTTTGGGACTCGCTGTTTCCACTGTGATCACCGCCATTGGCGGCGGCATGATCGAGGTGATCATCAGCCCTATCATCGACTCTCTTCCCAGCGATGCAAAGGAAGCGAAAATGAGCCTTCTGCACTCCTTTTACTGTTGGGGGCAGGTGGGCGTGGTGCTGCTGACCACCTTGGCGGTCCGGCTCATCGGCGAAGAGCTTTGGTGGGTTTTGCCCCTGATCTGGGCGCTGGTGCCCGCCTTTAATGCCCTGAGCTTTTCCAAGGTCCCGCTGCAGCCCACTGTTCCCAAAGAGGAAAAGATCTCTCTGTTTGCCCTCTGCAGGTCAAAGCTCTTTCTGCTTGCCATGCTTCTCATGCTGTGCGCGGGAGCCTCGGAGCTGTCCATGAGCCAGTGGAGCTCTCTCTTCGCGGAAAAGGCTTTGGGCGTTCCCAAGGTGATCGGAGATCTTTTAGGGCCCTGCCTTTTCGCCGTATTCATGGGGATTGGGAGGACCATTTACGGAGTGTGGGGAACAAAGCTTCCTCTGATTCCGGCCCTTCTGTTCACCTCTGCCCTCTGTGTGCTGTGCTATCTGGGAGCCGCACTGTTTACCCTTCCCATTCTCTCCCTGCTGTGCTGCTCTCTGTGCGGCTTTTCCATCAGCCTGATGTGGCCCGGCGTGCTCAGCAGTACATCTCAAAGCTATCCCAAGGGAGGCACCGCCATGTTCGGCGTGCTGGCCGTATGCGGAGACATCGGCTGCTCTGTAGGCCCCGCTTTGACCGGAGCTGTCAGCGACCTGATGACCGGCGCGCAGGTCTCCGAGGAGATAGGGCTCAAAATGGGGATGCTTTGCGCCGCCGTCTTCCCCGTTGTGATGATTGCAGGGCTTTTGCTGTTTTCCCGCCTGAAAAAAAGAGAACAGGACAAAGAAGAAGGGCTCTCCTCCTGAGAGCCCTTCTTTCTTTTTGTTTCGGATGAAATCCGTTTAATCTTCCGGGGAACAGTCATCCGGCACCGCCACATAGGGGAATCCGGGACCGCTGATTCTGCCTACATGGCAGCCCTCCGGGAGAGGAAAATCCTCCGGCAGACGCATTGTCACCGTCTCTTCGTGAAGCACCTCCTGTGTCTCTTTGTCCAAGATGGTGACCTTCACTGTGTCTCCCTCCTGGAACCCGAAGCGCTGTCTTTTCAGCATAGAATGGCCAAAAGAAAAGAACATAATATTCAGGTCGTCCCGGTCAAGCGTCCGTTCCTCCACGCCCATATAAACATTTTTCTGATAATATTTTGCCATAATTTCGTTTTCGGCACTATTCTCCCTCAAGTAACGCTGAGGAGAAAATTCGGAAAGCGGGCAGAACCCATAAGTCCAATCCCCTGTACCCGTTGGGTAAGGCGGGTTAATGCTGAGTCTTTTTTCCGGGAAGTTTTCCACCTTCACCTGAAAATCCAGTTCCCGGTATTCACGGTCAGTCACCACCGTGATGACCGAACTGTTTCCCAATTCGCCGCCTACTCCATGACCAGCGGAGACATACTCCACCTTGTAGCCGTCATACAGCTCCTCCAGCTCCCAGTCCTCCGCCCGGTAATAGGGATAGGCCCAGTCCTCCTGCTCCCAAAGCTCCCGGTCCCAGAACAGCGGGCTTTCCGGGTCTCGATAGTCCTGGGTGGCAGAAATCTCCCCCGTCTCCAGGTCTACCGTAAACTCTGCCAGCACTTTTCCCAGCTGATAATCCGGCAGACTTTCATAGGCCATGACGGCGATGGTTTTGCTCTCGGTGTCAATTTCAAAATAATTCCCGCTGAACCAATATGTGCTGCCATCAAACTTACAACGAACTTCCCTGACATAATTTTTTTCACCATTTCCCCGTTCATCCACCAGATCGATTACTGCACTTAACGCGGGATAAATATTTCCCTCCCGCTCCCAGCTGAGAATAGGATTCAGCACAAACCCGTTGGCGCGGGCGCTTTGGGTCCATTTCGTTCTCCAGGAAGCCTCCCCCTTCACGAGGTACGGTTCTCCCTCTTCTGTGTAATACGACAAAGAATAGGTAAGTCTGGGACACACCTCCCGGCTTTCAAAGACGCTGTTCTCCGGCAGAGGACAGGTTGCCCGCACGCAAAATTCCTCCCGTACAGAAGGGTTATCTCCGCCCCAACCATTTGCAATTATTTTTTCCAACCGGCCCCCCTCTTCCTCACGATCCTGAACGACCTGCGGCTCTGTCAGGCGTTTGCCCTCCAGATCCTCCAGCCAGAAGGTCAACTCCTCCTCATAAGGTTTGGAAAGGTCAATGGGCTTTGAAAGTGTCATCGTTCCGGATAGGTACAGCGTCTGATTCTCCACATCGGGTTCATCGTCCGCTTCAAAGTCGCCCTGAATTTCTTCAAAAACCACCGATACCTCCGAGCTCTCCACCATCTCGGAGCTTTCCGGCGCCTTGGAGGTCTCCGGAGGGGGAAGCACCTCGTTCTCACCCCTTTGGTGGTTGATCATCCGGAAAAAGTTTCCCAGCACCGGGATCTGTTCCGCAAGCTCCGGCGCCGCCGCGTTAAAGAGCATGAGCAGCAGCACAAGACACGCCGTCACTACCGCGGCCATTCCGAAAAAGCGTCCCCGCTTTGCCTCGACTGCCCTGATCACTTCCACCTCGCCGGTCTCGGCAAAGCTTTCCCCGGCCGCTTCTTTGGAAGCGGACAGCTGACGAATACAATTTTCCAGGACGGCGCTTTTGTTGATGGGTTCCGGCTTTAAAGCCTGCCACTCATCCAGATAGAGCTTCTGAAGCTTCCTTTCTTCCCGTTTCATGAGCGGTCGCCTCCTTTCCCCAAGGTCTTTCGCAGCTTTGCTCTTCCCCTGCGCAGCCGGCTTTTCACGGTGGAGGAGGGAAGCCCCGTCTCCCGGGAGATCTTGTCGATCTGTTCCTGCCAGAAGTAAAAGCGCAGGAAGATTTCCCGGTCCACAGCCTCCATGCCCGCCACCAAGTCCCGGACCTGAAGCTGCTCTTCCCTTCTCTCCAGATCCTCCGCGAGATTTTCCCCGGAAAACAGGTTCATTTCTTCCAGAGGCTCTGTGAGCATCTGCTTTCCCAGCCGCTTGAAGGCAAGGTTTCTCGCCACCACGGCCAGCCAGAACTTCAAATTGCTGTCCTCCCGCAGGCCTTCCGCTTTTTGCCACAGGGTCAGGAAAGCGTCTGAAACCAGCTCTTCCACATCCCCCTCGTTCCCGGCGCTCCCCAGAGCCCTGCGGATCACCGCGCTCAGATAGCCCGCGTACCGGTTCACGGCCTCTTCCAGGCCGCGCTGATCTTTCCGGCAGATCTTTCTCAGCAGATCACGATCCTGATACACCCAGCTTCCCTCCTTTTTCATCCTCTACCCATAAGAATCCCGGATCCGGAAAAAAAGTTGCAAAAAATGAAAAAACACTCCGATTGTGCTTTCGGCCGCCGCCGGAAACCAAACGGGGTGTTTTTCAATGGCTCTTTTACTTCTGATTGATCAGCAAATATTCCATGGAATCCTCCAGGGCCTTCCAGCTGGCGGCCACCACATCGTTGGAGACGCCTACCGTGGTATAGCTTTTCTCTCCGTCCGAGGTGGTGATCAGCACCCGCACTGCCGATCCGGTGGCGTTTTTCCCGTCCAGCACCCGCACCTTATAGTCCGTCAGCTTTGCCTTGGAAAGAACAGGATAGAAGATCTCCAGGGCCTTGCGAAGGGCTTTGTCCAAGGCGTTGACAGGGCCGTTCCCCTCCGCCGCCATCAGCTGCATCTCCCCCTTGACCCGCACCTTCACGGTGGCGCTGGCAAGGCTCTGATCCGAGGGGGAAAAATCGGTGTAGATATGGTAATAGATAAGCTCAAAGAAGGGCGTGAACACGGAAAGCCGCTTTCTCACCAGCAGCTCGAAGGAGGCGTCCGCCCCCTCAAACTGATAGCCCTTGCTTTCCAGCTCTTTCATCTCCTGCAATACGGCCTTGACCTCCCGGGAATCTACGCGGGCGCTGGGGAAGATCTCCCGGATCTTGGAGAGCACCACCGCCCTCCCGCTGATCTCCGAGGCGGGAAACCGCCTGGTATTTCCCACCAAAAAGGGATCGATCTGCTCAAAGGACCGGGGCGTTTTCAAAACGCCGTCGGCGTGCATTCCCGCCTTGTGAGAGAAGGCGCTTTCCCCCACGAAGGGAAGCGTCTCCGGCAGGTCAAAATTGGCGATGGCAGCCAGTTCCTTCGCACAGTGGGTCAGATTTCCAAGAGATCCCTGAGGGATACAGGGGATCCCCAGCTTCAGCTGCAAGACGGGAATGATGGTGGAAAGATTGGCGTTTCCGCAGCGCTCTCCGATGCCCAAAAAGGTGCCCTGCACCTGGGAAGCCCCCTCCTGCACAGCCAGAAGGCTGTTGGCCTGGGCCATGCCGCAGTCGTTGTGAAAATGGACGCCCAAGGGCGTCTTGATCCAGGAAAGCACCTCTCTTACGATCCGCGCCGCATCCTTTGGGAAAACTCCGCCGTTGGTGTCGCACAGGCAGATCCAGTCCGCTCCTCCCTCTGCCGCCGCCTCCACGGCCCGTTTGGCAAATTCTTTGTTTTCCAGATACCCGTCAAAGAAATGCTCGGCGTCAAAGACGACCTCCTTGCCGTGGTCCTTCAAAAACCGGCAGCTTTCCCGAATCATCCGAAGGTTTTCTTCCTCGGTGGTCTCCAGCACCGCGTCCACATGGAATTTCCAACACTTGCCGAAAACCGCGCAGCAGGAGGTTCCCGCCTCCAAAAGGGAAAGGAGATTTTCATCCTCCTCCGGCTTTACCCCCTTCCGGCAGGTGCTTCCAAAAGCCACCAGCTTTCCATGGGTGAGAGAAAGGCTTCGCGCCCTGTGGAAAAATTCCAGCTCCTTCGGGTTGGAGCCGGGGTTTCCGGCCTCGATATACTGTACGCCCAGCTGATCCAGCAGACGCACGGTCGTCAGCTTATCCTCCACGGAAAAGGCAATGTCGCTTCCCTGGGCTCCGTCGCGCAGGGTGGAATCAAAAATCGTGACCTGTTCCATCTTGTCCCCTCGTTTTCTCCTTACGCCGAAAGCCCCATTGGGCGGACTCTCCTCAAAGGCGTATCACGGCATAAGGGCTTTCGTTAGTTCTCAGTAGGCTCGTCCTTTTTCAGCCTCTCCAAAAGCTCCAGACAATCCTGATAATACTCCTGATACTTCTCTTTTTCCGCAAAGGAGGCCCCCTCCACATTTCTGACAGAGACCCGAAGGTCCTTTAACAGGCTCTGCAGCGCCTCGGAAGAGGCCACACTGCTCTCCAAGCCCGTTACCTGGAATTTGCTAAGGCCAGGGATCTCCTCCCAGGAGATCATGGCGTTTTCATAATCTTCGGCGTCCTCCGGCATAGGGGAGCCGTCGTTATACAGGAAAAATCCGCCCAGGCTGTCCTTCAGCGCGTCGAAGCTATCCTCCTCATGGAGATAGATCACGCTGTCTCCCAAAGAGGCGTCTCCGGAAAACCTCGCGAAGGATGCCTGCTGCATATTTGGGTCCGCCGTGTCAAGATCAGATTGGAGCACATAGTTCGCGATGTGGACCTCCACCTTTCCGTCTTGATTGAGATCCTCTCCATAGGAAGCAAGATGTTTCTTCAGGGAGGAGAGAATCTCCTCCGGCATGGAGTAGGAGGTCATCAAAGCAATGGTGTAATCCGGCTTTGTCTGGGAAAATATGCCATAAAGCAAAGAGCCCACCAGGGCGAGACAGATGATCCCCACAATGAGCTTTACCTTGTAATAAAACCACCAGTTCTGCCGCTTTTCCTTTGCCGTAGTGGGCACGATCTCGTTTGCGTGGATCGTGTCCTCCCCGGCGTCTATCAAATACCGTTCCCGTGCCATTCAAAACTCCTCCATTTTTATAAAGGGCAGGCCGCAGCCCCGCCGCAATCTTCCTTCATGTATTTTTTATTTTTGAGATAAGCGGTAAAAGCGCCGTCTGCAATAACAATGACAAGGTCATTATTATTCTATCATATTTTCTTTCTCTTTTCCATGGCTTTTCTGTGAACGGCATAAAAACCATTTTTAAACGCTTATCTTCCTTTTCGATTGTAATTTCTTCCAAAAGGCGATATAATTAATTCAGAAAACGGGCTTCCCGTCAAGAAGCCTTGACGGAAGGAGCAAAAAGGAGGTCAACAGAAAATGTGGAACAGCTTTAAAACCGATGCTTATGAAGGCTTGATTGCCGAGACCATCAGCATTACCGGGCACGAGGGCAAGCCCATTCACGCCTATTATTCCCGCCCCATCGGGGAGGGACCCTTCCCGGGGATCCTGCTCATCCACCATATGCCCGGCTGGGATGAATTCACCAGAGAGATGGCCCGGCGCTTTACCTCTCATGGCTACAGCGTCATCAGCCCCAACCTCTATGAGGACTTTGGACACGGCGCCCCCGCGCAGGTGGTGGAACGGGCAAAAGAACTCGGCGGCATGTCCGACAAAAATGTGATGGAGGACTGCGACGGCGCTTTGAATTTCCTGCGCAATCAGGTAAACGCCAGCGGCAAGGTGGGCGTGATCGGCATGTGCTCCGGCGGAAGGCACACCTTCCTGGCCGCCTGCACCCTGAAAAACATCGACGCGGCTGTGGACTGCTGGGGCGGCGGAGTGGTGTGCCCCAAAGAGCAGCTGACCCCCCAGAGGCCGGTACAGCCCCTGGACTACGCGGAGAACCTCAGCTGCCCCTTGCTGGGCATCTTCGGCAACGATGATTTCAGCCCCACGCAGGAGGATGTGAACATTCTGGAGGCAAGGCTCAAGGAGCTTCACAAAGACTACGAGTTCCACCGGTATGATGGAGCCGGGCACGGCTTCTGGTATTACGACAGACCCCTTTACCGGCAGGAGCAGGCCATGGATTCTCTCAATAAGGTCCTCGCCTTCTTTGAGCGAAACCTCAAATGACAGGCGCCTACGAAACAGAAAAACAGCCCTTTGTGGTCATGGCCAAGCCCGTAGGCTCCCGGTGCAATATGCGCTGCTCTTACTGCTACTATCTGGACAAGGGGAAATACTCCTCCCACGAGAAGCAGACCTGCATGAGCTATCACCTGTTGGAGCGGCTGATCCGCCAAACCATCGAGGGCTCTCCCGGCCCGGTGGCGTCCTTTGTCTGGCACGGCGGCGAGCCCACCCTTGCCGGACTGGATTTCTTTCAAAAGGCCGTGGCCCTGGAAAAGAAATATCTGCCCAAGGGCTGGCAGGCTTGGAACAACTTGCAGACCAACGGCCTGCTGCTGAACAAAAGCTGGTGCCGCTTTTTAAAGGAAAATCATTTTGACGTGGGGCTGAGCGTGGACGGCAGCGAAGCGGTCCACGACAGGCACCGCAGAGACCTGGGCGGAAGCCCCACCTATCAAAGGGTGAAGAAGGCGGCTCTTGAAATGAAGGCCGCGGGAGTGGAGCCGGATCTTTTATGTACGGTGAACTCCGCCACAGTAAAGGCCCCTGAAGAGGTTTTTGAGGCGCTCAAGGAGCTTCCCAGCACCTGGATCCAGTTTATTCCCATCGTGGTGAGGCTCCCTGATGGCTCCTTTGCCCCGGAATCCGTCACTCCGGAGGAATACGGGGAGTTCCTCTGCCGAATCTTTGACCTGTGGGTGAAAAACGACCTGGGCAGGGTAGATGTGCAGCTTTTCGCGGAGACCGCCCGGATCCTTGCCGGTGGGGAGGCAAGCCTGTGCTGGATGTCCCCCACCTGCGGCCGGGCGCTTATCGTGGAGGAGGATGGGGGCGTTTACTCCTGCGACCACTTTGTGGATGAAGAACACCGTCTGGGGAACTTATCGGGCGCCAAGCTGCGGGAACTAGCTGACTCCCCCTTTCAAACTGCCTTTGGGCAGCAGAAGGCCTCCGGCCTTACCGCTCAGTGCAAAAAGTGCCCTTGGTATCGGTTCTGCGGCGGAGGCTGTCCGAAGGACCGCTTCTCCCTCTCCCGGGAGGGAGAAGAAGGACAGTATTACCTGTGCGAGGGCTTGGAAAAATTCTTCTCCCACAGCGTTCCTGTCCTTGAGCGGATCATGGAGCTGAGCCGCAGCGGCATGACGCCGGAAAAGATCATGAAAGCACTTTAAGAATGGAGGCAGAGCTCATGGAAATTATGGAAGCCATCAAAGAACGGTACTCTCTTCGGAGCTTTTCCCAAAAGGAGATCGAGCCGGAGAAGCTTCAAAAGATTCTGGAGGCCGGACGGCTGGCCCCCACAGCCGCCAATCAGCAGCGCACCCGGGCGATCGTGGTCACAGATCCGAAGCTCAGGAAGGGCATGGCGGAAGCCTGCAGCAATCAGAAATTTGTAGGCGAGGCCCCAGCCATCCTGGTGTTGTGCGCGGATGATGAACGGATCATGCGCTGCGGGCAGTCCGCCCGGGGAATCGACTGCGCCATCGCCCTGTCCTTCATGTGTCTGGAAGCGGCAGCCTTAGGCATCGAGGGCTGCTGGATCGGCTCCTTCGACCCGGAACAGGTGCGAAAGCTTCTCTCAATCCCGGAGGGCTATGTGATCCCCGCCGTCTATCCCCTGGGATACCCGAAAGAGGACGACGGTGTGCGCAGAGAAAAGAAACCCATGGAAGAGTTTTTCGTATCCAATCGGTTTTAGCTTCTCTTTTTGATAAAAAACTCCTGCCGCAGGCACTTGCGGCAGGAGTTTTTTTATCTCATGATCCGGCATAGGCGATATAGGTCAAATGGTCTCCCAGACGCTCCAGGTTGGAAACCAGATTGATGAAGATCCCGCTGGAATCCGCCTTACATTCGCCTCGGTTGAGCCGCTGGATGTGTCGGTCGATCAACTGCTTTCTCATGGCGTCGATCTCATTTTCCGCCTCATCCACCTGGGGCAGAAGATCCGTGGCCTTTTGGAGGATCACCTGCTTGGTCAAGCTATAGAGTGTTTCGATCTGCTGGGCCATTTTCTCCACCTCAGAAAGCACGCTTTCGGAGAAGGTGAGGTCGTTCGACAAAGCCCTCTGGGTGTATTTTGTGAAGTTATCCGCAATCTCCGCGATCCTCATAACGTCCCCCACATTGCTGTGGAGATTGGAAATGCTGCGCTCGTCGGACAGCTTGCTTTGCGCGGAAAGGCGGATCAGATAATTGGTGATGGATCGGCTGATCTCACCGGCCCGCTCGATCAGCTGCTGAGTGGGTTCGATCAGGTCCCGGTCCCGCTCAACGAAAGAGGAAAAGCCTGTCCGAAAGGCCTGCATGGCGGTATCTGACAGACGCACCAGCTCCTTTTCCAGCTGAGAGATGGCAAGGGAGGCGGACGCAAGCATTCTGTCGTCCAGATAGGTCTTCTCCTCCTCTTTTTTCTTCTCCGGAATCAGGAATTGGGAGATCCTTACAAATTCTCTGGAGAACGGCAGAAACAGAACGGTACAGGTCACATTGAAAAAGGTATGGAACATGGCGATCTGCATGGCGGGGGCAGAAAACCATCTGCGGAAGGTGTATTCCATAAAATCCGGAAAACCCAGCAGGACAAAGAAGAACAGAAGCGAACCCAAAGAGTTAAACAGCAGATGGATGAGACTTGCCCGCTTTGCGTTGACTCCGGCGGTAAAGGAGGACATCACCGCCGTCACGCAGGAGCCGATATTGGTGCCTAAAATGATAAACAGCACTTCATTCTGACCGTTTCCGATAGTGAGCCCGGCCACGGACATGGCGATGATCACCGAGGTAGTGGCAGAGCTGGACTGCACCAGAGCAGTGAGAAATATTCCCAACAGGAATAGAAGGAAGGGATTTGTTACTGTCTGGAAGATTCCCTGTATGGCGTCCCGGCTGCTCTTCATGGAATCTGACATCAGGGAAAGGCCGATGAAGATGAGCCCCAGCCCCGCCGTGATCAGCCCCAGCTTCTGTGTGCTGTCTTTTTTTCCGATAATTGCGAGCATGATACCTGCAAAAGAGAGGATCTGAATATAGGTCGTGATGGGAAAAGCGCTTAAAGCGGCGATCTGCGCGGTGATCGTGGTACCGATATTGGCGCCCATGATCATTGCTGTAGCCTGATACAGATTCATGATCCCCACATTGACGAAGCCCACGATCAACACTGTGGTGACGCCGGAGCTTTGGATCAGCGCCGTGGCTGCCGTTCCAACTCCTACATTGACAAGCTTCCGGTCGGCCGTCTTTTCAAACAGCGCCCGGATCTTTCCGGTGGCAAGCTGCTCCACATTGGCAGTCAACAAATGTACGCCTACCAGAAACACGCCTGTCCCGGCTAAGAGCTTTACGAGAAATAAGGTAAGTTCTGATAAAGTCATAGGATCCCCCTCGTTTACTCATTCATCGTGAAAGAGCTGACATGGCCGAAAAGCTCGCACATACAAAAAGCGAGGCAATGCCGTTACGAAGAACAGCAAAGTCTCGCCATTTCATTGCAAAGCCGGGCCCAAAGGCCGTACTGACGGCTGAGCAAGCACGGGAAAGTTTTTCCGTGCCGGCTACTCCCTTTACCACTTATATATACCTTATTTTTTCCCTCTTGTCAATGGGTTTCGCCTTTCCCCCTGCCGGGGATTCTTGAAAGGCGCCCGGCACAGTGTTATACTGTAGCAAAAAAACGAGGACCGCTTTCAGGAGGCAGTATGTATTTAAACGCCATCGAAAAGGGCAGAGCGCCGTCACAGGAGGAAACTTATTTAAACGAGATCCCCGCCATCCGACAGCTTTCCACCCTGACATTTTCCAAGCCCGTCACTTTTTTCATCGGGGAAAACGGCAGCGGAAAATCCACCTTGCTGGAGGCCATCGCCGCGGCCTTCGGCTTCAATCCGGAGGGAGGCTCCAGAAACTTCCGGTTTTCCACCGCGGACACCCATTCCGGGCTCTACCGGCTTTTTAGCCTGCACAAGGGTCCCTACCGGCCCCGGGACGGCTTCTTTCTGCGGGCGGAAAGCTTTTACAACACGGCGACAGAGGTGGACCGTCTCTCCCGGCTGCTTCCGGACGACAGCCCGGATCCGAAATATTTTGAACTGTATGGGGGAAAAAGCCTACACAAGCAATCCCATGGGGAAAGTTTTCTCTCCCTTGTTCTCCACCGTTTTTTCGGGCATGGGATCTATCTGCTGGACGAGCCGGAAGCCGCTCTCTCCCCCTCCCGACAGCTTACCCTGCTCACTCAGATCCACTGCCTGGTAAAGGAGGATTCTCAGTTCCTGATCGCCACCCACTCTCCCATTCTCATGGCCTATCCGGAAAGCGAGCTTCTGCTCCTGGATGAAAAGGGGATCCACTCGGTTTCCTACCGGGAAACCGAGCACTATCAAATCACCAAAAGCTTTCTGGACAATCCGGGCCGAATGCTTCGGATCCTGCTGGAAGAAGAAAAGGAATAAAAAAACGATTTTTTGATCCCTGACAGAATAAAAAAGCGCCCGCGGAAGAAGAGTTGTCCCTTCGTTCCGCGGGCGTGTTTTCCTGCTTAGGAAAATTTAGATCTCAGCAAAATACTTGATAGTGCGAACCATCTGGCTGGTGTAGCTGTTCTCGTTATCGTACCAGGAAACTACCTGAACCTGATACAGGCCGTCGCCGATCTCAGCAACCATGGTCTGAGTGGCGTCGAAGAGAGAGCCATAGGTGATGCCGATGATATCGGAGGAAACCAGCTCTTCCTCGGTGTAGCCGAAGGAATCAGAGGAGGCAGCCTTCATGGCGGCGTTGATGCCTTCCTTGGTGATGTTGTTGCCCTTCACCACAGCTACCAAAATGGTGGTAGAGCCGGTGGGAACGGGAACACGCTGAGCGGAGCCGATCAGCTTGCCGTTGAGCTCGGGAATTACCAGGCCGATGGCCTTGGCAGCGCCGGTGGAGTTGGGAACGATGTTCACAGCGGCGGCGCGGGCACGACGGAGGTCACCCTTTCTGTGGGGGCCGTCCAGCACCATCTGATCGCCGGTAAAGGCATGAACGGTAGTCATGATGCCGCTCTGAATGGGAGCATACTTGTTCAGGGTGTCGGCCATGGGCGCCAGGCAGTTGGTGGTGCAGGAAGCGGCGGAGATGATCTGATCATCCTTGGTCAGAGTCTTCTCGTTTACGCTGTATACGATGGTCTTCAGGTCGTTTCCGGCAGGAGCGGAGATAACGACCTTCTTGGCGCCGGCGTCGATATGAGCCTGGCTCTTAGCCTTGGAGGTGTAGAAGCCGGTACATTCCAGCACAACATCTACGCCGATCTGGCCCCAGGGCAGATCCTTCGCGTCCTTCTCGGCATAGATCTTGATAGTCTTGCCGTCTACGGTGATGGAATCCTCTCCGGCTTCCACCTTATCGCACAGAGCATAGCGGCCCTGAGCGGAATCGTACTTCAGCAGGTGAGCCAGCATTTTGGGGCTGGTCAGATCGTTGATGGCCACGATCTCGTAGCCCGCGGCGCCGAACATCTGGCGAAAAGCCAGGCGGCCGATGCGGCCGAAACCGTTAATCGCAACTTTGACAGACATTGGTATGACCTCCTAAGAAAGTATAATAGGACTTTTCCTTTTTCTATTCTAATCCAACTTGAGAAAATTTACAAGTCCCCCAAAAGAAAATTCTGGCATTTTTCTTCCCGCCGCAGAATCCTCAGTCCGCGCGAAACCGCTTATTGGGACGCGCAGGGACGGGTTCTTCCTGCTCTTCCCCCACCGGGCGGCTGATGCTGTACCTGCGGAAGGTGACCAGGAACACCAGCAAAAAGGCGGCGACTCCCAGGCTGGAAAGCTGCATCATGGCGGGGATCTCCCCGGAATAGCTTTTCCCAAGCGCCAACAGCGCCAGATTGGAAAGAGCGTAGGTAACTGTAAGGATCACCGCCGTAAGCCCTGTGACAAAAAGGCGCTTCGCCGCCCCCTCTTCGTCCACCCCGGCTAAAAGCTTGCACAGGTAGAACAGGGCCAGCAGCATGGAGGCGCCCCCCATCACAGCGAAGAAATTTTCCACGAAGGAGGAGGAACGGGCATAGAACACATAGACCAACACCAGGTAAGCGATCCCCCACAGCACCGCCGCAAGATACAAAAGCGGCGCCCTTTCCAGATTGTTCTTACCCATAAAGAAGCCAATGGAGGCGTAAAGCTGCACAAACCCAAACAGCAGGCAGGCCGCGGAAAACAGCAGATGGAGAACGCCCCTCTCGCTGGACTCAAAGGAGGCGAACCCCGTCTTTTTATAATTGATGTAATCCACCAGCTGCAAAACACTGCTGAGGATCAGGATCAGGCCCGAGATGGCGGCCACCGCCCCTAACCCCGCGTTTTTTCTGGGCACATAGGGGCCGAAATACCGGCGGGACCGAAAGCACATCACACAGGCCAAAGCGCAGGCAGCCACCGTAAAGCCCAGGCAGAGCCAGGCAGTAAGACCGCCGTCAGTGGCAAAGCCCGTATCGTAATCGTAAAAATACAGCATATGCACCACGCGTAGAAGGACGCCTCCCGCAAAGCCCACGCAGGTCACTTTCAGCGCATTGAGAACATTCATCGCTTTTCTTCCTCGCTAAGAGTTCCCGAAGCCGCAGCTTCGGGAACAAAATTGTTTTCGCGGCAGAAGCGCCTTCGGAAAGCGGAATTTCTCCCACTTTCCGGAAAGACACTCCTGCGGCGCAATCATTCTACCACAAAATGGTAAACTTTCCAAGGGATTTCCCGGAAAAAGAGTCTCAGCGCCGATCTAACGGCACATATTCCTGTCTGGTTTCCAGCGCCCGGTAGGCCGGACGCATGATCCTGCCTCCGGTGGTCAGCTCCTCGATGCGGTGGGCGCACCAGCCGGAAATACGAGACACTGCGAACATGGGCGTATAAAGCTCCTCCGGGATCCCCAGCATTTCATAAATCAGGCCGGAATAGAAATCCACATTGGCGCTGATAACCTTGTTGTTCCCTGTGACCTTCCGAAACGCCCTGGGAGACAGCTTTTCCACCAGCTCGTAAAAGGCCAGTTTCTCTTCAAAGCCCTTTTGCTTGGCAAGGTTTCTCGCTTTGGATTTGAGGATCACCGCCCTTGGATCTGACAGGGTGTAAATGGCGTGTCCCATGCCGTAGATCAGGCCGCTGTGATCCGCCGCCTCCTTTTTGAGGATCTTTTCCAGATAGGCGGAGACCTCGTCCTCGTCTGCGAGGTCCTTCACATGCTCCATGATATCGGCCATCATCATGTGCACCTGATGGTTCGCGCCGCCGTGGCGAAAGCCCTTCAAAGAACCGATGGCCGCTCCGATAGCGGAATAAATATCAGTCCCTGCCGAGGTCAGCACACGGGTGGTGAAGGTGGAGTTATTTCCCCCGCCGTGCTCCGCGTGAAGCACCATGCACAGATCCAGAAGCCTTGCCTCTTCCTCCGTGAATTTCCGGTCGGGACGAAGGCCGTTCAGAATGGCCTGGGCCGTGCAATGAGTCGGCTCGTAGGGATGGAAGAACATACTCTCCCGGTCAAAGTGCCTGCGCTTTACCTGATAGGCATAAAGCATAATAGAGGGCATCCGGGCGATTAAAGAGATGCTCTGCCGCATATTATTTTCCAGGGAGAGATCGTCCGGGTCGTCGTCATAGGAATAGAGCGCCAACACGGAACGGGCCAGCTTGTTCATCACATTTTTGGAGGGAGCCTTGATGATCATATCCTCTACAAAGTACTCAGGCAGCTCCCGGTTGTCGTAAAGCAGGTCGCAGATCCGCTTGAACTGCCGTTTGTCCGGCAGCTTTCCAAAAATCAACAGCCACACGATCTCCTCAAAGGCAAAGCGGCCCTCCGCCTCGCAGCCCTTGACGATGTCCTCGATATCCAACCCGCGGTAGGTAAGCCTGCCCACATCCGGCACCTTGTCGCCGTCGTCGATCAGATAGCCGTGAACATTGCAGACATGGGTAAGCCCCGCCATCACGCCGGTGCCGTCAGGGTTACGAAGCCCCCGCTTGACCAGATTCTGTTCATACTCCTGCTGGGTAAAGAAATTGTGGGCCCGGTATTCCGCGCACAGCTCCTGGATGGTAGTGCTGGTCGCGCTCTCGTTGTTCAGTCTCTGCATGGAAACTCCGCCTCTCTTTCAGATTATCCCTGGCTTCTCTCACTCTTTTTGAATAATTACCCCTGATTGTAGCCCATCTGACCGCTAAAGTCAATCAATTTTGCAATTTTATGTTTTAAAAAATTCATTTTTTCAAAAATTGCCCAAGATTTCCGAAAAAATGAGAAAAAATTTAAATGAGGAAGGTTAAAAAAATGCAAAAACATGAAATTAAAGGTTCTCTCAAGCATCTCCTGCTGCTCTTTTTGGCCTTTTACGGGATCATCACTTTGATCCCCCTGGGGGCCTGGGGCATTTCCCACCTCAAAGGTTCGGAGGAAGCGGGGTCTTCTCCCTCCTCTTCGGCTCCTGAAAGTGCAGAGAAAGAGGAAACGCTCCCCTCCATTCCGGGATTTCTGGACACGGAAAGTCCCACATTCAGCTCAAAGGATTCCTTCGTACTCTATGACGCGGCCCGGGGAGAGCTTTTCGAGGTGCCTGCTGACGAGTTTCTTCCGGCGGCATTAGCCTGTGAAATGGACCTCTCCGCTCCAAGAGAAGCGTTGAAAGCCCAGGCGGTAGCCATCTCCACCCTCTACCGGTGGAAGCGGGAAAACGAGGAGAAGGTGCAGGGGGCCGATTTTGCCTGCGACAGCGAAAACTGGCTGGTCTATGTGACTGAGGAGCAGATGCGTGAGCGTTGGGGGGAGGACTTCGCAGAATACTACGGCCTTTTGCGGCAGGTGTGCGAAGAGACGAAGGACGAGCTGCTCACATGGGAGAAGAAACCCATCTGCGCCTGCTATTTCGCCATCGGCGCCGGGAGCACGGAAACCGCCGGAAACATCTGGGAGGAAGACCTGCCCTATTTAAAGGCGGTGGCAAGCCCCGGAGATCTGCTTTGCGACGGGTTTCTCACTACTGTGGATATTCCCTTTGAGGAGCTTATTTCAAAGCTCACCGGGGCCTTTCCGGAGCGCGCTTTGGACAGCACCCTTTCAAAGGAGGACTGGTTCCAGAGGGAAAAGCGCACTCCCCGGGGGTATCTGCAAAGCCTGTCGGTCATGGGGGCTGATTTTACCGGGGCAGAGCTTCGGGACGCCCTTTCCCTGCGCAGCACCAATTTTCAGGTGGCCCTCACGGAAGAAGGCTTCCATTTCACCGTAAAGGGATGGGGGCATGGCGTGGGGATGAGCCAGGCAGGCGCCATCTTTCTCGCGAAGCAGGGCGCGGACTATCGGGAGATCCTCGCCCACTATTATCCCGGCTCAACGCTTTTGTCCGCCGTCTGATCCAGATGCACATCCAGCTGCGGAAAAGGAAAGGCTATGTTCTCCCGGTCAAAGGTGAGCTTCACCCGCTCCTGCATATCGTGGTACAGACTCCAGTACTGTTCTCCCTCGCACCAGAGCTTGAGCACTATCGTCACGCCGCTTTCCCCCAGCTCTCCCACCGCCACAACGGGCTGAGGCGCATCTAAAATTCTGGGCTCTTCCCGAACGAGACCTTCCAGGACGGATTTCACTTTTTGGAGTTCCGCCCGATAAGACACGGTATAACGCAGGTCAAGCCGCCTGGTTTTCCCGGAGGTGAAGTTCACCACCACATCGCTTGTGACCTTGGAATTGGGCACAATGATCTCCTTGTTGTCAAAGGTTGCAAGCGTGGTATAGAGGATCTCGATCCGCTTCACTGTCCCTTCGTACTCCTGAAGCGCCAGATAATCTCCCATCTTAAAAGGCTTGGTAAAGATGATCTGCATTCCGCTTACCAGATTGGAAAGGCTGCCCTGTAAAGCAAAACTGGCGGTCAGGCCCGCCGCTCCCAGAGCGGCCACCAGGGAGGTGATGTTGATCCCCATTCTGGCCACCGCACTGATGAGCGCCACCAAAAGCACAACAGCGCGCACCGTCGAGCCCAGAAAGCTCTGCACCAGCGGATCTGTTTTCGCCCTTTGCAGGGCCTTTCTGGTAAGCTTGGCACAAAGCCGGGAGCAGTACCACCCCCCCACAAAGATGGCGGCCGCGGCCAAAAGGTCTAACCCAAAGCCAGCCGCCCATTTTCCGAAGCTTTCCATGATCTTTTCCCACGAAACCTGCACGCTCTCGTCACTCCTTTGATCTGTTTTGAAGAAGACGGCCTTCTTATAGCAAAAAGAATATGTAGATTTTCCGCAAAAAAGCCGGTTTCATTTTCGTTCAACATCTTTTATTATAGCACAAATTATGTTATAATTTGTCGTAAGAGTCGGATCCGAAAAAGAAAAATCGGGATTTGGCGCTTGAAACCAAAAGAAAGGACCCGGCAGGGCCTTTTTTCGCCCTGCAAGCAAAACGGCCTTATGGAAAGTATTTTAACACCCAACGCTGTCAGTAAAAGCCTGTTGGCCCGGGAGGTATACGGCGTCTGTTTTACCCGTCGGGATAGCCCCGAGCTTTTCTGCGGAGAATTTTCAACTGCCAGAAAAAAGTTTTTCACCGGCGGAAAAAAGACGGTAAAGGTAGGCCAGAAGGAAGCGATCAAAGGCTTTGAGGGGAAGCTTCAGGGGAAGCTTGCCCGCCGCTGCCTCTACTGGAAAAAAACCGCCAACAAGGTGAATCTGGAAGAGGCCTTCGGCCAGCGGGGCGGCTTTCTTTTGGTGCTGCGGGATTTCCGGAATATCATCACTGCGCGGCTGTTTTTCGACAAAGACCAGATGTGGCTCAAATCGGAATACTATGACCCATGGGACAGCCGGGTGGCCAGCGTTATCTTCAAGCCCTGCGGCGCCTTTGACGGCGTAGAGCGCTTTGACTATATGAGAGAGCAAAAGCAGTACCGCTCCACCATCCTCTACCCGGTGGATTACCGGCCCGGCACCGCGGAGCAAAGCCTCGTCAACAGCCGGTTCGGTGAGCCGGAGCTGATCCTCTCCACCGAGCAGGGCAGCTTCTGCTACTGCCCCAAGGGGGAGGCGTCAGACCGGGAAGAGGCCCTGAAGGAGATCCAGAGCGGGTCTATCCTGCTCACCTCCGCCTGGGAGGTCAAGGATGGCGCGCTGCACAGCGAGGCGGAAGAGGCAGGGCCGATCTTCTCCACCCTGGAGGAGGTCGCCGTGCTTCCGGAAAGCGGAGCGGAGCAAAAGGCTCCTGAACCGTCAGAAACACCGGTGGAAGAGGGCGAAAAAGAGGCCCCTGAAACGCAGGATGCCACAGAGGAAGAAGCGTCCACGAAGCCTCTGATTTCCGAGGATGAGCCGGAAGCTCCTGCCGCTTCCCTTGAAGAGGAAGCGGCTGAGCCCATAGAGGAAAGCGCCTCTGTCCAAGAGGAAACAGCGCCGGACAATACGGCAATCGGCGACCCGGAGATCGAGGCCCTTCTGGAAGCCGCCCGGTTGATCGAACGCCAGCCGGAACAGCCCTCTGCGCCCAGGGGTATCCTTGACGCCCAGGCAATCTTGCAGGCCGCCCAGCGGCTGGCTCAGACAGAAAAGCCTCTTTCCTCTGTCCCGGAGGAAGCCGTCCTTGAAGAGGAAGAGACGCCTGAGAAGGAAAGCGAGAAGGAGGCTGCGTCCATAGAAGAGACGAGCTCTCCGGAAGAGCCCGCCTCTTTGGAAGGATCCCCCCTCACGGAAGAGACTGCCGAAGAGGCTTCCCCCGCTGTGGAAGCAGAGCTTTCCCGGCAGACGGAGCCTGCCATCACCGGCAGGAAGCGGACCCAGCAGTCCAACGGCCTCACTGCCTATGACGGCGAGTATAAAGACGGCAAGCGGGACGGGTTTGGCTCTTACTACTATCAAAATGGAAATCTGTGCTACGCCGGATTCTGGAAGGACGGCCAAAAAGACGGGCTGGGCGTCTCCTTCCGAAATTCTGACCAGGCGCTGCACATTGCCCGCTGGAAGGAAGGAAAATCTGACGGATTTACCGCGCTGTTCGACCGGGAAGGCGACCTGCGCTATGCGGGGCGTATGGAAGGCGGAAAGAAGCAGGGCGCGGGCGTGACCTATCACCGGGAGGACGGCACCCTGTTCGTGGGAAGCTGGGAGAATGACCTTCCCACCGGGCTGGGCTCTCTCTTTGACCCGGAGGGGCGGCTGCTGTACACCGGCATGTGGCAGGACGGCAAGCAGAACGGCCACGGCACGGAATTTGATGAAAACGGCGATGTGGTCTTTTCCGGAGAATGGAAGGATGGGAAATACCACAACGGCATCCTCTATAAAAAGCAGGATCCGCCCACTGACGGAGACTGAGCTTTTTCTTCCGCGGGAGGCTTTTTATGCAGCGCATTGAACTCAACGATGTGGAGTACGGAGATTGCACGGTACTGATCGGGAAAAAGCAGGAGATCCTCATGGTGGACTGCGGCAGCATGAACCAGAAGCTTCGGGACGGGGAGCTTCCCATGGATCAGCGCTTTGAGCAGATCGCCCAGCGCTACGCGCCCTTTTTGGAGCGGCATTTTCTGTTGACCCACTATCACCGGGACCACCTGTGCGGCTTTAAAAAGATTTTGGAAACCCATCCAGGGTACTTTACCCGCGTTTTGATCCCCGCCTCTCCTTTAGATCAAAACGGAGCCCCCCTGCTTCTGGATTTTGCCCTGTTCGCCCATCTGTTTCTTCCCAGCCAAAGCGACTGCTCTCAGGTGAACACCTCCTGTCTGCGCATCTTCCCCTATCTGGAAAAGACGCTGGGAAGCGAGAGGATCTTTACCCTGCGCGCGGGAGATGTGTTCTCCTTTGACGGGACGGAGTACGAGGTGCTTTGGCCCGAAACGGAGCATTTCCCCTTCCCTGCGGAGCTTTCCTCCGCCGTGGAGGAAATGAACATTCTGTTCTCCTCCCCCTTTTTACCCTCCTGCGCGGAGCAGTTTTTAAGGCGCAAGGAAAACTTTTTCCGGCTTTCCCTGCAATGCGCGGACGCTTTTTGTGTTTCCGGAAGAGCTCTTCCGGAAACACGGAGGGAAGTGCTTTTCCAACTGACAGAGGAATTAAAGGCCATGGAGGAGCTGCGGGAGGAGCTCCATCTTACTCCCAACGCCCACAAGGTCCGGGAGATCCTTGAGTCTCCCCTGCTTTTGGCCGCTTTTTCAGACGCTCTCAACGCGTCCAGCGTAGTTTTCCACAACCGGCGCAAGGGAACGGCCTCTTGGGAGGACCTGCTGATGACAGGAGATGTCACCCCGGAGATCCTGGAAAGCTTAGAGGACAAGCTTTACGATGGGTACAATCTCATCAAGGCGCCCCATCACGGCACTGCCTCCGGCTGGTGCCGCCTGTTTTCCCAGCTGGGCAGCGCCCATATTTTGATCAGCAACGGAGATTATCATGCGGGCGGGAGCATCGCCCAGGAGTATGTGGATCTGGAAAACGCTGTCCGTCATTGCACAAATCCCCATGCCTGCAAGTGGTTTGGGGCCTCCGGAGGCTGCTGCAACCGGCTTTCCTATTGTTTTGACCAGGAGTCAGGAGCGGGGCTTGCCATCAAATGTCCTGCGGCTTCGGGAAAGAAGGCCCCCGGCTGCGCGATCGAGGTCATCACAGCCTCCGGCAAAAAGGGCTGCTTCTGTGAACCGTGATCCATCAAAAGGCCCCGGTTTCTGAAACTTTCGGAAACCGGGGCCTTTTTATCTGCTTATAGGAGCTGTCTTTTAAAGGGAGCTGCTGCCCCCATCTCTCAGAGCCTTAAAAAAGTCCTGCAAAAGCGCCCGGCACTCTTCCTCCAAAAGCCCCCGGTACACCAAAGGACGGTGGCTGTAAGGAAGGGCAAAAAGATCCATCGCCGTGCCGCAGCACCCGGCGCGCTCATCGTCCGCCCCGTAAACCACCGTGTCGATATGGGCGTTGATCACAGCGCCGGTGCACATGGGACAGGGCTCTAAAGTTACATAGAGCTCACACCCGGAAAGCTTTTTGGAACGAAGGCGGCGGCTGGCGGCGGCGATGGCCTCCAGCTCCGCATGAGCAAGGGGCGTTTTTCCGGCTTCGCCCCGGTTTCTTCCCTCTCCCAGGACCTCTCCGTTTTTGACCACCACCGCTCCTACCGGCACCTCGCCCGCGGCCATAGCCTCCCGCGCCAATTCCAGCGCGCGAAGCATAAATTCCTTTTGGGGCAAAAACGCAAGCCTCATGACTGGAAAAACAGGAAAACCGTGTAGAGCATGGCCAAACCCACCATAGCCCAGAACGCGCCGGAACGGCAGATGCAGTCTGCCGTTTCGCTTCCCCGCAAGGGCGCGGGGGCCATAGGATCCACCGTCCGTCTCCCAAACAGCCAGCGCCGCTTCTTGCCGGAGAGCAGCAGAACAAGCAGCGCGAGAAGTCCCAGCACGATCAGTCCCAGAAAGCAAAGCTCTCCGATCCATTCTCCCTGTTGCCCGAAGAACAGGTCGATATGGTTTAAAAACACCGCCAGGCCGTTATTGAGCCCGTGTATGAAAACAGGCACCCAGAGGTTTCCTGTTTTCTCATAGAGAAAGCTGAAGGTGAGTCCCGCGCCAAAGGCGAAGACCACAGTGGAGAAATCCAGATGGGCAAGAGCGAACAAAAGGGAGGAGCCCATGGCGGCAAACAGGAAGCCATGTCTTCTCAGCCGGGAGAACAGCACGCCTCTGAACGCGAATTCCTCCATCACGGGCACCAGGACCGCTGTGGTGCAAATGTCCAGCACAAATTCCCAGACGCTGGAGGCTTCAGAGGCCTGCTGGACCGCTTTATAGCCGAATTGCCCGAAAAAGTTTTGCAGCCAGGAGGCGGGATAATTGGAGAGCAGGCACATGGAAAGACCTGCCAACACACAGAAAAAGGCGTTTACAAGGCCCACCTTTTCAAACCGCAGAGAGCTTTCCAGCTCCCGTTTCCGTCGGACAAACAGATAGACGGCAAAGGGCAGTGCGGTAGACAGGGGGACCAGCGCCGCAGAAAGCCACAGCAGGGAGATCCCTGTAAGCTCAAAATCCAGGCCGCAAAGGGCGATCACCACCCCCAACAGAGCTCCGAACAGCATGGAAAGCCCGTTTTGCGCCAGCACCAAAAGGCCCATCAGGTTCATAGAGGAGGTGGCCCGTCTCAGCCGGGAAGAGCGCTTGTACCCATAGGGAGAAAAGGCGGGAACCGGCGCGGCCGCCGGGGCAGGAGCCGGGTAATAGCCGACTGCCGAAAGGGGATAAGCGCCGAAAGCCCCGGGAGCAGCCGGATACCCGGAAGAGACCGGCGTATAAGGGGGCGGAAAGGCCCCAGGGAATGGAAAGACCCCAGGAGGTGGAAAATTCCTTTGGAGCTCCGGCGGATAAGGCGCACGGGGAGACGCCCCCTGTACAGGAACCCCTCCCCCCTGCCACTGCGCCGCACCGGGGGGCACAGGCTGTGCGGTCCAGACCGGAGGGGCCGCATAAAAAGGAGACATTCCCCGGAAGGGGGCAGCATCCGGCTCAGCCCCGAAAGGAGCTGAGCCGGGATAGGTCGAACCCTGCTCCGGCGTACCGTAGGGATAGGGAACTCCTTGATTCATCTCTTTCATCACCATTCCTAAAAGCAGATTCAACAGTTACATGATCTCGCAGATCTTCCCCGCGAACTCAGAAGGATCCTCCAGCGGGATCCCCTCGATGAGCAAGGCCTGACCGTAGAGCAGCTGAGCGTAGGTCTTTACCCGCTCCTGATCGGATTCATACAGGGAGCAGAGCTTTTGGAACACGGGATGCTCCGCGTTGATCTCCAGCACCCGCTGGGCCTTTACCTTTTCCTGGGCGGGCATGGCGTTAAGTACCTTTTCCATCTCCGTGGAGATCGCGCCGTCTGTGGAGATGCACACCGGATGCTTTTTGAGCTTTCCGGAAAGCCGGACCTCCTTCACCTTTCCGGAAAGGGCCTCTCCCATGAATTTCAAAAGGGGACCATGATCCTCGGAAAGCTTTTTCAGGTTCTCCTTTTCCTCCTCGCTTTGCAGCTCCATGGAGTCAGAGGAAATATTCTGAAATTCTCTGTCCTGATACTTATTGAGCATTTTCAGGGCGAATTCGTCCACATTGTCCGTCAGGCACAGCATCTCATAACCCTTTTCGGCCACGGCGTCGGCCTGGGGCAGCTGCAAGATCCTCTCCACCGTTTCTCCGCAGCCGTAATAGATGGCTTTCTGCCCCTCCTTCATGCGGGATACATACTCCTCCAAAGTGACCAGCTTCTTCTCGGTGGAGGAATAGAACAGCACCAAATCCTTTAATTCTTCCTTCTTTGCCCCGTAGTTCTCGTACATCCCGAATTTCAGCTGCAAGCCGAAATTTTTGAAGAAGGTCTCGTATTTTTCCCGGTCCTGATTGCGCATGGAGAGCAATTCGGAGGCGATTTTCTTTTCCAGCCGGCTCGCAATGAGCTTTAACTGTCTGTCGTGCTGGAGCATCTCTCTGGAAATATTGAGGGAGAGATCCTGAGAGTCCACCAGGCCCCTGACAAAGCTGAAGCAGTCCGGCAGCAGATCGGCGCATTTGTCCATGATCAGCACGCCGCTGGCATACAGCTGCAAGCCCTTTTCATACTCTCTGGTGTAGTAATCCATAGGGGCGGAGGCCGGGATGAACAGCAGGGCGCTGTAGGTAGCCGCACCCTCCGTGGAGGTGCGAATCACCTTGAGCGGATCCTGCCAGTCGAAAAACTTCTCCCTGTAAAAGGCGTTCATCTCTTCGTCTGATACCTCGGACCTGGACTTCTTCCAGATAGGCGTCATGGAGTTCAAAGTCTCGGTTTCAAAATAGGTCTCGTATTCCGGGTCTTTTCCCTCTTCCACACCCTCTTTTCTGCGGCTCTTGCTCATCTCCATGCGGATGGGATAGCGGATGTAGTCGGAATACTTTTTCACCAGAGAGCTTATACGATACTGATCCAAAAATTCACTGTAGTTTTCCTCCGGAGTATCCTCCTTCAGGCGCAGAGTGATCACCGTGCCGTGGCCCGCCTTTTCGCAGGGCTTGATCTGATAGCCGTCCAGGCCCTTAGACTGCCAGCACCAGGCCTCCTCGCTCTCATAGGCCCGGCTTTCCACGGTCACCTCTCCGGCCACCATAAAGGCAGAGTAAAAGCCCACGCCGAACTGGCCGATGATGTCGATCTCCTCCTTGGCCTCGTGCTCTTCCTTGAATTTCAAGGAGCCGCTTTTGGCGATGACGCCCAGGTTGTTGTCCAGCTCTTCCCTGGTCATCCCCACGCCATTATCGGCGATGGAAAGCGTCCTGTTTTCCTTGTCTACGGCAAGGTCAATGGCGAAATCGTTCCGGTTAAAGCCGGTGTCCCCGTTTTGGAGGGCCTGGTAGTAGAGCTTGTCGATGGCGTCGCTGGCGTTGGAGATTAGCTCCCGCAGGAAAATTTCCTTATGGGTGTAGATGGAGTTGATCATCAGGTCCAGCAGCCGCTTGGATTCCGCTTTGAACTGTTTAAGTGCCATTTTATAAGACTTCCTTTCATAATTTGCGCAATTACTAGCCGCGGGCGAAGCCTATTGCTTCGCGGGGCGCGGCTTTTTTCTTGCCGCCGCCAAAAGCATCATCGGGCGGCGCAGCTCATCCTTCATCCCCGGAATATTCATCATGCTTTCGGGCGGCTTCGGCTCCTTTACGTGAAGCAGTTCGAAGCCTGAACGAAGCAGCCCTTCCAAATAGCTTGTCAGGGTGCGGTGATATTTTTCTACGGTTTCCCCCAGAAACACCGCCTGCCTGGGGCCCTCCTCGAAATAGCGGTCAACGGGGAAATGAAGGATCTTCCCGTTTTCGTCCCGATACCATTCCTGGCTGCCATAGGCGGTAAACACAGGATGCTCTACGGAAAAGAGGAACTCCCCTTGGGGGGAAAGCCAGGACCAGATCTTTTGAAACAGCCTCTCCGGATCCTCGATATAGTGAAGCGCCAAAGAGCTCAGCACCACATCAAAGCTTTCCTGCGGGAACTCCACACAGGAGATATCTCCTTTTTGATAGCGGACATTGGAAAAGTGAGTCCGCTTTTCAGCCTCCTCCAGCATCCGGGAGGAAAGGTCCACACCCAGCACGGACTTTGCCCCCCGCTCGGCGGCATAGACACAGTGCCATCCGTACCCGCAGCCCAGGTCCAAAACCCGTTTGCCGGAGAGCTCAGGGAATATTTCCCGAAAGGTCTCCCATTCTCCCGCCCCGGAAAGCCCCTTTTGAGACCGGTCCATCTGAGCGTATTTATCAAAAAATCGAGATTCATCATACTTGCTGTTTTTCATGGTTTCTCCTTGCAGGGATCTGGAAATCTGTCTCTTTCTATTGTAGCGAAAAACCGTCTTTTTTTCAAGCCTGACGCTTGTTTTTAAAGAAGGTTTACAGAAGATTCATTTTTGAGGCGGTGAAAATCGCCCCTCTTTCGCAGAAGCGAAAAGCCGCCCTTTTCCCGGCGGCTTTTCGCTTCTAAAGAACGGTACGGGAAATTCATTCGGAAAAGCCAGGAGCGCCTCATTTCAGCTCCACCACCGTGACGCCGCTTTCCCCTTCTCCATAAACGCCCAAGCGGAAGCTTTTCACCTGGGCACATTTTCTCAAATGCTGCTGCACTGCGCTGCGCAAAACGCCCGTACCCTTTCCGTGGATGATGGTCACCTGGGCAAGGTTCATTCTGGACGCCCTGTCCAAAAAGGCGTCCACCTCCATCAGGCCCTCCTCCACATTTTTCCCCCGCAGGTCAAGATCAGAGGAAACCGGGGCGGAAACCGTCGTTTTGGTGACCGTTCTCCCCCTTTGCCTCTGCTTGGGCTTCTCTCCTAACAGGCGGAGGTTGGACAAGGTCACGCGAGTCTTGACGATCCCGGCCTGCACCAGCACCACCCCGTCCCGCGGCGTCTCCAAAACCACCGCGTTTTTATCGATATCGAAAATCAGGACATCGTCTCCCACCTTTAATTCTCTGGGCAAAACATAGTCCTCCTGAGAGCGCTTGCGCACCGGGTCGGAAAGGTTTTCCAGATTTTTCATGCCGGAGCGAAGCCGTGCCTTCTGCTCGCCGGAAAGCTCCTTGTTCCTTTTGCGGCGCAGCTCTTCCAGCTCGTTGATCAGCGCATCCGCCTGAAGCCGGGTCTTCTGCACGATCAGGGAAGCCTCCCGGCGGGCGTTCTCGATCTCCGTCTGCGCGGCCTCTTCGGCCTTTTCCCGCATACTTCTGGCGTGCTGCGCGTCCTTCTCCGCGCTCACGCTTTTGTCCCGCAGAGAGGAAAGCTCCTCCTCCAGGCCCCTGCGCTTCTCCTCCAAAGCGCTGATGACCTCTTCAAAGCGGCTGTTCTCCTGGTTCACCAGCTCCCCGGCGCGGTCCACGATCCGTGGGGACAGTCCCAACCGCCTGGAAATGGCAAAGGCGTTGGACTTACCAGGTACGCCGATCAGCAGTCGATAGGTGGGGCGCAGAGTGGCCACATCAAATTCGCAGCTTCCGTTTTCCACTCCGGAGGTTTCCAGGGCATAGGCCTTCAGCTCCGCGTAATGGGTGGTACAGGCAAGGCGCACTCTCAAAGAGCGCAGCTCCTCGATCAGGGCGGCGGCCAGCGCCGCTCCTTCCACCGGGTCCGTGCCCGCCCCCAACTCGTCCAGCAGGACAAGGCTCTCCTCGTCCGCCACAGACAGGATACGGATCATATTGGTCATGTGTGAGGAGAAGGTGGAAAGAGACTGCTCGATGCTCTGCTCGTCTCCGATATCCGCCAGAACATGGCGGAACACGGACACCGTGCTGCCCTCCTCCGCCGGGATCATCAGCCCGCACATGGCCATCAGCGTCAGAAGCCCAATGGTTTTCAGGGCTACAGTTTTTCCGCCGGTATTGGGCCCGGTGATGATCAAAGTGTCAAAGCTTTTGCCTAAGGAGATCTCTGTAGGTATCACCTTTTCCGGGTCGATCAGAGGGTGCCTGGCTCCGTGAAGCTCGATCTGCCCTTTTTCGTTGATCTGAGGCACCGCGGCCTTCATGCGGTAGGCAAGGTGCGCCTTTGCGAAGATCAGGTTCAGCTCCACCGCGAAGCGGTAGCTTTCGATCATGGAGTCCGCAAAGCTCCCTGCTTCCGCGGAAAGCTCCAGCAGGATCCGGTCGATCTCCTCCTGCTCCTGCGCCCGCAGGACTCGGATCTCGTTATTGAGCTCCACCACGCTCATGGGTTCGATAAACACCGTGGCTCCGCTGGAGGAGGTATCGTGGACCAGGCCGGGGACCTCTCCGCGAAACTCCGCCTTCACCGGCACCACGAAACGCCCTCCGCGCTGGGTGACGATGCTCTCCTGCAAATGCCTCTGATGGGCCGGGGAGTGAATCAGCTTGGAAAGCTGGTCCCGCACCCGGGCGGAGGCGTTCTGGATCTTTCTGCGGATAGAGGCAAGGGCCGGGGACGCCGAATCCGCCAGTTCCTCCTCGTTTACAATGCTCGCAAAGATCTTCTCCTCTAAGTATTTGTTGGGGCTCAACAGCTCGAACCGGGGAGAGAGGGCGGTTTTGATCCCCTCGTTTTTCTCGTGCCATTGGGTAAGAGCCCGAATGGCCCTGAGAGTCCCCGCTATGTTCAAAAGCTCTCTCATATTTAGGCTGCCCCCAGCCTGGGCTCTCCTCAGGCTGTTGGTCACATTATCGAGCCCTGAAAAGGAGGGCGCCCCGAATTTGGCGATCAGCTGGAAGGCGGCGTCCGTCTCCTCCAACAGGAGCCTGACCTCCGGGGCGGAAAGAGCGGGCTCTATCCCCAGGGCAAGCTGGGCCGCATCGTCACAGGCGGTTTCCTTTGCCACCATTTCCAGCACTTTGTGAAGCTCTAACGCTTGGTAATTTCTGTCCATAGTTTTCTTTCCGTCAAAGGGCGGCGGTTCTTATCCTTTCATGTTCTGTCTTTCAAAATTTTAATAGTCCTACAGCAAGCTTCGGTAAAAACCCAGTGTTTTCGGGCGTTTTTGAAGGACGCTGACCGTGTAGGCCTCCGCCGCCGCGGACAGTTCCTCCAAAGCGCCCTGGGACAGGGAAAAGGAAAAGATCTTCTCAAAGTCGGAATAGAGGATGTGCCGCATGGCGGTAAGCGCCCCCGGAGAAAGCACGGCGGCGGCCCCCGGAAAGCTCTGGCGGCAGTTTTCGCAGCAGATGGTCCCGTGATCTACCCGAAAATACATTTTCTCACTTTCATAGGCCCCGCACCGCTCACAGCATACGAGGTCCGGCATATAGCCGGAGAGGGTGAGCATCCGAAGCTCTACAATGGGCTTTAATAAAGGGCCGGGACGGGTATTCTCACTTAAAAAATGGAGGGCGTTGAGCACCAGGCGCAGATAGTCCTCCGATTCCACCTTTTCCGGCACCAACTCAAACGCCAGCTCACAGAAATACTGGGCCAGCGTCAGAGAGGCAAGATCCCTGCGAAGGCCGAAAAACACTTCAATAGGGGAAGCGTCGTTAATGATGTACTTGTCCCGCCCCTCATAAAGGCCGAGGCGGGAATAGCAAAGCAGCCCGGTCGCCGAGTTCTTGCTGTCCTTCAAGCTTTTGGCCCGTCTTGCAAAAGCGCGCAGCACACCTTCATCCCGGGTCAAAACCGTCACCAGGCGGTCGCTTTCCCCGATGGTCTGTTCCCGGATGATCAGCCCCTGCGTTTTGATTTTCACCTAAGTTGTCCTCCATGCCGGCTCCCCGCCAGACAGACGCCTGGTTTTTGAGCTGGGAATACCGGATGTAATCTTCTATTTTCCCTGTGGCGTAAAAGCTCTGCCACGCTGTTTTCTCGTCCACAAAAGCTTCCCCCTTTTCAGCCTTCTAAGGAAGAGTATTTGCAGACGGCGTGCGTCTATGACAGGAAAATAATTGTCTGTTCCACAAAAAGCGACAGACTTTTTCCTTTCTTTGTGCTTACCCTGCGGCAAAACGGGGAAAGCGCTCTTCTAAAATTCCAGATCCTCTTGGGAAAATCCCATGCTTTGCAGGGTCTCCGGCCGCTGTCTCCAATCCTCTTTCACCTTCACCCACAGCTGCAGGTTCACCCTGCATCCGAAAAAGCGTTCCAGCTCTTCCCTCGCGCTGCTGCCCACCTTTTTAAGCATGGAGCCGGACCTTCCGATAATGATCCCCTTGTGGGCGGAACGCTCGCAGTAAATGGTCACATCGAGCCTTAAGACCTCGTCCTCCTCCTGCATCCGCTCCGTCACCGCCGCAATCCCGTGAGGGATCTCCTGGTCCAAAAAACGCAGAAGCTTTTCCCGCACCAGCTCTGAGGCGATCACCCGCTCGGGCTGGTCGGTGAGGGTGTCCTCGGGGAAGAGATGTCCCCCCGGCTCCTCCAACAAAAAAAGCTCCTCTAAAAGCTCCTCCACCCCTTCTCCGGTGCGGGCGGACACAGGCACCACAGCCCGGAAATCATAAAGCTGGGAAAAGACGGCAATCTGTTCCATCAAGGGCTCTTTTTCCTTCATCAGGTCCAGCTTGTTGATGGCCAGCACCGCCGGGACTCCACCCATCTGAAAGCGCCGGATCAGCTCCCTGTCCGCCTGGGTGACCCGGCCCTTTGCCTCCGTTACCAGAAGGCAGGCGTCCACCCCGTCGATGGAGCTGGTGACGGACCTCACCATATAATCTCCCAGGGGGCCTTTGGGCTTGATCAGCCCTGGAGTGTCCAGGAAAACCAGCTGGTTCTCCCCCTGAGTCAACACCCCCATGATGCGGGTCCTGGTGGTTTGGGGCTTTTGGGAGACAATAGCCACCTTCTGCCCGATCATCCGGTTGAGCAGGGAGGATTTTCCCACATTGGGCTTCCCCACAATGGCAATGACGGCAGATTTTTCTTTCTCCAGATCCGGTTCCATACATCCGTTCCTTTCCCACACACATGAAGTAACACCAGGCCGGCAAGAGCCCTCCGCACAGTTTCCAAAGGAAAGGCGGAGCGCCCAGCACCCCGCCCGGACGCCCTTATTTTTGGTTCCTGCTTTTCAACCTCTGAGGGCCGAGGAATACAAAAAGAAAGGCGATCAACAAAGACAAAAGGAAGAGAATCGCTGTCAAGGGCTCCTTCCAAAGAGAGAGAAACTCCTTGAGAAGCCGGGGCCGAAACAGGATCCAGACCCCGCAAAGCGCCGCTGACACGGCACAGAGAAGCACGCCTCCCGCCGCCATATCCTTGACCTTTCCGATCAGAGGGTTCCGGCTTTTCTGAGTGAAGTCGCACAGCTTTTCAATCGCCGTATTGAGGGCCTCCGCCCCCATCACCAGGCCGATAGCCAGAAAAAGGCAGCCCATTTCTAAGCGTCCCAGCTCCATCCGAAAAGCAAAGAACAGCACATAGCAGCAGGCAACCAGATGAAAGCGCATATTCCGCTCTGTCCTGAGACAGTCGCAAATTCCCCGAAAGGCGTCCGCAAAGCTCCTCAAAAAGGAGCGTTTTCCGCTTTCATTCCTCGTCATAATAACTGGAGGAGGCGGAAAGGCTCAAGCCCAGCTGCTGCATGACGGTCTCTTCCTTCTCCCGCATTCTCACACGGGCAAGGCCGCCCTCTTCATGGTCATAGCCCAGCAGGTGCAGCATGGAGTGAGCGGTCAGATATCCGATCTCCCGCTCTAAGCTGTGGCCGTAAAGCTTTGCCTGCTCCATCGCCTTGGGCACGGAAAGGACGATGTCCCCCAAGATCTTCGCCCCGGTGGCGTGGTTCACATCATACTCGCCGTTTTCTCCCATCGGGAAAGAAAGCACATCCGTCTCCGCGTCCTTGTCCCGGTACTGGCTGTTCATCTCGCGGATCTGCTCGTTATCCACAAAGGTGACGCTGATCTCCGCGGAATCCTGGAACCCCTCCAGCTGAAGCACCGCGTGGCAGCAGCGGCGGATCAGCATCCGCAGCCCGGTGGGGATCTTCACCGCTTTCTGGCGGTTTGAAATAATCACTCTGATCTTCTCCATAAGGCTATTCCTTCCTTTCCTTTTCGTTTCCCCGTCTTTCTAAGAGCGGTGTTGTATTTTTTCTGAGCCTATCTGGGGCGCTCCGCCTTTTCATAGGCCCGGATAATATCCTGTACCAGCTTGTGACGAACCACATCCTTTTCCGTAAAGCGGAACACGGCAATGTCCTTTACCCCTTTCAGGATCCGCACCGCTTCCTTCAGCCCGGACCGTTTCCCCTGGGGCAGGTCGATCTGCGTCACATCGCCGGTGATGACCATTTTAGAGTGGAAGCCCAGCCTGGTGAGAAACATTTTCATCTGCTCTGAGGTGGTGTTCTGCGCCTCGTCCAGGATGATAAAACTGTCGTCCAGGGTGCGTCCGCGCATATAGGCAAGAGGCGCCACCTCAATATTCCCCCGCTCCACATAGCGCTGGTAGGTCTCGGCCCCCAGCATATCGAAAAGCGCGTCGTACAGGGGCCTTAAATAGGGATCCACCTTCTGCTGCAGGTCGCCCGGCAGAAAGCCCAGCTTCTCCCCCGCTTCCACCGCGGGACGGGTGAGGATGATGCGGTTGACCTCCTGGGCACGGAAAGCCGTCACCGCCATGGCCACCGCCAGATAGGTTTTGCCCGTGCCGGCAGGACCCACTCCGATGGTAATGGTGTTGTCCCGAATGTCGTCGCAGTAGACCCGCTGGCCCACTGTTTTAGGCTTGATGGGTTTTCCCTTGCTGGTGACGCAGATGCAGTCGCCGGTGAGCTGCTGCACCTTCCCCTCGCTGTCCTCGTCCACCATACGCATACAGTAGCGCACATTCTGCTCGGTAAGAGCCTCGCCGCCCCCCAAAAGGGTCAAAAGACTTCTCACGGTACGGGAGGCCTTGGATACCTGTTCCTCTTCCCCGCTGATTTTCAGCTCTGAATCCCGAAGCACCAGGCTCACTCCGTATTGCTGCTCGATCAGGCGAAGATTTTCGTCAAAGCTTCCGAACAGCTCCGCCGCCTGTTCCATTCTGTCAAGATTGATTCTCTGCTCCAAGGTAACTCCTTTTGCACTTCTCGTCTTTCTATCTCACACGGCTGAGAACCGGGAAAAGCCTTCTCATGTGGAAAGCGTCCGGCAAACCGTAGGCAATTCTGTTTTGGTATTTTCTAAATACAATCACAAAACAGGCCCTTTGAGGGCGCCAGCGTCGAAAACACGATTTTGTCCTCAATTATTATATCACAGGGCAGCTCCATTCTTCAACAGAAAATCATAGAAGTTTTATACAATTTTTATCACATTTTTCATCTCATTTCACAACGACGGGCTGTTGGCATCCGATCTCCTCCTCACAGCGGCACTTGGCGGAAAGAATACAGATCCTCTGGGAAAAAGAATAGCTAAGCTCTTCCTCCCGGATCCGGCTTCCAGCGGGCAGGACCGCCCTCTGCGCTTCTCTGAGTCTGAGCAGGGCCCGCTCTTTTACCTCCTCCTGGGAGAGGCTGTGCGTTTCTGTCTCCAAAAACTCATATTCCTCCCGCTCCAAGGCAAGAGGGAGCTCGCGATCAAGAAGGCGCAAAGGGGTTTCCTCCCGGCAAAGCCGTGTTTTTCCCTGAGGCACAGTGTGAAATCCCAGGGGGATCCTCCACCCGAAGAGCAGCAGCGCCCGATTCACCTGCCGCTTCCCGGTCGGCCGCTCCTCTGAGACCTCTTGTGATACCTGCACGGCAAACTCCCGATAGGTTTCCGCCGTAACCTTTCCCCGGGCCGCGCCCAGGGTGACCATAGGGGTTTCCGGCTGGGGGCCGTAGGGGTCCACTTTTTGGGGATAGAGACCGGAAATCAGCAGCTGACCTTCCTCCACCACCTCTCCGGGACTCACCTCCGGTCTGCCGTGGTGGGCCTCGATCGCGAGGATCTTTCCCGCCCTGGACGCCACGATATTGGAAAGGGCGTGATCGTCCAGGACCTCCGGCTTCTCTTCGTTCTCCTTCACCGCCACCTCCACAAAGCAGCCGTCTGTATTGACCGAGACCCAGGAAAGCTCCTCTTCCTCCCGCAGGATCTTCAGAGCCGACGCCCTGGGACGGAAGCTGTTTTTTTTGACGCCCACAAATACTCCGGCGCTTTTCGCGGCCTTTAAAATTTCAGCATCCGTGAGCCTCTCGCTTCCCGTCACGGAAACGCCCCACACGAACCCGGAGAGAAAGGAATAGAGTATGACGCCAAAAACCACTCCTGCCGCCATCCCTTTCCGGCGTTTCAGCCTGACCGTCTGAAAGGGCAGTCCCCGCTTTTTTCCCAGGCGCAGCGTTACGCCGCACCGACGGCGAAGAGGCCTGAGCTTCCGATAGTCCCCCGGCTTTGCCCAGGCGGTGTGAAGCTCCCCCTCCCGGTGAAATCCCCACAGCTCGATCCCGCCTTTGGCACAGACGGTCAGGAATCTGGCCGCGTCTCCTGTGATCTCCAGCCGGACACAGCCTGTCAGCAGATGAAATGCCTTTTCCAGCATGACGACCCTCCTAATATTCGTACTCTACCCTGTGGATCACGCCCTCGATGACGGCGGAATTCTCCGTCAGCTTTTTCAGCCGCAGATCCCGCCCCTCAAAGCGCACGCTCAGTCTTCCGGTGCGCAGAATGATCTTTTCCCCATCGTAATCCACCACGCCGTCGCACCCGTCTATCACCGCGCTGCGATTCCCCGTGACCGACACCACAGCCGCTCCCGTACCGCGCTGCTCCATATCCCGTCCCCCTTTACTTTTGGAAAATATTATGAGTTTCCCAGCGAATTAATAACATTCCTTTCTCATAGGGATAGCATAGCGGTATTCTGTCCGCGTTCTTTTCAGAAAGGAACTTATGAAAATGAAACAGCGCTTTTTCTCCTTACGCGGCTTCACGGCAAAGCTTTCCTGTATTGCCTTTCTCGCCTTTTTCTGCGCCCTTATTTTCTCCGCCGAAGAGGTCAAGGAAGCGGTGCTTGACAGCATTCTCACCTGTTTAACAGTGCTCGCTCCCTCCCTTTTCCCCTTTCTGGCGCTCACCTCCTTTGCGGTGAATTCCGGAGCAAGTGAAGCTTTAGGGCGCCTGATGGGCGGAGTACCACGGTATCTGTTTCGGCTGCCCCGGGTGTGCACAGCCGCTTTACTCCTCGGTTTTTTAGGAGGCTACCCGGCCGGGGCCAAGGGGGTATCCCTGCTGTTGAAAAGCGGAAAGATTACCCCGGATCAGGCCGGGCGCATGATGCTTTTCTGCGTCAATCCGGGCATCGCCTTTGTGGTGACCTTTCTGGGCGGTTCCCTTCTCAAAAGCTTTTCTTTGGGTTGGCTCCTGTTTTTCAGCGTGACTTTAAGCGGGATTTTGCTGGGGTTTCTCTTCTCCCTGTTTGAAAAGCTTCCGAAGGAGGAAAGCTGCAGCCCTGTCCGGCCGGAACGCAATGCTCTGATCCGCTGTGCCCAGGACGCCAGCGCCTCCCTTTTACGGCTTTGCTCCTGCGTAATCCTGTTCTCCGGAGTGATCGCTCTGCTTCACGGGACCGGCGCGTTTCAGGCTCTGGTACGGCTAATTTCAGAGCTTCCCTTTCTCTCGAAACCTGCCGCGGCCGCGCTGCTCGCCTTTTCTCTGGAGGTAACCAAGGGCAGCTTTGACGCCGCCTCTCTCGGAGCCTCCCTCCCCATCTTTGCCTTCGGGCTGGCCTTCGGCGGGTTTTGCGTGCATCTTCAGGTGTTTTCCTGTTTTGAAGAGTTTCCCATAAGCAAGCGGAAATTCTTCCTCTCCCGTTTTCTCCACGGTCTTCTCTCTGTGGCTGTCTGCCTTTTGCTCAGACGGTTTTCCCCCTCCTTCCAGGAGGCTTCTTTCCTGCTTTCTTCCCCCGCTCCCGTCTTTTCCGGAGGCTTTCGCGCCTCCGCGGCGGGAGGCGCCTCCCTTCTTCTGATGTGCTGCGCCTTTCTTCTTTTTCTCAGCAGACAGAGTGATTGCAACATGGAAGAAAATCTGTTAAAATAGCAGTACGATCACTGCCGCGGGAAAATAAGCCCTAAGGAGGAGCAACTGTGTTTGGAAAAAACAAAAAACTGCCCTTTGGAAAAAACATCCGCCCGAGCTGCGCTTACTGTAAATACGGCGTGGATCAGGGAGAGAAAAGGCTCTGCTCCCTCCACAAAGAAATGAAAAACGGGAACTGCAAGAAATTCTCCTACGACCCTCTTTTGCGGGAGCCTCACACGGCCCCCACCCTTTCCACAGACGGATTTACCTCGGAGGATTTCAAGCTGTGACCCACAGCAGGAACGGGGCAGCCGCAAAACAATTTTGCGGCTGCCCCGTTCCTGTTTTTTATGGAAGTTCTCTCTTGACCGCGCGCAGAGCCTTGATCTTTATCCCCTGCGCTGCAAACATCAGTTCATGCTCTGTGGTCACATGTTCCGGATCCTTTTCCGCCAGCAAATCTTTGGTGTCAAAGAAGATCTCAAATCCCGCCTCGGAAAAATACCGTTTTGTAGCGAGATACAGATCGTCGCTGTCTGTTTTAAACCAGATCTCCCCTTTTTCCGCCAATAGGGGCCGGTAAGAGAGAAGCTGTCTCGTATGGGTGAGTCTTCTCTTATGGTGCCTGGCGGCAGGCCAGGGGTTGCAGAAATTGATATAGAGGCGCTCTATCCCCTCCCCCTCCTGAAAGAGCTGGGGGAGCTTTTCGATATTGTAATAGCACAACAGTACATTGTCAGGCTGCTCTTCCTCAAAGGCAGACTGAATATTCCGGCGGCCCACGCCCAGAATATCGAAGCTCAAGTCGATCCCCACGAAATTTACATTCCGCTGCTTATGGGCGATATCCGCCAAAAACACGCATTTCCCGCAGCCCAGATCCAGATGGATGGGCCGCTTCTCACCGAACCGCTCCATCCAATGCCCCTTTAGCTTTTCCGGCTCGGGGATAAAGTAGGGGCAGGCGGCAAGCTCCGGCCTGGCCCATTCCTTTTTTCGTATTCTCATAAAGGACACTCTCCTTTTTCTTTTTCTTTCCAAGAGAAAAGAGCGCTTGCAAGCGCTGTCAAACCGGTGTAAAATAAGGGAATCCTACAGAATCCTACGATAGAAAGGACGGCATGTCAAATGAACCGAAAGGCGATCGTTCTGGAAGGCGGTTCACTGCGCTGTATGTTTTCCGCGGGCGCGGTGGATGTCATGATGGAACGAAAGATTAAATATGACGGACTTTTCGGCGTTTCCGCCGGAGCGCTCACCGGGGTAAACTATGTTTCTGAACAGATCGGCAGAACGGCCGGAGTGAACCTTGGATTTGTGAACGACAAGCGGTATCTGGGTATCCGGAACCTCATTCTCCACAAGAGTATTTTTAACTTTGATTTCCTGTTCGGAGAGATCTCCGACACCCTGCTCCCCTTAGACCGGGAAACCTTTCTCTCCTCCCGCTGCCAATATACGGCGGTGGCCACCAACTGCCTGACCGGAAAGGCCGAGTATTTTGAAAAGGGCAGCTGCTCTGATATTTACGCTGCCATCCGTGCCAGCGCCAGTATGCCTTTGCTGGCCCCCATGGTGCCCATAGACGGCAAGCCCTATCTGGACGGCGGCGTTTCCGTCTCCGTCCCATACCGGAAAGCGTTGGAGGATGGCTACGACAAGATCGTTGTGATCACCACCCGGGAGCACGGCTATCAAAAGCCTCAAATTCCCCGGTCCCTCGCCCGGCTCTACGCCAAGAGTTACCGGGATTATCCAAACCTGATCCACTCCCTGCTCTCTACGCCCCGCCGGTATTCCCGGGAGCTTTCAGAGCTGGAAGGTCTGGAAGCTCAGGGCCGTGTTTTCGTACTGCGCCCTCCGACACCTGTCACGGTGTCCCGCACGGAAAAAGACTTAGGAAAATTGCAGGCTCTCTACGACCAGGGGAAAGCCACCTGTGAAAAGCATTGGGAGGCCCTGACCCGCTATCTGGAAAGCTGACGATCACAGTCCTGTAAGGGGCCACCCTTTGAGGCGCTCTTCCTTATGAAGAGTGCCTCAAAGGGTGGCTTTTTTTCAGCTTTCCAGCGAGTTGACCACGCCCTCCCGGTCCACGGTGATCACCGTGCGGTAGCTTTTATCCAAGCAGGAGATTTCCTGAGAGATCCGGTCCTTAATCTGCTGCTCACTGTCCGCAAGGGAAAAGGGAGCCGCCACGTCGAACACGATATTGGAGTGAGTCACGCCCCACACCACCCGGAAATCGTGGATGGAGGTTTCCGGATAGATCTTCCGAACGCACTCCTTCACCTGTTCCTTCAAGAGGTTGGTGCGCTCGTCCCCGGTGACGATGGGATCCAGGTGGATCACCAGGTGGATCCCTTTATTTTCCTCAAAATCCCGTTCGATATTGTCGATGATGTCATGGCTTTTCAAGATATCCTCCTCCGCGGGCACCTCGCAGTGCACCGAGGCAAAGCATCTGCCCACCCCATAGCTGTGCACGGCCAGATCGTGGATCCCGATGACCCCCTCATAAGACAGGATGGTCTCGTAGATATCCTCCACCAGCTCCTTTTCAGGCGCTACCCCCAGCAGCGGGTTTCCGGTCTCCATAATGAGCTTCACGCCGGAAACCAGAATAAAGGCGGCCACGGCAAGGCCCAGAACGCCGTCCAGATTCCAGCCCCAGACCCTTGTGATCAGCGCGCCCAGCAGCACTACCGCCGTGGTGACAGCGTCGTTGCGGCTATCGCCGGAGGTGGCGATCAGGGCTTCCGAATGGATCTTCTTTCCGGCCTTACGGTAAAAGAGGCACTGCCAAAGCTTCAGGCCGATGGACACAATCAGAATGAGGATGGTCCAAAGTCCATAGCTGGTCTCTTCCGGCGTGATGATCTTCTCCACAGAGGACCTGCCCAGCTGTATCCCTAAAAACAGCACGATAAAGGAGACGATCACGCCTGAGAGATATTCCATGCGGGCGTGGCCGAAAGGATGTTTTTCATCCGCGGGCTTTCCCGCCAGCTTAAAGCCTACCAGCATGATGACGGAGGAGCCGGAATCCGTCAGGTTATTCACTGCGTCCGCCATAATGGCCAGGGAATGAGAAAAAACACCGGCGAGAAATTTGATCAAAAACAGCAGCAGATTGGTGGTGATCCCTACCAGTCCCGCCACCTTTCCCACCTTTTCCCGCACCGCAGGGGATTCTGTTTTTCCGTAATCCTTCACAAAGAGTTTGATGATAAAATCCAACAATGACACCTCTTCTGGGAAAAAGAAGGCCCCGCAAAACCTTGCGCAGCCCTCTCATCGTGATTTGATGGCAAACATTTTTACATGCGAAGCCACAGCTTCTCCTTTCCCAAAAACCCGAAAAGGCAAAACGAGGCTTTTCTTTATTTCAGCGCACTTTCACCCGAGCTATCGATCCCCACGATCAGGGGAAAGTCCTTCAGCACCAGGCGTTTTACCGATTCGCAGCCCAAGTCCTCAAAGGCGATGACCTCCATCTGCTCAATGCATTGGGCGGCCAAGGCCCCCGCGCCGCCGATGGCGCACAGATACACCGCGCCGTTTCGCTTCATGGCCTCTACCACTCCCGGCGCGCGCTTTCCTTTTCCGATCATACATTTCAGCCCCAGATCCAGAAGCCGGGGCGTGTAGGGGTCCATCCTGCCGCTGGTGGTGGGCCCGCAGGAACCGATGGGCAGTCCTTCCGGCGCCGGGGTGGGCCCGGCGTAATAAACGGCCGCACCCTTTAGGGGATAAGGGGGCTGCTCTCCCCGGTCCAACAGCTCAAAAATGCGCTTGTGAGCCGCGTCCCGGGAGGTGTAGCACACGCCGGAAAGCAGCACGCGGTCTCCCGCCTTCAGTTCCCGCGCCCGCGTCTCCAGCTCTGCTGTATCAAGGCGTATTTCCCGGGTCATTGCTTTTCCCAAAACACTTCGATGATCTCTCCGGTGGGGCCGCGGAAAAAGGCGATCCGCGCGGGAAGATCTCCCAAAACCACATCCTTGGGCTCAATGGTCACTTCATAGCCCGCCTTTCTCACCTTCTCCACCACCTCGTCCACCTGCCGGGTGGCAAAGGCGATATGGGCAAGAGGACCCTCAATCAGAACCTCTTCCTTGCCGCTTAAGATCTCCATGCAGCTGTTGTCTCCACAGGACACCATCAGGCAGGGCATCTTGGGATCTCCCCAGCTTCTCACCACTTCCAGCCCCAGAAGCTTCGTGTAAAAATCTACCGTTTTCTCATACTTCTCCGCAGTAGGCTTGATGGCTACATGATGGATCCCCTCAATTAATTTTCCCATTTTACAGCTTCCTTTCTCCTCATGATAGGTATTCGTCTTTGGAAAAAATATTCCCGTTTCAGAAACTAAAAAGGGATGCCGTGCCAGACGGCATCCCTTTTATTTCTTCAGAAAAGCCTTACTTCCGGTTAAAGATGGACATGATATCCGTGAAGGTGTCGTCGTCATCGATCACGGCAGGATCCACCTTGGGCTCAGCGTCTCTGGGAGCCGTGCTGGAAGAGGAGAGGAAATCCTCCTCATCGTCAGCCAGGTCCATCAGCGGGGACGCCTTCGTGCTCTTATCCCCATTCATCCCGTCAAAACCGGTGGCGATCACCGTGACGGTCATCTCGTCCTCCATGGACTCGTCAAAGGTAGCGCCCCAAATGATATTGGCCTCTTCATGGGCCCGCTCAGCAATGATCTGAGAGGCAGTCTCGATCTCGTCCAAGGCGATGTCGGGAGAAGAGGTGATATTGATGATCACACCCTTGGCTCCGGCGATCTTGGTTTCCAGCAGGGGACTGGAAATAGCGGACATGGCGGCCTGCTCGGCCTTATCTTTTCCGCTGGCATGTCCCACACCCATATGGGCGTAGCCCGCGTTCTGCATGACAGACTTTACATCCTCAAAGTCCAGGTTAACCACACCGGGCAACTGGATCAGGTCGGAAATGCTCTGCACGCCCTGACGCAGAACATCGTCCGCCACCACAAAGGCATTTGCCAAAGTGATACGCTCTTCGCTTACCAGCTTCAGCCGCTCGTTGGGGATGACGACCAGAGAATCCACATGCTCTCTCAAAGCCTCAATGCCCTTCTCGGCCTGCTCCATGCGGTGCTTTCCCTCAAAGGCAAAGGGCTTGGTGACGATCCCCACGGTCAGCGCACCCTGCTCCTTGGCAATCTGCGCGATGCGAGGGGCAGCGCCGGTGCCGGTGCCGCCTCCCATGCCGGCCGTAACGAACACCATATCGGCGTCCTTCAACACGGCGGCGATCTGCTCTCTGCTTTCGTCCGCTGCCTTCTCGCCTACCTCGGGCTTGGAACCGGCGCCCCGGCCCTGAGTGCTCTTCTCTCCCAGCTGGACCTTTACGGAGGCCTGAGAGCGGCCCAGCGCCTGCTTGTCCGTATTCATGCAAACCAGCTCCACGCTGCGCACCCCGGCGCTGGCGATCCGATTGACAGCGTTCCCGCCGCCGCCGCCTACGCCCACCACCTTTATGGTCTGGGGAGTTTCATCCAAGAGATTATCTACTTCGAAAGGCATATTATTTCCTCCTTGGCTTTCTGAGTTTTATGCACAGCCCGCACAGCGCAAAAGCCCCGCGCTATGCAGAGCGATCAACATTCTTTCCCACACAAGCGCACCGCGCCGCAGGCAAAAAAGCACATTTGTGCCGTCAATGGGTCTCCCTTGCCGGGAAGTCTGCCTGCTGGGCTCCGGTCTGCAGCATAATACCACTTTACTATATAGCATAATTTATCACTTTTATCAGGAAATTTCAAGGATTTCTTCAAAAAAAGGGCAGAGAATTAAATATTTTCTCCTTTTTGTGTAAAAATGAAATTTCCTGTACTGCCCTGAGAGTATTCTTCCTCATCCGGTAAAGAAGGTATCGGGGATATCGTCTGTTCTCCCCTCCTGGGAAGAGGCGCTGTTCTCTTGGGAACTTTCTCCATTTCCGGGATCTTCTTTGCCGCTGTTCGGCTCTTCCCCGCCGGGCGTGACGGGTTCAGGCGTCTCCGCCGTCTCTGTAAAGGTGGAGCGTTTCACATCGCTTGCCACTGTCAGATCCAGCTTTCCCCGTTCGTTGGGACCGATGGAATTTTCATCCTCCGCGATGCGCAGTCCAAATTCGATCTTGTAATCCAGGTCCGCGGCGTTCCCCAGGAGAAACTGGATCCGGTCCTCATACCACAGGCTGATATTGTAAAGATCGGATAGATCCAGCCTGGTAAACTTTCCGGCCGTATCCAACGCGATGATCTTTTGCAGGATCTCCTCGTAAACCTCTGCAACCGCCTCGTCAGTGGGAACCGCCACCGTGCCCGGACTGCTGTCCTCCGGCTGGACGCCCCGGATCTTCAGCGTTCCCTCCAAAGGCTCTTCCCGCTGTTCCAGGATCTTTCCGCTTTGGCTCAGATAAAGCCAGCTTCCGCCGCTTTCCAGGCAGGCGCCGACCTTTGCCCCTGTGATCCGGATCTCAATGGTGCCGGGCAGGTGTTTGAGGATCTGGACCTCCTCGATATAGGGCAGCTCGCTCTTCAGCCGCTGGACTCTATCCTTCACCGGCGCGAACACCAGGTTCCCGCCCTCTTCATAATCGCAGATCCGCAGGATCTCCTGGGAGGAGTAGACCTGGTCCCCCGTCACCTTTACCTGGGATATTTTGAAAAGCAGAAACACGCTTAACAGCAGAGCCGCGGCCATCACCGCCAGCAGGACGAAAAAGTATATCGCCCTTCTCGTCCCTTTCCCCAGGGGCTTTTTCTGCCTGCGCTGATAGACCTCCGGCCCTCGTGGGGGACGGCGTCTGTCTTCCATCCCGGAGGTGGGGCGGGGCCGTCCCCGAGAGGAGGAGGGATAGGCGTCCTGCGCACGCTTCCGCTGCGTCTGCCTCCCCTGGGAAGAGGGTCTTCTCTCCCCCTGAGAGGGAGAGGATCTTTGTGAGGGAACTCGCTGTCTTTCAGAGCCGGAAGAGGAAGAGATGTCGATAAAGTATTCTCCGTCCCAGGACACCATGTCCCGGGGCGATCTTTTTCCTCTTCCCCGCTCCTGTTTCGGACGCCTCTGAGGCAATGCGCACCCTCCTTTCCACTTCCGGAAAACCGTCTTCCTTTTTACTCCTTCTCTTCCGGGAATTCCCGGATCCTCGCGCCTAAAGCAGCCAGGTTTCCGGCAATATCCTCATATCCCCGGGCAATGTAGCCCGTGCCGCTTACAGTGGTCTTACCCCGGGCGGACAGTCCCGCCACCACCAAAGCCGCGCCGCCCCGCAGGTCGTAAGCGGCCACCGGCGCTCCTTTCAGCTCTTCCACGCCCTCTACGATGGCCACCTTGCCCTCAACCTTGATGTTCGCTCCCAAACGCTGCAATTCTCCCGCATGTTTATAGCGATTCTCGAATATGTTTTCTACAAAGACGCTGGTTCCTCTTCCCACCGCCGCCATACTCATAACCACCGGCTGAGCATCTGTTGGGAAGCCGGGATAGGGCATGGTGCGAATATGTTTCACTGCCTGAAGTCTTCTGGGACACATGATGTTCAAGGCGCCTCCCAGCTGGCGCACCTCACAGCCTGACTCCTCGAAGGGCGAAAGCATAGGGAGAATGTGGGTATTGTCCACATCCTTCAGGGTGATATTCCCCCCTGTCACGGCGGCCGCAGCCATATAGGTAGCGCAGACAATCCGGTCCGGCATCACCCGGTGCTCGCAGCCGTAAAGTTCTTTCACGCCGTCGATGATGATGCAGCTTTCCCCCGCGCCGTAGATCCTGCCTCCGCACCGGTTGAGATAGGCGGCAAGGTCGCTGATCTCCGGTTCCCGGGCAGCGTTGGCGATGATGGTGGTACCTTTGGAGCAAACCGCTGCCAGCATGATGTTTTCCGTCGCTCCCACGCTGGGGAACGAGAGAGAAATATAGTTCCCCTCAATACCCCCCGGAGCCAGACAGTGAAGACACCCGCCGGATTCCTCGATCTCCACCCCCAGCCGCTTCAAAGCCGAAACGTGCAGATCAATGGGCCTGGGGCCCAGCTCGCAGCCGCCGGGAAAACACAGATCCGCTCTCCCGCACCGGGACACGATAGCCCCCAAAAACACAATGGAGGAACGCATTTCTCCCATCAGATCCTGAGGTATCTCGCAGCAGGTCATGGCGTTGTCCACGATCAGATCCCCGCCCTCCCTTTTGCACCGGCAGCCCAGATGCTCTAAAATATGCACAGCTGTTTCCACATCCGCGATTTTAGGGCAGTTATGCAGCACCGTTTGGCCCTTGCAGATCACCGCTGCGGCCAAAAGCGGCAGGGTGCTGTTCTTTGCGCCTTGAATGGAAATCTCTCCGCCTAACTCGGCGGGACCGTCAATGATGATCATAGAAACACCCCATATTTTTCAGCATACTGCATTATATGAGGGCTTCCAAAAAGGGTTCATTTCCCAAAAGGCGCCGCATGAGCTCTATTGCACAGAGCAGTCCTACCTTACGCCGTCTTCCTTGGCCGCGGCGCGGATCACCCGGTAAATGCGTTCGTTGGCGTCGCTGATCTCCAGCTTTCCCGCGTTTTCTCCCAGGGCTCTCAAACGGTCCTCCTGCTCCAGGATGTCCCGGATCTTCTGCCAAAGAGCTTCTCCGCTGAGATCCTTTTCCTCCAGGATCTCAGCCGCGCCCCGATTGACCAGAGCCATAGCGTTATGGTATTGATGGTTTTCCGCCACATTGGGAGAAGGGATCAGGATGGAGGCCTTCGCCTTGGCCTCAATCTCCGTCAAGGTCATCGCTCCGGCCCTTCCGATCACCAGATCGGCGGCGGAAAGGCATTGGGGCATATTGTCGATGTATTCCAAAAGGCGGATCTGGGGGTTTTCTTCCCCGGAAAAGCCCAGCGCAGAAAGCTCCTGAAGGAAGTTTTCATCGTGCTGGCCATATCCGTGGATATGCTGATATTTCTTCTCCTTGGCGCTTTGGGCCAGCACAAAGGCCATAGCCCGGTTAAGAGCGGAAGCTCCAAGGCTTCCGCCGAAGGAGAGGATGACCGGTCTCTCGTCCAGCCCCAACGCCTTGCGGGAAGCCTCCCGCTGCGCGCTGAGCACCTCGCCGCGCACCGGATTTCCCGTCACCGTGCAGTTGACCGAGCCGTCAAAATATTTCTTTGCGTCCGGCACCGCCAGCATCACTGTTTTCACACTTTTGGCCAGCATCCTTGTCGTGATGCCGGGATAGGCGTTGGACTCATGGATCACACAGGGGATCCCAAGCTTCGCCGCCTCCCGGATCACCGGCCCGCTCACATAGCCTCCCGTCCCCACGCACACATGGGGAGAAAACTCCTTGAGTATCTTTTTTGCCTCCGCGCTGGCGGTAAACATCCGCACCACCGTCTGGGCGTTTCGGACAAGGTTTTTGGGGGTGAGCTTTCTCTGAAATCCGGAAATGGTGATCAAGCGCATCTCGTAACCGGCGTTTGACACCAGGCGTTCTTCCATCCCGCCTCGATTTCCCACATATAAGATCTCGGCGTCCGGCTCCTTTTGCTTCAGATAGCCCGCGGCGGCCAAAGCCGGATTGATATGCCCCGCCGTGCCGCCGCCCGTAAACAGTACCCGCATACCGCGCCCTCCTTTCTCTTCCCTTATTTCCCTAGGTTTTTTCCACATTGGAGCTTCTGGAAATATTCAGCAAAACTCCCATTTCCATCAAAAGCATCATCAGCGCCGTTCCGCCATAACTGAAGAAGGGAAGGCTGATGCCTGTGTTTGGAATGGTATTTGTGACCACGCAGATATTGAGCACCGCCTGGATCCCCACCTGGAAGGTGATGCCAAGGCCCAGCATCATGCCGAATTTATCCTTGGCGTGAACGGAGACATAGACGCCCCGCCAGATCAGCAGGCCAAAGAGGATAATAATGACCAGGGCGCCCACCATGCCCAGCTCTTCGCAGATAATGGCAAAAATGAAATCGTTCTGAGGCTCCGGCAGATAGAGGTATTTCTGCCTGGACTGTCCCAGGCCCACTCCCAGCAGCCCGCCGGAGCCGATGGCGTAAAGGGATTGGGTGGTCTGCCAGGTGTCCACGCCCTCCGGCGGATGGAAGGGATCGAGCCAGCCGTAGATCCGGTCCATCGCGTAGTCGAATTTCCCGGAAAACATCACCACGGCCGCCACGCCTACCACCGCGATCCCACCGAAAATAATAAACCATTTCGTGGAGCTGCCGCCGATAAACATCATGATGATTCCGATCAGGCATACGATGATCGTGGCGGAAACATGGGGTTCCGGCATGATGAGGACTACCAGCAGCGCCAGCACGCCCATAAAGGGAAGGAACCCGTAGCGGAAGGTCTTCATCTGATCCGCCCGTTGGGAGATCATGTGGGCAAACAGCAGCACCACGGCGAATTTCGCGATCTCTGTGGGCTGGAATTCCACGCCCAGATTGATCCAGCGGTACACATCGTTCTTCGGCCGCACCAGGGGGGTGACCCCGCCCATCAGCTTCCCCAGCACCAGAACGATCAGCAAAAGCAGCACCGCGATACCGAACACCAGGTGAGCGAACTTGTGGAACTGATGGTAGTCAAAGGTGGAAACCAGCAGCATCAGCACCACGCCCACCGCTGCGAAGCCTGCCTGACGGGCAATGAAGAAATAGCTGTTTCCGTAATAGTAATAGCAATAGGCATAGCTGGCCGAAAAGAGCATCACCAGACCAATGGCCAGCAGCACGATCAGAAAGACGAACAGGGGCAGATCCAGCCCGGAGCCCAAAGCGAAAAGGCTGTATTTGATCTTTTTCCTCCGGCCGTTTTCCGGGCGCTTTCGCTCTGCCCTGCCCGTCGGAGGAGCAGGCTGTTCCCCAGTGGGAGGAGCATAGGCGGGCACCCGCCTGAGCCCTCTGGCCACTCCCTCACTTGTTCGAGCCATTTTCTCATCGCTCCCTTCAAAGCCCGGGACACCGGAGCTTACAGACTTTCCAAAGGTTTTTCGAATCTCTCTATAGTGTGCGCAGACAAGCGGATTTTAAGCATTTCAAACGCCGTAAAGAACGGCCAAAACTGCCAACGCGCCTCCCAGGACCGTCACGCCGCCGAACACTGCGCAGATCTTCACCTCGCTCCAGCCGCACATCTCAAAGTGATGATGGATGGGAGACATTTTAAACAGCCGCTTCCCGTGGGTGGCCTTAAAGTAAGTTACCTGAAGCATGACAGAGACGATCTCGCACAGATAGACGACCCCCGCCGGAATCAGCAGTACCGGCAGATCGATCCCAAAGGCCAGCGCGCAGACCATGCCGCCCAAAAACAGGGAACCGGTATCCCCCATAAACACCCGGGCGGGATGGAAATTCCAGATGAGAAATCCAATGCAGGCCGCAGCGGAAGCCACTCCCATGGCGGAAAGGCCCGTCATGGAAAGAATACCCGCAGACAAAGCCAGCGCCAGAAAGACGAAGAAGGATACGGTGCTGTTGAGCCCGTCGACCCCATCCGTGAAGTTGACCGCATTTACCAGAAATACGATAAAGAGGGCGCTTATGATATAGTAGAAAAATCCCAGATCGATCCGGCCGATAAAGGGAATGAGCGTAGAGGTGTCCCCGCCCAGAAGATAGACGGTCAACAGATACGCCGCCGCCACTGCGAACTGCAATACCAGCTTCTGTTTTTCCGTCAGCCCCAGATTCCGCTTTTTGACCACGCTGATGTAGTCATCCATAAAGCCAATGGCCCCAAAGGCCACCGCCATGCCCAAGCCTCCGTAGAGCTTTCCCAACATCAGAGGCGTTTCCGTGATCCCCGCCGCGCGAAGCATGGGCGCACAGCTTAGCACCGCCAGCAGAATCCCCAGGATGAACATGATCCCGCCCATGGTGGGCGTGCCCTGCTTGTTTTTATGCCAGCTGGGTCCTACCTCCCGGATGGTCTGGCCAAAATTCATCTTGTGGAGGAAAGGAATCAACCACCTGCCCAGGATCGCCGTAACGGCAAAGGCGATCACAGCCGCCGCCAAATAGATGATGCTGTTCATTTCAAAACCCCTCTTTTGCTCGCTTTTTCCTGTCTCTTTAATCCAGATAAACAAAGGTGTCCGTTTGAATGTCCTCTACGAAGGTGATAACGATCACCGTGCCCTGCTTCACCTTGGTGCCCGGAGCAATGCTCTGAATATTCGCGGAACCTCCTGCCGTGGCCCCCGCACCGTTGGCGCTGACCTGCACGCCGCTGAGCAGTGCAGTATAGGAGGCGTTGGCGAGATCCATGCCGATAAAGTCCGGCACCTCCACCAGCGTTTCCTCCTCGCTGAAGCCGTTGGTGTACAGAACCACCTTCCCGCCTCTGGGCACCTTTTCCCCTGTTTTGGGGATCTGCTCTGTCACCAGGATAGAATCCTCGCTTTCATCTCCTATCACGGAGTAGGAGACCCCCAGCTCATCCAGCTGCTTCCAGGCCTCCGCCAGGGTGAGCCCTACCACGGAGGGCGCGGTGAGATCCAGAGCCTCGTACTCCTCGTCCGTGTACTGAGCCTCCACCCCCAGATAGGGCAGCAGCTCTTCCATCATGGCCGAGAAGATCGGTCCCGCCACGGCGTTTCCGCCTGTCAGACCTCCGTTTTCCTTGCCCTGGGGCTCGTCAAAGAACACCAGAAGCGCGTATTCCGGATCCTCCACCGGCGCAAAACCGCAGTAGGAGGCTATATATTCCATGGGCTTGGAGCGATCCTCGTTCCACTTGGCGATCTTTTCCGAGGTGCCGGTTTTCCCACATACCCGATACCCCATCACATAGCCGCCGTTTGCAGTGCCGGAGGCAGCGTTGTCATACAGGATCTGGGAGATGGCTTCCGAGGTTTTCCCGGAGATCACCTGGCGGCGATAACCGGTGTCCATTTTCTTCACGATATTTCCGTTCTCGTCCACAATGCGGTTGACTACATGAGGCGTCACCAGATAGCCGCCGTTGGCCACAGCAGCGCAGGCGGTGATCATCTGCACCGGGGTGATACTGAAGTTCTGCCCGAAGGATTCCGTCGCCAGCTCCGCCGGGCCCAGATCCTCCTCACTGTGATAAATACTCCAGGACTCGCCGGGAAGGTCGATCCCGGTCTGCTCCGTAAAGCCGAAGGCCTCCCGGTACTTGGCGAAGGTAGAGGGACCCAGAAGCTGTCCTACCCGGATAAAGAAGGGGTTGCAGGAATTGCACAGCCCATCGTGGAAGCTTTCCGTTCCGTGGCCTGCATGCTTCCAGCAGTCAATGCCCCCGGTCACTCCCTCTACCGCCATGTTCCCGGTACAGGTAAAGCTGTAATTTTCCGGCAGCACTCCCTCTTCCAGGCCCATGGCGCCCACACACATTTTATAGACCGAACCGGGATAGTAAGTATCGCTTACCGCTTTGTTTCTCCACTGCTTGTTCAGCGCGTCGCTGTAGGCCTGATCCTGCTGCGCCTCAGGCAGAAGGGAAATTGCCTTACGCTGCTCTTCGTCATAGACTGTGAAGGGATCGTTGGGGTCGTAATCGCCCTTGACGGCCAGCCCCAGGATCTCCCCGTTATTCACATTCATCATGATGGCTACCGCGCCGTTTGTCACCTTATACTGCTCGATGCCCTGCTCCAGATATTTTTCCAGCGTGCTCTGTACCGTCTCGTCAATGGTGAGCACCAGATCGTACCCGTTCTGGGCGCCGATAAGCTGCTCATATTCAAAGGGCATATCCGTGCTCAGGGCGTTTTTCGCCGAGATCATCCGCCCGGCGGTGCCCTTGAGCTCATTGTCGTACTGAAGCTCCAGCCCGCCCAGGCCCTGGCCGTCGCTTCCGGTAAAGCCCAGCACGGTAGAGGCCACGGTGCCATAGGGGTAATACCGCTTATAATCCGTGATGAGTCTCACGCCGCTGTCGATGTCATTCTCGTCCAGAAACGCGGTAATTTCATCCTTCACATCGGATTCCACCCGCCGTTTCAGATAGGTGAAGTAGGAGCCCTTCTGCCCCGCCTTCTCATAGATCTCTTCCTCATCCATATCAAGGATCTTGGCAAGGCCGGAGGAGATCAGGCGTCTTTTGCTCTCCTTATCATAGATATAGACAGGCTCCAGCACCACGGTCCAGACACTGGCGCTTTTAGCCAGAATTCTGGTGCCGGTGGCGTCGTAGATCGTCCCTCGCATCGCCGTGAGCGTGGTGCTGTGCAGGCTCTGATCCAGCGCGGCGGCGCTGAGCTCTTCGCCCCGCACGATCTGCCATCGGAAGAGGCTGATCACCACAGCGCCGAAGCCCACGAACACCAAAAGCGCCGTGACGCCCATGGCCCTTTTCCACATTTTTTCCGTATTTCCCTTTGCCACACCAATTCACCTTTCCAAAAAGCGTTCGGAGGGCCACAGAAGGCCCCTCCTGAAAATACATAAAATGCGGGCCCGGTATTTCGGCCCGCAGCTGGTTTTCCGAGGGCTTTCTCAAACGACCGCTAAGCAAAGCCCCTTCTGTCTCTTCCGGGCTTTGCTGTGTCATTTTATTCCCACGGCTGTCTGATTATTCCCTGTCTTCCCGGAAGAAAGACGCCCTCCGGCTTTACGCGAACCAGTTGGCGATGGCTGACAAAAGCTGATCCAGCCAGGACGCGCCTTCCACATCCTCTACCACCGTGCCCTTATCCTCCTGGGCCACATTGAGATAGGTGACCTGTCCCTCTGTGATCTTTGACATACCCAGCTGTTTTTTGACATACTCCTCCACTTCGGTGCCGTTCATCTTCTCAGACGCCACCATGGAAAGCTGGATCTCCCGGCTTTTGGCCTCGGAAAGCTCCTGGGTGGCCTGGTTGATGTCCTCCGTCAGCTCAGTCAGACGCACCTGGCTGTAGACGATGGACACCATAGTGGAGAACACCACCAGGAAGCTGAACGCCATGAGTGCCGCCCGAAGGGGATGACGCTTGGGCTTCCGGTTCTTTTCCAGCTCCTTCTGAGGAAGCTCGACGATATTCTCCCGCTGTCTTCTCTCCCGCCGTACCTGGGGGTCTTCTACCGGGAGAGCGCTTGCGGCACGGTCCTCGAACAACGAAAAGTCATATGCCTCGGACAAATTTGCCATGCTGCCTCACCCTTTCCCGTTTTATGAAATCAAATTTTTTGCTTTTTTCTGTTCTGTGTGTTATGCTTTTGGCTGTCCGCGGAGGCAGGCCGGTTTTCCCTTTCGCGGCAAAACCTTTGCCGCCTGCCTGCCTCCGGGACGGGATCATCTTACCGAAAGCGCTTTTTCAAACACCCGGAGCCTCGCGCTGCGGGCTCTGGGATTTTCCGAAAGCTCCTGCTCTGAGGGAACTAAGCCTTTCTTGTAGACCAGCGTCCCTTTGGGCTTTCTCCCGCAGACGCATACCGGGAAATCCTTGGGGCAGATGCAGCCCTCGCACCACTTTGCCATCTTCTGCTTGACGATCCGATCCTCCAGGGAGTGGAAAGTAATCACCACGAAGCGGCCTCCGGGCCTCAAAAGCTCCAACCCGGCGTCCAGCCCCTTTTCCAGCACCTCCAGCTCTCCGTTGACCGCGATACGCAGCGCCTGAAAGCTTTTTCTGGCCGGATGGCCCTGCTCCCGCTTGACCGCGGCGGGCAAAGCGTCCTTGATAACCTGGGCCAGCTCTCCGGTGGTCTCGATGGGAGAGAGGCCTCTCACCTCGCAGATCTTCCGGGCGATCCGGCGGGCGTTCTTTTCCTCACCGAAACGGAATAAAATCTCAGAAAGCTCCTGTTCAGAGCACTTGTTTACCAGATCCTTCGCCGAAGTCCCCTTCTTGCTCATGCGCATATCCAGGGGGGCGTCGTGGTGATAGGAGAACCCTCTTTCCGGCGTGTCCAGCTGGAAGGAAGACACCCCGATGTCCAGAAGGATTCCGTCCACTGACTCGATCCCTCTTTCCCGGGCGATCTCTCCCATGTTGCTGAAGTTGCCCAGGGCTGCTTCAAAATTGGGGTATGCGGAAAGCCGCCCGCCCGTGGAAGCCACCGCGTCAGGGTCCTGATCGATAGAGAGCAGACGCCCTGTGGTAAGGCGCTTGAGGATCGCCTCGGAATGGCCGCCCCCACCCATGGTGCCGTCAATATACACGCCTTGGGGAGAGATTTGCAGCGCCTCGATGGTTTCAGAAAAAAGCACCGGCTTATGATGGAATTCCATAGGCCCTCTCTCCTTAGAAATCCAGGAGACTCATGGAGGCCTCGATCACCTCGTCCGTCTGGCCCTCGTTATACTCATTCCAGCGAGCAGTGTCCCAGATCTCGGCCCGCACCGCGGCGCCGATCATCGTCACATCCTTATTGAGCCCCGCATACTCTCTCAGGTTTTGCGGGATCAGGATCCGGCCCTGCTTGTCCGGCTCGGCCTCGGCCGCTCCGGAAAAGAAGTGACGCTGGATGCCTTTCCCCTGAGCAAGAGGAATGGCGGAGACCTTTTCGATGAGCTTGTTCCACTGTCCCTCAGAAAGCACAAAAAGGCAGCCGTCAAGGCCCTTGCAGACATAAAACTTGTCCCCAAGGTCCTCCCGGAACTTGGAAGGGACCGTCACCCGACCCTTCAGATCCATATTATGTTGATACTCACCTGTCAACATAACGGCTTCTGCCCTTTCAAAAGCTTTGATCCGGCGGAGAGAAATCTGGGAGTTTTCACCCTCTGTCCACCACTTTGTGGAACTTTCCCCCACTTTTCACCACCAGTGACCCTATTATAGCCCACCTCCTCCCCAAAAGCAACTGCCAAAATTATGGAAATCCGCAATGCGGCTGGAATCGAACATACTTTCCCAAATATTTTGGGGGAACAAAAATTCCCCTCACTAGATGTAGTGAGGGGAATTTTTGTTCTACTATTCTTATATAGTTTTTACACAGAATCTTCGGTTCAAATTTGGTTGTTCCGCTGAGACGATTTTATATTCTGTCTGGTTTTTCGCAGTTCTGTGAGGCTTTCCGACAAAGACTCGTCTGTTCTGCGCATCAGGTCGTCGATATAGTCGTTGCTGGCCTTGCGCATCTCCCGGAATTTTCCCTGCGCCTGGGCGATGAGCTCATTGGCCTTCTGCTGAGCCTGACGAACCACCTCGTCCTGATTGACCAGGGCGCGCTGCTTCTCCTCTGCCACCCGGATGATGGTTTCCGCCTCCCGCTGCGCCTCGCTGATGATCTGGGCGCGATCCGCCACGATGGCCTTCGCCTTGCGGACCTCAGCAGGGATCTCTTCCCGGATCTCGTCCAGGATCTGCCGGATCTCCTCTCCGTCTACAAACACCTTTCCGCCGGAAAGGGGCATTTTCCATCCCTTTTCCACTACATCGTACAATTCTTCAATCAGATCTTCAATGGTCGCCTGAGTGTTGCTCATAACCTTATACCGTTCCTTTCTTGCGCGGGTCAAAGGAAAGCCCGCCTTCTTCCGGTCTGATAATTTTGATCTTGTCTATGGGAAAGCCGGGAACCCGGCTTGCTTCCGAATCGAGCTTTTTCGCCCTAGGGCGCGGCCTTGCACAAGCGTTTTATGATCGTATCGGAAATAGAAGAGGGCACGAAATGAGAGATGTCTCCCCCAAAGCCCGCGATCTGCTTGACCACACTGGAACTGAGAAACATATTTTCAGCGCTGGTGGCCAGAAACATGGTTTCCAGCTCGGGATTAAGCCTTTTGTTGGTCAGTGCCTGCTGGAATTCATATTCAAAGTCAGACAGTGCGCGCAGCCCCTTAATAATCGTCATGGCGCCCTTTTCCCGGGCGTAGTCCGCCAAAAGCCCGGTCACCTTGTCCACCTCGGCGTTGAGAATCCCTTCGCTTTTAATGACGGTCCGCAAAAGCTCCATACGCTCTTCCACAGAAAAGCTGGCGTGCTTTGCCGGATTCACAGGCACCGCCACAATCACCCGGTCAAAGATCTTACAGGCCCGCTTAATGATATCCAGATGTCCCAGCGTAACAGGATCAAAACTGCCGGGGCAAACTGCAATCTGCATCATTCATTCTCCTTTTCCTTGTCGCTTTTGCGGTAAACTGACAGCAGAATCCTGCCGTATCGGTAGGTTTTCTGCTTCTGAAACGCCCCCACCCTCTCCGGCAGCTCTTCGTCCCGAGGATGCTCGCAAATAAGGGTTCCGCCCGGGGCCATCCGCTTTACCGTCAAAGGCAGCGCCCGCTCCAAAAGGCCGGTCCTGTAAGGCGGGTCCAGAAACGCAATGTCAAAGGTTTCCGAGGTCGCAGATAAAAAGGTCTCAAAGTCTCCCAGAAACACATGGGACTGCTGAGAAAAACCTGTGAGAGCTATATTCTTTTCCACCACCCGCAAAGCGGCCTTTGAGCTGTCCACAAAACAGACCTTTTCCGCCCCGCGGCTGACGGCCTCCAGGCCGATCTGTCCAGAGCCAGCAAAAAGGTCCAGAAAGCGGCGTCCCTCCAAAGAAAACTGCAAAATATCGAACAGCGCTTCCTTGACCCGGTCTGTGGTAGGCCGAACACTTTCTCCCTCCAGGGAAAGAAGTTTTTTTCCGCGCTTCGTCCCGGTGATGATACGCATGGCCTGCACCCCCGCCGCAAGACAAGATGGATTTCGCTTTATTATCCCATTAAACGGCCAATCTGTCAACTGTCCGGCAAGATTTCTTCTTTTTCGCCCTCCTGGAAACCGTCTTCCGGGTGGAAATACGCGTATACTTTAAGGGCCGCGGGCCGGTTCATTCCCGGAACGGTTTCCAGCTCCCTGGGGTCCGCCGCGCTCAAAGCGGTCATGGTCTTAAAGTGGCGAAGCAGCGCCTTGGCCCTCATGGGGCCTACGGAATCGATGGAGAGCAAGGTGGAAGAAACCGCCGTCTTTTTTCTCTGCTGCCGGTGAAAACCGATGGCAAAGCGGTGCACCTCATCCTGAATGGTGGACACCAGCGTAAAGGCTTTGCGATTGGAATTGATGGCGATCTCGCCGCCGGTCAGGGCGATGGCGCGGGTACGGTGCTTGTCGTCCTTCACCATACCGAACAGCGGCACCTCGATCCCCATCTCGGCGAGCAGGGGCTGCACTGCCGCCACATGGCCCTTTCCGCCATCCAGAAGGATCAGATCCGGCAGGCGGCCAAAGCCTTCTTCGTCCCCCTCCTGCACATGGAGCCGGTACTCTTCAAACCGTCGGCGGAGCACCTCGCGCATGGAGGCGTAATCGTCGCTGCCGATCACGGTTTTGATCTTGAACTTCCGGTAAGCGGAGCGCAGCGGGCGACCGTTTTCAAACACCACCATACCCGCCACATTTTCTCCGCCCGCCAGGTTGGAAATATCATAAGACTCAATATAGGCAGGCGTTTTGGAAAGCCCCAGAAGCCGCCTCAGCTCGTCCAGAGCGGAGGCCTCATGGCCCGTGTTGCCCATCTGGCGGGACAGGCTTTCCGCCGCGTTGGAGCGGCACATCTCCACCAGATTCTTCTGCTCTCCCCGCTGGGGAAAGACCAGGCGGACGCTTTTGCCGCGCTTCTCCGCAAGCCACCGCTCCAAAAGCTCCTCGTCCTCCACCGGACCATCCAGCGCCACCAGAGGCGGAACCCGGTCTCTCAGGCTGTAATACTGACGAAGAAATTCCGAACGGCTTTCCGCTTCCGGCTGACAGCCCTGCGTGAGGAAGCTTTCCCGGTCGCAGAGCTTTCCGCCCAGAAACCGGAACACCTCAAAGGCGGTGCAGGTTTCCCCCTGAGCCAGGGCGAACACATCCTGCTCCTCCACCCGGCTGGCCACCACCTTCTGCCGCTCTTTCATTTTTCCGATGGCCTGGATCCGGTCCCGCAGCCTGGCGGCCAGCTCAAACTCCAGATTTTCGGCGGCCTCTTCCATTCTCTCTGTCAACGCCTTCAGGGAAGCGCCGCTTCCCCCCTTGATAAATTCCAGCGCCTCCCGGAAGGTCTCCTCGTACTCTTCCTCTTTTATTTTGCCCCGGCAGGGGGCGCAGCACTGCTCGATATAATAATTGAGGCAAGGCCTTCCCTTCCCGAAGTCCTGAGGGAACCTGCGGCTGCAGGAGGGCAGCTTGAAGATCTTTCGGGCGGCGTCCACCGTCTCCCGGATGGACCAGGAGCTCATATAGGGGCCGATGTATTTCGCCCCGTCGTCCTCCACCTGCTTGACCTCTTCCATTCTGGGCCAGGGGGGTGAAGTCACCCGAATATAGCTGTAGCCTTTATCGTCTTTCAGAAGGATGTTGTATTTCGGCTGATTTTGTTTGATCAGGCTGCTTTCCAGCACCAACGCCTCGAATTCGCTGTCTGTGACGATATACTCAAAATAGTCTACCTGGGAGACCATTTTGCGCACCTTATTATCGTGGTTCTTCTCCGAGCCGAAATACTGACTCACCCGATTTTTGAGAACCTTTGCCTTGCCGATATAGATGATCTTCCCCGTCTTATCGTGCATCAGGTAGACGCCGGGCTGAAGGGGCAGCTTCATGGCTTTTCTCCGCAGCTCCCGTTTCTTTTCCAGCTCCGCCATGACGGCTTTCCCTCCTTTTCCGTAAAAAAGGGCACCGCGTTACGCGGTGCAAAGCACTGCGCGGCCCGGTGCCCCAAATGGTTCTGAGAAAGATCCTAAGCTTACTCAGCAAACCCGGATTCAACCAGCTTTACCAAACTGTCGACCGCCTGTTCCTCGTCGGCGCCGTCAGCGATGATGCGGATGGTAACGCCGCCCACAATTCCCAAGGAAAGCACGCCCAGCAGGCTTTTCGCGTTGACTCTTCTCTCCTCTTTCTCTACCCAGATAGAAGACTTGAACTCATTTGCCTTCTGGATAAAAAAAGTGGCGGGGCGAGCGTGAAGACCTACCTGATTCTGAACCAAAACTTCTTTAGCGCACATGAAAATTCACTCTCCTATGATGTCCAAACACAATATTATTCAGCAAAATTCTACCCAAGGAACCATAAAGTAACCTGGTGACAGGAACATTATAGCATATTTCTTCCACCCGTCAACAGAGAAGAACCATTTTTGGATTACTGAACAAAGGGTCGATTTTTTTCGCCCGGCATTTGTTTATTTTGCTTGGGATGTTGAAAGTTTTTTGCCGGTTTTGTTGCGCGGCAAGGAAAGAGAACACCAGATGATGTGCTTTTTCTTTTCCCCATAAGCATGGGCTGTTTCCCCCGAAAATATACAGCCGCAAAAAGAACCTTTCAAAGAAGCTCCTCCGGCTCTTCCAAAAGCTTTCGATCCTCCGCGCTTAAGGGATACCCTCTCAGCAGGTCCGGGCGTCTCTCTTTTGTCACCCGAAGGGCTTCCCGCCTGTGCCATTTCCGGATCTTCTCGTGATGGCCGCTCAGCAGCACAGGGGGGACCTTTCTCCCCCTCCAGCACTCAGGCTTTGTGTATTGAGGATACTCCAAAAGGCCGCTGAAATGACTTTCCTCCGTAAAGCAGAGCTCTTCTGACAGCACGCCGGGCAGCATCCGGCTCACCGCGTCAGCAAGGATCATGGCGGGCAGCTCGCCCCCGGTGAGGACATAGTCGCCGATGGAGACTTCTTCCGCCTTGTATTCTTCCAGGACCCGCTCGTCCACTCCTTCATAGTGGCCGCAAAGGATCAAAAGCCCTTCCTCTTTAGAAAGGCGTCTGGCCATTGCCTGGTCCAGCACCTTTCCACGGGGGGACATATAAAGGATATGCGGGCGTTTTCCCAAATGTTCGCACAGGGCGTCGATACACCGGGCAAAGGGCTCTGCCGCCAGCAACATTCCCTTTCCTCCGCCGAACACCGTATCGTCCACCCGGCCTTTCCCGTCGGGAGAAAAGCTGCGCAGCTGGTGGCAGCAGATCTGCAAAGCTCCCTTTTTTCTGGCCCTGCCCACAATGCTTTCCTCCAGTACGGAAGAAAAGACCTCGGGAAACAGTGTCACAATATCGATGCGCATCAGGCTTCCTCCCCCTCGCCGTCAAAAATTCCGGGAATGGGAAACAGCCGGATAAGCTCCCGTTCCAGATCGATCCCCCCGATCATGTGAGGCACCGCGGGAAACAGGAATTCCTGTCCCCTGTCGTTTCGGATCCGGTAGACGTCGTTGGCGCCGGTGGAGATGACCTCTGTCAAAACTCCATAGATTTCCCCGGTTTTCCCGTCCACCGCCTGAAGGCCGATCAGATCCTGCACAAAGGTCTGGCCCGGCTCAAGGGTCACATCCTCCCGATCAAGCCACAAGACCTTTCCCCGAAGGGCCTCCGCCGCCTCCACGGTATCCACGCTCTGAAGCTTTAGGAGCACCTGGTTTTTATGCACCCGGGAAGAGATCAGGGGGACCTTCGTCTTTCCTTCGTCAAAGTAGAGATTTTTGAGATTTTTCAAAAATTCCGGGGAGTCGCTCCAGGGGTCTGCCCGCACCTCGCCCCGCACGCCATGGGTCCCAACGATCTGCCCCGTTTCCAAGAATTTCTTTTTCACCGGTTACGGCCCTCTTTTCCTAAAACAAAAAGGGCGCCCTGTTTTCTGTTCGGAAAAACAGGGCGTCCGTTCTTGCTCAATCGATTTCCACCATGATCTTTTTCTCACTTCTGGCGGCGGCAGCCCGCATCACAACGCGGATCGCCTTGGCGATACGGCCCTGTTTGCCAATCACCCTTCCCATATCCTCTTCCGCCACATGGAGATGAAAAACGAGGGTCCCGTTTTCCGATTCCTCACTGGTGACCACGATCTCCTCTGGTTTTTCCACAAGTCCGGAGGCAATAATCTTTAACAGCTCCTGCATGTGCGTTCTCCTTTCCAGCTATGCTCTGATCGCTCGCGTCAGATCACGCCGTGCTTCTTGAAAAGAGCCTTTACCGTGTCCGTGGGCTGAGCGCCGTTTGCCATCCACTTCTTGGCCTTTTCCGGGTCTACCTTCACGACGCTGGGCTCTTCCATGGGATCGTAATAGCCGATCTCCTCAATGAAACGGCCGTCTCTGGGGAAACGGGAATCCGCCACAACGATACGATAGAAAGGGGCCTTTTTTGCGCCCATTCTTCTCAGTCTGATCTTTACTGCCATTTTTTTGTCCTCCAATACATTGATGTAAGAATTTATAGTAGGAGGCCGCGGAATAACCGGGGCCGATCTCCTCAAAACTTAAAAGGGCAGATTCATGGGAAGCTTTCTGCGTTTTCCCTTTCCGCCGCCGAACTGCTTCATCAGCTTCTGGGTCTGTTTGAACTGGTTGAGCAGACGGTTGACATCCTCCACCTTCATCCCGCAGCCCGCGGCGACCCTGCGCTTTCTGGAAGCGTCCAGGGCGTCCGGATGGGAGCGCTCATAGGGCGTCATGGAAAGGATGATAGCCGCGCTGCGATCCAGTACCCGGTCGTCGATGTCCATCTCGTCCAGCTTGTTCCCCATGCCGGGAAGCTTTGAGAGGATCCCCTTGATGGGGCCCATCTTCCGTACCTGATTGAACTGATCCAGCATATCGTTGAGATCCAGCTTATTGTTCATCAGCCGCTCTGCTGTTTTGGCGGCCGCCTTTTCGTCCAGCTTCAGCTCGGCGTCCTCGATGAGGCTCAGTACATCCCCCATTCCCAGGATCCGGCCGGCCATTCGATCAGGATGGAACACCTCCAGGTCGGAAAGCTTCTCCCCCGTGCCGGCAAACTTGATGGGTTTTCCTGTCACCGCCTTGACAGACAGCGCCGCGCCGCCGCGGGTATCGCCGTCCAGCTTGGTGAGGATCACGCCGGTGATGTCCAAAAGCTCGTCAAAGGATTTCGCCACATTCACCGCTTCCTGGCCGGTCATGGCGTCCACCACCAGGAGGATATCTGTGGGCTCTACCGCCTCCTTGATCTGCCGGAGCTCTTCCATCAGCTCCTCGTCGATCTGAAGGCGGCCCGCCGTATCGATGATCACATAGTCGTTTCCATAGTCCTTCGCGTGCCTGACTGCTTCCTTCGCCGTCTCTACCGGGCTCTGCGTCCCCTTTTCATAGACGGGGGCCCCGGCCTTTTCCGCCACCACCTGCAGCTGCTTGATGGCCGCCGGCCGGTAAATATCTCCCGCCACCAGCAGGGGCCTGTGCCCAGTGCTTTTCAACTGATAGGCAAGCTTGGCCGCGTGGGTAGTTTTGCCCGCGCCCTGCAGACCGCACATCATGATGACCGCCGGAGGATGGGCCGGCGTTTTCAGCCGCTCCTCGCTGCCTCCCATGAGGCCGGTCAGCTCTTCGTTTACGATCTTTACCACCATTTGCCCCGGGGTCAGACTTTCCATCACCTCAGAACCAATAGCCCGCTCTGTAACGCGGGCGGTAAAATCCTTGGCGACCTTATAGTTGACATCAGCCTCCAACAGGGCAAGACGGACCTCTCGCATGGCCTCCTTCACATCGGCCTCGGAAAGCTTCCCCTTCCCTCTCAGCTTTTTAAAGGAGTTGCCGAGCTTTTCTGCCAGTCCTTCAAACGCCAATGAAATTCCTCCCTCGCCCCAGGCTTATTGATCTACCGCGATCTTCTCAGCACAGTCCAGGATCTGCGCCACATGCTCCCGGATCACCGGGTCGTCTCCCATGCGGCTGTTCTGCTCTTCAATGCTCACCGCGCAGTCGCAAATCACGGTCAGGGCATCCTGCACCTCTTTGAACCGCCTGGCAAGGCCCAGCCGCTCTTCCATTTCCAAAAGCTGCTGCTCCGCACGCTTGATGGCGTCCCGCACGCCCTGCCGGGTGACATCGCGGTCCAAGGCGATCTCAGCCAGGGACAGGTCCTCATTATAATAGGCCTCCACGGCCTCCCGCTGGGTATCCGTGAGCATATCGCCGTAAAAATCCAGCAAAAAAGTAATTTTCAGATCCTTTGCCATCTGTTCCCTCCGGCCGGTCTGCCTGTTTCACATCGTTTTCTCTTCGTGTGTAAAGTTTTTTTCTTTACAGCATTAGTGATTATACTATAGGCAGGATCATTTGTCAACTCCGGAAAACGGAAATTTGCCTTTTTCCCTTTCCTGTGTTAGGATGAAGCGGTTGGAACTGATTCTGTTTTGAGAAGGTAAGGGAAAAGAAATGATCTATTTTAACTGCGACTATACGCAAGGCGCCCATCCCGAGATCTTAAAAGCACTTGTGAAGACCAATCTGGTGCAGACGGATGGGTATGGAGAGGATCCTTACTGTGAAAAGGCCCGGGCCCTTATTCGGGAGGCCTGCAAGGCTCCGGAAGCGGACATTCACTTTCTGGTAGGGGGCACCCAGGCGAACTTCACGGTGATCCGCGCCGCGCTGCGCCCTCACCAGGGCGTTTTGTGCCCTGTCACCGGACACATCAATGTCCACGAGACGGGGGCGGTGGAGGCCACCGGGCACAAGGTGCTTGCCCTGCCCTGCGGACGGGAGGGAAAGCTTTGCGCCGCCCAGATCGAGGCAGCGGTCAAAAGTCATTATGAGGACGCCACCCACGAGCATCAGGTGCAGCCTGGGATGGTCTATCTCTCCCATCCCACGGAGACCGGCGCTCTCTACACCAGGGAGGAGCTGGAAAAGATCGGCGCGGTCTGTGAGGAGTGGGGGCTTTTCCTGTTCGTGGACGGGGCCAGGCTGGGCTACGCCCTGACTGCCCAGGGCACGGATGTGGGGCTTTTCGACCTCGCCCGGCTGTGCGATGTATTCTACCTGGGAGGGACCAAGTGCGGAGCGTTGTTCGGAGAGGCTGTAGTGGTGCTTCATCCCACGCTGAAAAAAGACTTCCGCTACTTCATCAAGCAGGGAGGCGGGATGCTTGCGAAGGGACGGCTCCTGGGCCTTCAATTTCTCACTCTTTTGCAGGAAGATCTCTATTTTTCCATCTGCAAAAAGGCCAATTTGCAGGCGCAAAAGATCAGCAGTGCCTGTCAGGCGGCAGGCTTCCCCATGCTGGCTCCCTCCGTCACCAATCAGCAATTTCCCATCCTTCCGGATGAGCTTCTTCCCCTTTTGGGACGGGATTTTACCTTTTCCTATTGGGAGCGCGTGGACAGCGCCCACAGCGCTATCCGGCTGTGCACCAGCTGGGCCACCACCGATGAAGAGACAGACGCCCTTTGCAGTGCCATCCTCCGCCTTGGGAAAGCACTTTGAAAGGAGACCGTGTGAAATTCTATGTGACTCGTCACGGGCAGACTGCCTGGAATCTGGAAAACAAGGTGTGCGGCGCAACGGACCTGCCTCTCACCAACGCCGGCATTGCCCAGGCCCGAGAGACCGCCGAAAGAATTGCCCATGAAAAAATCGACCTGATCATCTCTTCTCCTATGAAGCGAGCGCTCCAGACCGCTCAGATCCTCAACCGGGAACGAAGAATCCCTCTGCTGACAGATCGCCGGCTGAGAGAGCAAAACTACGGCCGTTTTGAGGGCGGCCCCAGGGATGACCCCGAATTTCTTGCCAATAAGCGGAAATTCGCCTTTGCCTATCCGGGCGGCGAATCCCATATGCAGGTGGCGGCCAGGGTCTACTCCTTTCTGGAGGAAGCGCGTACGCGCTATCAGGGAAAAACTCTTCTGATCGTATGCCACGGCGGAATCTGCCGGGTCATCGAAAGCTATTTTCGGGATATGGAAAACGAAGAGTTTGCCTCTCTTTCCTTTCACAACTGCGAGGTACGAAAATACGAGATCTGAAAAAACGGGAAGCCGGAGTGACTCCGGCTTCCCGTTTTTTGATTTACTCGCTCAATCTCACTGCGCTCGACAGCTCCTCTCAAAAAGGAGGGCGCCAAGACTTATCTCTCCCTTTGGGAAAGGGTTATCTAAAGGATCCCTGCATCAGCGCCGTTACAGCGAGATCCCCTCATAATTTTCCTGCAAAATATTGCAGGAATCCGCGAAGAGCTTCCGTTCTTCCTCTGTCAGATTCAATTCCAGAAGCCGGTCCACTCCATTGCGGTTGACGAGACAGGGAACCCCGGCGTAAACGTCTTTTTGCCCGTACTCCCCTCTGAGCCTGGCGGAGACGGTCAAAACGCTGTTCTCCCCAGAAAAGACGGCCCGCACGATCCTGCTCATCGCCATGCCGATACCGTAATAGGTAGCCTTTTTCGCCTCGATGATCTTCTGCGCCGCTTCCCGCACCTGTGTGCTGATACGCTGCATCTCCTCCACGCAGAATTTTCCTCCTGACTGCTCGCAGATGTCCACCACCGATTTGGTGGCCAGCATGGCCTGACTCCAGGGCACAAACTCGCTGTCTCCATGCTCCCCGATCACATAGGCATGCATATTCCGGGGATCCACGGAGAAGTATTCTCCCAGAAGATACCGAAGTCGGGCAGTGTCCAGCGTAGTGCCCGTACCGAACACCCGGTTGGAGTTGAAGCCGGACAGCTCATAGGCCACCCGGGTCATGATATCCACCGGGTTCGTGGCCACCAGAAAGATTCCGCTGAAGCCGGAGCGCACCACCGGCTCAATGATAGACCCAAACACCTGTGTGTTTCTCTGCAAGAGCTCCAGCCTGGATTCTCCCGGCTTCTGGTTGACTCCGGCGCAGATTACCACGATGTCCGCGTCTGAGGCGTCCTCATACCCGCCGGCATAAATTTTCATGCTGGAGGGGGAAAAGGCCACTCCATGGTTCAGATCCATGGCCTCTCCCTGGGCCCTCTTCCGGTCAATATCCACCAGCACCAGTTCATCGCAGATCGCCTGGTTCAGCGCGGAGTAGGCGAAGCTCATGCCCACCATACCTGCGCCTACCAGGACCACCTTTCTCTTGTGAACGATCATGTTTTTGCTCCTTTCTTCAAAAGCCTGATAAGAAAAGCTTTCCCGAAAGGAGCAAAAAAACACCGGTCTCAACAGGAGTTTTCCCTTGCCGTTTGGCGGGCCTTCAGCAAATTGTACCCCACGATCGCTCCTATCACGATGGCAGCGCCCACATAGGCGAGAGCGCTAACCTGCTCCCGATAAAAAACCGCCACCAGCAGGGGGTTGAGCACAGGCTCCAGCCTGGTGATCAACGAGGCGGTGACAGGAGGCGTATGCTTGATCCCTTTGGAAAGGAAAATATAGGCAAGGCCCAGCTGCAAAACGCCCAACGCCAAAAGCGCCCCAAGGGCAGTGGGCTCCAGCCGTTCTTCCCCAAAGCAGAAGGGCGCAAACAGCACGGAGGAAAAAAGCTGCCCCAAAAAGACAGAGCTGATCGCGTCAGATTTTTCCGAGGAATTCATCAGGAACACACCCGCATAGCAGAGCCCGGAAAGCACTGCCACCAAATTTCCAAGCATATTCCCCGCCTTCAGGCTGTCTACAAAGAAAAGCGCCACCCCAAAGAAGACTACGCAGCAGGCTGTCACATCCAGCCTTGTGGGGCGTTTGCGGAAAAAAATCCATAAAATCAGGATCACGAACACAGGGGCAGTAAACTGCAATACGATGGCGTTTGCCGCCGTGGTCAGCTTATTGGCGATGGTATAGAAGGTCGTGACGCCTACCATGGAGGCGGCGCCCACCAGCACCGGTTTGGAAAATCTCAGCTTGTGGCGGGATAAAAGCAGGTATCCGCCCACCACAAACACGCCGATCAGATTTCTTGCGCCGTTGATGGCCAGGGCTCCCCAGGGGATCAGCTTGACTAAAAGCCCGCCCAGGCTGAAAAGCAGGGACGCCAAAACCACATAGAGAGTGGAGATCCTCTCTTCTTTTCTGTTTTTCATATTTTCGCTCTTTTCCTATGATGATCATCCCTTATTCTACTTCCAGAGGGCCGGAAAAGCAAGAAAAAAGGGAAATAAAAATAGGCGGGACAGGCCCACAAAGCGACAGGTTCACGCCGCCTCGCCTCCTATAATGAAGCTGTGATGAAAATTTCCCGGGAGGAGGGGATGCCTTGACCGTTTACGCAGATGTTCTGGTGCTTACCAACCTGTACCTGGACTTTTTTCTGCTCTGGTGCGTAAAAGCGTTTTTGCACCTGAGGCCCAAAAAGGGCAGGCTGGTGCTGGGCGCCCTTGCGGGAGGGCTCTCCTCCCTGCTTTCCCTTGCGACTCTTTCCCGTCCCCTTTTGCTGCTCATCGGAGCTGTCTGTGCCCTCGTTACGGCGGCCGCGGCCTTCGCCCCGCTCAAGCTCTTCCTCTTTTTCAAGTCGGTGCTGCTTTTCTGGCTCTTCTCCTTTTTGCTGGCGGGCTTTTTCCTGTTCCTGCTCACCTTTTTTCCGGTGGGAAACGCCGCCGTAGTGGGGAACGCGATTTATCTGAATTTCTCCCCTCTCTTCCTCTTCGGCGCCACCTGTGTTTCCTACCTGTTCCTCTCCCTGCTTTACCGGCTGTTTCCCAAGCCGACTGTTGGGCGCTTTTGTCGCCTGAGAATCGAGCACGGCGGAAAATCTGTTTCCCTGTTCTGTAAGGCTGACACAGGATGCTCTCTCCGGGAACCTTTTTCCGGTCTGCCGGTGATCGTGGGAGAGGTAAGGACGCTGAGAGAGGTTGCACCCCCGGGAATGCTGGACTTCCTAACGGGCAAAACCACACAGGAGCCCCTGCGGTTGATTCCCTTTTCCACCGTGGGTTCCAACGGGCTACTGCCTGCCTTTCAGGCAGATCGGGTCATTTTGGAAAAGACAGGCGAGCCGCTCGACTGCTACATAGCCCTCTGCCCCAAACCCCTTTCCGCCGGAGAGTACGACGGCCTTTACAATCCGGACCTGTTCCCAAGTCAAACTGATTTTCATCTTCAAGGAGGTACTGACCTATGATCTCAGAGCTGCTTCACAATATTCTGTTTTGGAGCCGGATGTTTTTGGAAAGACTGATCCTGCGCTGTTTTGCTGAGCCCTGCCACTACATCAATGGACCGGAAACCCTTCCCGCGCCTCTGAGCAAGGAGGAAGAGCAGGAGGTGATGGAGCGGATCCGCCAGGGTGTTCCGGGCGCCCGGGAGCCCCTGATCACCCATAATCTGCGTCTGGTGGTCTACATCGCCAAAAAATTTGAGAGCCCGGGAGCCAATGTGGAGGACCTGATCTCTATCGGCACCATCGGCCTCATCAAGGCGGTAAACACCTTCCGGTTAGAGCGCAATATCAAGCTTGCCACCTACGCCTCCCGATGTATCGAAAATGAGATCCTCATGTATCTGCGCAAAAGCTCTCAACTGAGAAACGAGATCTCCATAGACGATCCGCTGAATGTAGACTGGGACGGAAACGAGCTTCTGCTCTCCGATCTGCTGGGAAGCGATCCGGACGCCATCAACCTCAGCATTGAGCAGGAGGCGGAAAAGGATATGCTGCTTCATGCGGTGGGAAAGCTCTCCGAGCGGGAAAAGAAGATCATGACGCTGCGATTTGGACTGGAAGCTACAAAAGAGCATACACAGAAAGAGGTGGCGGATGAGTTGGGCATCTCTCAATCATATATTTCCAGATTAGAAAAAAGAATTATTCATCGGCTGAGAAAAGACCTGGAAAAAGCAGGATAAAAATTTTAAGCGAAGAAATACTCCGGATACTAAAAGCATCCGGAGTATTTCTTTTTGGAAGCCGGAATCCGTTCCCTTTTCCGGCTTAAATCTCTTCGTTCAGGCGTGGGGCGAGATTATAAAGCTCCAGCCCCTGCCGCTTCGCGTAGTTTACCGTATACAGGGTGCCTCCTCGGTTCTGCACAAGATAACAGATACAGGCACTGCTATGATCTACCAAGTAACGATTGCGCAGAAACATACAGCCCTCCTGGTATTTTTCGGAAAGGAAAAGGGCCTTGTCCGCCCGTTCCAGCGTGCGGGAATAGGCCCGCCGGTCCGAGAGGCTCCAGCCTCTGTCCTGATCCCGGCAGGGAAGGATCAGAGTGAGCCGCGCGGGCTCTCCCTGATCCCTGAGGCGAAGCACGGTACGCGCCGCCAAAAGATCAAAGCCTCTCGCGCCTCCGGCCAGAAAATTCGTGATCCCCCGATCCATAAGCTTTCGGATCTTCTCTTCCAGCAGCCCCTCCAGACGGGGCAGATCCACGCCTCTCAAATTTCTATGCCCGGTAAAGCAGCAGCTTTCTTCTCTCATGCTTCTCCCCCACTCTCTCGCCCGGCGGCAGGCACAGCAATGCCTTCATACAGCAAGCGGCCCCCCGACTGTGATCGCTGGGGATATTATACTCTTTTTTCGCTCTTTAGTCAAACAAATGTTCTATTTGTTTTTTCTCTCGGCGGCCAAGAAGGCAGGGATGCGCTTTCAGGCGTGGGAAAGCTCCGGAAAATAGAGCTTCTCCTTCTCGATCTCCCTGAGTGCCTCTCCCCGGATCAGAAGCCGGTAATCTTCTCCACCATCATAACGCTTTACATCAAAAAGGGGAACCTCTTCCCGGCAAGGGGTGAATCCCAGCACCAGCTCCCGGCAATCTGAATTCCAAAACCGTACCGCCTGTTTTATCCTCAGTTTTTCCTCACAGATAAGGGACTTGAGAAACAAAATTCCATTTTTCTGCTCCGCCACTGCAAAGGCCTTGAGGGCTTCGCTGTAGAACACCTGCTTTAGCCCGGCGGTATAAAACATTTGCAGCCCATAGGCGTTTGTCTGGTAGAAATCGGAATAGGCGGCCGAGCGCAGGATCATGCTTTGATAGTCCGCCAGAAGTCCGGTTTTTGGGGAATCCACCCTCTGAAAGCAGCCCTCTTCCCTGGGAAGACTTCGCAGCTCATCTATAACCTCCGATTTCATGGAATAGCGATACTGCACCGCCGGAGAAAACCCCAGCTTTCGATAAAGCTCTACCGCGCCCAGGTCCGCGAACAGATAGACTCCATCGCAGCTTTCTTCCCGCTCTCTAAGGATCGTTTCGATCAAGCTTTTTGCACATCCTCTATTGCGGAAGTCTTTCCGGGTCATCACAGTGCCCAGCTGAAGATAAGAGCGCTTTTTCCCGTTTTGCACAAATTCCATTCGGTTGGCGGAAGCGTTCGCGATCAGTCTCCCCCCTTCCTCGTAGGAATAGGGGATATAGTTGCCCTGGTCGTATCCCGCCGTTTCCCAGCTTTCAAAGTCGAAGCCAAATACCTCCCGGGTCAAAGCGTTCAGCAAGGCCCGAAGATCCGGGTCCTTCATATAATCCTTGATCAATCTCATGATTCTTTCCCCTCGTTTAAGGTCTGTTCCGCTGTAGAAAATACCGGAATCTCCTTCCTGCAAAGCTCTAAATAGATAGATTCCTTTCCCTCTTCCCAAAACCGCTCTATCTCTTGAAAGCCCGATTTCCGCAGCATCTTTAAGGAGGCGAGATTGTCCGTGAAGGTGAACGCGCCCAATTTATCAATGGGATAGCGGGAAAAGGCCCGGCGGGAAAACTCACAAATCGCTTTGCTGCCTATCCCTTTTCCCCAGAAGTCGGGTTCGAAAATGCAAATGCTGAGCATGGCCATCTTTTCTTCTGTAAGGTCGATCCCGTAACACCAGACATCCCCGATATACTGTTCGTCTGCATAGATACATAAGCCGAAGCTGTCCGCGTCTGCTCTTTGGGAAGCTTCAAAACGGGCAAGAGCCTCATCCAAAGAAGTCAGCTTAATCGGAAAATGCGCTAATGTCTTTTCGTTTCGCACCTTTTCCCAGTAGGTCTTCACCTGCTCCCTGCCCTGAGGGCGCAGTTGGACTGAAAAGGATCTCTTACAGCACTCTGTCGCCACAAAAGCTCCTCCTTCCTTACAGGTCAAGAATTTCCCGTGCTATGGCGGGAATCGATTTCTCGGAGGTCTCGATCTTTATCGTGTCCAGCTTCTCATAAAGCGGGATCCGTTTAAGGCTTCTCTCTATCACATCGGGGGAACGGAGTCCGCGGTCTATATCCCCGCTTAAACGCTCCCGCAAAGAAGCTTCATCGCAGAGCAGAGAAACCGCCCTTACCTCACAGTCCCCGATATCCAACCGGCTCAGGATCTCGTCGATGATCTGCTGTTCGTGCATCACCCAGCAGAAAAAAATGGTCTGATAAGCGGAGCAGTGAAGGAACTGGTTGAGCAAATAGCAGATATTATCCATCACCATGCTTTTGGTCTCTTCCGTCACCTGGAAGGGATGGGCGTCCCAGCACCAGTCGCCGTCCAGGAACACACAGCCCTCCACCTCTCGCTTCAGGCGGGTACACACTGCGGTCTTCCCCACGCCCATAGTCCCGCCGATCAAAAAAAGTTTTTTCATAGGAGCCTCTTTCCCAAAATGATGATATAGCTTCGTCCAGATCCCTTGAGAAGTCAGAAAGCACTTCCGGTTTCTGTAAACATCATATCACAGAGGAGGATAAAATACTACAGTATGTGTAAGGATCCCTGCAGGGCAAGGAGTTATTTCGTTTTGAAGCGCAGTGTCACCATCCTTAACAGTATGCAAAGAATCACAGTAGTTTTGCTGGAATACATTGAAAGTTTTCATGCATTGCATTAGAATATAAATAGCTTATCGTAATGGAGGGATACCGAATGAAATATATTGAAAGAGAACGGGCGCTTCCGGTCGTGGAAGGATATGATATCATTGTGGCAGGATCCGGTCCGTCCGGTATCGCCGCTGCTGTTACCGCAGGGCGCGGCGGAGCAAAGGTTTTGCTGATTGAAGCCCAGGGCAGTGTGGGCGGCATTTCCACCACCGGAATGATGAGCCACTTCACCGGAACTGTAGACAGCCCTCTGTACTGGGAAATTCTGAACCGCCAGCGGGAAAAATGCCTTTTTGGCAACAGTAATCTGATTGAAATTGACCCGGAAGCGCTGAAAAATGTCTATTGTGAAATGTTATCGGAAGCCAAGGTGGATATTTTACTCTATTCTCTGGTCTGCGGCGCCGTGATGGAGGAAAATCATCTGCGCGGCGTGATCGTCCAAAACAAGTCTGGCCGAACCGTATATGCCGCTGCGGTGGTTATCGATTGCACCGGAGACGGCGATGTGGCCGCTTACAGCGGCGCAGAACACTTCATGGGCAGAGAGGAAGACGGCTTAATGCAGCCGGCGACCTTGATGTTCAAGGTTGCCGGCGTGGACATGGAGCGCGCGGCCCTTCCGGGCAGCTTTGAAACCACCGTCGAAACTGAAAAAGGCGAGCTGCAGGCTCTGGCAAAGGAAAAATTGCCCGCTCCTGCCGACCATGTGCTGTTATACCATTCCCCCATTCCGGGAATCGTTACCTGCAACATGACCAATGTGACTGGAATCGACGGCACAAAGGCGGAGGACTTGACTCGTGCAGAGCTGATTTGCCGCAGCCAGATGGAACCTATTGTGGCGTTTCTGCGAGAATATGTCCCCGGTTTTTCCCACTGTTATCTTCTCAGTGCGGCAAGCCTGATTGGGATCCGTGAAACACGGCATTTCAAAGGCGTGGAAGTCATCACAGAAAAGGATATCCTTACGGCGCGGCAGTATGAAAACTGGGTGGTCCGGGGCGCTCATTTTAATTTTGATGTACACAACCTCACCGGAGCCGGTTTGGACGCAACCGGTGTGCAGCATAATTTTAAGCAGGACAAGGGATATGCCATCCCCTATGGCTGCCTTGTGCCCGAAGTCATCGACGGTCTTTTGCTCTCCGGACGGAATATTTCCGGAACACATATGGCCCATTCCAATTTCAGGGTCATGCCCATCTGTGTTGGGATCGGCGCGGCGGGCGGCGCCGCTGCCCTGCTGGCTGTGACACGCCATTTGGAAGTGCGTAAGATCCCGGCCCGGGAAATACAGCAGGTCCTGCTAAGTTAGAGCAGCCAGGATAGTGATTCCCCGATGCAGGCATCTGCATCGGGGAATTTTATTATAGTATAATGAGTACAGAATGATTGCGGAATGATTGCAGGTAATCGTTCTACAATCATTTGCATATGTGAGAAGGCTCTGAACAGAGAACGCTAAGGCTCTTTTCTCCGGAAAGGGCAGTTTGAAAAGAGAGACAATTGCTCCTCTTTGACCTTAGGAGAGGCCTTTGTTTTAAGGGGGCGCAGAGATACTCCTAAAGGCTATTTGACTATGCACTGATACGAGTTCCAGTCATATATCTCATACTGCTCTTTAATTCCCATTAGTTTAGAAAACCATCCCTTTGGCCTCTTGATCCGCTGCAGTGCCTTTTGAAATCTAGACTTATCGTCGATATCACTTAGATCAAAACACAAATCGGTAAGCCAGCGCTTCTTTCGAATATCATTCAAAACAATCATGATTAAATTACCCTGTTTAATTTCCATAATGTTGTGAATCAGATCTTCTGCAAGCATATCTTCGTCGTCATTGTAATCAAACATTTCATAGGAAAACCCGCCGAACCACAGCTCTTCAAAATGAAATGCATAACCAACATCATTAAATTGTAGTTCAATATTCTTTTTTTCATTATTGCTTTGTATGATCATGGTGATGACCTTGCGAGGCAATGCATTTTTAATGCCAGGAAACAATGTCGTGTGATGCAAATATTCTGCTTCGTTATTAAATTCGCGTAATTCAAATGAAATATTATTCCTGGCTAATAGCACTTTCGCTTCATCCAAAGTCATACAATCACTCCCTTTTTGAGTATAGCATGAAAAAAGAGCAACCGCAACCAATAGCAAAATTGCAGTTGTTCTTTGGCACCCAGCGGGGCTCGAACAGTAACTGCGCTTCGCTTATTTCTGGCGGCGCTGCGACCGGTATCCCTCTCGGACCCGAGTCCTCGGAATCACTTAAATAATTTCTGCTTTGCGAAACAAAGCCGCCGCTTCTCTTCTCTCTTATCTCTGCTCTTTTCTCCGGAAAGGGCAATTAGAGAAGAGAGAAACGCAGAATAGGACAATAATGTCAATTATTCATTATTCATCAGCGCAAGCGGATTCATTATTCATTACGAAAATCCGTTCTTTTTAATGAATGATGAATATTAAAAAATGAAGAATGAAGAATACAAAACAAAAATCCGCCCTCTTACAAGAACGGATTTTCGTTTTGGTGGACCATCGGGGACTCGAACCCAGGACCGACCGGTTATGAGCCGGTTGCTCTAACCAACTGAGCTAATGGTCCAAAGAAAAAGGAACACCCGTCGCCTTACGGGGAACGGGTGTTCAGCTTGGCTCCCCCTGTTGGACTCGAACCAACGACCCTGCGGTTAACAGCCGCATGCTCTACCGGCTGAGCTAAGGAGGAATATGAAGTTATGCAAAAAGGCATAACTTTGGTGACCCGTGCGGGAATCGAACCCACGTTTAAGGCGTGAGAGGCCTTCGTCTTAGCCGCTTGACCAACGGGCCATGTGGTGCACCATCAGGGACTCGAACCCGGGACACCCTGATTAAGAGTCAGGTGCTCTACCAACTGAGCTAATGGTGCATATCTTAGTACCCTAAAAACTGAATAAAGGAAGAAGCGGGAAGAAAAGGAGAGAAGAGAAAGAAGGCTATGGTCAAGCCCTCGGCCTATTAGTACTGCCAAGC
>CAMNSA010000009.1 GCA_946554335.1 uncultured Neglectibacter sp.
TTGTTTTTTTTTTTAACCGCCGGGCTGTGTTCTTGGGGGGGTACTTTTTTAAACGATAGCCGCGGGGGCCGCATGACGCGGCCCGCTTTTCTCTTCCCATGAAACTTGACAACGCCTTTTTCCCTGTTAAAATAGAGAGAAAAAGAAAGGCGGAGATCGGATGAAAGCAGTGTGTATTGTGGGAAGTCCCAGAAGCAAGGGAAGCTGCGCCTATTTGATCGATACGATGATCAAGGGAATGGAGGAAGCGGGGATCGAAGCAGAGAAATTCTCTCTGGGGGAAATGGATATTCAGTATTGCAGAGGCTGCAAACAGTGTTATCAAGCGAGGAAATGCGTGATTCGGGACGACAGCCAGAAAATTCTTTCTGCGGTTTTAAACGCGGACTTTACAGTGATTTGCGCCCCTTCCTATTGGGCCGATGTTCCCGGACAGCTCAAGGTGCTTTTTGACAGAAGCACCCCCTATGGAGATACAAACCCCAATCGGTATCCAACGGAAGCAGGCAGAAGGAAAGGGATCGCCATTGCGGTGCGCGCAGGGACTCGCCCGCAGGAAAACGAGGGGATCCTGGATTCGATCCAGCATTATTTCGGCCATTTGGGGATCGAGACGGTAAAGCGTCTGTCCCTTTGCGAAAATGATTCTTTAGAGGATCTGAAAACGAAGCATCAGGAGTTTATCAAAGAGGTTTTTTTCCTGGGGAGGAACCTCAAAACGATGTGAAAATAACTCTCCCTCAGTGGGTTTCGGGGTTGACAGGGGAACAAAGAAGTGGTATGATGACGGCAATCTGCTGTAGTTTTCAGCGTGCCAAGGACAGAGGCAGAACGATAAAATTTTTCGGGAAAGGGAGAGCCTTAGGATGAAGAACCGTTTCACAGCGATTTTTCGGATGATGGATATGCGGATGCGCCCCATGTGCGCTCGCTTTTCTATGCCTTTTTCCCATCTGCTTTCCGTTTCCGCAAAACTTTGCCGCGCACAGTGAGGCGCAAGCTGATTTGCTTTTTACCGGAAGGCTTCCTGGGGAGGCTTTCCGGTTTCTTTTTGCCGGAAAATTATGGGAGGGATCTGTATGAACATGACGGAATTTCTTACTGCTGCCAATCTGAAAAATGAACGAATGTGTCTTGCGCAAAGCTGACTCAACGATTTTTCACAACAACCAAACAAAGGAGTTTTTATCATGAAAAAAATTATTTCTCTGCTTCTCGTTCTCGCTCTCGCACTGGTTTCCTTCTCCGCCTGTTCAGGGAAAGGCCTGTCCATCGCCATTCCCAACGACACCACCAACGAGGCCCGCGCGCTGCTGCTTTTGGAGGACCTGGGCTATCTCACTTTGAATGAGGGCGCCGGGATCACCGCTACCGTCCGGGATATCAAGGAGAATCCCTACAACATCTCCTTCAAGGAGGTGGAGGCCGCTCAGCTTCCCAATGTGCTCTCCGATGTGGACTATGCCGTGATCAATTCCAATTACGCCATCTCAGCCAATCTGGACCCGGTGACCAACGCGCTGGCGCTGGAGGGCTCTTCCTCCGCCTACAGCAATATTCTGGCCGTGAAGGAGGGCAGCGAGAACTCGGATCTGATCAAGGCGCTGACGGCGGCTCTCCAGAGCCGTCAGGTGGCGGACTTTATCAGCGAGACCTACGGCGGCGCCGTGGTATCGGTAGTGGAAAATCCTACCGATGGCTTTGACGCTTCTCTGGACTATAACGCTCTTTCCGGCAGCACGGTCACCGTTGCGGCTTCTCCCACGCCTCACGCCGAGATATTGAAGGTGGCAAAGGAGATCCTGGCCGAGAAGAATATCACCCTGGACATCCGGGAATTCACCGATTATGTACAGCCCAACAATGTGGTGGAAAGCGGCGAGATCGACGCCAACTATTTCCAGCATCTGCCCTATTTGGAGGATTTTAATAAGGAGAACAACACCCATGTGGTGTCCGTGGCCGCCATTCATGTGGAGCCCCTGGGCATTTACGGGGGAAAGCAGAAGAGCCTGGACGCCATTAAAAACTGAGCCTTTCAGAGCTTGGGGAAAAGAGGAGAGGCTTATGATCGAAATCAGGAATTTGTGTAAGACCTACTCCGTGGGGGACGGGAAGGTGCAGGCGCTCAAGCAGGTTTCTCTCTCCATTCCGGACGGAGATATTTTCGGAATCATCGGTATGAGCGGAGCGGGAAAAAGCACTTTAGTGCGGTGTATCAATTATCTGGAGCCTCCCACCTCCGGAACGGTGGAGATCGACGGGAGAGATCTCAGTAAGCTTTCCTCTGTCGAGTTGCGCGGGGTGCGCAGGGAAGTGACCATGATCTTTCAGGGCTTTAACCTGCTTTTGCAGCGCACTTGTCTGAAAAATGTGTGTTTTCCCCTGGAGCTTTCCGGTGTGAAGAAGGCGGAGGCCCAAAAGAGGGGAAGGGAGCTTTTGAAGCTGGTGGGCCTTGAGAGCAAAGCGGACGCCTATCCCGCCCAGCTCTCCGGCGGCCAGCAGCAGCGAGTGGCCATTGCCAGGGCTCTTGCCACCCGGCCGAAGGTGCTTTTGTGCGACGAGGCCACCAGCGCGCTGGACCCCACCACCACCCATTCTATTCTGGAGCTGATCCGGGACATCAACCGGGAGCTGGGGATCACGGTGATCGTGATCACTCACCAGATGAGCGTGGTGGAAAGCATTTGCCGCCATGTGGCCATTTTGGACGAGGGCGAGGTAGTGGAGCAGGGCGAGGTCAGCGAGGTGTTTTCTGCCCCCAAGTCTCCTGCCGCGAAGCGCCTGATGTTCCCCATGGGCAGCGAGGAGGAGACGGTACGCAAGGAACACACGATCCGTCTTTTCTTCGACGGGACCAAGGCGGGCTCTCCGCTGATTTCCCGAATGGCTATAGAAAAGGGGATCGAGGCCAATATCATTTCTGCCTCCACCCGCACGCTGGAGGGAAAGCCTGCCGGCGTGATGCTGTTAAGCATTCCCGGCGGGGAACAGGCGTTAAAGGACGCGTTGGAGTACTTGGGTCAGGAACCCGGCGTTTTGGCAGAGGAGGTGGCGCCATGAGCGAGCTTTTTTCCAGTGAAGTTCTTTCGGAGGCCTGGGAGATCATCTACAGCGAATTCCCCCTGGCTCTCTGGGAGACGCTGTATGTCACCCTACTTGCTTCCTTCTTCTCCTTTTTGATTGGGCTGCCTCTGGGCGTACTGCTGGTGGCGGGGGAAAAGGACGGCGTTATGCCGCTGCCCGCTTCCGTGATGAAGATTCTGGGGGCGGCGGTCAATCTCCTGCGTTCTGTACCCTTTTTGATCCTGATGATCCTGGTGTTTCCGCTGACACGCCTGATCATGGGAACGGTGGTGGGAACGGCAGCCTCCATTGTTCCGCTGGTGATCGCGGCCTTTCCCTTTGTGGCGCGGCTTGCGGAAAGCAGCCTGCGGGAAACCAACCCCAATATCATCGAAATGGCCCAAAGCATGGGGGCTTCTCCCATCCAGGTGATCGTCAAGGTGATGATTCCGGAAAGCGTGCCCTCACTCATCTCCAACGCTACCATAGCGATCACTACGATCCTGGGCTATTCTGCTATGAGCGGGATTATCGGGGGCGGGGGCCTGGGGAAGATCGCCATCAATTACGGGTATTACCGCTACAAATACCTTGTCATGCTGCTGGCCGTGGTGCTGCTGGTGGTGTTGGTGCAGCTGTTCCAAAGTGTGGGCTCAACGCTTACGGTGAAATTTGACAAGAGATTAAAGAACAAATAAAAGCCGCCTATATCAGTTATGCAGCATCGGTTTGAAAAGCGCCTTAAGCAAAAAACGGGGAGTGCTAAGTCAAAATGACTTTACACTCCCCCTTTTTTGCTCTTTTCAGGCCTGCCAGTATTTTCTGTCCAGGCTGCGGTATTGTACCGCTTCCGCGGCGTGGGCGCTGTCGATCTTTTCGCTGTGGTCCAGGTCCGCGATGGTGCGGGCCACCTTTAAAACCCGCTCATAAGCTCTGGCGGAAAACCCGAACTTCTCAAAGGCCCTTTTCAATAACTGCTCCGCCGCCTGAGTGGTGGGACAACATTCTTTGAGCCTGGAGGCGGGAATATTGGCGTTAGAGGTAATGCCGGTTTGGAAAAACCGCTGGTTCTGCAGCTCCCGGGCGGCGTTCACCCTTTCCCGGATAAGGCTGGAGGGCTCACTTTCTTCCCTGCGGGACAGCTCGTCGAACTCCACCGGAGGCACCTCGATATGCAGGTCCAGCCGGTCCAGCAGAGGGCCGGAGACCTTGTTTAAGTATCGCTCTACGCTTCTGGGAGAACAGGTGCAGGGCCGTGTGGGATGACCAAAATAGCCGCAGGGACAGGGATTCATGGCGGCGATCAGCATGATGTTGCAGGGATAGGTGGCAGTCCCGTTTACCCGGGAGATGGTGACCATCCCATCTTCAATGGGCTGGCGCAGCACCTCCATCGCGCTGCGGCTGAATTCCGGCAGCTCGTCCAAAAACAGCACGCCGTTATGGGCGAGGGAGATCTCTCCGGGTCGGGGAGTGGGGCCGCCGCCAGAGAGACCGGCGGTGGAAATGGTGTGATGGGGAGAGCGGAAGGGCCGCTGGCGGATGAGAGCCGTGCCCTTGGGGAGTTGTCCCGCGATGGAGTGGATCTTTGTGGTTTCGATGGATTCCTCAAAGGTCATTTCCGGAAGGATGGAGGGTACGCGCTTGGCAAGCATGCTTTTCCCGGTGCCGGGAGGGCCGATAAGCAGCACATTATGGCCTCCGCTGGCAGCGATTTCCAGTGCCCGCTTGGCGTCCAGCTGTCCCTTGACATCCGAAAAATCCGGAAAGCTGACCGGGATCTCTTCTCCGGAAATCGGCTTTTGCACTTCTATTTCCTCTGCGCCGCGCAGATGATTTAACAGCTGGGGTACATTTTTGACAGGATAGACCTGGATCCCCTCCACTACGGCGCCCTCCGGGGCGTTGTCCTCCGGCACGAACAGCCGCTTGAAGCCCTTCTCCTTGGCGTGTACCGCCATAGGCAGCACGCCCCGTACCGGGCGCACTTCTCCGGAGAGGGAAAGCTCCCCTAAAAAGACGCAGTCGTCCGTGCCGCATAGTAATTGTCCGGAAGCCTTCAGAAGAGAGATCAAAAGGGGAAGGTCGTAAACGGGACCTTCTTTACGCTTGTCGGCCGGAGCCAGATTCATGGTAATGCGGCTGACGGGAAAATCAAAGCCGCAGTTTTTTAAGGCGGAGCGCACCCTGTCCCGGGATTCCTTCACCGCGGCGTCCGGCAGGCCCACCAATTCATAGGCGGGGAGACCCTGGGAAAGATCGGTCTCCACCTCCACCTGAAAGGCGTCAAGCCCAAAGATCCCCATGCTGTACGATGTCGCTACCATTTCCCAAAATCTCCCTTCGCCAGTTTTCCCTATTATACGCCATTATGAGGATTCCTGCAATCACAGTTTCTTTTAACAGAAAAACTTCTTGACTACCTTAAAAATTTAGTTTATCATTATAAATAACAGGAAGATTTTTGGGATGAGGTGCCTGTATGTCCCCAAGCTATCACGAGCTCAACGACAGCCAGTTAGCCGATCTGGTAAAAAGGGAGAATTATGATGCGTTCGCGGAGCTGGGGGCGAGGTACCTGTGGCTGATCCGGACAAAGGCCTCTCAGTTTGAGAGTGCCGCCGCTTTGGAGCGGGAGGACCTTTGCCAGGAGGGCTTTTTGGGGTTGTATTTTGCTGCCTGTTCCTACGAAAAAAAAGGCGGGGCAGCCTTTAAGACCTATGCGGGAGTCTGTATTCAAAACAGAATGACCAGCGCGGTGCGCAACCATAAAAACGCAGGGAACCGGCCGTTAAACGAGTCTGTTTCTCTGGAGGCAGCCGGGGATGCACCCGCCGCCTTTTGGGATGAGCCGGAGGCGCTTTTGGAGCTTCGGGAAAGCTTTGAGGGGTTTCTTTCCAAAATGAAGCTTGCGCTGTCCCCTTTGGAGCGCCGGGCTTTGTCTCTCTATTTAAGCGGTCTGAAGCGTGAGGAGATCCCGAAAAAAGCCGGGCTTTCTCTCAAGTCTTTTGACAACGCGCTGGGGCGGGTAAGGAGTAAGCTGCGGTCCATGTAAGAAGCCTTCGGGCCCTCTGCCCGCGGGTTTTGATACAAAAAGCATGGCTCTGCGCCGCTTTGCCGGACAAAGGCACGGCTAAACGGCGGGAAGAGCTCTGCCGATTAACGCAAAGCGAGGTAGAAGTAAATGTACGAAGACAAAACTCTCATCTGCAAAGAATGCGGCAAGGAATTTGTATTTACCGCCGGCGAGCAGGAGTTCTACGCCGCCAAGGGCTTTGTAAACGAGCCCCAGCGCTGTAAGGAATGTCGTGACGCCCGCAAGGCAGCTGCAAGAGCCGGACGGGAAATGTTCACCGCCGTTTGCGCTTCCTGCGGTAAGGAAGCCACCGTTCCCTTCAAGCCCCGGGAAGATCGCCCTGTTTATTGCAGCGAGTGTTTTGCCCGTATGCGGGAAGAGCAGGAATGATTTGTGGAGAGAGCCCGTCTGAAAGACGGGCTCTCTTTTGTGTCTATCGCCGGACAGATCTTCTTTTTTCAGAAAACAGATTTCTTTTTATTTCCATATTGCACGAAATATGTTTGGGTATTATAATAAGGATATCAATGAATAGGAGGAGATCTGCATTATGGCGTCTGTCACAAAGGATACGATCATCGGAGAGATCCTTGATTTAGACCAGAGCACGGCTCCCTTCTTCCTGGAGATGGGGATGCACTGCCTTGGCTGCCCTTCTGCCCGTGGTGAAACATTGGAGCAGGCTTGTGCCGTTCATGGCGTAAGTGCGGACGAGCTGGTGGAGAAGATCAACGCCCACCTTGCGGGAAAGTAATTTCTTTGCGAAAGGTTCCGTAGCTGCCGCGCGGCTGTTGCCTCGCGGCAGAACTTTTTATAAGGAGCTCTCAGACTATGGCAAGACCGCTGTTTCAGCTGGGCCCCCGGCTTGCTGCCTGCGCCTCCCTTTTAAAAGGGGGTCAGCCGGTAGCGGATATCGGGACGGATCACGCCTATCTGCCCATCTGGCTATTAAAAAAAGACCTGGTTCCCAAAGCCCTGGGAGCGGATCTGCGGCCGGGTCCCCTGGAGACTGCCCAAAAAAACGCCTTGCGCTATCGGGTGTCTGACCGGCTTACTCTGGTGCTGTCTAACGGCCTTTCCCAGGTTCCGCCGGAAGAGGCGAAAGAGGTTGTGATTGCCGGAATGGGGGGAGAGCTGATTCTTCGCATTGTGGAGGACGCCCCCTGGCTGAAGGAGGGGGAGCGCCGCCTGGTCCTTCAGCCTATGACAAACGCGCCGATGCTGCGGGCCGGGCTTTCCCGTTTGGGGTTTGCCATTGAAAAGGAGTACGCGGTTGAGGATACAGGCAGATACTATTCCGCCTTTTCCGCCCGGTACATAGGCGCTTCCTTTGGGGCGGAGGGAGTGTTTCCCTATATGGGCAAAATTTCTCCCGGAACTCAGGCTTCTTCACAGTACGCGAAAAAGGTCCTTGCCGGTCTTTCCGGAGAGATCCGGGGCCTTTCTCACAGAGGACAGCAAAGGGAAGCGGATCAGCTTAAAGAGATCTTTCTTCAGATTCAAAAGAAATACCTGCCGGAGGGCTTTTGGGAGGGGGAGAAAGCGTGATCACGATAGGGAATATAGTGGATGCCGTGGATCGGATCGCCCCCTTTTCCGGCGCGCTGGATTTTGACAATGCAGGGCTTCTGGTAGGGGAACGGGATACGGTAGTCCAAAGAGTCCTGCTGGCGCTGGACATTACCGCTCAGGTGATTGGGGAGGCGGAAGAGCTGGGTGCACAACTGATCCTCAGCCATCACCCGGTGATCTTTCATCCCCTGAGGACTTTGGAGCCGCAAAGCGTTCCCTATCAACTGGCAAAAAAGGGGATCGCGGCGCTGTGCTGTCACACCAATCTGGATCTCTCGCCTGAATGGGGCACCAATATCGCCCTGGCAAAGCGTTTAGAGCTTCAAAATGTGAAGGGAGAGTTGCCCTGTGCTGAGGGATATCTTCTCTATTCCGGAGAGCTTCCCAAAGCCTATTCGCCTTTGGACTTTGCCCGGTTCACAAGAGAACGGCTCTCTTGCGAAGCGCTCCGCTTCTACCCGGGAGAAGGGCCTGTCAGGCGTGTCTTTTTCTGCACAGGGGCAGGAGGGGAGTACCTTTTGCCGGCGGCCCAAAAGGGAGCCGACGCCTTTGTGACAGGAGAGGTGCGCCATCACGAGGCTTTACTTGCCGCTTCGCTGGGGATCACGGTTTTGGAAGCGGGCCACTATGAAACGGAAAGGCCTTTTGAAGAACTGCTGTCCTCCTATTTGCAAAAGCAGTTTCCTGAGATACAGTTTTTCTGCTCTCAAAGAGAGCGTCCTCCTCTGTTGGGACTGAGCGGGGAATAAAAGCCGAGGGGCTCCCTGGCGCAAGGGGCCGCGTTCACGGAAAGGAAGGAAGTATACTATGGCGTTAGACGGAGGATTTCTGCGTCATTTGAAAAAAGAAATAGAAGAGAAGCTTGGCGGCGCTCGGGTAGATAAGATCTACCAGCCCAGCCGGGAGGAGCTCGTTTTGGCCCTTCGCACGCGGGAAAGCGCCTGGAAGCTGCTGCTTTCCGCCAGGGCCAACAGCGCGCGGGTCCACTTTACCCAGGTCGCGCTGGAAAACCCGAAGCAGCCTCCCATGCTGTGTATGCTCCTTCGCAAAAAGCTTCTGGGGGCAAAGCTTATCGGGCTGCGTCAGCCCGGCCTAGAGCGCCTGCTGCATTTCGACTTTGATACGGTAAATGAGCTGGGAGATCATGTCACTCTTACCCTCACCATAGAGATCATGGGCCGCTACAGCAATGTGATTCTCACGGACGAGCAGGGGAAGATCATCGATTCCCTGAAGCGGGTAGACGCGGAGATGTCCTCACAGCGCCTGGTGCTTCCCGGGCTTACCTATCAGCTTCCTCCCCCGCAAGACAAGCTTTGTCTGTTGACCGCCGGAATCCAGGAGGTGGTGGCGGCTATTAAAAATCTGCCGGGGGATATGTCCCTTTCCAAAGCGCTGCTCACAGTCCTGCAGGGGGTGTCTCCCGTGGTGTGCAGAGAGCTGGAGCACCGCGTGGGCAGGGGAGCGGATCTGTACATCAAAGAGATGGACGAAGAACAGTATTTTCGCACCGGCTTTTTCACCCAGAAGCTGAAGGAAACTTTGGAAACTGCTTCCGGCGTTCCCTCTATGGCGGTGGATCGGCAGAAAAAACCCATGGATTTTTCCTTTTTTGAAATTCAGCAATACGGTACGGCGGCAGTGGTCAGCAAAGAAGAAAGCTTCTCCACCCTTTTGGACCGCTTCTATTCCGAGCGGGATCAGCTGGAACGGATGCGCGTGAGAGAACAGGACCTCCTGCGTCTGCTTTCCAACGCCTCTGACAGGCTTTCCAGAAAGATCAATCTCCAGCGGGCAGAGCTTTCTCAATGCGCCCAGCGCGATGTCTTGCGTGTGGCCGGAGACCTGATCAACGCCAATCTCTATGCCATGGAAAAGGGTGCTGAAAGCGTGGAGCTCGCTAATTTTTATGATGAGGGGAAGCCCATGCTCATCGCGCTGGATCCTGCGCTTTCTCCTGCCCAGAACGCTCAGAAATACTATAAGGAATACCGCAAGGCAAAAACCGCCGAGGAAAAGCTCACAGAGCAGATTGAGCTGGCCCGGAAGGAACTGGAGTATTTGGATACGGTGTTGGACGCTCTTTCCAGGGCTGCCACCGCGCAGGACCTGGCGGAGATCAGGGCGGAATTGGGTGCGGAGGGGTATGTGCGTATCGACCGGCGCAGAAAAGAGAAGCCGGTGCTTGCCGGAGCGCCTATGAAATTTGAAACCTCAGACGGGCTCACCGTACTGGTGGGGAGAAATAACCGTCAAAACGATAAGCTTACTCTGAAGACAGCGAGAAACGGAGATGTCTGGTTTCACACCAAGAATATTCCCGGCTCTCACACCGTTTTGGTCACGAATGGGAAAGAGCCCTCTCAGCAGGCTATGGAGGAGGCAGCCGTATTGGCGGCCAGATACAGCCGGGCAAAGGATTCCTCTCAGGTCCCGGTGGATTATACACAGATCCGCAATGTGTCAAAGCCCCAGGGGGCAAAGCCGGGTATGGTGATTTATGTAAACTACAAGACCGTATTCGTAGACCCGCAAAAAGAGCTTGCGGTGAAGAGAACAGGGGCATAGCTTGAAAAAGCCTAAAGCCTAAGGAGGCCCTTATGAGAGAAAAATGGAACGGGATCGCGGCTTCTCCGGGGATCGCCATCGGGAAGGTGCTGTGGTATCGGGAAAGCGTCTGGAAGTCCCCTCACGGTCAGGTGGAAAATGTGGAGGCGGAGCTGGAACGGTATCACCTGGCGGTGGCCCGCTTTTGCGCCAATATTGAAAATCGGACTCAAAAGGCTTCGGCAAGGGTGCGAAAAGAGCAGATCGAGATCCTCAATACCCATGTGGCCATGGCGAAGGACCCTTACCTCAATGGCCAGATCGAGGGAAGGATCGGCGCGCATCAGTGCGCGGAATGGGCCATAGAAGCGGCCTGCGGCACCTTTATGACACTGCTTTCCTCCTCCGCGGACGAACTGATCCGCCAGAGAGCTTCCGATGTAAAGGATGTGCGGGATGGGCTTCTGCGGCTTTTGATGAACATACCGGAGGGAGATCTCTCGTTTGTGCAGCCGGGTACGGTTTTAGTGGCGGACGAGCTGCCGCCCTCGGTAGCGGCTCAGATCGATCCCAGACGCATTATCGGGATCATTACCCGAAAGGGAGGCACTACCTCTCACAGCGCTATTTTGGCCCGGGCCATGGAGATCCCGGCGGTTCTGGGCGTTGCGCTGCCGCCCTTAGAGCTGCTGGACGGAGAGCCTGTCATTGTGGACGGCAACCTGGGCTTTGCTCTGATTTCCCCCAGTGAGAAAGAAATTTCCGATTACCGCAAAAAGCAGGCGGCGGATCTGAAAAACAGAAGCGCCTTAAAGCATTTCATCGGGAAAGAAACAAGGGCCGCGGACGGGACACGGATCATTCTGGAAGCCAATGTAGGCGGCTTTGAAGAGGCGGTGAGAGCGGCGGAGTACACAGCAGAGGGGATCGGGCTTCTTCGCACGGAATACCTCTATATGGAGAATCCCTCCCTGCCCAGCGAAGAGGAGCAGCTGGAGGCTTATCGCAGAGTGTTTTCTGCTGTGGGGGGAAAGCCTACCGCCATTCGCACTTTGGACATCGGTGGGGATAAGGCGCTTCCCTATTTGGAGCTGGACAAAGAGGAAAATCCCTTTCTGGGGTATCGCGCCATTCGGTTTTCCCTGGAGGAAAAGGAGATGTTCCGCACACAGCTGCGCGCTATTCTGCGGGCGGGCGCTTTTGCGCCGGTGAAGCTGATCCTGCCCTTTGTCACAAGTCTCAGAGAGATCGGAGAGGTCAAAGAGCAGTTGGCCCTTGTCAGACAGGAGCTGGAAGAGCAGGAGAAAGAGTATGGAAAGGAGATCCCCCTGGGCGTGATGGTGGAGACTCCCGCCGCCGTTATCATGGCGGAGCAGCTGGCAAGAGAGGTGGATTTCTTCAGCATTGGGACCAACGATCTGACGCAGTATGTCCTCTCTGTGGATCGAGGCAATCCGCAGGTGGCCTCCTTCTATTCCTATTTTGATCCCGCGGTGCTGCGGTGTGTGAAGTGGGCGGTGGAAAAGGGGCGAGAGGCTGGGATCCCGGTGAGCATCTGCGGCGAAGCGGCTTCCGACCCGCTTTTGACGCCGGTGTTTCTCGCCTTTGGAGCAGCCTCTCTCAGCGTAGTCCCCGGCGCGCTTCTTTCTATTCGCAGGGAGATCTCCTTCTGGAACCTGAAGGAGGCTGCGGAAGTTACCAAAGAAGCCCTTTCTCTCTCCTGTGAGCGGCAGGTCAAGGAATTGCTGCTTAAAAAGCGGCGGGGTTAGGGAGAAAGGGATATGAGCTTAGAAAAGATTTCTGTCCCCGCCCACATCAGCGAGGTCATCCAGCGGCTGGAGGAAAAGGGCTTTGAAGCCTGGTGCGTAGGGGGCTGTGTGCGGGATAGCCTTTTGGGAAATTCTCCTCATGACTGGGACCTGACCACCGCGGCCCTGCCGCAGGAGATCAAAGCTTGTTTTCCGGAATTCGGCACGGTGGACACCGGGATCCGCCATGGCACCGTGACCTTACTGCTTCCGGAGGGCCCGGTGGAGATCACCACCTTCCGCGTAGACGGCGGGTATCGGGATAACCGGCACCCGGAGCTGGTGCGCTTTTCCATGAACCTCAGGGAGGACCTCTCCCGCCGGGACTTTACCATCAACGCTATGGCCTATGAAGAAAAGAAAGGCCTTGCGGATCCCTTCCACGGGCGAGAGGATCTGGAGCATAAGCTATTGCGGTGTGTGGGAGACCCCAGACGGCGCTTTTCGGAGGACGCTCTGCGGATCCTACGCGCCTTGCGGTTTGCTTCCCGCTTAGGCTTTTCCATTGAAGAAGAGACTAGAAAGGCTGCCTGGATGGAGCGAAAGCGTATGCAGGCCCTTTCCCAGGAGCGGATCTGTTCGGAAATTAAGGGGCTGCTGTGCGGCGCTTATGCTTCGCAGGTCCTGCGGGAAAATCGGGAGATCCTCTTTGAAGTCCTTCCGGAGCTTATCCCGATGGTTTCCTGCACCCAGGAAAATCCCTTTCACTGTTTTACCGTCTGGGAGCATACCCTCCATGTGCTGGACGCATCTCCCAGGGATTTTGTGGTGAGAATGGCGGCGCTTCTTCACGACTGCGGAAAGCCCGCCTGCAAAACCATAGGGGAGAACGGCGTGGCTCACTTTTACGGCCATCCCAAAGAAAGCGCGGCTCAGGCCGCGAAGATCTTAGAGCGTCTTCGCTGCTCCAAAAAGGAGAGCGAGGAAATTCTGGAGCTTGTCCGCGCCCACGGGCAGGAGCTGCCCTTTACCCCGGGAAGAGTGAAGAAGCTTCTGAACCGATTGGGGGAGACGCAGCTATCCCGCCTTTTTTTCCTTCTGCGCGCGGATCTTTCCGGCCAGCCCTCTTCTCTGTGGGAAGAGCGAAGCAGGTGGATCCTGGAGGGAGAGCGGATGGCAGGAGAGATCCTGGAACAACGGGAGTGCTTTTCCCTAAAGGATCTTGCGGTAAACGGCAGGGATCTCCTTCAGTTGGGCTTTCCCGGGGACAGGAGGCTGGGCGAGGCCCTTTCCCGGCTGCTTGGCGCCGTGCAGGAAGGAGAGCTTCCCAATGAGAAAGAGGTCTTGTTGGCAAAGGCGGAGGAGCTGCTTCGTCTATAGATAAAAAAGCGGAAGGCTCAAATGAGCCTTCCGCTTTTTGCGGCCGAAAAAGTTCAGAGTCTCTTTTATGCCTTTCCCTTTAAGGCCATCCGATAGATCTTCTCCATATCCATTTGGTCCAGCGCCCGGAAGCTTCCGATGGTGCGCCCGCCGTAAGCACATTTTTTGGCCAACTCCCGGATCTGTTCGTCTGTAACGGAAAGGCCCAGCTCCTCTAAGTTAGTGGGCATGTGGATACTGCGGTAGAAGTCCTCCATGGCTTCTATCCCCAAGAGAGCGGCCTTTTTAGGATTTCCCGTTTCCGGGATCCCGAAAACACGATTTGCAAATTGGGCGAAGCGCTCCGGCTTTTCCTCATACACATATCTTGCCCAGCTTCCCCATACGGCGGCAAGCCCTGCGCCGTGGGCCACATCGAACATTCCGCCCAGCTCGTGCTCCAGCTGATGGGAGGCCCAGTCGCCCTTGGGACCCCCGCAGTTCATCAGGCCGTTATGAGAGAGGCTTCCGGCCCACATGATCTCTGCCCGGGCCTTATAATTCCTGGGGTCGTCCTTTAAGATCAGCGCGTTTTTCATCACGGTGCGCAGCAGCGCCTCTGCCATGCCGTCCGTCAGCTCCAGCGTGTCCTCCGTGACAAAATAGCGCTCCATGGTGTGCATCATAATATCCACTGCGCCGCTGGAGGTTTGGTAGGGGGGAAGGGTATAGGTGAGCTCCGGATCCATCACCGCGAATTTACAGCGGCACAGAGCGCTGTTGTAGCCTCTTTTGATCCCGCCTTCATCCTTGGTGATCACGCTGGAATCGCTCATCTCACTGCCCGCGGCAGCGATGGTGAGCACACAGCCGATGGGCATACAGGCCGACGCCTCCCGCTTTTTGTCGTACAGCTCCCATACATCAAAGTCGTTAGCAAGTCCGTAGCCGATGGCTTTGGCGGAATCGATCACGCTGCCTCCGCCCACGGCCAGCAGGAAATCCACCCCTTCCTTTCTGCACAGCTCAATGCCCTCGTAAACCAGGGAAAGCCTGGGGTTGGGCACTACGCCTCCCAGGGTGACAAAGGCGACCCCTGCCGCCTCGCAGGCCTTGCAGACTTTATCCAGAAGTCCGCTTTCTTTTGCACTTCTTGAGCCGTAATGGATCAAAACCTTCTTTGCGCCCTGCTCCTTCAGAAGGTCGCCAACCTGTGAGACGGCGCCCTCACCAAAGAGGACTTTTGTGGGAGCCTGATAAGTAAAGCTTGTCATGGGACGATCATTCCTTTCGTATTGTATTTGCCGCTATGGATTTACTACATGCTGGGTCTCGCCGGATAAAAAGCCCTTTAAATTATCCGCGACGATCTGGATCAGCCGTTGCCTAGCCTCTTTGGAGGACCAGGCGATATGGGGAGTGAGGATGCAGTTTTTGGCGTGCAGCAAGGGATGGTCTTCAGCGGGCGGCTCCTGGGAAAGCACATCCACGCCCGCTCCGGCAATGCGCCCCTCGTTCAACGCCTGGGCCAGATCCTTCTCCCGGACGATGGCGCCCCGGGCCGTGTTGATCAAAAGGGCGGTGGGCTTCATGGAGAAGAGCAGATGCTTGTCCACCAGGCCCCGGGTCTCGTCTGTCAGGGGACAGTGGATGGAAAGCACATCGCTTCTTTGAAACAATTCCGGAAGAGAAACCTGCGTGCAGCCCGGGAAGTCCTTTTTGCTGCGGTTATAAAAAATGACCTCCATGGAAAACGCCAAAGCGATCCTTGCCGCGGCCTGTCCGATATCTCCAAAGCCCAGGATCCCGAAGGTTTTTCCGAAAAGCTCCGGAATGGGGCTTTGCATGACGGCACGCTCAGCTGTTTCCCAGCCCTTCTCCTTTACGCTTCGGCTTTGGCTTTCGCAGCGGCCGCAGAGCGAAAGCAGCAGAGAAAAGGCGTGCTGGGCCACAGAGCTTGTGCAGTAGTCCGGCACATTGCACACCGGGATCCCCCTCTCTCTGGCAGCTTCTGTGTCGATAGAGTTGTAGCCGGTGGCAAGCGTCCCCAGAAAGCGCAGCCTGGGAAGCCTGGACATCAAAGGGCGGTCGATCACACAGCGGTTTAAGATGACGGCCTCTGCCTCCTTTGCCCGGGAGACGATCTGATCGTAGGACGTGTCGTCGTATACGGTAAGCTCTCCCAGAGCCTCCAGCGGCTTCCAGGAAAGATCTCCGGGGTTGGTGCTTTTTCCGTCCAACACTACGATTTTGATATGGCGTCACTCCTTTTATCGCGCTTGTGGCAGGCTCTCGTGGGCCGTTTTGGTACAAATTGAAAGTGGAGCTCTCTGTTGTTGCTCTTTCTGACATTGTAGCATGGAACAGGGCCTGCTGACAAGGGATAGGCTTTGAGAAAAGATATCCAGAGAGAATAGTCCCGCAAGTTATTTTTACCGGGCCCAAAAGGAATTTATGGCCTTTTTGAATGGTTTTGGCGGTTTGGCTCGTATTTAAAAATAGAATAAGAGATAGGAGGAAGGGCAATATGCTGGTAAGTCAGATCTTTGCCTGGGTTTCTTTGGCTTTCTGCCTGATAGAGATCCTGCGGTTTGCAGCGCGGGTCAGCGGGGTGAGAGCCCTGAATCGCTTTTTTCATAAACTTCATATTCCCTGTGGGATACTGATGCTGGTCTTCGGGGCTGCTCACGGCCTGTTGGCAGGGAATTTTCCGGACGCATCCGGGAATGACATCGTGCTTGCGCCGGTCCTTTTTACCCTGAATTTCGGAAGTGTGTGCTTCCTTTTTACGATTTTATTGGCGCTTAGCTATTTGCTGAGAAAGCGGCTTGGAAAAAAATGGATGCCCGCCCACAGGCTTTTGACGGTATGTCTGGCGGCTTTGCTTATTTTTCACTTAGCGGATGTTGGGATCCATCTGCCGGAACGATGGTCCGCAGAGGCGCGGGAGAGTGTCAGCAAGGCGCCGGTAAGCTCTGCCGCTGAGCAGCCGGTCAGCTCGAAGCCTACTGCCTCGCCCGCTTCTGAAAGGGAGACCCCCGCGCCCTCTGATACGCCAAGCCCCGCCCCTGTTTCAGAAGGTCCCATTTCGGAAAGCTCCGTTCCGGAACCGGAAAGCTCAGAACCTGCTTTTCCGGAAACGGGCCTTGCAGACGGAGTTTATACCGGATCCGCCCAGGGGCGCAACGGCCCGATCACGGTGAGCGTTACCGTATCCAACGGGCAGGTCACAGAAATCCAGGTGGTCGATCATACGGAAACGCCCCGCTATTTTTCCCGCGCGGAAGAGGTGATCGGCCTGATCCTGTCTTCCCAGTCTACACAGGTGGACGCGATCACCGGCGCCACCATTTCCTCCGAAGGAATCAAAGACGCTGTTGCTGACGCTTTGGGATGGTAACCTTTAAGGTTTTCCTGGTTCCCTCATTCGGCAGCGGCGGGAAATTAACGGGAAAGAGGAGTGCCTTTCGATTTGCAGCAGCCCAAAAGCAGGCAGGCAAAAAGGCAAAAGCCTCCGCCGATCCGGAAAGCCAAAGGCAAGGAGAGATCCGCCGCCCTCCCGAAAACAAGATTGGTAAAGACTGCAGCGCTGTCCAGAATCATGGCGTATACGGAGAGTTCGGCTGCGCGATAGGGAGTGAGGACCTCACGGTTTTGCAGCACAGATTGCAGAGGGGAAAGAAGGCTTCCGGACAGCGTCAGTGCGGCAACTCCCAGGACGGACAGGATGGGGGAGGCCGTCTGGGCTAACATCAAGCAGGATAGACCGCCCGCTCCCGTCAGGAAAAGCAGAGAGGCTCGCTCTCCCAAAAACCTGGTAAGCTCTTCTGAAAAAATACCTAAGAGCCCTAACAGCTGCATCCCTCCCAGGATCACTCCCCACAGATCCTCCGAAACGCCGGCCCGCTGGTATTGAAGCTGATTCAAAAACACGGTGACGGTTTGCCGGGTTTCCTGAAAAAGGGCAAAGGCCAGCAGCAGCAAAAGGAGCCTGGGACGCTTCACTATGGAAAGGATTACCTTCCCCAAAACGCCTTTCTCTTCCGAAGATCGGGGAGGGTGAGGGGGCTCTGTAAGAAAAAAGGAGAGGACCATGGCTGCCCCGTAAGCGATCATTGTCCAGAATGCGGCCCTGCGGTGATCTTCGGAAAAGCATAGGGAAAAAAGGAGAGAAGCAGTCAACAGCCCGGCAGTTCCCAACGCTTCGTAGAGGGAAAAGACCTTTTGACGGCTTTGGGGAGAGGCGGAGAGATAGAGCAGAGCGGAATCCACTCCCGACAGGCCGGAAAGCACCACGGAAAGCATCAGCCGTTCGATCAGGAAGGCGGGAAAACCGTGAGCCTGCCAAAAGACGACCTTTGAGAGGAAAAAAAGACAACAGCACACCACCATGGTGTTTTTATAGCCGATACGATCCGCAGCGATCCCCCAAGGCATTTCCAGTAATAAGGAAAGTAGCAGAGAACAGCTTTCAATCAAAGCGATCTGCTCCATGGAAAGCCCGGAAGATTTTCGATATAGGGTGGCAATAGGGCCGTAAAATACCAGTCCCTGCAAAAGGGAGACAGTGCAAAGGCAAAAGATATTTCGATTGAAAGGGTTGTATTTGGGCATGAAAAAAACACTCCTATCCGGGGAACAAAAAATCAGGCCTGACAGCTGTATGCCAAGCTTATTTACGATTTTTTATTCGAATCAGATACGAGTGTTCATGGAAATATCCTTTCTGTAAGGTGAAACAAATTACTCTTATAACACAATCATATCATGGTTTTCCGGAGAAGTCCAGTGATTTGGCGCTGCGGGAGGCAAAACCTTGCGGCGTATGCGATCGCCGAAACGCTTCCGGCAGCTAAACGCAACAGGATTTCTCTGTTTTTGCAATGTTTGGAATATAGTCTTTTTTGCAGCTATGTGTTACAATAATCATACAAATTTGACTTAGGGGGAAATTATGAGCATTGTAACGGTAAAAGGCCTGCGGAAGGAATATCCCTCCTTTCGGCTGAATGATGTCTCATTTGAACTGGAAAAAGGCAGAATAACGGGTTTTGCCGGTCGAAACGGTTCCGGCAAGACCACTACGATCAAATCCATGCTGAATCTCATTCATCCAAACGCCGGGGAGATCACCTATTTTGGGATTCCCCTGATCGGGAACGAGGCTCAGATCAAGCAGCGGATCAGCTATTCTACCGGCACGGTCAGCTGGTATCCCAGAAAGAAGCTGAGGGACATTGTTTCAGTGACGAAACGCTTTTACCCCAACTGGGACGATTCCGCCTATCAAAGCTACAGAAAGCTGTTCGCTTTGGAAGAGAACAAAACGCCGCTGGAGCTTTCCGAGGGTATGAAGGTGAAATTTAATTTGCTTTTGGCCCTTTCTCACAGATCACAGATCCTCATTTTAGATGAGCCCACCAGCGGACTGGACCCCTTCTCCCGGGACGAGCTGCTGGATATTTTTACCGGGCTTCGGGACAAGGGTGTTTCGGTGTTCTTTTCTACCCATATCATTTCGGATCTGGAAAAATGCGCGGATGATATTATCTATATTTCGGCGGGGACGATCCGGGCTGCCATGTCGGTCCGAAGTTTTCAGGATTCCTTCTCTCTTTCCGGGGAGACCCTGGAACAAACTGTCCTGCGCTTGGAAAAGGAGGCGAGGACATGAAAAATATTTTGAAAAAAGAACTGACGCTCAGCGCCTCTGTTTTGTCCTATCTGTTTATCGCTTTCGGGCTTCTGTTTTTGGTTCCCGGATATCCGATTCTCTGCGGTGTATTCTTCGTGACTCTGGGCATTTTCCAGAGCTTCCAAAGTGCCCGGGAGGCAAATGATGTTGTCTTTTCAGCCTTACTTCCGGTGGCCAAAAAGGATATAGTGAAAGGCAAGTTCCTCTTCTCCTGCTTTATTGAGCTGTGCGCCATGCTCTTGATGACAGGCGTGACCGCAGTGCGCATGACACTTTTAAAGGACGCTGCGGTGTACAAAAGCAATGCCTTGATGAACGCGAATCCCTTTGCTTTGGGCGTGGCGTTTTTCATTTTCGGCTTATTTAACCTCCTTTTTATCGGCGGGTTCTTCAGAACTGCCTATCGATTCGCAAGGCCCTTTGTCACCCATATTATCGCGGCCTTTCTTGTGATCGGGGCAGGGGAGACCCTGCACCATATTCCGGGCCTGGAAAGCCTCAATGCCTTTGGCTTTGAACACTTCTCTTTACAGCTTCTCCTACTCGCTTTGGGGATCCTTTCTTATCTGTTCCTCACGGCGCTGTCCTATCGGGGCGCTTGCCGAAGCTTTGAAAGAATTGATCTTTAAGGAGAATAGGTATGCTGAAGAATAATCTGATGATGCTTAGGAATATGCACGGGCTTTCTCAGGAAGCGCTTGCGGAAAAGATCGGGATCTCCCGCCAATCCTACGCAAAGTGGGAGAGCGGAGCCACCACGCCGGACATCGAAAAATGTAAGCGTCTGGCGGACTTTTACGGCGTTACCATCGACAGTCTTCTGAAAACGGAAACAGAGGAGAAAATCGGTATGCTCCCTCCGGCGCCCAAGGGCAAGAATGTTTGGGGCAGCGTCACCATCAACGAACGGGGACAGCTGGTGATCCCCAAGGCCGCAAGGGAGAAATTCGGACTCACCGGCGGGCAGCGGTTGATCGTGCTCAGCAGCGACGAGGAAGGGCTTGCCCTGGTCCCTGCGCCGTTGTTTGAGTCGAGGCTGAAAGCGCTGATGAAATATGCCTCCGTCATGAACGAAGAGGAATAGGAACCGCAGGTTCAGCCAGTTGAATGACAGAAAACACTCCTTTTATCCGGAAAGGAAGATGGGGAAGAATCTCTGCCTGGTGAGGAAAATCGTTGTAATCTTTTTCGCTATCCTCTATAATGAGAGACAGAAGAACAGAGCTTTGTCCTGCTTCATGCTGAAAGAGTGAGGGGAAACCTGTGAAATTTGTGGTTATCTCCGGAAGGAGGCCGTTATGGTGACTGAGCTTGTCAATCTGTTTCATGATTTGGGAGATGTTCTCTTAAAAGCCGAGATCGCCATCGCTGTTGCCGGTGTTATCCTGGGCGCTCTTGCCATGTTTTTCCTGATGAGCTATTTGCTGCAGGTGGTAGCTTACTGGCGTCTTTTCAAAAAGGCGGGCCAGGGCGGCTGGAAGAGCCTGATCCCTATTTACAGCAGCTATATCCGCTATAAGATCTCCTGGAGGCCCCTGTGGTTCTGGATCAGCGGTTTTTTGATCGCGCTGGGCTTCGTTTTGGAAGGATTTTTCGGGCAGTACCCTATAGAGCGCGCAGCCTCTGTTGTCGTTACAATAACTGGCTGGGTCATCTACGCCATGTCCATGTATAAGCTGAGCAGAGCCTTCGGCCACGGCTTTCTTTATGCTATCGGTTTGATTTTTCTCCAGCCTTTGTTTACTATGATCCTGGGCTTTGGTGTCTCTCCCTGGCTGGGAGAAGCCAAACAGCGCGGGGACGAAGAGAATTGATCGTTTCATTTGCGGTTCTGCGAACAAAAAATCCAGGCAAGCGTTAACGCTTGCCTGGATTTTTTATTGCAGGTTCAAGTCCAGTTTTTGTAATAGCGAAACACTATAGATGTTTTTATGCCCACTCAAAATTATCTTTCCCAGCACCGACTTCAAAATGATACCTTCCGATGCCCAGATCAATGCCTGCAAAATGGCCGCTGTTACAGGTAAGGTACACTCTGTTTCCGTCGCCCCTGACTGTGAATGCCTGCTTGTTCAGAGCAGTAGGAGCCAGAAGCAAGGCGTCTACACCATCAATGAACCACTGAGGAGCGGTTCCCTCGTAGCTGCTGATTTCCGCTGCGGTTTTGGACTTATGCGGAATACCCTGTGTCTGACCATAACCGATTGCCAGCACACCGTTGATACGCACAGCTCCGCTGTTCATGTTTTTCTGTGCGCCCTTGGCATTGTACATTCCACCAACCCACCAGGTGTTGAGACCAAGAGTCTGTGCATACAAAATCATATCTGCGCCACAGTAGCCCAGCTTTTCGTTAAGGTCAGCTGAGTCCGGACCGGCCAAAACAATATAATTCTTGACCCCCTTGCCGAGCATCTTTGCCAAAGCCCCCAAGCCATCAGCGTTTCCTGTCACAAGGGAAAGAGAGAGACTATGTGTCTGATTGTTTTCTGCGATTCTGGTGTTCAGTTTTTCCACCAAATCACTGGGAATGGGTCTATCAATGTATTTGCGAACCATGTGTCTTTCTTTCATGGCCTCTTTGATGGTCATATTGTTTCCTCCTGTTCTTTGGTAGGTGTTCTCAAGTTATCATTTAAAAATAATATAATTTCATTGTACAGCGTTTCTCCGTAAAACGCCATAATAAACATACAATGTTTACAAAAAGTTGACAGACCATCCTCTGGCGGTCTGTCAACTTATCTGTGCGGGCAAGCGGGGCAAAAGATCTTCTCGCTTTGCTCGGAGATCTTCTGAAGTTTCCCTGCGGGAAACTTCTCTTAATAAATGCAGTTTCAAGTCCTGTTTTTTATCATAAAAACCGGAAGAGGGATATAAATCCCTTCTTCCAGTTTTTGTGGTTTTGCTACAAAAAAGATATTTCCGCTCTCTTTTGAAAAAATTGTCCAGTGACCATGCAAATTTTAGACTTTGCAGAACTGTGTAATACAAAAAAGATGTCCTTTGCCTTTGCCCGAAAAAAGTTGGTAGCGCAGTGGAGCCGTCGTGATGTGCGCAAGCGGCTTTTAGTCGCTGCAAGCGAACAGGCGAAGCAAGCGTGACTTTTTTCGGAGAGGAGCGGCAATCCAAACGGTGAAGCCGAATTTTGCGCAGAAAAATGCGGCGAACCACAAGGATTCGCCGCGATGTGGTGCGGGCAACAGGACTTGAACCTGCACATCGAAGATACCAGAACCTAAATCTGGCGCGTCTGCCAATTCCGCCATGCCCGCAGAATCATAAAACCTATTATATGCGATTCTGCGAAAAACCGCAAGAGAGAAAACAGCTTTTCCATATAGCAAGGAAACAGCAGTCGTATCTTGATTTTCCCTCTGAAAAATAGTATTCTATAACATACGGCGTGAATTTTTTGCCGTACGGTTTTTACCCCGTGCGTACGCCGTGGTCAGTCGCGACATCCTGACCTTAAAAAATACTAGGAGGAACTAAATATGAGAACTGGGGGAAAAGTCCGCTTTCTGGCGCAGGGCGCTGTGATCGCGGCGCTTTACGCTGTCCTTACTTATCTGGCGGCGGCGATGAATTTGGCTTATGGAGCGGTGCAGTTCCGGTTTTCTGAGGCGCTTTGTGTACTGCCGGTATTTACTCCCGCCGCGATTCCGGGGCTTACGCTGGGCTGTTTTCTTTCCAACCTCGCAAGCCCTCTGGGGATCGTGGATTGGGTGTTCGGAACAGGGGCAACGCTTTTGGCCGCCCTTGGCACAACGGCGGCTAAAAGGATCCGGATCAAGGGCGTGCCTGTTTTGGCTCCGCTGCCTCCTGTGCTGGCAAACGGCCTGATCGTTGGCCTGGAGGTCGCCTGCTTGTCCGATGCCGGAGTGTTTTCCTGGGGCAATTTCTCCCTCGCCGTTTTTGGAGCCGGTTTTTTGTCTGTGGCTGTGGGAGAGCTTGTGGTCGGCTACGCGTTAGGGCTCCCGCTGATTCTGGCTTTGCAGAAGATGCCGGTGTCACAAAAGCTATTTGCCTGAGTTCAAAGGCTTTTCAGAGAGGGATTGGAGGCTTTAGATGGCTGCGTTATGGATGAGAGAAAAAAAGGCGGGTTCAAGGAGAAAGGAGATTCCCCCGGTACGCCTGATCGTGATCAGCTTTGTGCTGTTGATCGTGCTGGGTACGATCCTGCTGTTCCTGCCCGTTTCCCACAAGTCTGGGGGCGTGTCACTGCTGGATTCGCTTTTTACCGCCACCTCGGCCACCTGTGTAACTGGCCTGTCTATCGGGGATACCTTCCGCACCTGGAGCCTTTTTGGGCAGGGCGTGATCCTGTTTCTGATCCAGGTAGGGGGATTGGGCCTGGCCACTTTTGCCATTGGCTTTTCCCTTTTAATCCGCCGGAAAATGGGAATCCGGGAAATGTTGATTTTCAGCGAGACCTCCGGGGGACAGGTTCCGGAGCTTTCCTTCCTGCTGCGGCTCGTGCTGGGGTTTACCCTTCTCTGCGAAACCATCGGAGCGGGCCTTCTGATGCTGCGCTTTTTGCCTCTTTACGGCGAAAGGGGAGTGTGGCCCGCGGTATTTATCGCGGTTTCAGCTTATTGCAACGCGGGCTTCGATGTTTTGGGATTTATTCCCGGAAATTCCAGCCTTTCCGCCTTCGCGGGAGATCCGCTTGTCAGTCTGACCGTGTCATTTCTGATCATCATCGGCGGCCTGGGCTTCGTGGTGGTTGCCAATATCTACGAAAGCAAGCTGAAGGCGAGATTCCGCCGTCTGGAGAGGACGAAGCTCAATTTCCATTCTCAAATCTGCCTGCGTGTCTCTTTGGGCCTTCTTTTGCTGGGGACTCTGGGATTTTTCATCTTGGAATACGGGAATACCATGAAGGAGCTTTCCTTTTTTGAAAAGCTTAACGCCGCTTTCTTCCAATCTGCCAATACCAGGACCGCTGGATTTGCCTCTGTGGATGTGGGAGCGCAAAAGGACATGACAAAGCTGCTGTCCGCTTTTCTGATGTTTATCGGCGGCTGTCCCGGGTCAACGGCGGGCGGCATTAAGGTGACGACCTTTGTGGTGCTGTTTGTAACGCTTCGCTCTACGATCCGCGGCGACAGAGAGCCGGTGACGCTCAAGCACCGCTTTTCTGAAAGCCAGGTATATAAGTCCTTTACTGTGGCAGTGCTGGGGCTTCTGCTGGTACTTCTGAATGTAGGGGTCATCACGGCCCTCAATCCCCAGGTATCCCTGCTGGACGCCCTGTTCGAGGCGGTTTCCGCTTTCGGTACGGTGGGACTTTCCGCCGGTGTTACACCTACGCTGGAGCCTGTTTCCAAGCTGTGTCTGATCCTTACCATGCTGATCGGGCGGGTGGGTCCCATCTCCTTTGGCCTTTCCATTATGATGAAGAAAAAGGGAAAGGGTGATTTGATCCTGCCGGAGGGCCGGATGCTCATCGGCTGAACATCAATGCAAGAGAGACCGAGAAAGGTTGTTTTGTGAGAAACTGCTTTTTGTGGTCTCTTTTTTTGCCCAATAGCCTTTTTCCAGACCAAAATATCCGGCAGAGAACAGGATACCGGAGCATAATAGCTGCAAAAAGAGCAGAGAAAAGGAGTTTTGAACGGAGATCCCGGAAAGGACCGCCCGGCAGATCAACACGGAGGCCGCCGCGCAGAATAGTGGAGAAAGGATGGTTTTTCCAAGAGAAAGCTGAACTTTCGCCACCTTTAACAAGCGGTGCAGGCTTAAGGCGGCGTTGAAAATAGTGCTGAAAAACAAGATCCCCACATAGCTCTCCATCCCGAAATTACGCAGCAGGCAGAGCACCAGGATCACCCGGATCAGCGAGTCGGAAAAGTTGTATTTCATGGAGTTGAACTGCTCGTCAAGCCCTTTGAGGAGGCTGTCTACCACCACATCCAAATAGATGAGCGGGACGATGGGCGCGAGAACGGTCAGATATTGCCCGGCGCTTTCGCTGTGGTAAAACGCTTGCCCCCAGCTGTTTCCAAAGGTGAGAAAGATCGCTGAAAAGAAAAACCCGAAAGCAATGGCGTAATGGACCGCCTTTGCCGTGATATGAGCTACGGCTTTTTCATGGTGTTTTTCCCGCTCCTTTGCAATTTTGGGGATCAGCAGAGAGGCAAAGGAGGTCAGAAACGAAGAGGGAAAATAGAGCATTGGCATGGCCATTCCCTGTAAAAGGCCGTATTGGGAAAGAGAAACGGAGTAACTAAGGCCAAAGCGCTGCAGCTCTCGGGGGATCAAGAGGTTTTCTCCCGTGTTCAAAAGACTTCTTGCCGCAGAGCTCAAGGTGCAGGGCAAAGCGATGTGGGCAAGACCTCTCAGGACTCCTTTGGCTTTTTTTCCTTTTTTTGCCGCGTTTTTTCTCAGGCTTCTGCGGTAGGCCAAAAAACTGCTGAGAAAGGAAACGGCCTCGCCCAAAGAGGAGGCGGTCATAGCGGCAAGACAGGCGGCTTCGATCCCCTGAGGGGCAAAATGCCAGAAAAAGAACACCGTGGCTAGGATAGTCAAAATCTGTTCCAGGGCATCAGAAGAGGCGGTGTAAAGGGATTCGTCCACCGCTAAAAAATAGCCCTTCATACAGGTACACAGGGCCATGAAGGGGAGGCCGAGGCCCAGAATCTTCAGGCATGGGGCCGCTTCTTTGTTATTGAGGAAAACTTCTGCGGCCGGATCGGAAAGGAAGAAAAGCAGAGCGGCGATAGAAAGGCTGATGATAAGGCAAAAGGCAAAGCATCGGGCTACGATGGAGCGGATGGTCTCCCTGCGGTTGGCCGCAATAGCGGCAGAGACCATTCGTGTGACCGCCAGACTGATGCCGGAGGTGGAGAGGGTAACAGTGAGGGTGAAAACGGAGAACACCAGCTGATAAAGCCCCATACCCTGCGAGCCAATCTTTTGGGAAAGATAAGAGCGGTATCCCATATTGGTGATCCGCAGAAACAGAGAGACCAGCGTGAGCAGAGCGCCCTGGATCAGAAATTTCCTTTTCGTCATAGCGAAGTTCCCTTTCTTGATTCGGGTTGAAAAATGGTGGGAAGTAGGATAAAATAAATCAGAAGTCTTGGAGGAATATTCAGAAACGGCAGGTTTTGAAACAGCGCCGTAGAAAAGGATGATGGGGAAGATGGAGACAAACTGGACAGAGATCATTTTGGAGGTGCCGGCTCAGCAGGCTGAGTTGGTGGCCAGTATTGCCAATATGGTAGTGCCCTATGGCATTTATATGGAAGACTATTCCCATTTAGAAGAAGAGGCGCTGGAGATCGCTCACATCGATCTGATCGACGAAGAGCTTTTGAACAAGGATCGCTCAAAGGCGTGGATCCATGTGTATATCAGCCCGGAAGAAAATCCCAATGAAGCGGTCTCCTTTTTGCAGGAGCGCTGTACAGCGGAACAGATCCCCTGTGAGGTCACCTGCGCAAGCTGCGCCCAGGAGGATTGGATCAACAACTGGAAAAAATATTTTAAGCCTGTTCCCGTGGGGGAGAAGCTTTTGATCCGGCCCATTTGGGAAGAGAGCTTTGAAGCACAGGGAAGGATCGTTTTGAATCTGGAGCCTGGGATCGCCTTTGGGACCGGGACCCACGAGACGACCCGGCTGTGTCTGGAGCTGTTGGAAAAATATGTCGTCCCCGGGTCGGATTTTTTGGATGTGGGCTGCGGAAGCGGAATTTTGTCGGTGGCGGCGCTGCTTTTGGGTGCGCGAAGCGCGGTGGGCGTGGACATTGACCCCCTGGCGGTAAAGACGGCAAGGGAAAACGCGGCCAACAATCAGGTGGAGAAGCAATTTACCGGGATCTGCGGCAGCCTGGCAGAGAAGGTGACGGGGAAATTCCAGGTGGTCGCGGCCAATATTGTGGCTGATGTGGTGATCGAGCTGACGCGGGATGTGCCTTCTTTTTTACAGCCGGAGGGCGTTTATATCATCAGCGGGATCATCGACCAGAGAGAAGCGAATGTGCTGGAAGCGGTGGAAAAGGATTTTGTGGTCCTGGAACGCCGGGAGGAAAAGGGCTGGGTCGCCATGGCGCTCGCCCTAAAAAAATGATGAGTGCAGCGAGTTGGCAACCGGGAGGAAAGAATGGTTTTTGAAAATGCGATCTCAACGCGGCGGGTTTTTCTTCGTCCCTGGAAAATGGAGGACGCGGAAGATCTTTTTGAGTACGCTCGGGATCCCCAGGTGGGACCGAACGCCGGATGGGAGCCCCATGAAACAAAAGAGGAAAGCCGTGCTGTGATCCAATTATTCACCGATCCTGAGAAACCCGCGATGGTCTTTGCTATGGAGGACCGGGAAAGCGGAAGGGTGATCGGTTCCGTCGGCATAGAGCCGGATGTGCGGCGTCCGGGCGTGGAAAAGGCGTTGAGCCTGGGATATGCCCTTTCCAGAAGCTATTGGGGAAAGGGCTTGATGACAGAGGCCTGCGAAGCGGTGATCGATTATGTGTTTCAGACCCGTCAGGCAAAGATCCTTTCCATCACGCATTACCCGGAGAACGACCGTTCCCGGCGTGTCATTGAAAAATGCGGGTTTCGGTTTGAGGGAAGGCTTTCTCAGGCTACCGTGCTCTATAACGGCGATGTGCGCGACCTGTGCTTTTACTCGATGACTGCTGCCGAATACTACCGGAAGCAGGCGGAGAAGAGAGGGCTTTCTCTCATTTTACCGGAAGAGGCAAAGCGGGAAGAAATAGAGGTATATCGGGAAGCGTGGGGAAAAGAGCGAATTATCCCCGGCTCTTTGAAGCGAAGAGGGGAAGAGAGTCTTGACGAGTGGTTAAAGCAGAATATCGCCGGGCGCAGTTTCCGGGAAGATTCAAAGCTGGTCACCTCCCACACTTATTTTTTGACAGATCCATCCGGAGCGCTTTTGGGAGCAGTAGACCTGCGTCACCATCTGACAGACGCGCTGTTTCGTACCGGCGGGCATATCGGCTATGGGATTCGCCCCTCCTGCCGGGGAAAAAATTACGCGCCCTGTATGCTGGCGCTGTGTCTGGAAAAGGCAAAGGAACGGGGCATAGAACGGGTGCTGGTTACCTGCCGGGAAGAAAACCGCGCTTCGGCCGCGGTGATTGAGGCCTGCGGCGGTGTAATGGAAAACAGGATAGAAGAAAATGGAGAATGTTTTCGTCGCTATTGGATCGCGCAGGAAGGGGGAAAATAAAAGTGGATCAGTCCGCTTTGGTTTTAAAAATGTCAGAGTATGAGGCCGGCTGTGTGGAGCGGGTCAACCACTTTTTGAAGGCTTACGCCTTTGCCAAAACCATAGGCGAGGGGGAGGGCTTCTCCGGATCACTTCAGGATATATTGGAAACGGCGGCGCTAGTGCACGATATTGGTATCAGGCCCAGCCTGGAGAAGTACAAAAGCGCCGCGGGGGAGTATCAGGAAAAGGAGGGCCCGGGTATTGCGAAGGAGATGCTTCAGGGCTTGGGATATTCCAAGGAGCTGATTGAGCGCGTCTGTTTCCTGGTGGGTCATCATCATACCTATGATAAGATCGACGGGGCGGATTATCAGGCATTGGTGGAAGCGGATTTTCTTGTAAATATTTTTGAGGGAAATATGGAACAAAGCGCGGTGGAAAAAGTGAAAGAGACGATTTTCCGCACAAAGACCGGCACAAGGCTTTTAGAGCTGCTTTTTCTGGACTGATCCCGGATTTTTAAGGAAGAAGAAAGGCGCCCACAGCCAGATGACTGTGGGCGCCTTGTCTATGATATTATTCTTTCAGATATTTGCCTTGAGCCAGGCGATGTCTTCCTTCAGGCAGGAGATCCTGTCTTTCCCGCCATAGTTCGCCTCGCGCTCTACCACATAGAGCACATCGCTGCGCTGAGCGTCGGCAGCGGCTTTGACCGCTTTCCAGTCTACGATTCCGGAGCCCTGAGCCACATTCAGCTTTTCCCGCGCCTGTATCTTTTTCAGGAATTCCGGCGGGAAAATAGGTTTGCCGTTCTCGTCCAAATCAAACTTGGGCTGGGGCGTTTTGTCATAACGGGAGCGGGGCGGATCCGCTCCGATGACATCACTGTTTTCCTTGATGTGGATGGCCGCGATGCGTCCGGCGTGCTTCTGAATGTAGGCGATGGGGTCAACGCCGGCAGCGGAAGCCCATCCGCAGTCAATCTCAAAGGCGACCAGGTCCGGGTCGCTGTACTCGATGAGCCAGTCCATCAGATACTTTCCGCCGTCCTCGGTAAACTCGCTGGTGTGGTTGTGATAGCCTACGAACATGCCGTGCTGTTTTGCCATTTTTCCGAAACGGTTCAGGTCTTCCGCAAGCTCCTTGGCCTCTTCTTTATTGGAAAAGGCAGCGGAAGGACAGAACACGGCTTTGACGCCCAGCTTGGCAAGATAGGGAATATCCTCCTCCATAAAGTTCAGCATCACATGCGCGGAAACAGCCTTTGCACCGGACTCGTCCAGCGCCTGCTTTACCGTCTCCACAGGGAGGTCTTCATAGCCGCGGGCAAATTCCACGCCGGAAAAGCCCATCTGGGCAGCGGTCTTGATTTTCTCTGTCAGGCTGAGCGTGCACTCATGGCCGAAGGAGTAAAGCTGTAAATTGATATGATCCATCTTACTCATCCTTTCTATGATTTGATTGGTTTCAGGAAGACCTGATAGAAATTGTGCCTTTGCGGTTAGGCAAAGGCACAGGATAGATCAGAGATAGGAAAAACTTAGTCGAAGATCGGCATGCCTTCACTGTCAAAATAGACAGGCTTGTTGTGCTTGGAAGAATAGTAGATAGAGTCAAGGATCTTTGTAACGCAGAAAGCCTGATCTGCCGTGACGAAGAGCTCGCCCTCGCCGCGAAGAGCCTTTACCCAGATCTCATGCTCCTTGGAGATGGGAGCGGGACCCTGGCTGAACCCGGGGATATAACCGGCAACCTTCTCGCCAACCCAGGAAACGGTGGGATATCCGCCGACGATATGGTTCAGGCGAACGCGGTCCTCCTTGGTGTCCAGGCCGCCCTTGGTGCCTGCCAGTGTAGTGTAGGCCTCGTTATTTGCGCCGGTTTCTTTCGCCATGTTGATGGCCCAGGAGGCACGCAGGTTGATGACGGCGCCGTTCTTCATCTTGATATGGCCTACAGCGGAATCTTCCACATCGTAGGTCTCGTTATTCCAGGAGTTGGGGTTTCCGCGATGGTCATACTGGCCCTGATGAGCGGGATCCAGAATACGGCCCAGCTTCTCAAAGGAAGTTCCCACAACATACTCTACATCATAGTTGTTCATCAGGAACAGGGTGAAGTCCAGAGTGTGGGTGCCGATGTCGATCAGGGGTCCGCCGCCCTGCTTGGACTTGTCGGTAAATACGCCCCAGGTGGGAACGCCGCGATAACGCAGATAAGAGGCCTCAGCATAATAGATATCGCCCAGCCATCCCTCGTCAACAACCTTCTTTGCCACCTGATTGGCGGGGAAGTGACGATACTGATAGCCAATGGTCAGCATTTTGCCGGTGCGGTCTCTGGCCTCCAGCATTTTTTTGGCATCCGCGGTGGTAGCGGCCATAGGCTTCTCGCAAAGCACATGCTTGCCGGCCTCCAAAGCGGCGATGGTGATCTCACAGTGAGCGATGTTGGGGGTAAGTACGTGAACAGCGTCGATCGTGGGATCGGCCAGAAGCTCATGATAGTCGGTATAGACCTTCGCGTCGGGAGTGCCGTACTCCTTTGCCGCCTTCTCTGCTCTCTCGGGGATCAAATCGCAGAAAGCGACCAGGTCGACATACTCTTTCTGCTGAGACATGCCGGGGAGATGCTTCTGATTAGCGATTCCACCGCAGCCGATGAAACCAATCTTTAACTTTGCCATGCTTTTTTCCTCCTAAGGTTCAGAAATAATGACAGCCATCAAAGGGCTTGCCGTAGGATATCTTTATTCTATTACAGAGTTTCTAAAAAGTAAAGGTTTTCCAAGAAGAAAAAGTGAGTATTTTCCAAAAAACGCGCTTTTGAAACCGGTTTAATACTGTCTTCCCCAATACACCATATGGCGGGCGGGCTTCCCGCAGCAGACGCACACATCGGAAAGATGCTCTTCCTCAAAGGGGATGCAGCGGGATTTTACGCCGCCGGTCTCTTCCTTGATCCTGTCCTCGCAGGCGCTGTCTCCGCACCACATGGCCTTGATAAAGCCGGGCTTGTTCTGGGAAATATCCAGGAACTCCTCGTAATTTCTGGCAGCGAAGGTTTTGGAATCCCGGTTGAGAAGGGCCCGCTGGTACAGGTTCTGATGCAGGGAGGAGAGAAGGCTTTCAACGGTTTCCTCCAGATTGTCAAGAGAGGTGAAGATCTTTTCCCGGTTATCTCTGCGCACCAATACGCACTGGCCCTGCTCAAGATCCTTGGGGCCAATCTCCAGGCGCAGCGGAACGCCCTGCATTTCATACTGGGCGAATTTCCATCCGGGAGAGTTGTCGCTTTCGTCCAGCTTGACCCGGAATTTTTCCTGTAGTCGGTCCGCAAGCTCTCTGGCCTTTTCCAGAACGCCCCCCTTATGCTGGGCGATGGGAACAATCACTACCTGAACGGGGGCGATCTTCGGGGGAAGCACCAGGCCGTTGTCGTCTCCGTGAACCATGATCAGCGCGCCAATCAGGCGGGTGCTCATGCCCCAGGAGGTTTGGAAGGGATGCTGTAGAGCATTGTCTCTTCCGGTAAAGGAGATATCGAAGGCCTTGGCAAAACCGTCTCCGAAATAGTGAGTGGTGCCGCCCTGAAGGGCAACGCCGTTGTGCATCATGGGCTCCAGAGTATAGGTCGCTTCCGCACCGGCAAACTTTTCTTTCTCCGTCTTTCTGCCCACTACGGGAGGAATGGCCAGGGTATCCCGATAGACATCCTCGTAGACTCGCAGCATTTTTAAAGTGAATTCCTGGGCTTCCTCGGCTGTTTCGTGCATAGTGTGGCCTTCCTGCCACAAAAATTCCATGCCTCTGAGGAAGGGACGGGTGGTCTTTTCCCAGCGAAGCACAGAGCACCACTGATTATAGAGCTTGGGAAGGTCGCGGTAGGAATGAATGATCTTCTGATAGTGCTCGCAGAAAAGCACCTCGCTGGTGGGCCGGATAAAAAGCTTTTCCGTCAGCTTTTCTCCGCCGCCCTGGGTGACCACCGCGCACTCCGGGGCAAAGCCCTCGATATGGTCCTTTTCCTTCTGCAAAAGGCTTTCGGGGATCAGAAGGGGCATGTACACATTTTCTACGCCCAGCTTCTTGAAGCGGGCGTCCATGTCCTTCTGAATATTCTCCCAAATGGCGTAACCATAAGGCTCAATGACCATGCAGCCCTTTACGCTGGAATATTCCATGAGCTGGGCCTTTTTTACCACATCGGTGTACCACTGGGCAAAGTCTTCCTCCATGGAGGTGATGCTTTCCACCATTTTTTTCTGCTGTGCCATAACAAACAGTCCTTTCGGGCAAAAATTGTCTTTTGTCAAATTATATCGGGAAAGGCCGTGTTTTGCAAGAAAAAGCGCCTGAAAACGGTTTCAGGCGCTAAAATTTTGCAAAGAAAAGAATTGTGCCGTGAAAATCAGGTGTTGGACTTACTTTCGATGTACTCCACCAAAGCGCCAACCGTCTTAATATTCTCTACATCTTCGTCCGGGACCTCCACCTCAAACTCGTCCTCGATGGACATCAAAAGATCCACCACATCGAGAGAATCGGCGCCCAGATCATCAGCTAAAGCGGTCTCTGGGGTAATGGAGTCTTCGTCCACACCAAACTGCTCGCAGAGAATGGTCTTGACTTTTTCTAACACCATTTCTTGTTCCTCCTAACTTTCTAATCTGAATTTGCCACAGGCAGCGGTATGGACAAAACCGGCCCGCCTGTGGTACAATCCATTGCACAAAGCTTTTACTGCTGTGCGGGATTTGGTTATCTACATTTTATTGACTGGATTCTGCTTTGTCAATATGGGAAACGGAAATATTTTAGAAATCCCGGAAGAAAGGGGCTCTTTCCCTATGAAAATTCAAAAAGCGGCCGTGATCGGCCACCCGATCGCTCACACCATGTCTCCGTTTATTCAGGAACGCCTGTTTCGCCTTTCCGGGATCCCCATGGAGTATGAGGTGATGGATGTGCCGGATCTGGAAGCGGCTATGCCCCGGCTTCGGGGGCTTGACTGCTTCAATATCACAATTCCCCATAAGAGCGCGATCATTCCCTATCTGGATGAGATTGACGATCGGGCGAAGCTGTGCGGTTCCGTAAACACGGTAAAAGTGGCGCAGGGCAGATTGCTTGGCTCTACCACTGACGGCCCCGGCGCGGCGGTCTCTCTGTCTGTCCATTCGCTGAGCCTTCGGGGAGAGCTTTTGATTTTGGGCAACGGCGGCGCCGCGAAGGCCATTGCCTTTCAGGCGGCGGAGCATCCCGATTTTCATATCACACTGGCACACCGCAGCGGTTCCTATGAAAAGGCGCACGCTTTGGCGGAAGGGCTTGCGAAGCACGCCAGAGCCCGGGAGGATAAGAATTTTCTCATCACGGTGCAGTCCTATGAAGAGTTGGAGTCAGCGTGTAAACGCTATGATCTTCTGATCAATACCACCAGTGTTGGAATGTACCCCAATATCGATGTCAGCCCGGTGAGCGAAACAGTGATCGGCCGATGCGCGGCGGTGTTTGACGCGGTGTTTAATCCCGCGCAGACAGAGCTTATGAAGCTGGCCCAAAAGCAGGGGATCAAGGCAGTGGGAGGTATGGGGATGTTGGTGTGTCAGGCCGCTTATTCCCATAAAATATGGTACGGCACTGAGTTTCAAAACGGCGACCTGCTAAGGCTGATCCACGACGCGCAGGCAGAGCTGGAACGCCGTTTCGGAGGATGAAAAATGGGAAAATGTATTGCCCTTTGTGGGTTTATGGGGTGTGGAAAATCCACCATCGGCAAGCGTCTCGCAAGAGAGCTTTCCCTGGAGTTCTGCGACCTGGACCGGTATATCGAAGAACAGGAGGGAAGGACCGTCACGGAGATGTTCCAAAAGTTTGGGGAAACGGGGTTCCGGGCACGAGAGCGGCAGGCTGTCCGGGAGCTGTCCAAAAGGGAGGAAATTGTGATTGCCTGCGGCGGAGGTACGGTTTTGTTTCCTGAGAATGTGGAAGCGTTTCATAAAAACGGCGCTAAGATCCTCTATTTAAAGGTGCCCCTGCCGTTTCTCCAGGAAAGACTGAAAAACGACAGGAAAAGGCCTCTTTTACAGCGGACTGACCGAAGAGAGTTCATTGAGAGGCTTTACCGCGAACGCTGTCCTCTTTATGAGAAGGCGGCGGATCAGGTGATAGAGGCGAGGGTTTCCAAGGCGGCGGTGGTCAGGAAGATCCTGGAGCTTTATCCCGATTTGTCGCTTTAAAGCACAAAATTCTTGACAAATGCTTTTTTAAGGGGTAAGATAAAGAAAACAGTCCGGAGGATACAGGATATATGGTCTCCTTAAACGCAGAACGATTTAGCCGCTATTTTATTGGTTCACGATTTATGATTTCGTGGGCTTTTTCTCCTGTGTGGAAATAACGGCGGCTGCGTTTCCGGATTTTGCCTTTTTCCGATACTTTGCGGTATTGGAGAGAGCAGTGTTTTGAAGTGGAAAAAACGGAGCCAGGGGGCTCCGTTTTTTTGTGTCGGAAGCTAAGGTTGACACAAGTGGATCGATCCATTGCCGGGACTCCCTGACAAAGCGAAGGAAGAGAGGAAACAAAAATGATCATTGTATTAAAACCCAACCAAAAGCAGGAGACGATAGACGCTTTTATCAAAAAGCTGACTGCTGAATACGAGGTGCAGGTCAACACCTGGGTGGGCACTCACAGCACGGTGCTGGGCTTGATCGGTGATACCACCGTGATCGACAGCGAATATGTGGCGGCTCAGGATTTTGTGGAAAGCGTAAAGCGGGTACAGGAGCCCTATAAGAAGGCAAACCGCAAGTTCCACCCGGACGACACGGTGATCACTCTGCCGGGAGGGCAGAAGATCGGCGGGGGCAGCCTTACGATGATCGCCGGGCCCTGTTCTGTGGAAAGCGAAGAGCAGATCTGTCTTGTGGCGGAAAGCGTGAAAAAATCCGGCGCACAGTTTCTGCGGGGAGGCGCCTTTAAGCCCCGCACCTCTCCCTATGCCTTTCAGGGAATGAAGGCACAGGGCCTGGAGCTTTTGAAAAAGGCCAGAAAGCTCACGGGGCTTCCCATCGTGACAGAGATCATGAGCATTGAACACCTGGATCTGTTTGAGGATGTGGATGTAATCCAGGTGGGAGCAAGAAATATGCAGAATTTCGAGCTTTTGAAGCAGCTTGGAAAGCTTGATAAGCCTATTTTGCTGAAAAGGGGCCTGGCCAATACCATTGAAGAGCTTTTGATGAGCGCCGAATACATCATGGCGGAGGGAAACGAGCAGGTGATCCTTTGCGAACGGGGGATTCGCACCTATGAGACCATCACCCGGAACACGCTGGATATTTCGGCTGTACCCGTGATCAAAAGGCTTTCTCATCTGCCCGTGATCGTGGACCCGAGCCATGCCTCCGGGATCAACTGGCTCATTGAACCCCTTGCCATCGCCGCGGCCGCTATTGGGGCGGACGGCCTGATCATCGAGGTCCACAACGACCCCAGCCACGCCCTCTGCGATGGGGCTCAGTCCATCACACCCGACCAGTTTGAGGTCCTTTCCAGGAAGGTAAACCGGGTCTTTGAAACCGTGAGCGCATTATGAAAAAGAAAATTGTTATCGTAGGCCTGGGACTGATCGGCGGGTCGCTGGCAAAAGCGCTGAAGGTACAGGACGATTACGAGGTCCTGGGCATTGACACCGATGAGGAAACCTTGCTGGACGCCTGTTCGGAGGAAGCTATTGGGGGAAAGGCGACGGTCTCTGACCTGAAAGAGGCAGACCTTATTTATCTGTGCGTCTATCCGGAAGCGGCTGTGGAATTTGTCCGGCAGCATGGAGAGCTTTTCAAAAAGGGCTGTATCGTGACGGATACCTGCGGCATCAAAAGCGCGGTGTGTAAAGGAATGGAGCAGCTGAAAGAGCGGCGGGAGTTTATTTTTGTGGCGGGGCACCCCATGGCGGGAAAAGAGTTCAGCGGCTTTTCCGCCAGCGACCCCAGCATCTTTGTGGGGGCTTCCTATTTGATCGCTCCCTGCGGCGCGCCGGATTGGGCTGTAGAGGAGGTCGCTTCTCTGGCCCGGAAAATGGGCTTTGGGAGAATTGTTATGACAACGCCTCAGCAGCATGACCGGGTGATCGCCTTTACCTCTCAGGCGCCTCATGCCCTGGCCTGCGCCTATGTGATGAGTCCCCGCTGCCGGGAGCATAAGGGATTCTCCGCCGGAAGCTACCGGGATGTTTCCCGAGTGGCCCGCATCAACGATGTGCTTTGGAGCCGGCTCTTCCTCGATAACAAAGAGGCTTTGGTGACAGAGCTTGACACCCTTACGGAAAACCTGAAAAAGATCCGGGACGCTGTGGAAAAGGGAGAGGAAGACGCCCTTCGCTCTCTGCTTAGAAAGGCGGCAAAAATTAAAGAGGAAGAGGGATAAACGGCCCCTTCGCTTTTTCAGGGAAAGAGAGGAAAAAAGATGGAAATTGAGATCAAGACGGCCCCAGCCTATGTGGTCACGGTGGAAAACGGCGTTCTGGATCGGGTGGGGCAGATCGCGCGGCAGCTGGAGAAACCGGGTTCAAAGGCGATGATCATCAGCGATACCAATGTGTTTCCCATTTACGGAGAACGGTTGGAGGCTTCTCTGAAGTCAGCGGGCTTTTCCGTAGCTCGGTTTGTGTTTCCCGCGGGGGAACCCTCTAAGCAGCTTTCCACCGTGTCTGAGATCTATGAAGCTCTTGGAAAGCAGGAATTTACCCGCAGTGATTTTCTTGTCACGCTGGGCGGTGGAGTCCCGGGAGATATGGGCGGATTTGCGGCGGCCACCTTTTTGCGCGGCATTGATTTTATTCAGGTGCCTACCTCGCTTTTGGCCCAGGTAGACGCCAGCGTAGGCGGGAAGACCGGTGTAGACCTCCCTTTCGGGAAGAACCTGGTGGGCGCGTTTTATCAGCCCGTTGCCGTGGCGGCCGATCCGGAAACGCTGCGGACGCTGCCTAAGCGCTATTTTAACGACGGCCTGGGAGAAGTGATCAAATACGGCTGTATCGAGGACGCGGAGCTTTTCCGGGATCTGGAGGCTAACCGGGCGCTTTCTGATCTTCCCGGCGTGATCTCCCGATGTGTGCTTAGCAAGAAGCATTTTGTAGAAGAGGACACAAAGGACAGGGGGAAGCGGATGACCTTGAATTTCGGTCACACCTTCGGCCACGCTCTGGAAAAGCTGCACCACTTTCAGGACTTGTCTCATGGAGAGGCGGTGGGGCTTGGGATGGTGATGGCCGCCTTAGCCGGAGAAAAGCTGGGAGTCACCACCGAAGGGACTGCCCAGAGGATCCGGAAGGTGTTAGAGCAATACACCCTGCCGGTGGAGGATCCGTTCTCCGGGGAAGAGATCCTGGAAGCCACCGCTCTGGATAAGAAGACGATGGGGGACACGCTGAATCTGATCCTCCTTTCTGAAATCGGGCAGAGCATGATCTATCCGCTGAAAAAGGAGAAGCTCAGCTCTCTTATTTAGCGTTACTCCAATGATAAAAGGATGGTTTTGATGGCGGAGGTAGTCTATCGGGGGGGGAATCTCAAGGGTACAGTAGCGCTTCCCTCCAGCAAGAGCGCTGCCCATAGGGCGCTGCTTTGCGCGGCGCTTTCCGGTGAAGATACGGTGGTTTCCCATGTGGATGAAAGCAGGGATATAGAAGCCATGCTCAGCGCAGTTTCCGCTTTGGGGGCACAGGCCGGATACCGTAAAGAGGAAAAGAGGGTCCTTTTTCGCGGTGCAGGTCTGCATCCGGGGAGCGGTGAAGAGATCAACTGTTTGGAGTCCGGAAACACCCTGCGTTTCGTGGTGCCGGTAGCCGCCGCCCTGGGAGGAGAGTGGATCTTTACCGGAAGCGGCAGGCTTCCGCAAAGGCCCATGTCCGTTTATCAGGAGGTCCTCCCGCAGAACGGCGCAGCCTATACTTCTCTTGGAACGCAGACGAATGAGAATCTTCCCCTGAAGCTTTCCGGCAAGCTGATGCCCGGCGTTTTCAGGATTCCGGGGAATATCAGCTCGCAGTTTATTAGCGGGCTTTTGTTCGCCCTTCCCCTGCTGGATGGGGAAAGTGAGATCCTTTTGACTTCTCCGCTGGAATCAGAGGGATATGTAGAGCTGACACTCAGTGTGTTAAGAGATTTTGGAGTCTCCTGTGAGAGAACGAGGTTGGGCTGGAAGATCCCAGGACGCCAGAAATATTCCGCCGCGGAGTATCGTGTGGAGGGAGACTGGTCTCAGGCGGCCTTTTTCCTTTCTATGGCGGCTCTTTCCCCGGACGGGGGGAAACTTCGGCTTTCCGGGTTGGATCCGGATTCGGTACAGGGAGACAAAGCCTGTGTTGACTGTTTTGAAAAATTCGGCCTGCGCACCTGCTGGGAAGACGGCACCCTGACTGCCTGGAACCCGAACTTCCACGAGCCCTTTGGAGGGCTTACCGGGATTGTGATCGACGCTTCTCAGATCAATGACCTGGTCCCGGCCTTGGCAGTGTGCGGCGCTTTGGCCCGGGGAGAAACCAGGATCATCAACGCTCAGCGCCTGCGCTTAAAAGAGAGCGACCGGCTTCACGCTATGCAGGAAGCGATCACCGGCCTGGGCGGCCGGGCAGAGGAAACTCCGGACGGGCTTTTGATCCACGGCGTTCCGGCCCTCTCGGGAGGAAGGGTAAAAGGAGAAAACGACCATCGCGTAGTCATGGCACTGGCGGCTGCTTCCCTTCGCAGCAAAGCGCCGGTCACGGTGACGGACGCCTGGAGTATTCAAAAGACTTATCCGCACTTTTATGAGGATCTGCAAAAACTGGGAGGTGTTTTTCATGTCATCGATGTGGGGTGAAAGGATCAAGCTTTCCATCTTCGGGGAAAGTCACGCCGAAGGGATCGGCGTTGTGTTGGACGGCCTGCCCGCCGGGGAGAAGATCGATTGGGATGAGGTGCTTGCGCAGATGGCCAGACGCGCTCCAGGGCAGGACCCCAGCGCTACCAGCCGGGTAGAAAAGGATCTTCCTAAGGTGCTGTGCGGCATGGTGGACGGCGTTTTGACCGGAGCGCCCCTTTCGGCGGTGATCTCAAATACCAGTCAGCACTCCAGGGATTATGAAGCTCTGCGCTTTCGCCCCAGGCCCGGCCACGCGGATTATTCGGCTTATCTGCGCTATCAGGGATACAACGATATCCGGGGAGGGGGTCATTTCTCCGGACGGTTGACAGCGCCTCTGGTCTTTGCGGGCGCAGTTTGCAGGCAGATCTTAAAGCGGCGGGGTATTGAAATAGGAGGGCATGTGCTGTCTGTGGGATCCGTTCGGGAGGAGCCCTTCAAAGAGGTCTCGTTGAATTCCGAAACGCTGGAGAAGCTAAGCGGTCAGTATTTTCCTGTGCTTTCCCCCGAAAAAAGGGAGGAGATGAAGACTGCCATTGAAAACGCCCGCCTTGCTCTCGACAGCCTGGGCGGAGTGGTGGAATGTGGCGTTACCGGGCTTCCCGGAGGAGTGGGCAGCCCCATGTTCGACGGTGTGGAAAACCTTTTAGCCTCTATGGTGTTTGCCGTTCCAGCGGTAAAGGGACTGGAATTCGGGGCGGGATTTCAGGCTGCCGGGATGACGGGATCTGAAAATAACGACGCTTTTTATTACGATGAAAACGGGCAGGTAAAAACCCGCACCAACCATGCGGGAGGGATTTTAGGAGGGATCACTACCGGCATGCCGCTGATCTTCCGGGCGGCGGTGAAGCCCACGCCCTCCATTGCGAGAAAACAGGAGACGGTCAATTTGAAAACCGGGAAAAACGAAGAGCTTTCCATCACCGGCAGACATGATCCCTGTATTGTGCCCCGGGCTGTGCCCGCTATCGAGGCGGCGGCCGCTGTAGCGGTGACAGAGCTTTTGGCTCAAAGCGGAAAGCTGTAAAGGAGAGAACAGTATGGAGGATAGGGAGTATCAGGCCAGACTTTTGGAGATCCGGGAGGAAATTGACGCAATCGATGAAAAGCTTCTGCCCCTGTTTCTCAGCCGGATGCAGTGCTCAGAACGGGTGGCGGCCTTGAAAGAACAGGCAAACGCCCCTGTTTTGAATCCCGCAAGGGAGCAGGAGATCCTCGACCGTGTACGGGAAAAGGCGGGGGAGTACGGCGGCAGCGCGGTTTCCTTTTATTCAGCCATCATGTCCATCAGCCGGGCAAGGCAGCACCAGATGCTCACGCGGGAAAGCGAGCTCAGAGAAATGGTGCAAACGGCGGCGCGCTTCATGCGAAGAACAGGAGTGCGCGCTCTTTGCCAGGGTGTGCCGGGCGCCTATTCCCATAAGGCGGCATTGGACTTTTTCAGCCAGTCTGAGATCGATTTCAGGCCCTCCTGGAAAGAGGTGTTTGAAGAGGTGCAGGCGGGCAGCGCGGATTTCGGTGTGGTGCCGGTGGAGAATTCCGCGGCGGGGTCTGTGAGCGGCGTCTACGATTTGCTGATGAAATACCGTTTTTATATTGTGGGCGCGGTGAATGTAAAGGTAGAACACTGTCTGGCAGCGAGAAGAGATGAAAAGATCACATCGGTGGTGTCCCATCCCCAGGGGCTTTCTCAGTGCTCGGAATATATTGAATCTCACGGCTTAAAGCAGGTGGAATTCTCCAATACTGCCGCCGCGGCGAAATATGTGGCCGAGGAAAAGCCGGAGCACACGGCTGCGATCTGTTCTCGGGAGGCGGCGCTGAAATACGGATTGGTCCTGCTGGATGAAAATATTCAGAACGCCAAAAACAATATTACCCGGTTTGTGGTGATATCCAAAGAGCCTATTCTGCCGGAGGACGCGGGAAAGATCAGCCTTTGCTTTTCCCTTCCTCACTCCACAGGCTCGCTCTACGGAGTTTTGGAGCGCTTTGCCGTAAACGGGCTCAATTTGACGAAAATCGAATCCCGCCCGATCCCGGAAAGCAATTTTGAATATGACTTTTACCTGGATTTTACCGGGAATATCCATCATCCGGACACGCTGGAGCTGATCTGCTCGCTTCAGGATGAATTGCCCCGCTTTTCTTTTTTGGGGAACTACACGGAAAACTGATAAAGGAGAAACGAGATGGAAGTGATCTTTCGAAGAGTACATACCGAAGAGGATATTAATGCCCTTTGCACACTGGCAAAAATTGCCTGGCACGAGACCTATGACCGGCTCTTGCCCAAGGGACAGCCGGAATACATGATCGAAAAGTTCCAGTCTCCCGACGCTGTGAAGGATCAGATGGCTCATCAAGGCTATGAGTATTATCTGATTCTGGAGGGGGATGCGGCAGCGGGCTTTTTGGGCATCGCCCCCAAGGTAGAAAAGGAAGAGGAGCTCTTTTTGAGCAAGCTCTATCTGCTCTCTGCCTTTCACGGCAGGAAGATCGCCGGAAAAGCCCTGCGCTTTGCGGAAAGCCGGGCAAAGGAGCTGGGGCTTCGGGAGATCCGCCTGACAGTCAATAAGGGAAATCTTCATGCCAAGGAGGTTTATACGCACTATGGTTTCCAGGTGACGGACAGCGTGATCTCCGGCATTGGCGCCGGATTTGTTATGGACGATTTCGTCATGGTGAAGCAGCTGTAGAAAAGAAAAAGCTCCGGGATACCCGAATGTAAAAGGGTATTCCGAGCCTTTTCTCTATCAGATACTTCCAATTCATTTTTTTACTCGTCCGAAATTCTATGGAATTCTTTGAAAATACATGATAAAATAAAGGCGAAATTAAGTTTCCAAGAAACGATCTTAAAAAATCCAGGAGGTATGGATATGGATCTTGCAGCTTTGATCGCGCAAATGACTTTGGAGGAAAAGGCCCAGCTTTGTTCCGGGTCCGATTTCTGGCATTCCCAGGGGATAGAACGGCTGGAGATTCCGGCTGTCATGCTGACAGACGGTCCCTGCGGCCTTCGCAAGCAGGCTGGGGCAAGCGACCATTTGGGCCTTAACGACAGCGTGACGGCTATCAGCTATCCCACTGGCTCCTGCATTGCCTGCTCTTTCGACAGGGAACTGCTCAAGGAGAGCGGAGAAGCGCTGGGCGAGGAGTGCCAGGCAGAGGATGTGGCGGTGCTCTTAGGGCCTGCCGTTAATATCAAACGCTCCCCGCTGTGCGGAAGAAACTTTGAGTATTTTTCAGAGGATCCCTATCTCTCCGGAGAATTGGCCGCCGCCTATATCGAGGGAGTTCAAAGCAAAAATGTCGGTACCAGCCTGAAGCATTTTGCTGCCAATTCTCAGGAGTACCGCCGTATGACCAGCGACAGCGTTGTGGATGAACGGACCTTGAGAGAGATCTATCTGCCTGCCTTTGAAACGGCGGTAAAAAGGGGGCAGCCCTGGACCGTGATGTGTTCCTACAACCGTCTGAACGGGGAGTATCTTTCTGAGAATCACCGGCTGCTCACGGAGATCCTGCGGGACGAGTGGGGCTTTGAAGGCCTGGTGGTCAGCGATTGGGGCGCGGTAAGCGACAGGCCCCGTGGAGTCGCGGCCGGCATGGATCTGGAAATGCCGGGAGACGGCAGAGAAAATACCCAGAAGATCATTGCCGCGGTGGAAAACGGAAGCCTTTCCGAGGAGGCGCTGGACAGGGCCGTGGAGCGGATCTTAAAGATGGTGTACCAATATGTGGAGCACCGGAAGCCCAATCAGGAATTCCGCTATGAAAGGGACCATGAGAAGGCGAGAAAGATCGCCGCGGAATCCATGGTGCTTTTGAAAAACGACGGCGTCCTGCCCCTGGATAAGAAACAGAAGGTGGCCTTTTTGGGCGCCTTCGCAAAGACGCCCCGCTTCCAGGGAGGCGGCAGCTCTCATGTGAAAAGCTACCGGGTGACCGGCGCTTTGGAAGCCGCGAAGGGCTTGCAGGTATCCTATGCCCCCGGCTATCCTCTGGATCGGATGGAACCTGACGAACAGCTGCTCAAAGAGGCGGCAGCTCTCGCGAAAGAGGCACAGTGTGCGGTGCTGTTTGTAGGGATCACGGACGCCATGGAATCGGAGGGCTTTGACCGAAGGGATCTGAAAATGCCCCCTTGCCAGCAGAAGCTCATCGAGGAGGTCAGCAAGGTCCAGCCCAACACGGTGGTGGTCGTCCATTGCGGCGCGCCCGTTGAAATGCCGTGGCTTGACAGTGTCAAGGCTGTGCTTTATGCCTATTTGGGCGGAGAGGCGGTAGGGGAAGCGGTGGCAGACCTGCTGTTTGGCGATAAAAATCCCTGTGGGAAGCTGGCCGAGACTTTCCCGTTGAGATTGGAGGATAATCCTTCTTACCTCTATTATTTCGGCGAGAAGGATCGGGTAGAGTATCGGGAGGGGATCTTTGTAGGCTACCGGTATTATGATAAGAAACAAATGCCTGTGCTGTTTCCCTTTGGACACGGCCTCAGTTACACGAGCTTTGCCTACAGCGGCTTGAAATTGAGCCGCAGCGCCATGAAGGACACCGATGAGCTTACGGTGAGCCTGAAAGTGAAGAACACCGGATCTCGTCCCGGAAAGGAGATCGTGCAGCTCTATGTAAAAGATGAGGAAAGCGTTGTCCTGCGGCCGGAAAAGGAGCTGAAGGGCTTTGAAAAGGTAGAGCTTGCCCCCGGAGAGGAAAAAGAGGTGAGCTTCACTTTGGGAAAGCGGGCCTTTGCCTTTTACGATATCGCCTTGAAGGACTGGCGGGTAGAAAGCGGAGCTTTTTCCATCCTGATTGGAAAGTCCAGCCGTGATATTCAGCTTTGCGGTACGGTTCAGGTGGAATCCACCACCGAAGTCAAACCGGTTTATACGATCAACAGCGCAATGGGAGATGTATTGGCAGATCCTAAAGGAAGACAGATGCTCTCCAAGGCGCTGGAGTCCCTTTCCTCGTCTATGGGAGAGACAGACGCGCTGGGCTCCAGCGAAATGATGGAGACCATGATGCGGGAGATGCCCTTAAGAGGCCTCAATATGTTCACCGGCGGAGCAGTCTCTCTTGAGCAGCTCACAGCCCTTCTGGAAGAACTGAACCGCTGACTGGCGATAGAGCTTTGGACCCCGGAAATCCGGCCTTTTACAGGCCGGATTTTTGATGTCCCTGAGAAGAGCCTGGATGGAAAAGCAAGGTGACTTTGGAAAATTTATGAAGGATTTGTGAATAATCAAATTTTTTGAAAAAGCTATTGACTTTTACTGACCATATGGCTAAAATAGGTTTAGCACTCAGGAAAACAGAGTGCTAAACAGGCTCTTGACTCTCCCCCAAAAGAGGCAAAGCCGGAGCCGGAATTCCCGCCCTGTACGGGAATCGATCAAATCAATATTTCTTTTTCACGCGGCTTCCGTGTGGTTTTAACATTCTTCCCCGGGAATGTGAAAACTATAAATCAATCGGGGAGAAAGGATACGGCCCCATTTTTTGAAATCCATTGGGCCGGAAGGTGTATACCATGACTGTGAAACCACTTTTGGACAGAGTGCTCATCAAAGCGGAAGAGGCGGAGGAGACCACGAAGAGCGGCATCGTTCTAGCCGCCAAATCTCAGGAGAAGCCTCAAATCGCCCGTGTGATTGCCGTTGGCCCCGGCGGAGAGGTTGACGGGAATGAAGTTAAGATGTATTTGAAGGCAGGCGACAGAGTGATCGCCGCGAAGTACAGCGGAACAGAGGTAAAGGTAGACGGGGAGGAATACACCATCGTTCGCCAGTCTGATATTTTGGCTGTTGTAGAGTAAGAGAAAGATTCCGGTTGGATGATTTTTAATTTTGGAAAGGATTTGACAGATTATGGCAAAGAAGATTATTTATGGCGAGGACGCGAGAAAAGCTCTTCTGAGCGGCGTAAACCAGCTTGCCGATACCGTGAAGATCACCCTGGGGCCCAAGGGCCGTAATGTGGTGTTGGATAAGAAGTTCGGCGCTCCCCTCATCACCAACGACGGTGTGACCATTGCGAAAGAGGTAGAGCTGGAGGATCCTTTTGAAAATATGGGCGCTCAGCTGGTGAAGGAAGTTGCCACCAAGACCAACGATATCGCCGGCGACGGCACCACCACCGCCACCCTGCTGGCTCAGGCGCTGGTGAGAGAGGGAATGAAGAATGTGACCGCCGGCGCGAACCCCATGGTGCTGCGCAAGGGCGTACAGAAGGCCACTGAGGTCGCGGTCGAGGCCGTTATCAAGAATTCTCACAAGGTTTCCGGCAGCAAGGATATTGCCAGAGTGGCCGCTGTTTCTTCCTCCAGCGATGAGATCGGCGATCTCATTGCCGACGCCATGGAAAAGGTCACCTCTGACGGCGTGATTACCGTAGAGGAGTCCAAGACCGCTGAAACCTACAGCGAAGTAGTTGAGGGCATGATGTTTGACCGCGGCTACATCACTCCTTATATGGCCACAGATACCGATAAGATGGTGGCAGAGCTGGACGATCCTTACATTCTCATCACGGATAAGAAGATCAGCAATATCCAGGAGATTCTGCCCCTTCTGGAGCAGGTAGTTCAGTCCGGCAAGAAGCTTCTGATCATCGCAGAGGACATTGAGGGCGAGGCGCTGACCACCCTGATCCTCAACAAGCTGCGCGGCACCTTTACCTGCGTTGCAGTAAAGGCTCCCGGCTTCGGTGACAGAAGAAAGGAAATGCTGGTGGATATCGCTACCCTCACCGGCGGCCAGGTCATCTCTGAGGAGTTGGGTCTGGAGCTGAAGGACACCCAGGTGTCTCAGCTGGGCCACGCCCGTCAGGTAAAGGTGGACAAGGAAAACACTATCATTGTTGACGGTGCAGGAAATTCCGCCGACATCAAGGCTCGTGTAGGTCAGATCCGTGCTCAGATCGAGACCACGACCTCTGACTTTGACAGAGAGAAGCTTCAGGAGCGCCTTGCCAAGCTGGCCGGCGGTGTAGCCGTCGTCAAGGTTGGCGCTGCCACTGAGATCGAGATGAAGGAAAAGAAGCTGCGCATTGAAGATGCTCTGGCCGCTACCAAGGCCGCTGTGGAAGAGGGCATCGTTGCCGGCGGCGGCACTGCCTGCATCGACGCGATCCCCGCTGTGAAGGCTTATGTGGATACTGCCGAGGGCGACGAGAAGACGGGCGCTGCTATCGTGCTGAAGGCCTTGGAGGAGCCCGTTCGCCAGATTGCTGCCAACGCCGGTCTGGAGGGCTCTGTGATCGTAGAGCAGCTGAAGAAGAAAGAAAAAGTGGGCTATGGCTACAATGCCTTGACCGGCGAGTTCCAGGATATGATCAAGGCCGGGATCGTAGATCCTACCAAGGTGACCCGTTCTGCCCTGCAGAACGCCTCTTCCGTGGCCTCTACCATCCTCACTACCGAGAGCCTGGTTGCGGACATCAAGGAGCCCGCTCCCGCCGCTCCTGCCGCTCCCGATATGGGCGGAATGTATTAAATTCCAAAGCATCCAAAACAAACGGAAAAACGCACTGCTGGGTTTTCCCTTCGGGAAAATTCCGGCGGCGCGTTTTTTGTTTTGTGGATCAAGGAAACGCTCTTTGGCGGGTGATTGTATTTTGTATGGGAAAGGTGTATAATGATTTTAAAGGAAAGCGCCTGGCGTTTTCGCTGAGAAGGGAATGATACTATGGGCTTTTTCGGGTATGTGTGGCTTGCGGTGCTGGTTTTGGCGATCGTGGTAGAGGCCGCGACGGTCACCCTGGTGTCCATCTGGTTTGTGCCCGGGGCGGTGGCCGCCTTTGCCGCCTGCCTTTTAGGCGCTCCCCTTTGGCTTCAGATCCTGCTGTTTGCCGGTATTTCCCTTTTGGCGCTGTTGCTTACGCGCCCATTGGTGGAGAAGATGAAAAAAAGAGGGGATGTTTCTACCAATGCCGACAGAGTACTGGGCTGCACGGCAGTGGTCACGCAGGCTATTGATAATGTGCGGGGAGAGGGCCAGGTCCTTGTAATGGGGAACAGTTGGTCTGCCAGAGCCTCTGAAAAAGACGGATCGATCCAGGAGGGAACCACTGTTCTGGTGGAACGCATCGAGGGCGTAAAGCTGATCGTTTCTCCATCAAAGCAGAGAGAAAGGACAGAATAGAACAGGAGGAGAGAATATGGGCAGTCCTGCAGTTTTAGCGGTAGTTGTGGTGGTGGCGGCTTTTGTACTGATTCTGTTGGCGGTGGTTATTGCCAACATCAAGATCGTGCCTCAGGCTCACGCCTTTGTGGTGGAGCGTTTGGGGGCGTTTCATGCCTCCTGGGGTACGGGGCTTCATGTGAAGATCCCCTTCATTGACAGGGTCGCGAAAAAGGTGAGCCTAAAGGAACAGGTGATCGATTTCCCGCCTCAGCCGGTGATCACCAAGGATAATGTGACCATGCAGATCGATACGGTGGTGTATTTCCAGATCACGGACCCAAAGCTCTATGCTTACGGCGTGGAAAATCCTATCTCTGCCATCGAAAATCTCAGCGCTACCACATTGCGCAATATTATCGGCGACATGGAGCTGGACCATACCCTCACTTCGAGGGATGTGATCAACTCCAAGATCCGTGTCATTCTGGACGAGGCGACAGATGCCTGGGGCATCAAGGTCAATCGTGTGGAGTTAAAAAATATCATTCCTCCTGCGGAAATCCAGGATTCCATGGAAAAGCAGATGAAAGCCGAGCGGGAACGCCGGGCGAAAATTCTGGACGCCGAAGGCGAAAAACGCAGCGCGATCCTCATCGCGGAAGGTCAGAAGGAATCTGCCGTGCTGCGGGCTGAGGCCGTGAGGGAGACCAAGATTCGGGAGGCCCAGGGCGAGGCGGAGGCGATCCTTTCCGTGCAGCGGGCTATGGCGGACGCTATCAAGCTGATGAACGAGGCGAATCCCAGCGAGCGGGTAGTGGCTCTCAAAAGTCTGGAGGCCTTTGAAAAAGTATCGGATGGAAAGGCGACAAAGATCATCATCCCATCCAATATTCAAAGTCTGGCAGGACTGGCCGTCTCCGTAAAGGAGCTTTTGGAAAAGGAAGATCCAAAGGCCTGAATGAATAAAAGAACCCCCCGAACGCCGTGGCGTTCGGGGTTTTGTGTCGGTAAGAGCGATTATTTTTCTTGCGCCAGCTTCTCCTGATAGAGGGCGTCCGCGCAAACTACATCCTCTGTGGCGAGGCCCAGAGAGTCGAACAGGGTGATCTCCTGAGGAGACCGGCGGCCGGGGATACGGCCCAGCATTGCGGCTCCTACAGTGCCTACAATATGATCTTTCGTGATGATTCCTTCCTTTAAGGGAATAAGATATTCGCCGCTTTCCGCCCTGCAGGCTTCCACCTGATCCACATAGAGCCTGGCCAGCTTGACCAGGTCGGAAGAGACCTCCCGGGTGGTGGGGGTGCAGGCGCCCACAGCGTTGATATGAGTGCCCGGAGAAACCATGTTTCCGAACAGGATAGGGTCGGTACAATGGCACACCGTGCAGATGATATCGGCCCCCTTCACCGCGTCGGCTGCCGTTTCACACAGAGTGATGGGCAGCTTCGGGTATTTCTTTTTCATGTTTTCCACATACTGCTCCCCATGAGCTTTCGGATAGCTCCAAACGGTGACTTCCTGAATATCTCGGACTGCCAGCATGGCCTCTAAGTGGGCGATGGCCTGCGCGCCGGAGCCCAGCATGGCAAGATGGCGGCTGTCCTTGCGGGCCAGTAGGTCAGTGACAGCGGCAGAAACGGCGGCCGTGCGGATATCCGTGATTGCTCCGGCATCCACGAGAGCTACCGGCTCTCCGGTCTCCTCTTCAAACAGCAGGACCTGTCCCTGATGGGAGGGAAGCCCACGCTTGGAATTCTCAGGGTAAACGGAAATGATCTTGGCGCCGAATTTGTGCCGCGCTCCAAGGTAACAGGGCATAAAGCCCAGAAGACCTGTGGGCATAGCCATGGTGCTGCGCACGCTCTGCGTATTGACGCCTTCCTCCAGTCCGGTAAGAGCCTCCCGCATCAGGGAAATGCACCGGGGCATGGTGAGAGCCTGATGAACTTCTTCTTTCGATATGATGATCATAGAGATCCCTCCCAAAACTGAAAAGTGATTCTCACAGCTGCTGGTTCGTCTTGACAAATAACCGCTGCTTTAAGAGTAACGAAAATCTGAAACGCTGTCAATCAAGGTGTGGCGCTGTCAGCCGACAGTTTGGCATAATACCGGTAGAGGAATGTGACGGTTTGTCCGCGCTGGCAGGTGTTGTTTGGGGAGAAGAGAGAAGTGCTGGTACCGGTGGTGATCCCGTTTTCAACGGCCCAGAGCACGGCGTCATAGTAGAAACCGGAGGCAGAGAGATCCTGAAAGGGATGGCTCCCGGCGGAGCCGGGGGTCCCGGCAAGACGCCAGAGAAAGGTTACGAATTGTCCGCGGGTCACTGTGCGGTTCGGGGAGAAATGGGTGGTATCTGTGCCGGTGGTGATCCCGTTTTCGGCGGCCCAGAGCACAGGCTTATAATAAAAGGCGTTGGGGTCCTGAACATCGAGGAAGAAGCTTGCGTTCCCCATAGGCTCCGGACTTCCGGCAGCGCGCCAGAGGAAGGTCACCACCTGGCCGCGGGTACAGCCCTCAAAAGGCGCGAAGGTCGTCTCTGTCTTCCCGGCTGTTACACCGGCATCCAACGCCCAGAGAACAGGAGCATAGTAATAGCTGTCCTCGTGATTCCGGACATCCTCAAAGGGATTGAGAATGGCCGGAATCTCGGTGATATCCCTGACAGCGCCGCAGATGGTGCAGTGGATAGATTGACTGCCGGGATGGGAATAGGTGGCGGGGGTATCCACAGTGGGAGAGTTGTCCCAGCTGTGGCCTGAGGTGGGGATAGACCGTCTCTCTCTGTTTCCGCAGATAGAGCAGGTTCGCTGCTCTGTACCATCCTGTGTGCAGGTGGGAGATACTTCAACACTCCAGCTTCCATAGGAGTGTGTGTGTTCCGGGCGGGGCTGATAGTATTTTAAGTTCAGATGCTTGGACGCATAGCCGTCTCCACTAAGGTAGGCGGCGTAAAGTTTTCCGTGACAGGTATACAGACGAGGAGCGGAAAGGCCCGTGTCTCGGGCCAGATACTCGCCCATGGGGACAAAGTCTCCGTCCAGCAGCTGTACCGCTTCCAGAACGGAAACCGCCTGCTGAGAAGTGCTGCGTTTGTAGACAATGCAGGGAGAGCCCTCAGCAAAGCAGATCTGCTGGTCTACAATGCTTGTCCCGGCATAGGAATCCCCCAATTTGGCCCAGAGGTCATCAAGGTCCAGGCCCCGGCAATAGAGATGATTCCCCTGAGAGCCGCTGGTCAGCAAATAGAGCCGGCCGGCGTGCAGCTTGATGACAGCTCCGCCGCTGGAGGAAAGGTCAAGCGGCGACACATCCATCCAGCTTTGATCGGCGCCGTAAACCTTGGCGCAAACGCGGTCGCTGCAATCAAAGTCCCGATAGGTGAAGGCGACCGTTCCGTTTTCTGCGGTAACGGAGAGATTGGCGGCATATCCGCAATAGGCCGCCTCACCGCCCAGAAGACCGCTGCCCAAAGCGGTGTAACGGTATACAGATATGGCGGTGTTATCCGGGGAGGTGTAGGCAAGATATACGCCGGAGGAATCAGCTGTCATGTCCATATCATTTGCCTGGACAGAGTACAGCGGACTCCAGCGTGTGCCGTCCCACTTTGATAGATTTGCCTTTCCGCCGCTGTAATAGCCCACAAAGAAATCTGTGCCGTATTTCTGAAGAAATAGTCTGGTGGCAGTTCCCGTGGAAAGAACGGAGGACAGACGGCGAGTCCAGTTTTCTCCATCGAGCTTGGAAAGAAAAACATCAGAGGGAGCGATATTGCAGTGATCGCTTTCCAGATAGTACAGTGTGCCGTCGGAATCCAAAAAAGAGTCGGTGATCGTGGTGGAGATCATACCGCTGCCCGAGGTGCTCCAATAGCTGTCTTCCGGCAGCGCGGCGTACTGGATGTCAAAGGTAATGGCGTCTCCTGAGGCAGAACCTACATTACTGATAACAATACCGCTGTTTCTGCCGTCAGAATAGGTGAGAGCGCCCTCCTCCAGCGTGTGGGAGAGATCTGTGCTGCCAAGGCTGACGCGGCCGGATTCCTGAGACAGAAAAGCGCCGGAGGTGTCTCCCCGGCCCATTTCATTGCCGTTTGAACGGCTGTCGCCGGGACGGAACACATAGATAAGGTATGGCGCGCCGGAAAAGTTAGAGCTGCTCAAAAGATTCACCCGGTAAATGATCAGGCCGGAGCCGGGAATATGGTAGTCGAGACCCCGCAGATCCGTGTTTTTTCTGCGGTATTCCACCACAAAAAACTCTGACGAGGAAAGGTCTGTTTTCAGGATGACAGCTTGAGGCTCAGAAGAATCGTCTGCTGAAACCGCATGCAGAGAATATCCGCTTGTTGAGGTCGTGACAGTGGGAATCTTGAGCCAATTTGAAACGCAGCCGCGCAGATAGGTCAACGGGTAATTATATGTGGTTGTGGACATACAGCACCAGGGGCCCACGGGATGGCAGTTGTCCTTTGCCCCTGCGTTCACATATAAATCGGGATAGCCTCGGGTGTGGAGGAACTCATGGCAGGCTACAGAAGCCCCCAGGGCAAGATCGTATTCTGTCAGGAGGGTGTAGCTTCCAATGCGCAGGCCGTTTATAGTTTCGCTGCCGAAATAGCGGGATTGGTGGCTGTCTATGGGAGCTTTTCCGTCTTGATTTGAGGGTATGACAAGTGTAAGATTGTCGATGATGCCGTCCTTTTCCAGGTCCAGGCTGTCAAGAGCGGCAGTATCCCTTTGCAGCGGCCCCAGAATGTCCTGAATGATAGCGCTTCCCATGTTTCTCATTCCCTGGTCCACATAGCAGCTCTCATTGTTGGGGAGCCGGTATGCTTGAAGCTTTGCGCTGCTTTCGTCATATTGGGGAAACAGATTGGTTACCTGGAGCTTCCCGCAGGAGATAGAGGAAATGTAGTTCTTCATACTCCGGGCACTGTCGCCGTTGAAGCTGTCCACCAGGGATGCGGGGTTCTTATTCAGGCAGCTGAATTCACTGTGCCCGGTGTGGACCGTATCCGCAAAATCTACCACGATCACCACATTGGCGGTTTGTGTGGCAGCGGGAGCTTCAGCGCTTGCCGGAGAGGATGAAACCGTTAGCAGAGACGCCGCCAGGCAAAGGGTAAAAAGAGAAGAAAGGGCTCTTTTAAGGTTCATGAAACCAGCCTCCTGAATGTGTATTGGGACTACTACAATATAGCATGGCGCCGGGAAAGCTGTCAATGAGTCCGGCTGCATTTCCCTTTTAGGGAAACGAGAATCACAACAGCTGCCTTTCCTTTCCGCTTTCCCAAGACTTTTTTCTGTTGTGCCTTGCTATTTCCTCTCAATCAGTGTATACTTCACTTGTCTGAATATTTTCTGGAAAGGGTGGGTCCATCTATGCCTTTTATTGATGTGCGGACCAGTGGAGAGATTGCCCCTGAAACGGAGGAGGAGCTCAAGGTAGAGCTTGGGAAGGCAATCAGCCTGATTGCCGGAAAATCAGAGGGCAGCTTGATGGTACAGTTTTCCGATCACTGTCGACTTTGGTTTGGTGGAAAGCAGGAGAAGGAGATTGTTTTCGTCAATGTGATGCTTTACGGCGCCGCCGCAAAGGAGGACTGCAAAAAGTTCAGTGACGAAGTGATTCCCGTACTGGAAAAGAAGCTGAAGGCAAAGAAGGTATATTTGAAATTCGAAGAGGTCCCGAACTGGTTTTGGGGCTGAAATTTAACGCGCGTATTGCCTTTTGATACGCGCTTTCTTTTTTGATGAATGAGTTGCGTTTTCAGGCGTTTCTGCCTGCATTTCAAAAAAGCGAGGAGAATGAATATGGGTAAAAAAGTAGCGGTCATTATGGGAAGTGACAGTGATTTTCCGGTGGTTGCTCCTGCAATCAAAAGGTTAAAGGGCTTTGAAATCCCGGTAGAGGCGAGGGTGTTGTCCGCTCACCGCACTCCGGAAGCAGCGGCTGAATTTTCCAAACAGGCGAAGAAGAACGGGTACGGCGTTTTGATCGCCGCGGCTGGGAAAGCGGCGCATCTGGCAGGAGTGTTGGCGGCTCACACTACCATTCCCGTGATCGGGATCCCCGTAAAGTCCTCCACCTTGGACGGGCTGGACGCGCTGTTAGCTACCGTGCAGATGCCTTCCGGGATCCCGGTAGCCACGGTGGCCATCGATGGAGCGGATAACGCCGCTATTTTGGCCGCCCAAATCCTTGCCCTGCAGGACGATTCTCTGGCGGACAAGCTCTCTGCCATGAAGCGGGAGATGGAGGCCGGTGTGGCGGAAAAGAACAGGGCGCTTCAGGAGAAGGTCGCTCAACTGTAACATCACGCCGGAAAACGGGAACGACAAAAGTTAAAAGCGCAGGAGAGATTTATGATGAAAAGTTTCAGTGACAGCTATAAATCTGCCGGAGTGGATGTGACCGCAGGGTATCGCTCGGTAGAATTGATGAAGGATCATGTAAAGCGGACGATGATCCCCGGGGTGGTCTCCGGCATTGGCGGCTTTGGAGGACTGTTCCAGCCCGAGCTATCCGGAATGAAGGAACCTGTTTTGGTTTCCGGGACGGACGGAGTGGGCACAAAACTGAAAATCGCCATGCTGATGGACAAGCACGACACCATCGGTATCGACGCGGTGGCCATGTGTGTGAACGATGTGATCTGCTGCGGCGCAAAGCCCTTGTTTTTCCTGGACTATATCGCTTGCGGCCAGAATTTTCCCGAAAAAATTGCGCAGATCGTTGCCGGTGTGGCGGAGGGCTGCGTGCAGGCTGGCTGTGCCCTGATCGGCGGAGAAACGGCGGAGCATCCCGGCATGATGCCCAAGGAGGACTATGACCTTGCGGGATTCACCGTAGGGATCGTGGACAGGGAAAAGGTGATCGACGGCTCCCGCCTTCAGGCAGGGGATGTGCTTTTGGGCGTTTGCTCCTCCGGCGTTCATTCCAACGGATTTTCCCTGGTGAGAAAAGTCTTTGAAGTCGATGAAAAGAACATTTCTCAGTATTATGATGAATTGGGCGCCACCTTGGGAGAAACGCTGCTCACGCCTACCCGCATCTATGTAAAGGCCGTGCTTTCCGCCATTGAGAAAGCGCAGGTAAGGGCGGTCTCCCATATCACCGGCGGCGGCTTTTATGAGAATATTCCCAGAATGATGCAGCCTGGGCTCACAGCTAAGGTGGAGAAGGCTTCCATTCCCACCCTGCCTGTTTTCTCGCTGCTGCAAAGGACGGGAAAAATCAGTGAGCACGATATGTACAACACCTTTAATATGGGGATCGGTTTGTGCATGGCGGTTTCCAAGGAGACGGCAGATGCGGCTAAAAAGGCCCTGGAGGAGGCCGGAGAAAAGGTTGTGATCCTGGGAGAAGTGGTTCCTGGAGACGAGGGGGTCATCCTGTGGTAAAAATCGGTGTGCTGGTGTCCGGCGGAGGGACGAATCTTCAAAAGCTGATCGACGCCCAGGCGGCCGGAACCCTTAAAAATGGGGAAATTTCGGTGGTCATTTCCAGCAAGGACGGTGTATTTGCCCTGGAGCGGGCAAAAAAGGCGGGGATCGAGGCCCTTGCTCTTTGCCGGAAGGACTATCCGGATGTGGATATTTACAGCGCGGCTTTGATCGACGCTTTGAAGAAACGGGGGATCGACCTGGTAGTGCTGGCGGGATTTCTCACCATTACGGGAGAAAACTTTGTCAGGGCTTTTCCCAACCGGATCCTCAACATCCATCCCGCCTTACTGCCTTCCTTCGGCGGAAAGGGTTATTACGGGCTTCATGTTCATGAAGCGGTTCTCGCCCGCGGCGTCAAGCTGACAGGGGCCACTGCTCATTTTGTAAACGAGATCTGTGACGGCGGACCGATCATTCTGCAAAAGGCTGTGGAGGTCAAAGAGGGAGATACTCCGGAGGTCCTGCAAAAGCGGGTGATGGAGGAGGCCGAGTGGCAGATCCTGCCTCAGGCTGTCTCTCTTTTCTGCGAGGGAAGGCTTACGGTAGAGAACAATATCGTGCACATCCGGGAAGCCGGAGAAGTAAAAAAAAGAGGAGGAAAAATAGAATGAAAGCGACAGATCTTTATGGGCGTTTGAAAGAGAATTCCTATCCCGGCAGAGGGATCGTGATCGGCAAAACGGAAGACGGGGAGCATGCGGCCATCGCCTACTTCATTATGGGGCGCAGCGTCAATTCCAGAAACCGCGTATTTGAAGTCTCAAGTGCGGAAAGTCTGCGGACTAAGGCCTTTGATCCCGCACTGCTGTCCGACCCTTCTCTGGTGATCTACTTCCCGGTGCGGGTCTTGAAAAAGGACACGGTGGATGTGATCGTTACCAACGGTGACCAGACAGACACGATCTATGAATTCCTGAGCGCGGGGAAGACCTTTGAGGAGGCTTTGCGCACCCGCACCTTTGAGCCGGACCCGCCGCTGTTCACTCCCAGAATTTCCGGACTGGCGTCTCTGCGCGAGGGAGACTTCTCCTATAAGCTGTCTATTTTGAAGAGCACGGACGGAGATGAGGATTACGCTCAGCGCCAGTTCTTTGAGTACGACGCAAAGCCCGGGCTGGGCCATTTGATCCACACCTACCGCTGCAACGGGGACCCGGTGCCCTCCTTTGAGGGAGAGCCTGTGCCGGTGACGATCTCCGGAGGGATCGATGAATTCACCTCCCGCCTCTGGGAGTCGTTAAACGAGGACAACAAGGTTTCACTCTTTGTACGCTACATCGATTTGAAAACAGGCAAGGCCGATACGAGAATCGTCAATAAAAACCAGTAAAGAAAGGCGGAATCATCATGGCGAACGAGTTACTTTTAAAATATGGCTGCAATCCCAATCAAAAGCCCTCCAAAATCTTTATGAAGGACGGCTCTCAGCTGCCCGTTACCGTGTTAAACGGCAAGCCGGGCTATATCAACTTCCTGGACGCCTTCAACAGCTGGCAGCTGGTGCGTGAGCTGAAGGCGGCTACAGGTCTGCCCGCGGCGGCGTCCTTTAAGCATGTAAGTCCTGCCGGGGCCGCTGTGTATGTGCCCCTGTCTGACACCTTGAAAAAGATCTATTTTGTAGACGATCTGGAGCTGTCTCCCATTGCTTCCGCCTATGCCGCGGCCCGGGGCGCAGACCGGATGTCCTCTTATGGGGACTGGGCGGCTCTTTCCGATGTGTGTGATAAGGAGACGGCTACCCTGCTGGCGAGAGAGGTTTCCGACGGCATTATCGCCCCCGGCTATACGGAGGAAGCCCTTGCCATTCTCAAGACGAAGCGCAAGGGAAATTACAATGTGGTGCAGATCGACCCGAATTACAACCCGGCTCCGGTAGAGCACAAGGATGTGTTTGGCATCACCTTTGAGCAGGGCAGAAATGAGCTGAAGATCGACGAGGCGCTTTTAGGGGAGCTGCCTACTGCCAACAAGAACCTGACGCCGGAAGCGAAGCGAGACCTGATCGTGTCCTTGATCACTTTGAAATACACCCAGTCCAATTCCGTCTGCTATGTGAAAAACGGCCAGGCCATCGGTGTGGGCGCCGGACAGCAGAGCCGTGTCCATTGTACCCGTTTGGCAGGTAACAAGGCGGACAACTGGTATCTGCGTCAGTGCCCGAAGGTTCTGAATCTTCCCTTTAAAGAGGGCATCCGCCGTCCGGATCGGGACAACACCATCGATGTGTATATTTCCGATGAGTATATGGATGTGCTGGCCGACGGTCAGTGGGAGAATTTCTTTACCACAAAGCCGGAGGTGTTTACCAGAGAAGAGCGCCGCGCCTGGCTGGACACCATGGCAGGCGTTGCCCTGGGCTCAGACGCCTTCTTCCCCTTCGGAGACAACATTGAAAGAGCCAGAAAAAGCGGCGTAGAGTTCATTGCTCAGCCCGGCGGTTCTATTCGGGATGACAATGTGATCGAGGTTTGCGACAAGTACGGGATCGCCATGGCCTTCACCGGCATCAGGCTGTTCCATCATTGATTTTTTGGATGCTTGCCCTGAAATGCGCCAGGTAGGAGCAAAGCAAGTTTGCTGATACAATCAGTCCAGGAGCAATGGAGAGAAAAGGTATGAATATTTTAGTGATCGGAAGCGGTGGACGGGAACACGCCATCGTTCGGAAATTAAAAGAGAGCCCGCTGGTCTCGTCCCTGTACTGCGCTCCCGGAAACGGGGGGATCGCCGCAGACGCGGTCTGCGTGCCCATCGGCGCTATGGACAAGGAGGGGATCCTCTCCTTTGTAAAGGGAAACGGGATCGATTTTGTCTTTGTGGCCCCGGATGATCCTCTGGCCGCCGGTATGGTAGATTTTTTGGAGGCGGCAGGAATCTCCTGCTTCGGCCCCAATGCCAAGGCGGCTGAAATCGAGAGCAGCAAGGTGTTTTCCAAGGGCCTGATGAAGAAATACGGGATCCCCACAGCGGAATATGAGGTGTTCTCTCAGCCGGATAAGGCCATGGCCTACATTGAAGGCAGAGGAAGCTACCCGGTGGTGATTAAGGCGGACGGTCTGGCGCTGGGAAAGGGCGTTATCATCGCTCAGAACAGGGAAGAGGCGAAAGAGGCCTTACATACCATTATGGAGGATAAGGTGTTCGGCGATTCCGGAAATGAGGTTGTGGTAGAGGAGTTCCTCACAGGCCCCGAAGTGACAGTCCTTGCCTTTACAGACGGAGAGACTATGATCCCTATGGTGTCCTCCATGGACCATAAGCGGGCCTACGACGGAAACCGCGGTCCCAATACCGGCGGAATGGGCACCATCAGCCCTAACCCCTTCTATACGGAAGAAATCGCAAAAGAGTGTATGGAAAAGATCTTTTTGCCTACGATGCGGGCCATGAACCAGGAGGGGAGACGCTTCCAGGGCTGTCTCTACTTCGGGCTGATGCTTACGCCAAACGGACCTAAGGTTATCGAGTACAATTCCCGCTTTGGCGACCCGGAGACCCAGGTGGTACTCTCACGGCTTGAGACAGACCTTGCGGAAATTATAACGGCAGTTTCTCGGGGCAGGCTCAAGGAGATCACTGTTTCCTGGTCAAAGCAGGCAAGCGCCTGTGTTGTGATGGCAAGCGGCGGTTATCCCGGAAGCTATCCCAAGGGCTTGAAGATCTCCGGCTTGGATGAGCACGGGCAAGTGGCAGGAGCCACGGTATTTCATGCAGGGACTGTTCAGAGGGACGGCGGATTTTATACCAACGGCGGTCGTGTACTGGGGGTCACCACAATGGGCAGCGACCTGGAGGAGGCTTTGTCAAGAGCTTACTCGGCAGTGGAAAAAATCAGCTTTGAAGGCGCTATGTACCGCAAGGATATTGGAAAAGCTTATTGATTTTTTCGTCGCTTTCTTTTGACAAGTAAAGCTTTCTTTTGTTTTTTCCGTCAAAAATGCGAAAACCCGGTTGACAAAGAAAACTTATTTTCTTTATAATAGGTTCCAGAATTAAATAGGAAAAGACGCAGAAGGGAAAAAGATATTGACGCAAGTCTTCAGAGAGCCGGTGGACGCTGAAAACCGGTGGCTGCCTCAATGTGGATAGCTCATCCCGGAGTCGCTTTTCTGAGCGGCCTTTGTCCGTTAAGAAAAGACGCGTAGCGGCGTTAAACGCTTTGCCTTGTTAGAGGTGCAGAGAGCGGTGGAGTGATCCGGCGCTGAATACGGGTGGTACCGCGAAATGCTTTTTCGCCCCGGAAGAGGAATTATCCTTTTCCGGGGTTTTATTTTATGTTGTGAAAGGAAGAAAGGTCATGAAAATCAGTTTTTCTACGCTCGCCTGTCCTGATTACTCCTGGACAGACATCTATTCCATGGCGAAAGATCTGGGATTTGACGGCATTGAAATACGAGGACTGGGGATCGATATCTTTGCCGTGAACGCGAGGCCCTTCAGCGACGCCCAGCTGCCGAAAACCGTGGAAAAGCTCAAGTCTCTGGGGCTGGAGATCCCCTGTCTTGCTTCCGGCTGCTGCTTGAAGGCCAAAGAGAACTACGATAAGAATATCTCTGAAATCACTCAGTATATTGTACTGGCTAAAAAATTGGGGACTCCCTATATCCGTGTGCTGGGCGACCTGCTTCCCCAGCCGGACGGTGAGGTGGACGACGCCTTTGTAGCCGAAACTTTGAAGCTGTTGGGCACCATTGCCCAGGGCTTTGGCGTAACGCTTCTGGTGGAGACCAACGGCGTCTTTGCGGACACCGGCAGGCTGAAAAGACTGCTGGATCAGGTGGGGCTTCCCTCTGTGGCAGCTCTTTGGGATATGCACCATCCCTATCGTTACATGGGAGAGCAGCCTGAAACCACTGTCGCAAACCTGGGCTCTTACATCAAATATGTTCATGTGAAGGACAGTGTGATGGAGAATGGGGAGTGCCAGTACCGCATGATGGGCGAGGGAGATCTGCCGATCACTCAGATGCTGGATGCTTTGCACGCCATCGGCTATGACGGCTATATTTCCCTGGAGTGGGTGAAGCGGTGGACGGAAGAGCTTTCTGACGCTGGTATCGTTTTCCCAAAGTTTGCCAATTTCATGCACGAGTATTCTGTCGCTCCCGTCAAAGTGGCGGGAGGACTGCAGGACAACCGTGCCCATACGGGCAAATATGTCTGGCCCAAGGAAACGCTGATCAACGAGACCTTTCCCGATGTGCTGGATCGTATGGTGCAGGAATTTCCGGATCAGTATTGCTTCCGTTATACGGAGCTGGACTACACCCGCACCTATACGGAATTCCGGGATGATGTGGACCAGTTTGCCAGAGCTCTGATCGCCATGGGCGTCAAGAAGGGAGATCATGTGGCCATCTGGGCCACCAATGTTCCCCAGTGGTATATCACCTTCTGGGCCACCACAAAAATCGGAGCTGTCCTGGTCACGGTAAACACTGCCTATAAGATCCACGAGGCGGAATATCTGCTGCGCCAGTCTGACACTCATACCCTGGTAATGATCGATGGCTATAAAGACTCGGATTATGTGAGGATCATGAAGGAGCTTTGCCCGGAGCTTTCTGACAGCCTGCCAGGAAAGCTTCACAGCAAGCGCCTTCCCATGCTGCGCAATATCATTACGGTGGACAGCCAGCAGCCGGGCTGTTACACCTGGGAGCACGCTGTAGGACTGGGTGATTCGGTGCCCCAAAGCGAAGTGGAGGTGCGCCGCCGCAGGATCCATAAGGATGATGTGTGCAATATGCAGTATACCAGCGGCACCACGGGCTTCCCCAAGGGTGTGATGCTCACCCACTACAATGTGGTGAACAACGGAAAGGCCATCGGCGACTGTATGGATCTTTCCACGGCGGACCGTATGATGATACAGGTTCCTATGTTCCACTGCTTCGGTATGGTCCTGGCAATGACCGCGTCCATGACTCACGGCACCACCATGTGTCCCATCACCGCTTTCTCTCCCAGAAAAGGGCTGTTCTGTATCAATCAGGAAAAAATCACTGCGTTCCATGGAGTACCTACCATGTTTATCGCCATGCTGGAGCATCCTGATTTTGAAAAGACAGATTTCTCTCATATGCGTACCGGGATCATGGCGGGCTCGCCCTGCCCGGTGAAGGTGATGCAGGATGTGGTGGAAAAGATGAATATGACGGAGATCTGTATCACTTATGGCCAGACCGAGGCTTCCCCGGGCTGCACCATGAGCAAAACCACCGATTCTCTGGAGACCCGCGTCAATACTGTGGGCGGAGAGATGTTCGGCGTTTCCTGCAAGATCGTGGACCCGGAGACGGGGGAGGACCTTCCGGACAATATGGACGGCGAGTTCGTCGCCAAAGGCTACAATATCATGAAGGGCTACTACAAAATGCCGGAGGCTACCGCGGCGGCCATCGATGAGAACGGCTGGCTGCACACAGGAGACCTTGCCCGCCGTACTCCTGACGGGAATTATAAGATCACGGGACGCATCAAGGATATGATCATTCGCGGCGGAGAGAATATTTACCCCAAGGAGATCGAGGACTTTATCTACACTCATCCCAAGGTCAAGGATGTGCAGGTGATCGGAGTTCCCGACGAGCAGTACGGTGAGGAAATCATGGCCTGCGTGGTGCTCAAGGAGGGGGAGGTTTCCTCGGAAGAAGAGATCAAAGAGTTTGTGCTTTCCCATATGGCAAAGCACAAGGTGCCCCGGTATGTCACTTTTGTTTCCGACTTCCCCATGAATGCCGCTGGAAAGATCCTGAAGTACAAGATGAGAGAAGACGCGGTAAAGCTTTTGCAGCTGCAAAAGGCCAACGAGGTTGAGACCGCATAAATTTTGAGGAAAGACGGCTTTTCAGGAAATGTCCGGAAAGCCCGGTGGTGATTGATTATGAAAGCGCCTATTACATTTGCCATTGCCGGTTTCGGGGACCGGGGGAGCACCTATGCTTCCATGCAGAAGCTTTTCCCCGACAAAATGAAAGTGGCGGCGGTGGCCGACCTGGACCCGAAAAAGGTGGAAAAGGCTCAAAAGCTTTACGGAATCCCGGAGGAAAACTGCTTTTCCAGTGCGGAAGAGATGTTAAAAAGGGAGCGGCTTGCCGATGTGATGGTGGTGTCCACCATGGACCGCCAGCATGTGGGCCATGCTATTCCCGCTATGGAAAAGGGATACCATATCCTTTTGGAAAAGCCTATTTCTCCGGAATTATCGAAATGCAGGGAGATCCTGAAGGCCGAAGAAAAGTATCAGAGAAAGATCATTGTCTGCCATGTGCTTCGCTATACCGTTTTTTATGATACCCTCAAAGACCTGATCTCTCAGGGAAGGATCGGCGATGTGGTGAGCATCTGCGCCAATGAAAATGTAGGTTATTGGCATCAGGCCCATTCTTTTGTTCGGGGCAACTGGAGAAATTCCAGAGAGACAAGCCCTATGATCCTGCAAAAGTCCTGCCATGACATGGATATTCTCACATGGCTGATGGGGAAAAAGTGCAAGTCTGTCTCTTCGGTAGGGGGAACGCAGCTCTTCCGTAAGGAGATGGCGCCCGTTGGCGCGGCACCCTACTGCCTGGGAGGCTGCAAGGCGAAGGACAGTTGTGTTTTTGATGCCGAAAAGATTTATGTTACCAGTCCCAAGACCGGGTTGAAATCGGGAAACAGCTGGATCTCTTCCATCCTCAGTGTGGAAAATACCCTGGAAAGCACCTATGAGGCTTTGAAAACCGGCCCTTACGGCCGGTGCGTCTATCATTGTGATAACGATGTGGTGGACCATCAGCAGACAAATCTTCTCATGGAGGACGGCTCCACCATCAGCTTTACCATGTGCGCCTTTACGGAAAACTGTTACCGGTATTTTAAGGCGATGGGCACAAAAGGAGAGATCGAGGCAGATATGCGTTCTAATCTGATCCATATCAGGGAATTCGGCAAGGAAGAGGAAGTGATCGATGTGCGCACGATCGCCTCAGACCTGAAGGGCCACGGAGGGGGAGACAGTGGGATCGTAGCGGACTTTTTGGATATGCTTTTAAGCGACCGCGAGGAAACGGAGCGTACCACGACCCTTGTCAACTCCATGGAAAGCCATTTCATTGCTCTGGCGGCAGAGGAGTCCCGGCTAAAGGGCGGAGCTCCCGTGGAATTGGCAGAGTTCCGGAACCGCTCCTGACCGAAGAAAGGGGAGAAAGCTCATCACTGCTTTTCCCTTGACTTTTCCATTGGTTTATGGTAAAACTATCTCGATAGAAAAATGGCGTTGACGGAGTCAGTACAAGGGCCGAAAGGTTTCAGAGAGTTGGCGGAATGTGAAGAAAGCTTCACTGGGTGCGAGCCAATACAAGTAGGGTCTTCTGGAAAATCCCTCCCAAGCCGCGACCTGAACAGCCTATGCCAAGTAGGGAAGCCGGAATTTCCCCGTTATCGGAAAGCGTATTGGATACGATATTGCAGCATTGGGTGGTATAGCGAAGCAGCCTTCGTCCCGTCAGCCGCGGGAGGAAGGCTTTTCTTTTTCAATGAAAGGAAAGGTGCGTTACAATGGGAGTCTATCATGAGGTCTCCACAAATCTGAATTTTGTGGAACGGGAAAAGAAAACGGAAAAATTCTGGGAAGCGGAAAAGATCTTCGAGGAGAGCGTTGAGGGCAGAAAAGACGACCCCTCTTATATCTTCTATGACGGTCCGCCGACGGCAAACGGGAAGCCGCATATCGGCCATTTGGAGACCCGTGCCTTTAAGGATCTGATCCCCAGATATCAGACTATGAAAGGCCATATGGTGCCCAGAAAGGCCGGATGGGACACTCACGGTCTGCCGGTAGAGCTGGAAGTAGAGAAGCTGCTTCACATCAACGGCAAGGAGCAGATCGAGGAGTACGGGATTGCACCCTTTATTGAGAAATGTAAGGAAAGCGTCTGGAAATATAAGGGAATGTGGGAGGATTTCTCAAAGGCCGTGGGCTTTTGGGCGGATATGGAACGCCCCTATGTGACCTATGACAACTCTTTTATCGAGTCTGAATGGTGGGCGTTAAAGCAGATCTGGGAGCGGGGGCTTCTCTATAAGGGCTTTAAGATCGTGCCTTACTGCCCGCGCTGCGGAACGCCTCTGTCCTCTCACGAGGTGGCCCAGGGCTACAAGGAAGTGAAAGAGCGCTCCGCCATCGCAAAATTTAAGTGCAGGGGAGAAGAAGCCTTTATCCTGGCCTGGACGACAACTCCCTGGACGCTGCCCTCCAATGTGGCTCTTTGCGTCAACGCGAAGGAGGAATATGTAAAGGCAGAGAGCAGGGGCGTTCAGTATTATCTGGCCCGGGCCCTCTGCGACACGGTGCTGGGGGAAGGCGAGTACACCGTTCTGGAAAGCTTTTTGGGACAGGAGCTTGAAAATAAGGAATATGAGCCCCTTTTCGACTTTGTATCCCCCAAGGAAAAGTGCTGGTATGTGGTGTGCGACGACTATGTTACGCTGACAGACGGCACCGGGATCGTGCACATCGCCCCTGCCTTCGGTGAAGATGACGCGAAGGTTGGCAGAAAATACGGGCTTCCCCTTGTACAGCTGGTGGACGCAAAAGGTGAGATGACCAAGGAGACTAAGTGGGCAGGCACCTTCTGCAAGGACGCCGATATGCCAATTCTGAAGGATCTGGAAGAGCGCGGTCTGCTCTTTTCCGCGCCGAAATTTGAGCACAGCTATCCTTTCTGCTGGCGCTGTGACACGCCTTTGATCTACTACGCAAGAGAGTCCTGGTATATCCGGATGACAGAGGTCAAGGACGAGCTCATTGCCAATAACAATACCGTCAACTGGTTCCCGGAAAGCATTGGCAAGGGCCGTTTTGGAGACTGGCTGGAAAATGTTCAGGATTGGGCGGTTTCCAGAAATCGTTACTGGGGAACGCCGCTGAACATCTGGGAATGTGAGTGCGGCCACCGCCACGCGATCGGCAGTATTGCGGAGCTGAAGGAGATGTCGCCTAACTGCCCTGATGATATTGAGCTGCACCGGCCTTATGTGGACGAGGTGACTATCACCTGTCCTCATTGCGGAAAACAGATGAAACGCGTGCCCGAGGTGATCGACTGCTGGTTTGATTCCGGCTCCATGCCATTTGCCCAGCATCACTATCCCTTTGAGAATCAGGAGCTTTTTGAGAAGCAGTTCCCTGCTGATTTCATCTCTGAGGCTGTGGATCAGACCAGAGGTTGGTTCTACTCCTTACTGGCGATCTCCACGCTGCTGTTCCATCGCGCGCCCTTTAAGAATGTGCTGGTGATGGGGCTGGTCCAGGACGAGAACGGCCAGAAAATGAGCAAGTCGAAGGGCAACGCGGTAGATCCCATGGAGGCCCTGGAAAAGTTTGGCGCCGATTCTCTGAGATGGTATTTCTACACCAATTCCGCGCCCTGGCTTCCCAGCCGCTTTCACGAGAAAGCTGTGATAGAAGGGCAGAAAAAGTTTTTCTCCACCCTTTGGAATACCTATGCGTTTTTCGTGCTCTACGCCAATATTGATTCCTTCGATCCTTCTGCGTACCGGCTTTCTGACTGTAAGCTTTCCACCATGGACAGGTGGATGCTGTCCCGGCTGAATACGGCGGTCAAGAAGACGGATGAGAACCTCGGTGCCTTCCGGATCCCGGGGGCGGCGAGAGTGCTGCAGGACCTGGTGGACGAGATGAGCAACTGGTATGTGCGGCGCAGCCGGGAGCGTTTCTGGGTCCAGGATATGACGGAGGATAAGATCGCCGCCTATATGACCCTTTCTACCGCTCTGGTCACCGTGGCAAAGCTGGCTGCCCCTATGGCGCCTTTCATGAGCGAAGAGATCTACCGGAATCTGGTGTGCTCTGTAGAGGGCACCGCTCCCAAGAGCGTCCACCTCTGCGCCTTCCCCGTCTGTGAGGATGGATTTGTGGACAGCAAGCTGGAAGCGGATATGGACGAGGTTTTGAGGATCGTAGGCCTGGGCCGCGCCGCCAGAAACCTTTCCAATTTGAAAAACCGGCAGCCGCTGTCCGCGCTCTATACGGACGCCGGAGCGGATCTGGGCGGGCTGTACCAGGATATCATCAAGCAGGAGTTGAATGTGAAAAAGCTGGAATTCCTCTCGGATATGTCAGAGTTCAGCTCTTACACCTTCAAGCCTCAGCTGCGTCTGTTGGGACAGAAGTACGGCAAGAAGATCGGGGAGATCCGATCCGCTCTCAGCGCTTTGAATGGCAGTGCCGCGAAGCAGGAGCTGGATTCCACCGGCGCGCTGTGTCTGACTCTTTCCGATGGAGCAATCTCCCTGACTGAGGAAGAGCTGCTCATTGAAACCAGCCAGAAAGAGGGCTACACCTCAGTTTCCGAGCGGGGCTTGACTGTCTCCCTGGATACCCGGCTCACCGATGCGCTCATCGAAGAGGGCTTTGTGAGAGAGATCGTCAGTAAGCTTCAGTCCATGCGTAAGGACGCGGGCTTCCAGGTGACGGACCACATTGAGGTTTTCGTTTCCGGAAACGACAAGATCGCCGAGGTTCTCAAAAAGAACGAAGCTTCCATTCTCAAGGATGTACTGGGAGAGGGCTGCCATTATGGCGAGCTTTCCGGCTACACCGCCCAGTGGGATGTAAACGGCGAGAAGGTCGAGTTTGGCGTGAAGAAGCTGTAAATCAAGTCACAATTTCATATGCAAAAGACGGCTCTATGCCGTCTTTTGCTATTTTATCCGCAGCTATCGATCCCTATAGAAAGGAGAAGCTGCCATGAGTAAAGAAGCTCCCGATCTGGTTTACTCTTACCGCCTTACCTGTTTTGATGGGACAGCGCCCTGCGACGATGAAGGCATGCTTACTCTGGCGATCTGCAAGCGGGACATGAGGCGGGTGATCGGCAGGAAATTTCAAAGGCGGAAAAAGGATCAGCGGAATATCTGTTTTATCGGCCTTATGGGGAAAGATCTGAAGAAAGCATTCTCCGAGGATCCTCATAAGCCGGGAGAGATCCTCTACTCCAGAGGCACCTAAATGCTTGGGGGCCACAGCATTTAGGCGCCTGAAATCCGATCATACTTTCTCCTTTTGATTTCTGAAAGAATGTGTTTCCATAAGCTTGCTTTTGATTGAAAAATCCGCTTTCGGAGGACCGGCCTTTGTGAAAGGAAAAGTGCCTATTCGCTGTCAAAAATATTTTGCCGCCTGCAACGGTTTTCTCTTGTCATCCGTTCTCCATGCAGAAAGGAAGAAAAGTCCTTTAAGAAGAGCATCGAATGGAGGATCACAAGCATGGCGTATATCACTATCATGAACAAAAATATCTATTATGAAATACATGGGGCTGAAAACAGCGATACTTTACTGTATCTTCATGGAGGACCTGGCGCAAGTTGCCTTGATTTTACAAATCAGGCAAAGGCTCTGGGCAAAAAAATTAAGACTATCATATTTGATCAATTCGGTGTCCTTCGGTCTGATGCCATCGGCAAAGATGAAGTCTACAGCATGGAATATCAGATTGAAATGCTTGAGGAAATGCGGAAATCTCTGAGAATAGAAAAATGGAGTATCCTTGGTCATTCTTATGGCGGTATGCTCGCAGTTCTGTATGCCTGTCGTTATCCGACTTCTATCCACAAGATGATTTTAGAATGCCCTTCTCTATGGTTTGAAAATTCTGCGAAGTCAGTCGCAGAATATGTGACAGGACATATTGACAGTTTACAAAATGGAGCGGCAAGCGAACTTTGTGAAAAAATTAAAGTCACCGATTATCAAGGCAAAACAGAAATCGCCCTTGATCTGATTGCTCTGCTCAACTATGTTACCGATCAAAAATTGCGGAATTATCTGCATGGTATTTCTTATGAAGAATACCAAAAGAGTATGGATACGAATGATATTACAGAAGAAATGTGGGCAAGAGGAGACCGGCATTTTATGAAACTGTTAGAAATGCCGCCGATGCAGAATGATCCCACCGAAAAAAGGGCAACTATGCTGGATAATTTTCTGCCAATGATTCAAAAGGTAACCCTTCCGGTATTGCTTATCAATGGAAGATATGATCCCGCCTGTTCCGAATATCAGATAGAGTATATGTTAAAAAATGTGCAAGACATCACGCAGGTTATCTTCGAGAACAGCGGACATTTTCCGAGAATTGAAGAGGCAGAATTATATACTGATACGGTGCTTGGCTTTCTTGAAGCATGAAATATCCGCTGAAGTAAAAGTAATTTCCTATCGCTGAACGATATGCTGTTTGAGGCGGCAGTGTCAGGAGTTTGTGATATCCGAGGACCGGAGAGTAACGGACTGGGCGGAGAACCTGATTAGGAAGCATATTGATCCGCGCGATCTGTAAGGGTATCAGACGCTGAGAGTTTGTGCTTTGAGGGAATTTATCATATAAAACAGCAGGAGGCGCTCTGTAAAGAACACCTCCTGCTGTTTTAATCTGAATGGAAAGTTAAAAGAAAACCTTTTTTCCGGTTCTGGCAGCCTGATAAGCGCCTACCATCAATTTCGTCAGGGCAACGGCGTCCTCAATGGGGTTGGGTGCTAAATCTTTCCGGTGGTTGACCACAGCGCTGATCCAGGCGTCAATGGGCATCGTCATGGCAGGGGGAAGATCGGCCTTTTTCACCAGCTTCCCTTCGGTCTCCTCACAGGAATACTCCAAAATATCATTGTGGACCATCAGGGATCCCTTTGTGCCGCTCATCTCCAGCACATAGGGCATCCCGACGGTGACAAAGCCCGTTTCGGAAACGCCGATAGCGCCGTTTGCAAACTCCAGTACGGACACGGCGTTGTCCTCTACGCCCCGGTTTGTTACCTGGGTAAACTGGGAGACGATGGATTTGGGTTCTCCCAGGAACCAGTGAAGGGTGTACATGGGATGGGCGCCCAGATCGATCATCGCGCCGCCTCCGGTCTGTTTTTCATCGTAAAAATAGGCGGGCAGCCAGTCTCCTGTGCTTCCGTTGTGGGCGTCGCGCACTCTGGCATAGGTGATCTCGCCCAGCTTTCCGCTTTCCACCAAAGCTTTTGCCGCCTGTAGGGTGGGCCAGGTCTTGTGAGGATAGGAGATGGTGAATATCACATCGTTTTCTTTGACTGCGTCCGCGATCTCCTGGGCGTCCTCGTTGGTGAAGGCAAGCACCTTTTCCGTGAAGATGTTCTTCTTGGCCTTGGCAGCGGCGATCAGAATATCGTGATGCTGATAGGTGGCAGAGGTGATCTGCACGCTGTCAATGCTCTTGTCATCCCAGATCTTCTGAAGATCCGGCTCAAAGGGGACAGAAAATTCCTGGGCAAGGGCTTTGCCCCGCTCCGGGTCGTCGTCCCAAAGGCAGGCAAGCTCTGCCTGAGGATTCTTTTGGATGGCGCCGGCATACTCCCGGATATGGACATGCCAGCCTCCAATCACTGCAACTTTCATAAAAAGCTCCTTCCCAATTTTTCTTCCGATCTAAATAAAGCTTACACTAAAAGGATGGAAAAATCAAGAAGAACTACCCTCCAAACAGCGGAAAGCAGTTCTTTCTGAAAATCCTTTTATAAAGCTTTAAATGTTCTGCATCAACCGTTCAATGATATCCCGCATACTTTGATCGTTTTCTTCCAGCTCATGCACCAGCTTGAACTGGTTTTTGGCCCGAACCAGATTGTGCTCGGGATATGCCGTTCTGAAATAGACATCGCCATTGAGGTAGTCGGCGAGGAAACGGATCCCCACCTCAAAGGTCATCAATCTGGCCCCGTCAGGCAGTACCTCCAGCTCCTTTTTGGTAAGGGATTTGCCTGCGGTGGAGAGGAACCCTTCGGAATAGGCTTCGAAGAGGGAGAGGTCAAAATTCACCTTGGAGAGGTCCCGTTCATCCTCTTCGGCAGTAGAGGCGGCTGCCCGGATGGAATCGCCAAAATCGAAAGCTGAAAGACCGGGCATGACCGTGTCCAGATCGATTACGCAGACCGCTTTCCCGGTTTTCTGGTCGAAGAGGATATTGCTGAGCTTAGTGTCGTTGTGGGTGACTCGTGTGGGGAGGACCCCTTTCTCCTGCAAACGGACTAAAAGGCTGCAATCCGCTTTTCTGGCGGCGGCGAAGGCGAGCTCAGCTGCGCATTGCTCTATCCGATTGGAAAAATTTTTCTCTATGGCGGCTTCTAACTGGCGATAGCGCTCAGGCGTATTATGAAAATTCGGAATGATCTCAAAAAGAGTATCGGCGGGGTAATCGCTGAGCATATTCTGGAATTCTCCAAAAGCCCGTCCTGCCTCCCGCAGCAGGGCAGCCTGTCCCACCGCCTCGCAGGTAGTGTCCTCAATGTACAGCATACAGCGCCAGAATTCTCCTTCTTTGTCCTGATAGAAGGAGCTGCCGGAACGGTCATTGACGATGGTGAGGACTTCCCGGTCAGGGTCGCCGCCCTTGGCGGTTACCTTTTTTCGCAGGAATTCCGTAACGGCTACGATGTTTTTCATGATATTCTGGGGATGAGGGAATACAAAGCGGTTCATCCGCTGAAAAAGCAGCTTTTGGGAAGGCGTTTCCACTAAAAAGGTGCCGTTGATATGCCCGCTCTCCAGCATGGAAACAGAAGTGGGCTCTCCCAGACCGTAGGCCTCCAGAATATCAGGACTGATTTGCGATTGTTTCATCATAAGGCTCCTCTCAATAACGATAGGGAATGGTGGCGGTCACTGTTCTCATGCCGCCGGAATCGGAAATGCTGACCTTGCCGCTGTGGAGTCCCACAATAGCTTCCGTATTTTCAAAGCCATTTGACGCGCTTCCCTCCGAGGGGGCGTCTTCCAGAAGGTGCTGCAAAAGGTCTTCCAGTTTTTTACCTTTTATCGAAAATTTTTCCGGGGCTGCGGCAGAAAAGGAATAAATGGCTTCAAAAAGAACACTGTCATCCGCGGGAAGAAGGGAAAAATGGACCTTTCTCTCACCTTCGGCTTTGGCCGCTTCCAGACAGGCCTGAGTCAAAAGTTCGTTTACCACGATACAGATCTCTCCGGTTTCCATGGGGATCTCCTGAGAAGATGCGGAGCTCTCAAATTGTACGCCTGTCTGATTGGCCACCGCGGCCTTTGTGGCGATGATGGCGTTGATGTAAGGGTTCTTATGGTATTCTCCCAGCATAGGAGAGGGGACGGCGTTTTTCTTGAAATTATCAATATAAGTAAGAAGCTTTTCTCCATCGCCGTCATGAAGCATGACCTTGACGGTATCAAGAGCATATTCGCTGTTTTTCTGGGCGGAGCGCACCTCCTTGATGCTTGCCAGCATATCGGTAAAATCTCCGGATTCCATTTCCAGGATACGCTTTCTAGCCGCGTCCATGGTGGCCCTTTCCCGAAATTTTCCCGCGTGGTAAAGAGAGCGAAAGGCGAAAACCGTAGCACAGAAAAAGAGAACGGAGAACAGGAAGCGGATTGCAAGCACATGTCCTCGGAAGAAAATATCGAAGCTCCCGGCAAAAAGCAGAAAGCCGAAAATCTGAAACAAGGTCATTCCTATCAAAAATCCGGAAACACCGCGGTCACTGAAATGATGGATGGGGCGGTAGAGACAAAGACAGATGAGAAGGGAAAAAAGAAGCGTGGAAAGCACAGAGAAAAAGGCCGCAAAAGCTCCGGAAGAGGAGATCGGGAGCACCCCCAGGAAGAGTTCGCAGAAGAAGCTCAAAAACAGGCAGTTGCCAATACATAAAAGGCTCAGATACAGCTTTTGCAGGAAGTTGTTGGTATAGAGGAACAGAGAGGAGAAGAAAAGAAGGGCTCCATGACAGCAAAGGGCCAGATATTCTCCTAAGGCTCCTTCCGCCAGATTCTGGAAAACCGCGCTGCCCAGCAGGGAAATAAGGTAAACGCCGGCGGCGATGCCTGCATTGGTCCAGATGCGGTAGCGGTTTTCCAGCAAAACAAGGAATAGGCATACATTACAGAGAAAGACGATAGGGAAATAGATCAATTTCAGCACTCCTTTAGGCAACTCAGTTTTGGGAAGACGAGCTGCTTCGCGGTTTTGAAATTCTTTCAAAGCAAAATACTTGCTTGCAAGGGATTTTTTGCGAAGTGTTCAATAGCGCGCCTGCGGCGAGCACTCGTGAGGCAATCTTACTTGAATGTTTTCCCGCCTGACCCGACCGCAATCCTTCGAGAATATTATAACATGTTTGAATCACGAAGTGATTCGCGCCTGCGGAGGGCACTCGTGATGATGCTTTCCTCAAATACCCTGCTTTGCGGCCCGACCATAGGTCTTTGCAGATATTATAAGTACTAAAGGCGCAATCTGCATTGGAGAAGCCCGGTGCTTTTCGAGCCTGCGAGAAAAGGAAACCGATTCGCGGCTTAGGGGTTCTCCCATATGACCACGGAGTGGTCATTATTCACAGCGTAAGAATATTATAACATATTTTTCCCTGCGGGTACAATTCTTTGAGGAGAAAAGAGGAAATTTTATGGAAAAGATTTGAAATTAGTTTTCTGAAGCGCAAAAGGACGCCAAAAGAGCCTTTTCGGGTGAATTTTGAAACAGGACGCCTTTTCAGATCAAGAAAAAATTTATGATGCAATACATTGACAGGCGAGGTATATTGAAATATAATAATAAAAATAGTTTTAGGAGAGAGGCGGGAAGACCTTGTCGATCGCATCGGACCTGATCCGCGGCCATACGGATACCATCATTCTGGCTCAGCTTTTGCAGGGGGACAGCTATGGATATCAGATCAACCGGGCCATTGAAGTGAAAACGAACGGCAAGTTTGGTTTGAAGGAAGCTACCCTCTATACGGCGTTTCGCCGGTTAGAGGAATTGGGATGGATCATCTCCTATTGGGGAGATGAAACTACAGGCGCCCGCAGAAGGTACTATTCGATCACGGAGCTTGGCAGAGAGAATTATTACCGGCTGCTCAGAGAGTGGGAGCTTTCCAGGGAAATTATCGATCAGCTGGTCAGAACCGACAGGTCACTTTGATTTCTAGGAGTGGAAAGGAAGACTGGTATGGAATATCGTATTAAGGCCTATGTGGATGAACTTTTTGAGAAAGCGCCCAAAACGCAGCAGGCCTATGAGATAAAGCTTGAGCTTGTCCAGAATCTTCTGGACAAATATCACGCCATGGTGAGTGAAGGAATAAGTGAGGAAGAGGCCTTTCAACTGACAATTTTGAATATCGGCGACATGGAAGAGGTTTTTGCGCAGCTTTCTGAATCGCCCGGCGTCTTTACTGTTTCCGGATCTGAAACTTTCCTGGAAAAAAAGCGGGCGGCGTTGACAGCCGCCGCAATCATGATGTATATTTTAAGTGTAGTGCCCCTGATCGTGTTGAGCAGTTTGGGCGTTTTTGAGGTCCTGGGCGTCATTTTGCTTCTCTGCATGGTCGCGGGGGCCACAGGGCTTTTGGTCTATTCCAATATGACAAAGCCTAAAACCACGCAGGGCCCTGAAGCTGTTTCGTCAGTGGGAGAGGGAAAAGGCGTTGACCAGAGAAAAAAGCAGCTTTTAAAGGCTTTTCGCTCCGCTTATTGGCCTCTGGTTTTGGCCCTCTATTTTCTCTTGAGCTTCCTTACGGGCCGCTGGGGAATTACCTGGATCATCTTTTTGATTGCCCCAGCTTTGGAAACTGTGTTAAGAGCCCTGCTTTTCCCTTCGGATAAATAAGTTAGGAGGACACAACCCGTGAAGAAATCTTTGCTGTTTACAATGATCGCAGGCGGTATCTCCGCGCTTTTTTTGATCTGCGTTTTGATCGTAGGGGTCAAGAGCGACGGGTTCGGCCTGGGAGCAATGCTGAACGGCGAAGAGGAGGATCAGGGCAAGTGGCAGATAAAGTATACCTATAGCTGGAACGCGGAAGATCTGGAGGGGATCTCAATCTCCTGGAAGAACGGACCTGTCACTGTGAAAACCGGAAAAGACAGCTATGTGAAGATCACGGAAAGCGTAAATCAAGCTCTTGCTGAAAAGGAGACTTTGAGCCTTTCTTCTTCCGGAGATGTGCTGCAGATCAAGTGGAACAGCGATTTCATCTCTTTGCCGGTTTTCTGGGACAGGGAAAAGGCTTTGGAGGTGATCGTTCCGGAAAAGCTTGCGAAAACGATGCAGGTTCTGCATTGCAAAAATGATTCCGGAAATATTGAAGCTTCCGGCTTCAATGCGGTAAGCTGCCGCTTTTCCTCTGTTTCCGGCTCTTTATTCGTTTCTGATCTTTCCGGGGAAAATATAGAGCTTTCCACCGTTTCCGGAGACCTTTCCTTTCAGACGCTCACCATGGCAGAGCTGGTTTATGCGAGCACAGTGTCCGGGACTCTGCAGGGAGAACAGTTTTATACGCCGAAATCCAGATTTTCGACAGTTTCCGGGAAGGCGACGCTTTCCGGAAACGCGGATGAGTTTTCTGTTTCTTCTATCTCCGCGCCGGTGTCCGTTAAGCTTTTGAAATGTCCCAGGGAAGCCTCTCTGGAATCTGTTTCCGGAAAGCTTTCCCTTTCTATCCCGGAGAACGGGGGATTTCTGACGACCCATACCAGCGTGTCCGGCCGTTTTTCCTCTGAGTTTCCCTTGACCCAAGAGGGACGGGAAAACGCTTTTTATAAGGATGGGAAGAGGGCGAAGCTTTCCTTTTCCACCACCTCGGGGAAAATGGAGCTTTTAAAGAACTAGCTTTTCCGGATCCCAAAAAATCCCACGGTAATCTACCGTGGGATTTTTTTACTCGAAGCACAGTGAAAACGCCTACAGCTTTCTTCGCGGCGGCATGGGATCAGAAAATTTGGTGGCCATATATTTCTCGCTTTGGATAGGGGAATAGACAAATTCATCGATATGCTGTCCGTTAAAGAAATATTCCGGCACGCCGGGCTTCGTGGGAGGAGTGTCAAAGGTTTCGATAATGATCAGCTTGATCTTCATGCGGGAAGGTAAAATGCTTTTGATGAATACGCTGGCCTGCTGGCCGGGAAAGATGTTTTCCTTAACCTCCGCAAGACCTGCCAGATTAGGTGTAAGCTCCACAAAAACCCCGTAGCTTTCAATGCTGCGGATGATGCCGGCCACAGTTTCTCCCGGGCGAAACCGCTGGGCGTTTTCCTCCCAGGTTCCCAACAGCTCCTTATGGGAAAGGGTGATCCTGCCGTTTTCTTTGGCTCGCACCACGGCTCGGATGTCCATTCCCACGCAAAAGCGCTCCCTGGGATGTTCGATCCGTGAAACGGAAATAGAGTCGATGGGAAGCAGAGACACCACTCCGCAGCCGATATCCGCAAACACGCCGAAGGGCTCAATATGGGTGATCCTGGCGTTAATCACATCTCCCGGGGTCAGGGCGGAAAGGTATTCCCGCCTGCACTTTTCCTGGGCGGCTCTCCGGGAAAGCAGGGCGGTGATCCTCCCGTATTCGTCACGGATGAAGTCCTGTACTAAAAAGCTTACAGGCCTGTTTACCCGGGAAATGATGGCGATATCCCGCACCGTGCCATCCCGGATGCCGATGGCCCCTTCTTCCCGCGGGATCAGACCCTTCATGAATTTGAAATCGACGATCAGATTGTGTTTGCTGTCGCACATGATAGCGCGGGCTTCCAGAATTTTTTCATCCCGCATGGCTTCACTGAGGGCAGCGGGGCTTTGCATGGAGCTTCTGTTTTCAAATGTATCGATCAGATGGCCTTCCGGATAAAATTTCATTTTTCCATCCTCCTTTTTGTACAGAGAAATATATGAGGAGAATAGAGAGAAAATGACTTTGGAAAGGGAAGGGAAAGGCTCTTGAATAATTATCAAAAATGCGATAAAATAAAAGTCCGGCATCGGACTGCGTCCTGCCGGAAACCGTAATGATCCAGAAAGGAATTCTATTGTGATGAAAAGAAGAGTTGTAAGCTTTTTGACCCTTTTGCTGTGCTTTCTTCTCCTTGCCGGATGTGACAGCTCCGGCGCCGGTCCGGCGGAAAAGGTGATCGGCACACAGAGCGCTTTGGTAAAAATGGACGACCTGAAGCCGAAAAAGGATCCTGGCAGCATGGGCTATCAGTTGGAAGCGCCCCAGAAGGGCGAAGAGATCGCGGTGGTTACTCTTGAAAGTGGAGAGAGCTTCAAGATCCGCTTTTTTCCGGAAGCCGCCCCCAAGGCGGTTTACAGCTTTAAGCTTCATGCTTTGCAGGGATATTATGACGGCCTTACCTTTCACCGGATCATGAAAAACTTTATGATCCAGGGCGGCGACCCCGACGGAAACGGAACAGGGGGAGAAAGCGTGTGGGGAGAGGACTTTGCCGACGAATTCAGCAAGAACCTGCTGAATATTGACGGGGCGGTTTCCATGGCGAACAGCGGTGCAAATACCAACGGCAGCCAATTCTTCATCAACGCGACGCAGAATCAGACTCAGATCAACTGGGACGAGTATCAGAGCATCTATGATATCTATAAGCAGGACCCGGACGCCTTTACGGCAGCTTATGGAAAGTGCATTGACATGGGTAAGGTTACAGATCAGGTAAAGAAGCTCTATCAGGAGCACGGAGGGAATGTCCACCTGGACGGATATTACTCCACAGACGGCACCGGCCACACCGTCTTTGGGCAGGTGTTCGAGGGAATGGAGGATGTGATCAAGATCTCTCAGGTACAGACGGGGGATAGTAACGCACCTGTCAACGCCGTGGTGATCCAAAAGGTGGAGATCGTGGAGTACGAAGGATAAAAGAGGTAAAAAAGACAGCGGTGTGCTTCCAAACCGGAAACACGCCGCTGTCTTTTTACAGGTCTTGAGACAGTTGATAGCATAAAGTCATTAGGCTGTCGTTCATATGGACATTTTCCGTCACAACATCCGGATACTTGAGCGCGATGTCATAGTGACTGAAATTCCAGAAGGAGCGGATCCCCGCGTTGTAAAGCTGGTCCGAGACAGCGGGGGCGGATTCCCCGGGAATACAGAGAATGGCCATGGATGGGTGATGAAGCCGAATAAATTCCTCGATCTCATCAAAGGAGAGAATCTCGTGAGCCTTGATTTTCTGGCCGATCATTTCGGGGGACTGATCGAAAACACCGATAAGCTCGAAGCCCAGCTGAGAAAAGGACATATGACCTGCAATGGCTTTCCCAAGGTTTCCGGCGCCGATGAGAATACACTTATGCCGGTTCTGAAGCCCCAGGATCTGGCCGATCTGAGCGCAAAGCTCGGGCACCGGATAGCCGTAGCCCTGCTGACCGAAGCCGCCGAAGCAGTTAAAGTCCTGGCGGATCTGAGAGGCGGTCAGTCCGGTTTTCTCTGCCAGATCCTTGGAGGACACCCGGACCACGCCGCTGCGGCTCATTTCACTTAAAAATCTGTAATAACGGGGAAGTCTGCGAATGACAGACATGGAAATGGTATCTTTTTTTTGCATGAGAATTTAACTTTCTGAAATGATTTGTAGTTTTGTTTTACAGGAGCGTTTTGAGGGTCTCGTTGACAGCCAGAAGAAACTCTTCCGTTCCCACCTTCTTGACATTGGGGAGAGTGGACATAGCGGCCAGGTCGCCGGTCATCGTGCCGTTTTCGATAGTTTGGAGAGTTGCTTGCTCCAGCTTATCGGCAAAGCCTATGAGCTCCGGAAGCTCATCCAGCTCACCGCGCTTGCGCAAAGCGCCGCTCCAGGCGAAAATGGTGGCCACGGAATTGGTGGAGGTGGGCTCGCCCTTTAGGTGCTTGTAATAATGGCGCTGCACGGTGCCGTGGGCAGCCTCATACTCATAGGCGCCGTCCGGGGCGACCAGTACAGAGGTCATCATGGCAAGGCTTCCGAAGGCGGTGGCGATCATATCGCTCATCACATCGCCGTCATAGTTTTTGCAGGCCCAGATATAACCGCCTTCACTGCGGATCACCCTGGCGACAGCGTCGTCGATCAGGGTATAGAAATACTCAATATCGTTGTCTGCAAACTTCTCCTCATATTCCTCTTCATAGATCTTTTGGAAAATATCCTTGAAGCGGTGATCGTACTTTTTGGAGATGGTGTCCTTTGTGGCAAACCACAGGTCCTGCTTGCAGTCCAAAGCAAAGTTAAAGCACGATCTGGCAAAGCTTTCGATGCTCTTGTCAATATTGTGCATACCCTGAATGATGCCGGGGGTCTCAAAGTCGTGAATCAGGAATTTTTCCTCGCTTCCATCCTTCTTCGTCACCAGAAGCTCCGCCTTAGCTCCGGCGGGAACGGCGGTTTCCGTGCTCTTATAGATATCTCCATAGGCGTGGCGGGCAATGGTGATGGGCTTCTTCCAGGTGGGCAGAAAGGGAACGATGCCCTTGACGAGAATGGGAGTGCGGAAAACGGTGCCATCCAAAATGGCACGGATGGTAGCGTTGGGCGATTTCCACATTTCTCTGAGATGATACTCCTCCATCCGGGCGGAGTTGGGAGTAATGGTGGCGCACTTCACCGCCACACCGTATTTCCGTGTGGCCTGGGCGGAATCCACCGTCACCTGGTCGTTGGTCAGATCCCGATTTTCAAGCCCCAGATCGTAGTATTCTGTCTTGAGCTCCAGATAGGGGGAGAGCAGAATATCCTTGATCATTTTCCAGATGATACGGGTCATTTCATCCCCGTCCATCTCAACCAGAGGCGTTTTCATTGAGATCTTCGTAAAATCAGACATCAGTATCGCTCCTTTACTGGAATGTTTTTTGAAAGTCTTCCGGAAAGCTGCGTACAGCGGAGAAACCACCTTCCGGGAGACTGCGGGAAAATAAAGTCAGTATCATTATCTTTGAAAGAGCACTGCTTGTCAATCGGTTTTCGGGAGCGCTTAGAGAAAAGCAAATTCCTTTAAAACGAAGATAAACAGGAAAAGGGTGAGAATGGAAAGCAGTGAGCTGAATACCACCAGCTGTCCTGCCAGCTTATCATCACCGCCCATTTGCTGGGCCATCGTGAAGGACGAAACGGCGATGGGAGAAGCAGAAACGGTGAGAAGCACCGCCAAGGCGGGCCCGCGGAATCCGATCAGGATGGCGGCCCCGATAAAGAGGAGAGGGAAGAAGACGAGCTTTGCTCCTAGAGTGATGGAAAGGTCCTTGAGGCAGCTGCCGATGTCGCCGAACCCAAAAGAAGCGCCCAGAACTACGAAGGCAAGCGGGGTGGCGATCCCCGCAAGGTTGGAAACGGTCTCATATAAAATATGGGGCAGGGTGATGTCAAAGGCCACGAAAAGTACGCCGATCACTGAGGCGATGATCAGGGGGTTGGTAACGATCCCTTTGACCATCTTCCAAAGTCCCGGCTGATTCCCGTTGAAAATCTCCAGAGAGAGAACGGCAAGCACATTGTAAAGAGGGATAATCACCGCAATGAGCACCGCGGCAAGCCCGGAAGCAGCGTCGCCGAACAGGGCAGTGGAAACAGGGATCCCGAACAGCACGAAATTGCTGCGGAACATTCCCTGCAGCATCACACCCCGGCGAGAGTTCTCTTTTTCTGTTCCGATCGCGATGCAGATAGACAGAATAAACTGAATACAGATCCCGATCACAGAGAAAAGCAAAAGATCAGAGCGAAAGCTTGCGGAAAGATCCGTGTGATAGATATTGAGAAAGACCAGAAGAGGCAGAAAGACCTTAAAGATGGCTTTGTTGGTTTGGCGCACAGAGGTTTCATTCATCACTCCAGTGAGCTTTATCACATAACCCACAGCCATCATGAGAAACAGCGGAGCTACAATTTCAAGAGCAATTCTAAGGCTTTCCATAAACTTGACCCTCTCCTGATCCGATCTGTTTTCCGTCGTAAAAAAGCAGATCCTGCCGTGATTGACGGAAATATCGCAATACAAAATAAATTATACCACTAAAACGGAGGCGTGGCAAATAAAATCGGGATTTTTCCTTCAGTATTGCCTTTCGGCTTGCTCAAATGCCGGAAAACTGTTATAATAAACTGGATCAGGTCTGCTATGAACAAAGCCTTGGAATGTTATGAAATAGTATTCTCTAAAAAAGATGCGGGGCTATTTTTAATATTTAGTTCACCACTTTTGTATGAAACGCGGGGATTCCGGCAAAATATTCATACAAAGGAGATGAATCCAGTGAAAAACGAAACAGAAGAGAAGAAGCGCCGCCGGGAATTCAGAAACGAGGACACTGCTTCTGAAGAAGAAAGTGAAGCTGTCTCTCAGCAGCAAAAGCAGATCATTGACAGCGGTTCCGTTACGACTCATAACAATGGACACACGATCCACTGTCTGACAGTGATCGGACAGATCGAGGGACATTATATCCTGCCCTCGCAAAATAAAACTACCAAGTACGAGCATGTGATCCCGCAGATCGTGGCAGTGGAGGAGGATCCTCAGATCGACGGCCTTCTGATGCTGCTCAACACGGTGGGGGGAGATGTAGAGGCAGGGCTTGCCCTGGCTGAACTGGTAGCAGGTATGAAAAAACCTACGGTCTCTCTGGTTTTAGGAGGAGGACACTCCATCGGCGTGCCTCTGGCGGTAGCCGCGAAGCGGTCTTTTATCGCGGAATCAGCTTCCATGACGATCCATCCGGTCAGAATGAACGGACTGGTGCTGGGGATTCCTCAGACTTTGGAATACTTTCAGCGGATGCAGGACCGCATCACCAATTTTGTCACGGCAAATTCCAATATGACTAAGGAACGCTTTATGAGCCTTGCCATGAACACGCAGGAGCTGGTCATGGATGTGGGCACGGTCTTAGACGGTCCGGACGCGGTGGAGGAAGGGCTCATTGATTCCCTGGGTTCTCTCTCAGACGCTATGGATTGGCTCATCAAGATGATCGATAAGGAAAGAAAAAAAGCAAAGACCGCGCAGGGCAGGCGAAAGGAAAAATAGTTTCTTTCACCGGCGCTCTGCCGTTACATAACGAAAACAGAAAACGATTTTCAGAATCGGAGGGAATACTTTGGCTGAAAAGAAAGCGAAGACCGGGGGAAAAAAGACGGCGGCTAATAGTTCCGCGGCAAAAAAGAAGCCTTCTGCCGCTTCTCGGACGAAAAGAAAGACGGCTCAAAGCACCAGAAACAACTCTGCGGCTTCGGTACATATGACGGCGGAAATGATCCGCCAGAAAAACCAGATCCGGGCAGTGGTGCTGTTCGCCTGCGCCATTCTGCTGTTTTGCCTTACGGTGATCGAAGGAGATAATCTTTGGCGATGGGCTCACGGCGCCGTTCTGGGTATTTTTGGAAGATGGGCTCTGCTGTGGCCCGTGCTGATGATTTATGTGGCGGTGGTCACTGCTTTGGACAAGCCCAGAGGACCTATCAGCGGGAAGATCTGGCTTACTGTACTGATCATAGTTCTGTTCTGCGCCACCGGCTTTATCTTTGCGGGAAAACCGATCCCTGCGGGGATGAATTTCGGAGAATACATCGCCTATCTTTACGGGCAGGAGCCAGGCGCCAGCGGCGGAGTGTTAGGCGGTTTGCTGGGTCTGCCGCTGCTTCGCGCCGTAGGCGGGACCGGGGCAAAAATCATTATTCTGCTGATGCTGTTTGTGTCTGTCATGATCCTGACCGGCACCACGCTCATCGGCCTTTTCCGCACGATCAAGAAGCCGGTGGATGTGGTTTCTGAGGGCGTACAGAACGCCCGGCAGCGCAGGGAAGAGGAGCGCCAGATTTTGGAGCGGGACAGAGCGAATATTGATGTTGACCTTGACGCGCTTCCCCAACATCCGGTCCGCGTGGATCCCTCTCAGCTGTTCGCTATCCCTCCCGTAGAAAAGCGAAAGAAGAAAGCGGAAGAGAATGAGAAGCTGAAAAAGCTCAATCAGGTGCTGGGCCTCAGCGAGGAGAGCGGGGAAGAGAAGCTTCCCTCTGGAAATCCGGCTCTGGAGAGCGCTCAGGAGCTGGAGGAGGCGGTAAAGGGGATCGAAGAGATCAAGATCCCTGTTCCCGGTGTGGACACTGTGCATGTGGAGGAACCGGCCGCGCCCTTCCTGCCTGAAACGCCGGAGGAAGAGCTGCCGGAGGGCAGGAAAGAGGAGAGCGACGAATCAGCTGCTGTCTCCCAGCAGACGGAGGAAGAGTCTCCCTTGGATGAGGTTGGAAAGCTTACCGAGCAGTTTGTCAAGGCTAAGGAAGAAAATGAAAAGCGAGAGACAGCCTCTTTGGAGCAGAGAAATCTTTACGCCGCCGCGGAGCAGTGGACCTACTGCTTCCCGCCTGTCACTATGCTGGCGCAAAGCGACCAGGGCAATCCCGCTTTGGAAACAGAGGAGCTGCAGACTAACGGCAGGATCCTGGTGGAGACCTTAAAAAGCTTTGGCGTGCAGACAAAGATCCTGGATATCTGCCGCGGGCCTTCCGTAACGCGGTATGAGATCCAGCCGGCAGCGGGAGTGAAGATCAGTAAGATCACCAATCTTTCTGACGACCTGGCTTTGAGCCTGGCCGCCACCGGCGTGCGCATCGAGGCGCCGATCCCGGGCAAGGCCGCCGTGGGGATCGAGGTGCCCAACAAAAGCAGAAACACGGTGCGGATGAGAGAACTGATCGAATCCAACACCTTCCAGACCTCAAAGGGCAAGCTGACGGTTGCTCTGGGCCGTGACATCGCGGGCCAGGTGGTTGTGGCGGACCTTTCCAAAATGCCTCACCTTCTGATTGCGGGTACTACCGGATCCGGTAAGTCCGTATGTATCAATTCCCTTATCGTCAGTATGCTTTATAAGGCATCTCCTGACGAGGTGCGCTTTTTGATGATTGACCCTAAGGCGGTGGAGCTGACGGAATACAATGGAATGCCTCATATGCTGGTGCCGGTAGTCACGGATCCCCATAAGGCTTCCGGCGCTTTGGGCTGGGCGGTTACGGAGATGATGAACCGCTATAAGATCTTTGCGCAGTTTAATGTGAGAAATCTCAGCGGATACAATTCTCTGGCGGAGTCCATGGGCTATCAGGACGAAAACGGACAGCCCGTTCCCGCCATGCCCCAGATCGTTATCATCATTGACGAGCTGGCTGACCTGATGATGGCGGCTCCCAAAGAGGTGGAGGATTCCATTTGTCGTCTGGCCCAGCTGGCCCGCGCTGCCGGAATGCATCTGGTGGTCGCCACGCAGCGTCCCTCCGTGGATGTGGTGACCGGATTGATCAAAGCGAATATCCCCAGCCGGATCGCCTTGACGGTTTCCAACTCCGTGGACTCCCGCACGATCCTGGACGCAGGCGGGGCAGAAAAACTTCTGGGCAACGGCGATATGCTGTTCGCCCCGGTAGGCGCCCAAAAGCCCGTTCGCGTGCAGGGCTGTTATGTGTCAGACAGTGAGATCAGTTCCATCGTGGACTTTGTGAAAAAATCCAAGGCCATGGAGTACGATGAAAAGGTGATCGAAGAGATCGAACGCAACGCCGCCGGGGAGATGAATAAAGGGGCAGACGCTCAGGAGGCTTCCGAAGCCGGGGGAGACCCCATGATCGAAGAGGCTGTCAAATGCGTGGTCGAGGCAGGACAAGCCTCCACTTCACTGCTTCAGCGCAGACTTCGCCTGGGATATGCCAGGGCGGGCCGCCTGATCGATGAAATGGAGCAGATGGGGATCGTAGGCCCTCATGAGGGCTCCAAACCCCGCCAGGTTTTGATGACCTACGCCCAGTGGCTGGAGAAGAATATGCAGCGCGAGGATTCAGAGGATTAAAGCATGAAAGAGCTTTCCCCGGAAGAGAGAACAGTGCGAAGAAAGCGGAGAAAGCGTCTGCTTTCCATTTTTGGGGCCGCCCTGGTGTCCGTTTTGGCCGTCTTCTCCTTTTTTCCTGCGGGCCGTTCCTTCTGGAAGCTTGCCTTTCGCGCCGCAGGCCTGGAAAAGGTCAGCGCTGTGTCAGAAAACGCCCCTTTGAGCATCCATTTTCTGGATGTGGGAAAGGCGGACGCGATCCTAATAATATGTGAGGGAGAGACACTGCTTCTGGACGCCGGCACCTTTGATAAGGGAGAGACCGTCAGCGATTATCTTACCGGCTGCGGCATCGGTCGGCTGGACCATGTTCTGTTTTCCCATACGGATGGGGATCATACCGGCGGGATAGCGACAGTGGTTTCAGAGCATGGCGCAAAGGAGATCTGCTGCGCTGCCCTTCAGGAAAGCTTTTTCTCCGGCTCTCAGGAGGTGGGAGAGCTCAGGGCGCAAGCTGATAAGAAGGAGATCCCTTGGCGGCTTTTATCCGCGGGAGATTCGTTTCTGCTGGGAGGAGCGGAAATCAGAGTCCTGGCGCCCTTGAGCGTTCTGGATTCTGCCAATGATTCTTCTCTGGTGATCAAACTTACCTATCATGACTTTACTGCCTTATTCTGCGGCGACCTGGAAAAAGACGGAGAAATGGAACTGATAGATGCCGGGACACCACTGCAAGCGGATCTGCTGAAGGTCGCCCACCACGGCAGCAAGACCTCAACGACAAAACGGTTTTTAAATTCTGTGAGTCCCCGGTACGCAGTGATCTCTGTAGGGACGGATCAGAATCGTCTGCCGTCCCGGCAGGTGCTCAGGCGTCTGGAAAATTTCGGGGTGGAGATCTATCGCACAGATACGGACGGAACCGTCGTTTTTACCTATGAAAATCAGAGGGTTTCTGTTTTTACACAGCGGGAAGCCCCAGTGGAAAGGAAGAAAGAGAAATGAAGCAGCTTGTGATCGATCGTTTTGAGGGAAAGTACGCGATCTGTGAGGACAAGGAGGACCGTTATTTTGCCATAGAACTCCAGGAACTGCCCCAGGGAGCGAAGGAGGGCCATGTTCTGTCCATTTCGGACGATGGGGTGCTTTCCCTGGATCTTGAGGCGACAGAGCAAAGAAGAAAGAGGATCCTGGAAAAGCAGGGCCGGCTGTTTCAATAAACCTGGAGAAAGCTTGAGAGCAATGGGCGGGATCTTAGCTGTGGATTTCCGCTGGACAATCTTGTTTGACTGCAAAAAAGCAGGGCAAGCCAAATTGGCCTGCCCTGCTTTTTGTCCTTTTCAAAAACTGTTTTGAGAAGCAGAAAATCAGATGTCCTTCATCTGCTGATAGCCAAAGCGCAAGGGCTGTTTTCGTTTCAGCCGAAGGCCGTCGCTTTCCTTTCTGCGCATATAAACGCTTTGCACAAGTCCAAATCCCAGATACAGGCAGGCGGCAGAGGAGCCTCCGGCGCTGAAGAAGGGAAGAGTGATGCCCATGGCGGGCAGCAGGGCGAGACACATGCCGATGTTGCTGATGCTCTGGAAAGCGATCAGGCCAAAGAAGCCATAGCAGATGTATTTGCCCAGTTCTTCTCTTGCGGAAAGGGCGACGCGGAGCGTTTTTATCAGAAAGAGAAACAGGAGGAGGATAATGAGGGAACAGCCCAGAAAGCCCAACTCTTCTCCGGCGACGGAAAAGATAAAATCACTTTGCTGAAAGGGAACGCTCTGGTTTGCCACCCTGCTTCCGTTGAAAAGACCCTGGCCGCTTAAACCGCCGCTTCCGATGGAAATACGCCCCTGATACTGCTGATAAACCTCATCCATCTGCATCGCTTCATTTTCCAGATTGAAAATAGCGATAAACCGCTTTTTCTGGTATTCGTCCAACACGAAATGCCACAACAGCGGCAGCGCGACGACAATTAAACCCAGTAAAATCCCAAAATACCGCAGTTTCACTCCCGCTGCCAGGCTCATAAAGAGAAACATGGCAAAAAACACCATGCCCGCGCCGTCGTCTCCCTGAAAATGGCATAACAGAACAGGAACCATCGCGTGGAGGGACAATAGAATCACCTGCAAGGGCTCATTGAGGCGCTCTCTTTTTTTTAAGACATCCAGATGCTTGGAAAAGGTGAGAATGAAGGCGATCTTCACGAGCTCTGAGGATTGAAAAGTTCTGCCGGCAATATTGATCCACGCTTTGGCGTTTACACCTCCGCTGCCTGTCACCGAATCCGCAAAAAGCTGGGTATAAATCATGAGAAAGATGGAAAATCCCGCGATCAAATACCAGAAATTACAGATCTCCACATAGTCGATCAAGGTGATCACTACCGCCCCGGCGACGCCCAGCCCGACAGCGAGCAGCTGGGTGCGGAAGTAGCCGCTTCCCATTGCCAGATCTACGCTGCGCAGCAAAAGAAGACTGTAGGCGGAAATAGTCGCAAGCAGCGCCCAAAGAAGCAGGTCTGCCCGGCGTAAATATTGTAGAAGTCCTTTAAAATGGCTTTTCATTTTCATGTTTTCTTCCCTGAAATTTCTATCAAGATAGGCGGAAGCCTCTGTGTATAACGAAGTACGGACGAAAATAAAAATATAAAAGAATTATGTCAAATAATTTTATCATACTTCAAAAGGGGATTCAAGATTTTTTAAAATCTTTCTTTGTGCTTTACTAATCGCCCAGAATATACTATAATCTACAAGGAAAAGAATTCTCTTGGCCTCTGAGCCGGAAAGGCGTGAGATCTGAATGTTGTCTGATATTGAGATCGCCCAGAGCACAAAGCTTCTTCCCATCGCGAAGATCGCCGAAAACCTTGGGATCCAGGAGGAAGAGCTGGAATTTTACGGGAAGTACAAGGCAAAGCTGAATGATTCTATCTTTAAACGGCTTGCCGGAAAGCCGGACGGGAAGCTGGTGCTTGTCACCGCCATCAATCCCACTCCCGCAGGAGAGGGGAAAACCACCACGACAGCGGGCCTGGGACAGGCCATGGCAAAGATCGGGAAAAAGGCGGTTATCGCACTGCGAGAGCCTTCCTTGGGGCCGGTATTCGGGATCAAGGGCGGAGCCGCGGGCGGCGGTTACGCCCAGGTGCTTCCCATGGAAGATATCAATCTGCACTTTACCGGAGACATGCACGCCATTACCTCCGCAAACAATCTCTGCTGCGCGATGCTGGACAACCATATGCAGCAGGGCAACGCCCTGGGGATTGACCCCAGAAGGATCCTGATCAAGCGCTGTCTGGATATGAACGACCGGGCGCTGAGAAATGTTGTGATCGGGCTGGGGGGAAAGGTGAACGGCGTTCCCAGAGAGGACGGCTTTATCATCACGGTAGCTTCCGAGGTGATGGCGATCCTCTGCCTTTCCGCGGACAGCAAGGATCTGAAGCGCCGTCTGGGAAATATCCTGATCGCCTACACCTACAGCGGAGAGCCTGTTTACGCGAGAGATATTAAGGCGGACGGCGCCATGACCGCTTTGTTGAAGGACGCCATCAATCCCAATCTGGTCCAGACCATCGAGGGGACTCCCGCAGTGATGCACGGCGGGCCCTTCGCAAATATTGCCCACGGCTGCAACTCCATCCGGGCCACTCGCCTGGCCTTGAAGCTGGGTGATTACTGCATTACTGAGGCCGGGTTTGGCTCCGATCTGGGCGCTGAAAAGTTTCTGGACATCAAATGCCGCATGGCAGGGCTTTCGCCCTCCTGTATCGTAGTGGTTGCCACAGTGCGGGCTTTGAAGTATAACGGAGGCGTTCCAAAAACTGATCTTGCTCAGGAAAATGTGGAGGCGCTGAAGAAAGGGACGGCAAATCTGCGCGCCCATGTGGAAAACATGAAGCAGTACGGAGTTCCCGTGGTTGTGGCCATCAACCGTTTCCACACCGATACGGAAGCGGAGCTTCAGGTGATCGACAGCTGCTGCCGGGAGTTGGGCGTAGACTACGCCCTTTCCGAGGTGTTTGCCAAAGGCGGAGAAGGCGGCATGGAGCTTGCCCAAACAATTTGTGATGTCATCGACAGGACTTCTGACACCTGTCATTTTGCCCCGATTTATCCGGACAATGCCGCCGTGGAGGAAAAGATAGAGACTATCGCGAAGAGAATTTACGGTGCGGACGGGGTCAATTACTCCAATCAGGCGCTGAAATCCTTAAAGGAGATCAAGGCCCTGGGAGGCGACGAGCTGCCGGTGTGCGTTGCCAAAACCCAGTACTCTCTATCGGACGATCCCACCTTACTGGGACGGCCCTCCGGCTTTTCCATTACCATCCGCGACCTGCGCCTGTCCAACGGAGCCGGTTTTGTGGTGGCCTACGCGGGAGATATTATGACGATGCCCGGATTGCCGAAGGTCCCAAGTGCCGAAAAGATCGATGTAGATGAGGAGAATGTCATTCATGGCCTGTTCTGATGGGAAGAGAAAAACCTATTTTTCCTCTTCACCGGAAGAGACGGAACAGGTCGCGGCTCTCCTGGCAGATACATTGACCGGCGGCGAGGTGATTGCCTTTACCGGCGGGATGGGAATGGGGAAGACCGCCTTCACCCGAGGGCTGGCTGCGGCCCTTGGCAGCAAGGATGTGGTCTCCAGCCCTACTTTTGCCCTGGTTCACGAATATACAGGACGGCTTACGGTAGAGCATTTTGATATGTACCGGGTCAACAGCTGGGATGACTTATATTCCACCGGATTTTTTGACTATCTCGATGGAAACTGTGTTTTGGTGATCGAGTGGAGCGAGAATATCGAAGCCGTTTTGCCGGAGCACACCATTTGGGTTCGGTTCCTTCCCGGAGAAAAGGAGAAGGAACGCATCATCACAATAGAGGGGAAGGAGGGGCTGTCGGAATGCTCATTTTAGCGTTGGAATCCTCGGCGGCTCCGGCCTCGGCCGCCGTTTTGGAGGACGGAAAGCTGTTGGGAGAGTCCTTTGTAAACACTCGTCAGACCCACAGCCAGACGCTGCTTCCCATGGTAGAGGGCCTTCTTTCTTCCCTACAGAAACAGCCCGAGGATTTTGACTTGATGGCGGTTTCCGCGGGTCCCGGGTCTTTTACCGGCGTGCGCATCGGTGTTTCCGCCCTGAAAGGGCTTGCAATGCCCTTTCACACGCCCTGCTGCGGAGTGTCCACTTTAGAGGCGATTGCTTGGGGGCAATGCGGGATGGAGGAAAAGGTGATCTGTGCCGTGATGGACGCCAGATGCCGCCAGGTCTATCACGGAATGTTTCAGATCCGCGGCGGGAAGCCGGTGCGTCTAAGCGAGGATCGGGCGCTTTCCATAGAAGAGCTGTTTGAGGAGGGAAAGGCTTACGGCTCCTCTCTGGTTCTTGCGGGAGACGGAGCTTCTCTGTGCTATGAGTCTTTTTCCTCCTTCGGAGCTGCTCTTGCGCCGGAATCTCTTCGCTTCCAGCGTGCCGCATTTGTAGGACTTGCCGCCATGGAGGGAGAAAGCTGTTCTCCTGGAGAGCTTATGCCCCGATACCTGCGCTTACCTCAGGCGCAGCGAGAACTGAACAGTAAACTGGAAAGGAACGAGAGAGTATGAGAATTGCTTTGGGCTGTGACCACGGAGGATTTGAACTGAAGGAAGCGGTGCGTCTGCACCTGGAAGAGGCGGGATATGAGATCGAGGATTTCGGCGCCTACAGCACGGATTCTGTAGATTACGCCCCTATCGCTGCCAAGGCCGCCAAAGCTGTGGCGAAAAAGGAGGCGGATTACGGAGTGCTGATCTGCTCTACGGGAATCGGCATCTCCATTGCCGCCAACAAGGTCAAGGGGATCCGGGCGGCTCTGTGTACCAATGAGTTCTGCGCCGAAATGACCAGACGGCACAACGACGCCAATATCCTGTGCATGGGCGGAAAGGTGGTCGATTCGGACACCGCCTGCAAGCTGGCGGATATTTTCCTTCACACGCCCTTTGACGGCGGACGCCATCAGCGCCGTATTGACCAGATCGCCCAGATAGAAGAGGGAACTCTCTGAGCCCAAATCAGCTCAGTTTCCATTACAGCATAATAAAAGGGGAGAAATTGAGATGCAGAAAAATGAAAATGTTTTCGTCATGGACCATCCTCTCATCCAGCATAAGCTTACTTTTTTAAGGGATGAGGCAACGGGAACGAAGAATTTCCGGGAGCTTGTCAGCGAGATTGCCACCTTGATGTGCTATGAGGCTACACGAGATCTGCCCTTGATGGATGTGGAAACCGCGACGCCCATGGAAAAAACCACCACGAAGGTGATTGCCGGGCGGAAGCTTGCCTTTGTGCCGATTTTGCGCGCGGGGCTGGGTATGGTAGACGGGATGCTCAATCTGGTTCCCTCTGCGAAGGTGGGCCATATCGGGCTTTATCGTGACCACGAAACCTTAAAGCCTGTAGAGTACTACAACAAGCTTCCTCAGGATATTGAGGAGCGGGATGTCATTGTACTGGATCCGATGCTCGCCACCGGCGGTTCTGCCATCGACGCCATCACCATCGTGAAAAGAAGCCATCCCAAAAGCATCAAATTTCTCTGCATTATCGCGGCCCCGGAAGGCATCAAGGCGCTTACCGAGGTCCACCCGGATGTTCATGTTTACTGTGCGGCAGTGGACAGAGAGCTCAATCAGAACGGCTATATCATGCCGGGCCTGGGCGATGCCGGGGACAGAATTTTCGGAACGATTTAAGAGAAGAGCCATACCCGCGTGCCGTCTGTCAGGCGGCACGCTCTTTTCTTGTCACACAGAGGCTTCCAAGAAAAGACAGGAATTTCTTCCAATGAGAGGAAGAGTATGGTATAATGCACACAAAGACTTATGGTCGAGCCTCAAGGTAGCGCATTTGAGAAAGGCATCTTCACGAGCGCCCACCGCAGGTGTGGTATAATGACCGCAAAGCGGTCATATGGGAGAAGGCTTGAAGCGTGAAGCGTTTTTCTTTTCCTTTGGAAATGCACCAGCCTTCTCCAAAGTAGATGCGCCTTCGGCGCTTATGATGCAACCGAATTGCCAATAAAAGGAAAGTGAGAGTCCTTATGGGAAAAATAGTTTCCTATCCGATTTCGGAATCTGTCAGCTTAAGGGCATTTACAGATCCCAATTTTAAAACCATGAAGATCTCGGTGGATATGCTGATCCCGATTTCTGCCCTGACTGCCGCGAAATACGGGATCCTGCCCTCTTTGGTCAGCCGGGCGACCTTGGAATATTCTGACTATACGGCGCTGAGCCGCCGTCTTTCGGAGCTCTACGGCGCGGCGCTGGATTCCTCTGTTCGGAAAATGGGAGCCTATCAGGTGCTTACCCTTTCCGCCGGGGGCATTTCCAGCCGCTACGCCTTAGAGGGAGAGGATATGTTTGGGGAGCTGTGCGAGCTGCTTTTCAGCGTACTGTTTCACCCCTTGAAAACCGAAGACGGGGAATTTGTGAAAGAGCATTTTGAACAGGAAAAACGGCAGCTTTTGGAGCTGAAGGATGCGGAATTTGGCGATAAGATGCTCTATGCTCACCAGTGCTGCGAGCAGCTGCATTTTGCAAAGTCAGAGGCTGGCGTCAACCGCTACGGCTCCAGAGAAGACATTTTGAATCTGGAACTTTCCGGTCTTTCCGAGGCCTGGGAAGAGCTTTTGAAAAAATCTCATTTTGAGATCTTTATCTTGGGAGACTGTGAGCCCGAGCTTTCCGTGTTCCGGGAGCGCTTTCAGGGCTTGGGTTCTTCCTTCCCCATGACTTATCTGAAGATGGATCCGCCTTCTGAGGTCCAACGGAAAACCGAGGAGCAGACCTTGTCTCAGTCGAAGCTTTCCATGGCCTTTGCAGTGGATTTTCGACCGGAGGAAAGGCTTGCATTTCAGCTGATGAGCGCGGTTTTCGGTGGAACTCCCAGTTCCAAGCTGTTTCGGAATGTGAGAGAAAAACAGAGCTTGTGTTATTACTGCTCTTCCGTCTTTGACGCAGCGGGAAGCACGCTGTATGTGGAAAGTGGGGTAGAGACGGAAAATCTGGTACGCGCAGAGGAAGCCATCCTTCACGAGCTGGACGCGCTTCAACAGGGTGAAGTGACAGAGGAGGAGTTGGACGCAGCAAAGCTTGCCCTGTGCAACGCCATGCGCTCTGTACGGGATTCCCTCAATGCAGTAGAGAACTTCTGCGTTTCCAGATTGTTTGACCCGGTTTTGGAACCGCCGGATGAATTGGTCAGGAAAATCGAGGCTCTCAGGAAAGAAGATGTGGTTTGCGCCGCGAAGAAAGTGGTTCTTTCCGCGGTATTTTCCCTGAAAGGATGTGCGAACGCCTGATGCAGACAGAGAAAATAGAAGGAAAAAGAGCAGGGGATGTCTATTACCGTATCAAGCACCCCTCCGGGCTTTCCATCTGCCTTTATCCGAAGGAGCACAGCAGCACCACCTATGCGGTTTTCGGCGCCAGATACGGCTCTGTGGATAACTGTTTCCGCCGCAGCGATGAGTCCGGTGCTCAGACAGTCCCGGAAGGCATTGCCCACTATCTGGAACACAAGCTGTTTGAAAGTGAGGACGGAGACGCCTTTGAAAAGTATGCCCGTACGGGGGCCAGCGCCAATGCTTTTACCTCTTTTGAATCTACCTGTTACCTTTTCTCCTGCACGGACCGGCTTTATGAATCTCTGGAGATCCTGCTCTCCTTTGTACAGGACCCTTACTTTACAAAGGAAAGCGTTGCAAAGGAGCAGGGGATCATCGGTCAGGAGATCAAGATGTATGACGATGACCCTCAGTGGCAGGTGATGTTCAGCTTTCTGCGCGCCATGTACCAGAAGCACCCGATCCGGCAGGACATTGCGGGTACGGTGGAGTCTATCGCTCAGATCACGCCGGAGCATCTGTATCGCTGCTACCGCACCTTCTATAACCTGGGAAATATGATCCTCTGCATTGCCGGAAGCTTTGATATGGAGAAAGTGCTGGAAGTGTGCGACCGCACTTTGAAGCCTTCGGAGGCTGTGACAGTGGAGCGTGTTTTTGAGGAGGAGCCTGCGTCTGTTTTGCAGACCTATACGGAAAAACGCCTTCCGGTCACGCTGCCCTTGTTTCAATTTGGGTATAAGGAACCGGTAAAGAAGGGCTCGTATCGCTCGGAGGAAGAGATCGCCGCCGTAGAAGTGCTTTTGGAAGCGATGGCCTCTGACTCCTCTCTGTTGTTTCGCAGGCTTTTAGACAGGGAGTTGATCAACGAGAGCTCCTTTTGCTATGAATACTTTGAGGGCGAAGGCTACGCGGCCGTGATGTTCGGAGGCGAGTCAAAGGATCCTGAGGCTGTTGCCGGGGAGATCAGGAAAGAGGTTTCCCGCTTGCTGAAAGACGGGATCGATGAGGCGGATTTTCGCCGGGCCCAAAAAGCGATTTACGGAGAGAATATCGCCGCGCTGAACAGCACAGGTAATATCGCAAACGCCCTTTTGAGCTTCTCCTTTAAAAATCGGGAGCTCTTTACCTATCTGGACGCGCTGGCAGATTTGAAGCTGTCCAAGGTACAGGAAGCTCTCAAACGGGTCTTTGGCGGCGAACAGACAGTGTTATCGGTGATCAATCCTCTTTAAAGGCTTTATTTTCAGAAAGGAAGAAAAATATGACGCATCAGGTGGAATTCCCCGGATTGGGGCTGGAGTTTACAGTTCATGAAACAGCCTTTACCATTGGAAGCTTTGAGGTGAAATGGTACGGCATTATTATCGCGGTAGGATTTTTACTGGCTATTTTATACGCTTCCCGGCGGGCAAAAAAGATGAATATCGATATGGACAAGCTGTTCGACGCGGTGATCGCGGGTCTGATTGGCTCCATTATTTTCGCAAGGCTCTTCTATGTGGTCTTTTATCCCGGGGATAAATACTGGAAAAACCCCATGGAGATCCTGGCGATTCATTCCGGCGGGCTGGCGATTTACGGCGGAGTGATGGGTGCGCTGCTGTTCGGCGGCATTGTGGCAAAGCTTCGGAAGCTCAGTGTTCCTGCGGTGTTCGACCTGACTGCTCTGGGCTTTTTGATTGGCCAGTGCATTGGCCGCTGGGGAAACTTTGTAAACCAGGAGGCCTTTGGCACCGCTACGGAGCTGCCCTGGAGAATGTACAGTGACAACACACTCCAGGTAGTTGGGGGAAGCGCTCATCCCTGTTTCCTCTACGAGTCCATCCTCTGCTTGATTGGCTTTATCCTTTTACATTTTTTCACAAAGCATCATCGCCGCTATGACGGACAAACCTTTCTTTTGTACATCGTCTGGTATGGCTTCTGCCGCTTTTTTATCGAGGGCCTGCGCACAGACAGCCTGCTGATCCCTGTGGTAGGTCTGCGCGTATCCCAGGTGATCGCGGGAGCCAGTGTGGTCATAGGGCTTCTGCTGCTGTTCCTCTTCCGCAAGAAAACCTGTCTTACAGGGTGCGGGAGCCGCAGGGTGATGGAAGCCGTGGGACTTTTGCCGGAGGAGGATGTCGGCAGCACTATTTTCGGCGATCTTCCTTTGGAAGAGAAGGAGTCTGAAAAGACGGAAACACCGGAGTCTAAGAAAGAGGCGGCGCCTCAGGAAAAAGAGAACGACTCTCAAAAATCTGAAGAGGAATAAGGAGGCGTTTACAATGGGTAAATTGATTGACGGGAAAGAGATCTCGGCAAAGGTAAAGGCACAGGCAGCAAAGGAAGCAGAAGAGTTAAAAAAGCAGGGGATCTGTCCCGGACTTGCCGTGGTGATCGTGGGAGACGATCCCGCTTCCCGCATCTATGTGAATAACAAGAAAAAGGCCTGTGAGGCCGTGGGCGTCTATTCAGAGGAATACGCCCTGGGGAAAGAGACCAGCCAGGAGGAGCTTCTCACGCTGATCGATAAGCTGAACCACAAGAAGGACATTCACGGGATTCTAGTCCAGTCTCCCTTGCCCAAGGGCCTGGACGAATCTGCCGTGGTGGAAGCCATTGACCCCAAAAAGGATGTGGATGCTTTCCACGCCTATAATGTGGGGAAGATCATGATCGGCGACTACAAATTCCTGCCCTGCACGCCGGCGGGAGTGATCGAGTTGATTCATTCCACAGGCGTTGAGATCGAGGGGAAGAACTGCGTGGTGATCGGAAGAAGCAATATCGTGGGTAAGCCGATGGCCATGCTGCTGCTGCATCAAAACGGAACGGTCACCATTTGTCATAGCAGAACAAAGGGACTTGCCGAGATCTGCAAAAGGGCGGACATTTTGGTGTCTGCGGTGGGCCGTGCCCATTTTGTTACGGCAGACATGGTGAAGGAAGGGGCCGTGGTGATCGATGTGGGGATGAACCGGGACGAGAATGGGAAGCTCTGCGGGGATGTGGATTTTGCCGCGGTTGAGCCCATCGCTTCCCATATTACGCCGGTGCCCGGCGGGGTGGGACCGATGACTATCGCCATGCTTATGAAAAACACGATTTCAGCCGCCAAGCTTCAAAATGGGATCGCCCTGTGAATAAGAGGATATTATGGGGAAAATTTTGGAGGGGATCTTGTCCCCTCAGGACGTAAAAAAGCTGACCCTTGCGCAGGAAGAGACGCTTTGTGAAGAAATTCGGGAAGTCATTATCGAAACTGTCTCCCATAACGGCGGTCATCTGGCTTCCAATCTGGGTGTAGTAGAGCTGACTGTGGCACTGCTGCATACCTTTTCGCTTCCATCCGACAAGATCGTGTGGGATGTGGGGCATCAGAGCTATGCTTATAAGCTTTTGACAGGGCGCGGCGACAAGTTCTCGACTATCCGTCAGGCTGGGGGACTTTCCGGTTTTCCCTGCAAAGAGGAAAGCGAGTATGACGCCTTCACCTGCGGACACAGCAGCACCTCTATCTCCTCTGCCCTGGGCCTTTGCGCGGCTAACTGTCTCAGGGGGAAGGATGACTATGTCATCACCGTGATCGGCGACGGGGCCCTTTCGGGGGGCCTTGCCTATGAGGGCATCAACAACGCGGGAAGGCTGCACAGAAACCTGATCGTCATCTTGAATGACAACAATATGTCCATCTCCAAAAATGTGGGGTCCATGGCCCGCTATCTTACTTATATACGCACGAAACCCGGATATCTCAAGGCCAAAAACAATGTGATCAGCTCTCTGGAAAAGCTTCCGGGAGGCGGAAACCGGATCTCGCGGGTTTTAAGAAGAGTAAAAAAAGGCGTTAAAAAGCTTTTTTATAATTCCACTATTTTTGAGGATTTCGGCTTTGCCTATTACGGTCCCTTTGACGGCCACGACATCAAGCAGCTGGAGGAGACCCTGGAAAGCGCCAAGCTGATCCACAAGCCGGTTCTGCTACATGTGCGCACCAACAAGGGAAAGGGCTATCAGTACGCCGAGCAGGATCCCAGCATTTACCACGGTCTTTCCGGGTTTGACATCAGCACCGGGGACACCGGCGAGCGTTCACAGAGTTTTTCCGATGTGTTCGGAAACACTCTTTGCCGCTTAGCTCAAGAGGACGACCGGATCTGCGCCATCACGGCAGCCATGCAGAGCGGCACGGGGCTCAGCATCTTTCGGGAAAAATTCCGCAATCGCTTTTTTGATGTGGGGATTTCGGAGGAGCACGCAGTCACCTTTTCCGGCGGACTGGCCGCCGGAGGGATGCTTCCGGTGTTCGCGGTTTATTCCACTTTCCTGCAGCGCTCCTACGATCAACTGATCCACGACATTTCCATACAGAACACAAAGGCGGTTTTAGCCATTGACCGCGCCGGTGTGGTGGGGGAGGACGGCAAAACGCACCAGGGCCTTTTTGATTGCGCTTATTTGCAGACTATTCCCAATATCACGGTGTTTTCCCCCTCTTATTTTGATGAGCTGGAGTGCCAGCTTACCTACCTGGTCAAGGAGGGAAAAGGCCTTTGCGCCATTCGCTATCCCCGGGGAAAGGAGCTGAGTAAGCCCAAGTTCTTTTCCTGCTGTGCGGCGCCTTTTCAGATTTTCGGTGACAAGGACAGCGGCGTTGCGCTGGTCACTTACGGGAGGATCTTTTCCTTTGCCCAGGAGGCGGCAGAGTTGTTAAAAAGCAGGGGGATACCCGTGAAGCTCCTCAAGCTGAACCGGATCATTCCTATCGATATGGAAGCTGTGAAGTCCGTGCTGTCCAGCTCCCGAATCTTCTTTTTTGAGGAAGGCGTCCAACGAGGGGGGATCGGAGAGCATTTCTCCTATCTGCTGCAGGAAGAGGGATACAGAGGCTCTTATTGCTTGCAGGCGATCGACGACCCTTACCTTCCTCACGCCCCCATGTTTTCTACGCTGGACTCCTTAGGCTTTTCGGTAGAAGGAATGGCACGGAAGGTGATCTCGCAAATGCAGCAAAAAGGGAGGAAGGGTTCTGAAAAAGAGGATTGATGTCCTGCTGTTTGAAAAGGGGCTGGCAGAAAGCAGAGAAAAAGCAAAGGCCCTGATCATGGCCGGATTGGTTTATACGGAGAATCAAAGAGTGGAGAAAGCGGGCGACCTGCTGGAAGAGACCGCTGCCTTAGAGGTGCGGGGAAAGGCGATCCCTTATGTGAGCCGCGGCGGGCTGAAGCTGGAAAAGGCTATGAAAAGCTTTCCAATCTCTCTTGACGCCTGTGTGTGTATGGATGTGGGCGCCTCTACCGGCGGATTTACTGACTGTATGCTGCAAAAGGGTGCGAGAAAGGTGTACGCCGTGGATGTGGGTTACGGTCAGCTTGCCTGGAAGCTTCGCACAGACCCGCGGGTAATCAACCTGGAGAGAGTCAACGCCCGGTATCTCACGAGGGAACAGATCCCGGAGGAGATCGATTTCTGTTCAGTGGATGTTTCCTTCATTTCCCTTACCCTGATCCTCCCCTGCGTTCATGAGCTGTTAAGGGACGGCGGGGAAATGGTTTGTCTTATTAAGCCGCAATTCGAGGCCGGACGGGAAAAGGTGGGAAAGAAAGGCGTTGTGCGGGATCAAAAGGTCCATGCAGAAGTCATTGAAAAGATCCTCACCTTTGCGCCGTCCCATGGATTTTCCGTAAAGGGACTTGATTTTTCTCCGGTAAAGGGGCCGGAAGGAAATATCGAATATCTGCTTTACCTGAAAAAGGAGGACACTCCCGCTGAGACGGCCTGGGACGCCGCGTCGGTGGTGGAAGCCTCTCACAAAAAGCTGGACTGATTCTTGAGAAAGGCGCTGGAACAGAATGAAAATAGTAGTGGTGCCGAATTTAAAAAAAGAGAAAGCGAAAGCCTGCCTGGAGGCTGTGCTTTCCGTGTTGAAGGCTTATCGGTGTCAAATAGTTTTGCGCGCTGACCTTTTCGGAGAGAAGAGTTTTCTCGCTTTAGAGAAGGATGAGGAGCTTGTTTCCTGTAACTTCATCTTGACGATTGGCGGAGACGGAACAATTATTCATGTGGCAAAGGCTGCCGCTTTGCTCGGTAAGCCCGTTCTGGGGATCAATGCGGGAAAGCTGGGGTTCACCGCCGGCTTGGAGTATGCGGAAATTCACCGCCTGCCGGAGGTCCTGGAGGGAAAATACCGTCTGGAAAAGCGCTTTATGATCGAGGGGGAGCTGCTTGGGGAAGAGGGCACTCAGACCTTTCTGGCGCTTAACGATATGGTTTTGTCCGGAGAGCTTTCCAAAATCGTGGATTATAGAATGGCCATGGGAGGAAAGCGGTGGTACCATTACCGTGCCGATGGCTTTATTCTGGCCACTCCTACCGGCTCTACCGCTTACTCTCTCTCTGCCGGAGGGCCGGTGATTGAGCCCTGTATGGAGTGTATGGTATATACTCCCATCTGCCCTCACTCTCTCTTTGACCGCAGTATTATTTTTTCCTCCGGTACAGAGCTTCAGGTAGAGATCCCGGAGAATCCGGGCAGGCTTCTGTTGACGGTAGATGGGGAGAGGCCGGTATTTCTGCCGGAAGGCTCCCGGTTGAATTTTTCCATCGCAAAGCGCACCGCCTCCTTTTTAAAGCTGGACGACCGGGGGTTTTACGAGGTGTTAAACGAAAAGATGATAGACCGAAAGGATTGAAATTTCTCAAATCGTGCTGGAAAAGAGAAGGGAAATTAGGTAAAATAGAAAGAGAAAGGTGGAGTCAATATGAAAACACGCCGACATGCGAAGATTCTGGAACTGATCAGGGAGTATGATATTGACACCCAGGAAGAATTGCTTCGCTATCTTCGGGAAGGCGGCTTCGATGTGACCCAAGCCACGGTATCCCGGGATATCAAGGAGCTTCGTCTTGTCAAAACCCTGTCCCATACCGGAAAGTACAAATACTCTACCGGGATGGATAACTCCAGCGATATTTCCTCGAAATTCTATTCTCTGTTTGCCGATTCCGTCATTTCGGTGGAGGCGGCTCAAAATCTGCTGGTCGTCAAATGTATGACGGGAATGGCCCAGGCTGTCTGTGCATCCATGGATGCGGTTTACTGGCAGAATTTTGTGGGAACTCTTGCCGGCGATGATACGATTTTTATTGTGTGCCGCAGTGAGGCGGCCGCTCAGGAAACCCAGGAAGAATTAAGAAAACTGATCAGCAGGTGATTTTTCTTGTTATCTCAACTGTTTATCTGCAATATTGCGGTAATAGAACAGGCTTCTATCGACCTAGAAAGCGGCTTCACTGTGCTTACCGGTGAGACGGGAGCGGGAAAATCCATTATTATCGATGCGATCCATGCGGTATTGGGAGAGCGCACCTCGAAAGAGTTGGTGCGTACCGGCGCCAAGACCGCTTCTGTCTCTGCGCTGTTCACAGAGCTTGAAGGGGAAGTCCTTTCCCTTCTGGAAGAGCTTTCCGTCCCTTCGGAGGGGGATACTCTTCTGGTACAAAGAGAGATCAGGATCGATGGAAAATCCCTCTGCAAGCTAAACGGCGCCCCAGCTACAGTATCTATGCTGAAGACTCTTGGCCCCCACCTGGTCAATATTCACGGCCAGCACGAAAGCTATGAGCTGCTCTCCTCAGAGGTGCATATGACTTACCTGGATCGCTTCGCCGACCTGGAAGAGCTGATAGCCAGTTACCAGAATTCCTATCGTCGGTTACGGGACCTCGGCCACAGGATCGAAGAGCTGCAGATGGAAGAGGGGGAGAAGGCAAGACGGCTCGATCTGCTTCGCTACCAGCTCAATGAGATCGATGAGGCGGAATTAAAGCCGGGTGAGCGGGAAATGCTTTTGCGGCAGCGAGAGCTTTACCGCAGCAGTGAAAAGATTGCGGATTCCGTAGAGCTTGTGAAATCTCTATTGACCGGAGACGAAAGCAGCAGGGGGATCCTGCCGGATCTTCGGGAAGCTGCCTCAGAAATAGAAAAATCCTCCTCCTATCTTCCGGAATTGGAGGAGGCCTGTCAGAAGCTCAATGAAGCAGGCTTCCTTTTGGAAGACGCTTCCTCTCTGCTTCGGGACAGCACAGTGGAGTTTGACCCCCAGGCTCTCCAGGAGGTGGAGGACAGACTGGATCTGATTCACCGCCTGACCCTTAAATACGGAGAGAGTGAAGAGGCGGTGCTGGCCTTTGGCGAAAAGTGCCGGGAATCTCTGCATCAGATCGAGTTTTCCGAAGAGGAACGGGGAACCCTTGAACAGGAATATGAGGAAGAAAAGAAAAATTCCATTTCCCTTGCGAAGGAGCTGTCAGAAAGAAGAAGGACAGCCGCTGCGGAATTTTGTGAAAAGGTAAAGGCAGAGCTTGCCTTTTTAAATATGCCGGGAATTGAGTTTCTTCCGGAAATAGAGCGGGTGCCGTTGTACTCCATGGGCTGTGACAAGATGCAGTTCCTGGTTTCCGCCAATAAGGGAGAACCTGCGAAGCCTATGTCCAAAATCGCTTCCGGCGGCGAGCTTTCCCGCATTATGCTGGCCATCAAAACCGTGCTTTCCGGCAAGGATCGGGTGGATACCCTGATTTTTGACGAGGTGGATACCGGCATCAGCGGAGAGGCCGCCGTAAAAGTGGGGCAGAAGCTCAAAGAAGTCTCAAAGGACAGGCAAGTGCTCTGTATCACTCATTTGGCGCCCATCGCGGCTTTGGCGGAGCATCATCTCCTCATTGAGAAGCATGTGGAGGGAGAAAAGACCTTTACGCAGGTAGAGGCCCTTGACCTAGAAGGAAGGAAGCGGGCGCTTGCCGGGATTATCGGCGGAGAAAAGGTGACAGAGCTTCAGTTGAAGATGGCGGAGGAGCTGCTTCAAAAAAGGGGTTGACAATTCTGAGGCTCCTGCTTATAATAACCATATCGGCGATGACGGAATCAAGTAGGCGCTGTAGAGCCGGCAAAGAGAGCCCGTGGACGGTGGAAACGGGACCGGAGCAGATGCTGAAAATACCTTCCTGAGCCGCTGCCTGGAAAACCTTTCGGTGAGTAGAGGCAGCCGTCCGGCAGGCGTTACTCTGCAAGGGCATGAAAGTGCCTAATGAGGCCGCAGCGCGTAAGGCTGTGGTAAACTGAGGTGGTACCGCGAATTTTTCGCCCTCTGCGTAAGCAGAGGGCGTTTTTGTGTTAGGAGGTGTTTTTTTGGAGTTAAATAAGATCGGCCCTTCAGAAGGCAGAGGATTTTATGAACTGCAGCTGCAAATTTTTCAGGAGCTGCTTACAAAATACAAGGATTTTGACACCAACCCTGCTGCGGAGCCGTTTTCCAGAACAGAGCTTCGCTTTCAAAACCCGCAGATGGATTTTTATTTCATTTTGCAGGACGGAGAAAAGATCGGAATTGCCCGCGTGTTGAGCCAGGAGAACGGCAACCGGCTCTCCTCTTTGGGAATCCTCCCGCAATGGCAGGGGAAAGGGTATGCTCAGAAAACCATCACGCTGCTGGAAAGCAAGTATCCGCAGGTAGATCACTGGGAGCTTGATACGATTCGTCAGGAAGAAAAGCTTTGCTATCTCTATGAAAAAATGGGGTATCGGCTTACCGGAGAATCCCAGCAGATTCAGGACGGCATGGACCTTGTGGTCTATAAAAAACAACTCGAAAAAGCCTGAAATAAAAACAAGAAAGGAAGAACAAAATGAGAATTTACGAAGAACTGGTCGCCCGCGGATTGATTGCTCAGGTGACTAACGAAGAAGAGATCAGAACGATGATCAACGCCGGGAAAGCCACCTTTTACATTGGCTTTGACTGCACTGCTGACAGCCTGACGGCCGGGCATTTTATGGCTTTGACCTTGATGAAGCGGCTGCAAATGGCGGGAAACCGCCCTATTGCCCTGATTGGGGGCGGAACCACGATGATCGGCGACCCCAGCGGAAGGACCGATATGCGAAAAATGCTGTCAAAGGAAGATATCGATCACAACGCGGCCTGCTTTAAACGGCAGATGGAAAGCTTCATTGAGTTCGGCGAGGGAAAAGCTTTGATGCTCAATAATGCCGATTGGCTCTTAGACTTAAATTATGTGAAGCTTTTGCAGGAGGTAGGAGCCTGCTTCTCCGTCAACAATATGCTTCGCGCTGAGTGCTACAAGCAGCGTATGGAAAAGGGCCTTTCCTTCCTGGAATTCAACTATATGATCATGCAGAGTTATGATTTTTACCACCTGTTCCAGACTCATGGCTGCAATATGCAGTTCGGCGGGGACGACCAGTGGAGCAATATGCTGGGAGGAACCGAACTGATCCGCCGGAAGCTGGGGAAAGACGCTCACGCGATGACCATCACTTTGCTGACCGATTCTCAGGGCCGCAAAATGGGAAAGACCGCCGGAAACGCAGTTTGGCTGGATCCCCAAAAGACCTCTCCCTTTGATTTTTATCAGTATTGGAGAAATGTGGACGATGCCGATGTGCTCCGCTGCATCAGGATGCTTACTTTTCTGCCTCTTTCGGAAATTGAGGAGATGGAGCATTGGGAGGGCTCAAAGCTGAACGAGGCCAAGGAGATCCTGGCTTTTGAACTGACCAAGATGGTGCACGGAGACACTGAGGCACAGAAAGCGCAGGAAGGTGCAAGGGCCTTGTTTTCCAATGGAGGAAATACGGAAAACATGCCTACTACCAGTTTAAACGGATTCTCTGAAAAAGAGATCTCCATTTTAGATCTGCTGGTAAAGACCGCTCTGACCGCTTCCAAGGGCGAGGGACGCAGGCTTGTACAGCAGGGCGGGATCACCCTGAACGACGAAAAAATAAGCGACATCGGAAGAATCGTTACGGAAAAGGATTTTCAGGACGGCCAGCTCATCCTGAAAAAGGGGAAAAAGGTATTTCATAAGGTGACGATCGATTAATCATATCGGGTAACAAACAAGGGCGCTTTTGTGCCCTTGTTTGTTTTGGCATAAGAAAATCCCGCCGGAGAGGATCCGACGGGGCAAAAGGTTTACTGCATGGCTTCTGTTAATGCTTTATAGACCGTGTCAAAGTCCGCTTCCGTGACTAAGAGGGAAATTTCCACCTCAGAAGTGGTGATCAGGCGGATATCAGCATCTGTGCCGGAAATGGCCCGAAATACTTTAGCGGCAACACCGGGCGTATTTTTCATGGCAGGGTCATAGATAGAGATCTTGTGATTGACGCTGCTGACTACCACCTTTGTATTGGTTTCCTTCTTCATCGCAGAGGTGAAGGCGAGGATATCGATCAGGTCATTATCGGAGATAGTAAAGGACATTCCCGTATAAGCTCCCCGGGTAGGGGCCATAGAGATCATATCCACATTGACTCCGCAGTTAGAGATGGCGTCGAAAATTCGGGAAATAGAATCCACATTGGCCGGGAAGCCTTCCAGCGTGACCAGCGTGATATTGTTCACCGTGCTGATAACTGTAGATGAACTCATGGTATCTCCTCCTCAAATCAAGTGGGACATATCGTAAAGTCCAGGGGCTTTCCCGTCCATAAACAGAGCAGCGTTCAGCGCTCCGGAAGCGAAAAGCTCCTTTGATTGGGCAGAATGGGAGAGTGTGATCGTCTCGTGATTTCCCGCGAAGATCACCTGATGCTCTCCTACGATGGTGCCGCCGCGAACAGAATGGATGCCAATCTCGTTACGCTCCCGCTTCTTTCGCTGGGAATGGCGGTCATAGATATATTTGAAGCCGCTTTCCCGCTCCTCATTCAGGGCCCCGGCGATCATCAGGGCGGTGCCGCTGGGAGCGTCGATTTTCTGGTTGTGGTGCATTTCCAGGATCTCCACATCAAAGGCGCTGCCCAGTACGCGTTCTGCTTTTCTTGCAAGCTCTATAAGCAGATTGATCCCCAGCGACATGTTCCTGGAATAAAACAGGGGAAGGATTCGGGATTCCTTTTTGATCTCTTCTACCTGCTCTTCGCTGTAACCGGTTGTGCACAGTACCGCAGCACATCCTGAATGGGTTTCACAATAGGAAAGAATGGAAGAGAGGGCAGAGGGATGGGAAAAATCCACAATGACCTGAGCTTCACCGAGAAAGTCCTGTAAGGCGGGATATACCGGGAAATCCAGGGACAAGATCTCGTGGTTAAGGTCTACGCCCGCCACGATACGGCAGTCATCTCTGGAGCTTACCAGTTCTCGAACGGCAAGGCCCATTTTTCCGCCGCAGCCACATAAGATAATATCTGTCATTTTGTTTCTTCCTGTTCTTTTAAATTCTTAATAAGAAAAAATTAAGCGGGAATCAGACCGTGGGCCTTCAAGAGGTCACAAAGAGCGGTCTTCCCGGGCTCTGACATGGATACCAGAGGCATCCGGCAGAAATTGCCGCTGATCTTACCCATCCGGAACAAGGCTTCCTTGATGGGAATGGGGTTTACATCAAAGAAGAACCCGTTCATCAGATCCAGGTAGGTCTCGTTCAGCTTTCTGGCAGTTTTCAGGTCTTCTTTTTCCATGGCGGCGGTCAATTCGTGCATCTGACGGGGAAGAGCGTTGGAAAACACAGAAATGACGCCTTTTCCGCCCAAAGCCATGATGGGCAGCGTCTGACTGTCCTCTCCGGAATACACAGTCAGGTTTTCCCCGCACAGAGAGATGGTTTTTGCCACGGAGGATATGTCGCCGTTTGCCTCCTTGACGGCCGTGATATAGGGATTTTTAGAAAGCTCGCAGTAGGTTTCCGGCAGGATATTGCATCCGGTACGGCTGGGAACATTATAGAGAATACAGGGCATTTTCACTTGATCTGCGATATAGGAAAAGCTTTCCTTCAGCCCCTTCTGCGAGGTTTTATTGTAATAGGGGGTGACGAGCAGCAGACCGTCGGCGCCCTTTTTCTTCGCCTCCAAGGACAGCTCTACACAGAAATGGGTATCGTTGCTGCCGGTCCCGGCGATAACAGGAACGCGGCCCTTCACTTTTTGAATAATAAAGTCGATAGTATTGAGATGCTCCTCTGCCGACATCGTGGCGGCTTCCCCTGTGGTGCCGCAGGCGATGATGGCGTCGATACTGTTTTCGATTTGAAATTCGATCAGCCTTTCCAGCTCATCCCACAGGATCTCTCCCTTTTGATTCATGGGGGTGACGAGCGCGGTGCCCGCACCGGAGAAAAGGATTTCTTTCATAGCTTACGCGCCTCCGTGAAAAATCAATCGAAATAGCCTTTTTTGCAAAGCAACTCCGCCATCAGCAGTCCGCCGCCGGCAGCGCCGCGCAAGGTGTTGTGAGAAAGACAGACAAATTTGTAATCATACTGGGTGTCAGGGCGCAGCCTGCCCACAGAAACCGCCATACCGCCTTCCAGATCGCGGTCCAGCTTTGTCTGAGGACGGTCGCTCTCGGTGAAGTAGTGAATAAACTGCTTGGGCGCGCTGGGCAGCTCCAGCTCCTGCGCAGGACCTTTGAATTTTGCCCAACGCTCTATGATCTCTTCCGTAGAGATCTTCCGGTCCAGAGAGAAGAAAACAGCAGCCATATGGCCGTCAGAAACGGGAACGCGCAGACACTGAGCGGTGATGGAGGGGGAAGAGGCGTTGACGATCACGCCGTTTTCCACATGGCCCCAGATCTTCAAAGGCTCCTGCTCTGATTTCTCTTCTTCTCCGCCGATGTAGGGGATCACATTATCCACGATCTCCGGCATGGTCTCAAAGGTTTTCCCAGCGCCGGAGATGGCCTGATAGGTGCAGGCCAGCACCTTGGAAACGCCCAGATCAAGCAAAGGATGGATGGCGGGGACATAGCTTTGCAGAGAGCAGTTGCACTTGACTGCGATAAAGCCCCTCTTGGTGCCCAGCCGCTTGCGCTGATGCTCGATCACCTGGGCGTGGTCCGCGTTGAGTTCGGGAATGATCATGGGAACATCCGGAGTACTGCGGTGAGCGCTGTTGTTGGAGATCACGGGACATTCGTGCTTGGCGTACATCTCTTCCAGAGCCTTGATATCCTCTTTCTTCATGTTGACGGCACAAAAAACGAAATCTACCTGAGAGACGATACCATCGATATCTTTTTCCGCGTCATAGACCGGCAAATTGGCCATGGAAGCGGGAATGGGCTGCTTCATCGCCCAACGGCCTCCCAAAGCCTCCTGATAGCTTTTTCCGGCCGATCTGGCGCTGGCCGCCAGGGTCGTCACCTGAAACCAGGGATGGTTTTCCAAAATAACGGCAAAACGCTGCCCGACCATACCCGTACAGCCAATGATTCCGACACGATATTTTTTCATAATGATGTTCCTTTCTTTACTGAGATCCCATTAGCAGATTGCTTATAGAAAGAGGCTGAGAAAGAAAAAAACCGGTTGAAAACCGGCTGTCAATCCCCTATAATAGAAATGCTGTTTTTCAAAAAAGAGAAGCAGTATGAAAAAACGAATAGCACTCCATCATAAGCTGATGACAGTCGTAAAGCTATTTGCCGTTACGACCAGAGCGATATTTGCCGGATATCCTCTTCGGCAGCCCACCCTTTCACAAGACTTCAACAGCTTTGGCAACCTCGATCTTATTACTTTTGAAGGCCGCGCCTCTATTTCTTTGTCTATCATACATTAGTTTAGTTCCGTTGTCAATTTTTTCCCAGAAATTCAAAGGTGTTTTATTCTATGCCCGCGACAGGGAAATGTGCACTTTCCGGGAGGAGAGATCTATGAAAACCCACGACTTCTATTATGACCTGCCCCAGGAGCTCATCGCTCAGACGCCTTTGGAGCCCAGAGACTCTTCACGCTTAATGCTGCTCAATAAACAAACCGGGGCGATCGATCACCGCCGTTTCTATGAGATCGTTGACTTTCTGGAACCCGGCGACTGCCTGATTTTAAACGATTCCCGGGTGCTTCCGGCGAGAATTTACGGAATCAAGGAGGATACTGGGGCCAGGGTAGAGTTCCTGCTTTTGAAAAACAGGGGCGGGGATCTTTGGGAAGCGCTGGCGGGGCCTGGGAAAAGGGCCAAAAAAGGCGCCCGGTTCTCCTTCGGCGACGGGCTTCTCCACGCCCGGGTGGAAGAGGTATTGGAGGACGGGAACAGATTAATCCGTTTTGAATATGAGGGAATGTTTTTTTCACTTCTGGATCAGATCGGGCAGATGCCCCTTCCGCCCTATATCAAGGAATCCTTAAAGGACCAGGAACGCTATCAGACAGTTTATTCCAAAGAACGGGGCTCAGCGGCCGCCCCTACGGCCGGGCTGCATTTTACCCCTGAGCTGCTGGAAAAAATCCAGCAAAAAGGGATCTCTCTGGGCTTTGTCACGCTGCATGTGGGTCTGGGAACCTTCCGACCTGTCAGCGTTGAGGAGATCTCCGACCACAAGATGCACGCAGAGCATTATTATATGCCCCAAAAGACCGCGGAGCTGATCAACGAGACAAAAAGACGGGGAAAACGGGTGATCGCCGTGGGCACTACCAGCTGCCGGACCATCGAATCCGCCGCCCAGAAGGAGGGCTGCTTCCGGGAAAGCGAGGGTTGGACAGACATTTTTATTTATCCGGGCTATACCTTCCGGGGGATCGATGGGCTCATCACTAATTTCCATTTGCCGGAAAGCACGCTCATTATGCTGGTGTCTGCTTTGGCGGGAAGAGAGCGGGTGCTTAACGCCTATCGGTGCGCGGTGGAGTCCCGGTATCGGTTCTTCAGCTTCGGGGACGCCATGTTCATCTATTGAGAAAAGCTCTTTCACCTGGGAAAGGAACAAGCTATGTATCATCTAATCAAACAGGAAAAAACAGCCCGGCGGGGAGAATTCCAAACGGTGCACGGCACAGTGCAGACCCCTGCCTTTATGAATGTGGCCACAGCGGGAGCCATCAAAGGCGCTGTGTCAGCTTATGATCTAAAAGAGCTGGGCTGCCAGGTGCAGCTGTGCAATACCTATCACCTTCACCTTCGCCCCGGAGATGAAACGGTAAAAGCGCTGGGCGGGATCCGAAAATTTACCGGCTGGAGCGGCCCTGTCCTCACTGACAGCGGCGGTTTTCAGGTGTTCTCTCTGGCAAAGCTGCGCAATATCAGCGAGGAAGGCGTCACCTTTGCCTCTCATATTGACGGCCACAAGATCTTTATGGGGCCGGAGGAGAGTATGCGGATCCAGTCGAACCTTGCCTCCACCATCGCCATGGCCTTTGACGAATGTGTGGAGAATCCGGCGGAGTACAGCTACGCGAAACTCTCCTGTGAACGGACCGCGCGCTGGCTGGAACGGTGCAAGACAGAAATGAAACGGCTGAACGCAGGAGAGGATACCCTGAATCCAAAGCAGCTGCTGTTTGGCATCAATCAGGGGTGTACTTATGCCGACCTGCGCATTGAGCATATGAAACGGATCGCCGAAATGGATCTGGACGGCTACGCCATCGGCGGACTGGCGGTTGGGGAGACCAGCGAGGAGATGTACCGCATCATTGAAGTAGTGGAGCCCCATATGCCAAAGGAAAAGATCCGCTACCTGATGGGGGTGGGCACTCCTGTCAATATCCTGGAGGCGGTAAAGAGAGGAGTAGACCTGTTTGACTGTGTCATGCCCAGCCGCAACGCCAGGCATGGACATGCCTTTACCTGGGAGGGCTGCCGGAATCTGATGAACGCGAAGTACGAGCTGGACGAAAGGCCGCTGGATGAAAGCTGTGATTGTCCGGTATGCAGAAAATTTACAAGGGCCTATCTGCACCATCTGTTTAAGGCGGGGGAAATGCTGGGGATGCGCCTCAATGTAATGCATAACCTCTATTTTTATAACAAGCTGATGGAGAAGATTCGACAGGCGCTGGACGAGGGCCGCTTTGAAAGCTTCTACCGGGAAAATATAGAAAAGCTGGGGAAAAGGATCTGAGCCGGCTTCAAAAGAGGTTTTAAACCCGATGAGAATCAAGTGCTATCCCCGCTATGATCTGCAGAAGGGAGACTAGGGATGGAACAGCTGAAACGAGTGCTGGCTCATTGGAATATAACAGATTTCCAAATTGCAGAGCGATATCATACGCAGACAGAACGAATTCTGTGCCGCATAGACACGGCGGAGGCGAGTTATTTTTTGAGAGGGCTTCCACGGAAGATAGGCGAGGAAACAGTGCGGGGCAATGTGATGGCTCATGAATATCTGGGAAATCAGTTTTGTATGGCGCCGGCTGTCTTTCCCACACAGGAGGGAAAGAAATACCTGGAGGAGGGCGGACATTGGTTCTATCTGACAGAATATATTGCCGGAAAGAATCTGGAAGAGAACGAGACAGACGAATATGCTTTGGGAAGACTGGCAGCAAGGCTTCATGAATTGAAGGAATACGATCACCCTTCCGGCCTGAATCCGGATAAATCACGCTTTTACAGTTGGTTTGCAGAGAAGGGTTTTAAGGCGGAATTTGATCAGATTCTGAATGAATTGCCGATTTTTTCAGAACAGGAGCAGTGCTTTATTCACACAGACTTAGGACCGCATAACGCTATGCGCAAAGACAACGGAGAAGTACTGCTTATTGATTTGGACGATGCGGGAATCGGCCCGAAGTATCTGGATCTGGGCTGGCCCTTTATCATGCAGTTTGTGGACTTTGACCATCAGGCACAGAGGATGCAATATCGTTTTGATCTGGCGTTGGCCTTTTTAAGAGGATACTTCGAAGAGGAGACTCTTTCCCGGCATGAATATAATATGATTTGGTCTGGCGCCGTTTTTATGCATATCTCCTACATGAAAACATACGGTCCGGATGCGGTGGATTCCTTGTGGAAAATCCTGCAGTTTGGAATGGCGCAGCAGGAAGAACTGTGGGAAGAATTCGTAAACAGCCTCTGAGAAAGCGTGAAAAACGGATTTGTCTGCCCATATTTCATATCTGACGGAAAGAATAGATGCTGCTTTCTGTTTGATAAAAAACCTCCAGAAGGAAACCAGCAGGATCTGGGGCTTTGAGAAAAATGGAAATACAGCTTGATTGTTGTTTTGTTTTCTGTTATAGTTAGTCTATTAATTCGGAGGTGCTGACATAAATGAATCATTTGATGATGTTGAAAGCGAACGGAGAGGCTGCCGCTGCCGGCGGCGGAGGAATGATGATCATAACACTGTTGATTTACGCGGTGTTTATTGGCGCTTTGTATTTGATTTTCTTCCGTCCCCAAAACAAGAAAAAGAAGAAAGAGGCCGAAATGCGCAAGAACGCTCAGGTGGGCGATGAAATCACCACCATCGGCGGGATCTGCGGACGCATTGTCGCGGTAAAGGATGAAACGGATTCTGTGGTGATCGAAACCGGAAGCGACCGTGCAAAGATGCGCATTAAAAGATGGGCGATCGGTAGCGTGGACACAGTGCACGAGGACGATCAGGCCTAACTTCCCACATGTTTTCTCAGAGTGGTTCAGGAGAAGTTCCCGAAAGGGGACTTCTTTTTTATACCAATAAAAAAACCACCTGCTGTGCTGAAATGGTAAAAAGATAGTAGACACAAGAAACCG
>CAMNSA010000010.1 GCA_946554335.1 uncultured Neglectibacter sp.
ATCATCGCCCTGCTCGCGGGTCATCGCCCTGCTCGCGGATCATCGCCCTGCTCGCGGGTCATCGCCCTGCTCGCGGATCATCGCCCTGCTCGCAGGGCGAGGCAAGAAAGATCTCTCCTTTTCCCATTAAGAGAGAACGGCATTTCCCGGCGGCTTTTTCACTGCGGAATATCCCGTACACCGCAGAGCCGCTTCCCGACATCATGGCGCCCAAAGCGCCGGAGGATCTCATCACTTTTTCGATCTCCCGCACCTTTGGAAGCTTCATCACCTCGTCAAATCGATTCCCAAGGACCCCGGCGATCTCCGCAAGGTCTCCGCCCTTCAGGGCCTCCACCATATTCGGAGTGAAGCGGCGTCCGGTCAAAGGATATTGATCGATCAGCGCGTAAGCCCGGGGGGTACTCATCCCCACCGGGGGCTTACAGATCAGGATGGCACAGGGAGGCAGCGTGGGGACATCGGAGAGCTGTTCCCCTATGCCTTCGCACCGCTTCGCCCCTCCCACCACGCAGAATGGGACATCCGCGCCGATCTCGCTTCCAAGCTGGGCCAGGCTCGCCTGGGAAAGCCCGGTTTGAAACAGGAGATTCATGCCCCGCAAAACCGCGGCAGCGTCCGCGCTTCCCCCGCCCAGACCGGCCCTGCTGGGGATATGCTTCTCAATAGAGAGGGATACCCCCTCCCCCTCCAGCCCGCAATGGGTGAGGAAAAGCCGGGCCGCCCGGTAAGCGGTGTTGCGCTCATCCAAGGGAAGATAGCTTTCGCTGCACTTAAGGCGGATGCCGGGAGCAGTCTCCCGCACCAGCTCCACCTCATCGGAAAGGGACACCGTGTGCATCACCGTGTCCAGCAGGTGATAGCCGTCCTCCCGTTTTCCCGTCACATCAAGGGTCAGATTGATTTTTGCGCAGGCTTTGATTTTCATAAAGTTCCTCTCAAAACCGGAATAAGCTGAACCGGTGGATCTTCACCGCCCTCTGCGGGCACATCTCGTGGCAGCAGAAGCAGCGGATACAGTGCTGATAATCGATCTTCGCCCGGTTTTCCGTGATCTTAATGGTGTGCTGCGGGCAGCTTTGGGCGCATTTTCCACAGCCCACACATTTTTCCCTCTCAATTTTGGGGTAGGGCGTGGTAAGCTTTTTGGCAAGAGGACGAAAAAGCTTCGGCACCCGCATTAAAAAATCGGTGCTCTGAGACCTGGCCCGGCGGAAATCGGACACCGCCAGCGCCTCGATAGGATCTCCCAAAAGCTCCACCTCTTCCGGTGAGCCGGGGCCCAGGCCCCGTTCAGAGGCCTTTTGCAGCAGCAAAAGCTCTTTCCTGTCCATCCCCAGCACCGCCGCTCCGATCACATCCAGCGCCCAGGGGCTTTTGGAGGAGAGCAGCGCTCCCACCTGCCGCCTCTCTCCCCCGGTGGGGCCGTCTCCCTCCATGGCCCACACCCCGTCGATCACGGAGAGGGCAGGAGAGAGAAATTGAGAGAGGTCCAAAAGCATATCCGCGAAGTCCTCCTTTTGGGGGAACCGGCAGTGAAGCTCCGGCTTCTGAAGCCCGGGGACCGCTCCGAACAGGTTTTTGACAGCTCCGGAAAAGCCCATCATACAGTGGGTCTTCAGTTTGGCGATATTGATGAGGTAACAGTCCTCCAGAAAGGGCTCAATCACCGGCAGATGCCTGCATCGCACCCCCTGGGGCAGCTCCACTTCCCGGCTTTTGCACTGGGTGTAAAGGGAAAAGCCGAAGCGCTTCGCCATCTCCTCATACCCGCAGGCCGCAAAGGTCCCCCTGGCGACGCCGGGGGTATAGGGGCCTCCCCCGCTTTCCGCGATCAGCACCTTGGCTCCGGCCTTCTGGACGCAGAGCCCCACGGCGGCTGTCACCAGCGGATGGGTAACGGCGGCGGCCTCGGGCTTGGAGCGCAGGATCAGGTTGGGCTTGAGCAGCGCCGTCATGCCGGGCTTCAATTCCTCATAGACGCCCAGCGCCCGGAACTGGCCGTCCAGGATATTGCACAGCTCGTCCAGATCATACTCCGGACACCCGTTTAAACAGACCCGCTCCTTCATAGCTCTCTCAAAAAGGCCTGGATCCGTTCCAGGGCTTCCGTGATATGTTTAATGGAGTAGGAATAGGAGATGCGTACAAATCCCTCTCCGCTTTCTCCAAAGGCGTCTCCAGGCACCACGGCCACATGCTTGGAGTAGATCAGCCGCTCACAAAATTCCGCAGATGTAAGGCCGGTAGACTTTACAGACGGAAACGCATAAAAAGCCCCTTCCGGCTCAAAGCAGGACAGCCCCATGGAATTGAGCCCATCCACAATCAGCCGCCTGCGCATGTCGTACTGCTCTCGCATCTGACGAATATCATCGTCTCCGTTTTTCATGGCCTCGATGGCCGCGTACTGGCTGGTAGTGGGCGCGCTCATAATGGCAAACTGGTGGAGCTTCGTCATCTGCCCGATGACCTCCCTGGGTCCCGCGGCGTACCCTAAGCGCCAGCCCGTCATGGAGTGGGATTTGGAAAACCCGTTTACCACCACGGTGCGCTCTCTCATGCCGGGAAGATGGGAAAACATGATGTGGGGCTCCGTTCCGTAGGTCAGGGTGCTGTAGATCTCGTCGGACAGCACAAAGAGGTTGTGGCGCTTCACCACCTCTGCCACCGCCTCCAGATCCTCCCTGCGCATCACGGCCCCGGTGGGGTTATTGGGATAGGGAAACACCAGAAGCTTGGTATTTTCTGTGATTTTTTTTTCCAGTTCTTCTGCCGTCAGACGGAACCCATTTTCCGCCCTGGTCTCCAGGATCACCGGCACGCCTCCTGTCATCTGAGCAAGGGGCACATAGCACACGAAGCTGGGCTGGGGGATCAGCACCTCGTCTCCGGGGCACAAAAGGGCTCGCATACAAAGGTCGATGGCCTCCGAGCCGCCCACCGTCACCAGGATCTCAGACTCCGGAAGATAGCGCTCTTCGTAATGGCGATAGAGATAATTCGAGATCTCCTCCCGAAGCTTCAAAAGACCCCGGTTCGGCGTGTAGCGGGTGCGTCCCTTTTCCAGAGTGCGGATCGCCTCCTCCCGGATATGCCAGGGCGTATAGAAGTCTGGCTCGCCCACGGAGAGGGAGATCACATCCTCCATCTCATTGGCAATGTCAAAAAACCGGCGGATCCCGGAAGGCTTCAGCCTTTGGATCGTAGGGTTCAAGATTTTCTCGTAATCAATCACCAAGGTTGCTTCCTCTCTCGTCAATTTCCTCGTAGTCGCTGTTGAAGGTCACGCCGCCATCCTTGTACTTGGTAAGTATAAAATGGGTGGCGGTGGACAAAACGCCGCCGATGGGAGCCAGGCGTCTCGCCACGAACATGGCGATATCGGACATGGTTTTCCCGGTGACCACCACGGCCAGATCATAGCCTCCGGACATCAGATACACGCTTTGCACCTCCGGGAAATTCATCACCCGTCCGGCGATCTCGTCAAACCCGGTATCCTTCTGGGGAGAGACCCGCAGCTCGATCAAAGCCTGGGCGCGCTGGGCGTCGGTGCGTTCCCAGTTGATAAGAGCCTGATACCCCTTGATCACGCCGTCCTTTTCGTACTGACGGATCGCCTTTTTGATCTCCTCCTCCGTCTTCCCCAGCAGCACTGCCAGCTGGGCGGGAGTCAGAGCGCAGTCGTTTTGCAGCAACTCCAAAATCCGCTCCATATTCTTTCATCCTTTCTGTGCAAAAAATGATTTCTATTCCAGCGGCAGCATGACCGGCTTCCGGTTTACATAAACCGCAAATTCCCGGAATCCCGCCGCCTTTAAAAGCTCCATTCCCTCGTCAATGCCTTGGGCCAGATCCGCTGTACAGTGGGCGTCCGCCCCCAGGGTGACAAGCTTTCCTCCCAGCTCTCGATACCGGGTGAACAGCTCCAGCTCAGGCAGATACGGCCCGTCTGTTTTCAATAGCCGGGAGGTGTTGAGCTCCATCGCCTTTTCCCTTCGCACCGCGGTCTCAAGTACCTCGTCTGCCTCCTCCTGCCGAACAAGAAAAGGACAGCGCTCCTGTGCGGGGAGATACCGCAAGGGGTAGGTGAAATGGGCAAGAGAGTCAAAGTCCCCGGTCATAAGCATCTCTTTGGCCTCTTCAAAGTATTGGGTGATAAGGTCCCGGGCCCGCTGTTCGGAAAGGCCCTCTTTCCCCAGGTGGTAAAAGTCCTTTTCCCCCTTCACGCTGTGCAGAGACCCCAGCACGAAATCGTAGTCTCTCCCCGAAAGGGCGTCTCTCGCCGCCTCGGGAGCCTCCAGGGGCTGACCCAGCTCGATCCCCCTTAAAAAGCGAAGGCCTGGGTACGCCTCACGGCAGTCCTTCATCTGCTTCCAGGCCTTACGCACCACTTCAAAGTAACCGCTTTCCCGGGAGGGGACATAGGGGTACTTATTGCACTCGCAGTGGTCGCTTACGGTATAATAATAAAGCCCTTTTCTGATCGCCTCTTCGCACATGGCGGACATGGGAGAGCTTCCGTCAAAGGAACAGTCGCTGTGGCTGTGACAGTCGCTTGCGTAACGATGCTTCATGGCTTTCCCCCTTCTTCCATTGGGATCCTTCCGGCTCTGGTCAATGGACCCGGCCGGGTTTCCGGCTTTTTTAGACCGGCATCTGCGGCTTTTGCTATTTTAGCATAAACCGGATAAAAAAGAAAGCCTCTCCTCTCCCGGCTGCTTTCCCTTGACAGGCGGGGCGATCTGTTCCATAATAACCATGAAGAGAAAAAACGCGCAACCAGCGGCGCTGTCCGCGGAAAGGAACCTTTCATGATAAAAACAGAAAAGGCCGTAATCACGGTAATCGGAAAAGATATGGTGGGAATTCTTGCCAAGGTGTCCGCCATGTGTGCGGAAAAAGGAATGAATGTTCTGGAAGTGACCCAGTCTATTCTGCAGGACATGTTTGTGATGGTCATGCTGGTGGATATCACCGGCTCCTCCTCTGCCATCTCCGAGCTGGCGGACGAGTTCGACACGCTGGGTGAAAGCCTCCATCTGAAGATCCATATCATGCATGAGGACATCTTCAACTCCATGCATAAGATCTGAGGCCGTCCGCCGCTTTCCGCACAAAAGGCTTTTAAGGAGGCATTTTTTTGAACACCAATGAAATTTTAGAGACCATCAATATGATCGATAACGAAGACCTGGATGTGCGCACCATTACCATGGGCATCTCCCTGTTGGACTGTGTCGATCCTGACATAGAAAAGGCCTCGGGAAAGATCTACGACAAGATCTGCCGGTACGCCCAGAATCTGGTAAAGACCGGGGAAGATATCACCCGCCAGTACGGCATCCCCATTATCAACAAACGCATTGCCGTCACCCCCATCGCCATGATAAGCGGCGCGTGCCCCGCCTACTCTCCCGTCCATTTCGCCAAGGTTTTGGACAGGGCCGCCAAACAGGTGGGCGTCAACTTTATCGGCGGGTATTCCGCTTTGGTCCAGAAGGGCTTCGGCCCCGGAGACTACGCCCTGCTGGAGAGCATTCCCGAGGCCCTCGCGGAAACGGAATTTGTGTGTTCCTCCGTGAATGTGGGCTCCACCAAGGCCGGGATCAATATGGACGCCGTGGAGAAGATGGGGCGCATCGTCAAGGAAACGGCGGAGCTTACCGCCCATCGAGAGTGTATCGGAGCCGCCAAGCTGGTGGTGTTCTGCAACGCCCCGGAGGACAATCCCTTCATGGCGGGAGCCTTTCACGGCCCGGGCGAGCCGGACTGCGTGATCAATGTAGGCGTTTCCGGACCCGGCGTGGTGCGGGCCGCCATCAAGAAAAGCGGAGGTGGCTGTGATCTGACGGAGATCGCGGAGCTCATCAAGCGCACCGCCTTTAAGATCACCCGCATGGGACAGCTGGTGGCCAAGGAGGCCTCCCGCAGGCTGTGCGTGCCCTTCGGCATAGTAGACCTCTCTTTGGCCCCCACGCCCGCCGTGGGAGACAGCGTGGCCTATATCCTAGAAGGAATGGGCCTTTCCCGGTGTGGAGCCCATGGCACCACTGCCGCTCTGGCCCTGCTCAACGACGCGGTCAAGAAGGGCGGAGTGATGGCCTCCTCCAGCGTGGGGGGCCTGTCCGGCGCATTCATCCCCGTCACAGAGGACGCGGGCATGATCGAGGCCGCCAGAAGCGGCTGCCTCACCTTAAACAAGCTGGAGGCCATGACCGCCGTGTGTTCGGTGGGCCTTGACATGATCTGCATCCCCGGCGATGTCACCCCCGAGATCATCTCCGGGATCATTGCCGACGAGGCCGCTATCGGCATGGTAAACTCCAAGACCACCGCAGTGAGAGTGATCCCCGCCATCGGAAAAAAGGCAGGGGAAGAGCTGGACTTCGGCGGCCTTTTGGGCGGAGGACCCGTTATGCCGGTGAACACCGCCTCTCCCGCCGAATTCATCCACCGGGGAGGAAAGATCCCCGCTCCGCTGCAAAGTTTGAAAAACTAACGAGAATGGTTTTTTTCCTCTGGTACATATTATAAAAGAGTCCATTTTTATATCGGACAAAAGACAGGAGGAAAATATAATGTGTACAGCAGTGGCCTTTCGTACCCGAGACTTCTATTTCGGCCGCACCCTTGACCTGGATCGTTCCTACGGGGAGGAGGTGACCGTCACCCCCCGCATCTACCCCTTCCAGTTTCGCAAAATGGGACCGGTGGAGCGCCACTACGCCATGATCGGCATCGCCCATGTGGAGGAAAACTATCCTCTGTATTACGAGGGAGTCAACGAAAAGGGCCTTGGCATGGCGGGGCTCAACTTTGTGGGCAACGCCGCATATGAAGAGAACTGCGCTCCCGGATTCGACAATATATCCCCTTTTGAGTTCATTCCCTGGATCCTGGCCCAATGCGCCACCGTGAAGGAAGCGAGAAAGCTCCTTGGAAAGCTGCGGCTTGTCTCCCTCCCCTTCCGGGAGGACCTGCCTCTCAGCGAGCTTCACTGGATCATCTCTGACCGGACGGGATCCATTGTGGTGGAGTCCACCAGATCAGGGCTCTCCGTCTATGACGACCCGGCCCAGATACTCACCAACAATCCGACCTTTGATCAGCAGCTGTTCGGGCTCAACAACTATCTGTCTCTTTCGCCCGGGCCCGTCTCTAACCATTTTTCCCAAAAGCTTACCCTGGATCTCTACAGCAACGGAATGGGCTCCATCGGACTGCCCGGCGGTTTTTCCTCCCAGGCGCGCTTTGTCAGGGCCGCCTTTGTATCCCTCAACTCTCTGTGTAAAGAGGGAGAAACGGAAAGCGTCAGCCAGTTCTTTCACATTTTGGGGGCTGTGGAGCAGCCAAGGGGCTGCTGCCGGTTGGAAAGCGGCAAGTGCCAGTACACCCTGTACACCTGCTGCTGCAACGCGGACAAGGGGATCCTTTACTACACCACCTATGAAAATCATCAGATCACCGCTGTGGATATGAACCTGGAGGATCTGAGCGGCTCTGCGCTCATCCGCTATCCCATGATCACAGGAGAACAGATCCACCTGCAAAATGCCGTTGGAACGAACGCCTAAGCCCCAATAAAGATTGGCGGGCTTAAGACTTTCCTTCCGCAAAGCAGAGGCGCAAAAAAGGAGGAATGGGCTTTGAGCTCGCAGAAAAAGCAAAAGCTTACGAAAGAAGAAAAAAAGGGAAAAAGAAAGGAAACCTTTTCCCGGACAAAAAGCGATATTCGCAGTCACCCCTTTTTGTTTTCCGCCTATGTGGTGCTGCGCGTGCTGGTGATCACGGTGATGATCCTGCAGATCTTCAACCGGGAATACTACGATGTGTTTCTCTGCGCGCTGACTTTAATTCTGTTCATGATTCCCAGCTTTGTGGAGCGCAGGCTCCACATCGATGTCCCCAACACCCTGGAGGTACTCATCCTGCTGTTTATCTTTTCGGCGGAGATTCTGGGAGAGATTCGGGAATACTATCTGGTTTTTCCCTTCTGGGACACCATGCTGCACACCATCAACGGATTTTTGATGGCAGCCATCGGCCTTGCCATGGTGGACATCCTCAACCGCTCCAAAAAGTTCAAGGTGCGCCTTTCCCCGGTATTTGTGGCCGTGGTAGCCTTCTGCTTCTCCATGACCATCGGCGTGCTTTGGGAATTTTTTGAATATGGCATGGACTGTTTCTTCCACATGGATATGCAGAAGGATACTTGGGTAAGCGCCATCTCCACAGTGACCCTGAATCCGGAAGGGAAAAACGCGGCCGTGTACCTGCCCATAGAAAGCGTGGTAGTCAACGGGAAAGAGTGGCCGGGATATCTGGATATCGGCCTGCATGACACCATGAAGGACCTGTTGGTAAACTTCATCGGCGCCCTGGTGTTTTCCGTGATCGGCATGCTATATATCATGGGGCGGGGGCGGGGAAAATTCGCCCCTCGCTTCATTCCCCGGCTCAAGGAAAACGAGCTGCCCCAAAAGGAAGAAGATCCGGCAAGTCTGCTGCTTCCCGTCGCCTTAGGAGGCGGGGAGGAGGAGCCGAACCATCAGGCAACAGAAAAAAGGAGGAAGATCATTTTGAAACCCATTGTTAAAACAGGACAGGGCCTGCTTGGAGGAATTCTGAGCCAGGACGAAAAAACCGCCATCTTCCGGGGCATACCCTACGCCCAGCCGCCGGTGGGCGAGCTGCGCTTTCGCCGCCCTCAGAAAAAGGAGCCCTGGGAAGGCATTCTTCCCTGCGAGGAATTCAAAGCCCGCTGCTGTCAGGCGGACCTTGCCTCCATGGATTTCTACGGTAAGGAGTTCTATGACGAAATGGTGCCTCCCTGCAGCGAAGACTGTCTGTACTTAAATATCTGGGCTCCGGCAGACGCGAAGGAAGGAGACCAACTTCCGGTGCTGTTCTGGATCCACGGCGGCGCTTTCCTGCATGGCTGCGGAACAGAAAAGGAATTTGACGGAGAGGGCTTCGCCAAAAAGGGCGTGATCCTGGTAACCATCAATTACCGGGTCAATGTATTCGGGTTTTTCGCCCACCCGGAGCTGGACCGGGAAAACGAAGAGGGCGTCTCCGGCAATTACGGCATCTTTGACCAGCTGTTTGCCCTGTCCTGGGTGAGAGAGAACATCTCCGCCTTCGGAGGCGACCCGGAAAAAATTACCATTGCGGGTCAGTCCGCCGGATGTATGAGCGTGCAGACCATTATTTCCTCTCCCCTGTCTCAAGGGATGCTGCGCGGCGCCATCCTGCAGAGTGGAGGCGGCTACCCCTCTCTGCGCCCCACTGCTGGGAAGGAAAAGATCCTTACAATCTCAGAAAAGCTCATGGAAGAGCTTCAGGTTACAACGGTGGAAGAGCTGCGGAAAATACCCGCTGAAAAACTGTGTGAAGCGGCCTATCGCGTACTGGGATCTGATTCTCTGGGATGGACCCCTCATGTGGACGGCTTCCTGCTGCCTGACACCACGGACCGCCAGGCCGAGAAGGGAGAGATCAGGAACATCCATTATCTCATCGGTTCCACCGGAAACGATATCGGTGACGGCGTCTTTTTGCAGCAATCCGGCAGCGGCTTCTGCGAGAACCTGTTGAAGCTGGGATTTCCCCCCGCCTATTTTTACTACTTCGACCGCAAGCTGCCCGGTGACCAGGCCGGAGCCTTCCATTCCAGCGAGCTGTGGTATGAATTCGAGACCTATCCCCGCTGCTGGCGGCCCTGGGAAGCTTGGGATAAGGAGCTTTCCCGCATTTTTTCCTCCTACTGGGCCAATTTCGTGAAGAACGGGGATCCCAACGGTCCCGGGCTGCCCCTTTGGGAGGCCTACACGGCGGAAAACCACTCCCCCATTTTGCTCTCGGACAAGGTGGAAATGAAACGCTCATAAAAAGCTTTAGAAAAAAATTCCCGAGTCTCCAGTTGGAGACTCGGGAATTTTTTTGTTTTGTTTACTCTGCCAGCGCTCGCTCAAGCCACGCGTCCGCAATATCCAGCGCTAAGTACAGGCCGTTTTTTTCACTGGTCTTGACGATCTGCTTCCTGGTACGGATCTCCGGGTCGGTGTACATCAGCTGCACCGTCACCTTGTCTGCCACATCCAGGTCGCCCACCTTTTTCTTGGACTTGATGTCGATCTTGATGACATACTTATCCTTCATGCTGCCGTAATAGATGGTGTCGCCGCTGCGCACCAGGGGCTTTCCCTTATAGGTGGGAAAAGACACTTTTTTCTCTTCGCTCAAAGAATCACCGCGCTTTCTAAAAAATGATCACTCGCCCAGATAAGAACGCACCATAGCCTTCAGAAGCTCGTCGCGGTCGATCTTGCGCACCAGGCTTCTGGCGTTGTTATGGGTGGTAATATAGGTAGGATCTTCCGAAAGGATGTATCCCACGATCTGGCTGATGGGGTTATATCCCTTTTCTTTCAGCGCGTCGTACACCGTAAGCAGATTCCGCTTCAATTCTTCCTCCTTGATTTCCTCCAAGGAAAAGGTCAGCGTGTGGTCGGAAGGAATTTCCGGCATGTGGAACACCTCCTGTTTCTTTTTTTGTATTCTCTGAAAAGGCCGCTTGATCCCCATCTATCATAATACATGATAATCTAAAGGAATTCAAGCCGTTTGTGAAAGATTTTCCTCAGATCCTCAGGGAAACGCCCTGAGTTTCCAAAGCCTTTACGATCTCATCCACCACCGGCTGGACCTCTTCCTTTGACAGGGTCTTCTCTTTGGAGGAGAAGGCAAAGCGCAGGGTAAGGCTCCTGTTTTCCCCCAGCTGGAAGGCGTCGATGAGCGTCACGGAGTTCAGCAGCTCTATGGAAAGCCCCTCCCAGGCGGGAGTCAGATCTCCATACCGCTTGCCGCCGGGCAGAACAAAGGAAAGGTCGATATCGATGCCGGGGAAGCGGGAGGGCTCCCGATATTCCAGATCCAAAGCGGATACATCGGCAAAGGCGTCCATGTCAAGCTGAGCGCAGACCACCGCCGCTTTTCTGTCCAGCTTGGAAAGCACCGCGGGATGCAGAGTGCAAAGCCAGCCAAGCTTTTCCTCCCCGCAGGAGATCTCCGCCGTGTTTCTGGGATGCTGCCAGGCGTGAACGGGCTCCCGATTGGAAAGCGTGAGTTCTGTCCGCTTGATCTCTCTGCCCAGGGTCCTCACCATATTGAGGAGCCTATAATACAGCTCCTTTTCTCCCTGGACACGGCTGTAAAGGGCGATCCCCAACACCTTGCGCTCCCGGCACTCGCCGTCCTCCTTTAATCCCTCGCAGACCCGGCCGATCTCAAAAATGCCGAAGTCCGCCCCGAAGGACCGGTTTTCCTGTACAAAGGAGAGAAGGGTGGGGCCCATATTGGTGCGCAGGGTCTCGTGGTCAGGAGATTGGGGACTCAGAAGCTTTACATTCGGCTCGATCTCAACCCCCAGCTCTCTGCACTTTTTGGCGTCGAACCAGATATAGGAATGGACCTCGTTGAGACCGTACCGCTCTACCAGAATATCCTTTGCAAAATTATCCGATTTATTTGCCGCGCTGCGCTTTCTGGGATACAGCGGGCTCAGAGTGGTGGAAACGGCAAAGTTATCGTAGCCGTAGATCCGGGTGATCTCCTCGATGATGTCCGCCTTGATGGTCACGTCCTTGGTGGCCCGCCAGGAGGGTACCTCCACCCTAAATTCCTTCCCGTCGTACTGGGCGCCAAAGCCCAGAGAACGCAGGGTGGAGAGCACCTGCTCGTCAGAGATCTCAATGCCGGTATAACGGTCCACATAGGGCTTGTCAAAACGCAGGGTGACCTGGGGATAGCGCTTCACATAAACATCCGTCAGTTTGGAAATGACCTGGGCCTGAGGGTCGATCTCCAATAACAGCTTTAAAAACCGGGCAATCGCCGGCACAGTCATCTCCGGATCCAGGGTTTTTTCATAGCGCATGGAGGCGTCGGTGCGCAGTCCCAGCCTGGTGGAAGCCCTGCGCACACTGACAGCGTCAAAGCTCGCGGACTCCAAAAGGAGGCTGTCTGTGTCGTCCTCGATTTCAGATTCCAGACCGCCCATCACGCCGGCCACCGCCACCGGGCGGCCCTTGGAGCAGATCATCAAGGTGTTCTGATCTACGGCGCGTTTTGCCCCGTCCAAGGTCTGGAACTCAAAGGGCTCGGAAAAGCGCTTGACCTCAATGCTGTCCACCTTGGCGCAGTCAAAGGCGTGCATGGGCTGACCCATTTCCAGCATCAGATAATTGGTCAGGTCCGCCAACAGGTTGATGGCGCGGCTGCCGCAGTAAAACAAACGAATACGCATATTCACCGGGCTTACCTTCTTCTTGATGTTGCGCACCTTCAGGCAGGAATACCGGAAGCACAGCTGTTTGTCCTCCACCTCCACGGGAACGGAGTCAAGGCCGTCAAACTGGGAAAGCTCCACGGTTTCCAGAGGCCTTAAAGGCCTGCCGGTCAGCGCCGCGAATTCCCGGGCGACGCCGTAATGGCCCCACAGGTCCGGGCGGTTCGTCAGGGACTTGTTATCCACCTCGAACACCACATCCTTGATGTCGTAAAGCTCTGTCATATCCTTGCCCACGGGGGTGTCCTCCGGCAGCTCCCACAGCCCGGAATGGTCGTCGGAAACACCCAGCTCCTTTTCTGAGCAGCACATACCGTGAGATTCGACCCCGGCGATCTTCGCGCAGCCGATCTCCTCTCCGCCTACCATGCCCCCCTCCTTCACAAAGGGGACGATCATGCCCTCGCGCACATTGGGCGCGCCGCAGACCACACCGTACACTCTGTCTCCCCCATCCACAGTGAGCAGATGGAGCTTTTCAGAATCCGGGTGATTTTCCACAGTAAGAATCTTTCCTGCCACCACATCCCGCAGGTTCTCTCCCATGCGGAACACCTCCTCCACCTCGGCGGTGGAAAGAGTAAAACGATGGATCAAGGCCTCCAGATCCAGGCCTCTAAGATCCACAAAATCGCTGATCCAGTTCATTGAAATAAGCATATCTGATTACCTCTGTTTCTTCCTGTTTCTTGATAAACCCGTCCCTTTGGGCCTTATTCGTGCCTAAACTGAGACAGGGCCTTGAGATTGCCGCTGTTGAGATCCCGGATATCCTTTACGCCGTACTTCATCATCACAAGCCGGGTAAGCCCCAGGCCAAAGGCAAAGCCGGTATACTTTTCCGGGTCGATCCCACCCTCTTTGAGCACATTGGGGTGAATCATCCCGCAAGGACAAAGCTCGACCCAGCCGGAATGGTGGCAGGTGGAGCAGCCCTCGCCGCCGCAGATCAGACAGTTGATGTCCAGCTCAAAGCCGGGCTCCACAAAGGGGAAAAATCCGGGGCGCAGACGCACCTTCACATCCCGCTCAAACACTTCGGACAGCATGGTTTTCATAAAGTAGATCAGGTTGGAAATGGAGATATTTCTATCCACCATGATCCCCTCCATCTGGAAGAAGGTGGTTTCATGGCTGGCGTCGGTAGCCTCGTTTCTAAAGCACCGCCCCGGGAAAATGGCCCGGCAGGGCGCCCCGTATTTTCTCAGGATATGGTTTTGCGCCGCGGAGGTGTGGGTCTTCAAAAGCTGGCCGTTATCGAGATAATAGGTGTCCTGCATATCCCGGGCGGGATGGTCCTTGGGGATATTCACCGCCTCAAAGCACTCGTAGTCCGTGACGATCTCCTTAAAATCCTCCACCACGAAGCCCATGGAGGCAAAGATCTCCTCCAGCTGCCGCTGAATGATGGTGACCGGATGATAAGAGCCGCTCTGAATGGCCGTGGGCAGGGTCACATCGTACTGCTCGGCCGAATCAATAAGCGCCTGCTCTTCCATTGCCGTGATCTGAGAAAGCTTTTGAGCCAAATGCTCTTCCACCTGTCTCTTCAGCTGGTTGATATGCTGGCCCAGCTCTTTTTTCTGATCTCCGCTCACTTCCTTGAGGCCCTTGAGCAGCTCTGTGACTTCTCCTTTTTTCCCCAGATACGCCACCCGCAGCTTTTCCACAGCCTCACTGTTCTTGGCGTTTTCCACTTCTTTGGAAAAGCGCTGCCGCAGGGATTCCATCTTCTCCTTCATTTCTCTTCCATCCTTTCTTAAATCTTTTCAGGGCAAAAAGAAGCTTCGCCCCCTATTGGGGCGAAGCGAATTCTCCGCTGCGCGGTACCACCCAATTTCAACAGGACATTCGCCCTGTCCTTTTCCAGCCTGTAACGAAGCTGACCCGTCAGAGCCTACTTTTGGGAACCCGCCCCCTGACTGAGGGGATCTCCCCCAACCAAAGGACCCTTTCCCAGCTGTTCAGCCCTGCCGCTCCAAAGGGAACTTCAGCCTTGTCTCTGCCGCGCAGGCGCTTCCAGCCAATGGCGCCCGCTCTCTGCCCGGGAGAACAATCTTACTTTCCTTTTTCACCGCGTTGTTCCGCAGACGGTCACGCCCGGAAGGTCCTCTTTTCAGAAATCATCGGCGCACCGCTGCTTTGTTATCATAGCACAGGAAAATGCTTTTTTCAAGAGAGGCGCCCGCTTTTGGGCCGGTTTTCTCCGGATTTTGGCAACATTCATAAAAGATTCATTGAATTTCTCCGCTTTCCATGATATACTTTGATTCACAGAATTTTTATCAGCCTCTGCTTTTTGAAAATCAGCCGGGACGGAGGCGCCGGAAAGGGGAAACAAAGATGGGCGATGTATTTATTGAGCGCATGGTAAAGAAAAAAATTCAGGGGACAGACCTTTTGATCATCATCGGCCTGATCCTGGCGGCCATTGTGCTCTGCCCGGTGCTGCTTCTTGTCAGCCTCAGCTTCCGCCTTTCCATGATCGGGGTTTTAGCCTGCGTCGGCGTGGTGTTTGGAGCCTACAAGCTTCTGTGCACACGCCTTTTGGAATATGAGTACAGCCTGACCAACGGCTATGTTACCGTGGACAAGATCATGAATAAGGCTTCCCGCAAGCGTATGACCTCCTTTGAGTGCAGCAGCGCGGAGGATATCGGGGAATACGCAAAGAACGCGGAACGCCTGAAGAACCGTTCCTTCGACGCCCGGATCTTTGCCTCTGCCGACGCCTCCTATGAAAAGGCTTGGTACATGATCGTGCAGAGCGGGAAAACCGGAAAAACACTGGTGGTGTTTGACCCGGACGAGGATTTCCTGGACGCCGTCAAAAAGTTCATCCCCCGCCCCCTGAAATTTGAGGTGTTCGGAAGGAACGCCTGATTTTTAACAGAATAAAAACCGCAGGACCGCCGCTTCTTTGGAAACGGCGGTCCTTGTTTCAGTTATCTTTTTGAAAAGAACTTCCGGCTTTATCCGTTGGGGTACATCTCCCGCAGAGCCGGGATCTGAGAGGCTCTGGGAGTGCCCTCCAGACGCTTGATATAGCTTTCCAGCATCCCTCTGCAATGCTCCGGGCCGCCCTCTCTCATCACAGTCCACAGCGGGTCTACATCAAACTGAGACTTCTTCATCATTTCGTCCGTCCAGTCCAGGATAAGCTTCGCGCCTTTCGCGCAAAGCTCCGGATGCTCCTGGGAAAGGTCGTGAAGCTCATGGGGATCCTGTTTCACATTGAAAAGCATTTCCTTCTCAAACAGGTGATAGCCTCCATGTACCGTGCGCACATAGAGATAATCCCCGAACCTTACAGAGCGCTGGCACACATGACAGCACTGGGTGAGCACTACGCTGTCTCTGGAGCAGTCAGCACCCTCCATAAGCGTCTTCGCATAGGAGACGCCGTCCCAGTCGTAGTCGCCCTGGATCCCGGTTCCCAAAAGCTCCGCCACGGTGGGCAGCAGATCCACATTGTCGTGGAAGCCCTTTGCCACAAAGTTTTTCTTCCCGTGGGGCCACTTGATGATCATGGGGATATGGCAGGTGGGCTCATCCGCCGTGGCGTGTTCGCCGTAGATCCCCAGCTCGCCCTGGTTCTCCCCGTGGTCGGAGGTGATGATCACGGCAAGGTCCTCGTCGTAAAGTCCCTTTTCCTTCAACAGGCTCAGGATCATTCCGATGTTGTCGTCCGTATAACGCACTCCGCAGTCATACTGATCCAGCATATTCTTCATGTCCGCCCGGTTTTTCAGGCTTCCCGGATGCCGGGGGAACTGAGGAGAGGTGGCGTCGGTCCACATGCCGATCTCGTTTGCGCCGTGAGGTCCTACATGAAGCAGGTGCTGGGCGAATACCTCCTCGGTGATCCAATCGCCGGGAAGAGGTTCGTTTTCAAATGGATTTCCGAAAGAGGCGGGAGCCCGGTAAGGGGTGTGGGGATCCCAGAAATGCACATGCAAAAACCAGTTGTCCTCCTGGCCGTTTCGCTCGATCCAGTCCAGCACATGGGGCGTCACGGCTTCCGCGGATTCTCCGCCTCTGCCGCCCACATTGCAGCACTCGTTGAAGCCGGCGTTGAACCACCAGGCAGAGTGGCGCTCCGCAAAGGTGGAGAAGGAGACCGTGTGCATTCCCGCTCTGCGGAACTGCATAAACAAGCCGTTTTCGCTGCAATCGTCCGTAAAGTGGCGGCTCTCCCCCTGCAAGCGCAGATCGGCCGCCGTACCGCCGTGACCCACCACGCCGTTGCGGATGCCGTAACGGCCGGTGATCAGCGACGCTCTGGAGGGCAGGCAGGGCGCGTTGGGACAATAATAGTCGTCGAAACGCACGCCGTCTCTGGCCACGGAGTCAATGACGGGAGAGGTGTTCCTCCCGTAGCCGTAGCAGCCCAAATGGTCGCTTCTCAGGGTGTCGATGTCGAACATGATCACTCTCATAGATAAACCTCCTGCTGTTTATTTCCTGATTATTTATGTGAGAGGCCTTAACCGGCCTCTGACTTGTCGTAAAGGGCTACAATGTAGGGATGGTTCTCATCGTACTCGGTCAAGGGCTTGGGAGAGTCCACGCACAGGCAGGGACGCACCTGGGAGCCTGTCACTCCCGCGGCCTCGTCTCCCAGCTCCTCTGCAAGTTCCTTGGCCCTTAACCGGATCCGCCCGGCGACCTCCGGCTTCTCCGAGAGCAGATCCCGCTGCTCGGAGATATCCTCCTCCAGGTCATAGAGCCCCGGGTTGGGCTCTCCCTTGGAGGTGAAGTGCAGCTTATAGCTGCCCACGCGCAGAGCAGCCAGGTTCCTATCCTGATAATAGCACATTTCCTGCCGGATGGGCTGATCCTCTCCCAGCAGCATGGGAAGGATATTCACGCCGTCAATGGGATTTTCATTCGGCAGCTCACGGTGAAGCATCGCCGCGAAGGTGGGGAGAAGATCGATATTGGAGGCCATATTGCGGACGGTGACCCCTTCCTTCACATGGCCCTTCCAGTGAACGATGAAGGGCACGCGCATCCCGCCCTCCCAGGCGGTGTGCTTAGTGCCCCGCAGCGGAGCATTGCTGGCTCCGTTGGCAGCCAGGGAGCCGTTGTCTGAGGTGAAGATCAACAGGGTGTTCTCGTAAATTCCCAGGCGCTTGAGCTCGGAGACCAGGGCGTGGACCGACCAGTCCACGCTCAGCATACAGGCGCCGAAATCCCCGTTTTCCGAAGCCGTCACAAAGTGGTGAGCGGCATACAGGGGCAGATGCACATGCATCTGGGCAAAGTAGAGGAAGAAGGGACGCTCCCGGTTTTCCCGCATAAATCGGATGCACTGCTCCACATACCGTTCCGTCAGGCTCTCCTGATCCGGCTGCTCTTCGATCACCTCGTCCCCGGACATCAAGGGCAGGGGAGGCGTCAGGAAATCGAGAGGCGCTTTTCTTCTCTGCATTCCCATATCGTTGCTGTAGGGAAGGCCGTAATAATCGTCGAACCCGAACCGTTTGGGAAGGCTTTCCGGCTGGTCTCCGCAGTGCCATTTTCCCACGATCATGGTGGAATAGCCTGCCTGGGAAAAGAGCTTGGGCATGGTGTACTCTTTGGGGTCCAGACCGAAGGGCTCTCCGGGGAACAGGACCCGGGTGATCCCCACCCGGGGCGGGTAGCACCCCGTCATCAGCGCCGCCCGGGACGGAGAACACACCGGTGAGGCGGCGTAAAATGAGGTAAAGCGCACCCCCTCTTCTGCCAGTGAATCAATGAAGGGCGTTTGGTTCACCTTCGAACCGTAGCAGCCCAGGTCTCCATAGCCCATATCGTCGCAGTTGATCAAAATGACATTCGGTTTTTCCCCCATCTTTTTACTCCTCTCTGAAATGATTTTATCCTAAAAATCGATCCTTCAAAAGATAGGCTCCCCCACCCAGGACGCCGCAGGCCGTCATAACAAGGATGGGGCTTGGCTTCCAGCGCCGTAAGACGAAAAATCCCGCGGCGATCAGCACAAGGGCGACCCAGTCCATCGCGGAAAAAGAACTGAAGCCCGCAAGGAGGTTTTGCCCCCCCTCTCCCCACAAGGCAAGGGTCAGCATCCGCACGCCCGCGCAGGCGATCAGGCCCACCACCGCGGGACGAAGCCCCAGGAGGATCCCGGAAAACAAGGACGCCTCCCGGTATTTCTCATAGACTTTTATGAGCATCAACACGATCAAAAAGGAGGGAAGCACGCACCCCAGGGTCGCCATCAGTGCTCCGGGAATCCCCGCCACCCGCAGCCCCACAAAGGTGGCCGCGTTGACCGCGATGGGGCCGGGGGTCATTTCTGCGATGGTGACCAGGTCTGCGAATTCTGTCAGGGAAAGCCAACCATGCAGATCCACCGTCTGGGTCTGGATCAGCGGCATGGCGGCCATTCCGCCGCCGAAGCTCAAAAGCCCGATCTGAAAAAAGCTGAGAAACAAAAAGAAAACCGCTGTCATCTTTCGCCCTCCCTCGTCCGGCGCTTCCACACCGTCCGGAGAGCTCCCGCCGCTCCGCTTGCCAAAATGACCAGCGCCGCGTTGAGCTCAAAGAGCCACACCGCGAGAAACGCCAAAACCATCACCGCGCAGGAGAACCATTTCTCCTCCCGGATCACTGTTTTTCCCATGGAACACACCACATCGGCGATCACGGCCACCACGCCGGAGCGCATCCCCCGCAGCACGGCCGCCACCAGAGGGCTGCTTTGAAAGGCCGCGTAGAACAGGGAGATCACGGAAAGCACCAGCATGGGCGGCAGAACAGTCCCCAAGACAGAGATTAGAGCGCCGGGAAGCTTCCCCACCCGATACCCTACCAGCACGGAGGCGTTCACCGCCACCGCCCCGGGGGAGGACTGCGCGATAGCCGTAAAATTCAGCATTTCCTCTTCCGTGAGCCAGGAAAGCTCTTCCACGAATTTTTTCCGCATCAGGGAGACGATCACATATCCGCCTCCAAAGGTAAAGGCGCTGAGAAAAAAGGTGGTGCGAAAAAGCGTCCAGTATAGTTTCAGCGAAGCTTTCATCCCGTTCCTCCTCTTTTCTTCCCGCCTCTTGTTTTCACTGACAAAACCTGCCAAGCTAAGAATACCCCTTGCGGGAACATATGTAAAATAGTATAATTCAAAGTAGTTTATAAGTAATTTCATATAATCGGGAGGAGAGCGCTGTGACGCTGCGCCATATGAAGATTTTTGTAGCGGTATGCCGCGCCGGAAGCATCACCAAGGCGGGAAAAGAGCTGTTTTTATCCCAGCCCTCCGTGAGCCTGGCCATTTCCGAATTGGAGCAGAATTACGGGGTAAAGCTCTTTGACCGGATCTCCCAAAGGCTGCATATCACGGAGGCGGGGAAAGAGCTTCTGCAATACGCGGAGCATATCGTGGGGCTGTTCGAGGAGATGGAGCAGGGCATCAAGAATTGGGACTCCTTAGGCAAGCTGCGCCTTGGGGGCAGCATCACCGTGGGGTGCCGCTATCTGCCGGAGGCGGTGCGGCTGCTCAGTAAAAAATACCCCTCCCTGCAGATCGAGGTGACCGTGGACAACTCAGACACCATCGAGCAGGGGATTTCGGAAAACCGTCTGGATGTGGCCGTTATTGAGGGAACGGTGCACAACCCCTATCTCATTTCAAAGCCTCTCCTGGACGACCGGCTGGTGTTCCTGTGCCCGAAGGATCACGCCTTCGCCGGGAAGGAAGAGATAGACCCTGCCCTGCTGCAAAGGGAAAACTTCCTGCTGCGGGAGAAAGGCAGCGCCGGACGGGAACGGGTGGAGGAGCTGGCCGCCGCCCAAGGCCTTCAGCTTCGCTCCTCCTGGGAGAGCATCAGCACTCACGCCCTGCTTCAGGCGGTACAGGCCGGGTTGGGCGTCTCCGTTCTCCCCTATCTTTTGGCGAAGGATTCCCTTAGGCGGGGAGAGATCTCCCTGTTTTCCGTCAAGGGCGTCTCCCTTTGGAGAAAGCTCACCGCCATCTATCACAAAAATAAATACCTCACTCAAAGCGCGTTGGATTTTCTCGCTCTCTGGGAGCGGCTCGCGCCGGAAGGCGGTTTTTAGTTTTTAGTCGTTAGTTTTTAGTAGTTAGTTGTTAGAGAAGGTCAAGGGAAAGGGCGTGCTCTTTCCCCTTGACCTTCTCTAACAACTAATATCTAATATCTAACAACTACCTCTGCCACCCGCTCTAAGGGTTCCCTGCACTGGGTCAAAAAGTCCCGATAGCCGCAGAAGCCCGTGTGATTATCAAACAGGCTCTCATACATTCTTGCACAGCCTCCGTGGCAGAAATTTTCATAGGGGCATCCCTTGCAGGCGCTCCTGTCCCCCTTCTCCCGGGAGATGAATTCCCGGGCCTTTTGGGATTCCTTCAACTCCTTCACGGTGTTTTCCATAAAGCTTCCCAGCTTCCACCGGTCCAGCACATAAAAGTCGCAGGGATAGACGCTGCCATCCGCCTCCACAACAAACTGGTTCTGGCAGTTTCCCGTCAGGCCGCAGGCGGTCACCCGGCGGTAGACGAGAAGGCCCAGCACATCGTCAAAAAACTTGACGCTCACATAATTCCCCCTAAGGAATTCCTCGCTCCAAAGGCGAAACAGCCGGATGTAGAAGGAGGCAAAGCGATTGGGGCTCAGGGCCCAGGGTTCCGGGGTCTCCTCCCCCAGCTCCCTGAGGCAGGGAATGAACTGCACGAAGGAAATCTTCTCCGAAAGGAGGAATTTCCACACCTGCTCGGGATGACGCGCGGTGCTTTCCGTCAGCACCCACAAGATATTATAGGGAACCTTCGCCTGTTCCAGAAGGGCTTTGGCGCGCATCACCTTTTTCCAGGTTCCTTTGCCCTCCTGGTCTATTCGGTTCTCATCGTGAGACTGGGCGGGTCCGTCCAGGGAAAGCCCCACGAGAAAATGATGTTCCTTGAAAAAAGCGCACCATTTTTCGTCCAGCAGGATCCCGTTGGTCTGAATACCGTAATGGACCTGCACCCTCTTTTCCTGTTTCTTTACCCGCGCCGTGAAATCCTCAAAATAGGAAAGCCCCGCCACGGTGGGCTCGCCGCCCTGAAACAGGAAGGAGACCTCGTCTCCGTCTTTCAGCTCTTCGTAAACCCGCTGCACGAGCCGTTCGATCACATCCTTCTTCATCACTCCGTAGGAGGGAATCTGTCGGCGGCGGCTCACATCGGCGTAAAAGCAGTATCGACAGCCAAGATTACAAAGAGAGGACGCGGGTTTGATCAAAAATGAATAGCGGGCCATTTTCCTCCCCTTCCCTTTCTCCCGGCATGTTCACCGGCTCTTTTCCTCTATTCTATTCCATTTTTGCCTGAAACACAAGGGAACCTTTCCCTTGTGCTTTTTCCCTTTATCTGATAAAATCTTGAAAAGAGAGTTTCCATGTGTGGGAGGAAAGCCTATGCCGATCAAAATCATCAGAGAGTCCCTTGCCGGGAGACGGATCCTGTTAGTCAGCGATATCCACGGGAATTTTCCCCTGTTTCGGGAGCTGCTTGAAAAGATGGAATATCAAGCGGGGCAGGACGCGCTGGTGATCCTGGGGGATCTGATCGAAAAGGGAAGAGAGAACCTCAAGACCCTGCGCTTTGTGATGGAGCTTCAAAAGAAACCCTTTGTCTATGTGCTTCGAGGCAACTGCGATCAGCCCGGAGAGGATGAAGACCGCCTGCTGCAATATCTCACCTGGTTTAAAGAACGCACTCTGTTCGGGGAGATGGCAAAAGAGCTGGGCGTCTCCCTGCCCCAGAAAAAAGAGGAGCTTGCCGCTTTTCAGGCAAGGCTCCGGGACGCCTTTCCAAAGGAGCTCTCTTTTCTTCAAGCCCTTCCCCATATTCTGGAAACGCCTGATTATCTCTTCGCCCATGCAGGCCTTTCGGGAGAAGCGCTTTCGGAGGAATCACCCGATTTTGTACTGTCCACTCCCCTTTTCGGCAAGCTGCCGGGAAAAGCCTTCCCAAAGCTTCTGGTGGTGGGCCACTATCCCACGGCCAACTACCGGGAAAACTGCCTGGATAACTCCCCCTATTACAACGAGCAGCGCAATGTGCTGTCCATCGACGGGGGCAATGTGGTAAAAACAGCCGGAGAATTAAACGGCGTGATCCTGGAAAACAGCCGGGAAGGATTTTCGTGGACCTATACCGACTCGTATCAAAAAATCGCGGCTCCCTGCGCGGGGGAGGCTGCTCCCGGCATTGCCGTCATGTGGCCGAACCACCAGGTAGAGCCTATCTCCCGAGGGGAGGAGTTCTCCCAGTGCCGCGTGAAAGCTTCCGGCACTCTTGTGGAGATCCCCAACGATCTGCTGTTTCAGCGGGAGGGGAACTGGTTCTGCCTGGATATGACAAACTGCTGTCTCGCTGTCAAAAAAGGAGAAACGGTAAGCCTTATCAAGGAGTACAGCGACCGGCTGATGATCCTGAAGGACGGAAAGGTGGGCTTTCTCTTTAAGGCTTGATCCAGCCGATAAGCTCACATGGAAGCCTTACCTCAATTTTTCGAAAAGAAAACAGGAATTCTTCTTGATTTTCGTTTTAAAAAGTGTTAAGATAAAACCGTATCCTGACGCCAAAAACCATGTTTGAGGGGAAAGGTTCGGCAAAAGTGCTCTTCTGTTTCAAAAGAGTTTGTTCCGCCGTGCCTTTTCGGGCATGGCGGTTTTTGTTTCGGTGGGAAATATTTTCAAAGGAGACAGAAGATGGACACACGCATCGCCGTCATCGGCATTGTAGTGGAACAGGCGGATTCCGTGGAGGCCTTAAACGAGATCCTTCACGAGTACCGGGACTATATCATCGGCCGGATGGGGATCCCCTACCGTCAGAAAAACCTGAGCATTATCAGCATCGCGGTGGACGCTCCACAGGACATGATCTCCGCCCTTTCCGGAAAGGTGGGCAAGCTGCCCGGCGTGTCCTCCAAAACGGCTTACTCCGCGGTGAAATCATGAAAAAGCAGTGGGAGCTGTGCGAAAAGCTTTCTGAAACACACGACCTCAATGAGGAAGAGCTTTTGTCTCTGCTTACCGGGCGTACTCCTGAAACGGACGAGTATTTGCGGGAAAGGGCCTGCGAGGAATGTCTTGCCCACTACGGGGATCAGGTTTTTCTCCGGGGGCTCATCGAGTTTACCAACTTCTGCAAAAATGACTGCCTGTACTGCGGAATCCGAAAGGGAAATTCCTCTATAAAGCGGTATCGCCTTACAGAGGGAGAGATCCTTTCCTGCGGGGAGTACGGTTACGAGCTGGGTTTTCGTACCTTTGTCCTCCAAGGCGGCGAGGACCCCTATTTTTCAGACGACCGCCTGTGCCGGATCGTATCCTCCCTGAAAAGCCGGTTTCCGGAGTGCGCCGTCACCCTCTCTGTGGGAGAGCGCACAAAAGAAAGCTACCAAAAGCTTTTTCAGGCGGGGGCTGACCGGTATCTGCTGCGCCATGAAACGGCGGACTGCGCTCATTACCGAAGACTGCATCCCCCTGAGATGAGCTTTGAAAACAGGATGGAGTGCCTGAGGAACCTCAGGGAGATCGGCTTTCAAACCGGCTGCGGCTTTATGGTGGGCTCTCCCTTCCAAACGCCGGAGGCCCTCGTAAAGGACCTGCGGTTTTTAAAGGCTTTTCAGCCCCATATGGTGGGCATCGGCCCTTTTCTCCCCCATAAGGACACCCCCTTCCGGGATTTTCCCAAGGGTTCAGGAGAATTGACGGTCTTTTTGCTGTCTGTGATCCGTCTGCTTTTGCCACGGGTACTGCTGCCCGCTACAACGGCTCTCGCCACCTTACTTCCGGAAGGAAGGGAGCTTGGGATCTTACACGGGGCGAACGTGGTGATGCCCAATCTCTCGCCGGATGACGCTAAGGAAAACTACACCCTCTATGACCACAAGCTGTCCTCCGGGCAGGAGGCGGCACAGGGGCTCATAGAACTGAAAGAAAGTCTTCAAAAAATTGGCAGAACCGCCACCGGCATGAGGGGCGACAGCCTCATGGACCTCTGAGCGTTTCAAAAATATAAAACCGCCTGTGTTTTCACAGGCCTGACGGGAAAGAAGCTTCTGACCCAAAAGAAAGGATGAGAAAAATGTACGATCCCAAATCCATGAAAGCGGAGGAATTCATCTCTCACGAGGAGATCCTCAGCACGCTGCAATATGCAGAGGAAAACAAAAACAATTTGGCTCTGGTGGACGAAGTCCTCCAAAAGGCTGAGAAGAGGAAAGGCCTGACCCATCGGGAGGCCTCTCTGCTTCTCGCCTGTGAGGACCCGGAAAGGCTTCAAAGGCTTTATGCTCTGGCGCGGCAGATCAAAGAGGATTTCTACGGCAACCGTATCGTCATGTTTGCTCCCCTCTACCTTTCCAACTACTGCGTCAACGGCTGCGTCTACTGTCCGTATCATTTGAAAAATAAGCATATCGCAAGAAAAAAGCTGACACAGGAGGAGATCGTCCGGGAGGTCACCGCCCTGCAGGACATGGGGCACAAGCGTCTGGCCATTGAAGCGGGAGAGGACCCCGTCAATAACCCCATCGAATATATTCTGGAATGTATCCACACCATCTACTCCATCAAGCACAAAAACGGGGCTATCCGCCGGGTCAATGTGAATATCGCGGCCACCACCGTGGAAAATTACCGAAAGCTCAAAGAGGCGGGCATCGGCACCTATATCCTCTTCCAGGAAACCTACCACAAGGAAAGCTATGAAAGCCTGCACCCCACCGGCCCCAAGCACAATTACGCCTACCACACCGAGGCGATGGACCGGGCCATGGAGGGCGGGATCGACGACGTGGGCCTTGGGGTGCTGTTCGGGCTGGAGCTTTACAAGTATGAGTTTGCCGGGCTTCTGATGCACGCGGAGCATCTGGAGGCCGTTCACGGCGTGGGCCCCCACACCATCAGCGTTCCCCGTCTCAAGCGGGCGGACGACATCGACCCTGACGCCTTTGACAACGGCATCGACGACGAGATCTTTGCAAAGCTCTGCGCCTGTATCCGGGTAGCGGTACCCTATACCGGGATGATCATCTCCACCAGAGAGAGCAAGGCTGTCCGGGAGAAGGTACTGCCTTTGGGCGTCTCTCAAATCAGCGGCGCCTCCCGCACCAGCGTGGGCGGCTACTGCGAGCCGGAGCCGGAGGAAGAAAACTCCCAGCAGTTTGATGTCAGCGACAAGCGCACGCTGGACGAGGTGGTGCGCTGGCTCATGGAGCTCGGGTATATCCCCAGCTTCTGCACGGCCTGCTACCGGGAGGGACGCACCGGAGACCGGTTCATGACGCTGCTGAAAAACGGCCAGATCTTAAACTGCTGCCATCCCAACGCCCTGATGACCTTAAAGGAGTTCCTGATGGATTACGCCTCCCCGGAAACAAAAAGGCTGGGAGAGGAGATGATCTCCCGAGAGCTTGAAAAGATCCCGGGGGAAAAGGTAAAGCAGATCGCCAAGGAACGGTTGGAAAAAATCGAAAACGGGATCCGGGATTTCCGGTTCTGATCACTGAAAGGAGGAGTTTTTCATGGGACTTCAGGAGACCCCCAGCGGGGAGCGGGTGCATATCGCCTTTTTCGGCAGGCGAAACGCGGGAAAATCCAGCCTGGTAAACGCCGTGACCGGTCAGGCTCTTTCCGTGGTGTCCGATATCAAGGGCACCACCACGGACCCGGTGTACAAGGCCATGGAGCTGCTGCCCCTGGGGCCCGTGGTCATCATAGACACCCCCGGCTTTGACGACGAGGGAGAGCTGGGCGCTCTGCGGGTGCAAAAGGCGAAGGAAGCTCTCAGCCGGACCGACTGCGCCGTGCTGGTCATAGACGCGAAGGAAGGGAAAACAGCTGCCGACGAAGCGCTTCTCGCCCTTTTTCAGGAGAGAGGGATCCCCTACCTTGTGGCCTACAATAAAAGCGATCTGGTTTCCAAAGAAAGCTGCGGGGAAAACGAGATCGCCGTCAGCGCGCTAAGGGGCGACCATATTTTTGAACTCAAGGAGCGCATTGCAAGGCTCACGGGAGAAAAGGAAAACCCCAGAAGACTTTTGGGAGACCTTTTGAGCCCCGGAGACACGGTGGTGCTGGTGACCCCCATCGACAGCGCCGCCCCCAAGGGCAGGCTGATCCTGCCCCAGCAGCAGGCGATCCGGGATATTCTGGATTCGGATTGCGCCGCCTTTGTCACCAAGGAGAACGGCCTCAAGGAGACACTTTCCAAGCTTTCCTCCCCGCCGCGGATGGTGGTGACGGACAGTCAGGCCTTCGCAAAGGTAAACGCAGACACCCCAAAGGAGATCCCCCTGACCTCCTTCTCCATTCTCATGGCCCGCTACAAGGGCTTTTTGGAGGAGGCCGTCAAGGGGGCCGCCGCCTTAAACACCCTTTCAGACGGCGACCGTGTGCTGATTGCGGAGGGCTGTACACATCACAGGCAATGCGGGGACATCGGCACGGTGAAGCTTCCCAAATGGCTTTCGGAATATACCGGGAAAGCCCTTTCCCTCACCCATGTTTCCGGCCGGGAATTTCCGGAGGACCTCTCTCCCTACCGGCTGGTGATCCACTGCGGAGGCTGTATGCTCACAGAGCAGGAAATGAAATTCCGGGAAAGCTGCGCGAAAAGGGCGGACATTCCCTTCACCAATTATGGGGTAGCCATCGCCCAGATGAAAGGGATCCTGAAACGAAGCCTTTCTCTTTTCCCAAAGCTTGCCGGGATGCTCCCGTAAAAGCTCGACTCCGTCAAAAGAACCAGCCCTGCAATCGGTTTCCTGCTGCAGGGCTGGTTCTTTTCCATTTTAGAATATGCTTCACGGCTCAGGGGTTCTTCCTAAGGACAAAGGCTACGCCTTTGTCCTTTTTACCAACTCAGCTCCCGGAACAGGCTGTCTCTTCTCACCAGTCGGTTTTCATCCGAGTGGATATAGTCGTCCTCCGGCAGATAGGAAAAGTCCTGCAGGATGTAATCCGCGGCGCTCATTCCGCCTTTAGGACCGTCGGTCACAAAGTTCCGGAAGGTAAAGCCCTCGGGGCGCAGCTCATTGAAGGAAACCTTCAGCATATTATGTATTGCCGCCTGGGCCATATGCCAGGCAAAGTCGTCCTTATCCTCACAGAACCCGATGCCCGCGCTTGTCCTGGAGAGGAAAGCGATCCGTTTGCCTTCACTCTTTTTCATCAGGGGCAGGAAAGCGGTGAGAATCCGCTCCATTCCCACTGTACCCAGGTCTACGGCTTTGGCAAGCTCTTCATAGTCCCGGCCGCTGCCCACCGGCTTGTCCTCCAAATGATGGGCGCTTTCCAGCACCAAAATGTCCAGCGCGCCCTCCTTCTCCTCTACCGCCTTCGCGGCGCTCTGGGCGCTGGCGCGATCCGCAAGGTCAATGCTCAAAAGGCTGATTCCCTCTTTTTCTCCCGCCTCGTGAGATGCGCCGTCCGTATAAGCTCCGTACACCTGATAGCCCGCCTTATTTAGCTGCTGTGCAGTCTCCCAGGCGTCCTGCTCCTGGATGGACGCGATAAACGCAACCTTTTTACTCATGATGATCTCCTTTCACAGCTGTCCGCTGAAATACTCGTTTTTTTGGCTTAGAAAGGCCAGGCCTGGTTTTCCACATCGGTCATCACCAGGGCGTCCTCCCAATCTCTGTGTCCTGTAAACTGCTTAAAAGCGGGCATAGCCGCCTGCTCCGGCTCATACTTTCCGCGGGTGCTTTTCACATCGCCGCCCATATAGGAATTCACCCATCCCGGATGATACAGCCGGAAGCTGTAGCCCTTGGGACGAAGCTCGTTGAACATCAGCTTGACCGCCATATTCAAAGCGGATTTGGACATGGGATAATAGGGCGCTTCACCCTTGCGGTGGGCTACCGTGATGCTGCCTGCCTCAGAGGATACGAAGCACAGCCGCTTTTCCCCCTTCTGCATCAGGGGCAGGAAAGCCTCTACCATGCGCATGGCGCCCACGGCGTTCACATTGACGATCTGCCGAAAGGCCTCTTCTCCCTCACCCCGGGAAATTCCCGCGCAGTTGACCAGCACATCCACGGTATCCGTCTTCTGAGAAACGGTCTTTGCCGCCTCCTGTACGGACTGCGTGGACCCCACATTCAGAGGGATCAGCTCCACCGTTTCGGGAAACTGCTTCTTGAGCTCATCCAGCTCCTTCCAGTAATCCAGAAATTTTCCGGCGAATACCCGCCAGCCATTCTCTGCGAAAATACGGCTCAGGGCAAAGCCTACGCCTCTGTCGGCCCCTGTGATAAACACTGTTTTCATTGACATGCTCCATCCTTTCTTTCTCTCAAGGCCTGTTCCAGCTTCTCTGCCAGCTGCCGGAAGGACAGACCGTTTACTGCCTCGATTCGCTTGATATCCTCCTCCGGGAAACCCTCCGGACCGGAAACCGCGCCGCAGATCCCGCAGGCGATGGCGCCGATGGTATCCGTATCGCCGCCCACATTGGCGCACAGCCTTCCGCAGCGTGCCGGGTCTCCCTGAGAAAAGCAGGCCAGAGCCATGGCGGCTGCCGCCGTTTCAGAGCTGGAAAGCCCGGTGCCCAGGTCATAAAACACATAGTCAAGCACCCGATCTTCCAAATAGCCCTTCGCCTCGGCCTCCTCTATATAGGTCCGTGCCCGAAAAAGAGCGTGCTCCACATTTGCCCCTGCCACATAATAGCCCATACCGTCCCCCAGCCGGGCCGCCGAAAGCGCCAGCTCCCACATGCGCTCCCAAGAGGCGTTTTCATACACCGCCCCGGAAACCGCGGCTGCCAGGGCTGCAGCGGCGGAAATGGCCAGATTCGTATTGTGAGTGGGCAGGCACAAAAGCCGTACCTGCTCCACCAGAGCCTCTAAGGGGGCGGGAGGATTCACCAGCCCGATGGGCAGGATCTTCATGGCCGCCCCATTGGTGGAGCCGGCCTTTCCTGTCTCGGTCACCGAAACGCCCTGTTCCATCAGCTCCAGTGCTTTGCGGGTGCTGGGGCCGATGACGGAGGCCGTCTTTTCCGCCCCTGCCCACTCTCTTAACAGGCGGACAAAGGCTTCCACCTCCACCTTCCCGCCATGCTTCCACAGAAGCTCTACCACCAGCTGGGTGTTTTCCGTATCGTCCGTGACCTCTCCCGCCTTTAAAGAGCGCTTGATCTCCCCTTTTTCACTAGAGAGAAGTCCTTCGATCACGCCAAAGCGCTTCCTGATGCTCTCACGGCGCATCATCTCCGAGGGCATCCCCATGGCGTCTCCATAGGCGATCCCCATCAGGGCCCCCAGCCTTCTTTGCGCAGGACAAAGCGCTGGCTCTTCCTGTTTCATGCTCACGATCTCCTCCCATCCTTTCAGGTCTGTCTCACTTTTCGATCTCCATTTCCAGAAGGGCAAAGCCCAGCGTCTTTCCGTGCATGTCCACCGCTAAAGACCGGGTCACCCCTCCCCCTAAGGCGTTCTCCATCACGAAGTTAAAGGCGTGCAGCTTCGGCAGCTCGTAGCGGGTCACCTCTCCCTGAACGATCCCGGAGAAATGCTCCTTAACACGCTTTGCGGTCGCCTCGCGCTTTAAAAGCTCATAATCCTTTTCCTCAAAGGGGATCAGAGAGATAACGGAGATATTCCCCTTGTCTCCTGTACGGGAATGTGCAAGCTCATATAATTTCATGGATTTTCCCTCCTTTAAAGCATGGTCACCTCAGGGCTTACCAGGTCGTTCGGCAGCAGTACGGAAGCCACAGAAACGATCTTTCGCAGGGATTTCGTCACTCCCCCGCCTCCGGCAGGGCCGTTGGTGTAAAGGGCCTCCACCTCGTTGCCGATAATCTGGGCCGCCTCTTCTGTTTTTGTTCTGGCGGCTACCCGCAGACGCACCTCCACAGGCTCCAACCCCTGGGGCAAAGTCTCCCGGTAAAGGGAATCCACTCCCATGCAGTCTACCCGGAGTTCACTAAAGGGGCAGCCGCATAGCTCCAAGCGCTTCTTGATGATCTCTCCCGCAAGGCGCGCTCGCTGAAGGGCGTTGTGCCCTCCGTAGCTGATCTGCCCCTCGCCGATAAAGCAGTCCTGATAGCCTACGCTCACCTTCAGCTTCCCATTGTTGGGCTTTCCGGAGGCGCCCGAGACCTTTACCCTGTCCTTTCCCACCTGCCGGACCTCCGCCATTTGGAAATCCGCCGTGCAGTCCGGGGTAAAGTAATTGGCAGGGTCCTGAAGCTCATAGATGATCTGCTCCTTGCAGGTCCTTTCGCTGACTAAACCTCCGGTACCCGGAAGCTTTGTGATCTCCAGACTTCCGTCCTCGCCGATCTCGGCAATGGGGAAGCCCAGGTTCCAAAGGTCCTCCACGTCCTTTTTCCCGGGGTCGCAGAAATAGCCTCCCGTCACCTGGCCGGCACATTCCAGCAGGTGGCCGGCAATGGTGCCCTTACCCAGATGGTCCCAGTCGTCCATTTTCCAGCCGAACTCGTAAACGAGCGGCCCTAAAACCAAAGCGGGATCCGCCACCCGGCCGGTGATCACCAGATCCGCCCCCTGCCTCAACGCCTCCACGATACCGGAGCAGCCCAGGTAGGCGTTGGCGGAAACAATGTCCTCCTTCAGCTCTTTCAGAGGCTTCCCTGTCTCCATGGTGGGCAGGTCCCAGAATTCCGGAAGCCGGGAAAGCACGTCGTCGCCGGTGACGGCGGCGATCTTCAAGGAGGAAAGGCCCCTTTCCTGTGCCATTTCCCTGGCCTTTTTCGCCGCCGCTATGGGGTTTGCCGCCCCCATATTGGTGATCACCTTTACGGGGCGCTCCTTTAAGGCGTCCAGGATACGCTCCATCCGGTAAGAAAACAGGGGGTTATATCCCTTTTCCGGATGCTCCAGCCGCTCCAGCTGAGCGAGAGCGATGGTGCGCTCCGCCAGACATTCAAAGATGATGTAATCCAGGTTCCCTCGTTTCATCAAATCGACGGCGGGCTCGATCCGATCTCCTCCATAGCCCGCCCCGGAGCCAATGCGCACGGTTTTCATCTCGTTACCCTCTTTCTCATCAAAGCAGCGCCGCTTCTCTCAGGGAAGCCCTGCCTTTTCTGCCATTCAGTATACTACAAGCCGCGAAAAAAGGCCAGGGATAAAAGCGGGATTTTCTTTCCCGCCGCTTCCCCTCCTTTTCAAAAAATGCTATAATGGAAGAAAAGCCGGGATCCCGGCGGCTTAAAAGGAGGAGTATTTTATGGAAAAACAGATCGTGGTCACCCCTATTTCCGATCGTATCTGGCAATTTAACGAAAGCAACGCGGACGGCCCTTATGTGGACGCCTATCTGATCTGCGGAAAAGAGCGGGCTTTGCTCATCGATTCCCTGCAAAATCTTCCCGGACTTTATGAAGAGGTGAGAAAGCTCACAAGTCTTCCCGTGGATGTGGCCCTCACTCACGGACACGGCGACCATGCCGGCGTTTCCCTGAAGGAATTTGAGGAGGCGGGCTGCAAGATCTATCTCGCCCCTGCCGATTTCTTTTTTCTCAAGGACCGGAAAAACGCCCCGGTAAGCGCCGGCGCACTCTCTCCCCTCTCTTCCGGGCAGGTCTTCGATCTGGGCGGCAGAAAGCTTACGGCGCTGGATGTGGGCGGGCACAGCCCCGGAAGCGTCGCGTTCCTGGATGAGGAAAACCAGCTGCTGTTTTCCGGAGACAGCATCGGCTCCGGAAACTTCTGGATGCAACTTTCCTCCTGCCTTCCTCTGGATGAATTCCTTGTAAAATTGGAGGCGCTTGCCAAACGGGTGGAGCCGCTTTCCGGGCTGAAGATCTATCCGGGCCACCGAAACCAGTCTCCCGTACAGCTGACGCTTCAATATGTAAAGGATGTGCTGGGCCTTACCAGAGACATTCTTGCCGGAAAGGAAGCCGGAGAAGAGTATCCCATGAACCTGCACGGGACCATGATCTCTGCCCGGGAGGTCAAGCGCGGGCAGATGAGAAGCTATCTCTACGACCCGAAGCATCTGCACTGAGCCTTTCAAAAGATTCCCCGGATGCACAAACGGCCCCCCTGACGATCGGGGGGGCCGTTTTTTCATTACAGCACGGGCGTGCCGCCGTTTCCCGCCTTTTCAAAAAGGCGCTTCACCTCTGCCCGAAGCTCCCGGTACTCTTCTCCCATCAGCCTGTTTTCCCCGAGCAGTTCCTTTGCGCATTGCTGGGCCTTTTTCAGCACCTCCAGGTCGTTTGTCATGTCGGCGATCTTCAGCTTGGGCAGGCCGTGCTGGCGGCTGCCGAAAAAATCACCGGGACCGCGAAGCTTCAGGTCCGCGTCAGCGATCTGAAAGCCGTCGCTTGTATCCCGAAACAGCTTCAGGCGTTTGACGGTATCCTCGTTCTGGGCGTCTGTGATGAGGATACAGGTGGATTTAAACCTGCCCCGGCCGATCCTTCCCCGCAGCTGATGAAGCTGGGAAAGACCGTAGCGCTCCGCGTTTTCGATGAGCATGATCACCGCGTTGGGAACGTCCACCCCCACCTCCACCACGGTGGTGGATACCAGCAGCTGAAGCCGTCCGGAGGAAAATTCATTCATGACCGCCTCTTTTTCCCCGCTCTTCATCCTGCCGTGAAGCAGGCCTACCGCGGCGGTGGGGAAGCACTTTCGCACCAGCTTCCCGTATTCCTCCACGCTCATCATCCCGGTTTCGTCCTCCTCGATCAAGGGACAGATCAAATACCCCTGCCGTCCCTCATCCAGATGCTTCTGCACAAAGCGGAATGCCCGAGGCCGCTTGGGGGAATCGATCAAATAGGTCTCGATCTTCTGTCTGCCGGGAGGCAGCTCGTCCAAAACGGAGATGTCCAGATCCCCATACATCATCAGCGCCAGCGTGCGGGGAATGGGTGTGGCGCTCATGACCAGCAGATGAGGAGAGCTGCCCTTGTGGGCCAGCCGGGAGCGCTGTTCCACGCCGAAGCGGTGCTGCTCGTCCGTGATGACCAGGCCCAGATCCTGAAAGGCGACTCCTTCGCTCAACAGCGCGTGGGTGCCGATCGTCAGCTGGATCTCTCCTGTTTGCAGCCCCTGATAGATTTCGGCTTTCTCCTTCGCCTTTGTAGAGCCGGTAAGCAGCGTGGCTTTGACCCCCGCAGGCTCCAGCAAAGCCGAAAGCGAGGCGTAATGCTGACCCGCCAGGATCTCGGTGGGGGCCATCATTGCGGCCTGCATCCCGCTTTGAATCACACAATAGCACAAGGCCGCCGCCACGGCGGTCTTTCCGCTTCCCACATCTCCCTGCACAAGACGGTTCATGGGGGAGGGGCCGGACATATCTTTCACCGCCTCCCTGATGGCCCTTTCCTGAGCTCCTGTGAGAGAAAAGGGAAGCAGCTTTGTAAACTCTGTGGGAAATTCGTTTTTGACCGGATGCAGGTTCTTTTCCCGTCTCCGGTTTTTTATGCTCAAAAGCCCTAACTGGAGAAGAAGAAATTCCTCGAAAATCAGCCGGGTCCGGGCAAGCTCCAGTTCCTTTTCTGAGCCGGGAAAATGGATCTGCTCTAAGGCAAAGCCCAGATGGCACAGATGATACTGCTTTCTCAGCTGAGGCGGCAGGGGATCCCGGGGCGGCTGAGGAAGCAGCTTTAGCGCGTTTCTCACGGCGGAAGAGATCATCCGGGAGGAAAGGCCCTGGGTGGCGGGATAGACGGGGACTACCCCCTGGGCCTTTTCTTCAGGAAGGAATTGGGGCGATACCATTTCCTTTCGCAGAAATCCCCCTGTCACCTTTCCCCGGAACAGATAGGTCTCCCCCTTTTTCAACAGGGTGGGGATGTAGCGGTTATTGAAAAAGGTAAGGGTCATATCGCTTTCCTCATCGGTGACCGTCACCTTATAAAGAAGCTTTCCTCCCTTGACACGGTGCTCCTCCGGCTGTCTTACCACCGTGGCCCGCACCACGTTTACTTCTCCTAAAACCGCGGCGGAGATCAGAACGGGATGGCCCCAGTCCTCATAGGCTCTGGGATACAGGCGCAGAAGATCCCCTACCGTGGGCGCGCCCAGCCTCTCATAGAGAGGCCCGCGCTTCTCCCCCACGCCCTTCAATTCAGTGATTTTCATTTGAAACAGGGAGGCCATCTTCTCATCGCTCCTTTCTCCCGATCAAGCCCGGAAAATGGAAAAGGGAGAATTCAGAAAAAGAAACCTTTCCCGAAAGAAAGGTTTCTCAAAACCAAACTGACCCTTGCTTACTCTACGGAAATAATAAAGTAGTAAACCGGCTGGCCTCCGTTCACCAGAGTGATCTCCACATTGGAGTGAATCTTGGCGGCCAGCTGCTGCTTGGCCTCTTCCGCCTGCTCTTCGGAAACGCCCTCTCCGTAGATCAGGGTGATGAAGGAGGTGCGCTTGGTGGTAAAGCCCCTTGCCACCTTCACACAGGCGGCCACAGGATCCTTTTCGATATATTCCAGCTTTCCGTTGGAAAGGCCCATGATGTCTCCATGGCGAATGGTGTGCCCGCCAAACTCCGAATCCCTGGCGGCAAAGGTGACCACGCCGGTATCCACGCCCTCGATAGCCTCCAGCATAGCGGCTTCATTCTCCCCCGCGTCGCTGTCAGGGTCAAAGGCCAGCATAGCGGAAAGGCCCTGGGGAATGGTCTTGGTGGGGATGACGATCACTTCCCGATCCGTCACCAGGGGGACCGTCTGCTCGGCAGCCATAATGATGTTCTTATTGTTGGGAAGCACGAATACCTTCTTCGCGGGAGTGGCCAACACAGCCTCTAAAATATCTTCCGTGCTGGGATTCATGGTCTGGCCGCCGCTGACTACATTGGCGCAGCCCAGATCCGTGAACAGGCTCTTGAGTCCATCCCCCGCGGCCACGGAGATGAAGCCCACCTCCTCCTCGGGAGCCTGGAACACAAGCTTTTCCTCGCTTTCCTTCTTTGCAGAGACCGCTTTCTTTCTCTCCTCATTTTCCTCTGCGGCCTTGCGGTGCTGCTCCTTCATATTCTCGATCTTCACCGAAAGCAGCTCGCCGTACTGCAAAGCATACTGCAAAGCGTCTCCGGGGTTCTCCGTATGGACGTGAGTCTTGATGATCTCCTCGTCGTCCACCACTACCACACAGTCGCCGATGGTCTCCAGGAACAGGCGAAGCTCCAGAGGATCCTTGCTGATCTCCGGGTCACGGCCCACGATGAACTCCGTGCAGTAGGTAAAATTGATCTCGCTGTCAAATTCCGCAGCCACATTGCGGAAGAATTCCGCCGTCTCCTCGGCTTTCTCCTCTTGTGTCAGGCCGGATTCAATGATGACGCCGCCCCGGAACACGCTGAGCATCCCCTCGAAGATCAGGCAGAGCCCCTGGCCGCCCGCATCTACCACACCGGCTTTTTTGAGCACAGGCAGAAGCTCGGGGGTCTCCTCCAATGCCTCGGCCGCTCCAACGCACACCGCGTCCCAGACGCTCACAGGGTCCCCGCTCAGCTCCAGCGCCTTTCTGCCCTGCTCCGCCGCCACTCTGGCCACCGTGAGGATGGTGCCCTCCGTGGGCTTCATCACCGCCTTATAGGCCTCGCTGACTCCCAGATCCAAGGCGTCTATCATATCCTTCGCGCCGATCTCCTCTTTGCCCTCCAGGCCCTTGGAGAAGCCGCGGAACAGCAGGGAGAGGATCACGCCGGAGTTGCCTCTCGCGCCGCGCAGCATGGAAGAGGCCGCCCGCTTGGCCGCGTCCGCGGCGGACACTTCATCTTCCAGCTTTTTCATCTCCTCAGCGGCAGCCCCGATGGTCATAGACATATTGGTGCCCGTGTCGCCGTCCGGCACCGGGAAGATATTCAGGTCGTTGACCTGCCTTTTGTACTTGGAAATATTATTGGACCCGGAGATGATCGCGTTTTTCAGCTCTTTGCCTAAGATCATGGGTAACACATCCTTAAACATAGTTTCCGGCAGACCGCCAGCGAAGCTTTTCTCTGTTTCCAGATCGGCAGGTATGCCGTTATTCAGACGCAAAGTGCGCCGCTGAGTTAAAAAATCCTAAGAGAACCGCCTATAGTTCAAAGGTTCTTCCAGATAGCTGCATGGCCATCATTGATCATTACCATACGCCTATTTTATCATAGATTATAAAAAAATACAATCACGGAAACAAAGAGCGTTCACCGCAGGGAAAAACGCTCCGCGCCGGTGCAGAGCCCCGTTTTTTCATCGGCGGAAAACAGGACGCAGTCCATTTTGCAGGGGCCCGCCGCGTTTTCAAAGCGCACGGGAAGCTTTCCCCGCAGCTTTTCGATGATCAGCTCTGCCTTGACCCCCAGGACCGACTGGATGGGGCCTGTCATGCCCACATCCGTCAGATACCCGGTGCCGTGGGGCAGAATACATTCGTCAGCCGTCTGCACATGGGTGTGGGTGCCGAACAGAGCGGTCACCCGACCGTCCGCGAAATAGCCCATCGCCCGTTTTTCTCCGGTGGCCTCCGCGTGAAGATCCACGACCACCAGCCGGGGCAGGTTCTCCGTTTTCAAAAAAGTCTCCAAAGCCTCAAAAGGGCAGGAAAGACTTTCCAGATAAACGGTCCCCATCAGGTTGAGCACCGCCACCCGCGCCCTTCCCAGGTCCACAATGCAGTATCCGCGCCCCGGCGTACCCCTGGGGAAATTCGCCGGACGCACCAAGGTCTCGCAGGAATCCAGGAAGGGATAGATCTCTCTGCGGCGAAAGGTGTGGTTCCCGGCGGTGATCACATCCACGCCGCTGTCCAGAAGATACTGGGCCGATGTGGGCGTGATCCCGTTTCCGTCCGCAGAATTCTCTGCGTTGGCGATCACCAGATCAATGTTTTTCAGCTTTCGAAAGGCGGGCAGATGCCGGCGCAGGAACTCACATCCGGCAGACCCTACCACATCGCCGATACAAAGAATATTTACCATGGTTCTCCCGGCCAAAACGGTTTTTCTCCGTCAGGGCCTCTCCTTTCCACTGCTCTTTTGGGGAAACGGCGGCCCGCCGTATTCCCGCAGCTGCTTTTTCAGCTCCCCTTCCCAGCTTTTTTCCCGGGGCAGAGCGGCGATCTTCGGGTAAACGGTTTTCAAAAACCGCGTCACTTCTATGTCCTGTTTTCCGTCAAAGGAATAGCCCAGACGCTCCGCCGTCACGGCGGAAGCCTCAGAAAACAGCTCGCAGGCGCAAAACAGCGCGTCTGCGATCTTCTCCCCGTCAAAGGAAGCATAGGTCAACCGGTAGCGTTCCCACATTTCTTTCGGAAGATACTCCCGAAGGCCGTCTCCATATTTTCCAAAGGAGATCTGAAAATCGTGCCGGGCCGCGCACATCCAGGAAAGCATCAGGCGCAGCATTGCCCTGGTACAGGTTTCCAGATGATTCTGCGCGTAGGAGAGCTGATTTCTGAGAACCGCCTTCTGCACATAGGGTGCGGTCCACCAGAACTCGGTCCTACATTCCGAAAACATCCGCTCGCTGGGCCTTTTGACCCAATGGGCGCTGTTGTCCGGAAAGGGGAGGGAAGGCAGCAGCCCGTCCTTGTCCAGAATCGCTACACTCAGCCGATCCTCCAGACAATAGGCCCTCCAGTCCTCCTGTGGAGCGACGGTCAGATCGATGCGGTTCCCGTCCTGAAACTGCATGAGATAGGCCGCCTCACGGGGCAGATGATCTCCGAAAAGCTCAGATTCATCCGGGCGCTCCATCACCAGTATTTCCCCGAACTCAGAGGAGATGTCTCCCTGCTTGTAGGGGGTCAGGTCGGTGACCAGATACACGATATCAAAGTCCCGCAGCCGGTCAGGCTCTGCGGCGGGATCGGCGCGGGAGCCGTTGAGGATCACTGCCCTCACCCGTGGGTCCCGCCGGGCAAAGCCCAGAATCAGCCGGTACATCTCCTCTTCGCTGCGAAGAGTGCCGATCCCCTTCTCCCCATTGAGAAAAGCCTCAGCCATCAAAAGCCCCCCTTTACCAGAAAATGGGGCGCCTCGCTGGAAGCACCCCATCTGCCGTTTTGGAACCTCCGAAGGAACAGGGGATTACTTGGCGTAATCCACAGTCCTGCTCTCGCGGATCATATTGACCTTGATCTGTCCGGGATAATCCAGATCCTCTTCGATCTTCTTGCAGATCTCCCGGGCTAAAAGCGTCATCTTCTCGTCGCTGACCTGCTCCGGCTTTACCATGATACGGATCTCACGACCGGCCTGGATGGCATAGCAGTTGTCTACGCCGTCAAAGGAGGAAGCGACCTCCTCCAGCTTCTCCAGCCGCTTGATATAGTTTTCCAGATTCTCTCTTCTGGCGCCGGGACGGGCGGCGGAAATGGCGTCTGCGGCCTGTACCAGACAGGCGATAATGGTCTTCGCCTCCACATCGCCGTGATGAGCCGCGATGGCGTGGATCACGGCCTCGCTCTCTTTATACCTTCTGGCCACATCCACACCGATCTCCACATGAGAGCCCTCGATCTCGTGGTCCAGCGCCTTGCCGATGTCGTGCAGGAGCCCCGCGCGCTTGGCAACGGTGGGGTCAAGACCCAGCTCTGAAGCCATCATACCGGCAAGATAGGCCACCTCCAGAGAGTGGTTGAGCACATTCTGGCCGTAGCTGGTGCGGTAGCGCAGGCGTCCGAGAAGCTTTACCAGCTCGTGATGGACCCCGTTGACGCCGACCTCCAGCACCGCCCGTTCGCCCTCCGCCTTGATGGTGGCGTCCACCTCACGGCGGGCCTTTTCCACGGTCTCCTCAATGCGGGTGGGATGGATGCGCCCGTCGGAGATCAGCTTCTCCAAAGCGATGCGCGCCACCTCCCTGCGAACCGGCTCAAAGCTGGACAGGGTGATGGCCTCCGGCGTGTCGTCAATGATCAGGTCCACGCCCGTCAGGGTCTCGATGGCCCGGATATTCCGGCCCTCGCGCCCAATGATGCGGCCCTTCATCTCGTCGTTGGGAAGGGGCACCACGCTGATCGCGGCCTCAGACACATGGTCCGCCGCGCAGCGCTGGATCGCCAAAGAGATGATCTCTCTGGCGGACTTTTCACAGTCCTCTTTGGTCTGCTGCTCGAATTCCATGACCTTTACGGCCTTTTCATGGGTCAGCTCGCTTTCCAAATTGCGAAGCAGATATTCCTTGGCCTGTTCCACTGAAAAAGAGGAAATTTTCTCCAGCATATCAAACTGGCTCTTTTTCACAGACTCCGCTTCCTGCAGACGCTCTTCCGCCTTCTTGTTTTTCTGCTCCGCCTGCTCTTCTTTTCGCTCCACATTTTCCAGCTTCTTTTCCAGGCTCTCTTCCTTTTGCAGGATCCTTCTTTCCTGGTGCTGGATCTCCTTGCGGCGGCTGTTCAGCTCCCGCTCGGATTCATTTCTCATCCGGTGGATCTCGTCCTTGCCTTCCAGGACGATCTCCTTCTTCTTTGCTTCCGCCGTTTTAATGGCGTCGCTTACGATCCGCTTTGCCTCCTGCTCCGCGGAACCGATCGCCGACTCAGCCTGGTTTTTCCTGTGAGCAACTCCCAGGAAAAAGGCGACAACACCGGCAACTGCCGCGCAGGCCGCAGCGATCACGATGCAAAGCCATACAGCAACTTCGCCCAATGGGGCACCTCCTTTTCCTTGTGTCTCTAGTTTTATTCATTCAGAGATAAGTGAGAATAGGGGGCCGAAAACGGCCCAAAATGCCCCGTTGCTTTTTCCTATGCAGTTGTTTCATTGTTCTATTGATGAAATTACATCTATACAAAAATGTAAACAAAAAAATAAACAAGAAAAATATGAAAAAAGCACTCAGTGCATTCTAAGCTTAATTGTATCTCTATCAGGGGACCCTTGTCAAGAAATTTGTAACATTTTTGTAAAAGTAGTTGTCAGAGTTTAGAGGTTGGTTGTTAGAAAAGGTCAAGGGCGCCCTTGACAAAATGATTTCTCAGTGCTATGATGACCTCAAATCGGAAATGCTTTGATAAGGAAGTTTTCCTTTGTGAGTTTCACGAAAGAGAGCCTTCGCCATTGGCTGAAAGCGCGGGCAGTGAACGAAAAGGAAGATACCACCTTGGAGCAGCCGCCGTACACAGCGCACGGGAACTTCTCCGGGCCTGTTAAGGCGAGCCGGCCGGCGCCGTTACAGCCTCAATGAGGAAGCGCGTTTTATGCGCTTTGAATCCGGGTGGAACCGCGGGTCATCGAGAAAATTTTACAGCTTGATGCCTGCCCCAGAATTTGCTGGGGCAGGCATTTTTTCTGCTTTGGCAGGAAAGGAGAAAGAGTATGGTCAAGATCGATTTGAAGGGTCAAATCAAAGAGTTCGAAAGCGGGATCACCGCCGCCGAAGTGGCTAAGTCCATCGGCATGGGGCTCTACAAAGCCGCTTGCTGCGCCCGCATTGACGGCGAGGCGTGCGATTTGCGTACCCCCATCCAGAAGGACTGCTCTCTGGAAATTCTCACCTTTGACGAGGCGGAGGGCAAGCACGCTTATTGGCACACTACCTCCCACATCATGGCCCAGGCGGTAAAAAGGCTGTATCCCGGCACAAAATTCGCCATTGGCCCCGCCATTGAAAACGGCTTCTACTACGACTTCGATCTGGAAGCGCCCCTCTCTCCGGAGGACCTTGTGAAGATCGAGGAAGAGATGAAAAAGATCGTAAAGGAAAACCTGCCTTTAGAGCGCTTCGAACTGAACCCCGATAAGGCCAGGGAAGAAATGGCCGGGCAGGACTACAAGCAGGAGCTCATCGAAGAACATTCCGGAAACGGGGAAAAGATCAGCTTTTACCGGCAGGGAGACTTTGAGGATCTCTGCGCCGGCCCCCATCTGATGACTACCGGCGGCGTCAAGGCCATCAAGCTCACCTCCATCACCGGCGCTTACTGGCGCGGGGACGCCTCCAACAAGATGCTCACCAGAGTGTACGGCATCTCCTTCCCCAAGCAGAGCGAGCTGGACAGTTATCTGCAAATGCTGGAGGAGGCCAAGAAGCGGGATCACCGCCGCCTGGGCAAAGAGCTGGGGCTCTTCATGCTGCGGGACGAGGGCCCCGGCTTCCCCTTCTTCCTGCCCAAGGGCATGGTGCTGAAAAACACCCTCATCGAGTACTGGAGAAAGATTCACAAGAAGTACGGCTACCTGGAGATCTCCACTCCCATCATGCTCAACCGCCAGCTGTGGGAGCGCTCCGGCCACTGGGACCACTATAAGGACAATATGTACACCACCGTCATCGACGAGACCAATTTCGGCATCAAGCCCATGAACTGCCCGGGCGGTATGCTGGTCTATGCCAGCGAGCCCCACTCCTACCGGGAGCTGCCCTTACGGGTGGGCGAGCTGGGGCTCGTTCACCGTCATGAGCTTTCCGGCACCCTCCACGGCCTGTTCCGGGTGCGGTGCTTCACTCAGGACGACGCCCACATCTTCATGACCAGAGAGCAGATGCAGGAGGTCATTCAGGAGACGGTGCGCCTGTTCGACGAGGTGTATTCCACCTTCGGCCTCAGCTATACCATTGAGCTTTCCACCATGCCGGAAGACCACATCGGCGAGGTGGAGGAGTGGGAGCGCAATCAGGAGATCCTGAAAAGCGCCATCACGGCCATGGGCAAGGACTATGTCATCAACGAGGGCGACGGCGCGTTTTACGGCCCTAAGCTGGACTTCCATATCGCCGACTCTCTGGGACGCACCTGGCAGTGCGGCACCATCCAGCTGGACAGCCAGCTGCCGGAGCGCTTCGAGCTGGAGTATACCGGCGCTGACGGCCAGAAGCACCGCCCCGTCATGATCCACCGGGTGGTTTTGGGCTCCATCGAGCGCTTCATCGGCGTAATCACCGAGCATTTTGCCGGGAAGTTCCCCCTGTGGCTCTCTCCCGTACAGGCGGTGATCCTGCCCATTTCCGAGCGCCATCACGAATACGCGCAGGCGTTGAAGGAGCAGCTGGAGGCCGCGGGGCTGAGAGTGGAGTGTGACACGAGAAATGAGAAGATCGGCTATAAGATCCGGGAAGCTCAGCTGCAGCAGACCCCCTATATGCTGGTGGTAGGCGACAAGGAGATGGAGAGCAGAACCATTTCTCCCCGCCACCGGAAGGACGGCGACCTGGGCTCCATGTCCGTGGAGGAGTTCATCCAAAAGACTCTCGCGGAAATCGATTCCATGGAGATCAAATAAGAAAAGAGACGAAAAACCGCCCTGTCCCGATGAAAAATCGGGGCAGGGCGGTTTTTCATTTTTTGTTTTTTCTGCATTTGCAGTGCTTTCCCACAAAGCTTACACTCTGGGCTGATTCGGGCAGTTGGGCGGCCCGATCTTCTCGAACTTAGCGGGCACCAAGGCGCCGCCCTCATTGAGCAGCACAAAAGGGATATGGTAGAGCCTGCCCCGCTTGCTGTCCTCAAAGCCCAGCTCCAGCACAAAGCGGTACAAAGGAGCCCTGGCTTCCTCAATGAGAAGGTCAAATTCCACCGCCCGGATCCCGCCTCCCATATGGCCCATGGTGACAAAGGTGGTCAGATCCTTGGACGGGGACACCTGCACCTCGTCCGGCGTGAACAGGTGCATCCAAATCCGTTCGGAGGAGATGGTCTTCGCCGTGTTGGAAATGAGAAAGCGCACCCTTTTCGGCTCGCCCGGATGAATGGTGGGCTCGCCGCAATAGTCCAGGCGCACATTGAGATATTCCGAGAGATAGCGCACGACCTTCATCTCGTCATAGATATTCTGGAACCAGGGCTTGGCGCGGAAATCCGGTACGCCCTCCTCTCTGTACAGCCCGAATTCCTCCACCGCCTGCTCATGGAGCTTTGCAACTCTCGCGGAAAACTCCGTCACATCCTTGGGGATCCGTTTCTCCATGCGGAAGGGGTCGATGCTGATGGTCTTGATCTTGGCGCCGATGGGCTCGATCCATTTTTTATCAATGGCGTCGATCCCATGGCGCAGGCCGTAAAGGGCGGCAATGGTCCCCGCCGTGCAGTCGGTATCCTCGCCGAAATACACCGCCGTACACATGGACTTTTCCAGGTCGTCGGCTCCGTACAGCAGGCAGTAGGCGATGATGAACAGATTGGAGGGAACATCCCAACCGAAGGGGCCCTCTCCATAGCCCTTCTCCTCATCCTTGGGCGCGATATAGTGCCACTCGATATGCCCGATGAAATTCTGCATTACAAATTCCCGGGCCTCTTCCGGGGTCATCCCCTTATCATAGCACTGGATCCCCGCGCGGATGGCTTTCGCCACCGCGCAGCCTTCGGGGATATAGGAAAGTGCGATGTCCAGAAGCTTTGTGAGATCCTCCTCGAAAAAGGCGGCGCTTTCCAAAGCGGCGGTAAACACCTCGGCATAAACGCCCTCGCCGTCTCCGTGGTCCACAATGGCGTCCTCAAAGGCATACTTTGCGGCAAGCTCCGGATACCCCGGGAACAGACATGCCCAGATCTCCGAACGGATGAAGGAGCCGCAGCTGTCCTTGAAGGAATTGTTATAGCTGCCGCTGTAGGGCGGCTCCAGCCCCACTCTCAGGTTGGCCTTCGCCGTGCCGTACTCCGCGTGGGTAAAGATCATCAGCTCGTTAAAATACTGCCCCAGAATTTTGGCGTCCAGATGAAGGCCGTGATCCTCCAGGGCCAAAAGCCACAGCACCTGAATGTCCAGGTCGTCGTTGGGCAGAGGCTCACCGCTGATATCGTGGGTATAATAGGAAATATGGTTTTCCTGGCGGTTCCACTCCATGGGCATCCCCAAAGTGCCGCCCACATTTTTTCCCATCCAGCAGCCTTCCACCCGTCTTGCGTATTCCTCTTTACTGAGTTTCATCAGGGATCTCTCCTTTTAATGCCTCTCGTTTCTTTTGAAAATCCGCCGCCGCTTACAGATCATAATGCACGCCGGGAGGATTGCACAGCAGAATGGCGATCTCCTCGCCGGGCTTCGCCTCTACCGTCACTTCCCCGCAGGCATAGGGGAAAAACAGCTCGTCGCCCTGCTTCAGTTCCTCCTCACGGTCTCCACAGCGCAGGACGCCCTTGCCGGAAAGCACAATGGCGATCTGATGGAAGCCTGTCTTTAACATGGGAGCGCTGGAGTTGACCGAAAGCCTGGTAAAGGAGAAATACTCCGTCTGACCCTGCCCGATGATCAGCTCTTCCCTGCCCCAGTCGCCCTCCCGGATGGTCCTGGGGGCAATGCGGTAGCGGCGCAGGTTCTCTGCAAAGTCGGCCCCGTTGTAGTTGTAGCAGCCTAAAAGCCGCTGCTTATAAGCCTCCTTCTCCTCCTCGGTGCCGTCCCTTTTCTTCCAGGCTCCCACCGTGATGTCAGAGGGCTCCTGCACCTCCGCCACGAAACAGCCCGGACCGATGGCGTGAGGCAGCCCGGCCTCGATAAAGAAGGCGTCTCCCACCTCTACCGGCACCTTGTGGCAGCACTGCTCCATGGCGTGGATATCTCCCGCGTCAAAGCCTTTTTCAAACTGCTCTCTGGTCACGCCCTCCTTGAAGCCCATGAGCACATAGGGAGGCTCCTCCACATCCTCCCGCTTGGAAAGCACATACCAGCTTTCCTCCTTGCCGAAATCACTGCCGAAATGCTCTTTCGCATAGGATCTGGTGGGGTGGGTCTGAAGCCCTAACTGCTTCTCGGCGTCCAAAAGCTTAACGAGCACCCCCAGCTGATCGCCGGTGAGCTTTCTGTGCTTTTCGCCCAGAGCCTTCTCCGGGTCCTTCCCGATGGCTTCAAACAGATAACAGCGCGTCCCGTCCGGCAAAATACATTCCGCGCAGCCGTCGTTGGGGTCTCCTTTTTCCACGGCGTTTACCGTCCTGGTGTCGGACCCTACCCAGGCCTCCGGCCTGCCGTCATCCGCTCCGGGGTAAATTCCCCGGAAACGGTCGATCTCTCTGCCGCCCGGATAGCGCACGATCTTGTTCTGTACCAGGCGCCAGGGATAGGCGTAAAGTTCCATAGCAATTCCTTCCCTTCAATTTAGTCATTAGTCGTTAGTGGTTAGTTGTTAGATGCTGGATTCTAGATGCTAGATGCTGGATATTAGACAGCCTGTCCTTGGCTCTCTCTGAGGAGGGAGGCAGGGGGAGCCAAGTGAGGGGCTGCGAACCGCAGGAATCCCTTGCCTCTCCCTACTCCTTACTTGCCTCTCCCTATGGGAGAGGTGGCATGGCGAAGCCATGACGGAGAGGGCGGCCTTTTAGTTGTTAGTTTTTAGTCGTTAGTGGTTAGAAAGGGCGCTCTTCTCGCCTACCGGCTCGGTTGCTGCATGCCAGTGGCATGCGTTCAGCAACGACCGGAGCGACAGCGGAGACCAGTTCGCACCAGCGGTCTCGCCTGCCGGCTCGATTGGGTCAGAACGATTGCCACCGGCAATCTTCCCCCCACAGGGACACGCTCTCTCGCCTACCGGCTCGGTCAGTTCGCACCAGCGTCCCACCGGGACGCGCTCACCCCTCTCAGTCACCTTCGGTGACAGCTCCCCCAAAGGGGGAGCCAAGGCTCTTTCTAACGACTAATATCTAATATCTAACAACTACCAAGAGGGAGAGCCAAAGGGCGGCTTTTCCTTCTTGCTTTTCCTTTTATTCCCAGTTGATCTTGATCTCCGGGAAGTCCGCGGTGTTGCTGCCCTCGGCGTAGGTCGTCTCCAACACATGAAGCTGGGGTGTTTCCTTGCATTTTTCCACTCTGACCGTCTTTTTCTCGCCAGGATACAGCTTAAAGTAGTTGTCGCTGTAATGTACCCTGTCGTCAGAGGTGGTCAAATACGCCACCGGCACATATGCGTCAGAGGAAACCGTGACCAAAAGCCCGTCCTTGTCCTCTTTCACATCCACGATCTCCGCTTTGCCCTGGGGGAAGCTGTGATCGCGGTAATAGGCCCGCAGGCTGTCCGCGGTCTCAAAGCCGTTTTGGGGATCACCGGCAAAGAAGAACCCGTTCTTCAAATCTCCCTTGCAGTCGAAGGTAAACTGCTGCCAGGAATGAGGAGCGGCCTTCAGCTCTTTGACGCCCTCCTGGGACGCCTTGCCCGTAAAATCCATATAGCCGTAACGGATCTTCAGGGAAAGCTCCTCCGGCGACTCATTAATCACCGTCACCCTCGCGCCGTTCTCTTCCGAGCGAACGATCAGCTTCTTAGGGGCGAAAGCCCTCTTTAAGAAGTAGAAGGACACCTTGCGGGTGAGATAATAGTCGATCACGGTCCAGCCGGTCTCCGGCCAGCAGTCGTTATACATCCAAATCAGGTCGCCCGACCCAAAGGACTTGCGCCGGATCCCCTCCGCCATCTCGTTGTAGAGCAGTCCCTGAGCCACTCCGCTGTAAAGCAGATAGCCTTTCCAGTCTAAAGTGGTCTGGTCTGTCAGGTGGCGGTTGATGGAGTTGAGGATGCCCTGGTGCTTGAACTTATGCTCGCCGTGGTATTCCCAGGTCTTTCCCTCGCCCGTAATTTCTTCCCCGTCGTGATAGCGCCGGACAGAACTTTCCATCAGCGCGCCGAAGAAACCGTATTCACTGGAGAAACGGGCCGGGAACCGATCGAAGGCCTCCAGCTCATAATCGAACTTGAAGCTGGTGTTGGGGTCTCTTCCGAAATAGGTCCAGGCATGCACATCTCCCTCGGTCACCTCGTTGGCGCGGGGATCTCCGAAGTACGGCGTGGAGGGCATGTAGGGGATCTGAGGACTGTTGCGGTGCACCGCACGGGGCTGGATATAGTTGAAGATCTTCTCGCCGTAAAAACGCTCCGGATGAACGTCCCCCGGGAACCAGTCGGTATAGGATTCCGCGATCTCGTTGTTTCCTGTCCAGACCGCCATACAGGGGTAATGGGCCAGACGCTTGGTCTGGAACTCGGCCTCTTCGGTGGCCTCATAGAGGAACTTCTTATCCATGTCCGGATAATAGGCGCAGGCGTACATAAAGTCGTGCATCAGAAGGATCCCGTTTTCCGAGCAGTACTCATAGAAGCAGTCCGGCTCATAGGTTCCGCCGCCCCACATGCGCAGCATGGTGAAGCCCGCTTCCTTTCCTTCCTCCACCAAAGTCCGGTAAGTGGAATCAGGTGTGCGCAGATACACGGAATCTGTGGGCACCCAGTTTCCGCCCTTACAGAATATCCGCACTCCGTTTACCTTGAAGAAGAAGTTCCGGGTCCCGTCCGGAAGCTTGGAGTGGTCGATCTCCACAGTGCGCACGCCCACCTTCTTCACCCGGTCTTCATAGGTGTTTCCCTTGCAGATACACCGGGCATGAAGCTCATAGAGGGCCTGGTCGCCGTAGCCGTTAGGCCACCAAAGCCTCGCGTCCGGGATCACGGCCTTTTCCCGCACATAGTTTTCTCCGCCCACCAGGAAATGAGTGCTTTCCTTTTGAAGGACGGGCTTTCCCTCATACAACAGCTCATACTGAAGGGTCACTTCAGAGGAGGCTGTCATGCCGGTCTTTTCGATCTCAAAGAAGAACTCCACCTGGGCGTCCTTTTCCGTCGTATAGGTGTCCATACGGGAAGAGGCAATCTTCGCGCCGGAGAAGGCCTCCAGATAGATATTTCTGCCGATCCCGCAGGTGGGAACGGGCTTGCACCAGTCCCAGCCATAGGTGAACTGGGGCTTTCTGGTGTACACGCGCTGGTCGCAGATGGCAAAAAAGCTGGCGCAATAAAAAGAAAGGCTGTCTTTGGGGTAATTGTCCTCCATGCCGGAGGTCAGGCGGATGATGACGGTGTTCTTCCCCACCTTCAAAAACCGCTTCACATCCTCATAGAAGGGACAGAAGGCGTTGGTGTGATGTCCTGCCGGGCGGCCGTTGATGATGATATCGGCCTTGAAGTCCAGCATTTCGATATAGAGGCGCACCACATCCTCTGAAAGCATCTCTTCACTTACCTCAAATTCCCGGATAAACCACCAGGAAAGGTCCTTGATCCAAAGACAATCCTCAATATTCGACTTTAAAAAGGGCTCTTTGATAATATCGTTCTCCACTAAAGGCGTAATAACATCGCAGGGCACCTTCGCCTCTAAAAAGCCCTGCTTCACAGGCAGCACATTGGGAAACTTTTCCCGATTGACGGAGAACTTCCCCGCAGGGCGTTCCATCACTTCCACAAAGCGCTCAGGACCTACATCCAGAAATTCGCCCCGCAGCTTCCAAATACCGGAAAGATCTATTTTCTGCATATCAAATCAACTCCTCTTTTGAAAAAACTCACGCGTTTTCATCGCTTCCCCAAAAAGAATCGCGGGAGAAGGAGGAATCCTCCTTCTCCCGCTCTTCCTATTTTACCTTTGATCTCTCAAAGGAAATCATTTGGAACGCAAAGACAAAGTCAAAGCTTAGCCCTGATTGGTCTTGTTGTTCATGTAGGTCTCCATCAAAGCGGACTGAGCATCATACACAGTCTGAGCTTCGGCGATGGCTTCCTGCAGGCCCAGGCCATCCAGCTCGGCCTTGAACTGCTCCCAACGGGCGTCGTCAACGGTATCCTGAGCGGAAACAACTGCCCAGAAGTACTCCTTCACAGCGTCCTGAACGTCAGCCTGGATCTCGGTCCACTTCACCAGGTCGGAGGGGTTGCGCCACTCGATCTGATGAGCATAACGGTCACGGGAGTTGTCGCCGGACTGCTTGAACAGAGCGCGGGTCTCGGGAGTGTTGGACAGCAGGCAGTCGTCCTTGCGGTTGACAAAGGCGTCAAACAGTCTCAGGCCGATGTTCTGATCGGTATCGGTGTCGTCGCCGGGCTGTACAATAGCCTGATACTGACCATTCTCGTCGATGGTGTACTCCTGGCCCTCCACGCCAAAGCGGCGCTCCTTGTAAACCTCGGGAGAGCACATGTCGTCAAAGATGGCATAGGTTCTCTCGGGATCGGGACAGTGAGAGGTGATGCCCCAATAGCACCATGCGTTAACGGTGTCGGGGTCGTCCTGGATCTTGGTGCCGTCCTTGCCGGTAACCATCTCCAGCGGGATCCACTCGGCTTCAGGCTGAGCAGCCTTCAGAGCGTCGAAGGTGGTGTTGGGGTTGTTCCATGCGCACCAGCCGTAGCATACGCCGTAATAGCCCTTGGAGAATTCCTCAGAACGGTTAATTTCGGTGTTGATAGTGTTGGGGGTAATCCAGCCCTTCTCGTACATGTCATGGACATCCTGCAGCCACAGACGGGTCTCGTCGACCACGGGGCCGTAGTACACCTTGCCGGCGTCGTCCACAACCCACTTATTGAAGTGAGTCAGAGGATAGTTGTACATCCAGGGAATGCAGAAACGGAAGTCGTTGGAACCGCCGCTGCCCAGGCCATAGGTATCCTTCTGGCCGTTTCCGTCGGGATCGTCCTCAGTGAAGGCGCGCACGACCTCGGTCAGCTCGTCAAGAGTCTTGGGAACTTCCAGCTTCAGGTTGTCGAGCCAATCCTTGCGGACCCAGATAGTCTGGCAGCAGGGCTCGGAAACGTCGCCGGGCATACGATACATTTTGCCGTCTTCCTCGGTGCAGTAGAACAGGGTCTCCAGGAACTGGCTGTTCTGATAGTCGCGGATCTCGGTGTACTTGTTCACATACTCGGAAACGTCCACCAGCATCTCCGCTTCTTTCCACTGCAGGAACTCGTTCTCCATGTCGGACCACCACAGCACATCAGGCATGTCGTCGCCGGCCATCATGGCGGCGTTGACTCTCTGCTTGATGTCGGAGCCGCTGCCCAGAACGATCAGGTCGAACTTCACATTGTAGCGATCCTCCAGCCACTTCTGTACGCGGCTGTCAGCCACGGTGTGGCCGCGCTGGATCGTTACGGTGAGGTCCATCGGCTCAGCGATGTTGGTCACATCCAGCTTCGCGGTAGGCTCGGCGACAGCGGAGCTGCCGTTATCGCTTTCCGCAGGGGTAGAGCTGTTGTTTGCCGGTGTGCTGCTGGAAGGTTTGTCGCCGCCGCAAGCTGCGAAAGCGGTAACGCACAGAGCCAGAGCCAGCACAATGCAGGCAAGTCTCTTCAGGTTCTTCAAGGTTTTTTCCTCCTTGCATATTTTTGGATCATATATTTACGGCTCACGCGATGGCGTTTCGTCATCGGGTTGCACCGCGGATCCCATAAAAAGAGATTTCCATAGTCCCGGCCTCAAGGCCGGACTGTCACGGAGCGAGGCTATTCCAAAAGGCTTTAGCCTCGAAAGGGTTTTAACCCCAAAAAGGCTTTAGCCTTTTACGCCTCCGATCATAACGCCCTTCACAAAATACTTCTGTACAAAGGGATAGACGATCAAGATCGGCACCGTGGCCACCACGATAGACGCGGCTTTGATAGTCTGGGCGTTGGCGGTCTCCTCCACCAGCACACTGAACCCGGCCTTTTCCATAGCCTGCTGGGTGTTGTTCAGCATCTGTCTGAGCACCGCCTGCATGGACCACTTATCCGTGCTCTTGATGTACATGACGGTGGACATATAGTCGTTCCAGTACATGACGGCGTTAAACAGCAGGATGGTGGCGATGGTGGCCTTGGACAGAGGCAGAATGATGGTGAAGAAGATCCTGATATCGTTGGCGCCGTCTATCCTGGCGGATTCCTCCAGGGCTTCCGGAATGGAAAGGAAGAAGCTGCGCATAATAACGGCGTTATAGGCGCTGACCGTCAAGGGCAGGATCAAAGCCCAGCGGGAATCGTACAGGCCGATATTCCGGATGAGCAGGTAGTTGGGGATCATGCCCGCGTTGAAGATCATGGTGAGGATCAGCAGGAGCGAAAAAAACTTGCGCCCATGAAGCCTGGACTTGCTCAGCGGATAGGCGGTGGTGGCCGTCAGGAAGGTGGCCAGCACCGTACCGATAATGGTCACGAACAGGGTCGTGCCGTAGCCCGTGTAGATGTCAGGATTCTTGAACACGGAACGGTAGGTGGTCCAGGTAAACTCCTTGGGCCAAAGGAAAATGCCGCCTCTGAGAGCCATATTGCTGGAGCTTAAAGAGAGCATAATCACATGCCAGAAGGGATAGAGCATGGCCAGGCACAAAAGGGTAAAAAACGTGTAGTTGAAAACGGTGAAGATCTTTTCACCCGTGGAGGTCTTGATCTTATTTTTCTTATTTCTCTGGATCGTAGTATCTTTTGCCATTATGTTAGCCCCCCTTACCAAAGACCGCCGCCGCCGGCTTTCTTCGCAGCGAAGTTTACCGACAACATCATGATCATTGCGACTACGGACTTAAAGATACCGGCCGCCGTGGAGAATGAGTAATCCGACTTGATAATGCCGATACGGTACACATAGGTATCAATAATGTCCGCCACATCGTATACGGAAGGGCTATATAGCATGAAGATCTGGTCAAAGCCCGCGTTCAGGATGTTGTTGCAGTTTAAGATCAGCATGATGACCACGGTGGGCAGAATGGCCGGGATGGTGATATGGATCAGCTGCCTGAAGCGCCTTGCGCCGTCGATGGCGGCCGCCTCGTAAAGCTGCGGATCCACTCCGGATAGAGCCGCAAAGTAGATGATGGTGCCCCAGCCCACGCCCTTATAGATGTCGGAAATGATCAGCATGGGTACGAAAGCGCCCTTATCCAGCAGCACGGTGATGTGTTGGCCGGTAAGCTTTGTAATAATACTGGTGATGACGCCGGTATCGGGATCCAGGAAGGTCATGAGCAGACCGCCCATGATAACCCAGGAAATGAAGTGGGGCAGATACAGAAGCGTCTGAGAAATCTTTTTATACAAGAGGTTGCGCATCTCATTCATCAAAAGAGCGAGGATGATGGGAAGCGGGAACCCAAAGATCATCTTAGAAATACTGATGACCAGCGTATTTTTCAGAACCTTCAGGAAGGCCGGACGGGTAAACAGATCCTGGAAGTGTGCAAAACCCACCCAGGTGCTGGTTTCCGGCTTAAAGGGCTTGTAGTCCATAAAGGCGATTCGCAGGTCGATCATCGGGATGTACTTGAAGATGATCAACATTACGAGGCCGGGAAGCAGCAGAAGATACAGCCACTTGTCTCGAAGCAGATCTCTTCCGAACTTCGCAAACTTGCCCCGCTCACTCGGTTTCTTCACCGGCTTTGCGCTGGCGGTCGTCATGATAAGATCCCCCCATGTTTAAATTTTCTGAACGCTTTCTGTGCCCGGAGCCTCACGCTCTGAGCCCTGGAGCAAACCCTCTCCTCAACAAATGTCATTGTGTTCTAACGCCTCGTTAGAACACACAAAAAGGGCGCCCTTTTTACGGAAAGCTTCTATCTTCTTGTCAAGATTACCATATTGTAATCGTGCGGTCAAGGGTTTTTTCGATTTTTTTGACAATGTAATCTTTTGTAACTTTTTCTGCAGCACCTTTCGCAGCCTTTAATCCTCACATTTTTTCTCCCATTATAAAATGTATATGATCGATCGTTCTCCGTCTTTCCCCCGGAGAGAAAATCTGCAAACCCGCGCAGTACAGTTCTTGTCTGTAAGGTTAATTGACTTTACAGACAAATTCTTTTCCTTATTCGCCGTATGCCGTCTTCTTTTTTGCCTCCTTTTCCGGTAGTTGTTAGTTTTTAGTCGTTAGTTGTTGGATGCTGGATGCTAGATACTAGATACTGGATGCTGGATAAGCCATTCCCGACCCTCTTCCTTGCTCCCCCCTTGTTTTCCTCCTTGGCTCCCCTTCCGATAGCTGTTAGTTTTTAGTCGTTAGTTGTCAGAAAGGGCGCTCTTCTCGCCTACCGGCTCGGTTGCTGCATGCCAGTGGCATGCGTCCAGCAACGGTCTCACCTGCCGGTTCGGTCAGTGATGAACGGCCTCCACCGGAGGCCATCACCCGGAGCGGAAGCGTAGACCAGCTCGTGGCAACGGTCTCACCTGTCGGTTCGGTCCGGTCAGAACGATTGCCACCGGCAATCTTCCCCCCACCGGGGCGTACTCACCCCAAAGGGGGAGCCAAGTTGGGGGCTGCAAATTCCCTCTTGCCTCTCCCCTTGGGAGAGGTGGCATGGCGAAGCCATGACGGAGAGGGCAACCTTTTAGTTGTTAGTTGTTTAGAAAGGGCGAGCTAAGCTATTTCTGACGGCAAATGGCTAATAACTATACATGGGAGCTGGGGCAAGGGAGAAGTTCCACCCCCTTTCTCTCATTGAAAAAGAAAATGGCCTATGGTATTCTATATACTATCTCACGCCCGCCATGCTGCGGCCGCGCCGTGAGCGCGGACAGGAGAACCTATGGAAAAAGCTGTGAAAACCACCAAAAAGGCGTATTCCCCGAAGCCCATGAGCCTCAAGAAGGAGCTCCCGGGCCTTTTCTGCCTCCTTCTCGCTCTGCTTTTTCTTTCCCACACCGCCGTGAATATTCTGAGGCCGAAGCGCGCGGAGAACGGCGCGGTGTGGAGCATGTATCTGGCGGAGCCGAAAAACTCTGTTGACATTCTGTTTCTGGGCTCCTCCATCGCCTACTGCGATGTGGTCCCAGCGGTGATGTATGAGGAAACAGGCCTTTCCTCCTATGTGATGGCCGGCCCTCTGCAAACCATGCCCGTCACCTATTACTATCTTCGGGAATGTCTGAAAACGCAGTCGCCAAAGCTTCTGGTGGTGGAGGTCTCCTCCCTTTTCTATGCTCCCTACAATTCTTCCCTGAAAATCAATCTCTCCTATATGCCCTGGGGGCTGAACCGGCTGATCCCCACCGTCACAGAGCTTTCCCCCAGGTTTACAGGCGACCCGGAAAGCGACCCCGGGGAGCGCTTCGAGCTGTTTTTCCCTCTGGCCGCCTATCATAACCGGTGGCAGAGCCTTACCGGGGAGGATTGGGAGAAAGGCCTCCTGGGCTTCCAGCCGGACCCCTTCGCGGGGTACACATTTCTGGAAAAATCTACCCCGTTTCAGGATTTTTCCCTGCGGGAAGGATGCGAAGACGAGTTTTTTGAACGGAATTTTTCCTATCTGCAAAAGCTTCGGGAGCTCTGCGAAAAAGAGGGGGTTCCGGTGGTTTTCTGCCTCTTTCCCAGCGTCAGGCAAGTGGGGGAGCAGGAGGCTCTGAGGATTCGGGGACGGCTTTCTGAAAAAGGCGCGGCACTTCTGGATTTCGGCGGGAGCTTTGAGGAGATCGGACTGTCTCTTTCCGAAGATTTTTACGATGAAGAGCACCTGAATTATCAGGGGGCAGAGCGCTTTTCCCGGTTTCTCTCCGCCTCTCTCCCCCTGCCCGGGTCCGGAGCGGAAAAGGACCCGGAATTATGGGCCCAAAGGGTCAAAGCCTTTGGGGAGCGAAAAGCGGAGCCTGCTCTTGCCCAAAGGGACGGGGAGGGTGAGGCTTCATGAATTTTAATTCTCTTTTTTATCTGCTCTTTCTCGCACTCAATGTGCTTCTCTACTATCTGCTGCCGGTAAGGCTCCGTAATACCCAGCTGCTGATCTCCAGCTACTTCTTCTACTGCTGCTGGAACCCAAAATATGCCCTGCTCATCCTCTTTTCCACGCTCTCCACTTACCTGTGCGGGCTCTGGGTCCAGCGCGGGCTTTTCTCCCGGCGAAGGCTCTGGGTCGCCGTGGGCACGGTACTCAACCTTGCCCTTCTGTTTTTCTTTAAGTATTTTAACTTTCTTTCCGATCTATTGTCCCGGCTCTTTTCCGCTTTGGGGCTGTCCCTTTCCCTGCCCCTCATAGACCTTCTGCTGCCTGTGGGGATCTCCTTTTACACCTTTCAGGCGCTGGGGTATCTCATCGATGTGTACCGGGAAAAGGCGCCCGCGGAGAAAAATTTCCTCCATTACGCCCTTTTCGTCTCCTTTTTCCCCCAGCTGGTGGCGGGGCCCATCGAGCGCTCGGAAAATATGCTCCGGCAGATCAGTGACCCTCACCCCTTCCGCCAGGAAAACCTCAGAGACGGAATACTTCCCATCCTGTGGGGGCTCTTTCAAAAAATGGTCCTGGCAGACCGGCTCTCCGTCCTGGTAAACGGGATCTATGACAGTCCCCGAAGACATTCCGGAGGCGAGCTTCTGCTGGCTACCATAGCCTTTTCCTTCCAGATCTACTGCGATTTCTCCGCCTATTCCCACATCGCCAGAGGCAGCGCAAAGCTACTGGGCTTCGACCTGATGGAAAACTTCCGCTGCCCTTATCTCTCCGGCTCCGTCAGGGAATTCTGGAAACGGTGGCACATTTCCCTTTCCTCCTGGTTCCGGGATTATCTCTATATCCCCCTGGGCGGCAGCCGGTGCTCCAAGGGGCGGCAAATCTTCAACCTCCTTGTGGTCTTTGCCCTCTCCGGTCTGTGGCACGGCGCGGCCCTCACCTTCCTTTTCTGGGGACTGTTAAACGGGCTGTACCAGGCGCTGGGAGTGGTGTGGAGCGCTGTGAAAGCGCGGCTTAAAAACCCGGTAAGCGGCGAAAAGAAAACGGGACCTTTCCTCTCCCCCCTCCGGGTCCTCTTCACCTTTTCCCTGATCTCTCTTTCCTGGGTGCTGTTTCGCGCCGCTTCTCTTTCGGACGCCCTTTTTATCTACCGCGCCATCTTTTCTATCCCCTTCGCAGGATTTTCCCTCTCCCTTAAAGGGCTCGGGGTCTCAGGGGCGAGTCTCCTTCTGCTGGGGCTCTGTGTGTTGCTGCTCGCCGCCGCGGACTGGGCTGCGGCGTACCGCGGGCTTGCCAAACGGATCAACGAAGGCTTTCTCGCCCGCTACGCGGTCTATTTTATCCTGATCGCCCTTATTTTCCTGTTCGGCGCCTACGGAAACGGCTATACGCCCCAGGATTTTGTGTATTTTCAGTTTTGAATGAGGGCTGATTGATTTTCCCCCTGTTTCGGCTATAATTGACCCAGGGGATTTCACCTGGCGCTGCTCTTTATCCACCTGGGAAAAAATATGGAAATCAGATTTCAAAACCAGAAGGGAGAAATAAACCATGAGTTGCTTTCTCTGCAAAGGCACATTAAGAAAACAGACCACCAATTTTATGACGGATATTGATAACTGCTTCATTATCATAAAGAATGTTCCATCCCTTGTCTGTTCACAGTGTGGAGAAATCTCTTACACGGACGATGTAGCGGCAAAGCTGGAACGCATTGTGAAAGCAGTACGGCAAGCGGTTTCTGAGGTTGCCATCGTAAACTTTCAGGATAGCGTGGCATAGCGAATAAAGCCCCTCAGCGGGGCAGGTAAACAGGAGAAAAGATTCCCTCGCTGCGCTCGGCAACCTTCTGAAGTTTCCCTCTGGGAAACTTCTCTTATTTAAAATGCAGGTTCAACTCTTGTCTGAACATAAAAGAAAAGAACCACACCGTAAAAGTGTGGTTCTTTTCTTTGGTGCAGGTAACAGGAGTTGAACCTGCAAGGAGTTGCCCCCATATGGACCTGAACCATACGCGTCTGCCAATTCCGCCATACCTGCATATATTCATTTTGGAAAAACGAAGTTTTTCCCGCGGGTCGCCTGCGAGCTGCTGTACACGGCCGGAGCGTCCGAGGCGGGCAATTAAGCTGATCCGCAAGCCCTCACTTCGTGAGTGCTTGACTATTGTATCATCTGGCAGGCCGGTTGTCAACTAAAATTTTTGAGTTTTCCTGAAAGCGGAATAAACGGACAATACGGGATCCCGCAGGAAATAAAGGCGATTGTCTCGAAGAAAAAAGGAAATGAAATTCTCTCTTTTTGAAAACTCCCGTCACTTCTGGTATACTAGTCCTGATATCACTTATGAAACCGTTTTGCCGGTCAATTTTTTCGGAGGTGGATTTTCCATGGGAGTTTATGCCGTAACCTTTTTTCAAACGCTTTACACAGCCGGGTCAGCGTCAATGTGACGATCCCCCGGATCAACGGTACCGATGTGGCAAGGAGGTCTTTTCCCGTGTTATACCTGACACACGGAAATACGGATGACAGGAATGCCTGGCTGTGGATGACTTCTGCGGAGAGATACGCGAGCGACCGCGGGCTGATTACCGTAATGACCTCCACCTGGTCCTCTTTTGGCATGGATATGTATTACGGAAAAAAGTATTTTACCTATCTTTCGGAAGAGCTGGTGCCGCTGATGGACCGGCTCCTGCCCATTGCGCCCGGACATGAGAATCATTTTGTGGCCGGTTTGTCTCTGGGCGGTTATATCTCCTTTAAGCTGGGACTGGTGCGCAACGACTACTTCTCTGCCATCGGGGCTTTTTCCAGCCCCATCGATATGGTGGACACACTGCGGCGCTCTTATGAGGGCACCACGCCGGGAGGAAAGGATTTTGAGGAGTGCTTCGGCAATCTGGAGTATATGGCAAAGTGGCCCAATGACACCATGGCCGCGGCCAGGGATATTGTGGAGAAGGGAAAGCCCATGCCCAGACTTTACCAGGAATGTGGTTTTGACGATTTCACTTTTGAGCAGAACGAGGCCAGCTCCCGTCAGCTCAAGGACATGGGATATGATGTGACCTATATATCAAGAGAGGGAGATCACGGCTGGGAGTTCTGGGACGAGGCTTTGCCCCATTTCCTGGATTTTATCGAGGCAAAGAAAACGGCTCATGGACAGCTGCCCGGGCTCGCCCTGCCCCGCGCCTATGAGCCCTGCGAGATGCCGGCTTTCGATATCCGGGGCGCCTTTGAGTCCTTCGGGGCCAGAGGCACCATAGACTGTGAGTTTATTCTTCCCCCCGAAACCCCGCAGCGCCAGTGGAAGGCAGGCAAGGTCATGATCCACCCCACTGATGATGATTTTACTTATTGGCAAAGGAAGCGGGATCTGGAAAAGCTTGCCGAGGAGCAGGGGATCGCCATCGGCTGTCTCCAGCTCTATGACAGTCTGGGCTATGACCAGGAACACGGCAGAGAATTCGGCATCCTGGTGGAAAAGGAGCTTCCCTTCCTGTTCAGCTTTTGCTTTGGGCACGGCCGCGAGGTGGAGTTTAAACGGGCGGAAAAAATCTGACCGGAAAGGTGATTTTTCTCTTTCATGGGCTTTTTCAGCGCTGAATTGGGCGCTGTCCACAAAAAGCGTCTGTCCCCTGATGAAATTTTTTCTGAAGAAAATCCTGCAAAACGACTCCCAAAAACAGATTTTTGCGATATAATAAGAGGCAGTATAATGGAAGGAAGAGTCAGGACGATGAAAAATGTCTGCTATATGTCGTCTCCCATTGGAGTTTTGGGTATTGCCGAAGAAAACGGGCAGATTACCGATGTGTTTTTCGGCCGTGACAAAGCGCCCATCGGTACGCTGGAAACGGTAACGCCTATTTTGCAGCGCGCCATGAACGAACTGCGGGAATACTTTGAGGGGACCCGCCGGGAGTTCAGCATCCCCCTGGACCCCCACGGAACAGAATTCCAGCGCAGCGTATGGAAGGCCCTGCTGACGATCCCCTATGGAGAGACCAGAAGCTACGGTCAGATCGCCGCTCAGATCGGGAGCCCGGACGCCAGCCGGGCCGTGGGAACCGCCAATCATAACAACCCCGTTTCCATTTTCATCCCCTGCCACCGGGTGATCGGCCAGGACGGAAGCCTGACCGGCTACGGCGGAGGGCTGGAAGCGAAAAAATTCTTGTTAGAGCTGGAGCAGCGCAAATAAGCGCTGCTCTTTCTATGTTCTGCCAGACGAATAACGGCGCCCGTTCTTTTCAAACGGGCGCCGCTGTCATTTTTATTGGACCGATTTTCCCTTATTCCTGCTTCTGCTGATGCAGCTCGCCGATGGTGTGCTTGATCTCTCCCTTTACCTCTACCACAGGCTGGGTATTCCCATAGGTCACCGCCGGGATATTCCCGGGAGCCGCCCATTTCACGGCGTTGATGATAACCTTCTGGATCTCCGGCTGATGATAGATGGGGAACACCTCGTGTCCGGGCCGGAAATAGAACACCTTGCCCTTGCCGCGGTGGTAGCAGCAGCCGCTGCGGAACACCTCTCCCCCCTCGAACCAGCTGATAAACACCAGCTCGTCCGGCTGCGGGATATTGAAGTGCTCGCCGTACATTTCCTCGTGGGGGATCACGATCTTCTCATCCAGCCCATCCACAATGGGATGGCCGGGATCCACCACCCAAAGGATCTCTTTTTCCCCGTCCTCTCTCCATTTGAGGTAGCCGGAATTGGTTCCGCACACCTTCCGGAAGATCTTGGAAGCGTGGCCGGAGTGCAGCACAATCAGCCCCATACCGTCCAGGATCCTCTTATGTACCCGCTCAACGATTTCGTCCTCTACTTCGCCGTGCGCCATATGGCCCCACCAGATCAGCACATCGGTCTGATCCAGCACCTCCTGGCTTAGGCCGTGCTCCGGCTCTCGCAGGGTGGCGGTGCGGGTCTCCATGCCGGCTTCCTTTAAAAAATCGGCAATGCAGCCGTGGATCCCCTTGGGATACACATCGGCAACCTCCTGAAGCTCCACCTCGTGCAGATATTCATTCCAAACTGTCACACGAATCGCCATCTGTTTTCTCCTTTCCGGTTTTCACCTGAAACGCCTCTTACAGCTGGATCCAGCTGCCGGTTTCCCCGGACTTCAACACCGCGTCTACCGCATGCTGGTTTACCTGTCCGTCAAACACCGTAGCGGCCATGCCGTCCCCCTTGCCGTTGATGATATCGGCAAAGGACTGCATCTGGTCTACCTTATACTTTTTGGGAATGGGCAGCTTGGAGAACACATGGGCCTCCGCGTTGGCCTTTCCGATGCAGATGGAGATCTCGTCCGTCTCCGGGGCCACATGATCCAGCTCGTACTGGATGGCGCCCTCGCTGCCGTAAATCTCCATGGTCTGATAATTTCCGCGGCCATAGCCAAACCGGGTGATGCGGAAGGTGGCGGCAGTGCCGTCTTCCATTTCCGCCATGTAGTTGGAGAAATCGTCCACATCCACCTTGCCCATTCCACTGCCGTCCAGCTTCCTGCGCTCTGTGATAAAGGTCCCCACATGGCTTACCAGGCGCTTGTACTCCTGGCCGGTGACAAATCGCACCAGATCGAGAGCATGGCTTCCCAGATCTCCCAAAGCACCGGAGCCGGTGAGCTCCTTCTGGAACCGCCATCTTAAAGGCGTGTCAAAGAAGGGCAGGCCCCAGGCCTGATAATACTGCATATCCACATGATAGATCTTTCCGATCATCCCGCGGTCGATCAGGTCTTTCGCATAGCGGGCGGAGGCCTTGAAGCGATAGGAGAAGCACACCATGTTCTTGACATTTTTCTCCTTGGTGACCTGGGCCAGGTGATCCGCCTGCTCTGAGGTAAGGGTCAGAGGCTTTTCCACCGCATAGGGCTTTCCCGCCTGGGCAGCCGCCAAAGCCACCTCGTAGTGCACATTGTTGGGTGTGGAAATATCTATGGCATCCACATCGGGGCAGTTGATCAGATCGTGATAGTCGGTAAAGCAGTGGGCCTCGTCGATGCCGTAGGTCTCCCGGGCGTAGCGCAGAGCCTCCGGGTCGATATCGCACACGGCCACCAGCTTCAAATCGGGGCTTCTATCGATCCCGGGCAGGTGAACGCCCCTGGAGATCCCGCCGATTCCCACACTTCCTACACGAATGATTGACATTGCACATTCTCCTCCTTTTTTTCTTTCAGACTGGTCCGAAAGGACAACTTCAATATATCCTCACACCAAGAACAAAAGAATGGATAATAGAGACTTGTCTTTGAAAATAGCGACTTTTTTGATATGAGATTCTTTACTTCTTTTTATAGAACTTTTTTGACTTCAAGCCATATTTTTTATTTTTAAAAATATGTAAAATAGCTACTTTTCCTCCTCTTTGTACCATCCGGCTGCCAGAGGGATTTCCGGCTTCGCGTTCAGGCGCTTTCGGAAACGAAAAGAGAGGGAAAGGAAATCATCCAAAGTCCTAAAGGCAGATTTCCCAGGAAAAATCCGGAAAATCGAAAAAATAAATTGTAAGTTGGAGAAGAACCTGCTATAATGAGAGTACTTATCGAAAGTTGTACGAAAGCATGCGGATATTTTTTTGATTCAGATCTTAATTTTTACCCTCAATCCATTTACAAAGGGAGTGCTGTTTTCATGATGAAAAAACGATTGATCAAAAGGGGGATCGCCCTGCTGCTGGCCGCTGTGATGGCCTCCTCTGCCATTCCTGTCCTGGCCGCTCCCACCAGCGGGGATCTGGTATTTTCCGCCGGAGAGCCTCCCTTTATCTATCAGATCACCGATTCCGCCAGCGGCGCCTCCAAGGTAAAGCTGGTACAGATGGCGGAAATGCTCCCCGAGGGCGGCTCCTACGCGAACTATACCGGCAACTATGTGATCCCGGAAACGGTTTTGTCCAGCGGCGGGATCTTCGGCGGAGAATACGCCGTGACAGAAATTGCCGGCTCCAATCCTCTGGCAGATCCGGGCGCTTTTTCCGGAATGCCTCTCACCGGCGTCACCATTCCCAAAACAGTACAGAGCATCGGCGCCAGAGCCTTTGCCGACTGCCAGAATTTGCAGCGGCTGTCTTTGAGCTCCAGCACGATGTTTATCGCTTCCGACGCTTTTGCCGGCACGACCCAGAGAGCCCTCACCCGGATGGAGCTTACCCTGAGGGTATCGGAAGCCACTGCCATCCTCACCCCGACCTCTTATCAGGGTTCCACCGGCAGGACGGTGACGCTCCCCAAGAGCATTGACAGCTTCTCCGTCAGCGCCCCCTTAACAATCTCCGCCCAGTGCGTTGATCCTGTGGATCTGGAGCTTTCCGGCGCGGGCAGCGTGGTGGTAAACACCGGCGCGGTCCTCTCCATAAAAAGCTTTACCGGCGACGCCAAGCAGATTCGGGTCCGCCCGGGCGGAAGGCTTTTGAACCTGTCTAACACAACTTTGGTGGTGACAAACGGAAACGGCACCACCATTTCCCTCGCCCCCGGCGTCACCCTGATCGGCGCCAACGCGGGCGGCGCGCCGGATCCTCTTCCCGGCACGGTAAACCGGCCCCGGATCTCTGTGAACTTCGGCGGCACGGTAGCGGTACAGCAAAGCGGAAGAGTGGTGCTCATCACCCCCTTTGAGGGCTATCATGTGAAAAATGTGGTGGTCAACGGAGTGAGCATGGGCGAGATCACCCACTACACCTTCCTGACTGCCAGCCGGGAAAACACCATCAAGGTGACTTTTGCGGAGGGAAAATCCACCCTGCCCAATGACGATGACAGTGACGATCCGGAAAAGAAGCCGGAGGTGGACCCCTCTTTGCTGTTCACCGATGTGAGTAAGGACGACTGGTACCTGGACGCCATCGCTTTCATGGTGAAGAATAAAATTTTCCTGGGCGTCAGCGATACCCGCTTTGCTCCCAGGGCTTCTGTGTCCCGGGCCATGTTTGTCACGGTGCTTCACCGTCTGGTCAACTATGATGACAAATACGGACTGATCGCGGAGGAGCCCATGAGCTTCCCGGATGTGGAGAAAACCGCCTGGTATGCCGATGCGGTGGGCTGGGCAGCCGCTCTGGATCTGACTGACGGCGTGGTGACCGCGAATCAGTTCCAGCCCTCGGCAATTCTCACCAGAGAGCAGTTCGCCATGATCCTCTTTAACTTTACCCACGCGCTGGGCTACGATACGGTTGGTGACGAGACCCTTCTGGACCGCTATTCCGACGGTCGGAAGATCTCTCCTCTGGCCAGGGAGGCAATGGCCTGGGCAGTAAACAACGGCTATATTACCGGAAAGACGGAAACGCTTCTGGATCCTCTGGGCAACATCTCCCGGGCGGAAACCTCTGCCATTCTGATGCGTTATCTGCAAAACAGCTAACTCCTTATCCGGCAAAAAACAAGGAACAATTTGCGATGATTAAGCTAGCCTTACTAAGTGCATGGCATGTGCACACTCATTGGTTTCTCGGCGAGCTGAAGCGTTCTGACACAGACGCCGCCATTGCGGTTGTGTGGGACGATGACGAAGAACGCGGCAGACAGATAGCCGGAGAGCTGAATGTGCCTTTTGAATCTGACCTGCACAAGGTGCTTTATGAGTATGACATTCAGGGCGTGATGGTGGAATATGCCACTATGAAGCATACTGATGTGATCATACAGGCGGCAAATGCCGGCAAGCACATTTTCTCTGATAAACCGTTGGCTGTTACAGTGGAAGATTGTCTGAAAATCAAAGAGGCGATCGAGCGCAGCGGCGTAAAATTCCTTCTCTCCCTGGAAACAAAGATCGTCGGCGCTTACCAACAGGCGGCAGAGATGATTCGGGAAGGAAAGCTGGGCAGAATTATCGGCGCCCACTTCCGCCGCACGCACGGAGCGCTCCTCAATCCCGGTTCCCTGCCCTCACGCTGGTTTGACCCCAAGGAAACCGGCGGCGGCGTGACTCTTGATTTGGGGTGCCATGGCCTCTATATTCTGCCCATGTTCTGCGGAAAGCCCAAGAAGGTCACCTGCTTTATGAACGAGCTGTATGGTTCCGGCCTGGATGAAAATTCCACTACCCTGATAGAGTTTGAAAACGGTGCACTCGCCTCAGCTTATACCACTACATTGGTACCCAGCGACCACAATTTATTGGAAATACTGGGCGCCGAGGGCCATATAGTGATCACAGGAGATCACGAGCAGTTCCTGCTCCAGTCTGAGCATGTGCCGGGCTATGAAAAAATCAAGCCCCTGCCCCAGGAAGAAATCTGGGACAATGAGGAAATGCCCATTGTGAAGTTTGTCCGCCTGATTGAGTCTGACAAGCAGTATTTAGAAGGCTATGGCATCGATACGGCGATTCTGCTGGCACGCATGATCGAATGTGCCTATGAATCCGCTGAAACCGGAAAAGCAGTTCTGTTTTGACGGAAAAGCGAGCAATAAAGCTTTATCTCTTAATTTCTTCTCCTTGGAACGCCCGGCATGCGCCGGGTGTTTTTCTTTTGCACACCTTTAGGCGCTGCCGGTATGATGTCCTTTTAGGGCTTGCCTTTCATAGCGCTGCAGCACCCTTTTCAGCGCCTCCGAAAGCTCCTGCCGGATCTCTTCCGGCTCCAAAAGCAGCACATGGTCCCGAAAGGTCATCAGCCATTCCAGAAGGTTTTCCCGATCGGTATACTCGGCGCAAAATAACAGGTTTCCGTCCGGCTGCTCTTCAAAGCAGTGAATACCAAACTCCTCGATCAACCGCCACTTACAGCTGCTGTCAAACAATGCCTTCACATGGATCCCGCCGGGGAACACCCGCTCGTCCGTCAAATCCGGAGGCAAAAGCTTTTCCTTGACAAACTCCTTTTCCGTCAACCGAAGATTTTCCATTCGATTGAGCTTAAACAGGCGAAAGTCTTTGCGCTCGGTACACCATCCCCACACATACCAGCTGGACCAGCGAAAGATCAGATAGTATGGCTGAAGCCTTCTTCGGGATTCCCCTTTGGGGGAATAATAGTCAAATTCCAGTTCACGGCAAAGTCCTATCCCGTTTCGTATTTCATGGATTTTAGGAGCCAAGGAAGTTTTGTACCAGGAGGCCAGGTCGATCAATACCGATTGATCTCCCAACAGAAAATCGGAGGAGCCTGCCGACAGCTTCTCCATTAAAAGCTTATACTGATTGGCGCCGTTTACGCTGTCCAGACCCCGCAGCCCCGCCAAAATATCCTGCATTTCAGCGCTTGTGAGCACTGTCCTGTTAAGCTTATAATTCTCCATAATGGAAATTCCGCCGTTAGCCCCCCGGGTGGTCACAAGGGGGATCCCCGCCTGACATAGGCTTTCAATATCACGGTTGACGGTCCTCCTGGAAACCTCAAACTGCCGGGCAAGATCAGGAGCCGTCACCTTTTGCTTTTGCAGTAAAATGGACAGGATCCCAATCAAACGGTCGATCTTCATCTTCCTTCTCCCCTCCTGACAGGTTTTGTAAACGCTCTTTGCCTGCTGCTGTGCATCTTATTTCTGAAACTCCGTCATATCCTGCCAGTAGCGTTTGGGCATATGGGTGCTTCTCAGCCGCGGGTTCTTTCTCCCCTCAATGGCGATGGTCTCATAAAACTTTTTCCAAAGCGCCCTGCATTGAAGCTCCTTTTCATCGGGCGACAAAAGCTCCATCTCATCCGCCTGAAAGAAACGATACTCGCCGTCCTTTTCATGCAGCAGCCCAAGCTTGTGCGTTTGGTCCCAGATCATGAAATTTTCTCCGGAAAACCGCTCACAGAAATGGGGCGCTATCAGAGGAAGAACACTGTTTTTCGGGGTGATCCGGGCAATGAGAAAACCATCATAATCGGAGAAGCGGAGAAAACCGGTAAAAAGGTGAGCCTCGTGCCGGGCGTGAAGCACCGCCTGAGAGAGCTCATGTATCCGCTTGTCCGCCAGCATGTTCATCACTCTGGCTCCTTCCCGGTATCCCCAAAGCAGGAAACGAAGAAGCTTTCTCTCCTTCTCCTCCAGAATACTTAAAAACGCGTCCCGCACCAGGCAATAGGCCTCCTGGGATATTTTCTTTCGGATGGAGGCCTCCACCCTGCGGGCAAGCTCCTCCTGTGTCTCGATCTCTCTCACGGGAAACAGGGTTTCCTGCGGGGAATCCAGAGATTCTATTGCGCAGGGCAGCTCTCTGAGGGAAACACAGTGATAGACGCAGCAAAAAAACCCATCCAGGGTGCCGTCATAGCGATAAACTAGATCTGTCCGGTAAGGCATTTGATTTGGTCCTCCTTTGTGGGAGAAAACAGGGAGAGCTGCTCCGGTATTTCTAACTGGGCCCCGGAAAGCCCGCCCCGCTCGCTGATCGCCCCGGCGATGACCGCCGGATGATCCATGGGCAGAGGCGAGATGCTCTTTCCTCTGCACAGCAGGAAGAACCGCGCCCGTTTCAGCACAACTCCCAGCTTTTTAAGGGCGTCGAAATCGAGAGACGACTGCTTTCTGGCCACCATGATCCGCCTGGCGCTTTTCACCCCGATCCCCGGCACCCGCAAAAGCATTTCATAAGGCGCCCGGTTCACTTCCACAGGGAACTGGTCCATATGCCGCACCGCCCAGTTGCACTTGGGGTCCAAAAGCGGGTCAAAGTCCGGCGCGTTTTCCTCCAGGATCTCCTCCGCCCGAAAGCCATAGTACCTGAGAAGCCAATCGGCCTGATAGAGCCTATGCTCCCGCAAAAGGGGAACCGGCGTATTCTTCGCGGGGAGATTCCTGTCGTTTACCACCGGCAGATAGGCGGAGAAAAATACCCTCTTCAGGGCGTATTTCCGGTAGAGGCCCTGGGTCAGCATTAAGATTTTCCGGTCTGTTTCCGGAGTAGCTCCCACGATCATCTGGGTAGACTGCCCTGCGGGCACAAAGTGAGGGGCGTGGCGGTATTTCACCATTGCTGCGCTGTGCTCCTGAATACCGTCGCGGATTTGCGCCATCGGAGAAAGGATTTTTTCCTTTGACTTCTGGGGGGCCAAAAGTGAAAGACTTTTTTCAGAGGGCAGCTCGATATTGACGCTCATCCTGTCCGCGTACAGCCCAAGTCTCTGGGTGAGGGCGGCGTCCGCTCCCGGAATAGCCTTGACATGGATATAGCCCCGAAACCCCTCCCGCTCTCTGAGAAGCTCCAGGACCTTGAGCATCCTTTCGCTGGTGTAATCCGCATTTTTCACCACGGCGGAGCTTAAAAACAGGCCCTCGATATAGTTTCTCCGGTAAAAATCAATGGTAAGGGAAACAAGCTCTTCCGGCGTAAAGGTGGCCCTTCGCACCTCGTTTTTCCTCCGGTTGACGCAGTAGCGGCAGTCAAAGGCGCAGTCGTTGCTCATCAACACCTTCAAAAGGGAAATGCAGCGCCCGTCCGCGGAAAAGCTGTGGCAGATCCCGCAGCTGACCGCACTGCCCAGCTTCCCCTTTTGTCCTGAGCGGTCCGTCCCGCTGGAGGTACAGGCCACGTCATATTTGGCTGCGTCCGTTAAAATTTCCAGCTTTTCCAGTAAATCCATACTTTTCTCCTCTTTCCAGCGCCGGTGAAGGCAAAGGATCAGTCCGGGCAGCAGGCGATGGCGTCTGCCTGAAACAGAAGAGAACCCTCTCTTCCACCGCCGGGAGCGGCAAATTCTGTCTGGATGGATTTTCGAACGGGATATTTCCCATGGAAGCGCTCTTTGATCACCTTCTCCATCACGGGAATGTTCCACACATCCCGAAACAGGCAGTCCATCTGTACCACGTTTTCCAGTGTCAACCCGAAAAGATCCAGCCGCTGTTCCATCTGGTCGAAAGCGCCGTTTATCTGTTCCTCGATGGTTCCTCCCACATTGCCTGCGCAATACCCTAAAAAGCAGAAATTTCCCGCCTTGACAATGCCGGAATGTGCCCATTCCTCGTTGTGATCTTTCCTGACGATCTCATTCATGTCCGTGTCCTCCGCTGTTTTTACTTTCTTCCTTTCTTTTTGGATGCATCACCAAGGCCCGGGAAACGCTTTCCCGGCCAAATTTACCACGCACCGCGTCCACCGCTTTTTCCAGCTGTTCCCGGCGCTTTCTATCCTTTGCGTCGTCAAAAAAGCTGATCTGTCCCGCGTCATTTTCCGTGAGCTTTCCGGCGCGCACGCCCAAAAGCCGCACCGACCAGCGCTTGTTTTCCCGCCGGTAAAGCCCCAGCACTGCGGTGTACAGAGACTGGGAATCACAGGCGGGAGGGTCCAGCCTGCATTGCCGCTGAAACTCTTCAAAATCTCCGTTTCGCACTGTCAGCTGGACCTCCCCGGCCTTCAGCCCCTGCTTTCTCAAGCCGGAGGCCACGGATTCCGAAAGGGAAAGCAGAGTGACCCGGATCTCCTCCTCCGTGGTGATGTCCCGGGGCAGCGTGACGCTGTGGCCGATGGACTTCGCCGGTTCGTGGTCATTTGCCGAGGCGACAGGGGAATCGTCCAGCCCCCGGGAATATTTCCAAAGGCTTTCCCCCATGCGCCCCAACAGGCTTCGCATGGAGGAAAGCTCCATTTGAGCGATGTCGCCGATGGTATTTAATCCGTACTTTTTTAAGGTCCGTTTCGTGCTGGGGCCTACAAAGAGCAAGTCCTCGCAGGGCAGCTTCCAAATGATCGTCTCCATCTGAGCCCTGCCGAACACCGTAATGGCGTCCGGCTTTTTATAGTCGCTTCCCAGCTTGGCAAAAACCTTGTTGAAGGACACCCCGATAGACACCGTAAGCCCCAGCTCTTCCTTTACGGCCCGGCGGATCTGCTGGGCAATCTCATAGCCGTCTCCAAACAGCCTTTCGCTGTGATAGACATCCAGCCAGCACTCGTCCAACCCGAAGCTCTCCACCCGGTCCGTATAGCGGCAGTAGATCTCAAAGGCCCTTTTGGAATACTCCTGATACCGATCATGATGGGGCGGGCAGATCTGAAGCCCCGGGCACTTCCGCTGCGCCTGCCAGATAGGCTCCGCCGTTTTGACCCCCTTCGCTTTTGCAAGCATATTTTTCGCAAGGATAATACCGTGGCGGTTTTCCGGGTCTCCCGCCACCGCCATCGGCACGTCCTTATATTCCGGACAGAACAGGGTCTCTACCGAAGCGTAGAAGTTATTCATATCCACATGAAGGATCCCGTTTTCCACTGCGATTCCTCCAAATCAAACATGTGTTCGCTCTTATTATAGAACATTTGTTCTAAAAGTCAAGCAGAAATTTCTTCCAGTCTCCCCGGCAGCCTTCGGTAAAGAGGTTGACAGGCGCGGCGGCCTTTGCTATACTGAGGACGAAAACAGAGAGGGGGCGGACAAAATGAAGCGAAACGATGCCTTGCGACAGGAAGCTGCAAAGTCCGCCATGAAACAGCGATAGCCCGCTGTTTTTCCAAAAGCTGATTTTGTAAATCGACACTTCTGTCAAGTGCAGGAGCGTCGATTTTTTATTTTATCTTTAGAATCGAGGGATGCTATGACGGCTTAAAAAATCAGACTTTAGGAGGTATTTATGACAGAAATTCATCTCATCACACGAGATCATCCCCTTTGGCGGGAAACGATCTCTCTGGCAAAAAACTGCTCCTGGCGGGCCGGTCCTATGCTGGCAGAGAGAATGGAGCGAGACGCTTTTCAAGATTGGGAACGGGTGTGCTGCGCCACTGTCGGCGATCAGGTCGCGGGGTTCTGCACCTTTTGTGAGCGGGACGAGCTTCCGGAAGATCAGCTCTTTACTCCCTTTATCGGATTTGTCTTTGTTGAGGAACCTTATCGGGGAAATCGTATTTCTCAGCAGATGATCCGGCGCGTTCTGCGTTACGCCGGAGAGCTGGGCTATGAAAAGGTCTACCTCATGAGTGGGGAGCGGGGCCTTTACGAAAAGTATGGGTTTGTCAAGCTGGGAGAGCTGGAAACCGTTTACGGCACGACAGACCAACTGTTTGTAAGGTCCACTCTCAGCAATTAAAAAACAGGCAAGACAAAAGGGAACGAATGAGGCTAACCTCATTCGTTCCCTTTCACTTTAACTCTTAGATTTCCCTTGGGATAAGAAAAGCTGGCAGGAGAAATAAGCTTTCGGTATCCCTCCCTCAGTCAGCCTGACGCTGCCAGCGTCTCGCCTGCCGGCTCGGGCGGGTCAGAACGATTGCCACCGGCAATCTTCCCCCCCCCCCACAGGGACATACTCACTCCTTGGCTCCCCCATAGGGGGAGCCAAGGAGTGACTGCAAATTTCTGCTCGGTTTGCTTGAGGAAACATAAGCTGCGAACCGCAAAAAAACTCTTACCTCTCCCTCTGGGGCGCTGGTCTCCGGTGGAGACCGTTCAGCGCTGACCGAAGCGCCCCTTTCCTTAGCCCCCCTTGGGATAAGGGGGGCTGTCAGCGAAGCTGACTGGGGGGATAGAGCTTTTGACTTTAAGACAGTTGATCCCCTCAGTCACGGCAAAGCCGTGACTGAGGGGATCAACTTTTAGCCTCCTCTGTGTAAGAGGAGGCTAAAGAGAAACAAACTGCGAAGCCCAGGCGATATGCTGATCTGATTAAAGATCGGCAAGAGAGTTTTCAGAAAACAGAAATGCTGATACTACAACCGGTATTCCAGTTTTCTATATTGTAAGAAGCTGGTTTTCCCGTATCTTTTTAACATGATACACATGTATATTAATTCATATTTTTAAGCAAATCTCTAATAATTTGCTTTTGTTGCAGATTTAACGCAGACCAGTTATCTAACATATCTTTTTGCTCAGGGGTAAGTGATATTGCATCGCTACCCTCTGCAAAAAACTGAGATAAGGTAATGCCCAATCCTTTGCAAACTTTATCCAAAGTCCGAATGGTCGGTGTTTGATTTTTTCGATACCATGTTGATATGGTTGACTGTGATAGTCCACAGTGTTTTGCTAACTCATATTCATTCCAACCACGTTCTAATCGTAATCTTGTAATTTCTGCAAGCACATTTTTCATAATCCCATCACCCGCACTCTTTCGCTAGTACGAATATTATACTTCGTAACATCGTTGACTTATAGTTTGTTATAAAGTATAATTTATACGGTTTAAAACACTATTGTCATTCCTTACCGCTATGGTAAGAGAGGGCGGATAACGGAAATGAATACGATAATTGTTGAAATCCTCAGTAAGAGGAGCACTGCGTAAAGAGGTACAGCATTATGTACATAGATACGACAACAGGGCGGGGCTGTGCCCTGAGCATCGCTTCAAAAACCGTCACCAGAAAACTGGTCGCTGATGGTATTGTAGGGAAGGTGATCGCAAAAAAGCCTCGCTATAACGACTGTATGCTGCTCCGGGTGGTTAACTATGGGAACGGTTGGATATACGTCGACTGGTACTTCACTGACGAACCGGAAAAACAGCCGCTGTGGGTTCCGTCTTTCATTGACGCAGAGCTGTGGAAACGGGCGACCGATAAATTCCATATCGACGAGAGATTGGACGACAATATAGCGGAATATCTGCTCCCTCAAATGGAGGAATACCTGCAAAGCCTTTCTGATACGGACCTCGTTTCCATGACAAGAGATTTCCTGATAAAGCACGGAATCATTGATACGCCCGTCTCTCAGCGAAGGGGAAAAACATATTATTTCAACGAAAACGAAGTGTATTGCGTGGATGGGAAATCGGAACGGTTTCCCTATGAGAGACGAATCAGGTATGGACTGTTCAAAGTTGACTGTGAACCCCACTTTAACGGGAATGTCTGGAGCAAAGCTGTTTCACAGTTTGAGGTGGGAATGACGCTGAAGGAGTGCATCGGCATTTTTCTTCAGACGAAGCTGACCTATCATGTCCCGCGGGAGCTTTCTCCTGTTGACTGTCTAATACAGTACATTGCGCCGCCTGTCTATGAGCGCGCTCCGGAGAACGGCAATGAATCCACCTTTGACTACATCCGCATTACCGTAGGCCTTCCCCGCTGCCGGTTTGATTCGTGGGAGGCCCTGCGGAAAGAAGTGCAAAAGTACCGGCATGAAATCTACCGGCGGGCGGTTCAACGGCTGAAGGATGACAGTCGGTTCAGGAAATATGGCGTGCCGGTCAACTGTCTCAGGCTGAGTAATGCCACACTGCTGCGCGACTTTTCAATAGAGCTTCTGTTTGAGCTGAAGGCTGATATCAGCGGTGAATTAAGCTGAAACGATTTATTTGAGAGACAAAAAGGCTCCTCTTGATAAAAAGAAGGAGAGCTGTCAGCGAAGCTGACTGAAGAGTCGAAAACAATAAGTTCTTTAAATGACAATCCCTCCGCCGCGGCCATGCCGCGCCACCTCCCCTTATAAATAAGGGGAGGCAAAATAGGGACCAAGGGGAGACTTAGGGTCTTAAGCTTCTTCTAACAACTAAATTCTAACAGCTAACAACTAAAACAAAAAGGCTCCCCACCGGGGAGCCTTTTCTAACGACTAATATCTGATATCTAACAACTTTCAGGCATCCAGCTCGCGGCTGCCGTGGAAGATGTCCGCAACCACGGAAATCGTCACATAGGCGTTTTCATCTGTAGATTTGATCACCGCTTTCATTTTGACAATCTGGAAGGTATTGATCACAGCGTACAGCACGGTCTTTTTCTCTTTGGAATAATATCCCTTCGCCTCGATCAATGTCAGCCCGATCTTAAACTGGTCGGAAAGCGCTTTGGCGACCTCATCCGGCTTTGTCGTGATGATCATAGCCGCTTTCTCACTGTCCAGCCCGTCCACAACAAAGTCAACTGTTTTTGAAGCCGCCGCATAGGTGACAACCGAGTATAAGGGGAGGATCCAGCTGCCGATCACGATCCCGCAAAGGGCGTAAAGGATCACATTGTAGATCATCATAAAGGTGCCGATGGAGATTCCCAGCTTTTTTGCGAGAACAACGGCGACCACCTCGATCCCGTCCATTGCCCCGCCGTACCGAATGGCGGCTCCGCTTCCGATCCCGGAAATAATGCCGCCGAAAATAGCGCACAAAAACAGATCGGTCCCCGCCAGAGGGGAGGCGATGCTGACGTCGATGGGCAGGACGTCCGTGATCAGCCACGCCGTGACGGCATAGACCACCACCGCAAAAATTGCGTACACGGTAAAAACCGCGCCCTGCCTCTTCAGCCCATACAGAAACAGCGGTATGTTTAACACCAGCAGGAACATGGAGAGGGAAAACATTTCCGGTGTGATCTGCGACAGCAAAATAGACGTTCCGGAGATCCCGCTGTCATACAGCTGCACCGGCGCGATAAAAACAGTAACGCCTATGGCGTTGATCACTCCGGCCAAAAACAGAAACAGGAAATTGACCGGAGAATACTGATGCAAAATCTTCTTCAGCTTTTCTCTCATATGAGCATCCCTCCCACAGCAAAGTATTTCGTATCAAATATACGGCGGGTCTGCCGTATCTGCTACCGCCAAAGAGAAAGGACCTTCCGGTAGATCATCATTTCGCTTCCGTAAGCTTCTGATAAAGCTTCATCAATTCAGCGACACAGCTTGATTCCGTCATGGTTTTCACATCGAAACCGTAAGCCTGCATAACGGCTTTGTCATTCTGCTGGTGCGCTTTTCTAAGCTCCGGCGGCATAGTGGTCTCGTCATACAAATCGGCAAGGCTGGAATCGGGATAGAGGGCGCGGGCGTCCAGAATAGCCTGTGCCGTTTCTTCTATTTTGGCCTTTTGTTCTTCTGTAGGCGTGGGCCAGGGGAAGTTGTTATAAACGACACTTCCTGAATAACGATAATCGCTTTTTAATCGTCCTGTCACCGTTCGCATCCATGCCATATGGACATTCGAAGTTAGTACACCAAAATGATATGGTTGAGCGTTCGGAATAATGGAGCAGGAATCGCTTGCAATAACATATGGTTCCATAAACCCTATTGGAACATATTTTCTATTCTGCGATGACACGCGCGGAACCATAAGATAATGCTTCTTTGGTTGCGATATAAAAAAGAATAAATGCGGAGCGTCAGCCTTTGCCCTTGTAGGCGCAGCCGTACTGTTCAAACGGAACTTTCTAACAGCTTCAACACGCTGATATAATTCTTTACTGCTTTTTATTTCAGTTGGCTGGATATCTTTAAGCCAGAAACAGTACCTCTGCTTCTTAATTAATAAATTCTACAGAGCCAATATAGGGGTGGATATATTTCTCTAACTCAGGTTCCAGACATAAAACGGTATCTCGTTCTTCCTGTGTCAGAATAAAGTTTCCATCATCAGTTGGTTTGTTTCCATATACCATCTCTGTAACATCACATAAAGGCTTACTTCTGCTGGAAATGAACACATCAGGTCCATCAATCAAATATGCGTTGATGTTGATTGCTGTTTGTGCACCGTTATCTGTATATATCAGCTTTGTCCCTCGTTTTAATGAAGAGCTGAACCCCACAATTACGCAATGCACATGAGCTTTCAAACTTGCCTCGCTGTCCCATCGAAAAGTCCTATATGCAAAGTCTATGTGGATTTTATAATCAATAAAAAGTTTTTCCCAAAGCGGAGCTACTTGCTCTCCTTGCGTAATACTGTTTGTAGAAACGAAAGCTGTCCGAATCGTGGTTTCTGACATGAAGTCTGCTGCTTTATGATACCAAGCACCTACATAATCAATGCTATTGGATAGTTTGATTTTGCCAAAAACAGCCACAGCGTCTCCTTTTTGTTCTGCCGTCATCATAGAGGCCCCCACAAACGGAGGATTCCCCATGATATAATGGAGCTTTTCCTTGGGAACGACCTCATTCCAGTCCAGCCGCAGGGCGTTTCCCTCTGCAATATTGGCATAGCTTTTCAGGGGCAGGAAATCCAGCGCCATATGCACAACATCCTCGGTCTCCTTCATCATCTGGCTTTCCGCGATCCAGAGAGCGGTCTTCGCCACCGTCACGGCAAAGTCGTTGATCTCGATTCCGTAAAACTGCCCGATGGAGACCTGAATGGGGTTTTCCTTCTGCACTTCTCCAAAAGACGTTTGCCCGTGCCGGAGCTCGGAAATCACCTGGTTTTCCAGCCTGCGCAGAGAGAGGTAGGTTTCCGTCAAAAAGTTTCCTGACCCGCAGGCCGGGTCTAAAAATGTCAGGCTTGACAGCTTCTTTTGGTAGGCTTCCAGTCTGGCTTTCCGGGTCTTCTCCACGGTCTCAGAAAGGATTTCCGCAAGCTCTGCTTTCAGCTCGTCCAGAAACAGCGGGTCTATCACCTTGTGGATGTTCTCAATGCTGGTGTAGTGCATACCTCCTGAGCGTCGGGTTTCCGGGTTCAGGGTGCTTTCAAACACCGCCCCGAAAATGGTAGGGCTGATTTCACTCCAGTCAAAGTCCTCGCTGGCTTTCTGCAAAATGATCTCCACGATCTCTTCCGTCAGACGGGGAATTTCAATGCTTTCATCCGCGAACAGGCCTCCGTTTACATAGGGAAAGGCCAGCAGGTCGTCATCCAGATAGGGGTCTCGCTCTTCTTCCTTCTGGTCAAGAATGTGGAATAAATTGATTAGTGCCTGTCGCGCTTCGCTGCTATGCGCTTGCAGATAGTCATGAAAGAGATTTCTTTTCCCGAAAATCCCGGCGTCCTCTGCGTACAGACAAAATACCAGCCGGACACACAGCTTGTTCAGGCTTTGAAGCGTCGCCGGGTCGTCCGGGTCCTTGTACTGCTTCAAAAGAGCGTCATAGAGCTTCCCCACCAGCTCTCCGGCCTGTAAGGAAATTTCCATTTCCTTTTTGATATTTTCGTTTCCCGTATCCACCAGAAAGCCCAGGCGGTGATACTCCTTTTCCAGATTCTCCAGCAGCACGATCTCCGGCTCCTCATTGGGCCGGTTCATGTCGTGTATTTCAAAGCTCTGGAAATTGCACACCACGATCCAGCGGGGATTCATGTCGTGGGGAAGCTTTTCACCGTATCTTCGGGCTTGTCCGAAAGGCGTCAGTATAGCTCCGTCTGACTGGCGCTCTCCTTTTCGCAGGTCAATTTTTGCCCCCTTCTGCTCTATCAGCACGCCGGTGCTCTTTATGTAGCCGTCTATGAATTTTGTTGTCCCATCAATTCTGACCGGCAACTCAAAGGCTATCAGCTTGTCTGGCTCCACTATGCCGAACACTCTTTGCAACAGCATCAGCCAAAAAGACTGTGTTTCCTGTTTTTCTCCTACTCGCTCTTTCCAATCGGTTATAAACTGTCTCGCCGCTATTCTCTGCTCTGCTTCTGTCATACAAACCGCCCCTTACTTTTCCTGGAAATCCTGTTTCTACAAGCCTTCCCTGAGCGCTTTCAGCACCTTGCACAGGTCTTCATGGAACACCAGATCCGCCTCACTGTCAAAGGGAGTCTCATCCTGATTCAGGATCACCAGCCGCGCTTCAGAGCCTAGATAACGAATCAATCCGGCGGCCGGATACACCACCAGCGAGGTCCCGCCCACCAAAAGCAGCTGCGCTTTTGAGATCAGGCGGGAGGCCTCCTCCAGGTCGCTCTCCTTCAGCGATTCCTCATAGAGCACCACATCCGGGCGGATGAGCCCGCCGCAGGAGCATCTGGGCACGCCGGAGGCGGACAGGATCTCCTCCATGGAAAAGCTTTTCCCGCAGGAGGTGCAAAAATAGCGGCCAGCATTGCCGTGAAGCTCGATGACCTTTTTGCTGCCCGCCTTTTGATGCAGCCCGTCGATATTCTGAGTCACTACCGCCCGGAGCTTCCCGGCGGCCTCCAGCCCGGCCAGGGCAAGGTGGGCGTCGTTGGGTTTAGCCTCTGGGTAAAGCATAACCCGCCGGAAGAAATCATAAAATTTCTCTGTATGGCGGACAAAGTAGGTGTGGGAAAGCATCTCCTCATAGGAAATGCCCTGCTGCCTCTCCCGGTAAAGCCCGTAGGCACTGCGAAAATCCGGGATCCCGCTCATAGTGGACACTCCCGCGCCGCCCATAAAAACGGTGCTTTCGCTTTCTTCCACCCATTCCCTTAACTGTTCCAGCTTCTCCATCTTTTACCCTCCTTCGACAATTAAGCTTCCTGCTTCGTGTTCCTTCTGAAGGCGGCTTCAATCTTTTAAAATCAGTTCTACCGGGCAGTGGTCGCTGCCCATCACCTGAGAGAGGATGCGGCTGTCCGAAAGCCTGCTTTGAAGCCTCTCGTCCGCGAGGAAATAGTCAATGCGCCAGCCCGTATTCTGTTCCCGGCTGTGGAAGCGGTAGCTCCACCAGGAATAGGCCCCCTCCTGCTCGGGATAAAAATACCGGAAGGTGTCTAAAAATCCGCTTGCCAGCAGCTCGCTGAATTTCCCCCGCTCCTCATAGGAAAATCCTGCGTTCCCCACATTGCTTTTGGGATTTTTCAGGTCGATAGGCCGGTGGGCCACATTCAGGTCTCCGCAGACGATCACCGGCTTTTCCTCTCTGAGCTTGGAAAGATATTCCCGAAACGCGTCCTCAAAAGCCATTCTGAAATCGATCCGGACAAGATCACGCTGAGAATTGGGCGTGTATGACGTCACCAGGGTAAAGTCCGGAAACTGGGCGGTGATCACCCTTCCCTCGCAGTCGAACTCTTCCCTGCCGATGCCATAGGTCACGCTCAGCGGCTCTGTTCTGGAAAACAAAGCCGTGCCGGAATAGCCCTTTTTTACCGTGCAGGAATTCCAGTATTCCAGATACCCAGGGAAGGAGAAATCCGCCTGATCTTTGCTCATTTTCGTCTCCTGCAGGCAGATCACATCCGGCGCCTCTTCTTCCAAAAACCCGGAGAAGCCCTTTGCCATACAGGCTCGCAGCCCATTGACATTCCAGGATACCAGCTTCATCGAAACATCCCCTTTTTATGAATAATTTTTGAATTTATGGAAAAGGAAGGAAAAGAAGGGAGAAACATGCTATAATGATCATAGCATGATCGTCTGCAATCATATCATGGTCACTTTGTGGTCCTAAATGGCCGCTTCTTGGCCATATGGGAGAAGCTCTTAAACGAAAAACGCTTCTCTTTCCGGTCATTAAAAAATGATAAAATAAAATTGAAAAAGAAAATCGGAGGTAACAAATGCAGAATCCTATTGTCACCATTGAAACCACCAAAGGCGTAATGAAGGCAGAGCTTTTCCCTGAGATAGCTCCCAACACCGTCAACAACTTTATCTCTCTTGTGGAGAAGGGATTTTATGACGGCACCATTTTCCACCGTGTCATTCCCGGCTTTATGATCCAGGGCGGCGACCCGGAGGGTACCGGCATGGGCGGACCCGGCTACGGCATCCACGGAGAATTCGCCTCCAACGGCTTCAAAAACGATTTGAAACATACTACCGGCGTCATCTCCATGGCCCGCTCTCAGCGCCCGGACAGCGCCGGATCTCAGTTCTTTATCATGGTGGACGACGCCCCCTATCTGGACGGCCAATACGCGGCCTTCGGCAAGGTGACCGAGGGCATGGAGGTGGCCCAGGCCATCGTCTCCTCTCCCCGGGACCGGGCAGACAGGCCCCATGAGGATCAGATCATGGAGCGGGTGACGGTGGAGACCTTCGGTAAAACCTATCCGGAACCGGTCACCGGCCCGGAGCACGGCTGAGGCGCTGCCTTTTAGCAGTTAGATACTAGAAGCTAGATTCTGGATGCTGGATATTAGTCGTTAGAGAAGCCTCCTCTTTATATAAGGGGAGGCTCTTTCTTTTGCCTACCCTTGTTCCCCGCCTTGCCTCCCCTTTTCTAAAGGGGAGGTGGCGCGGCATGGCCGCGGCGAAGGGGATAAGTAAGAGCAGCAAAGTTCTATCCCTTCAGTCAGCTTCGCTGACAGCGTCTCGCCTGCCGGCTCGGGCGGCGATGTGCCCCACCGGGGCACATCGCCCCAAAGGGGGAGCCAAGGGGCGGCTGCAAATTCCTTCTTGCCTCTCCCTATGGGAGAGGTGGCATGGCGAAGCCATGACGGAGAGGGCAGCAGTTGGAGCAGCAAAGTTCCATCCCCTCAGTCAGCTTCGCTGACAGCGTCTCGGCTGCCGGCTCGGGCGGCGATGGGCGTGCCCCACCGGGGCACATCGCCCCAAAGGGGGAGCCAAGGGGCGGCTACAAATTCCTTCTTGCCTCTCCCTATGGGAGAGGTGGCATGGCGAAGCCATGACGGAGAGGGCAGCAGTTGGAGCAGTAAAGTTCTATCCCCTCAGCCAGCTTCGCTGACAGCTCTCTCGTCAGAGGGGGCCAAGGGACGCCCTCTCAGTCACCTTCGGTGACAGCTCTCCCAGAGGGAGAGCCAAGGATCTTTCTAACGACTAATATCTAACAACTAACAACTAAATTCCCTCAGGCCGTTCCTGCCAGAATGATCTTGGAGAGCTCCTCCCTGGTGGGAAGCCCCTCGTTATCGCTTTTGTGGGTGATCTGGATGGCCCCCAGCACATTGCCGCGGAACGCGGCCTTTTCCAGGTCCTCCCCCTCGCACAGAGCGCTGATCACACCGGCGGCAAAGCCGTCTCCTGCGCCTACCGTATCCACCTTTTTCCGTGCCGGGAAAGCGGGGGAAACGCCGATTTTTCCTCCCTTTTGGGAGAAATAGGCGCCGTTTGCTCCCAGCTTTACCACCACGTTTTCCACGCCCATCGCGTGGTAAAACTCAGCGATCCCCTCCGGCGTGTCCCTGCCGGTGAGAAGCTTGCCCTCTCCGATCCCAGGCAGCACTGTGGAAGCGTCCTGGGCAAGGGAATTCAAGGTGGAGACCATGGTTTTTTCGTCCTTCCACAGCTGCGGGCGCAGGTTGGGATCAAAGGAGATGGGCAATTCCAGCGCCTTGGCCCGGGCGATCAGTCTCTTAGTAGCCGCCAGAGCATTTTCAGACACCGCCGGGAAAATGCCGGTCACATGAAGCCACCCGCAGCCGAAAAGATCCAGGCGGTCGATCTCCTGAGGGGAGCTCCGGGACGCGGCGGAATTCTTCCGGTAGTAATAGATATCCGGGTCTCCCTTCGCTGTGGAGCTCTTCATCATAAACCCGGTCAGCTCCCCCTCGGCCTGAGACACCAGGTCGGTAGAGATCCCGTTTTTTCTCATCCCGTTTAAGATCTTCTCCCCCATCGGGTCAAACCCCAGGCGGGTGCAGTAGGCCGGGGTGTGGCCCAGCCGGGCAAGTCCCACCGCCACATTGTATTCCGCCCCGGCAATGGAGGCGCGAAAGGTATTCACCTCACTGAGCGCCCCTGCCTCCTCTGCCATGAAAAGCCCCATGGGCTCTCCCATCAAAATGATTTTCACGGTATGCTCCTCCCTTGATACAGTATTTATACGGTAGTCTTGATGAAGCTGCAAACGCCCCGCAGCGTTACCTTACCGGAATTTGCCGGGACAAGCAGGCTGTCGCCCGCCCGAAAGGCGACCTTGTTTTCCTTCCCGGAGACGGTTCCCTCCCCCGTGAGGATCATCAAGGAAAGGAAGGAATCCTCCCCCGCCTCCAGTTCTACAGAAGAGCGGACCTCATACTGCTCTGTGGTAAAATACTTGCAGGAAGCGAGGCTTCTCTTCGTGCCCCCCGGGATCTCTTCCCGCTCTCCGCCTCGCTGGGAGGTGTCGGAGGGCGTGAAGTCAGATACTGCCAGGGCTTTCTCCACATGGAGCTCCCGGAGCTTCCCGTCCGCGCCCCGGCGGCCGTAGTCATACACGCGGTAAGTGCAGTTGGAATTCTGCTGGATCTCGCAGATGAGGATCCCCGCTCCAATGGCGTGGATGGTGCCGGATTTGATGAAAAACACATCTCCCGGATGCACATCCACCTTGTTTAAGACCTCTAAAAGCGTATTGTCCTCGATCCGCTTTCGAAACTCTTCCCGGGTGACCTGCCGGTTGACGCCAAAATAGAGGGAAGCCCCCTCTTCGCAGTCCATCACATACCACATCTCTGTTTTTCCGTACTCCCCCTCGTTTTTCAGAGCGTACTCGTCGCTGGGATGCACCTGAATGGAAAGGGGATCCTTCGCATCGATCAGCTTGATGAGCACCGGGAAGTTTTCAAAGGCTTCGCAGTTTTTTCCCAAAGCCTTTTTTCCTGTTTTGCGGAAATACTCGCTGAGCGTCAGCCCGTCATACTCTCCTCCCAGGATTCTGCTTTCTCCCGCGGGATGCGTGGAGAGCTCCCAGCTTTCCGCCACCTTGTCGTAATCGCATTTTTTCCCGTATCTCTCCCGCAGCTTTACGCCGCCCCAGAGATAGTCCTTAAAGGCCGGGGTGAGCTTTTCGATCTTCATAATCGCTTCCTCCTCTGTCGTGACCTGCCCCAAAAGGGGAGCATCATCTCTTATTTCAGCGCCTGCAAGACGGCAGAAACCACCGTTCCGGCGCTTTCCACGCCTCCAGTTCCCTCCTCCGCCATGACGGCAAAGGCATAGGGATACTCCTCTGAATCGCAGAAGCCTATCATCCAGCAGTTGGGGGCTTTTCCCTCTCCCACCTCGCCGGTGCCGGTCTTCGCGCAGACGCTCATGCCCTCCGGGAACATCCAATCTCCGTAATAGTTCTCCACATTGTTTCGCAGCAGAGACCTCAAATTTTGGGCCTCCTTTGCGGTGCAAAGCTGATGGCTCTTTCCTCCTGTCAGCCCGCTGAAAAGGTCCTGGTTCCGCGTTAGAACGGGCTCGGTATACTCCCCTCCCCGGGCGATGGCTCCCATCAGGACGGCCATGTGGTAGGGGTTTGCCAGAATGGTATACTGCCCTACTCCCGCCCAGCCCAGCTGGTTCCGGTTGCAGGAGGACAGATCGATCTCGCTTTTGGAGATGGGGATGGAACCCATATGAAGCTCGCTGTTGAAGCCCATTTCCTCCGCTTTCTTTTGAAGGGCTTCGGCGCCAACATCGTTTGCCAGCTTGGCGAAATAGAGATTGCAGGAATTACCCATTGCGCTGCTCAGATCCTGCTCGCCGTGAGCCTCGCTGTGCAGGCAGGTGATCTGGTCTCCGCCAAGCTCTTCCGCGCCCTCGCAGGAATAGACACGGTCCATCCAGGAGTCCGGCCATTTTTCCATGGCTGCCGCGGCCGTAACCACCTTCATAATGGAGCCCGGCGTGAAGGAGGCGGAAAGGGAGTTGTCCAGGTAAGCGCCGCGGTAAGCGTCGTTTTCCTCGATATCCTCCGGCACATTTTCCGGATCGTAGGTGGGGGCGCTGACCTTGCACAGCACCTCGCCGGTATTGTAGTTATAGACGAATACCGCCCCGTTGTGCCCGTTCATCGCCTCATAGGCCGCCGTGCAGGCTCCCGCGTCCAGAGAAAGCGTCACATCTGTACCCATCTGACTGAAAACCGTGCGGTTGAGTCCCGTAAAGAAGTTGTAGCCGGACAGGCGGCTGCTCATGGTGTGCTCCACGCTGGTACTGATCATCCCGTAGGGGTCCCCTACTGTGTGCAGCATCGCTTTGCGTACCGTTTCGCTGTCGTTATAATACCGGCCCTCTTCTCCGGTGGCGGCTAAAAGCAGACCGTCCCGGTCCTCGATTTCCCCCAACTTCACCGTGGCGTCCTCGGCGTAGATGTGGCCGTTATAGGGCTGCATAGCCCACTGGCTTCCGTGAAAAAACAGATTGACGATGAGATAGCCCGCGCCGCCTGCCAGAACCGCCAGCAGCAGATACAGCACGATAGAACGAAACCCTACTGTTTTCATGAATAAATATCCTCCATTGAACCGGAGTGTGCCGCTCCTCTGCGGCCTGCGCTTCCCTTTCGTGCCGGATCCGGCGTTTTCCGGTTGGAGGAAGCCCCGCGGCGGGACGCCCGGCGGGCCGCGTAGGTGCGCTCGTCAGAGGCCTTCAGAAAGGCCATCAGCCCCCACACACCCATCATGCTGGAGCCGCCCGCGCTGAGGAAGGGCAGGGTGACGCCGGTGAAGGGCAGAATATCCGTGGGGCCAAACACATTGAGACAGGCCTGGAACACCAACATTCCCGCCGCCGCGCAGGAGGCGATGGAAAAGAAGGTGGAACGGCTGCGGGTCACATCGCTGCGAGCGTATAAGATGAGTATTCCCAAGGCCAGCAGCACCGTCATTCCCAGGGCAAGGCCCTGCTCCTCGCAGAGCATCCCAAACACCAGGTCGCTGTCGGAGGCGAACATATTGCACAGATACCCCTGCCCCAGCCCCATGCCGAACATTCCGCCGCTGGCGATATAAGTCAGGGTCCTGGTCTGCTGGAAGCCGTCGCCATAGGCGTCGCTCCAAGCGTTGCCCCACACGGCGAATCTGGCGATCACATGGGGCTTGAACTTCAAAATGAGGAAAACGCACAGCGCCGCCCCCACCAGCACCAGGGCGATGGTGCGCACGCTGCCGGAACGCATGAAGGCGATGATCAGGAAGCAGGCAAAGAAGATCAGCGCCGTTCCGAAGTCATTCATCAGCGCGAGACACCCCATGCAGGCGCCGGTGAAGATCAGGAATTCCCAGATATTCTTCTGGGTCTGGAGCCTGTCCAGCGTGGAGGTGCCCACAAAGATAAAGGCAATCTTTACAAATTCCGAGGGCTGAACACTCAGGGGGCCCAACAGGATCCAGCCCTTCGCGCCGTAGACCTCGGTGCCGATGACCAGCGTCAGCATGAGCAGTCCCAAAGCCCCCAGGCCGATCCACAGGCGGAGCTTTGCCACCCGTTCCATATCGTTCATGAACCAGATCAGAAGGGAGAACAGCACCATCCCCATAGCCATGGCCACAATCTGGGTCCTGGCGGCGTCCGGGTCGCTGGCTGCCAGCAGATTGATACCGATCCCGGAAAGCAGATAGGCGATGGTCTCGATCTCAAAGCTGACCCGTTTGAGCACGCCTACAGAGATCACATACAATCCCCAGCCCATGAGCAGCACGGTGAGGAAGGGGATAAACTTGTCCGGCGCGAAGCCTCCGTTTTGGAAGCAGCTTTGCACCGCCATGAGAAAGTGGACCAGAGAGGCCACAAACATCAGCTTGAAGGGAGAAGCGGCGTTCTTGGAAAAACCGGTGAACGCCTTCCTGCTGCGCTGGGGCTGAGCGTCAGAATTCCAAAGGGACAGAGTGGTGGAGCCCAGGGTGATCTTATCCCCAATCTTTAAAAGCTTTCTGTCCTGCACCTTTTTCCCGTTGACAAAAACTCCGGATTTGGAATCGGTATCGCAGATGACCCATCCCTCGTCCCGGCGCATGAGCACCGCGTGATCTCTGGAAACGGAGGCGTCCGGCAGGTAGACATCGCAGCTTTTGCTGCGTCCGATGGAGTTTTCCCAGTAAAGCACCGGGAGCCTCGCGTTGGAGCCCTCGTCCCACAGGACCACCACCGGGTCCCTTCTGCGCTGTCCTTTTTGGAAGGAGGTGTAGCTTCTCCACACCACATACAGCGCAAGAACCGGAACCACAGCCCTCACGATCAGCAGGGCGGTGGGCAGAAAACCGGACTGCAAAAATTCTTGGATCATTTCCAATGAAGCGTCACGCCTCCTTTCCCAGAATAGAATAATCTTCTTCTGCTGCTGTTTTTTCTATTTCTTCCACCTCTTTTTTCTTCCCATGGAAGCGGTGAATCAAAAAGGCATCCGCCGCGGCTGTGAGAACGACCACTGCCAGGGAACCATAGGAAAAGGTAAAGGGTAGCTCACGCCCCTCACTGGTCAGCAGCATTTTCTGAAGAGGAAATGTGACAACGCTCAGAAGCCAGGATAGGGAGAACGCGTTATGATATCCCACTATTAAACCCAAAAGCTTAAAGCGAACCTTTCTTCCATTTCCCAGGAAGGAGACCCAAAAAATGACACAAAGCCCGTACAGAACCATGCTGATAATGGAAAATAGACGCTGCATGATCGTGTAATTTCGGATCCCCAAGTCACTGAGGCGTTCTTCAAGCTGGTAAAATAGAATCACCAGGTTCATCACCTGATAATAAGCCGAACCAAACACAGCCGCCATAGCAGTCCCTTTTCCCGCAGACCAAAGGCCCAACAACAGAAAAAAATATGTTTCGATAAGGGAAACAGGCCAAAAGGCAAATCTCTTCCACAGGGGCGGAGTAGAAAACTGCGAAGCCACATCAGGGTAAAAAAAGCTAACACGGAAAAATTCGACTGCCTCTGTCGTGATCAAGGCAAATAAAAACAAAGCGATCCCATAGACCACCCGTGTGCCGGGGATCGGACGCTTTTTCACCAGAGAGGCCACCCCAAAGGCCAGGAACAGAAGGGCAAGAATGAGATAAATATGGTCGCCCAAAAAATTGAAGATATCCAGCGCGGGGATCCCACTGTAAGAGGAGGTCTCTTCTATCCCTGTCTCAAAGCGAAAACAGGCGTAAGAGATCAGGGACAAAAGAAGCGCTGCCCCCATCACGATCAACGCGATCACTATCGTCTTTTCCTGCTTTTCGCTGAGCGCCTGCCGCTTCATTCTCCCCATTCCCTTTTCCTTTTCCTTCTTGCCGTTCATTTTAAGGGCGAAGCGCAAAGCTCTCTCCGCGCTTAAAGATCCTTCCCGCGGGCAGGAAGCCCCGCACCATGGAAAGGGGATATACCCGGGAGCCTTTTCCGATGACGGTGCCGGGATTCAGTACACTGTTGCAGCCGATCTCCACTCCGTCTCCCAGCATGGCCCCGAATTTTTTAAGGCCCGTTTCCAGGCGGCCCTCCTCGGTCGCCACAGTGACCAGGGATTTATCCTGCTTCACATTGGAGGTCACCGCCCCCGCGCCCATATGGGAGTGAAAGCCCAGAATGGAATCCCCCACATAGTTGTAATGGGGCACCTGGACCGTATCAAACAGGATCACATTTTTCAGCTCTGTGGAGTTTCCCACCACGCAGCCCTTTCCCACCAGCACCTTGCCCCGGATAAACGCGCCGGGGCGCACCTCGGTTTCCGGGCCGATGATACAGGGGCCCGCGAAAAAGTTGTTGGGATAGATCTTCGCTGTTTTGTGGATCCAGACATTTTCCTCTCTCTGCTCATACTCCTCTTTGGGAAGGGCCTTTCCCAGAGCAAGCACCAGCTCTCCGATTTTCGGAAGGGCCTCCCAGGGGTACTTTGTTTTCTCCAGAAGCTCCTTCGCCTGGGTATGAGATAAGTCAAATAAATTCGCGGTGTAAAGCTGTTCCAACAAATCATTCACTCCTTTTCGATGGGCAAAGCATCCTCCGCCCTAAAAGCTTTCTAATCTGTTACGAAAATCCGGGCGGAACGATTCCGCCCGGACAACGGGTTATTTTGCCAGGTATATCACGGTGCGGTCGATCACGCTGACCTGATTCATGTCCAGCTGAAGCTCGCCATCCTTCGTCTGAAGGATATCCATGGAAATGGTGACGGGTGTATCAAAGCTCAGGCTTTTCAGCTCGTTTTTGCAAAACTCAATGACCTTATCCACAAAAAGCTCGTTGGCACTGACGGTCTTCTGGGGCTCGGGAGTGGAGCTTACCTCGCTGCTCTCCTCATCGCCTTCCTCCCAATCGTCCCCGGTATCGTCATCGGTCCAGTAGTCCTCCTCGGAGCTTTCCGGGAGAGAAGAGGAGTCATTGATGGCGGTGGCCTCGTTCTGAGCCTCCACCTTCAGCTTTTCCAGATCCGCTGTGCGGCCCCGGAAGTTGGTGATGGGCGTCACCTCCACCTCCAGATAATACCCGCTGTCGGTCTTCTGCTCTTCCTTCACCGTGTATTTCGCCAGCTGATAGGCCTGACGCATGACCTTCTGCAACTCCACCAGCTGAGCGTCTGAGGGAGAGATCCCATAGGCGTTGCAGAACAGCACCGCGGCGTTTTCCACCGCTTCCACATTGTTCTGCTTCGCCCGCTCCTCGGTAGAGGCGGTGATGGCCATAAAATCGTCATTTTCCTGTAGGTAGCTGCTGTCCAGCAAGGCCTGCACATAGCTTGACACATCGTAGTCGGAAAATCCGGGAGTAGGGACATTGCAGGCCGAGAGGGATCCCGCCAGAAGGGCGGAAAGGGCCGCGGCCAACAGTTTTTTTCTCCAAGTCATGTACATCACTCCTGCTTTCCTGATTCCTGCTTTGATAGTTTCTGCTGCCCTCATTCGTTTCTTCCGCAGCACTTTTTGTACTTGAGTCCGCTGCCGCAGGGGCAGGGGTCGTTTCTTCCCGGCTTCTTCGCCTTTTGCACAGGCTGTTTCTTCACCGTGCCGTCTCCGGCCGTCCCGGCGGAGGTCTCTCTCGCCACCTTTTCCCGCTTGGGGGCCTCCTTGGTGCGCAGGCGCACGGTGAGCACCATCTTCGCCGTCTTCTCACGGATGGAGTCGATCATGGCGTCAAACATATCGGAGCCCTCCAGCCGGTAGGCCACCACCGGGTCCTGCTGGGCGTAGGCTCTCAGGCGGATGCCGTCCTGCAGCTGCTCCATGGCGTCGATGTGGTCCATCCACTCCTGGTCCACATTGCGCAGCAGCACAACGCGCTCCACTTCCCGCATAATGGGAGAGGTGAACTCCTTCTCCCGGCTCTCATAGAGGGCGGCGGCTTTTTCCGTGAGCTGATCCACCATGTATTCCGGCTCCAGCTCCTCAATCTCCGCCTTGGTGAACTGGAAATCGTCTTCACCGATCAGCCAGCCCATAAACTGCTCTCTCAAGCCGTTTAAATCCCAGTCGTCATGAGGGGCGTCCTTGGGCAGGAACAGGGAGACGCTGGACTGGATGGTCCCCTCGATCATTTTCATGATCTGTTCCTTCATGTTCGCGCCGCCCAGCACCTCGTCGCGCTGGCTGTAGATCTTCTCCCGCTGCAGGTTCATCACATCATCGTATTGCAGCACATTTTTCCGGATGCCGAAGTTTCTGCTCTCCACCTTGCGCTGGGCGTTTTCGATGGAGCTGGACACCATGCCCGCCTCAATGGGCACATCGTCCGCGATCTTCATCCGGTCCATCAAAGCCTGGATCCGCTCGCCGCCGAACAAACGCATCAGGTCGTCCTCCAGGGAGATATAGAACCGGCTTTTACCCGGGTCTCCCTGGCGTCCGGCACGACCGCGCAGCTGGTTGTCGATCCGGCGGGACTCGTGGCGCTCGGTGCCGATGATATAAAGCCCGCCCAGGTCCTTGACCTCCTGGGCCTCCGGCGCGATCTCTTCTTTATACTTCCGGTTGAGCTCAGAGAAGGTCTCTCTGGCCTTTAGGATCTCCTCGTCCTCAGTATGGCTGTAGGCGGTGGCTTCTACCAACAGCTCCTCGGAAAAGCCCATTTTGCGCATTTCGGCCTTCGCCATGAACTCAGCGTTGCCGCCCAGCAGGATATCGGTGCCGCGCCCGGCCATATTGGTGGCGATGGTGACGGCTCCCTTCCGGCCGGCCTGGGCCACGATCTGGGCTTCCTTTTCGTGGAACTTGGCGTTCAAAACCTGATGCTCCACGCCCCGCTGCTTCAAAAGCTTGCTCAACAGCTCAGACTTCTCGATGGTGATGGTGCCCACCAGCACCGGCTGCCCCTTTGCGTGGTGCTCTACGATGTCGTCGATCACGGCCTTGTACTTCGCCGCCTGGGTCTTGTAGACCACATCGGGGCAGTCCTCCCGGATCATGGGCCGGTTGGTGGGGATCTCCACCACGTCCAGCCGGTAGATCTCGGAAAACTCCTCTTCCTCCGTCATGGCGGTGCCCGTCATGCCGGAAAGCTTTTCGTAAAGGCGGAAATAATTCTGGAAGGTGATGGTGGCAAGGGTCTTGCTCTCCCTTGCGACCTCCACGCCTTCCTTGGCCTCGATGGCCTGATGCAGCCCCTCGTTATAGCGGCGGCCGTACATCAGACGGCCTGTGAACTCGTCCACGATGATCACTTCGCCGTCCTTGACCACATAATCCTGATCCCGGTGCATGATGCCCCAGGCGCGGATGGCCTGGTTCACATGGTGCTGGATGGCGATATTGTCCGCATCCGTCAGGTTTTCTATGCCGAAAAAGTCCTCCGCTTTTTTTACGCCCCGGCGGGTCAGGGAGCAGGTTTTCAGCTTTTCGTTGATGATGTAGTCATATTCCTGATACAGCTCGTCGTTATCCTGCTTTTCGTCTGTCTCCTTCACCTTTACCGGCTTCAGGGCGCGGGCAAAGGAATTGGCCCTCGCGTACAGATCGGAGGATTTGTCCCCCTGCCCGGAAATGATCAAAGGCGTCCTCGCCTCATCGATCAAAATGGAGTCCACCTCGTCCACCACGGCGTAGTGATGGCCTCTCTGGACCTTATTTTCCTTGTAGATCACCATGTTGTCACGAAGATAGTCAAAGCCCATCTCATTGTTGGTGCCATAGGTGATGTCGCAGTCATAGGCCTTCTTCTTTTCCGCGGGATCCATCCCGGTGAGGGCAAGCCCCACCGTCATCCCCAGGAAATTGAAGACACGGGCCATCATCTCGCCCTGATATTTGGCCAGATATTCGTTTACCGTCACCACGTGAACGCCCTTTTCCGTCAAAGCGTTCAGATAGACGGGCTGAGCCAGCGTAAAGGTTTTGCCTTCGCCGGTTTTCATCTCCGCGATACGGCCCTGATGCAGGATGATCCCGCCCTGCACCTGCACGGGGAACAGCCTGATGGAAAGCACGCGGTCCATGGCTTCCCGGCAGGCGGCAAAGGCCTCCGGAAGGATCTCGTCCAGGGTGCTTCCCCCCTTGAGGCGCTCCTTGAGCCGGGGCGTTTGAGCCTTCAGCTCCTCATCGCTCATGGCCTTGTATTTTTCCTCCAGCTCCAGCACGGCGTCCACCTGCCGCTGGATCCTTTTGAGCTCCCGCTTACTGTAGTTTCCGAAAAATTTCGTAAGAATATTGCTTGCCATATCTAAAAATCCTTGCCTTTCCCAGCCGGAATCGGGGGCGCGGCGCGCCCGATAGAGAGTCTGTTGATACAATTGTTTTTATTATACTCGATTTTCCTTTAGATTGCAAGAAATACGGGGCTTTGTTTACAATCTGTCCAGACAAGGGAAGGAGATGAGTAGAAAACAAAAAAGAATAGCAAAAAGAATAGCAAACAGAACAAACCTATGCCAAGGCTACGGCAAAACCGAAAAGGCAGGTCGCTCTATTCGCTATCAATAAAGTCATTTATTTAAAGAGCGTTATTGTGCACCGCTTTCTCCTAAGCAGGTTAGTAATTGTCTGAGAGTGACAACCTTTCAATGCGTGCACCGCCAGAGGGGAGAAAAGACTTCCGCCTCAGCTCTACTTCATATCGTGTTAAAAGTTGTGGGCTTGGTTTACAATGATTTCGTAATCATCGTATTCAACCGAATCAAAAGATGTATCATAAGGCTGGCTAAATTCGATCGTTACATAATCCCCGCTTGCAATGTGATGCTTTTCCTCTTCATCGGACCCTACAGCCTTTCCATCCTTGTAATAAACGGCAACAACTTCTAATTCCTCTATTTCTTGATTAGAGTTGTTCGTAAACCGAGCAACAACCCCGTTACTCCCTATATTGCTTTCGATTTCAAGATCATTGGTCAAATTGTCATACGCTCTCCCGTCTACAAGTCTAATTGAAATTTCATAGTCAAATTTTTCCACAGGTGAATAGTTTTGATCCTGTGGCACGTCAAATGTCGAAACAACTTTCGCATTTGGCAATACTGCGTCATGTCCATCAGTATCAACACCAAGCATTTTTTTGTTGGTGTCGTAGAAAGTAACCTCTACCTCAAAATCCGGTACAACTTCGGCATTGTTGTTTGTAAAAAAAACAAGCATATTACCATCGGCGGTCATATGTACATCATAGCTGATATTGTCCGCACTTATAGCTCCGTGCTTTGGCTCACTTGATTTATCAGGCTCTTTTGTGCCTTCAGGCCCGCTTATGTTTTCAGTAGATTGTTGAGAAACATTTTCGTTGCTCAGATTTTTATCCCTTTCTCCACATCCGGCTGAAGAAAGCAGTAATAACATAACTAACAGCAAAGCTAGAGCTTTTTTCATCTCTATCTACCTCCTTAATTTTAGTACACCCCAGAGTATTATAGCACCGGAGGACTTAACCAGTCAAGACTTCCTCTATCTGCAGGTAAGGGGGTACAAAAAAACTCTTCCTTTTTCTTTCAAAATTTGATAAAATAGTCGGGCGTGCGCGATATGCGCGTCATTACTGCGCCGTGTATATCGCGCGGAAATCCCAAAGGAGTGGTGAACGATGACGGAAGAAACGACCCTGTCTCAAAACAAAATGGGCACGGCCCATATGCTGCCTCTGATTCTTTCCATGTCCCTGCCGGCCATGTTTTCCATGCTGGTGCAGGCGCTTTACAACATTGTGGACAGCTACTTTATCGCCCAATACGATCAGAAGGGGCTGGCTGCCGTCTCTCTTGCCTTTCCCATCCAGAATCTGCTGATCGCCTTCGGCATCGGCACCGCCGTGGGAGTCACCTCCCTCATTTCCCGCAGGCTGGGAGAAGGGAAACGGGAGGAGGCCAGCTCCGCCGCGGTACACGGGATCCTGCTGGGCATTGCCACCTCTCTGGTGTTTGCCGTTTACGGGGCGTTTTTCACCACGCCCTTCTTTCGTTTATTCGAGTCTGACCCAGAGATCATTCATATGGGAGATCAGTACATCTCCATCTGCTGCATCTTTTCCTTCGGCATGTTCGTTTCCGTGGCGCTGGAAAAGATTTTGCAGGCCACCGGCAATATGATCTGGCCCATGGTCTTCCAGCTGGTAGGGGCCATTGTCAATATCCTGCTGGATCCGGTGCTGATCTTCGGCATGTTCGGCCTGCCTAAGCTGGGCATCACCGGCGCGGCCGTCGCCACAGTAGGGGGGCAGATCGTCTCCATGCTGGTATGTATCGTTGTGGTGGCCCGCACAGAGCATGAGATCAAGATCAGCTTCAAGGGCTTTCACTTCAGCTGGAGCACGGTCAAAAACATTTATGCCGTGGGCCTGCCGGGCATCGTGATGCAGTCCATCGGCTCCGTAATGACTATGGCCTTAAACGGCATTTTGGCCGCCTTCTCCACCGCCGCCTACACCGTATTCGGCCTTTACTTCAAGCTGCAGTCCTTCGTCTTTATGCCGGTGTTCGGCCTGACACAGGGCCTCATGCCCATTATGGGCTATAACTTCGGCGCCCGGAATAAAAAGCGGCTGCTCTCCGCCTTGAAGCAGGGATGCCTGATTGCCCTTCTCATCATGACGGTGGGGATGGCCATTTTTCTCTTTCTGCCGGACAAGCTGCTGGGTATCTTTGACGCCACAGAAGAGCTGTTGGAGGTGGGGATCCCCGCCCTGCAGATCATCTGCACCTGCTTCCTGTTCGCCGCTTTGGGCATTGTGAGCTCTACCTTGTTCCAAGCGGTAGGCTGCGGCATGTACAGCCTTCTCGTCTCCCTGATGCGCCAGCTGATCATTCTGGTTCCCGCCGCCTGGATCCTCGCGAAACTTTTCCACGAGGTAAACGCCGTGTGGTGGGCGTTCCCCATTGCAGAGGTCTTCTCTCTCATCGCCAGCATTCTTTTGTTCCTGAGGCTTTACCGCACGGAGATCGCCGGGCTGGATACGGCAAAAGCTTCCTGAAAACGGAAGGCCTTCTTTTAAAAAACAACAGTCAGAGAAAAGCGTGATTTCCGATTTACAGTTGAGAAATGCAGGCCGCTCATTACGGCCTGCATTTGCTTTTTCTGAAAAAAACATGTGGAAGCCACAGCTTTCCCGCAGCATAAAAAATGCGGCAAGCCGCAAGGGCTTGCCGCATTTTGGAGCGGACGACGAGGCTCGAACTCGCTACCTCCACCTTGGCAAGGTGGCGCTCTACCAGATGAGCTACACCCGCATTTTTTACGGGCTTTATTATAGCAAACAGAAAAAAATTTGTCAACCCGGTTTTTGAAATAATTGTGTTCTTTCGGGAAACGGGCCTAAAGGAAAAGAGCCGGCTCTCAAAAGAGGACCGGCTCTTTGTTCCAAAAGAAAAAATTACAGCTTCACTACATTGACAGCTCTCAGCTTCTCGCTGTTCTTGGGATCGGGCTCGGTCTCGAAGGTGACCTTCTGACCCTCTTCCAGAGTCTTGAAGCCCTCGGACTGGATCGCGGAGAAATGTACAAAAACATCCTCGCCGCCGTCGTCGTTAGAGATAAATCCATAACCTTTTTCTGCGTTGAACCACTTAACTGTACCGTTCATTCTTCGGCACCTCCATAAAATGTTCGTATCCGGCATAGCCGCTTGAGGCGCCGGGCAGGATCGCCGCGCTTCCAGTACAGACGAAAGCCCTTCGGAAACCCCGAGGAATCCGTCTGTAAAAAACTCACAGCTTGTGTAAACCATCCAACGTTCAAATGACTTACAAAAACTGTGAGTTCATCTTCGTGCTATCAGAATACGGGTTTACTATACCATTTGTCTATACAGTTTGTCAAGGTTTTTTTCCTTTTTTAGAGAATTCTTTTTTCTCTTCCAGGGAAATCCCCTTTTCGCCCTTCATTTTCTTACATCCGGCAGGAAAAAAACCACTTTTCATCTTTCTCTCTCTGTGATATACTTAGGTTTACATAATGCAGAAAAGTCTGCAAACCGGAAAAGGAGAATCGTCATGATCCATCCCAAAGCCCTGTCTGTCATTGCGGAGGTGCGAAAAGCCATTGTGGGGAAGGACGCCGTCATCTGTAAGATCCTCATGGCCATGCTGGCCGGGGGGCATATTCTGCTGGAAGACAGCCCCGGCGTGGGGAAAACCACTCTGGCCCTGGCCTTCTCCAAGGCCCTGGGCCTTTCCTACCAGCGAGTCCAGTTCACCCCGGAGGTGACCCCCGCGGATGTGGTGGGCTTCTCCTTTTATAACCGGAGTACAGGGGAATTTGAGTATCGTCCGGGGGCGGTACTGTGCAACCTCTTTCTGGCGGACGAGATCAACCGCACCAGCGCGAAAACACAAAGCGCTTTGCTGGAGGCCATGGAGGAGGGCCAGGTGACGGTGGACGGTATCAGTCACCGGATCCCCAGACCCTTTACCGTGATCGCCACCCAGAATCCTCTGGGGTCCGCCGGAACCCATCTGCTTCCGGAATCTCAGCTGGACCGGTTCATGCTGCGCCTGAGCATCGGATACCCGGATCTGGAGCATGAGATCCAGATCCTGAAACAGGCCTCCGGAGAGCGGCCGACAGACTCTCTTCATCCGGTGCTTTCCGCAGATGAGCTGAAAGCTCTTTGCAGGGAGACCGAGCAGGTCTATGTGGCCCCGGAGCTTTACCAGTATATCGCCCAGCTCACCGCCGCCACCCGGGATCATCCACAGATCCGCCTGGGCGCCAGCCCTAGGGCAGGGGCCGCCCTTTTGCGGGTAAGCCGCGCCTGCGCCCTCATAAACGGCAGGGACTATCTTGTCCCCGCCGATGTGCAGGCCCTGTTTTTCCAAACTATGGAGCACCGCCTTCTTTTAAGCTTTGACGCTGTTTCCCAGGGCGTTCCCCCCAAAGCGCCCCTCATGCAGGTGCTGAGGGAGGTCCCGGCCCCCAGGCTTTTGGAAAAGGAGCGATAAGCCTATGGCGAAAAACCGTCTGGAATACGGCGTGATCCTGCTTTTTTCCGCCACCTTCTATCTGTTCTTTCTGGGGTATCTCTCCTTCTATGTCTTTTGGGCAGTTGTTTTGTTTCCCCTGTTTTCCCTGATCTGCTCTCTGCCCTGTATGCTGTGCGCGAAGGTCTCCCTGCAGCTGGAAAAATCCGCTGTCCGAAAGGGGGAGGAAACCACCCTCAAGCTCACCGCCTCCCTGCCGGTCTTTCTGCCGGGGGGCAGGGTGCGCCTGCGTGTGAGCGTGCAGAATCTTCTTACGGGTGAGAAGGAGGAAGAAACCTGCTTTCTCACCTCCGGGGCAGCGGAGGCCCTCTCTCACACCCTCTCTTCCCGATACTGCGGGAAGCTTCTGTGCCGGGTAGAGGAATTTCGTGTTTACGACTATCTGGGCCTGTTTTCCTTCCGGAGAAGGCTGAGGTCTGAGGCTGCGGCCTTCTGCTTTCCCCGGGCCGTTCCCGCCTCTCTCACCCTGCTTCCCAACCCTGCGGCAGATCCGCCGGACGGGCACTATTCTCCCGATACGCCGGGGGATGACCCCTCCGAGCTTTTCGGGATTCGGGAGTATCGGGAGGGAGACCGGCTTTCCAGGATCCACTGGAAGCTTTCCGAAAAGGCCGGAACACTGCTTTACAAGGAGATGAGCCTGCCCCTCCCCGAGGAGGTCCTGCTGCTTCTGGATCTCTCCGGGGATCCGGAGCGGCAGGACTGCCTGATGGACGCCCTTGCTTCTCTGCTTTCCAGCCTCTCCAAAGAGGGGCGTCCCTGCCGGATCTGGTATCGGGAAAAGCAGGGCGCCGTCCGGGAAAAGCCGGTGTCGAAGGGGTCCCTCTCCCCCTTGTGGAAAGATCTGCTCTCCACAGAATTTTTCTCTCAGGGGCCGCTTTTTTCCGGCGATATCTCCTTTACGCCCGGAACCTCCCACGCGCTGCTGCTTTCCTGCCAAAATCCGGCCTCATCCCTCGGCACGCTCCGGCAGCTGCTGCCTGAAGCCCGCCTCGCTGCCCTCACTGCTCTGCCCTCCGTTCAGGAGAGTCAGGAAAGCGTCTTTTTTCTCTCCCGTGACAACCTGGGGAAGGTTTTGAAAGCCCTCACTCTTTGACCTTGAAAGCCGCATCCCGAGCGGCGGGAAACTCTGTGGAAAGGAGCGCCTTTATGAAGCAAAAGCCTGTGGAAAAAGCCCAAGGCCTTTTTCTCTCTGAGCCTGCTCTTTTGACCAGAAAGGTCTCCTTTTTCTCTTTCTTCTTTTTCTATTTTCCCCTGCTGCTTCTGGGGGGCTGCTCCGCCCTCTTCTGCTTTTACACCGCCTTCTCCCTGCCGGTGTCCCTTTCGCGGCTTTTTCTCTGTAATTTGCTGTTTTCCGCCCTTTCCGCCCTACTGTTCCTGCAAAAAAAGCACCGGGCTCTCTATACCCTCTGCCTGCCCCTTCTGCTGTTGGCAGGCTCCCTGATCTTTGCCTCCCAGCTGCGGGCAGGGCTTTTTTATACGGTGAACCGGGTGATCAGCGCCTATATGGAAAGGTCCGGCCTTACTCTTCCTGCTCTCCCACTTGAGATCCTTGACAGAAAAGAGATCCTCTTTTCCTCCGCCCTCTTCACCTTCGCCCTCACCCTCATCCTCCAATGGGCCCTTTCCTGGGCGCTGATCCGTAAAAACAGCGGATTTCTCGCCTTTGCGTTCAGCGGCATTCTGCTTTTGGTCCCCATGGTGTTCTCCATTGAGCCTCCCCCCTTCGCCCTTGCCATGATCCTGATTTTCTGGGGCTCCCTGCTTTTGCTGCGCCCCGTTCTCACAGGGGAAAAGGGACTGATCAAAACCAGAAGATCCTTTCACATTTCCGGCGCTTTGGCGGCAAGAGCCGCCGCTCTGCCCGTTCTGCTGCTGGTGTCTCTCTTTCTCGTTTTCGCCTCTCATACAGCCTCTGAGGAGCATTACAGCCGCCCGCGGGTGATGGACGACATCCGCTCCGGCGTATTTCATGGGGCCCAGTTTCCCGTTCCGGAACGGACAAAGGGCATCGGGAAAAACAACACCAGTGTGGATCTGAAAGAGCTGGGAGACAGGAATTATACCGGAAAAACCATGCTGCGTGTCAAGACCTCCAAGCCCGCTTCAGACTACCTCAAGGGCTTCTGCGGCAGCGTGTATACCGGAGAGAGCTGGGAGCAGCGCTCCGAAGAACAGAACGCGGCGGCTAAAGCCGCTTTGGGAAGCGAAAAGGCTCAGTTTTTAAACGCCCGCCTGCTCTTCCAGCTTCCTATGGCTGAGGAGGACAGTGTCCGGTATAGCCTCACGGTACGGAATGTGGGGGCAAACCCGCGGTGCGCCTATCTGCCCTATACCATGACGGAATCGGGGCTCTCCTCCATTCTGGAGCCTGTTGAGGACGGCTTTTTCCAGACGAAAAACAGAATTTTCGGCGAGAGCGAATACACGGTTTCCGCCTTGTGGAGCTGGGAAATGGAAAATCCCTTTTCCTGGCAGATCCCCTTTCACCAAAGCGAATCTGATTTTCTCTCGAGCCTGATCGGATACTCAAAATTTGTGAATAAGACGGACACCCAGCTGCCGGAGCAGCTCAAAGAGCCTCTGGAAAGTTACCTATCGGACCGTGGACTGCTTCTCTCCCATCACGGCTCCCCCCGGCAGCTCATAAAAGCCATTGTGGAAGCGGTGCACAGTCAATGTACCTATACCCTCTCTCCCGGGGTGTGTCCCCAGGGAGAGGACTTTGTCCTCTACTTCCTTCTCACCGGCAAAAAGGGCTACTGCGTCCATTTTGCCACCGCCGCCGCTCTGCTGTTCCGGGCTGCAGGGATCCCCGCCCGCTACGCGGAGGGATATGTGGCTCCGCCTGCCGGGGAAGAAGCGGAATGGATAGACCTTCCGGACCACAGCGCCCACGCCTGGGTGGAGGTCTATTTTCAAAACTGCGGGTGGGTACCCGTTGAGGTCACTCCCGGGCTGGATTTTTCCCAAACCTCACAGCCCCCGGACCACACGGAATTTTCCCCCTCTCCTTCGCCCTCCTCTCCGGAGGACCCCCGGGCGGAAGATCCCTCCCCCACCGTTTCCCCTGAGACGGTAACTCCCACTCCGGAAAGCAGCCGCCCGCCGGTAGGTGGTATCACCTCTCCGGAACCCTCTCAACCGGGAGAAACGGCGCAAATCGCCGAAGCGCCCCATTGGCCTCTTTTCCTGTTTCTCTTTCTTTTCGGTATCCTCTGCCTTTCCGGTCTTCTGGTCCTGAGAAGAAGGCGCCTGCTTTCCCGCAGGGAGAAAGCCTTTTCCAGTAAAAACCGGAATGAGGCCGCCCTCTCCTATTACGCCCGGATCCTGGCACTGCAGAACTATCTGCCCTTTGAAGGCCCGCCTCCCCTTTCCGAAGCGCTTGAGGATCTGGCAAGGAAGGCCAGGTTCAGCCAGCACACCCTTACGCCCCAGGAGCTTTCCCTGTTTGAAAACCGGCTGAACGCCCATATTGCCTTTTTGGAAAAGACGGTCTCCCCTTTGGAGCGTTGGTGCTGCCGGTATCTGCGGGTCCTGTTCTAAACGCTCTTTGTTCTGTTTCGGAAAGCCTTCGCATATCGATAAAGTATCTGAACAGGAAAAGGGATGAGGCGATTGATCCAGTTTTTTGTCAATACCAACGGGCCGAAGGACATCTCCTTTTTGGAGGATAATTTCCGCTTATTAAACCGCAGCCTGCACCTTTCCGGCTTCTCCTTCCGAAATCTGGAGAGGATCCTGGAAGAGGTATATAATAAACTTTGGCAGGAGGGCGTGGAGGCTTATCAGATCCGCCATTGCCTGACCCATTCTCTGGAGGGGCTGATCCTGCCCTCTCTCGGGGCGGGGGTGATAGGCTTTGATCCCCTCGCCTCCGGGGAGTTCTGGGGGATCACAGAAAAGTCGGAAGAGCTTTTGCAGGCAAAGGAACAACTGAGGGAAGCCAGAGACACCTTTCAAAAAGCCAGATCGTTTCACAACCGAAAAGAGGAAATCTATTTAAAGAACATGGATTTTCCGGCGGCCAATCAGGCAGCAAAGGAAACGATCTCCCTGCTGCTGGAAGGAAAGGCTTCCGGGCGTCCGGGAAGGGCGGTCCGCCGCTTTTTCGGAGCCGCCACCTATGAGGGGAACCTGGACTATATCGAAAGCCTGACGCAGGAGATCCCCCGAAGGTTTTTCATCAAGGGAAGGCCGGGCACGGGGAAATCTACCTTTTTGAAAAAAATTGCCCGGGCCGCTTTGGAGCGAGGCTTTGAAACGGAGATCTATCATTGTTCCCTGGACCCGAAAAGCCTGGACATGGTGGCGGTGCGGGAGCTTGATTTCTGCCTTCTGGACAGCACGGCCCCTCACGAGTATTTCCCCTCCCGGGACGGCGACGAGATCATCGACCTCTATTTGAAGTGCGTCGTCCCCGGCACAGATGAAACCTATCGGGAAGAGCTTGAAGGCCTGGACCGGGAATACAAGGCTCTGGCCATGGAAGCCACAGAACGCCTTAGGGAGGCAAGGCTCCATCTGCTCCGGTGGGAGGAAAGCCTTTCTCCCCTTTCTGAGGACTGTCTGCTGGAAACGGCCTTCTCCCTTTATGGGGAGCTTACCAGAAAAGAGGACCCCAATTTGCGGAGCCTCGTGTGACCGAAACGCATCTTTTCCGAAGGAAGCAAACTGAAGAAACCGCAGAAGGGCCGAAAGCAAAATGCTTTCGGCCCTTCTATGCTTCTCGTCTTGTTACTTCCCCCGCACCGCGTTTTCCAGGAGGCTCCGCCTTGCGAGGTTTTCCCGCACCGCCATATAGAGATAGGGCTTGCCAAAGCTCTTCTCATATTCGGTATAATCGGGAGATCCGAAATACTCCTCAAAGTATTCGCTCAGCTGCTCGTCCTTGACCTTCAGGTCAAGGTCCTCGGAAATGGCCTGAAGCACCAGGCTCCGCAGCGCATCCTCTTTGAGGGTCTCTTTCTCCCTCTCGGCCAGCTCATCCAGGGTCTCTCCATCCTGATACTGCTCTAAATACTCCTCCAGGCTCAGTCCGTAGTTCTTGGCGCTGCCCAGATACTGGTTATCAAAGCTGCGTCGGTGGAAGGCGGCGATCTCCTCCGGCTCCTTCTCAACGGTGACCTTCTCTAAAAGCTTGTCCCACAGATAGGTAAGCTCCGCGTTTTCCCGGTAGGTCTTTTCGATCTCCTCCTCTGCCTGCTTAGCCGAAGTCCAGCCGTAGTCCGCAGAAAGATTGTTTTTCACAAACTCATCGTTCCACTGGGAAGTCTCTGTCTCTTCAATAAAGTTAATGGTGGTCTTGAACACAGCGTCCTTTCCGGCAAGGTCCGGGTTATTCTCGTAAGGGGTGGGAAAGGTGACATTCACATCGAAGGTGTCCCCCGGCTGATGGCCGATGAGCTGCTCCAGAAAATCGTCGATATAGCTGGTCACCCCGATGGTCACAGTCGTTCCATTGCCCCCGGTATTGCCTCCGGAGAATTCCACCCCGTCTATGCTTCCCACATAGTCGATATTGACGGTATCCCCGTCCTTGACCGTCCGGTCTGTTACCTGTCTCATGGTGCTGTAAGCAGAAAGAAAGCTTTCGATACGCTTCCGGATCTCGGCCTCGTCCACCCGGCTGATCTCAGCCGGGATCTCCATGGAACGGTAATCGTCCGGCAGCATTACATAGTCAGAGGCCGTCACGCCCTCAAAATACCCGTCTGCCGTCAGCCCCTTGCTGAAATCCAGCTCTATGGTTTCCACCCTGGAAACTCCGGATCCTCCGGAAACGGCGGAGCTTTCGGAAACGGCAGAGCCGGAAACGCCTGAGGAGACCAGCTCTCCGCTTTTTTTACATCCGGAAAAAAGCGCTGCCGTCAGGGTGACCCCCAACAGGACGCAAATGGTTCTTCGACCAAACTGCTTCATGAAACAGTCCTCCTTCTCTTTCGCACATAAATCCCGTCTGGCATTTACCTCTGTCCGTAATAAGCGTTTGCCCCATGCTTTCTGAGATAGTGCTTGTCTAAAAGCTCCTGCTGCATGGGGGGCAGCTTCGGGTCCAGCATCAGATCATGCCAGGCCATAAAGCAAAGCTCCTCCAGCACCACGGCATTGTGCACCGCATTTTTCGGATCGGTCCCCCAGGAGAAGGGGCCGTGGCTGTGGACCAGTACCGAAGGGATATCCTTGGCGTTTTTTCCTGAAAATGTCTCCACGATAACCTTTCCGGTGTTGAGCTCATACTCCCCGGCGATCTCCTCAGCAGTCATTTTCCGGGTGCAGGGGATCTCGCCGTAAAAATAGTCTCCGTGAGTGGTGCCCAGAGCGGGAACGCCCTTTCCTGCCTGGCTGAACACGGTGGCCCAGCGGCTGTGGGTATGGACGATCCCTCCTAAGTCCGGGAAGCTGCGGTACAGCTCGCAGTGAGTGGCGGTGTCAGAGGAGGGGTTCCACTTTCCCTCCGCCTTTTTCCCGGTGGCCACATCCACCAGCACCATATCCTCCGGCGTGAGCTGATCATATTCGATCCCACTGGGTTTGATAGCCATCAGGCCGGTTTCCCGGTCGATCCCGCTGACGTTTCCCCAGGTAAAGGTGACCAGCTGATATTTCGGCAATAAGAGGTTTGCCCTGCAGACCTCTTCCTTCAACTGCTCCAGCATATGGATTCCTCCTTACAGATCTCCCGCGCCGTTCCCGCGGAGATTTTCTCACAGAGATTGTACACCGGAATTTTCATTTTGGCAAATCCGCTTTGTTTGAGGGCGGGGGGGCTTTTCTCTTTAGCCTCTCCTGTGCAAAAAGAGAAGGGGTTGCAGATAGAAAAAGAGATGAAGTTTATCCCCTCAGTCAACTTCGCTGACAGCTCCCCTTGCCACAAGGGGAGCCTTTCCCTTCTTGCCTCCCCTGTGTAAGGGGCGATGTGCCCCGGTGGGGCACGTCCATCGCTGACCGAAGCGGCAGCTGAGAGAGGTGGCAAAATCGAAGATTTTGACGGAGGGGTTGAAAAAACAGCTTCTAAGTTAACACCCTCTCCGTCATGGCTTCGCCATGACACCTCTCCCATAGGGAGAGGCAAGGGGGGTTCTACAGTTTGCGGCTTTGCAGCCTTTACTTGGCTCTCCCTCTGGGAGAGCTGTCGAGCGCAGCGAGACTGAGAGGGGCGAGCCCACGATCCCTCAGGCGCTACGCGCCAGCTTTCTCGTTTGCCAACTCGGTCAGCGATGGGCGTGTCCCACCGGGACACATCGCCCTTTACGCAAGGGAGCCAAAGGCCTTAAAGCCTCCCCTTGTTGTAAGTGGGGCCTGAGCAAGCGGCATTGGCGGACATTATTTCAGCATCCTCTTCATCCGCTCCATGGCTTCCTTTGTCTTTTCCTGGTCGCCGAAGGCGGTGAGGCGGAAATACCCCTCTCCGTTTTTCCCGAATCCCTCTCCGGGAGTTCCCACCACCTGGGCCTCCCCTAAAAGCCTGTCAAAAAACTCCCAGGAGCCCAAATGTCCGGGGCACCTCATCCACAGATAGGGAGAATTGACCCCGCCTGTGAACCAGATGCCCATTTCCTTCAGCGCCTCCGCCATGACTCTGGCATTTTCCTGATAATAGGAAAGGGTCTTTTTCACCTCGGCGAGACCCTCGGGGGTAAAGACGGCCTCGGCCGCCCGCTGGGTGATATAGGAAACGCCGTTGAATTTGCAGCCCTGCCGCCGCTCCCAAAGAGCCGCCACAGAGACTCCGCCGAACTGAAGCTCCTTCGGGATCACCGTATAGCCGCAGCGCATACCGGTAAAGCCCGCCGTTTTAGACAGCGAACAGAACTCGATTGCGCACTCTCTTGCCCCCTCGATCTCAAAAATGCTTCTGGGAAGCTCTTTCTCCGTCACAAAGCTTTCATAGGCGGCGTCAAACAGCAGCACCGCCCCATTTTTCCTGGCGTAATCCACCCACACCTTGAGCTGTTCTCTATTGTATACCGCTCCGGTAGGATTATTGGGGGAGCACAGATAGATGATGTCCGCCGAAACGCCGGGGTCCGGCAAAGGGAGGAACCCGTTTTCCTCCTTCGCGTCCAGATAGAGAAGCTTCCTGCCGGACATCACATTGGTATCCACATAGACGGGATAGACCGGGTCAGGGATCAGCACCGTGTTTTCCCGGTCGAACAAATCCACAATATTTCCCACATCGCTTTTGGCGCCGTCTCCCACGAACACCTCCGAAGGATCTGCCTTCACTCCAAAGGAGTGATAATAGCCCGCAATGGCTTTTCTGAGAAAGGGATATCCGTTGCTGTCAGGGGAATAACCCCGGAAGGTTTCCTTCTTTCCCATCTCGTCGGAAGCCTTGTGCATGGCCTCGATCACTGCGGGAGAAAGGGGCAGAGTCACATCCCCGATGCCCATTTTGATCAGGTCCGCGCCGGGATTCGCTTCCAAATAAGCCGCCACCTTCTTCGCGATGGTCACAAACAGATAGCTTTGCTGTAAATTTTGAAAATTGGCGTTGAGCTTCATCCTATTCTGCCGCCCTTCTATTTCGTTTTCCGGTTATAAAGCCATAAGCCTCTGCCGGGTTTCCCTGTCAAACTTCTCCAGCGCGTATCGATAGGCCACTCGGGGCATTTCTCTGCAATGGGCGGTAAGATATGCCCGCACTCCGTCGGGATCTGCCTGAGAAAGACATTTCAGCATCCATCCATAACCCTTGCGCACCAGATCGTGAGGATCCGTCAGCAGGCGGTCCGCCACTGCAAATGGCGAAAGCCCGGCATAATCTCTATGCAGGATAGAGGGGATCAGTACCACCGCCGAGGCCCTGCGCACCCAAAAATCCGCATCCTGCGTCCACTCCAGCACCTGGGGAAATAAGCCCTTCTGCTGCCGGAGCAGCTCGCCGAAGGCGTGTGTACAAAAGTCGTCGCAGTCGCCCCAGCCCCGCACATATTCCTTCAGCCAGCAATAGAACACAGGGTAAACATCTGCCGTATATTGCGCCTTGACCCGGTAAGCCCAGTCAAAGGCGATCACGCCCATGGCCCAGTCCCGGCGGTCCAAAAACTCGCCGCACAGAGCCAGTACGTTTTCCAGCTTTCTCTCTCCGGACAGTCGATATAATTTCCCCGAAAGCCTGCGGATATCACCGGTAACCATATGCTTTCCTTCCGGAGTTTTTTTAGCCAGCTCTTTCAGCTCCCGCTGTGCGGTTTCGACCAGGCTTTTCATAAGCGCCTCCTATTTGTCCTTCCCTTTCTCCGCACGCTCTACCGCCGCGCCGATGAAGCCGCGAAACAGGGGATGGGCACGGTTGGGGCGGGACTTAAACTCCGGATGGAACTGACCCGCTACAAAGAAGCGGTTTCCCGGCAGCTCTACCGTCTCCACGATATGTCCGTCCGGAGAGGTGCCGGAAATCACCATGCCGGCCTTCTCCACGGTCTCCCGGTAATCGTTGTTGAAT
>CAMNSA010000011.1 GCA_946554335.1 uncultured Neglectibacter sp.
GAACCCCTCGGGTTTCGCCTATGGAATTTTGGGGATTGAGGAGATGAAAGAGAGGGTTCTCGGTTGGGAAATGGAAGGACTGTAGCCGGAAGGTTAAGAAATGACCGGAAAACAGAATGGGATGATGACCTCCCGGCAGCGGTTCAGGCACCTTCCTCTTCAGAGGAACCCATCGAAACGCTGTCCAGCCCCAGCATGGCGCGGATGTTGTTGATGTAAGCCGGGTCTTTTAGCATGTCCTGTGTGACCATGTAACTGGAAATGGGATTCTGCCATGGGATCACAAAAATATCTTTGTCCTCAATATCGAAGGTGGACAGGATCAGCGCCATTTCTTCTGCCGCAGCGCCCTGTAATGCCATTTTCTCTTCCGGCGTTTTCTCACGGTTGGTTCCCTGCATCAGCCCAAAACGGTAGTCCTTCTCGGCCATCTGCCAGACATGGACCTCCAGCCCCTTGAAGGTCCCAAGCTCAAAGTATTCCGGGTATTTTTCCCGCAGTTCTTCGATTTCCGGCGAATTTTCCTGTGAAACCACTCTCATGCTATAAATTGTGCCGAACTGGGCCGGGTAGGTCGTCAGAATATAACCGTTATGGGTGATCTCCACAATGTCTCCCGCCTGAGGCTCGGGGGAGGGGGGAATATTCGTGATGGGAACACGGAACAAATCGCTGGAGGATAGCTCCCAAGACTCCTCCACCGGCTCGGCCAAGAAGGAGCCGTTTTCAACCTCAATGATCCGCGCCTGAACTGTGTGCTGCTCTTGAGGAGTGTCCGGCTTCGGATTCGTCGCAAAACAAACCGTTACCGCCGCGCAGGCAGCGACGGCCGCAGCAATGACCCAGAACGCCGGCTTTTTATAATTCAGTACATTCTTTACCCTTTCTTTCACACCTACTTCGCCAAAGGCCAGCGGGCAGATCGTGACCAGCCGCCGCTCGGCGCTGCACTCCAGCAGGGCGGTGGAGTATTGCTTTTTTTCGTTTAGATCCAACTGCCGGATGACCTTTTCGTCACAGGCCAGCTCAATGTCCCGGCACAGCAGCAGGAAGGCTGCCCAGCACAGGGGATTGAACCAGTGGACCGTCAGAATCAGAAAGCCCAGCGGCTTCCACCAGTGGTCGTGTCTTTTGAGATGCGCTTTTTCGTGGGCGATCACCGGCCCCATGGTTATGGCGTTCATGCCGGAGGGCAGATAGATCTTAGGCCGAACCAGCCCCAGAATAAACGGGGATCTCACATGGTCGCACAGAAGGATATTTTCCCCATAAGGCACTCCTTCCGCAGCGCTTTTGCGTACCCTGATATAGCTGATCGCAGTATAAGCAATCAGAAGCACGATGCCGACGCCCCAAACGGCTGAGAGGACTGCCATTATATTCGCGCCATTGTTGACCGGAACGGTGACGCCTTCAAAATAACGATCGCCAAGATAGTCGTTGATGCGGTCGTCAACAGGCGCAATGCCGGTCTGAATGTCGAAACTGGGGCCGGTTATCACTTTTTCGGGAATGGTCTCGGCGCTGGGGACGAGGCTCAACACGCTCTCAAAGGAGAAGGGGAGAACTAACCGGAGAGCGACGATCCCCCACAAAAGCACGGCGATCCACTTCGGCGCCTTTTTCAGCACAAGCCGGAGCATCATCACCGCCAAAATCAGCCAGCCCGCGGCAATGCTCATGTTCAGTGTTTTCAGGAATACATCGACCATGTCATTCACCTGCCTTGTCGATCAGTGCGCGAATTTCGGCAATTTCTTCGGCGGTCAGTCTCTTGCCTCTGGTAAACGCCGCCAGAAAGGCGGGGAGCGAGCCTGCAAAGGTCTCATCCACATACTTCTTACTGTGGCGGGCATAGAACTCCTGCCGCGACAGAAGAGAAGTCACCGTCCCGTTATTGTTTTGAAACAGCCCCTTTTCGCATAACCGGTGCAGTACCGTGTGCGTTGTTGTCCGTTTCCAGGTGAGTTTTTCCGCAGCCAGCTTAATCAGTTCGGCAGATGTCACAGGCTCCCTCTCCCAGATCATGTCTGCAAAACGGGCCTCCACAGCTCCTAATTGAATTTCCGCCATAAGTGCAGCCTCCCGTCTACATACTGTAGTCTAACATAGAGACTACAGTATGTAGACGAATTTGTCAAGTCCCTCCTGTAAAATAAAAACAGCCCGTCTGCATCCATGCTCAAACAGGCTGTCTGTATGTGCCACGAAACCGTAGGCCGGCGGCAATCAGAGAAGTCAGCTCTCATCGCTTGTAAGGAGGGCTTCACGCTTTATACTCCTTCAAATAGGAGAGAAGTCCGTCTGAAGAGCTGGTTTATTCATTAGTTAACATAACTTTGAAAAGGCCAGCAGAAGCAGCAGCGCTCCTCCCAGCCAGGAGAGATTGAAAGGCAGCTTCTTTGCCGCCCGGTTCCCAAGCCTCGCTCCCAGCAGGACAGCCAGGGTTTCCAGAAACAGAGAACAGAGCAGCACGCACCAGAAGCTGAGCTGTCCCAATGCTGCGCCGAAGCCCACCACGCCGCCGTCCAGGGAGAGGGCTACCGCCAGAGCAGCCGCCTCTTTGGGCGAGATGGTCTTGGAGTGATCCCGGTCCGCCTTTTGAGGATCCGCGTAGAGACTTAATACAAAGCGCAGGTTGAGCATCCGGAACCGGACCTCCCGGTTGAATTCGCTGTGCCTGCGAAAAAACGCTTTTGTGAAGCTGTCCAGAAGCTTGGAAAGCCCCAGAAGGAAAAGCAGAAAAAAGCATAGAAAAGTGGTGAGCCCTTGGGAGATCCAGCCCCGTGCCAAAGTGCCGGCCAGCAGAGAAATTCCGATGATCCCGGTACAGACGCAGGAGATCACCTGAGCGGAGAGAAAGGGGATCCGGATCTTCTCGCTGCCGTAGGCAAAACAGGCTACAAAGGCATCCAGAGAAAGAGCGGCGGCCAGAAAAGCCGCCTGGAGAAAAGAAAAAAGAAATTCCAACTGGGCATCCCCCGCCTTTCTTCTCCCATCTTATGAAAAAAAGGGGGGAAGGGTGATTACAGCTTCCCGTATTCCTCGCTAAGCCAGCTTTGGATCTCCTCCAAAGATTCCGCCTTGAGGGGGAAGGTACGGCTTTCCCTGTCTTTCGCCAGCTCAAAGCAGATGTCCTGATTTTTCCACAAATCTGCCTTCAGCACCCCGTTTTCTTTGTCCGGGGCGATGCGGGCCCGCAGGAGGATCTGCTCCTCCCTGCTTTTGGTACGGCTGCCGGTCCAGGTATTTCCCTCTTCAAAAAAATTGAAGCCGGGCAGATCAAACAACGGTTCCAAATGGATCATCCTTCCCTGTGATTTCGTTTGCTGAAAGGTTTACCGATACTTTAAAGGCACTATCCTGGAGAAGTCGAGCCGCTTTGCGGCTTTGTACTTCTTCTGAAAGAAAAAGGGAAGCGTCTCACGCTTCAGGATTTCTCCAATCATTTTAGCACAGTTTTTCTTCCGGGCAAAGGGGGAAGGTCAAGTTCTTTGAAGATGAGGCGCGTTTTCCTTATTTTGTCCCGAGCTTTTTTGACGGATCCGGGGAGAAGTGATAAAATGATTGCTGAATTCTTCTGCAATCACACTAATGATCCCTCCGGGATCATATGGGAGAACTTTATAAACAGAAAAAAGTCAACGCTCCGTTTTCCAAGACGGAGACTGTTCTGGTCGGAAAGAGAAGGAGAAACCATGGGATTTCATTTCAAAGGAAAGAAAAAGGCGCTGGTGCTGTTTGCCTCTCCCAACAGCCAGGGCCATACCAGAAAGCTTTTAGAGGGATTTCTGCGGGACTTTCGGGAGGATCAGGATTGGATGATTGAGGAGATCAATGTCTACGAAAAAAATCTCCATCCCTGTATCGGCTGCAAGGCCTGCGCGAAGAAGGAGGGCTGTGCTTTTGACGATTTTGACGAGATCGATCATGCGCTCAGGCAAAGCGACCTGTTGGTAATCGCCTCTCCCATTTACAGCGCCTCCTTCCCCTCGCCGATGAAGGCCCTTTTAGACCGAACCCAGCGGTATTTCGAGGCTCGGTTCTCTCTGGGGCTGAAGCCGCCCATCAAAAAACACAGAAAAGCGGTTTTACTGCTTTCCATGGGTTCACAGGAGGATTTCGGCGTGGAGGTGGCCACCTACCAGCTGCAAAGAGCCTTCACCGTGATGAATACAGAGCTTTGCGGCTGCGCGGTCTGGCAGGAGACAGACCGGGGGGAGGAAAGAAAGGGCGAAGCTCTTCACGCGGCACAGGCCCTTGCTCTTGAAATCCGCGGGGAAATATGATATGATTGCTCGGAAGAAAAAATAGACACAAGGCGGGTTTACTATGTCAGGACATTCCAAGTGGAACAATATCAAAAGAAAGAAAGAAAAAGCAGACGGCGCCAAGGCCAAGATCTTTACCAAGATTGGGAGAGAACTGGCGGTTGCAGTGAAGGAGGGAGGAAGCCCGGATCCCGCAGCCAATTCCCGGTTGAAAGACTGTATTGCCAAAGCTAAGGCCGCCAATGTGCCCAACGATAACATTGAGCGCATCATCAAGAAAGCGGCGGGCGAAGGCGGAAGCAATAACTACGAGAATGTCACCTACGAAGGCTACGGCCCCTCCGGCGTGGCGGTGATCGTAGAGGCTTTAACGGATAACCGGAACCGCACGGCGGCAGATGTGCGCCATGCTTTCGACAAGTTTGGCGGAAACCTGGGCACCACCGGCTGCGTTTCCTTCATGTTTAATCAGAAGGGCGTGATCGTGATTGAGCGGGAGGGCCTGGATGAGGACACCGTGATGACGGACGCGCTGGAAGCCGGCGCTTCCGACTTTGCAGCGGACGAGGATGTGTTTGAGATCTCCACGGAGCCTTCCGATTTCAGCGGCGTCCGGGAAGATCTGGAAAACAAGGGCTATGCCTTTGTCTCTGCCGAGGTGGAAATGGTGCCGGATACCTATAATAAGATCGACGACCCGGAAGTGGTCACGAAGATGCAGAAAATGCTGGACCTTCTGGAGGATAACGACGATGTGCAGAACGTCTGGCACAACTGGGACGCTCCTGAGGATGAGGAAGAAGAATGATTTTATTTTATGTGCGCCACGGCAATCCCATTTATGATCCGGATTCTCTCACCCCTTTGGGAGAGCGGCAGGCTGAAGCAGTGGCAAAGAGGCTGGCGCTTTTCGGGGTGGACCGTATTTTTGCCTCCACCTCCCGCCGGGCGATCCAGACTGCGCAGCCTACGGCTGAGCTCATGCAGAAGGAGATCGTGAAGCTGGACTTCTGTCATGAGGACCACGCCTGGCAGGAGTTTACTGTTCCCGCGGAGAACGGCGGCCTTTATTGGGTGTTTCACGACCCGGCCACCATCCCGCTGCTGGCTTCCAAGGAGATGCGTCAGCTGGGGGACAGTTGGTATGACCATCCGGCCTTTGCCCCTTATCGGGAGAGATTCCAGGCGGGTGCGAGGCGCATTGACCGGGAGGCCGATGAGTTCCTGCTTTCCCTGGGTTTCCGTCACATTCGGGAGAAGGGCGTGTACGAGCAGGTAAAGCCCAATGAAGAGCGGGTGGTTCTTTTTGCCCATCAGGGCTTTGGCCTCTATTTTCTCAGCAGTATTCTGGATCTTCCCTATCCGGAGTTCTGCGTCCATTTTGATATGTGTCACACGGGCATGACCGTGATCGAATGGAAGGAGACCGGCGGCGTGGTAGTTCCGAAAGCGCTTACGGTAAGCGATGACTCTCATCTTTACCGGGAAGGGCTGCCCACCTTTTACAATCAAAGCGTCCGATTCTGAGGCGGCGGGACCGCTTGGGGCGCTTTTATAGCAGGATAGAAAAGCGGCCCTCCGAAATTATTTGGAGGGCCTTTTTAAACGAAGATCCGGGAAAAGCCTGAGAAAGGAAGAAAAACATGCGTCATCTCATTGATCCTCTTGATTTTACCCTGGGGGAAACGGAACGCTTGCTGGAGCTGGCACAAAAGATCATCCGGGAGCCTGAAAAATATGCCCATCTCTGCGACGGGAGGATTTTAGCAACTCTGTTCTATGAGCCCAGCACCCGCACGCGCCTGAGCTTTGAATCCGCCATGATGCGCCTGGGGGGCAAGGTGCTGGGGTTCGCTTCTGCGGATAACAGCTCCGCCGCCAAGGGAGAGAGCGTGGCCGATACCATCCGTATGATCTCGGGCTACGCGGATATCGCCGCCATGCGGCACTTTAAAGAGGGCGCGCCGCTGGTGGCTTCCCGGTACGCGAAAATTCCGGTGATCAACGCGGGAGACGGCGGGCATCAGCACCCCACTCAGACGCTGACGGATCTGCTTACTATCCGCCTCAAGCGCGGGGAGATCAACGGCGTGACCATCGGCCTGTGCGGAGACTTGAAATTCGGAAGGACCGTCCATTCTCTCATCAAATCTCTGGTCCGGTATAAAGGGGTGAAATTCCTCTTTATTTCTCCGGAGGAGCTTCCCGTGCCCGGTTATATCCTCAAAGAGGTGGTGGAACCCTCCGGCCATTCCTACCGGGAGGTGCGCACCATGGAAGAGGTCATGCCTCAGCTTGACATCCTCTACATGACCAGGGTCCAGCGGGAACGCTTTTTCAACGAAGAGGACTATGTGCGCTTGAAGGATTCCTTTATTCTGACCCCGGAGAAGTTGAATCTGGGCAAAAAGGATCTGGCGGTGATGCACCCGCTTCCCCGCGTCAACGAAATCTCTCCTTTGGTAGACGCGGATGAGAGGGCCGTCTATTTTGAACAGGCGCGAAACGGCGTCTATGTGCGCATGGCGCTGATCCTGTGCCTTCTGGGGCTTGTGCCCGGCATTTTGGAAGAGGGGGAATAAAGGATGCTCAATATCGACAGCATTGAAAACGGGATCGTCATCGACCATATCACCGCCGGACGGGGAATGCGGGTCTATGAGCTTCTGGAGCTTCAGAAGCTGGACACCTGTGTCGCCATCATCAAGAATGCCAGAAGCAGCAAGTTCGGCAGGAAGGATATCATCAAAATTGAGGGCGTTCTCAATATTGATCTGGATGTGCTGGGCTTTATCGACGATAACGCCACCGTGTGCACGATCCGAAACGGCAAGCTGGTGGAAAAGAAGAAGCCGGAGCTTCCGAAAAAGCTGGTCAATATTGTCTCCTGCAAAAACCCCCGGTGTATTACCAGCATGGAGCAGGTGGATCAGGTGTTTTACCTCTGCGACGAGAAAGAACACCGCTACCGCTGCAAATATTGCGAGCAGGAGTACAAAAAATAGCGCCTGGAAGGCTTTCGAAAAAACGGAGGAAGAGCAATGGGCAAAAATCAGAAAAAGGCCGCTCAAAAAACAGGAACGGGGACGAAGCTCTTTTTAACCCTGGTGATGTTCCTCAATTTGCTGCTGTCCTTTCTGCTGGCAGTCATGCGCCGGCAGGAAGTGATCAAGGCTGTGGAAGAGGACGAAAAGGTCAAGGTGCTGCTTGTCTCTCAAAAAGAGACAAAAAGCTGAAGCCTCACCTCGCCGTGAAGCTCTATTGGACGGGGGGAGAGCACTGCCGCTGGTGGCTTTCTCTTCAGCGCGGCGGCTGTCCGGTGACACAAAAGAAGGGTAACACGCTTTCGCCGCAGAGCTCTGCGGCGATTTTCCTTTTGGGAAAAAAGCGAGCAAAAAGGACTGATTTTTGACCATTCGGCCCCGAAATTCTACCGTTGAGTCTAAACCTGTTTACAACTGAAATTCCCAGTGATATATTATAACACAGGTATCATTTGAGATTTCTTTGCAGGGAGGGAACCATTATGGGCAAAGGACAGAAAGATGTAAAGTGGATCATATCTTTCTTGCTGATTTCTTTGCTGCTGGGCGGAATCTGTTTTCCGGCGGCTGAAGCTAAAGCAGTGGGGCTGGAGACAACTTACAGCGAACAGATCGAAACTTCCCCGTGCTGCGGAACAGATTCGGAGTTGACGGAAGAGATGAGCTCTGCCCTACTTGCGGGAAAAAACGCCGAATTACAGCAGGAATTTGGGATCAGCACCTTTTCATCGCAGGTTCCGCATTTTTCCACTTCTCCTATTATGCCCTCCACCGGCAAGGTAAAAATGTTGGTGCTTCCCGTAGCGTTTCCGGATTATACGAAGGATAAAGAAACCCGCTATGACGCGAAGAAACTGGAAAATCTTTTTTTGGAGAGTATATTCCGGGAGAATTGATGGAAGAGCAGTCTGTAAGAGGGTTTTATTATCACGCGTCCTATGGAAAAATGGATCTCACCGGAACGGTGCTGCCACTCTATGAAGCGCCGGAAGCTGCGGCGGATTACGAGGCAAAAAAGTTTGATATCAAAACCATGTACCATGAAGCCATCCAATCCTATATTGATTCAGGCCTGCTTAACCTGGAGGATTATGACAGTGACGGAGACGGATATGTAGATGGTTTGACTGTCGTGCCGGTAGGACCGTTCAACTACGATTTTTGGTGGGATTTTGTAAGCGTATTACCTGATCGAACTTTTGAAGGAACAGATATTCGAATCGTTCAAATTAGTCAGGTAACCTTAGAGGGAATGCGGAGTGGTGTAACTTCATTGGATTATGAACTTTCACATCCCATCGTACACGAAACAGGTCATTTGCTGGGGCTTCCGGATAATTACGGAAATCCGGACATTAGGAATGTCCTTAGTGGTGCCCTTTGCGAAGTTATGGCAGGGGTGGAGGGATGTTGGCAAATTAATGTGTATTACAAATGGCTTTTGAACTGGATCGAGCCTGAAATTCTCACTAATCAGGATGTGATTTCAGGCGATGCATCAAATGTTATGGAGCTGTATGCAACGGAAAGCTTCCCTAATGATCTCAGCCCGGAACCGAAAGCAGTCGTTTTGATTCCAGATCCACTTATACTGCCTTTTGCTGAGTTTTATATTATAGAGTATAGACGAGGATATAATACATCCTATGCCAATATTTTTAAAGAAAAGCCCGGCTTAGTGATATGGCACTGTAACACAGCCTTGAATGTTATTGATGATTTTGAATATAACACCTCCTTTCTCCAGCCTGTTCCAAAACGAGGATTGGGCTATGGCTATACTTCTGGAGATCCCTACCGAAAAGGCGATATCTTTTCTTCAGACAGTTCTCCGGTCAACAGTGATTTTTATGGCAGTGTCTATACCGGCGCGTATTTCGAGGTACTGGACATTGATGAAGAAAAGGCTACCATAAAGGCGGGATTTCGAGAGCCTGATCTGACTCCGCCTCCCACCATAGAGTTTTCAGAGTTTTTACCGAAAGCAATCAATGTAACGAAAACATCTGTCTGGAGTGGATTTGTTGGTTCAATTGCATTCAAATCTGCGGGAGAATTGATTCCAGCGAAAGACCTAAGTTATCGGGTAATGTGTCTTAACCCAACTGGAAAAGTGCCAAAAGATCGTTATGTTGCTGGGCTCACATATGTATCAAACGAAAATCCTGCCCGACTAAATGCCCGCTTCCTTTCCAGTTGTGGCGAGGGAACCATAAGCGCTACTTTTCGAGCGGGAGCAGTCACCTATAAAGGAAAAGGTTCTCGTGAGGTTACCTCACCTGTTTTATATATCGACAATACTCCCCCTGAAATCACCCTGAAGGGTGCCAATCCGCAAATTCTAGCACAGGGCGAAGCGTATGTTGAAGCAGGAGCCAAAGTAACAGATAACCTGGACCCGGACATTATTGCGGGAAAGCTGGACGGGAAGCTCTCCATAGATTCTTCCGAGCTGAACACTGAAAAGGCCGGGACCTATACCGTCACCTACACCGCCACAGATCATGCAGGCAATAAAACTACAGTGGAACGGGAGGTCATCGTACAGGATACCATCGCTCCCACCGCCACGGTGAGCTATTCCACCATCCAGCCCACCAGCGGAGATGTGGTGGCGACTATCACGCCCTCAGAACCGGTCAGGGTAACAAATACGGAAAACGGCAGTTTGAGCCATACCTTCACACAAAACGGAAGCTTCACCTTTGAATTTGAGGACGAAAGCGGCAACAAAGGGACCGTTACCGCCACAGTGAGCAATATTGATAAGTCCCTGCCCACAGGGACGGTCAGCTATGACATTTCAGACTTTACCAACCAGGATGTCACGGCAACTCTGACCGTTCCTTCTGGGATTAGGATCCTCAATAACGGTGGCAGCAATACCCATGTATTCACAGGAAACGGCAGCTTTGAGTTTGAGCTTCAGAATGCAGTGGGAACAAAAGGCACTGTGGCGGCTGCTGTCACCTGGATCGACAAGGAAGCGCCGGTCATCACTCTGAACGGCAAGGACCATATTAATCTGAGCTGCGAAGAAGCTTATGAAGAGAAAGGCGCGGTAGTGACAGACGACCAGGACGGAAAGATTCAGGAGAAGCTGGCTGTCACTTCCACTGTGCGGGAAAAGACACCCGGAACCTACACGGTGACCTATTCTGTCACAGACCATGCGGGGAATACGGCAGAAGAAGTCAGAACAGTTACGGTAAGCCACAGCCTGACTCATTACTCAGAGTTTCCCGCTTCCTGCACGGAATCCGGAAACATTGAGCACTGGAAATGCACAGCCTGCGGAAAAGCCTTTTCCACCGAGCAGGCGGAGACGGAGCTTACCGCCCATGAACTGACGATCCCCCCGGCAGGTCACACTCCCGGCGCGAAGGCAACCTGTACCCGTCCCCAGACCTGCACAGTATGCAAGGCGGTTTTGGTGGAAGCCACAGGCCACAAACCAGACAGAACAGCGGCGGACTGCACTCACGACAAAATCTGTACGGTGTGTAAAGAGGTGCTGGAAGGAAAGCTGGGCCATGACTACCAGGCTACAGTGACTCCGCCCACCTGCACAGAGGGTGGGTATACCACCCATACCTGTTCTCGGTGTGGGGACAGCTATCAGACGAACCCCATGCCCTTCCAGGGTCATGTCTGGGGGAATTGGAAACAATCGAAAGCGCCCACCACCACGGAAAAAGGCGAAGAGCGGAGAGACTGCTCCCGCTGCGGAGGGTATGAGACGAGAGAGCTGCCCAAACATGTCCATGTGGAAGTAAAGCTCCCGGCAGCCGCGGCCACTTGTACTAAAACAGGGCTGACGGAGGGAACAAGCTGTTCCGTGTGTCATACCGTTCTGAAAGAGCAGGAGACCATCCCTGCCCTGGGGCATGACTGGACTGTCTGGAACCAAACGAGATTACCCACCTGTACCAAAGAGGGAGAAGAGATCCGTTCCTGCTTCCGGTGTCAGGCGAAGGAAACGAAAGCCATTCCTACCAGGGAGCACATTGCGGGAGATTGGGAGCTGTGGACCACACCCACCGCGACAAGAGAAGGAGAGAGGGTAAAACGGTGTAAGGACTGCAAGATAATTCTGGAGCGGGAAACCATTCCGAAGCTGGATCCCTCGCCAACGCCCACACCTACTGTGACTCCTACACCTACTCCTACCCCGACACCTACTCCCACACCTACGCCAACACCAACACCGACTCCGACCCCAACACCTACTCCCACTCCCACCTCTCAGCCAGATCCAGGTCCCGGTCCTGGCCCAGGGCCCGCCCCCGGACCGGACCCCCAACCTCCTGCGGAGCTGCCCTTTACGGATGTGAAGGAAGGAGCCTGGTACTATGAGGCGGTGAGCTGGTCTTACGAAAACGGCCTGATGAGCGGCACTGCAGAGACGGTCTTTTCCCCCAAGGCTGCCACTACCAGAGGCATGATCGTGACGATCCTCTGGCGCTTGGAGGAGAAACCCCAGAGCACTGTTCCCATAGCCTTTACCGATGTAAAGGCGGGAAGCTATTGTTATGAAGCGGTCCGCTGGGCGGCAGAGAAGGGAATCGTGACAGGAAAGACCGCGACCACCTTCGCGCCCAACGTGCCCATCACCCGTCAGGAACTGGCGGCGATCCTATACCGGTATGCCGGAAGTCCTCTGACAGACGGAGAACTGAACGCCTTCCGGGACAAGGAGAAGGTGAGCGGCTTTGCCCGCTCCGCCCTGTGTTGGGCGGTGGAACAGGGGATCGTCACCGGCAAGGGCAACCAGACCCTCGATCCCAAAGGCAAGTCCAACCGCGCCGAGGCGGCCAGTATGCTGATGAGGTACTGCGAATAGTTGTTGATTTTTAGATTCCGGTTGTTAGATTCGAGGGATAAGTCGTTAGCAAACATCCCCCAGACGCTATGCAGCGTCTGGGGGATGTTTGGGTCGTGGCTCGCCCGACACTCTTCCCAAAATTTTGCTTGGCTTTCCAATCCGCGAAGTGAAATTCGAGAAAGCGTTGAGCAAAAGACTGACCGTTGATCAGTCTTCGGCTCAAGGTTTTTTGCCCTTCTCTAACAACTAACATCTAAAGTCTAACGACTACCAGACGAGAGGATCAGTCTGGTTTCACCGGGATTCAGGGCGGGCAGCTTTTGACGGATGCGGGGATGGGTCAGGTCGTTTCTTACCATGTCCCGAAGGATGGTGCCCCGGTTGCAGCCGTGGATCACCCGCAGCTCCGTAACGCTTTGAGGAGCGTGGGAAAGCCAGGTGAGCAAAAGCTCCTTCGCCTGAAGCTCTGAGGTCCCATGAAGGTCCACGGACATGACGGACCCGTTTCGCTGAAATCGCAACATTCTCATCCTTTCCGAAATGAAGACAGCTTGATATTCCCATTATAATACCGGAGCAGAATTCCCGCAAGACCGCGAAAATACAAATCTGCCGGACAGTGAGAAAAGCCGCTGCGAGCATAATCGGGAAAGAACGGAAAACCCTAGAAGTGTTTCCTTTTGCGAGCTTTTTCGGCAGTTGCAAAAGAAAAAGGGCTGTGTTAGAATTTGCTGGGCTGATAAGGGGGACAGTTTCAGTCAAATGGGCTTTGGAGCAAAAGAACCGGGAAGCCTTTCCGGCATTTTCTGCTCTCTTAAAGGTGCGGCCCGGATTTTAGAAAGAGGAAGTGGGCAAAGATGCAGGCGAAGAAAGAGCGAGGCCAAAGCAAAGGAATCCAATTTCTTCTCATCAACCTGGGAGTGCTTTTTCTGGCTCTGGGGATCTATTTTTTCAAGTTTCCCAATCATTTTACCACAGGAGGCGTCAGCGGTATTTCCATTTTGCTCAGCAGTGTGCTTCCCTCCCTTACACCGGCAGTTCTGATGGGAATTATCAACATAGTGCTGCTGGTTATAGGATTCCTTTTTCTGGGCAGACAGTTTGGTTTTTGGACCACCTATTGCAGCCTGATGCTGTCTTTGGAAACCTGGATATTGGAAGTCTTTTTTCCAATGGACGCGCCCTTTACCAACGAACCGCTGTTGGAGCTCTGCTTTGCCATTATGCTTCCGGCGGTGGGCTCCGCCATCCTGTTTAACCTGAACGCCTCCAGCGGCGGAACGGATATTGTGGCGATGATCTTGAAGAAGTACACTTCTCTGGATATCGGGAAAGCCCTGTTACTCACCGACAGCCTCATCGTGCTGTCCGCCTTCTTCCTGTTTGGGGTGGAGACCGGACTATTCTCCTTCCTGGGCCTGTTCTTGAAGGCCTTTGTGGTGGATTCGGTGATTGAAAGCATCAACCTGTGCAAGTTTTTTTCTATTATCACCACCAAGCCACAGGAGATCTGCGACTATATTATTCAGGAGCTCGGCAGAAGCTCTACGATCCTTGACGCCCAGGGCGCCTACTCCCACGAGGGGAGAAAGGTGGTGCTGACAGTGTGCAGCAGGGGAGAGGCCGTGAAGCTCAAGCGCAAAAGCAAAGAGCTGGATCCCCATTCCTTTACGCTGATCACCAACACCAGCGAGATTTTAGGAAAGGGTTTCCGCTCTGTTTAACGAAAAAAGCAAGCGCCCGGGGGAAGTCTCCCCCGGGCGCTGTTCTCTATCCGAAAATATCTTTTTTTATTTCTCGAAAAGCTCTTCCAGCAGCGCGAAGGTTTCCGGGAATTCATCTTTCCGGATCTCCATGGCACAGTCGCTTGCAAGCTTCAACTCTTTTCCCGCTGCCGCCTTTCCGCCGAACACGCCGCCCTTGGGAGTGAAGGAAACCTGGGAGGCGTAATTCAGAGAGTAGAAGGTCTCTTCGTAAAAAGAGGTATTTGTATCGGCCCATTCTTTTTCCGAGTCAAAGGGGTCTTGAATATCCCGATCTATCTGAGCCTTCAGGTCGTTATACAAAGCGGATTCCAGCTTCCTGCGAAAGCCTCCTTCATCCTTCAAGGCGGACAAGAGTTTCGTGCGCTCTGCCGTGTAATCTTCCGGGTTCATGAGATGCACGGCGTCGATCGTCTCTATGGCATTGATGGGGAAGAGACCATTCAGGTACTCTTCATCGGAATAGAGCTCCCGCAAAATGCTCAGCGCCTTTTGAAAAGAGGCGTTAGACTGTGCGTCGTGAAGACAGTAGCACCGGGTGAAGCTGCCGGACTCTCCCGGATAATAGTTTAGATAGCAGGTCCAGGAGGCTAGATCGTAGGAGATCTTATTTTGTCCCATGGTGTAGGGGTATTGTTCTTCCCGCGCCGCTTCGATCAGGGTTTTGTTAAGCTCTATAGCCTGGTTGACCTTTTCCTGGCTGTAGAAGGCAGGAAGAAGAGCTTTCGAATAGTCCCACCAGTCCTCAGAGGTAGAAAGCTTTTTATCGGCGGAGTAGGCCCTGACATTGGTGGGATAGGCAGTGCCGTGATTGTAACTGATGTCCACGCACTCCACCTCATCCGCCTTGGGCAGATAGGTGTCCAGCCCAAAGAATCCAAAGCTTACAAAGGCAGTGAAGAGAGCGAAGATCAGCAGGACGCCTCCATAGGGGATCAGGTGCCGATGAAGGCGGCGAAGGGTTTTGGTATAGACCAGCTCCGTAACCACATAGGCAAGTAGAGAGGCAATGGCTGTGCCCCACAGATAATACAGGTGGTTTTGGGTGGCCAGATAGACGAGATATCCGAACAACATTCCTCCGGTTCCACTGGAAAGGACGCGGATCGCCAGCTTGACAGGCCCATAGGAAACCGTGCTTTCGGCGCTTTCGCTCTTTCTTCGGCAATAGAGAAAAAGAGCGAAGAGGGTCAGCAGCACCGCCATCGTTACCCACCAGAGCCAGAAGCCCGTTCCCACAGAAAAGACTCCGTCCAGAGAATGAGAGGCGGTGGCCAGATAGGCGGCTGCCGGAGGGCTGAAGGCGCAGACCAGCTCCAACGGCATAAACAGCTCAGAAAGCCCTGGAATGGTATTGTAGATCACGGACCCGCCAATGAAGATCAACACCGGATAGGAGATGGAGATCAGGGCGATGGAGGCCATGGTGTCCAGGGTGGACCCGCTGCATACGGCGATGAGTACGGTAAAGGAAAACACAGCGCAGGTCATCAAAAGCAGAATGGCGAGCACCTTCAGCGCGGAGAGGAAAAGGCTTTGGGTGAGCACGCCGAAGCACAGCATGACGATCCACTGCAGGAGAAAGGCCAGCACGACGGGAGCGTACAGGCACAGGCACCCGGACAGGTATTTCCCCCAGAACATGGCGCCGCGGCTGATGGGCATGGCGTGGAACAGGTCGATCTGCTGCTTGCGATGAAGGTATCCGAAATTCCAAACGGTGAAAATCAGGGCAAAGAGGAGCATAAGAGAAGCGCCTACGGCCAGTGTAATGCCGTCTGTCATGGCGGAGAGCTGTCTCACTGTTCTGGAAAGCTGTTCTTCCTTTGTCAGGGAGAGGTAATACTCGTCACGGGGCATGAAGAGGGCGAACAGGGTGACCACGGGATAGGCTAGCAGCAAAATGGAGGCGTATACTGCGGAAAGCCCCATGCTGCGACGAAGCTGCCACTGAAAAACGCCCAGGGTCTGATTTTTCTTCTTAGCTGACAATGTTGTTGATGTCATAACCTGCCGCCTCCATTTCGCTGATAAATACTTCCTCAAGGGAAAGGGGAATTACCTCGTAAAACTGAGGCTCAAACGCCTTTAATTCCGCTAAGATCTCCTCCTCGTTTCCTCTGGCTACAAAGGAGAGTACCGAGCCGGTGCGTTCAAAATTGACTATGCTGATTTTTTCCTTCAAAGCGGAAATTTCAGGCATTTCCCGGAAAACTGCCTGGACTCGCAGGATCCCCAGACGCAGGGAATCAAGATCCTTTTCCAGAAGCACGCCGCCCTTGTGCAGCAGGGCGATGCTGTCGCAGAAATCCTCCAGCTCTCGAAGATTGTGAGAGGCGATAAGCACCGTCATGCTCCGGTCCGCCACCTCGCCCGCGATCAGCTTTTTTAAGAGCTGCCGGACTACCGGGTCCAGCCCGTCAAAGATCTCGTCCAACAGGAAATAGGAGGGCCTGGTGGAAAGGGCCGCAATCACAGCAGCCTGACGCTGCATCCCCTTGCTCATGTCTTTGAGCTTTCCCTTGCGTTCCAAGGGGAACATGGCGCAAAGCCGGTCAAAGGTCTCGTCGCTCCAGTTGGGATAAAACCTTTGAAACATTTGTCTGAGATCCTCCAGCGTGCTTTGAGGAGGAAAGTAAGGATAATCCGAAATAAAGAACAGCTCTCCCTTTACTTCTGTGTTCTCAAAGGGCGCTTTTCCGTCAAAGAGCGCGGCCCCCGCATCCGGACGGTAGATCCCGGCCAGAGTGCGCAGCAAGGTGGATTTCCCGGCGCCGTTAGAGCCCACCAGCCCGAAAATGCTGCCGGTGGGGATCTGAAAGCTGATCCCGTCTAAGGCGGGGAAAGAACCGAATTTTTTTGTCAAAGTCTGAATGTCGATCACAAGGTGTCACTCCCTTCCTGATTGTCTTGTACCTGTGCGGCCTTGGTGATCTCTTCCTGGGAAGCGCCGTATTCCAGTGCTTCCAAGGCGGCCTTGCTTACCTTGCGCAGGGCTTCCTCCCTTTGTTTTTTGATGGTGTCCTGTCGATCTGCCAAAAAGGAACCCTTGCCCGGCAAGGAATGGATAATGCCGTCTCTTTCCAGCAGCGCGTAGGCCTTTTGCACGGTGTTGGGGTTGATTCCCAGCTCTTCCGCCACCATGCGGACGGAGGGGAGCTGTCCGTTTTCCTCAAATGCCCCGGCATAAGCCAGCCTGACCACATTGCGGTAGATCTGCTCATAGATGGGAAGCCCGCTTTTGTAGTCGATGCGGAACACACGATCACCTCCTGGGTTAAGTGTATTATAAGATATAACTGTAATATATAAAGCAGTACAGTTAGAATATATCATAATACAGCGCCCCTGTCAAGCCTGCGCAGGAAAAATTTAAAAGAAATCCCAAAGGCCCTTTCGAGAAAGTTGCCTTTGGAAATACGACCTGGGGAACAGGCTCTTTTATTGCCTTTTGCGGCGGGAGCTTTTTGCCGTCAGCAAAAAGCTTTCCGCCGTCATGCGCTTTAACTCCTCTTCGGGTACATCTCCGCCTAGAAACACGGTGTTCCAGTGCGTTTTGTTCATGTGATAAGCGGGGATCACGCTTTGGTATGCACTGCGCAGCAGCCCGGTTTCCATGGGGTCGCACTTCAGGTTGACGATGGTTTGCCCCTTTAGCTCCATCACAAGGGCGAACCACTTTCCGTTTTCTCCGTGACGGGCGACCCAGGTGTGGAAATCTCCCTCAAAGGGCTGATCAAGCAGGGCGCCGGACAGGGAGCGGCAGAAGTCAAGATAAGCTTGTTTTTCCATGAAAGTTTTCCCCCTTTTTTGGAAAGGCGCCCGGGGAAATTTCCCCGGGCGCCGAAAGGAAAATCAGATAGCGGGAGGAGTGCTTTGCTGCAGGATGCTCAAGAGCAGATCCACTCGGCTTTTCAGCGTCTTTTTGATGGCGATGGCATAAAAGCCATTCAGCCCCATCTCTCCGCAGTAGACGCCGGGCAAAATCGGGAATTTCAGCCAGGCCTCCAGATGGACCTGCCCGTTTAAGGAGCTCACCTTGATGAACTGCGGCGCAGCGGCAAGGCCTACGCCCTTTTTCCATACCTGCTCTCCGCGGTAGTTGGTGTTGGTGAACCCTTCTCTGCTGAGATAGTCTGCGACGATGCCGCTGATCTCATTGTCAGAACGGGTCACGGCAATGTCAGTGATAAAGCGTTTTCCCATGTTGTTCCCCTCCGATTCTGCTGAAGTCCAGCAGTTATTTCACAGCTACTATACAGGATTTTTAATAAAAGCGCAAGGGCTCGGTGAAAATGGAGAATGAAAGATTGGCGTCTTTTGGTTTTCGACGCGGCAAAGGTGCGGGCAAAAAGGTTGAATTCTGCCCCGCTGTGTGCTAAGAGGGAATCGAAAGCAAGCAAAACCTCGCGCCCTAAAAATGTGCTGCCGACACATTTTCTGAGGGATATACAGAATGTGCATCTCTTGGCCTTTCGATTCCCTTCGCCTATAAAAAATCAGCCATGCAAAAAGCATGACTTGGCCAGTTGACCGTGAAAGGTTGGTAGCGACCAAATCGGCGTAAAAATCCGCACTTGTAAGGATTTAGCCGATGGGAGCGTGATCTTTCACGGAGAGGAGCCGCAGACGAGCGCAACAGGCGACATTCCTGCAAAGAAATGTCGCCGCAAGAGCGAATCTTGCGGCGACGATGGAGCGGGCGAAGGGAATCGAACCCTCGTATTCAGCTTGGGAAGCTGATGTTCTACCATTGAACTACGCCCGCGCTTCACATGTGAAATCATTATAGTCCCGTCCGAGAAAAAAGTCAAGGGGCTTGAAGTGACGGAAAAAGATAATGTGAATAATATTAACAAAAGTGGATATATTATTGATATGTGACCTTTTAAGACGCAAAGTTTTTTCTCAGTCGAATTTGTGGCTTTTTTGTCGAATCAGATTTATAATACATGAGTAGTTTTCTGAAATTGCCGGGAGGATGTTACATTGGAGCAGGAAAAAGCTTATAATTATATTGCCGAGACCCTGCGCCGACTCCGGGTTCAGTCTGATTTTTCCCAACAGAATATCGCGGATATTCTCAATGTTAACCGGTCCACCTATACCTATTACGAAACCGGTAAAACTACGCCCGATGTGCGCACACTTTACAAAATCTCCAAGATTTTTGACGTGCCCATCGAGATTTTTTTTCCGGAGGAGGACACGGTACCGGTTTTTGAGGACCCGGCATGGGCCACCTCCAAGCAGAGGCCCGGGAAGCTTACAGCTCCGGATCCTAAGCGGATCGGCGATCTCTCTTCTACTGAACGCGCCCTGATCGCGCTGATTCGTTCTGAGAACAAGCTTACCTGTGAGGCGGTGCTGGATTCCCTGAAAAAACGGATCGATCAGGAGAATCAAAAATGAAGCTTTCCGGAAACGACAAGTTTCTGCTTTTTTCACAGCTTTTTGTGGTATACTGAAGAGGCAAAAACCTTAAGGTTTTTATACATGCGCTTGTAGCCCAGTTGGATAGAGCGACAGACTCCGACTCTGTAGGCCGCTGGTTCGAATCCAGTCAAGCGCGCCAAATGAAAAAGGAACACTCAAAGGGTGTTCCTTTTTCATTGTTTGACTGGATTCGAGAAGGCCAAGAGATACACTTTCTGTGTATCTCTAATATGATGTCCCAGTGGGACATCTTTAGGCCGTGGGTTTTGAGAAAAGGTGTGAGTACCGCTTGGCTTACAGCAAGTTACTGAATCGTTGAGAGCGTTTTGGCTTTCCAAGGATAAATAGTGACATAAGCAGCAAAGCGTAAAACAATGCTTTTCAGGAGAAAGGTTTTGTGCTATTATGGATCTGGTAAAAATCTATTCTGCCGCTCCGGGCTATGGCAGTTCGAAGAACGCGGTGCAGAGAAAAAATGGCTGATAGGCCGGAAAAGGGGAACCAGCATGTTATTTCAGGATGGAGATCGGATCGTATTCGCGGGGGATTCCGTCACAGATATGGACAGCGCCCAGCCCATCGGAGAGGGGCTGTTTGAAAATGTGGGACGCAGCTATGTGAGAGTGATTGAAAATATGCTCGCTGCCGTCTATCCGGAGCTGAAGATCCGCGTCACCAATGCCGGAACCTCCGGAAATACCAGCCGGGACCTGCTGGCGAGATTTGACCGGGATGTGTGCGAGCTTCATCCGGACTGGGTCTCCATCTGCATCGGGATCAACGATGTGTGGAGGCAGTTCGATTCTCCCGCCATGCCGGATGTGTGTGTGATGCCGGACGAGTACGAACAGAATCTGAGGAAAATGCTTGAGAAGGTAGTTGGTAAGACAAAGGGCGTGTTCCTTATTTCCCCCTATTATATCGAGCCGAACCGGGAGGATAAAATGCGGGCCAGAATGGACGAGTATGTGGAGATCTGCCGGAAGCTCGCCCAAGAATATAACTGCGTTTTTGTGGACTTTCAGAAGCTTTATGAGGAGTATTGCCAGGTGCGCCACTCCTCTGTGATCGCCTGGGACCGGGTGCATCCCAACCAGATGGGCGCTACCTTGATGGCGCTGCAGTTTTTGAGCCAGTGCGGATTTGAGTTCGACCATTTCAAAAAGGTTCCCTGAAGGTTTGTCTCAGGAAGAGATGGCAGAGCACAGCGGAGCCGGGGCTTTTTAGAGGGCTTTGTGCGGAGGATCAGGCTTTCGGGAGAGGGCCTGATCCTTTTCCTTTCTGGAACTGCCCGGAAATCTCCGGGTGTGCTGACCTGGTTCTTTTTTAGGCTTGCACTGATATTGCATAGGCGTGTAGAATACAGATGGAAGGCGCGAAGCTTCTGGGAAGCTGGCAGGCGGAAAACCTGAAAAGTCCCGTCATGATAAAATCGGCCATTTGGCCGGAAAACCATTTAGAAAGGAGCGATGAGAATGAAGGTACTGATGTTAAACGGCAGCCCCAATTCCAAAGGAAACACCTCCATCGCGTTAAGAGAAATGGAGCAGATCTTCCAAAAGGAGGGTGTGGAGACGGAAACGCTTCTCTTGGGAAACAAGGCTATCCGAAGCTGTATCGGGTGCAGAAAATGTGCCCAGACGGGGAAATGCGTATTTGATGATCTGGTCAACGAGACCGCAGCTAAGTTCGGGGCCTGTGACGGTCTGGTGGTGGGGAGCCCGGTCTATTATGCCTCCGCCAACGCCACGCTGGTGGCATTTCTCACCAGACTGTTCTACAGCACCCGTTTTGACAAAACCATGAAGGTGGGAGCCAGCGTAGTAGTGGCTCGCCGCGGCGGGCTTTCCTCGACCTTTGACGAGCTCAACAAGTTCTTTACCATCTCCGGGATGCCGGTGGCTTCCGGTCAGTATTGGAACAGCGTCCACGGTGCGGCTCCCGGAGAGGCGGAAAAAGATCTGGAAGGACTTCAGGGGATGCGCACTCTGGCGCGGAATATGGTTTTCCTGATGCGCGGCATTGCGCTGGCAAAGGAAAAATATGGCCTGCCGGAAAAAGAGCCTTTTGAGCGGATGAATTTTATCCGCTGAAAAAAACAAAAGAACCAATAAAAGCCTCCCAAGAGCTTAGTTTTGGATATTAGTTATTAGCGAAGGCCAAAAGATTGATCTGACGATCAAAAAATCTTAATCTGGCAATCAAGCTTCAACGAATTTCACTTCGCGGATTGGAAAGCCAAGCAAAATTTCGGGAAGAGTGTCGGGCGAGCCACGACCCAAACATCCCCCAGACGCCGCATAGCGTCTGGGGGATGTTTGCTAACGACTTATCCCTCAAAACTAACAACCAGAATCTAAAAATCAACAGCTATTCACAGTACCTCATCAGCATACTCGCCGCCTCGGCGCGGTTGGATCTCCCTTTGGGATCGAGGGTCTGGTTGCCCTTGCCGGTGACAATACCGTTATCTACTGCCCAACACAGGGCGGAGCGGGCAAAGCCGCTCACCTTCTCCTTGTCCCGGAAGGCGTTCAGTTCTCCATCTGTCAGAGGGCTTCCGGCATATCGGTACAGGATCGCCGCCAGCTCCTGCCGGGTGATCAGATCGTTGGGCGCAAAGCGTGTGGCGGATTTGCCGTTTACAATACCATGCTCTGCCGCCCAGCGGACCGCTTCATAGCAGTAGCTTCCCGCCTTTACATCGGTAAAGGCTATGGGGGCTATGCTTTCCGGCTTTTCCTCCAAGCGCCACAGGATCGTCACGATCATGCCTCTGGTAGTGGCAGCCTTGAGGGAAAAGACCGTCTCTGCAGTGCCGCTCATCAAGCCGTTTTCATAGGCCCAGCTCACCGCCTCATAGTACCAGGCTCCTTCCTTCACATCCGTAAAGGGCAGCTCCGCAGGAGGTTGGGGGTCCGGTCCGGGGGCGGGCCCTGGGCCAGGACCGGGACCTGGATCTGGCTGAGAGGTGGGAGTGGGAGTGGGAGTATGTGTAGGCGTTGGGGTAGGTGTCGGAGACGGTGTTGGTGTTGGCGTAGGTGTGGGAGTAGGTGTCGGGGTAGGAGTAGGTGTAGGAGTCACAGTAGGTGTGGGCGTTGGCGAGGGATCCAGCTTCGGAATGGTTTCCCGCTCCAGAATTATCTTGCAGTCCTTACACCGTTTTACCCTCTCTCCTTCTCTTGTCGCGGTGGGTGTGGTCCACAGCTCCCAATCTCCCGCAATGTGCTCCCTGGTAGGAATGGCTTTCGTTTCCTTCGCCTGACACCGGAAGCAGGAACGGATCTCTTCTCCCTCTTTGGTACAGGTGGGTAATCTCGTTTGATTCCAGACAGTCCAGTCGTGGCCCAAGGCAGGGATGGTCTCCTGTTCCTTGAGAATCGTATGACACACGGAGCACTGGAACCCTTCCGTTAAGCCCGTCTTGGTACAAGCAGCCGCCACCGCCGGAAGCTTTACCTCCACATGAACATGCATGGGAAGCTCTCTCGTCTCATACCCTCCACAGCGGGAGCACTCTCTCCGCTCTTCGCCTTTTTCCGTGGTGGTGGGCGCTTTCGATTGCCTCCAATTTCCCCACACATGACCCTGCAAGGGTGTGGGATTCGTCTGATAGCTGTCCCCGCAGCGGGTACAGGTATGGGTAGTATAACCACTCTCTGTGCAGATGGGCGGAGTCACCACCGTATGGTAGTCGTGACCCAGCTTTTCTTCCAGCACCTCTTTACACACCGTACAGATTTTGTCGTGGGTACAATCCGCCGCTGTTCTGTCTGGTTTGTGGCCCATTTTTGGAATCGCTATTTCCTGTAGGGTCATTTCCGTGACTGCCTGTTCCTCCGCATAGTATTTCCCGCACTGAGAACAGTGCCAGTGTTCTCTGATTCCGTCTTCCGTGCAGGAAGCGGGAAACTCTGAGTTGTGGGTCAGGCTGTGACTTACCCTAACTGTTCTGACTTCTTCTGCCGTATTCCCCGCATGGTCTGTGACAGAATAGGTCACCGTGTAGGTTCCGGGTGTCTTTTCCCGCACAGTGGAAGTGACAGCCAGCTTCTCCTGAATCTTTCCGTCCTGGTCGTCTGTCACTACCGCGCCTTTCTCTTCATAAGCTTCTTCGCAGCTCAGATTAATATGGTCCTTGCCGTTCAGAGTGATGACCGGCGCTTCCTTGTCGATCCAGGTGACAGCAGCCGCCACAGTGCCTTTTGTTCCCACTGCATTCTGAAGCTCAAACTCAAAGCTGCCGTTTCCTGTGAATACATGGGTATTGCTGCCACCGTTATTGAGGATGACAGTTCCGGCGGGAACGGCAAGAGTAGCTGTCACATCCTGATTGGTAGGGCCGGTAATATCATAGCTGACCGTCCCTGTGGGCAGGGACTTGTCAATAATGCTCACCGTGGCGGTAACAGTCCCTTTGTTGCCGCTTTCGTCCTCAAATTCAAAGGTGAAGCTGCCGTTCTCTGTGAAGGTATGGCTCAAACTGCCGCTTTCCATATTTGTCACCGTAACCGGCTCCGAAGGCGTGATAGTCGCCACCACATCTCCGCTGGTGGGCTGGGTGGTGGAATAGCTCACCGTGGCAGTGGGAGCGATGGTATCCTGCACGATGACCTCCCGTTCCACTGTAGTTTTATTGCCCGCATGATCTGTGGCGGTGTAGGTCACTATATAGGTCCCGGCCTTTTCAGTGTTCACCTCGGAAGAATCTATGGCAAGCTTTCCTTCCAGTTTTCCCGCAATAATGTCCGGGTCTAAATTGTCTGTGACCTCCGCCCCTGGATCACTGTATTTCTCCCCGCGCTCTATCACCTGTGGAGAAGCTCCTTTCAGGGTGAGCTCAGGGGGATGGGTATCAATGTAGAAAGGCTTGGAGGTTACAGCTTTTGACAGTCTGCCTTTCCAGCTGATCGCGCCGTCCAAAAAGACAAGCTGTCCCATTCCGTCCTCAAAACTTGGAGAAGAAAGCGAGTAGTGGGTAATATAGAAGTTATAGGGTGTTGGATTAAGGTTTGCCGTATATACTCCAAATTTTTCCAAGGTGCCTGTAAAATAAATCAAATCGCGGTTAATCTTCAGCTCTGAAACCGGGACCAGATCACCCCCGGGTCCGGCCGTAATTGCTGACCGAAAAATGGTTCGAAGATAGCTTTCATCTTTTAATAAGTTTGCTAGCCCTACAGAGGTTTTTTGTAATTGCGAAAGAGTGACAACAGGCGCGGGATCAGTAAACCCCTTGCGAAAACCGGTATCTATAGTGGCTTTGTCATGATCCATCTTCTGAACGGTCAGATATGCATCGGTTGACGCCCCGGAATACAGGCTGCTGCCATATGTGCCAAAGGACTTGATCGTTCCATGCGCAGTAGTTTCCGGCGTGTAAAGATCCTCTGCGCTATAGAGGCTGGGATGCGTTGTATCCTGCGGGTCCCGCACTTTTCCGCTTTTCTATACCGGCATGATGTACCGGTATTCCCGCTGGTATAAGCTATACACTCCTGAAGACACAGCTCGTTCCGTATCGCAGTGCCAGATGACTACGCCGGGGTGGCCATACATTTTTGTCCTATACTCAGCCCCAGATCCACTTTCTACAGTTTCTCCCTGAGTGGCGCTGCGGTATTCTGCCACAAAGAACTCCGTAAAAGGAAACAGCGTGGAATCCGGGATCAGAACCACCGCTTTCGGTGTCTCCGTATCCGTGTAATTTTCCACGGCGCCAAGCTCGATATGGTTGGATAAGGCGTCTTCCTTTGTCAGAATGATTGGGTCAATCCAGCCCAGCAGGATTTTTTGATATGCATTCAGATATAAATCACCCGAAGGACTGCTCATAACATCTGCTAAACTCACATCGATCCAAGGCTACTTACGATGATCACTATATCCATAGTGATCTGGAAGCCCCATCATATGCAGAATTTCATGGACAATTGTACTCGTGACTTTTGAAAAAACCGCAGAGAATGCCCAAAATCCATCCACCATTACCGCGCTCAAGGAAACGATGCCGCGTCGCGTAAATGTGCCCGTCCAACCGCCTGATCCGCCATTATATGGTGGACTTATTGGCTCATAATAGAATTCAACTAAAAAACCATCAACCCATCCGTCTTTGTCGCTGTCGTAGTCTGTCGGAACCAGATCTCCTGTAGAGATGCAGTGTTCCAACGCTGATTTCATCAGTTCTCTCACCATGCTCTCTGTTGAATAGTAGGAGCCGGGATTTTCAGCGTGATAGACGAAGGTATCCGCAGTCAGATCCAGTCTGCCGTAGGACAATGCCTGGAAAGCTGCATGCACGGATTGGGTAAAGGGTCCTTCCACACTTGCCTTATCAACATCCAGTTCAGCGTTATATTTCTTTTCCAATGCTCGATACAGTTCTTCATCATTTTCACGATGGTCTGAAAAATCAATTGCTAAGACCGGGATTTTGATTTTACCAGTTGAAGGCATGGGTCTAACTAAAACTTCAGAAAAAATGGAAATCTGTGAAACTCGATATCCGCCTCCGCTTGTTTTTTCCGCTCCAAATTCTGTTTTTATTTCTTCCGGTTCACTGCTTTGCAAAGCAAAAGCTCTGTATTCACTTTGCAGTGATACAAAGAAAAATATGGTCAAAAGGAAGGCCACTGCTCTTTTTTTCATGGAATCCACATTCCTTCCCTGAAATACGTGTTATTGTAATTTTCGAAAGAGCTAAAGCAACCAGGGCGGTACATATTTGCACCGCCCGCTGCCTTAAAAATTACTGGTTCTTGAGATACAGGGTCATGACCTGTTCCTTCACTGTTCCGTCTTCATAGAGACGCTCTACTCGATATTTGTGCGCAGTATATCCGGGGATACCCTTTGCCTGTTTTGCCGCCGCTCTTCTCATGCCGCTTCCGCTGTCATTGAGCTGTGTCATGGAAAGAATCTGACTGTCCGGCTCATCTACAAACACGAATACCATCGGCTGGATATCGTCCGGGTTTTCCAGATATACGGGCAAATTGAACATACCCTCCACCACATAGAAATCGCTGATTTCCGCATCAATGGTATCCAAATCCCAAACGGCAGGGATATCTTCCAGCTCATCATTACTGAGGAGCGCCGGGATCGTCGCGGGAAGATAGTCCAGCGGATCTTCCCCCACCATCATATAGATATCCTCTTCCGGTACATAGGCTTCCACAATGGTGTATTTTGCTGTGCGCACAGCCAGTGTCACAGGAAGGCTGCTGGGATTCTTTACATTGGAGCCCACCAGAAGCCTCCCGCGCAGAGTATAAGCGCCCACTGTCATGGGGTCGTAATTCGGATTTTCCTCCTGCCGCAGCAAGAAGGCGATGGGGACTGTGACTTCTGTCTAAAATGTTTTTTCGAAGTTTAGGCCCTTTGATTACGACTTTAAGAGCATCTTACTACTGGATAGTATTATATGAGAACTAGCAAGGAAATTCAATATTTTTGGAATAAATTCGTCAAAAATTGAGGGCTGTTAGTCGCTTAAAAAAGCCGCGCGTTTCGCGGCGAAGGGGGATAGGGACGCCCCTTCTGGTAAGAGACCGGTCACCGCAGCGCTTCGTAAAAGGAGTAGTCCACAAGGCCGCTCATTTTGTGAAGCGCGCCGCTTTTCAGCTCTTTGACCATCAGGCAGTCGGGGTTTGGAAGCTTCAGGTTCGGCCCGGCTTCGATCCCGAAGAGATAGCTGGGCTGAAACCCTCTGGCTTGATAATTTTTCGGGTCGCCCTCCACTAAAACAGCCTCAAAGCCCATCTCTTCCGCCCGCTGGAAGCCATGCTCCAACAGGTCCTTGGAGATATGTCTGCGCTGCAAAGAAGTCTTTACCGCCACCGGCGTGAGGATCAATAGGCTATCTTCATATCTGCCCTCAATGTGAAAGCGGGAAAACATAGCGTACCCGATCACCTCGTCTCCGCTTACCATCACAAGGTCCAGCTGGGGAAGATAATACTTCTTCCTCCGGATCTCGCTAACCAGCCGTCTTACCAGCTTTCCTTCTTTTTGGTCCGCCCATTTTGTGAAAACATCCTCCACCAGCTCCAGGGAGGGGAGCAGGTATTTTCCCTCCATCGCCTTGACTGTTCTCTCCATTCTCTTTTCCGCCCTTCTTCCGTTTGCCTTATAGCTTATTATAGGTCGAAAGAAATTGAAACACAATATTGCGGGGCGGGTCCCGGGAAAATATCCGGGGCAGGTGGATTTTTTTCACTTTCTGTGTTATACTGGCCCTAAAGGTAGGAAAACACTGCCGCCAAGCAGAAAACAGGCGGACTTTTGGAGTGGCCTCCCAAAACCGGGAGCGGACTTTTGCAAGGCTGGTTTTGAAATTTCGCCGGAAATATGAGAAAAGGAAGGAGTTTCTTATGGCAAAGGTTTATTTCACCAAGGAGATCACGCCCCAGGCGATGGTCCGGATGTACGAGGCGCTGGGGATCACACTGGAAGGGAAAGTGGCTGTCAAGGTCCATTCCGGCGAGGTGGGGAATCAGAACTTTTTGCGCCCGGACTTTATGAAGCCGGTGATCGACCTGGTAAAAGGCACCGTCGTGGAGTGCAACACCGCCTATGAAGGCAAGCGCAGCACCACAAAGGATCATTTGGAGACCATGAAGCTGCACGGCTGGACCGAGATCGCTCCTGTGGATATTATGGACGCCCAGGGGGAGATAACGCTGCCGATCCAGGGCGGAAAACAGATCCACGAGAACTTCGTGGGCGCCAACCTGAAAAACTACGATTCCATGCTGGTGCTCTCCCACTTCAAGGGCCATCCCATGGGTGGCTTTGGCGGTGCGCTGAAGAATATTTCCATCGGGATCGCCTCCGCTCACGGCAAGGCCTATATCCACGGAGCCGGCAAGCCGGAGAACCTGTGGACGGCAGATCACGACTCCTTCCTGGAGTCCATGGCGGACGCGGCCAAGTCCATTGTGGAGTATTTCGACGGGAAGATCGCCTTCGTCAATGTGATGAAGAATATATCTGTGGACTGCGACTGCTGTGCTGTGGCGGAGGATCCGGCTATCGCCGACATCGGGATCCTGGCTTCTCTGGATCCTGTGGCGCTGGATCAGGCCTGTCTGGATCTGGTCTATGCCTGTGATGATCCGGGCAAGCCCCACCTGCTGGAGCGCATTGAGTCCCGCAACGGCGTGCATACCGTGGAAGCGGCAGAGGAGATCGGCGTAGGGGAGAGAAAGTACGAGCTGATCGAGCTGTAAAAACACCAAAACCGTAAAGACTGCCTGAAGCGAATGTTTCAGGCAGTCTTTTTTGCAGACGAAAACGCGAGAATGAATTTTACATCAAAAGAATTTTCAAAAAATCATTTAAATTATATTGACATTCAAATGAATGTGATATATAATCATGTCAAAGTCAAGAGGAGGGAATCGGAATGGAACCGTATTTTAAGCAGGAAATATATTTCCCCGGGACTGTGGTGGAGCGCCAGGGGAAAAGCGCGAAGGAGTTTTTAGACGGACTTTTCTTTGCTACCCGGGGCCTGATGCTTTCTCAGGTCAGGGAGATTACCGCTCTGGAGACCTCTGTGATCCAGAATTGGGTGAACCGGGGCTGGGTGCAGAAGCCGGTGGAAAAACGCTACACCGCCAATCATCTGACCAGGATCCTGTTGATCAATATGCTCAGAGATGTGACGAAGCTGGAAACCATTGTGCAGCTTCTGACTTATCTCAACGGCAGCGCGAACTGCCGGGAGGACGACAGCATTTCGGAGTCACAGCTCTATCTCTATCTCTGCGATATTCTGGATGAGGCGGATTACGAGACCATCCTTTCCGGCAGGCTTGACAGGATGATCGAGGAGCGGGCGGCGGATTACCGGGAGCCCTTTCCGGGAGGCCGGGAAAAGGTGGTCAACGCCTTAAAGCTGATCTTGACCTACTACGCCGCCTCCCGCATCAAGGTACGGGCGGACCGGCTTTTCAAAACGATCATCGGTGAGGAAGAGGCGCTGACGGAAAAACCCTTTGTATAGCGATTTTCACATAGGACAGCTGTGTTTTTATGACTGAGAGGAGGAAGAACAATGACAGAATGGTGGGAGGGCTTGTCCCTTTTGGGCCGCATTTTTACCTGTATCGCTGTTCCTGCCACCGCGGTGATGATCTTACAGACCATCCTGGTGCTCTGCGGCATGGGCGGGGGCACAGACGGTGATCTGGACGGAGATCTCGACCCGGATACGGACTTTGACGCAGATTTTGATACAGACCTGGACACAGATTTTGACGGGGATCTTGACGCTGACCTGGATGTGGATTCGATGGATCCGGAGGCCCAGGAGGCGGGAGGGGACGCCCCGGAAGGCTCTTACAGCCTTCGGCTTTTCAGTATTCGCGGTATCGTGGCGTTTTTTTCCATCGGAGGCTGGGCAGGTCTGGCGGCGGAACGGGCGGGGATTCCCTTGCCCGGAACCATTACGCTGGCCGTGGCAGCCGGGGCGGCCGCTCTTTTTGCGGTAGCCTGGGTAATGAAGAAGGCGATGGAGCTTCAGGAGGACGGCACCATGGATCTGCGCTGCGCCTTGGGAAAAACCGGAAGCGTCTACCTTCCCATTCCCCCTAAGGGGCAGGGAAAGGGAAAGATCCAGCTGCTGCTTTCCGGAAGTCTGGTAGAGCTGGACGCCGTGAATACTGGGGAGAAAATGATCCCCACCGGCAGTGAAGTGATGGTATGTGCTCTTGTTGACGCCAATACGCTGGCGGTAGAATCTTTGTTTTCCCGGAAGGAGCGGGGAGGAGAGGAGGAGTCGGAAAACGCTTGACAGAAAAGAACAGAGGCTTCAAAAACAGAAAGGGGTATGATTTATGGACCATGTTGAGATTGTGATTTTGATCACTGTAGCAGTACTTCTGCTCTTTACCACAGCAATCGTTGTTTTTTCCCGTTACCGGAAATGTCCCTCTGACAAGATCCTGGTGGTGTACGGCAAGATCGGCACCAACAAGGACGGTACGGCCCGCAGCGCGAAATGTATCCACGGCGGCGCGGCGTTTATCGTGCCGATTATTCAGTCTTACGCCTATCTGGATCTGACGCCGCTTTCCATCCAGGTGGATCTAAAAAACGCCCTTTCCAAGCAGAACATCCGCATTGATGTGCCTTCCCGCTTTACGGTGGGCATCTCCGTGGAAAACGGTGTGATGCAGAACGCGGCGGAGCGCCTGCTGGGGCTGAAGCTGCCCGAGATCCAGGAGCTGGCAAAGGATATTATTTTCGGTCAGCTGCGTCTGGTCATCGCCACGATGGATATCGAAGAGATCAACACCGACCGGGATAAGTTCCTCACCGCAGTGTCCAATAATGTGGAGACAGAGCTGAAAAAGATCGGACTGAGACTCATCAATGTGAATGTGACCGATATTTCCGATGAGTCCGGGTATATCTCCGCGCTGGGTAAGGAAGCGGCTGCCAAGGCCATCAACGACGCGAAGATCTCCGTGGCGGAAGCCAATCGCTCCGGTGACATCGGTGAGGCCAACGCCAAGAGGGAACAGCGTATCCAGGTATCTCTGGCGGATTCGGAGGCCATCCGGGGTGAGAACGAAGCCAGGGCGCAGATCGCCGAGTCCAACGCCACCTTAAACGAGAAAGAGGCTGAAGCTCTGCGCCGCTCCACCGCGGCGGAAAAGATCCAGGCCGCAAAGGCTTTGCAGGAGGCTTATGCTGCTGAGCAGGACGCTGAAAAGGCCCGTTCCGCCCGTGACGAGGCCACATTGGAAGCGGATGTGATCGTGAAGGCGGAGATCGAAAAGCGTCAGAGAGAGCTTCAGGCTGAGGCCGAGGCGGAGCAGATCCGCCGTAAGGCTCAGGGTGAGGCGGACGCCATCTTCGCCAAAATGGAGGCTCAGGCCCGGGGTACTCAGGAGATCCTGATGAAGCAGGCCATCGGTTTCCAGAAGATCGTGGAGGCTGCCGGAGGCAAGGCGGAGGACGCCATGCGTCTGATGATCGCCGACAAGATCGAAGAGCTGGTCAAGACTCAGGTAGAGGCTGTGAAGAACCTGAAGATCGATAAGGTCACCGTCTGGGACGGCATGAACGGCAAGGACGGCGCTCCTGCCACAGCCAACTTCCTTTCCGGAATGATGAAGTCCATCCCTCCCATGAACGAGATGTTCGAGATGGCCGGGATGCAGCTTCCGGAATTCCTGGGAAAGAAAAAGGAAGAGGCAGCCGTTGCCCAGGGTGAAACTGACCTTCCTTCGGAACAGATGGAATAAAGAGATTTTCAGAGGATAAAAGAGCTTTGTGCTTCTGAAAACAGCCTAAAAACGATCTGCCCGCTGAAAGGATTTACCTTTCAGCGGGCAATGTTTTATAATATTCTCACGCTGTAACCCAACGCCCTGCGGGCTTTGGACAGCTGAGAGAATATTGAAACATGATGGCGTTTCACTTCAGATGTGAAACGCCAAAGGACGAATCACTTCGTGATTCAAGCATGTTATAATATACGCAGAAAAGCTTGTTTCACAAGCTTATGAGACTAGCGTCTCTGCGGCCGCGCAATGGAATTATGGTATAATGGGTGTGCGGGTTCGAAAAACGAAAAAGGGAACGGTGTGAAATTCGGTTTGTGGAGGTGCTCTAAAATGCAGCTTGAAATGCGCAAGGTAAAGCTTAACAGCCCGGAAATCAAACGCATCTATTTTGAAGCATTTCCTCCAAAGGAGCGTATGCCGTTCCCTATGATGGTGGGAATGTCCAAATTGTGGAATACGGAGTTTCTCGGTTTTTACGATGAGGGGCTTCCTCTAGGCCTTGCATATTTCGCTTTTAACAGGAAAATGGTGTTTTTGATGTTCCTGGCTGTAGATCAAAGCTTTCGCTCAAAAGGTTATGGAAGCGCTGTGCTGGAACAGATAAAAAGGAAATACTCCGGGCAGAAAATCGTTGTTTCCATTGAGCCCTGCTGGGAGAATACGGAGGATAGGGAAGTCAGGAAAAGACGCAAGGCGTTTTATCTGCAAAACGGGTATCTGGAGACCGGTTATCTAATGAAGCTGAACGGTGTAACGCAGGAGATCCTTATTGCAAACGGCGCGTTTGCAAAAAAAGAATTTTGCCGGTTTCTCTTCGCCTACAGCTTCGGCAGTCTGTACCCGAAGCTATGGCTTCAAACCGTTTAGTTCTGCACTTTGTCAGGGAGGGAAGATGTATGAAGCTGCTGTTTTTATTTGGCGATGCCGCTGTTGGGAAAATGACGGTGGGGCAGGAGCTGATGAAGCTTACGGGGCTGAGATTATTTCATAATCATATGACTATTGAGCCGGTACTGGAGATTTTTGGGAGCTACAACGGCACAGCGATCAACAGGATCCGGCAGGTAGTTTTTGAAGAGTTTGCAAAAACAGACCAATACGGCATGATATTTACCTATATGTGGGCTTTTGATCAGAAATCTGACTGGGACTATGTGGAATCGGTTAAGAGCATTTTTCGCCCTTATGGCGCTGAGTTTTATTATGTGGAGCTGGTAGCTCCCCTCGAAGTGCGCCTGGAAAGGAACAGAACGGAGAACCGGCTTCGCAATAAAGCGTCAAAAAGAGATTTGGAACAGTCTGACCGGCGGCTGCTGGGCGACGCGGCCCGCTATCGCCTGGAAAGCCTGGACGGCGAGATCCCTTTTGAAAACTATTTAAAAATCGACAATACGGCTCTCTCTCCGGAACTGGCTGCGCAAAGGATCAAGGAGCAATTTCACCTATAAGAGCAAAGCCCTTTAAATGACACAGTATAGTCATGACAAGGCATAAAAAAGCCAAGGCAAACCGAGAAGGTCCGCCTTGGCTCCTTTGTTTTTCGGAAAAAACGCTCTTCTTAGCCGATGTTCAGCTTCTCCAGAGTGTTGTTGAGCAGGGTCATCTCGTCGGCGCTCAGAGACCAGTCGAAGGTGGCGCAGTTCTCTTTTGCCTGGGCGGCATTGGCCACGCCGCAAAGAGCGGTGCCAACAAAGTCCTGCTGAGTGCTCCAGTTGATGGCAACCTGAGCAACGGGCTTGCCGTGAGCCTCCGCAATGCCGTCGATCACCTTCATCAGCTCCAGGAACTTGTTGAAGGCATCGTCCTGATAGAGCTTGCCATAGAAGCCCTTGCGAATATCGCCGTCCTTGAAGTTGGGCTTTTCACGGATGGCGCCGGTGAGCAGGCCGGAACCCAGAGAGCCATAGGTGAGGGAGTCGATGCCTCTCTCAGCGCACCACTTCATCAGGCCGGTAGCCTCGCGGCTGACCATGGAGAAGGGAGGCTGGATCACATCCACCTGGCCCCACTCCTGGGCCTCGGCAATCAGCTTTTCGTCATGGTTGGAAAGGCCGATATAGCGAATCAGGCCTCTCTTCTTCAGAACATTCAAAGCAGACATGGTCTCTGCCAGGTCGGTGTTCACATCCGGCCAGTGAATAAAGTAGAAGTCGATGTAATCGGTGCCCAGCAGGGAGAGAGAGCTCTGAACCTCACGCATGATGTTTTTGTAGCTGGCGTCTCTGCCGGTGAAGGCCTTGCTGCGGCAGGAAGCGGGAACAGGTACCAGACCGCACTTGGTAGAGATCAGGATCTTGCTGCGGTCAAAGTCCCGAATAGCTTCGCCTACGATTTTTTCGGAAGCACCGTTGCCGTAGCAGGGGGCGGTGTCGATCAGATTTGCACCGCCGTCCAAAGCGGCCTGAATGGCCTCAATGGCGTCGTTGCGGGCGTTCTGAATTCCTTTGGTAGTGACCTTTCCGGTTTCGTCCTTGACATAGCCGAAACGCTCCAGCTCACCGATTCCCCAGGTGCCAACAGCGAATTCGGACACATCTACATTGGCGTTCTTAAAATGTTTGTAGCGCATGAATTTAGACCTCCGTTTCATATTTTTACGCTAACTTCAAGTACAACTCCTGTGCTTCTCCGGTGTACTTTTTATCAATAAGGCTGCGGCATTTTTGCCGCCGCCTCATTTTCAGGCTCATTCTTCGTCATCGGAAGGCTCTTCGTGCTTTCCGGTCACAACGATCTCCGTGACCCGGTTGTTTTCTACCTGCCTGACGGAAAAGGTGAGACCCTCAAAGCAGAAGGAATCTCCCGCTTCCGGGATCCGGTCCAGCTTTTCCAGAATCCACCCGTTGATGGTGGAGGCGTCTGTTTCACAGGAAAGGCGGAAGAATTCAAAAAGATCGTCCAGATCTGCGGAGCACAGCACCCGGTAGGCGTCTTCTCCAATCTTCAAAAAGCTTTCCTGGGCGATGGTATCGTGCTCGTCCCAGATCTCTCCTACCAGCTCCTCAATTACATCCTCCAGCGTGACCACGCCTTCGGTGCCGCCGAACTCGTCTATAATGACGGCCATATGGAGCTTGTTTTGCTGTAATAATTTTAACAGCGTAGAGATCTTCATGGACGGGGGAATGTACTCTGCGGGCTTGAGAATACTGTCGATCTCTTTCTCGGTTCCCCAGACATAACTGTAGAAGTTTTTCTCGTGGATCACGCCTAAGATCCGGTCAATAGTCTCCTCGTAAACCGGGAGGCGGGAGTAGCCGGTCTCCCGAAAGATCTGAGCCACCTGCTCTTTGGAGGCGTCCTTCGGAACCGCCGCCACATCCACGCGGGGGGTCATGATGTCAATGGCTTCAATATCGTCGAACTCAATGACATTGCGCAGCATGTCGCTTTCGCTCTTATTGATGCCGCCCTCCTGCTCTGCCTCGTCCACAATGGTGAGCAGCTCGCTTTCTGTCATGGAGCGGCTGGAGTTTCCCTTAAAGAGCTTGGAAAGTCCCTTTTTCAGCATGGAAAACAGGAAATTGACAGGCTTGAGCAGTACCACCAGGCCGCGCATAACGGGGGCGGTAAACATGGCAAAACGCTCCGCGTTCTCCTTGGCAAGGCTCTTGGGAGATACCTCGCCGAAAATCAACACCACGACGGTCATGATGACAGTGGAAAGCGTAGGGCCAGTGCTGCTGCCAAAAGCTGAGACAAACAACACAGTGGCGATGGAAGCCGAAGCAATATTGACAATATTGTTTCCCACCAAGATCGTGGAGAGCAGCTCATCATAATTTTCTGAGAGCTCATAAGCGAGCTTAGCCCGCTTATTTCCTTCAGAGGCCAGGTTCTTCAGCCGGATCCGATTGAGGGAAGAGAAGGCCGTTTCCGTGGCGGAAAAATAAGCGGAAAGAATAATCAGAATGATCAAAACAAGAATCAGTGTCGTACTGTGACTGTCCATAGAGGAGAAAACCACAACCTTTAATAGTCATTTATTTAGAAAGTATTATAGCATGGTTTTATGACAAATTCAAGGAAGAGACAGGAGTTTCCCTGGAAAAGGGGAAAACTCAAGCCTTGCCGGGAGACAAGACCACCTGAGGCTTTTTTGCGGCGTCCGGCAGCGGCTGCTTGAAAACCTTCTGGATCAACGGGAAGCTGATGAGGAAGAGGCAGACCGCACTCAGGATCATGCCGCCTGCTGTAAAGTAGAAAGCTTTTACACCAAATGCGGCAATCATCTGGCCTCCCAAAAGGTTTCCGAGAATGCCCGCGATGGAATTGGTCGCGCCGTTGATGGTCTGGGCAGTGGCTTTCAGATGGTCGGGAGCCAGGCGGTAAACATAGTTGGTGCTGATGCCGATAAAGAGGCCGCCGCCGATGCCCTGAAGCGTGACGAAAATCATCAGGTGTGTAAAACTGCCGGCCAGGGAGTACAGCATCATCTCCGCAGAATAGCAGATACCGGCGGCGACGATAATGGCGGGCATCCGGAATTTCTTTCTCAGACGCACCATAATGATCAGCATGGGGATCTCCATCAGAGCCTTGTAGCCGGTCATGATCCCGTAAAGGGAGCTGTCTGCTCCTACGGATTCGATCAGATAGGGCATGAAGGTGAAGGAGCAGTTCAGGGGGATATTCAAAGCGACAGCGAAAATGAGATAAAATACATAATAATAATTATGGAAGAGCTCGCCGATGTGCATTTCCCGGAAGGAGAGAGTCTTGCCTTTGGTCTGGGCGTCATTTTTGATGGAGAAGGCCACCAGAGCCAAGGGAACGGCCACCACCGAGAAGCAGACGAAGGCGTACTGAACGCCGATCATAGGCAGGATCGCGCTGAGGCCCATAGACATGACAGCGAAGCTAATACTTCCCCAAAGCCGGATACCGCCGTAATTGAGCCCCTGCCGGTTGGAGGCTTGAACGACCCAGGTGTCCACCAAAGCGCCAGTGGGATTGCGGAAGAAGCAGGAGACGGGGATGATCAGATTCGCAAGAAGCACCGGACCCAGGTGATGCCGGGCAAGCACCGGGATGAGGGGAACAAGGACTGCGCTGACCAGAGTGGCAAAAATAAACACCTTCTTCACGGAGCGCAGCTTATCGCTTAACGCTCCCCAAAGAGGGGTAGCCAGAATGCTGACAGCAGAATTTAGGGCGCTGATGGTGCCCACCTGAGTGGGATCCATGCCGATCCCCTGCAGGTAAACGGTGGTAAAGGAATTGGTAGCGGCGGCAAACCAGTACATGAACTCCAGTCCGGAATATTGGAAGTATTCCCTTCCCAAGCTCATCCGCATATTTTTTGCCCGGGCGGGAATCCTTCCCAGGGCTTCTGAAATCTTCATCGTATACCACTCCATGGCGCACCACCCGGCGCGCATAATAAGATAAAACCAAAGTCGATTATAAAACTTCGATGAGAAAAATCCAATGGGGATTCCCGACTTTTATCTGTACGATTCCGATTTTTTCCTTCCTTCTTCTGCCTGCTTGCAAGGAGTGAAATTTATGGTAAAATGGTTGCAGAATTCTGCAACCATCATAGAGAAGCCTCTAAACAGAAAAAAGCTTTAGCTTTTTTCAAGAAGCGATTTCCTTTTCTCGCAGGCTTGAAAAGTACCGGGCTTCTCCAATGCAGGCGTCTCTTTTGGCGTTTGTGATGGAATGGTAGCGAAAAGCAGGAGAGGAGAGGAGAAGCTGTGAGCGAAAAGACGCTTAATCTGGGGATCGTAGCCCATGCGGACGCCGGAAAAACCACGCTGACAGAACAAATTTTGTACTTTAGCGGCTCGATTCGGAAAATGGGCAGCGTAGACGAAGGCACTGCCAGCACGGACACGCTGCCCATTGAGCGCAGCCGCGGAATCTCCGTCAAGTCAGGAAGCGTCAGTGTGAGCTGGAATGATGTAACGCTGAATTTCATTGACGCGCCGGGACATTCCGACTTTCTCAGCGAGGTGGAGCGTTCGTTAAGCGTATTGGATGCCGCTGTACTGGTGGTATCGTGCGTGGAGGGCGTCCAGCCACAGGCGCGTATGCTCATTGAAGCTGTAGTAAAAATGCAGCTTCCCTGCTTTCTCTTTCTCAATAAATGCGACAGGGCCGGAAGCCGCAGCCGGGAGGTTTTGAAAGAGCTTCAGGATCTATTTGGTATTCCCTGCCTTTTGTTTTCAGAGGTAGAGAGTGAGGGAAGCGATTCCCTTTCGGAGCAGCCGGTAGAATTATTGGGAGAACGCCTGGAGGATGCTGTGATGGCCTGTGGGGAAGAGAGGCTTTTAGAACAGTATCTGAATTCCCCTGAAAAGGCAAAACAGGAGCTTTCTACAGCGCTCAGCCGCGCTGTGGGAAAGGCAAAGCTCGTCCCGACGGTGTGCGGTTCCTCCAAGCTGGGGATAGGAGTATCGCCTCTTTTGCAGGCAATTTCCTCTTTTTTGCCCCAGCGGGTTTCAAAGGAGAAAGAGCTTTGCGCCAGAGTGTATCAGGTAGAACATGACCCGGCGATGGGAAGGGGCGCCTATGTGCGTCTGTTTGCCGGAACGCTTTCCAGCCGGGACGCGGTGCTGATGCCGGACGGGACGGAGGAAAAGGTGACGGTGATCCGGAAAATCGCGGGGCGCAGACAGGAGGACGCTCCCAGGGTGGAGACCAATGAGATTGCTCTGGTATATGGGCTTTCCACGGTTCGTGCCGGAGATCTTTTGGGAAAGCCGTGCTCCGGCTTGCGGGAATACCGGCTATGTGAGCCCTTGATGATCTCCAAGGTAGAGACGGATCAGGAAGGCCTGGAAAAAGCCTTGGGGGAACTCTGCGCGGAGGATCCGTCCCTTGCGTTCCAGTGGAACCGGGAAAAGCGGGAGGCCTGGGTCCATCTGACCGGACGAATTCAGGCAGAAGTGCTGCAAAGCGTATTAAAGGAGCGCTGGGGGATCGAGGCAAGCCTCTCGAAGCCCTCTGTGATCTATCGGGAAACGCCTCAGAAAAGCGCGGAGGGCTTTGAAGCCTATTTGGCGCCCAAACCCTGCTGGGCGGTGGTAAGGCTTCTTTTGGAGCCGCTGCCCCGGGGAAGCGGGGTGGAATATGAGTCCGGGGTGTCGCCGGGGAGGCTTGCTTACCGCTACCAGACCCATATCAAACGGGCCTTTTTCGACGCGCTGAAGGAGGGGCTCTCAGGCTGGGAGATCACAGACCTTAAGGCGACCCTCATAGACGGGGAGTCTCACCATGTGCACACCCATCCGCTGGACTTTTTTGTGGCGACGCCCATGGCGGTGATGAATGGGATGCAGCAGGCGGGAAGCAAGCTTCTGGAGCCCATCCTCCGGCTGGAGATCACCGCCCCCAAGGAATACCTCGGAAAGGTCATCAGTCTGGTGACCGGGCACAGAGGACGCTTTGAAACGCCGCTTATGAGGGAGAAGGAATTTGAGCTTGAGGCCCTTGTTCCCGCGGCGGAGTCCTTTGATTTTCCGGTAGAGCTGGCGGCCGCGTCGGCGGGCAACGGCATGTGTTCCTCTCGGTTTTCCCATTATGAGGACTGCCCTCCGGGAATGGGGTGCGCCCGGGAGAGGATTACGCCGGATCCGCTGGATAGAGCCAGGTTTATCCTGTGGGCGCGCTCTGCTCTCAGCGACGGGGAGTCCGCCTGAAAAGAGTTTGCAAAAACATCTTGACTTAAAGCAAACTTTAATTGCTATACTGTTTTTCAGAAAACGGGGGACGGGTCAAGGCTTTGCCCAGGCCATCCCCATTTTACAGATCGGGAGGACGGTATGAAGGAAGAACGATATGAGGATCTGGTGCTGGACGAGGAAAGAGCCCTTTACGGCGTTCACGGGGCGCTGATCCGCCGCTGCGCTTTTCGCGGCCCGGCGGACGGGGAGTCTGCCTTAAAGGAGTGTGGGGAGATCCAGGTGGAAGACAGCGAGTTCCTGCTTCGCTATCCCCTCTGGCATGTGACTAAGGGCAGGCTGCTTCGCTGCCGGATGGAGGACACCTGCCGGGCGGCCCTCTGGTATGACCGGGGGCTTTCTCTGGAAAATTGCGAGCTGAATGGGATCAAGGCGCTGCGGGAATGTGATGAGATCACTCTGAAGGACTGCCGGGCAGACTCTCAGGAATTCGGGTGGTTCTGCCGTGGCGTAAAGTCGGATAACCTTACATTAAAAGGGGAATATCCCTTCCTTCAGGGGCGGAACCTGGAATTTGACCGGCTGAACCTGACGGGTAAATATTCCTTCCAGTATGTGGAGCATATGGAGATCAAAAATTCTGTTCTCGACACGAAGGACGCCTTTTGGCACAGCAGGAATGTGACGGTGACAGACAGCGTCGTCAAAGGAGAGTATCTTGCTTGGTATTCGGAAAACCTCCGGCTGGTGCGGTGCCGGATCATCGGGACTCAGCCCCTTTGCTACTGCAAGGGACTTACGCTGGAGGACTGTGAGATGGAGGGGACGGATCTGTCCTTTGAGAACAGCGAGGTGAACGCCGCCATTTCAGGAGATATCCTCAGTGTGAAAAATCCCCTTCACGGGAGAATCACTGCCGGGAAGATCGGCGAGGTGATTTTAGACGAGAATCTGCCCGACTGGGCAGACTGTCAGATCTGTCAGGGGGAATAAAATAACATTTTATAAAATAGCATTTTAAAAGAGAGGGAGAGATCGGCTTGAAACAGATCAATATCGGAGGCTCCGGCCTGCAGGGCTCAGAAATCGTGCTGGGCTGTATGCGGATCAGCGAGATGGGAGAAAGCGCGCTGGAAAAGCACATTCGCACAGCGCTGGAATGTGGGGTCAACCACTTTGACCACGCGGATATCTACGGCGGCGGAGAGAGCGAACGGCTGTTCGGAAAGGTGCTGAAAAACGCGCCCCAGCTGCGGGAAAAGATGGTTTTGCAGAGCAAGTGCGGGATTCGCCCGGGCAGGTATGATTTTTCCAAGGAGCATATTCTGGAAAGCGTGGACGGTATTCTTTCCCGGCTGGGCGTGGAATATCTGGACCTTCTGCTTCTGCACCGGCCGGACGCCCTGATGGAGCCGGAAGAGGTGGCCGAGGCTTTTGATTCCCTGGAGGCTTCCGGGAAGGTGCGCAAATTCGGCGTCAGTAATTTTAACGCCCGGCAGCTGGAGCTGCTGCAAGCTGCCTTAAAGCAGAAGCTGGTGGTCAATCAGCTTCAGTTCGGCGTCATGCACACGGGGATGATCAACCACGCGCTGTGCGCCAACACGAAGTTCCCGGGCAGCGAGGACAGAGACGGCGAGATTCTGGATTACTGCCGTTTGAAGGGGATCACCATTCAGGCCTGGTCTCCCTTCCAGTACGGCTTCTTTGAAGGGGTTTTCCTTGATAACGGGAAGTTCCCGGAGCTCAACGCCGCCTTAAAGGAGCTTTCCGGAAAATATCAGGCGACTCCCACGGCCCTTGCCGCCGCCTGGATCCTCCGGCACCCTGCCAAAATGCAGGTGATCGCCGGGACCACCAACCCCCAGCGTTTGCAGGAGATCTGCACCGCGTGTGAGATTTCCCTTTCCCGGGAGGACTGGTACAAGATCTATTTGAGCGCGGGAAACCGCCTGCCCTGAGAGACGGAAAAAGTCGATCCGGACGAAACAGAAGCTCCCCGTCCAAAGCCATACCATGCGGCTTTGGACGGGGAGCTTCTCTATAAACGCTCTTCTCTTATCAGGCTTTATCTCTGGGCTTTGCCGCCAGGGCGGCCAGGTAGCCAAAAAATACGGCGGCGGCAATGCCGGCCGCTCCTGCGGTGACGCCGCCGGTAAATACCCCAAGAAACCCCTGCTTATTGATGGCTTCCCGCACGCCCTCCGAGAGCGCCCAGCCGAAGCCGGAAAGGGGAACGGTGGCGCCGCAGCCGGCAAAATCCGCCAGGGGGCCGTAAAGTCCCAAAGCCCCCAGAGCCACGCCCAGAGTAACATAGAGGACCATGATCCGCGCTGGGGTGAGCTTACTCAGGTCGATGAGCAGCTGCCCCATGACGCAGATCAGGCCGCCCACCCAGAATGCGTTCAGGTATTCCATTTGGTTTCCAGTCCTTTCTTCCGGTTTTCTCTTAGTGTTTTCCGGAAAAAGAGAAATATGCGACTGGGCCGGAAAGAAGGCTTAAAGCTTCAACAGGATCCCCGCCGCGGCAGCGATGACGATGAACACTACCGGGTGGATCTTTTTCCACAGGTTCATGCCCAGGAACAGAAGCAAAAACAGGAGAATGGCCGGGAGGCAGAACAGGGTCAGATAGCTCCCGTCTGCCTGAAAGCCCGGGATGTTCAGAAGAGAGGTTTCCAAAATGGAGAAGCAGGCGGAGGCGATCAGGGCGGTCACAGCGGGACGCAGGGTGTAAAAGGCGTCGGACACCAGCTTGTTGTCCTTAAATTTTTTCAGGAAATTGGCCACGATGAGGATAATGATCACCGAAGGGGTGATCAGTCCTATGGTTGCGGTGAGAGCGCCCAGGATCCCCCCCGGAACGCCCAGCACGGCATGACCGCAGTTATAGCCCGCGTAGGTGGCCATATTGACTCCCAGCGGGCCGGGAGTGGATTCGGAGATCGCGATCATATCCGAAAGGATGGAGGAGTCAAACCAGGCGTACTTGTCGGCGATCTCATAGAGGAAGGGAAGGGTGGCCAAGCCCCCGCCGATGGCGAAAAGACCGGCTTTGAAGAATTCGTAAAAGAGCAGGAGAAAGGTGATCATTTACTTTTCCTCTCCTTTCTTTTTCGGGGCAAACTGCCCATAGAGAAGCCCCAGGACGATGGCGCCGATCACCACCCAGATGGGGGAGAGAGACAAAAACACGGACAGAAGGAATACCAGAAGAAAAATGGCGATTCCCAAAAGGTCCTTCACGCCCTTTTTCCAGAGCTTGATCACGGCGTTTACCACAAGGGCCGCCACCGCTACCCGGATCCCCGCCAGGGCGTGGGCCACATAGACATTGTCCGCGAAATTGCGGATCACGGCGGCCAACAGCAAAATGATGAAAAAGGAGGGGGCTACCACTCCCAGGGTGGCCATGATCCCGCCCAGCACGCCCTTTTCCTTATGGCCGATGAAGGTGGCCACATTCACGGCGATGATGCCGGGGGTACACTGTCCCACCGCGTAATAGTCCAAAAGCTCTTCCTCTGTGGCCCATTTTCTGTTTTCCACCACTTCCTTCTGCAGCATGGGAAGCATGGCGTAGCCTCCCCCGAAGGTGAGCCCTCCAATGCGGGCAAAAGTGAGAAACAGATCCAAATATCCGCCTTTTTTCATAGCTTGCACACACTTCCTTTCTAAAGGGAGTCCCTTGAATGGGGCTCCGATTTTTCCAGCAGGCCGCTGAGCTCGTCCAGATCCCGCAGAACGAGATCTGGCTTCACATCGCTCTCTTTCAACATCTCCTTCGTGGTCTCACCGCTGAGCACCAGAATGGAGGTGACCTCAGATCCGGCCGCCACGGCAATATCCGTGTAAAGCCGGTCTCCCACCACCGCCAGCTCTTCCGGTTTACACCCGGTTTCCCGCAGCATATATTCCAGGGTGTGAGGGGAGGGTTTTCCGAAAAACTCACAGGGGACGCCGGTAGAGGTCCTGATGAGGGCGGCCATAGAGCCGCAGTCCGGGATAAACCCCTCCTCCACCGGACAGTTGAGATCCGGGTTCACCCCGTAATAGGGCCTTCCCCGCCTGATGAAATGGCAGGCCTTCGTAAGCTTTTCGTAAGTCAGGGTGGTGTCGAAGCCCAGCACGACGAAGTCGGGGTCCTGATCGTTTTGCGGGATCCCCGCGGCTTCAAAATCCGCGCAGAGCAGGGGGGTGCCCACGACAAAGCAGCTTTCCCCGGGCCGGTTCTCTTTGAGCCATTCTATGATTACGGCGCTTGCGATCAGCATTTTTTCCGCCGGGATATGGATCCCCATGCGGGAGAGCTTGTCCAGATAGGCCTCTCTGTTTTTGGAGCTGTTATTGGTGAAAAAGCAGAATTCCCGACCGGTTTTTTCAACCGTTTCCAGAAAGCGGGGCATAAAGGGAAACAGGTGCTCTCCCAGATAAATGGTGCCGTCCATATCCAGCACGAACATTTTAATGCGGGAGAGCCGCCGAAGGGCTTGTTCCATAAAAAACATCCTTTCCACAGAGCCTGGGTCGACCGCGGCGGGGAGAACAGGGCGGAAAAGAGAAACATCGCCTTTGAGGGCTTCTCCCGGAAAAAACGGCAAAGCTATTTTAGCATGGAAGCGGGGCTCTTTCAAGGGAAAAGTACGGCCATTGAGAAGGGCGAAAAGGGGGCTGTTATTTTTTTTCGGTTTGCGCTATAATAAAAGTATGGATTTAAGAAAGGACTGCCCGGCGTTTTTCGGGGCAGAGCGACAAGGATCTGCAAAGAGCTCTCTTTGATTTCAAAAGGAAAGGAACGATCAGGATGGAATTTTTCAAAAGTTTGGGACGCGCCGTAGGAAACGCGTGGGGCTTTGTTGAGGGGAAGAACCGGCGTGCCGCCGCCTTGAACCGGATTCGGGCAGTGATCAGCTGCGAGGAAAAGGCCGCCCAAAAACAGTATCTTGCCCTGGGAAGATATTATTACCATAATCTGCGGGACAAAAATAACCCGGTCACCGAGGCCCACTGCGCAGATCTGGACGCCATTGAGTTCAGGCTGGACGCGGCTTTGAATCAGCTGGAGAAGTTCTATCAGAGCGAGGACGACCGCGAGGAGATCGACCTTGAGGATGTTCAGTGCCTGGAGGAGACTGTACCGGAGGAGCACTCGGAAGAGGAGACAGAGCAGGTCAAGCACGGCGATGACCCGGAGGAGGAGCCTGCCGCTTCTGATGAAAACGACGGCCTGCCCTTTGAAGGCTGAGACGGAGGAGCGGTATGTCTACGGAAATCGTAAAAGAGATCATTTGCCCCCAGTGCGGGGAAACGCAGAAATACAAGCTGTATACCGGGATCAACTGTGCGGAGAATCCGGAGCTGAAGGACCTGATATTAAACGAGACTCTCTTTGACTGGCGCTGCAAGCGGTGCAATTATTTCGCCGCCATGGCCTATCCCTTTTTGTACACGGATCCGGAGAAGCGGTACGCCATCTGCGTTTCGCCTGCCGCGGGAAACACGGTGGAGCCCACCGCCGCCGTCAAGGATTTCACAAAGCGGATCGTCAAGAACCTGGCGGAGCTGAAGGAGAAGATCCTGATTTTGGACGCGGGCTATGACGATATCGCGGTAGAGCTGGTGAAAAACGCCCTTTGCTCCATTATTCGGGGCACCTACAAGGTGCCCCGGGTACACGCCTACTATAGCCGCGTGAGCGGCGAGGAGATGGAGTTCGCGGTGTTCCTGCCGAAAAAGGAGGACCCGGTGTACCATTCTACGAAAATGGATGTATACAAGCAGTCTCAGGAGGTGCTCAGGGCCCTGGACTTTGTGGATCCGCCCCAGTTTTTGCAGGCGGACGCGAAGCTGGCGAAAAAGATCATCGAGGACTATCAGAACATCTGACGGTTCCGGAATAAGAGAAAAAGCTCCCCTCGCTTTGAAAGCGAGGGGAGTTGCTGCTTTTTGGGGCAGCTCAGTGCAGCTTGGCGGGCAGATAGCCAATCTTTTTCATGACCTTGGAAAGAGTCTTCTGGGCGAGATAATGGGCCTTTTGGGCGTTCTCGGTATAGCACTTTTCCAGGTATTCAGGATCCTCCATCAGCTCTTTGAACCGCTTCTGGATAGGCACGAGAGCGTCGATCACCACCTGGGCCACCGCCGGCTTAAAGTCGCCGTAGCCCTTGCCTTCAAATTCCCGCTCAATCTCCTCCATGGTTTTCCCGGTGAGAGAGGCGTAGATCTCCATCAGGTTGTTGACGCCATCCTTTCCGGGAGCGTAACGCACCTGGGACTCGCTGTCTGTCACCGCGCGCTTGAATTTGCGCAGGATGGTATCCGGGTCGTCCGCCATGGTGATAGTGCCGTTTAGGTTCTCGTCAGACTTGGACATTTTTTTGGAGGGATCCTGCAGGGACATGACCCGGGCGCCGTGCTTGGGAATCAGGGGCTGGGGCACGGGGAAGGTGGGGCTGTAGAGCCCGTTGAAGCGCTCGGCGACGTTCCTCGCCAGCTCCACATGCTGCTTCTGGTCCGCCCCCACGGGGACGAAGTCCGCCTGATAGAGGAGAATATCCGCCGCCATCAGGCAGGGATAGGTAAAAAGCCCGGCGTTTACATTGTCAGCATGCTTTTGGGATTTATCCTTGAACTGGGTCATGCGGGAAAGCTCTCCGAATTGGGTGTAACAGTTCAAGATCCAGGAAAGCTGGGCGTGCTCGGGCACCTGGCTTTGAATAAAGAGAATGGTTTTCTCAAGGTCGATCCCCATGGCCAGAAGATAGGCGTAGGATTCTAAAATGTATTTGCGGAATTTTTTGGGATCCTGCCGGACGGTGATGGCGTGCAGATCCGCTAAAGCGTAGATGCACTCATACTCGTCCTGAAAGCCCACATGGTTGCGGATGGCGCCCAGGAAATTACCCAGGGTGAACACTCCCGTGCACTGGTACATGCTGAGGATCCGCTTTTTGGGGGCGCTTTCTGTTGTCAATTCAGTCATTCTGTTTTTCCTCCTCTAAGATGGATCAGGCCATTTCTTTTGCGGTTTCTCCCAAAATGCGGATGCCTTCTGTGAGCTGTTCGTCCGTGGGAGTGGAGAAGTTGATGCGGAAAGACCTGCAGGGAGCGGACTCGTCTGTCAGAAAGGCGGTGCCGGGGACGACACACACCTTGCGCTCCATGGCCTTTTTCACAAATTCCAGCATATCGATGGACTCCGGAAGAGTACACCAGGCGAAAAGACCGCCCTCAAATCTGCTCCAGGAAATGAGGGGGGAGAAGTGCTCCTGCATGGCCTTCAGCAGAACGCCGCTCTTGCGAGCGTAGATCTTTCTAAGTCCCTGCAGATGGGCTTCGTAGTCGTACTGGGTCATAAAGCGGTGGCATACGATCTGGGCCCAGATATTGGAGTGGACATCCTCGCCCTGCTTGCACACCACCATTTTCTGGACGATCTCCCTGGGGCCGATGGCATAGCCCACGCGCATGCCGGGGGACACCACCTTGGAAAAGGAGCCGGCGTACATCACCACGCCTTCCCGGTCGAAGCTTTTGATGGCGGGCAGGTCCTCTCCGGCGAAGCGCAGATCGCCGTAAGGATTGTCCTCTAAAATCAGCACATTGTGATCCCGGCAAAGCTCGTAGACCTTTTGGCGCTTCTCCAGGCTCATGGTGATGCCGGAGGGATTCTGAAAATTGGGGATGGTGTACAGGTATTTGACATTTTTTTCCGTGGACAGCGCCTTTTTCAGGTCCTCAATGGAAATGCCGTCCTCCTCCATGGGGATCCCGCACAGCTTCGCCCGATAAGAACGGAAGGTGTTGAGGGAGCCGATGAAGCTGGGGGCCTCGCACAAAACGGTATCCCCCTCGTTGAGCAGGGACTTCGTGAGCAGATCCATCACCTGCTGGGCTCCGCTGGTGATGAGGATCTCGTCTCTCTCGCCGCCCACCTGATGCTTTTTCTGCATGTAGGCGGACAGATGCTGCCGCAAGGGAGTATATCCCTCTGTGATGCTGTATTGCAGCGCTTCAATGGGCGTGTTCTGCAAAAGCTCTGCCGAAATGGCGCCGATCTCCCTCTGGGGAAATGCGTCCGGCGCGGGATTTCCGGCGGAAAGGGGGATCACGCTGGGGTCGGAAGAGTTTTTCAAGATCTCCCGGATAGCGGAGGGCTTTAAGCTTTTGACCCGTTCAGAAAATTGATATTCCATTTAAAAAATCCTCTCTTCAAATTATTTTACGGAAAAAAAGAAAAGCCCGTCCTCTCCCCATGCAGGGAAAGGGACAGGCTGAATCAGTCTGCGGTACCACCCAAATTGACGGGAACATCTCCCGTCCGCTCTTTTTCCTTAACGCGGAAAGCGTCAGGCCATACTGCCAAAGGGTTCCGGCCTGCCCTCGCGAGCCCATTCACAAGCGCCCTTACGCCGCGTTTCCACTTGCCGCGGCTCCCTGGAGAAAAGGGGAAAGCCTGTTACTCTCCTCGCATCGTCGGTTTTCTTTTCTTCACTTGCCGCTCATTATATGCTTTTCCGGGCGATTTGTCAACGGGAAAGCGGTCCCTTTCTTTTGATGACATAATCAATTTACATAACTAGTTTACAACATAATTATCTTCTAAGTCTACATAACTTTCCGATAGTAGGAAAATAGTGGGAAAAATGACAGAAAATCCCAGCCGATAAGTGACAGGAAAATTTGGGATCTTTCGGTATAATTCACAGGTGACCTGCATAGTGAGGTTTCAATAATGATGTTGAGGCGGTGTTTTCGGTGGAAGAAAGTAGAGTTCGGCGCGCCTTTTTTAAGGTGAAGGAGTCCTTGGATTCCGTTTACATGAGAAAGGCCTTCGTGATGCTGGGAAGCTTTTTGGGAGGAATCTTTTCCTCCAAGGGGATCGTTTTTGGAAAATACGCTCCCTTCGGAGTGGCTATGGTCGCGGCTGCTCCCAGAGAGGGAATGTGGAGCGCGGCGGCCGGGGCATTTCTGGGATACCTCATGCCTTCTCCCGCGGATGTTCCCGCCAGATACGCGGCTGCCCTGATCGCAGCGGCCGCTATTCGATGGTCCCTTTCTGAGCTGAAAAGCGTAAGCTCTCATCCTCTGTTTGCCCCGCTGGTCACCTTTTTTCCACTGCTGCTCACCGGTATGACCATGGTGTTTCTCAATGGTTCCCTTTCCTACTCGGCGGCGCTGTATGTGGCGGAAGCCTTCTTAGGAAGCGGGTGCGCCTATTTTCTCTCCCGTACCTCCAGGCTGCTTTTGCACCCCGGCAGGGAGGGAGTATATGAAACGGCGGATGTGGCCGCCGTCACCGCCGCAGTGGGGATCCTGCTGCTGGCCTTTTCGGATGTGACCATCGCCGGAGTTTCCCTGGGCAGGGTCCTGATGATCTTACTGGTGCTTACCTGTGCCCGGTCCGGCGGGATCTCCGGCGGAACGGTGGCCGGTGTGGCGGCCGGGGCGATCCACGGACTTTCCACGGCGGGGCTTTCCCATCTTTCCGGCGCCTATGGCCTGGGAGGGCTCATGGCCGGCGTCTTTGCGCCCATGGGGAAAGTGGCGTCGGCAGCTGCCTTTATCATCTCTTATGGGGTGGCGTCTCTCCAGGTGGGAAGCGGAAACGACCCCTGGACCGGGGCTTTGGAGGTGGCTGCGGCTACTCTCCTTTACATGCTTCTGCCCCAGAGCAGCCGGATCGCCGCTCTGTTCGGCGTGAGAAAGGATAGCCTTTCCGGGGACGCCTTGAGAAGAAATATCGTGATGCGTCTCAAGCACGCCTCCCAGTCTATGACCGAGGTGTGCGCCTCGGTGGAAGAGATCTCCCAAAAGCTCTCCACAGTATGCGCGCCCAATTTGCAGGAGGTCTATAACCGCTCTACGGAAACGGTTTGCGCAGGATGCGGCAAAAGCGGAGTCTGCTGGCGAAAAGAAAAGGAGGAGACCCTTAAAAATTTTTCCCGCCTTTCTCCTGTGCTGCGCAGGGAGGGAAAGGTGGAGATCCATCACTTCACCAAGTCCTTTTCCGAGGGATGCAAGCGGGCAGGCGAGATGCGGGACGCCGTCAACCAGAACTACAGCCGTTATCTGATGCGGGAGGAGGCGGAACTTAGGGCCGCCCAGATCCGTCAGGTGGTGGAGGAGCATTTCAAAACCACAGCGGGCGTGCTGGAGGAGATGGCTGGAGAATTTTCTCTGTACCAGCATTTCGATGAGGAAGCCGCTCAGCGGGTGGAAGACATCCTCAGAGAAAATGGATTGACTCCCCTGGAGGTGTGCTGTCGGCTGGATAAGTTCGGAAGGATGACGATGGAGGCGGAGGTGAAGAGAGAGCGGCAGAAACGCCTGAATCGCAGTGTCTTTACCAGAGAGATCTCCTCCGCCTGCGGCAGGACCTTCTCTCCGCCCTGTGTCAGCACGGCGGAGGACCGCTGCAGGATTCAGATGTGCCAGCGACCCGCCTATGAGGTGGACCGGGGATTTGCCCAGCTCAGCGCGGGGAACGACACATTTTGCGGGGACAGCGCCAATGTGTTCTATGACGGCTGCGGCCGCCTGGTGGCCGTGCTCAGCGACGGCATGGGAACAGGAGGCCGGGCGGCGGTGGACGGAGCCATGACGGCGGCCATGGCGGAAAGCCTTTTGAAGGCGGGGCTGGGATTTGACAGCATGGCGCAGACGGTGAATTCGGCGCTGCTGGCGAAAAGCGGAGATGAATCCCTTGCCACCATCGACGCGGTGTGTGTGGATCTGTTCACCGGAAAAGCGGAGTTCCGCAAGGCAGGGGCCGCGGCCACGGTGCTGCGAAAGGGGAAGAAAACCGAGGTGATCGAGATCTCCTCCATGCCGGTGGGGGTCATGCCCAGCGTGGATTTCCCCAAAACAGAGCGGGAGCTTTCCGCGGGAGACCTGGTGGTGCTGGTGTCGGACGGAGTGGTGGCCACCGGCGTGGAGTGGCTTCTGGATTTTGTGGGCAACTGCGATGAGGAAGAGAACCCCAATATCCTTGCGAAGCGGATCACTGAGGAAGCTCAGAAACGGCGAAGCGACGGGCATGAGGACGATGTGACGGCGCTGGTGCTGAGGCTCATATAAAAAAGGCGCTCCGGCAAAATTTGCCGGAGCGCCTTTTCAGTAAAGCGGAATGGGATCAGCCCTTTTTATTTTTGTGGTACAGCACGGAAAGGCCCTCCAGCAGGAGGTTTTCCTCATAGTGGATTTCCCGCTTGCAGAAGGGCAGCACGGTGCTGATCAGTCCACCGGTGGCCACCACGGTAATGGGTTCTCCCAGCTCCTCCTCCACCCGCTGGGAAAGGCCGTCCAGCATGGCTGCGTTGCTGTAGATCGCCCCCGCCTGCATACAGTCGATGGTGTTGGAGCCAATGAGCTTTTGCGGGGCGCCCAGATGAATATAGGGAAGCTGGGCGGCTCGGGAACTCAAGGCGTCTACGGAAAGCCGCAGGCCCGGGATGATCATCCCGCCCAGATACCCGCCGGTCTTGTCCAGCACGGAAAGGGTGGTGGCCGTTCCCATGTCGAAAATGGCAAGGGGAGGCCGGTATTTCGCCAGGGCCGCCACCGCGTCTACTACCAGATCAGCTCCCAGCTGGGCAGGGTTGTCCATGAGGATCTTGAGCCCTGTTTTCAGCCCAGGTCCTACGGTGAGAAGGCGTTTTCCGGTGAGCAGCTCCATTGCGTCGCCCAGTACGGTGCGAAGCTCCGGCACCACGCTGGACAGGATCCCGCCTTCGATCAGGGAGGGGTCCACTCCCTTATGGGCAAGCAGCCCGCTGACCAGCAGCATATATTCGTCGGCGGTCTTGTGGCGGTCGCTGCGGACCCGCAGAGTGAACAGCAGCTTTTCCCCCTGAAGACAGCCCAACACGATATTGGTGTTCCCGATGTCGATAGCAAGGATCATGCCTCGTTTTCTCCTTTCGTTTTCCCAGCCATCAGGCCGAAGGCTTTCTGGATGGCGAGACAAACCGCGGGGGTGAGCACAGCTCCGGCGATGGCCTCTGGGACGCCGTTTGCCAGGACGATCCCCATCACAGCGCCGCTGACAAGATCAGGGGAAATTTCTTTTGCAGCGGCAAAGGCCCCGGAAAGCACGGTTCCGATCATCCCCATGACCAGAGCGGTGTTCACCGCAGCTCCCACTGCGCCTGCCAGGGTGAACTGCACCGCTCTGGCCCAGACCTTTTTCCCCATGAGCTTTTTCAGGCCCTTTACGAGATACCAGGGAATGATACCTGTCAAAATGCGGGGAATAAAACAAATCACCAGGGCCCACAGACTGCCCTTTCCCATACCCGGCAGGGGGACGAAGGGAGAAAAGGCAAAGCTTAGCAGACTGGGAGCCATGGTGTTTTTGATGAGACTGGTAATGCCGAACAGAGCGCCGAAAAACGCGCCCTTTTTGGGGCCCAGCAAAACGGCGCCGATGATGACGGGCACATGGAGAATGGTGGCCTTGATCACCGGCAGGTCGATCAGCCCCAGGGGTGTGAAGGCCATCAGAAGGATGACGGCGGTGAACAGGGCCGTGAGGACCAGGTCGCGGGCGGACGAAGCGGAACGATTTTTCATAGTATTTGCCTCCTGCTGCTGTTCCCGGAAACAGGCGGGATACAGCGCGTAATTTTGGCGGGCCGCAGCCCCTTCGCTCTTTCCGACTCCTGTCCGGGGCAAAGCCCCAGGTGCAGGTCCGGACTTAAAAAAGGATGCGGCCAACGGGAATATTATACGCAAACATGTGAAAAAATACAACCCCTAAAAATATGGTGTCTGTGAGGCAACGACTTGACTACATCAAATCGCTTTGTTATACTTTTCTCCAAAAGAGATAAGATAACAGAAGATTATTTCAGTCAGCGGCAAAACAAAAATCAGATTGGCCGTGATTTTTTCAGCACAGGGAACAGGGAGGACAGAATCAATGACAAAGGAAAAGAAGACGGTAGTGCTCTGTGTAACGGGAGGTATTGCCTGCTACAAATCGGCTATGCTGGCTTCCACTCTGGTGAAAAAGGGCTATGAGGTGGAGGTGGTGATGACCAAAAACGCCACGGAATTTATCGGCCCCCATACCTTTGACTCTCTGACCCATCGCCGCACGATGGTGGACACCTTTGACCGGAATTTCCCAAGCCATGTAGAGCATGTGGCTTTGGCGGACAAGGCGGACCTTCTGGTGGTGGCCCCCGCCACGGCGAATGTGCTGGCAAAAGCCGCCCACGGCATTGCCGACGATATGCTCACCACTACGATTTTAGCCTGCGACTGTCCCAAGCTGGCGGTTCCGGCCATGAACACCAGAATGTATGAAAATCCGGTGACTCAGGAGAACCTCGATACCCTCAGACGGTTCGGCTGGCAGATCTTAGAGCCGGAAAGCGGCAGACTGGCCTGCGGCACGGTAGGCAAGGGAAAAATGCCGGAGCCGGAGGCCATCGCCGAGGCGGTGGATCATCTCATCGGCTATGAGAAGGATTTGGCCGGGAAGAAGGTGCTGGTGACGGCAGGGCCTACCAGAGAGGCCGTGGATCCGGTACGGTTTTTGTCCAATCACTCCACCGGCACCATGGGCTATGAGGTGGCGAGAGCCGCCGCTTCCCGTGGGGCGGCGGTGACTCTCGTTTCCGGCCCCACCGCTTTGAAGCCTCCCGCGTTTCTGGAAACCGTGCCGGTGATCAGCGCCCAGGAGATGTTTGAGGCCGTCGCTCAAAGGTCCGACAGTCAGGATATCATTATCAAGTGCGCCGCCGTGGCAGATTTCTGCCCGGTGACTGTGGAACAGAATAAAGTGAAAAAAGGAAGCACGGAGGAATTTTCCCTGCCTCTCAAGCGCACACGGGATATCCTGGGCTATTTGGGAGAGCACAAAAAGCCTCACCAGTTCCTCTGCGGCTTCAGCATGGAGACGGAAAACCTTTTGGAAAACAGCAGGAAAAAGCTTCGCGCGAAGCATGTGGATATGATCGCGGCCAACAGTCTGAACGAAGAGGGAGCGGGCTTCGGGGGAAGCACCAATGTCCTGACCCTGATTACCGAACGGTCTGAGGAAAAGCTTCCCTTACTTTCCAAGGAAGCGGCGGCCCACCGGCTGTTGGACGCCATTGTGCGGGAAACAGAGAAGAGCAAAATCGGGTAAAAGTGAAGAAGTTTGAGAGCCCTTTCCCCCTGAGAGAAAGGGCTTTTTGATACTCTTGAAAATAATACGGGAAATCTTCCCGAACCCCTTGCACTTTTTGAAAAAGATGATATGATAGGAGCCGTGCAGGGTCAAAAAAGGTGCAGTGCTTTTGATCCTCTGAAAGGGAAAAATCTTTCTTTTCGGGAACCAGAAAGTTGTATTGAAAAATGAGAGGGCGGCCCGGCGGCTGCACAGTCGGCAAGAACGCCGCTTCTTCTCACAAACAAGGCTGCCTGAAAGCGGCGGAAACGGAGTGTTTATCATGGCGTTCAAAAAAGTCAAAGTCGGCGTGGTAGGCTGCGGAAACATTTCCTACACCTACCTTTACAACCTGACCCGCACCTTCTCTGACATCATTGAGGTGGCGGGCTGCTCTGACCTGATCCCGGAGAAGAGCAAAGCGCGCTCGGAGATCTTTGATATTCCTCAACGCACCACGGAAGAGCTCCTGAACGATCCGGAGATCGAGATCATCGTAAACATCACTGAGATCATCAATCACAACAATGTGACGGATATGGCTCTGAAGGCCGGCAAGCATGTGTATTCCGAGAAGATGATGTCCCATTCCTTCGAGGACGCTGCAAAGACCATTGCCTATGCCAAGGAGCATGGCCTGCGCTTCGGCGCCGGTCCGGACACCTATCTGGGCGGCGTTCTCCAGAGCGCAAGAAAGATCATTGACGACGGCGTGATCGGCGAGCCTATCCTGGCTCATGCCATCTGCCTGCGCGGGCGCGGCGCAAATCATTCTCCCATGGCCGTGGATTTCAAGCATCCCAACGGCGGCCGTACCGGCACCACCATCCCTTATGATGTAGGCTCCTACTATGTGAACGCCATGCTGGGTCTTCTGGGACAGGTCAACAGCGTCACCGGTTTCTGCCGCTTTAAGGACAACAAGGTGATGACCAATCCCGTACATCCCCGCTTCGGCGAGCTCGTAAACAAGCAGGAAGGCGCCACCATGTTCCTGGGCGCTCTCAACTTTGACTGCGGCTGCTACGGCAGTCTGGCAGTTTACAGCGAGTCCTTCCCGCCGGAGACCGCCGGTTTGACCATTTACGGCACCAAGGGCAACCTCTATCTGCCCGATCCCAACTATTATGGCGGCTGGGGCTATGACGCCACCATGAGCCTCAACGGCAATCCCGGCACCATGCCCATGCCTTATCTCTTTGGCTTTAACGACCACTCTCCCGAAACGCCTCTCCTGAAGCCTGAAGTGCCCCGTGCGCCCCGTCAGGGTGACGCCATGCGCTTTGGTCTGAGAGGCATCGGTGTGGCTGACATGGCTTATGCCCTTCGTCTGAATCGTCCTCAGCGCTGCAGCGAGGATCTGGCTCTGCATGGGCTGGAAGTGCTGCATGGTATCGACGAGTCCAGCGCGAAGCATATCGTTTACGATATGACCACCAAGACAGAGCGTCCCTATCCGCTGTGCCCCGGCTTCATGGGCGGCCCCGATCAGGACGCGGCTCTGATCTACACCGACGAGTCCTACAAGCTGTAAGAAGTATTCACAGACGGGCGACCAACAGCGCCGGGCTTAGAGTGTCTAAGCCCGGCGCTGTTTTTTAAAAAAGGGAAATGTGGTTCGACAAAAAGGGGAACATCTCCGTTTCCTAACATAAGAAAGAAAAAATCATCCGGGGCCTTCCGGAAGGGAAAGCGGGGAATTCTGATGAAACGATGCCTTATTTTCTGTTTGGTTTTGTGTCTGCTTGCAGGCTGTGCGGCGGGAGGCTCTCCCGGCGCGACCGGAAAAGCTCTGTGCCTTGTAAAGGCCGAGTATCCTCAGATGCAGCCCTTCCCCAGGGAGGAGGCGTATCAAGACGAGGCAACCGGCGAGTGGGATCACTCTGCCTATGAGGAGGACTATGAAAAATGGATCCACTCCCGTTCACAGCTTCGGAGGGACCTGCCCGAGGGATACAACCGGGGACTTACCGCTTTTTTTGAACGCAGCGCGAAGGAGCTTTTGCGCCCGGAAAGCGGCGAAGAGGAGGAAAACCGGGTCTATTCTCCCTTAAATCTCTATTTCGCCCTGAGTATGCTGGCCGAGACCGCCGGGGGCGATACGCGGCAAGAGATCCTGAAGCTTTTGGAAAGCAACAGCGTGGAATCGCTCAGAGAGAAAACAGCGGATCTCTGGACGGCTAATTATGTGGATGACGGCCGGGTGACTCAGATTCTCTCCAATTCCTTCTGGCTCAACGAAAGCCTTTCCTATCATCAGGAGACTCTGGACCTGCTGGCAAAGGAGCATCGCGCCTCCTCCTTTTCTGGGAAAATGGGAAGCGCAGAGCTGGATCGGGCCCTGCAGGACTGGATCAACGAGCAGACCGGAGGGCTGTTGGAGGAATCGGTGGAGGGCGTCAAAACAGACCCCAGAACGGTGATCGCGCTGGTGTCGTCTCTGTATTTCAAGGCGGGCTGGGATGATGAGTTCTCCCCTGAAATGACGGAAGAACAGGTGTTTTACGCTCCCTCCGGGGAAGAGCGCTGCCTCTTTATGCGGGAAACTCAGGACATGGGCCTGCTCTATGAGGGAGATCAGTTTTCCGCGGTGATCAAGCAGTTGTCCGAGGGGCATATGAAGTTCCTGCTTCCCAAAGAGGGCGTATCCCCATACTCCCTTTTGGAGGATCCCCAGGCGCTGGAGTTTCTCTTTTCTCAAAATCAGTGGGAAAGTGTTCGGGACTGCACCATCCATTTTGCTCTTCCCAAGTTTGACGTCACCTCCGACCTGGATCTTATTTCCGGGTTGAAGGCGCTGGGGGTCACTCAAGCCTTTGATCAGACGGCGGCTGACTTTTCCCCTTTGACCGACACACCGGGAACCTATCTCTCCAAGGTCCAGCACAGCGCCCGGGTTATGGTGGACGAAGAGGGATGCGCGGGAGCTGTCTATACCGTGCTCCTACAGGAGTGCGGTGGGGCGCTGCCGGAAGAGCAGGAGGAGATCGACTTTATTCTGGATCGTCCGTTCCTCTTTTCCGTTTCCGGGATCGCTGGCGAGACCCTTTTCGTGGGGATCGTACAGCATCCGGAGAGCTGACCAAAAGCAAAAAGAACACCGCCCCGTTTATCAAAACAGGACGGTGTTTTTTCTGCTCGTAAAGTTTTATCCCTTTACTTCTATTTGGCCGTTTACCAGCACATAGCGCACATTGGATGCCACTTCATGCCAGGGGCCGTCCATGATCACGAGATCTGCGTCCTTTCCGGTTTCCAGAGAACCCACCCGATCCTGGACGCCGATATGCTCTGCCGGGCGGATGGTGATGGCGCGCAGGGCGTCAAACTCATCCATGCCGGATTTCATGGCCAAAGCGGCGCAAAGGGGCAGATAGCTTTGGGGGATCACCGGGGAGTCGGTGATGATAGACACATGGCAGCCTGCCTTGCTGAGCACGCCCGGGGTGGAAAAAGTCTTATTGCGCAGCTCGAACTTGGTGGGATGGGTGAGAGAGGGGCCTACAGCCAGAGGATAGTTTTCCTTTGCCAGCTCCTCCGGGATCAGATGTCCCTCTGTCACATGCTCTAAAGTGAGCTTTACGCCAAACTCCTTGGCAATGCGGATGGCGGTGAACAGGTCGTCCGCCTGATGGGCGTGAGCTTTCAGCGGGATCTCTCCGTGGAGGACCGGCAGCAAAGCTTCCAGCTTGAAGTCAAAGGCAGGGCGCTTGGAAAGGTCATCTCCGGCCGCCTGCTTCTTTTCATCGTATTCTCGGGCCTTCATCAGGGCTTCCCGCAGCTTTGCCGCGGTGGACATCCGGGAATAATTGTTTTTATCCCGATAGCAGCGTTTGGGATTCTCTCCAAAGGCGCATTTCATGGCGGCTCTGGGGTTAATGACCATATCGTCTACCCGCTTGCCTGTCGTTTTGATCACGGCGAACTGTCCGCCCAGCACATTGGCGGAGCCGGGGCCGGTGCATACGGTGGTCACGCCTGCCCCAAGGGCTTCCCGAAAAGCGGGATCCATGGGCTCGATGCCGTCGATGGCCCGCAGCTGGGGGGTGAGAATATCCGTCATCTCGTTGCAGTCGTCCCCTTCAAAGCCGATCCCGCTGCCGTCTAAGCCGATATGGCAATGGGCCTCTACAAAGCCGGGGTAGAGATTGAGACCTGAAGCGTCGATCACCGTGCAGTCAGCGGAAAGGGAAGGGCCGATCTCCGCGATCTTTCCGTCCTTGATCAGCAGGTCGCCGGTATAGGGCTCCCGATGGATCGCGTCATGGATCGTTCCATTTTTGATCAAATACATTTTTTCTCCTCCTCTAAAAAGAAACTGCCTCCATCATAGCACGATGGAGGCAGTTTGTAAACCAGCGTGACGCTGGACTCATGTCGGGCAGATAGCATGTGGAGTGCTTTGGTGAGCGGCCCGACAGTAAGCGTGTGGGAAAGGGAAATTTATACAGCGTGACGCTGGACCCAAGTCGTGAAGCCGGTGCGCAGAGTGCTTTAGTGGGCGGCCCGGCAACGAACGCGTAGGAAAAGGAGAAAATCACACAGCGTGACGCTGGACTCATGTCGGGCAGATAGCATGTGGAATGCTTTGGTGAGCGGCCCGGCAGTAAGCGTGTGGGAAAGGGAAATTTATACAGCGTGACGCTGGACCCAAGTCATGACGCCGGTGCGCAGAGTGCTTTAGTGAGCGGCCCGGCATATGAAAAATCGGAACAAAAAATCAGGAAGTAATCGCTTCCTCTTCGGGATTCAGAATGGCGTACACATAGGTGTCCCAATAGATGGGATTCCCCGAAGCATCCGTATGAAATGACACATTCTTTCTAAAGTGTGCTTCCCGCTTCATCCCAAGCTTTTCCATCAGTTTCCAGGAGGCAGTGTTCTCCGGCGCACATTCCGCCCAGATCCGGTGTACTCCCTCCTTGAAGGTCTGATGGAGAACAGTCAGGCAGGCTTCCGTTCCGTAGCCTTTCCGGTGGTAGCGCTCATTGAGCACATAACCAAGCTCCCTTGAGTTCTGCGGCCTTTCTCCCAGGTATATATTGCCGATGACCTTTTTCTCCTCTTTGAGCTCAATGGCAATAAATTCCTGATTCTGACTGCGGGAAAGTACTTCTTCCTTTGCTTTCTCCGCCGTGAAATCGGGGTATGCTTCAAAAACGGTGTTTACCCGCTGCAGCATATATTCCCGCAGATCTTCCTCATCGCTGGGCTGAAAGCTTCTCAGCAAGAGGCGTTTTGTCTCCAGTATCGTCATGGCTTCTCATTCCTTTCCGTGTATTTCAAAAGGCGTCCCCTCTCCGCCCATCAGCTTTGTCAGCTCTTCGATGCGCTCGATGGGGAAGGGAGGCGCGCACAGGGGCAGCATGGCAATGGACATCAGCTTCATGGGATTGTCGTCTGCCGCCACCCGATTGGAGGAGAGCTTCCCGCAGCGCCTGCAGCGGTGGATGATCGCCCACTCTCCGCCCTTTCTGACCCAGACGCCGATGGGCTCCATGATCCCTCCGCAGTCCGAGGCGCGGTCCCCCGGCTCTTCGTCCACATGGAGGCTTGATAGGCAGTTGGGGCAATGGTTCCTGTGATTGCTGCCCGCTCCCTCGGGGGTCACCGGGCGTCCGCACACCTTGCAGGTGAAGCTCTCGTTACAGGGGTGGTTTCGGTAATAGTCTTTTTGAAATGATTTTCTTTTGTTTTCGCGATTCATAAAATAATGGATTCCTCCTGAAAATACAAATGCCGTCTCGGCGGCTTATTTTCTGCGTGTAATGATCGGATTCGATCCGTGGCTCCCAAAGAGAGCGCGGGGATAAGGCCACAGCCATAAAAGGGCCACCTTTCTTTTTTATTTTTCTGAAATGGGGATACGGCTTTGGATGGAGGATGTCTTTTACCGCCGGACGCTCTCTGAAGCACAAAAAACCGCGGTACAATGTACCGCGGTTACAGTCAAAAGACCTTTTCGGGAGGCTCCCGAAAAAGAAAGGCGCGGAAACTCCGCGCTGTCTCTCAAAATCAAACAGCGGCGTTTTCTGTATCGAAGCATCTGAAAGTACGGCAGACAAAGACATACGCGAAAAGCGCATCCCCAGTTTTGTGCGGCTTTTGCCGCACTGCCGAAATTACTCAGATACCGATAACAAAAAACACCCGCCCTTTCTCTTTAAGCTGGAAAAAGAGTATCATATTTTTGAGCGGTTGTCAAGGTTTCTTGAATTTTGATTTGTTCTTTGATAAAATGAAAACAAAAAGACGGCGTTTCACTAGGGCGGGACCGGCTCTCGGCCGGAGCTGTTAAAGAAAAGACGCAGGAGAAGGGAAGTGCAGTATTTTGAAAGAGACGATCGATCAGATCAGGCGCAACATTGAAAAAGTGATGATCGGCCAGAAAGAGACCACCGATCTTTTGCTGGCAGCTTTGCTTGCGAAGGGCCATGTCCTGCTGGAGGATGTTCCCGGCATGGGGAAGACCGTGCTGGCCCGATCGCTGGCGAAATCAGTATCCGCCTCTTTTGGACGGATCCAGTTTACGCCGGATCTGCTGCCCTCGGATGTGACAGGCCTCAATTTTTTCCACCAGCAAAAGGGAGAGTTCGTCTTTTCTTCCGGGCCGGTATTCTGCAATATTCTCCTGGCGGATGAGATCAACCGCGCCACTCCCCGCACCCAGTCCAGCCTTTTGGAATGTATGGCGGAGCGGCAGGTCACGGTGGACGGCGTCACCAGAGAATTGAGCGCCCCCTTCTTTGTGGTGGCCACGGAGAACCCGGTGGAAACTCTGGGGACCTACCCTTTGCCGGAGGCCCAGCTGGATCGCTTCCTGATGCGCCTTTCCATGCAGCCTCCTACCCGGCAGGAGGAGACGGCCATTTTATCCCGGTTCCAGAAGGAGGAGCCCTTAGAGCAGCTTGCCCCGGTGTGCACGGCCCAGCAGGTATGCAGCCTGCAGGAGCAGGCGAAAGAGGTCTATATCCATCCGGTGCTTTTGGATTATATCGCCGGGATCTCCCAGGCTTCCCGTGAGGAGAGGAAAATCGTAATGGGTGTCAGCCCCCGAGGGTCTCTGGCCTTGATGCGGGCCTCTCAGGCTTTGGCCCTGGTTCGCGGCCGGGAGTTTACCACGCCTGAGGATATCAAAGAGGCGGCGGTTCCGGTGCTTGCTCACCGGATCCTGGTGGAGGGGGCCTCCCAGGGAGCGGCAGAGGCCCAGAAGCAAGCGGTGGAAGCGCTGCTTTCCCGGGTAGAAGTTCCCACGGAAGATTGGGAGCGGTAAAGCCATGGCGCTTTTTGTAGTACTCATTTTTTTGCTGCTGCTCTTTCTGCTTCTGCGTATGCTTTACGACTATGTGTGGGACAAGGGCCTTTCCACCCGGATCTCCTTTGAGGAGGAGTACCTCACAGAGGGGGAGAGATCGCATCTGAGAGAGGTAGTGGTCAACGATAAGCTGCTGCCTTTGCCTGTGGTGGAGATCGACTTTCACATGGATAAGCGGCTGCAATTCTCTGACGGTCAGAACAATTCTGTCAGCGACCGTACTTACCGCAGAGATGTGTTTGCCCTGGGGATCCGCCAGAAGATCACCCGCACACTGGAATTTAAATGCGTGGGCAGGGGATATTTTCGGATCGATGAGGCCAGCGTCAACGCCCAGGACCTTTTCCTGACCAGAAAATACGGGAAAAACCTCCCTCAGAACACGGATTTTTATGTGCTGCCCCGGCCGGTGTCCGCTCATGAAGTGAAGATCCCCTATTCTCAGATCATGGGGGAGCTAATCAGCCGGAAGAAGATCTACGACGACCCCTTTGAGTTTGCGGGGCTTAGAGAGTATACCAGAAACGACCCCATGAAATACATCAACTGGAAGGCCACCGCCAGGGCCGGAAAGCTGCTGGTGAACCTCCACGAGTCCACCCTTTCCCAGAAGGTGATCTTCCTTTTGGATATGGAGGGGGCGGGAGTTCAGCAGGCGGATCTGCTCAACGAGGCAGGCGTGCGGCTGGTGTGCACGCTGTGCAGCCGGCTTCTGTATGAGGGCATTGAGGTGGGTGTTTTCAGCAACGGCCGGGATGTGCTGACCGGGAAGGCCTTTTCCCTTCCTCAGGCGGCGGGAGCCCAAAGCGAGCTGTTTCTCAAAAAGGCGCTGGCCCGGGTGGAGGCTCAGAATAATTTAGCGCCCATCACCGCCTTTTTTCCCTGGGAGGAGAAACGGGAGAACACCCTGTTCGTGCTGGTGTCCCGCAGGCAGGAGCCGAAGCTTTCCGGAGAGTTTTCACTGTTCATAGGAAAGGGGAAGGGGATCTGGCTCATTCCCTATCGGGGAGAGAAAAAATCGGGCCTTCTTCGGGACAACATGGACACTCTGTGGATCGAGATATAGCTTGAAACGGACTTTGCGGTTTTCATAAAGATTTACAAAAAAGAGGGATAAGATGAGAAAGCTTTATTCAGCCCTGGAGGTGAGAAGCGGGAGAGAGCTTCTGCTGCGGATTATGGGCAGACTCCACTTCGGCCTGATCGTGGCTGTTTTATACGCTATGGTCTGGGCCATTGTCTCTTCGGGAGAGAGTTTTCTGATCCCTTTTTTCCGGGGCTTTACCCTTACCGCGGCGTCTGTTCTCAGCTTTTACGCGGAAAAGAAGCTGCGGAGCATGGGGCAGTTCCTCTTTGCCAGTCTGGGCGTTTCCCTGCTTTCCTGGCTGATGATGGGAAATATCGCGGGCCTTTTTCTCTCCGCTGTCATCTGCTTTTTCCGGGGCAGGGCAAGGCTTTCCGAGGTGCGGGAGGAGTCCTTGTTTGACAGCCCCCATCCGCTTGCGCTGTTACTTTTCCTCGTCCCCTTCCTGTGCGGGGCCGGCTTTGAATATTTCGATCTGCAAAAGCTCTGCCTGATCAGCGCCGTATGCTATGCTTTGGTCTGCATGGCGTTTTATGGATTACAGCGTATCGACGCTTATCTGAAGCTCAACGAGGGAATGAAGGGCCTTCCCTCTAAAAGGATCCTGCGCACAGCGGGCCTGGCGGTGGCTCTCATGACAGGAGCGGCGGCCCTTCTGCTGATCCCGGCGGCCTGGTTCGGCTTTCAAGGCTTGGCCATCGATTTCAGCGCTCTGGAACAGGGCGGCCTGCCGGTGATCCTTCCCGGAGAGCCTGCAGCCGTTTCTCAGGAGCAGATGGATTTTTCTCAGCTGCTCCCTGAAGGGCAGAAGCCCTGGTTTGAAATTCCACCCTTTGTCTTCTACCTTGTGTATGCCCTGTGCATAGGGGGGATCCTTCTGTTGGTGATCTACGGGGTCTATCGGATCATCCGCAGCTTTCGCTCTTCCTTTACGGACAGTCGTGACCTGGTTCAGTTCCTCTCCCACAAGGAGGAGAGGAAGGAAGTGGTGGAGAAGAAGCGCGTCGGGAAAAGACCTTCCTTTTTTGACCGGTCGCCCAACGCCCTGGTGCGAAGGCGTTACCGCAGGGAGATCCTGAAACGGGCGAAGGAACGCCCAAGCTCGGCCCATACTCCCCGGGAGCTGGAAGCGGCTGCCGGAGTGCTAGACCCCGCTCTACACCGCCTTTATGAGAAAGCGAGATACAGCGAGGCCGGATGCACAGTGGAAGAAGCCAAAGGCGTAAGAGGCTGATTCCCTGATAAAATATGAAAAGGCATATTGCTTTACAGATAGGGAGAGGAACATGGAACAGCAAAGCTTTTTTGAACACTCCCGGAAGGAGATTTCCGGCGTTCCCATTGCCGCCAGGATGCGGCCGGAGACGCTCAGTGAGTTTGTAGGGCAGGACCATTTGCTGGGAGAGGGGAAGATCCTGCGCCAGCTTATCGAGCAGGACCAGATCGCCTCCATGATCTTCTGGGGGCCTCCCGGCGTGGGGAAAACCACCTTGGCGAGGATCATCGCCAGGCACACTCAGGCAAATTTTGTGAATTTCAGCGCGGTGACAAGCGGGATCAAAGAGATCAAGGAAGTGATGAACAAGGCGGAACGCAGCCGTATTTTGGGGGAGCGGACCATCCTCTTTGTGGATGAGATCCACCGGTTCAACAAAGCTCAGCAGGACGCCTTCCTGCCCTTTGTGGAAAAGGGCAGCATTATTCTGATCGGCGCCACCACAGAAAACCCTTCCTTCGAGATCAATTCCGCTCTTTTGTCCCGGTGCAAGGTGTTTGTGCTGCAAAGCCTTTCCGTTTCCGTACTGTTAGAGCTTCTCCACCGGGCGCTGAAGGATGAAAGAGGCTTCGGCGGGCAGGAGATCTCCATTTCGGAAGAGCTTTTGGAATCTATCGCACGATTCGCAAACGGCGACGCCCGCATGGCCCTGGGGACCCTGGAGATGGCTGTGCTCAACGGTGAGCGGAAGGGCCTTTGCACCAGGGTGACGGAGGAAAGCCTTGCCCAGTGCATCAGCAGAAAATCCCTCCTGTACGATAAGAAAGGGGAAGAGCATTACAATATTATTTCAGCGCTGCACAAGTCTATGCGCAATTCAGACCCGGACGCAGCGGTCTACTGGCTTGCCAGGATGCTGGAGGCGGGGGAGGACCCGCTCTATGTGGCCCGCAGGCTGATCCGCTTTGCCAGCGAGGATGTGGGAATGGCGGACAGCAGGGCGTTGGAGGTCGCGGTGGCGGCCTATCAGGCCAGCCATTTTATCGGGATGCCGGAATGTACGGTGAACCTGACCCATGCGGTGGTATATCTCTCGTTAGCGCCAAAATCCAATTCCCTCTATCGTGCCTATGAAACGGCCAAGGAGGACGCGGGGAAAATGCTGGCGGAGCCGGTGCCGCTTTGGATCCGCAACGCACCCACCGCCTTGATGAAAGAGCTGCATTATGGAGAAGGGTATCAATATGCCCATGATACAGAGGAAAAGCTTACCTCCATGCAGTGCCTTCCGGAATCCCTTTGGGGGAAAAAATATTATCTGCCCACGGAAGAGGGCAGTGAGCGCCGGGCGGGAGAAAGGCTCAGGCAGATTGAGGAGTGGAAGGAACAAAAACGAAAAGCGACAACTCATTTATAGATAAAAACAGCTCCGAAAAGGTGTGAACCTTTCCGGAGCTGTTTTGTATGAAAGGGAAAACGATCATCGGACGATCAGGAGAAAAGGCCCTTGATCCTGTCCCAAAAGCTCGTTTCCTGGGAAGAGGAGAAGCTGCTTTTCTCCTCGCTTTCTTCTGTGGACTCTTCTTTTTGTTCCGGTACGGGAGCCGCTGAAGTGCGCATGACAAATTTTACGGTAAAGTCCATTTCATCGCTGCACCCGGAGCCCCGGTAGGCCTTGGCCTTCTCGCCCATCGCCTTTAAAACCTTCCCCAGCTCAGAGTCCGGATCAACCATGGAGAGAAGCCTTCCGATCGCCTCGTCGGCGTAGGTGTCCATCCCGGTTTTCAGCTCATCGGTGCCATCCTTCAGCTGAGAAGCACCGCTTTGGAACTGCGTAATGGAGTCAGAGACAGTCTTGCTGGAGGAGGAAAGGGTAGTAAGCCCGGAGAAGAGCGTACCGGCGCCTGAGGAGAGCTGATTCACTCCTCCGGCAAAGGCTCCGGCTCCGTCTGCCAGAGCGCCGGCGCCTTCACTGAGGGTTTTTGCCCCGGAAGCCAGAAGACCGGAAGCGCCCACCACGGTGGAAGGATCGTTGGGAGCTGCCTCGTTATAGAGAGAAGAGGTGAGAGTGTCCACCTGAGAAAGCATACCGTTTGCTTCCTGAGAGAGAGTTTTGAACTCCCCTAGAAGGGAGGAAAACTCACCGGTGTCGATCTGCGGGATCTGGGAGGTTACAGCGGAAATTGCCTCGCCGCGTGCCGCCTGCATCTGTGAAGAGCCGCAGACAGCGGCGCTGATTTCCGATGCTGCCTGGTCCGTGATCGGATTTTCACTGAGAGCGGCAAGGGGCAGAGCATCCTTGAGCCCTTGGGTAGCTCCATCGGAAAGATCAGAAGCGGCCTGCGCCTGACCGGACTGCATGGCAGACAGAATGGCCTGCTGCTGCATATCACTGAGGCCCAGCTCGGGAGAGGTAAGAACTGTCTGCAAAATTCCCAGATCGACGCTTTGCGTTGAAGAAACGATCTGCCCTGCGGCAGGAGAAAAGTCAACCTCTGAAAGAGAGGAGGAGATCCTTTCTGTAACGACCTGTCCCGCCGCCTTGGCCCCTGCCTTGGAAGCACCCTGCGCAGCCTGGTCGAATACGGTTCCGACTCCCTGAGAAAGCGCGCCGGAAAGCGAAGAGAGATCCGGAATCGTAAGAGAGTCAAGCCGTGAGGAAAGCACGGAAATCTTCCCCTTTAAAGCCGCTTCCTGCTCTTTTGCGGCGGTGAGTCCGGGGACCAGTTGATTGTTAAGCGTATTGGAAAGCGTTCCGGAGCCGGACTGAAGCTGTTGTGCGCCGTCTGCCAGCTCTCTGGACTTTTCGGACAGCAGATCTGCGTTTTTCAGAAGTGTTTCCCCTCCCTGGGAGAGCTGCCACGAGCCGGAACGGGCGCTTTCCAGCCCCTCGTCAAATTGGGCGTACCCTTTGGAAAATTCGGCAAGCTTTTCCACCAAAGTGGAAGTGGCTTCATTCAGTGATTGCACGCCGTCCTGCAGTTTTTCAGTGGCATTTTTCAGCTCTTTGAAATCTTCTGGGAGCTCTGCCATTTCCAAATCAAGGCCCTTGAGGCTGGGAGAGGCTGCGAACAGGAAGGTGGGAGCGGAAAATTCAGTGACATCGGCTTCGATGGTGCAGGTATCTTCCAGAAATTCCTCCAGCTCTGAGAGGCTTTCCGGTATCAAGCCCTCAAGGGAATCTCCAGCGCCGGGCAAACTGAGAAAACAGATGAGCTGAGTTTTTGCGTCATTCTCTGTAATGCCCTTTTCCGTTTTTACGTTCTGGAAGGTGTCTGTGGGCAGCAAAGCGGAGGCCACGGTGAAAAAAGGTGTGGCGATCTCCCGCTTTTTTCCGTCGATCTCCACTTTTGAAATTTCGTTGTTCTGAAGGGAAATCTCTATTCTTAAATGACCGCTTTTTCCAGCGAGTTCTGTGGGGGAAAGCTCTTTCCCATCAAGCCGGTAGGAGATGGAAACGGAAATCGGAGAGGGAATCGAAGAGCTTCCCTGATAGTAGAGGTCTGTTTCCCCAGTGTTCCAGATCAGAGCGCCGTCCTTTTTCTGAGGCTGGGTATCACTTTTCAGATTTTCCGGCGCTTCCAGCCCGCTTTGATCTTCCACATTGGAAAATCCCCGGTCGCTGTGGAGCCAGTCGCTTACGATCTCTTCTTTTACAGTACCGTCTTCCTCCAGGATCAGATAGACAGTTTCCGATTTGGAGATCTGTGAGCTTTCCGCAGCAAAGGCGGAAGAGGTGCTGCTGGTCAGAAGAAAAAGAGAAAGCAGCAGGGCAATGGCTTTTTGAAGCTGTTTTTTCATGATAAAGGTTCTCCTTTCTGTTCAGGAATGATCCAATGATAGGTGGTCTTTTTCAGCAGCGGGGCGCACAGGCTCAAGAGAGCGGGCAGAACCAGCAGAATCACGGCCATGCTGATGAGTGCGCCGCGGCTGATCAAACGGCAAAGGCTTCCGATCAGTTCCATTTTGGAAACCAGAGACACGCTGAAGGTAGCCGCAAAGAAGGTAAGCCCGCTGGTCAAAACGCTTTGGCTGCACTGCTCTACAGCGATCTGTGCGGCCTCTTTGGCGTTTTTTCCCTTACTCATTTCCTCGCGGAACCGGGTGGTGATCAGGATCGCATAGTCTACAGTAGCACCCAGCTGGATCGTGCCGATCACGATGCTTGCGATGAAAGGAAGCGTCTGCCCTGCAAAATAAGGGATCCCAAGGTTGATCATGATGGCGCTTTCAATGGCGGCCACAAGCAGTACCGGCACGGAAATAGAACGGAAGGTGAGTGCAACAATTAAAAATACAGCCAGAATACTAACGAAATTGACATTTCTGAAATCTACATCCGCAACTTCGATGAGATCCTTTGTCATGGCGCCTTCTCCGGTAATAATGCCCTCCGGATCACAGCTTTTGACGATCTTTTGCAGCTTTGAAAGCTGAAGGCTCTGTTCGTCCGTACCGCTTTTGTAGGAGGAATTTGCCAGAAGAAGCTTTTTCCCGCCGGCCTCAAAAATTTCACGGACCTCATCGGGAAGAAAATCTTCCGGGATCCCGGCGCCTAAAAACTTCTCATAGCTTAATACCTGGTGGATCCCATCCACTTTTTCCAGATTTGCGGTAAGCTCCTGAAGCTGTTTTTCGGGAAGATCCTCATCTACCAGAATAAAGTGGGAGGTGGTCATACCGAAATCATCTTTCAGACGGTTTGTACCTGCGATTCCGGGAAGCGTCTGGGGCAGGGCGTCGGTAATGGTGTAATATACGGGTACTTTTGCCTGAGCGATGGCAAAGGGAATAAAGCAGACCAGAAAAATCACCAGCAGCGGCACACGGCGCTTGACTACAAAACGGGAAAGGTGCTTCAATTTGGGGATCAGGATGCGGTGGGTGTGCTTCTGAATGGAGCGGCGGAAGGTCATGATCAGGGCGGGCAGTATCGTTAAGGTGCACAGGACGCCTAAAAGCACGCCCTTTGCCATGACGATCCCGATGTCTCTTCCCAGAGTAAGCCGCATGGTGCACAGAGCCAAAAAACCTGCGATGGTGGTCAATGAGCTTGCGGAAATGGAGGAGAAGGTTTTCTCTATTGCGTACACCATTGCATCCTCATCTTCCGCTCCGCTGTTTCGCTCTTCCTCAAACCGGTGCAAAAGGAAAATAGAGAAGTCCATTGTAACGCCCAGCTGCAAAACAGTAGCCAGTGCTTCTGTGATGTAGCTGATTTCTCCCAGGAAGATATTGGTGCCGAAATTATAGGCAATGGGGAATATCATACCCAGAAGGAACAGCAGCGGGACGACGGTCTCTTTCAGGCTTAAAAACAGGATCAACAGAGAAGCGCCTACCGCGCACAGAATATACAGCGGCATTTCTTCCTGCACCAGGGCTTTGGTATCCTCCAGGATCGCGGACATACCGCCGATGAAGCAGTTTTTCCGCAGCATATTTTTGATTTCCCGCTGGGCCTTCATTGTAATTTCATGGGCACTGGGGTTCTCAAACTGCACGATCAGCATGGTCGCGCCGTTTTCACTGTAGAAGAACTTTTGCAGGTCACCGGGGAGCATTTCCTTTGGAGTGCTGACATCCAGAAGGTCGCTGGTCCACAGTACGCTTTTGACTCCCGGAATTTCTGAGAGCTCTTCCTTCAGCTTTAAAGTTTCCGCAGTGGGCATATGCTCTATGGTGATCATGGAGGTGGAGGCCATTTGAAAGTCGTCTTCCAGACATTGCTCTCCTATGATTGACTCCAGGTCTTCCGGCAGATAGGTCAGGATATCATAGTTGATATAGGTTCCCACTGCTCCGAGCAGAGAGGGGATCAACAGCAGCACTGCCAGAATCAGAATGAGCTTCCTGCGGCGAACGATCCATCTTGCAAAGCGTTCCATTCCTTTGCATCCGTCCTTTCTTAAAAAATGTCTAACAGTCATTTTTTGACTGTCCTTATCTTATGCTAAAAATGACTGTTAGTCAATAATTGAAGTAGACGAAGAAAAAGAGAAAAATAAAATGACTATTAGTCAATTTAACGAAAATATAGATTTCCCTTGCTTTTTCACGATGTCGGAAGTTATACTGAGAAAAACAAGATATCTGATCTGCGGTATTTTTTGATTTTGCAGAGCGGGAAAGCGACGCAAAACGAGGTAAGGGGTGGGCACATTATTATGGGAAAAGTGACGGACGAAAAAAAGGAACAGAAAAAGCAGGGCCTGTTGGCAGCGGCTTACCAGCTGTTTCTGGAAAAGGGTGTGGCAAAGACCTCAGTTGATGAAATCGTGAAAGGCGCCAATGTTGCCAAGGGCACCTTTTATCTCTACTTCCATGATAAGGAACACCTGCTGCAGCAGCTTGCCTATCAGATCTCTGTTCGAGTGCTCGGGGAGGGCTATGAGTTCGTCCATGCCCATCAAACCGGAGATTTTGTAGAGAATGTAGTGCTGCTGATCGATTATGTCATCGAATATTTCAAACGCAATAAGCTGACGCTGCGTATTCTCGAGCGAAACTTCTCCTGGCCTATGGTAGAACGGAAGCTGAGCTTGCGGGAGGACGACTTTTGGGACAGGCTGATGACTGCGGCAGAATCGGGAGAATTCGCCCGTGGGCGCACGGAGGACGAGCTTTTTAAAATTGTTTTTATCATCATTGAGATGATTGGTTCCGTTTGCTTTTCCTCTATTATTGAGGGAAAACCTGATCAGATTGACCGGATGAAACCGGTGCTGTATGACATGGTTCGAAAAATGCTTTCCTGAAAGAATCTGAAAGATCAGAGGTATCAAAATCAAAAAGCCCGCTTCCCAAAAGGAAGCGGGCTTTTAAGGCTTGTTTTAAAAGGGTGGCTATTCGTGGCGCAAGGCGTCGATGGGGTTTAGATTGGCCGCCTTTACGGAGGGCAGCAAGCCAAACAGGATGCCGATGGCCATGGAGAACAGCACAGCAAGGAAAATAAAGGGAACACTGATGGAGACGGGAGCCTGGGTCAGGGAAGAGATCAGCATGGAAAGGCCAAATCCGGCTCCTACGCCCAAGATGCCTCCCAGGCTGGTGAGTACGGCGGCCTCTGTCAAAAACTGCCAGAGGATCCTGCTCTTCTTAGCGCCGATCGCTTTTTTCAAACCGATTTCCCGGGTGCGTTCTGTTACCGATACCAGCATGATATTCATCACGCCGATACCGCCTACCAAAAGCGAGATACTGGCGATCCAAATCAGCTGTTGGTTGGTGGCATTGCTCAGATCCTGCAGCTCCTTGGCCTTTTGCAGGGTGTCCTCGCCCCGGTAGTGGATCTCTTTATTGGTGTTGTAGGAATTGAGCAGATCTGCCGCGTCCTTGCCCACCGTGGACATGGCCTCGGTACTGGAGGCCTGTACAGACATCTCCTGGGGCTCGTCGTAGGAGAAAAGAGTGGGCCAGATGCTGTTGGGCAGAAAGATCTTTCCGCCGGAGGAGGACTGGGCATAGGTGAAATAATCTTCTATGCTGTTGATGACCGGCTCAAATTTCCGGTTTTCCTCCACGACGCCCACAATGACCAGAGCGATAGAGCTGTACTCAATGGTTTTTCCCACGGCTTCTTCGCCCTGAAACAGCAGCTTTGCCGTGTTGTCGTCAATGACGGCGACAGCCCGAAAGTCCCGGAAATCCTTGGGCATAAAGGTCCTGCCCCGCTTGACGCGGTAGCCGCAGGTGGTGAAGTAGGAATTGTCGATCCCATATACCTCCGCCCCGGAAAGCTCGGTGTTTCCGTAATAGAAGGAGGCGTCGTAGCTCTGCCTGCGGTTATAGACCGCGGCGTTTTCCACATTGGGAAGCTCTAAAACCTCCTGATAGAGGTCATCGGAGATCTGGGGGATCCCCTCCGGGATCCCTTCGTAATTGACTTCGTAAACATAATCGGCGTCCTGGCGGTACAGCTGGATCTTCACCACATTGTTGCCGGAGCCGATCAGATTCTGCTTGATCTGTTCATTGGTCCCCTTAATGGTGGACACAATGGAGATGATGGAGGCAATGCCGATAATGATGCCCAGCATAGTCAGAACGGAACGCAGCTTGTGTGACCAGATGCCTTGAAAGGAAAGTCGAATATTCTCAATCACTTAAGATCACCTCTCCTTCCCCTTCCGGATAAAACTCCGGGCTGATTTCCCCCTGTGAAGACGAGGAAGACAGCGTATCGGAAGACGATTCCATGCCGGAAAGCAGGAACTCTTCTTCAGAGCCCTCCAGACGGACTCTGCTGCCGGCAGTGGCGTCCTTGCCCGGAAACGCTACATAGTCGTCTTGCGTAAGACCCGCCTGGATCTCATAATATTCGCCGCCGTAAATGGATTTTCCAATGGAGAGATACTGCTTTTGCAGGCGGTTGTCCGGGCCTACGATCATTGCGTAATAGCCGCCGTTGTCCTCTTTCAAATAGGGCCTCCAGATATACAGGGCGTCGCTGCTTTCTTCTTCTGAGACGCTGATGGACACATCCAGATATTCGCCGTTTTGCAGCTCGTCCTCCGTGTCCAGCACGGCGATGAACTCATAGCTGGAGCTGTTGGGGTTTCCGCTGCCTCCATAATAATAGCCGCGGCTGTCGTCCAGAGGATAATCGGAAATAGAGACGATCTGGGCGAAGTAGGTGGCTCCCGTCTGCCAATAGGAAGCGGTGACGATATCGCCCACCTGAACGCTTCCCAGCAGGTTTTCGCTGAGTACCCCGGTAAGATAATACTGCTGGGCGCCGGAGACTACCAGGAACGGCTGCCCGGCGGCGGCCGCCGAGTCCGTGTCGGTCAAAGTGCGCACCACGCCGTCTACGGTGCTGAGCACCGTAGAATTTTTCAAAGCCAGCTGAGCTCTGTCCAGATTGATCTTTGCCTGCCTGCGGTCCAGCTGCAGGGTTCGGATCTCCTGCCTCTTCTCCGCAATCAGTTTTTTCAGCTCCTCCGCCGTATAGCCCATATGATCATAGTTATCCGTGGAGGGAGTGGGGGTTGGAGTCGCCTTGAAAAGGTCCGCGATACTGTCGATCGTATTGGAGCCGCTGATCATCCCGGTGATCTGGAAGCTGGCGGAAAGCTGAGTGCCGTCCAGCTTGAAGGCGGAGATCAGTTCTCCGAAATTGGAGTTTTGCTCCCGTACCTCAAACACCGCCGCAAAGGGAGAGGGCAGATCGGAGGTGACGGGAGGCTCAGAGGAATCTCCTTCCTCAGAGTCAGAGGGAGGAGGCGTAACGCCGTCAGAAAGCTGGGCGCCTAAAAGCCACAGCAGAAATTCTGAGGTCATAATGCAGTCTTCCGTACAAAGGAACAGATAGGGATCCTCCGTGGTGCCGCTGCCCGCGTAGGGGACAGAGCTGAGATCCAGCTTGCTGTAAAGCGTCACCGTGGCGGGGGGAACAGAGGAGGGCATGGGAGACGCGGTGGGCGCGGGGGTCCCGGTAGGCCGGGGAGCGGTGGTGGGTCTGGGAGTACTGGAGGGGTGTGTGTTTTGCAGCTTTTTCAGCTGCTTTTGGGCAGTGTCGATTTTTAAATCGGCCTCCTTCACTCCCAGTTCCTTGGATTCCAACTCCAGCTCCAGCTTGGTTTTATCGTACTGGAGCAGCTTATCGCCTACGGCTACCTCATCGCCCTCCTGCACGAAAATATCGCTGATCACCTGATCGTTGGAGGGGTAAAGCTCTTGAATGTAGTCGCTGCTTACCGTGCCGCTGGTGCGGTTCTCATCTCCCCAATAGGTGGTGGAGATTTGAGACACCGGAACCACCTCTACCAGCTTCTGATCCCGCCGGTATTGGAAAAAGAACCAGAGCCCTGTGCCCAGCCCCAGGAGAAACACCAGGGTGAGAACGATGGCCAGGGTCTTCTTTTTTCTTTTATTCAGGCTCATAACTGTCCCTCCTCATCTCCCGGCCGGGGGGAAAGCGCCTCGTCGTCCAAAGCGCCGAAGGTCAGGGAAAGGTTTGTGGAAATAGGCGTACCGAACCGGCCCTCCGGAAGATCCCCTTCGGAAGGGGCGTCAGATCCTTCCGTGGTGAAAGCTTCAGCCAGCGTATCTTTCTCAGAAAAGTCCTCTGCGAAAGCCCCTTCGGAACCATCTTTTGTAACAGTACCATCGGAAGGATCTTCCGTGGAAGATCCTTCCGGAGACCTTTCTTCGGCAGAACCTTCCATAGAAGGTTCTGCTTCTCCCCACACATCAAAAGCCAGCTGCATAAAATGCTCTGCCTCGTCAATAGCGGCGGAGACCTGGCTTAAATCAAACACATCCTCTTCCGGCGCCAGAAAGGAGAGCTGTTCTGCTTCTTCGGGCTGAAAATCGGCAAAGCTTTCCTCTTCTACAGGCTCCTTAACGATCTCGTCCCCGGTGGGCTCAAGACGCTCTGACCCCACCGCGCCCAGTTGGGCAAAGAGCGGGTCAGACTCGGCTGGGGCGCCCTCCAGCAGGGCGAAAAGCTCTTCGTCTGCCAGGAAAGGCTCCGGCGGCTCCTCCTGCGGGAGAGCGAGAGCTTCTTCCGGCGAGGGAAGGACCTCCTCCTGGGAAACGAAGAGATCGCTTTCTCCCGCTGCCTCTTCCTGCGGTTCTTCCGTCGGTTCAGAAAGCTCGGGCTCGGAAAGCTCGGGCTCTGCCGCCGTTTCCTCCGGCGCCAGGTCTTCCAAAACCGGCTCTCCCAAAGAAGCCTCGGCCTCTTTAGGGAGAATACTGGCATCTGCAGCCAGAACCTGTTCCAGTTCTTCCTCCAGAAGGGAGGAAGCCGCGTTCTCCTTCGGAGAGTCTGAAGGAGAGAAATCCGGAGTTTGGGCATAGACATTCGCGGCCTCTTCCGCCGCGTTGGGGCTTGTCGCGGCGGGAGATGGCTCAGGGATCAGCTGCTCTATGGGTACCTGTTCCACAGGATGCTGCGGGGGAGAGGAAAGGCTTTTGTGCAGCTCCACAGCAGGAACCACAGTGTCCTGGGAAACGGGCATGACCTCTGCCTGGGCCGCTGGAGCAGGTTCAGTTTCCGGGCTCAGGAAATTTCCGGAGGCGTCCGTCAGGCGTCCGTCCCGGATATGGAGGATCCGCTGGGCGTGTCGGGCAATATCCGCCTCGTGGGTGATCATGATGATCGTCACGCCCTCTTCGTGAAGGCGCTGAAAAATTTCCATGATCTGCTCACCGGACTTGGTGTCCAACGCGCCAGTGGGCTCGTCGGCCAGCAGGATCTTCGGGTTGTTGACGATCGCCCGAGCGATGGCTACCCTCTGGCACTGCCCGCCGGAAAGCTGGGTGGGCTTGAAATCGGTGCGGTCTCCCAGCCCTACCCGCTCTAAAGCCTTCTGGGCAGTTGTCAGGCGTTCCTGTTTTTTCACGCCGGCATAGAGAAGCGGCAGCGCCACATTCTCAATGGCAGACTGCCGGGAGAGCAGATAAAAGCTTTGAAATACAAATCCGATGCTGCGCAGGCGAACCTCTGACAGCTTGAGGTCGCTGTGCTTGGAAAGATCCTCCCCCTCCAGCAGATACTCTCCGGAGGTGGGGCTGTCCAGGCAGCCGATCAGGTTCATCAGGGTGGTTTTGCCGGAGCCGGAGGGCCCCATAATGGCCACATATTCCCCCTGCTCTACGCTGAGAGAGACATTTTTTAAAACCGGGACCTCCAGCTTGCCCTGATCATAGGTCTTGAAAATGTTTCTGAGCTCCAGTATTCTCACTGCGTAAACACCTCCGCAGAGGCATCGGATCCGCCGAGAATAATATTGCCCTGGATGGAGGCTGTGTCGCCGTTATCCTCCGGGAAGGTATCGTTGTCGAAGCTCCCGTCGTCATGGAGGCCGCCGTCCTCTGAAAAATCGCCATCAGCCGGCAGAACGCCCTCTTCCGGGGGGATCAGGATCCCATCCTCTTCTCCGGGGATTGCTCCCGCGCCTCCTGTATCCTGCCCGGGAATTGCGGTTTGACCGGAGTTGTCCTGGGTGGTGGGCATCCCTTCCATCAGGCTCTCCTCCGGATAAGCGATAGCGTCCCGTTGGTTCAGTCCGCTTTTGATCTCGTACAGATCGTTTTCCGTATCGTACTCCCCTAAGGTCACGGTGCGCTTCTCCAGCTTGTCCTTATCATTGCGGGCCCAGACATAGCTTCCGGCGTTATCGTGGGCGACATAGAAAGCGGGAAGCCAGATCCCCTCCTTTTTCCCGGGTTCGCCCAGATCCGGCTCTATGTAAACATGCTGGCCTAAAATCAGGCCTTCCGGATTTTGCAGAGACACATAGAAGTCGTATTTGGAGCTCTTGTCGCCGCTGTCCATACCATAGTAGTAATTGTTGTTGTTCTGCTGAGTGGGTTCAGTGCCGATGGTCTCCACCGTACCGGCCCAGGAAACAGCGGAATCGGCCCTGGAATAGACGACCACAGCCTGCCCTTCAAAGAGATTCCGGTAATTGAGCTCGGAAACCGTACCCTTGATTTTGTACTCGCCGCTGGAAAGAATACTGATGAAGGGAGCTGGCTGTCCGGAAGAATCCGTTTTCGGCGTGGTGTTGATCTCCTGGATCACGCCCTCCGCCTCGGAAAGAACCTCCGCGTTATTCAGCGACTGCTGAAGCTTTTCGATCTCTCCTTTTTTAACGGAGCTGTTGTACTCCTCGGTCTTGATTTGCAGTTCTACAGACTGGATTTCCACAGTATAAGAGTATTGGTCGTCCTTGGAGGCCTTTTTCTGCTCGGCTTCCAGGGTGGATTTCTGGGTTTTCAGGGTGCTGATGAGATTGGTGGTGCGCTCCAGGTCCAACTGAGCTTCGGAAAGGGAGAGGCGCATATCCTCTGTGTCGTAGCGAAACAGGGGCGTGCCCACCTGTACCGGCTCTCCTTCAGCTACCAGCACCTCGGAGACGGTTTTGGTCTCGTCTTTTTCTACCTTGTAGATCGTCTGGGGTTCTACGACCCCGGAGTAGCGGGGGTTGCTTCCGGTATCCAGGCCTGCGATGGCCGCCACGGAATTGACATAGACGGGATCGGAATTGGCGGCTTTCAGGGCGTTCTTTCCCCAGAAAAACCAGATGCAGCAGGCGATGGCCAGAAGGCCTCCCAAAATGGAAACGGTAAGAATGACAGGTTTCCTTTTATTTTTCATAGCAAAAAAGCTCCTTGTGCCGAAATTCATCAATATACAGTATCATTATAGCGTATCGAGCACTATATATCAACCAAAAATTCCTAGAAATACAAATTTTTTGGCAAAGAGAGCCCTCACTCGCAGAAAACCCGGGAAACTCCCGGGCTGATGGGAAGAGTCTGCCGGGCCTACAGAGAAAATTCCAGGAATTGTTTCGGCTGTTCGCAAAGGGCGATTCGGGCAGCATAGGCCACGGCGTTGACAAGCTGAGGGGATTTCGATAAAATGGGTGCCTGAAAGGATCGTGAGCCGAAAGGCAGCGTGTTCCGAAGACAACCTGTTAGGAAGGGTGGGGATCCTTTTTTGAAAAAAGTAGTGAAAAAGCTGTTTGAGCTGGTGGGGGAGACGCCTCTTTTAGAGGCGGAAAATTTCTGTAAAAGAGCAGGACTGTCCGCTCGGATCCTGGTAAAGCTGGAGGGAATGAATCCCGCGGGAAGCGCCAAGGACAGAGTGGCCCTTTTTATGATTGAGGCCGCCGAGCGGGCGGGAAAGCTCAAAAAGGGCTCTGTGATCGTGGAGCCCACCTCCGGAAATACCGGGATCGGGCTTGCCTCTGTGGCCGCCTGCAAAGGGTATGAGGTCATCCTCACCATGCCGGAGACCATGAGTGAAGAGCGCAAAAAGCTTTTGAAGGCCTACGGCGCGAAGCTGGTGCTGACAGATGGCGGCAAGGGGATGCAGGGGGCCATCGACAAGGCAAAGGAGCTGGCAAGAGAGATCCCCATGAGCTTTCTGCCGGGCCAGTTTGACAACCCGGAAAACCCCAAAGCTCATTACGAGACCACAGGCCCGGAAATCTGGGCACAGGCTGAAGGAAAGGTGGATCTGTTTGTGGCTGGGGTGGGAACGGGAGGAACGCTTACCGGTGTGGCCGGATACTTAAAGGAACAAGATCCAAACATCAAGGCGGTGGCAGTGGAGCCCGCCGGATCTCCTGTGCTTTCACAGGGAAAGAGCGGACCTCATCAGCTTCAGGGGATCGGCGCCGGATTTGTCCCCAAGGTGCTGGAGCGAAGCCTCATCGACGAAGTGATCGCTGTGCGCGACGAAGAGGCCTTTGCAGCCAGTCGGGAATTCGGGCGCTCGGAGGGCTTTTTGGTCGGCATTTCCTCAGGGGCGGCGCTGTACGGCGCGGTATGCCTTGCAAGAAGGCCAGAAAATTTCGGCAAGACCATTGTAGTAGTGCTTCCTGACGGAGGAGACCGGTATCTCTCCACGCCTCTCTTCGAGGATTGACCCTCGCTTTATGACCGTAAAAGAAAAACCAGCAAAAGTTAAGGGACCACCTCTCATGACCTTTTCGATCATTTTGAGGCAGTCCCTTTTATTTTGCAATAAGGAATGAATAATTGCATTTCACGCTCGCGTCAGAGAAAGCCTCAAAAACCTCTTGATGCCAGTGTTTAAGCCTCCCAAAAGGAATAGCTTCCATCCTCCTCCCGGTACATGGGATAGCGGGAGATATAGGTGGAATCCCAGGCGAGGTCTTCCAGCTCCCAGAAGGACACTACGCGGCTCCAGGAGATCAGGCAGTCCTCATAATTCTCATTGACCTCGCCCACTCGCACACCCTCCTCCGTGATCTCTGTCACGATCATGGAATGTTCGTAGTCGTGCAGGCGAATATGATCTCCCGGCCGAAGCAGATCGAGGTCATAGAAGAGATGGACCGAGGCAGCGGCCGTAAAGGTCTGGTCGCTTAAAAAGCTTGCGAAGCCCATGCACTGAGAAAGGTAGCCGTACTCTGGAAAATAGTCCAGGGTGACGCCGTTGTATATATTGCACCAGGTCTCTCCCCAGACGCTGTGTTCACAGGGAGTATCGGTTACGGAAAAGGGAGTCTGGGTCCCGAATTCGGTCTTGGAGCCCATATGGTTCCAGTATTTTCCCTCGGGGAATAATTCTTCCAGCTCTTCCAGACTTTGGGAGATCCGCTGGGCGCTGAGGCTGGAAGAGGCGGGTTCTCCTGCCTCATTCAGCGGAAAGACCGTTTCCCCGTAGAGAAAGCCCTTGGAACCGTCCTCCAGGGTGACCTCAAACCAGATCGCCTCGTCCGAGTCGTCAAGGATCTGAAGCCGGACGCCTTCCGAAAAAGAATCGATAGGATCGCCGCCCTCTTTGGAAGGGTAAACGAAGGCCTGCGGACCGGTCACGACAGAGAGAAGGGCTTTCTCCTCTCCGCTTTCCTCCGGCTGGGAAGAGCTTTCCTGCGTCCAGGGGAAAGAGCGTGTGGAAGAAGAGAATGAGGCATCCGCGGACGATTCCTTGAAATTGGAAGAAGGGGAAGCCTGTTCCTTTGTTCCGCAGCCCGCATAGGGCAGGAAAAGCAGCACAGCCGCAGCGGAAAAGAGACAGGAAAGGGACAGTCGTTTCATATCTTTTTAGAAAACCTCCTTTGAGCAGAGAAGGAACCTCAAAGGGTTCATTTTTCAGTTTGTGCCAAATAAAATACGAGAAAAAGCGGAAAATCCTTTCAAAAGCGGGAAAATTTTCTGAAACGCGGAAAGCGGATGCGAAAAGAAAAATGCTTTTTGGAACGCTCTTGATTTTTCTCCGGGTTTTGCACTATGATATTCTGTGAAACTGAAAAAAACCTGAAGCGGTCGGAAGTTTTTTTCAAAATGAGTGCCCGCAGAAAGGCGGAACAGGGATGGCAAAGAAATATTATGCGGTAAAATCAGGGAAAAAAACAGGGGTATTTCTCACCTGGGAGGAATGTAAAGCACAGGTGGAGGGAGTAAAGGGCGCGCAGTACAAAAGCTTTTCCACCCGAGAGGAGGCCCTCGCTTACCTGGAGGGCAGGACAGTTCCAGCCAAAGAGAAAAGCTCTGCCTCAAAGACCTCGGCGATCCCGGAGGAAAAGGGAAAAGCCATCGCCTATGTGGACGGCAGCTACCGGGGAGATACCCAGGAGTTCTCCTGCGGCGCGGTGCTGTTTTTTGAAGGGCGGCAGTTCAGTTTTTCCCGAAAATACAGCGACCCGGAAATGGCCCCCATGCACAACGTGGCCGGGGAGATCATGGGGGCGGTGGCGGTGATCAGCCATTGCCTGAAGGAAAAGATCCCGGCGTTGGAGATCCACCACGACTATGAGGGGGTGGCGAAATGGGCCACGGGAGAGTGGAAGGCAGGTAAGCCCGGAACCCAGGCTTATGCCGGGCTTTGCCGGGAGGCGGGGGAGAAGCTGGAACTCTCCTTTATCAAGGTGAAGGGCCATTCGGGAGATACCTACAATGACCTGGCGGACAGCCTTGCCCGAAAGGCTTTGGGCTTGGAGAAGAAAAGAGGGGAAAAGGACGAATAAAAAGCCGCCTTTTTGGCAGACCGAAAAGAACGGCGGACTGCTGCAAAATTCTGATTTGCAGCAGTCCTTTTTATGCTTAGGTATGCTCAGCGGTTTTTTACCGCGTTCTCCAAACGGCAAAGGCCCTCTTCCAGCACCCATTTTGGGCAGGCCAGGTTGACGCGCTCAAAGCCGGAGCCCTCTTCTCCGAAGAGATAGCCCTCGTCCAGGAACAGGTTGGCCTTGTCAACCATCAGCTTTTCCAGCTCTGGGGCGCTTTTTTGAAGAGCGGTGCAGTCCAGCCAAAGAAGGTAGGTGCCCTGCAGCTCCACGGGCCTGATCTCCGGGATTCGGCGGTTCAAAAATTCCACCGCAAAGCGGTAGTTTCCCGCGATGACCTCAAGGGCTTCCTCAAGCCAAGGAAGGCCCTTCCGATAGGCGATGCGGCAGGCCTCCAGTCCGATGGAGCTGGGGCCGTGATCAAAGATCTTCTCCCGCACACAAGCGAGCTTTTTTCGGTCCTCTTCTTTTTGCAGGATGATGTTGGAGGTCTGCAGGTCCGCCAGGTTAAAGGTTTTGCTGGGGGCGGTGCATACGATGATCTCCTCCGGGTGCCTGGAGGCCTTGGCGAACACCGTGTGGCGGTGTCCGGGCAGGACCAGGTCAAAATGGATCTCGTCGCTGATGATGCGCACCCCATGGCGGCAGCAAATCTCGTCCACCTTCTGAAGCTCTTCGAGAGTCCATACCCTGCCTACCGGGTTATGGGGGCTGCAGAACAGGAGAAGCTTGTTTTCCTGCTGTGCGGCGGTCTTTTCCAGAAGCTCAAAATCGATCCGATAGCTTCCATCCTGATAGATCAGCGGGCAGCGCGCCGTTTTGCAGCCGTTCTTTTCGATCACGCTGAAAAAGGGATAGTAGACTGGCGGCATCACGATCACCCCGTCGCCGGGAGAGCACAAGGCCGCGATCAGCATCCCGAGAGCGGGCACGACCCCATGGGTGCACACAATGTCCTGAGGCTGGACCTCCCAGTCGTGCCGCTGCTTCATCCAGCCGCACACGGTACGGCGGTATTCTTCGGTAGGAGCGCTGTAGCCGAACACATGGGAATCCACATAGTCCTTGAGCCCCTGCAGGATCTCAGGCGCGTTTCTGAACTCCATATCCGCTACCGAGAAGGGGACGATGCCGGCAGGAATCTCCGCCTTGTGCTCGTGCATGCCGTCCCATTTGATCGAGCCGCAGCCGGAGCGGTCCACAAGGGTTTCAAAGTCGTATTTCATGAAGCTTCTCCTTCCTCCGGTTATGATTTTTTCTTTTGAGAGGGCGCCTTCACACCCTGCTTTTTGCAGAAATCCTTCATGCAGCAGTTTTCGCACATGGCCTTTCTCGCGGTGCACACTGCCCGCCCATGAAGCACCAGGCGGTGGCAGAAGTTGTTGGATTCCTCCGGGGGCAGCAGATGGCGCAGATCGTCCTCCACCTTTTGGGGAACCGTATTTTTGGTCAGCCCCAGCCTTCCCGCGATGCGGATGCAGTGGGTGTCTGTGACCACGGCGGGCTTTCCGTAAATATCTCCCACCACCAGATTGGCGGTCTTGCGTCCCACGCCGGGCAGACGGGTGAGTTCTTCGATGGTGTCCGGCACCCTGCCGCCGAACTCGTCCCGAATCATCCGGCAGGCGGCTAAAATATCCTTGGATTTCGTCTTGTAAAACCCGCAGGAATGAATAAGGCTGCTAATCTCTTCCTCGGTTCCCTCACAGAACGCTTCCAGAGTGGGGAAACGGGCGAACAGCGCCGGGGTCACCAGGTTTACTCTGGCGTCGGTACACTGGGCGGAAAGCCTGGTGGCGATCAGCAGCTGCAAAGGGTCCTGATAGGTAAGGGAGCACAGCGCCTCGGGATATTCCTCCTTTAAGGCGTCCACTGCCAGCAATGCCAGTTCTTTTTTTGTCATTTTGGATTCTTCCTTTCTCCTTTGATCGGAGAGATACTTCTATTTCTGCATTTTACAACAAATTTTTCACTCTGGCAACCGCCTTGCCCTCCGGCGAAAAGATTTTTCTTTCGGCAAATTTTTTCTTCTTTGTCTTGTGGTGAGAGTGGGTTTACGATATAATAAACCCATAGCAGTCATTTGCAAGGGCTTCGTTCCTCTCGGAAAGACAGGCTTTTCGTGCTGGGGCCCCAGTTGATTCAGAGGCAATACTAGGAAGGAGAGCGTTTATGTTTCGTGATTTGATGGATACCATCGGCTTTGTGGCGGGAAAGGACGCCGCTGTGGGCGAAGCGATGGAAAAGGAGTTTGCAAGACAGCAGAGAAATCTGGAATTGATCGCGTCGGAAAATATCGTTTCCCCCGCTGTGATGGCGGCGATGGGCACGGTGCTGACCAATAAATACGCGGAGGGCTACCCCGGAAAACGCTACTACGGCGGCTGTCAGTGCGTAGACCTGGTGGAGGATATCGCGAGAGAAAGAGCCTGTAAGCTGTTCGGCGCCCAGCACGCCAATGTGCAGCCTCATTCCGGGGCGCAGGCCAATCTGGCAGTCTACTTTGCCCTGCTTCAGCCTGGAGACACCGTGATGGGAATGAACCTGGCGGAGGGCGGCCATCTCACCCACGGATCGCCTGTAAATATGTCCGGCTCCCTTTACCATTTTGTCCCCTATGGGGTAGACCCCCAGACGGGAAGGATCGACTATGACAAGCTGATGGAGCAGGCGAAAGAAGTGAAGCCCAAATTGATCGTTGCCGGGGCCAGCGCCTATCCCCGTGCCATTGACTTTGAAAAATTCCGGGAGATCTGCGACGCGTGCGGCGCTTATCTCATGGTGGATATGGCTCATATCGCCGGTCTGGTGGCGGCAGGCTGCCATCAGAATCCCGTGCCCTATGCCGAGGTGGTGACCACCACCACCCACAAGACCCTGCGAGGCCCCAGAGGGGGCATGATCCTCTGCCGGGAAGAGTTTGCGAAGCAGATCGACAAGGCCATTTTCCCCGGGACCCAGGGCGGCCCGCTGATGCACATCATCGCCGCCAAGGCCGTCTGCCTGGGGGAGGCGCTGGAGCCCTCCTTTAAGGAGTACGGGCGGCAGATCGTGAAAAACGCCCAGGCCCTTTCCGAGGGACTGCTGGACAGAGGCGTCAAGCTGGTGTCCGGCGGCACGGACAACCATTTGATGCTCATCGACCTTTCCGATTCCGAGCTTACCGGTAAGGAGCTGGAGCGCCGTCTGGACGAGGTGTATATCACCGCCAACAAAAATACGGTTCCCGGCGAGAAGCGCAGCCCCTTTACCACCAGCGGCGTGCGGCTGGGAACTCCGGCTGTGACCACCAGAGGGCTAAAGGAAGAGGACATGGATGTGATCGCTCAGTGCATCCACATGAGTATGCAGGATGATTTCGAGGAGAAGACCGGCGAGATCCGCCAGCTGGTTGAGGGTGTATGCAAAAAGTATCCTCTCTATCAATAAGAGACCGGCGGGCGGCTTCGGCCGCCCCGTTTCTTGCTGAAAGAAAAATCAAACAAATGTTTGCTTTTTGGAGAGGTTTGGAGTAGAATGGATACCGTGGCAGCGATCCGGGGAAAATTCCCGGCGCGGCGCCGGATTGATTTGTGAAACGACGAGGACTGGATTTGGGGGGGATGGCTGTGTCTGCGCCGCTGGCGGACAGGATCCGTCCCACGACTCTTGACGAGGTGGTGGGGCAGAAGCATATTTTAGGCCCCGGGCGGGCCTTGAGAAAGATTATTGAATCCGGGGAGATTCCCAACATGGTCTTTTACGGCCCTTCGGGCGTGGGAAAAAGCACGGTGGCCTCCATCATCGCTCAAAGCACAGACCGGTACTTGGTGAAGCTCAACGGCACCACGGCTTCCACGGCGGACATCAAGGAGGCTGTGTCCAAAACCGGGACCTTTGAGGGCTTAAACGGCGTGCTGCTGTATCTGGATGAGATCCAGTATTTCAATAAAAAGCAGCAGCAGACCCTTTTGGAGTGTATGGAAAACGGAAGCGTCACCCTGATCGCTTCCACCACAGAAAACCCCTATTTCTATGTTTACAACGCGGTGCTCAGCCGCTCTACCGTATTTGAATTCAAGCCCGTGGAGCAGGAGGAAGTCAAAAAGGCGGTTGAGAGAGCCTTTTCCATTCTTTCTGAGGAACAGGGAGAGGCGATAGAGCTGGAAGAGGGCGTGACAGAGCACATCGCCCGCGCCTGCGCCGGAGATGTGCGCAAGGCGATGAACGCCGCGGAGCTCTGCGTGCTCTCCTGCCGGGGAGAGGGAAAGATCACGCTGGAAAGCGCCGGAGAGCTCACCCAGAAAAGCGCTATGCGCTATGATAAGGGCGGGGAAGAGCACTATGATATTCTTTCGGCGTTTCAGAAGTCCATGCGCGGCTCAGACCCGGACGCGGCGCTGCACTATCTCGCCCGGCTTCTGGAGGCGGGAGACCTGCCCTCCGCCTGCCGGAGACTGCTGGTTTGTGCCTGCGAGGATGTGGGTTTAGCTTATCCTCAGATCATCCCCATTGTGAAAGCGGCGGTGGACGCCGCCATGATGGTGGGACTGCCGGAGGCCTCCATTCCCTTAGCGGACGCGGTGGTGCTTGTAAGCACGGCGCCGAAATCCAATTCCGCCCATGCGGCATTTTCCAAAGCCCAGGAAGATCTGAAAAAGGGAAAAATGGGCTCTGTGCCCCGCAATCTGCAAAACAGGCATTTCGACGGGGCAGAGGTGGAAAAGAAGGGCCAGTTTTACCAGTACCCGCACAACTTCCCCCATCATTGGGTTCCTCAGCAGTATTTACCGGACGCCCTTTTGGGGAGCGTCTATTACGAGTACGGCGACAATAAAAACGAACAGAGTTTTCGGGCGTATTGGGACAGGATCAAGAATAATTGACGGCTTTTTCCTGTATGATATAGCAAGCGGAAAAGAAAACGGAGGTACGGTAAAGTGAAACCCCAGGTATTAAGAGATCTCTCCTACGGGATGTACGCCATCGGCGTAAAAGATGAAAAAAAGCCTTCGGCCTGTATCGTCAATACGGTGATGCAGATCTCCAAGGCGACGCCCAGCGCTTCTCCCATGGTGGCGCTGAGCATGAACAAGGATAACTACAGCTGCCGGTGCATTGAGAAAAACGGGGTGTTTACCATTTCGGTGCTGTCAGAGCAGACGCCGGCCTCTGTGATCGGAGCGCTGGGCCTGGTTTCCGGCGCCCATACCGACAAGCTTTCCAATGTGCGGCACAAGGTGCTGATAGAAGGAGTGCCGGTCATCAAGGAAAATACCTGTTCCTGGTTTTTGTGCGAGGTGAGAGAGAAGCTGGAGTGCGCGGGCCAGGTGATCTTCGCGGCCGAGGTAGTGGCCGGAAGCGATTTCTCCCTGGGAACGCCCATGACCTATGAATACTATTTAGAGCATTGCAAGGGCAGCTCTCCGCAGAATTCTCCCACCTATCTCCCTCCGGAGAACACCTTCGACAAGAGCAGCGGGGAGAGCTTTGTATGCTCTGTGTGCGGCTATGTGTACAGTGACCCGGACTTCGGCTTTGAAGAGCTTCCGGCAGACTGGACCTGCCCGGTATGCAAGATGCCGAAAAAGGCCTTTGTGCGCAGACAATAAAAAGAAGTCCTTTCCAAACCGGGAGCGCCTGTTTGGGAAGGGCTTCTTTTGGCTTTAAAGCTTATTGAAAGCTGTCCTGCGGGGCGCTTGGCAGGTTGCCAAGGTTGTTGTTTTCCTTTCCGTCCGGCAGAGAACGCAGATATTCGCTGCCGTTCCTGCTGGCGATGGCGACGCCCCGAATCCCGCCCTGCTTTGCCAGGGCGACCCCCTGCTCTTTGGAGAGCACAGTGCCGTCGGAAAGCTGATAGCCGGAGATCTTTCCGTTTTTCCGGATCAGGCGCTGGATGTTTTTCGCATCCTTCCTGGGCACGGGATTCATGAGGTTGATGTTGGCAGGCAAATTGCCGATCCTGCCGTTGTTTTCCTGGGTCATAAAGGAACGCTTCCTTTCCTCGCGCGGCTGCGCGAACATAGATAGTGGTAGTTTAAGTCCTTTTTCCCTGTTTTATACAGGGAAGGCCCGAGAGTTGATGCTTTGACAGTTTTCTTTGAGAAATGAAAAGGGGAATCGAAAAATGCTGGAAACAGAAATGATCAGATGCGGCCGCTGTGGAAGAGAGATCCACCGGAATAGTAAGTTCTGCCAATTCTGCGGGAACCCTATCTCGCCCGCCATAGAGCCGGAAAAGCCTGCTGCTGTCCCGGCGCCTGCGGTTTCTCCCGGCTTTTCTCAGCCGGAGCTGCCGCCTGCTCAGGGGGAAGCTTCCTGTCGGCCGGAGGCCCCAGGGGAAGCTCCGGGAAACGGGGGAGCTTTCTATCCCGATCACTCCGCTCAAAGCTTTCCTCGGGCCGTTGAAGCCCAGGTCCCTCCTGCTTATCAGACTCCGCAGTTTTCTCCCGGAAGGCCCCCTGAAAACAGGGATCCCAGGAAGCGGGCGCTTCTGGTGCTGGCCATCGTTTTGACGGTGTTGGTGATAGGCGTTTCCATTGTGGTGGGGGCGATGGCCTTTTCTCTCTGGGGACCTAAGGAGAAAGAGCCGGAAAACTCTCTCCCGGTTGTTTCCCAGCAGCAGAAGGAAAGTCCTTCGCCGTCTTCATCTCCGGGAGTCTCCTCTGAGGCTTCGGAAGCTTTTCTTACGGGAGTCATTCCCCGGGATATTGATCAGATCTACGGCGCTCCGGAATTCTTCGGCCTGAGATTCGGGGACACGGCAGAGCAGGCGAGAGAGAAGGCGGAGATCGATGCTTATATTATTCCGGCGGGGGAAATTATCGACCGGGATAGTATTCTCCGTTTTAATTCGGATGCTTTTCCCTTTGAGCTTTACGGGCTGGAAGCCGGGTTTGCAACTGTTGCCTTTGACGGTCCAAGCCTGAGCACGGTACAGCTGGTCTTTTTTGCAAAGGACGCCAGCTACGAGGAGGTCGCTGAGCTGTATACGCAGATCTACGGAACGCCTGATGTGGACAACAAAGAGCTGTTTGGGACCAACTGGGTGGGAGAAAAAACTCGGATCGGGATCCAGTGCGTTGATGTGGATCAGAACGGAACGGAGGACACGGTAGTTACTTACAGCGATAACGAGGCCAGATTCAACAGAGAGGATGGAATCTTTGAAGCCCGATTTAACGCGGACCTGACTTTGGGCGACGACGAGCTGGATCCCTGCGGGTTCTGGGGAGAGGATTCTCCCGTGGGAAAACCGATTTGGTCCCTGATCGGCGAGGGAGAGCCGGAGGTGGATTACACCTGCTTTCACGCGAGTTGGGGAGACGACTACTATAGGATCTATCCTTATTTCTCCTATTTGGGCGGAGAAGACAGTTACCTGGAATTCGAAGCGGGCGGCGACAGTGATGGCCTGGATGTCACGGCGGTCTCCTATTTTACCCTCTACCGTTTTGACGAGTCGAAAGGGGCGGCAGACAAAGCAGAAGAGGTGAACCGGAAGCTGGAAGAGCGCTTCGGCAAGCTTATGTACGAAAGCGAGCTGGAGATTGAAGGGCAGGAGGATCAGATCCTGGACGGAATCCCGGCGAATGAACTCAGCCTGGAGGGGATCGAGCAGGAGAGAAGAAGCTACAGGTTATACCGCGAAAGTGAGAAAGGGATCATTGCGCTTTATATCACCTCCTACCCGGACGATTCTGAAGTGTGGGTTGAGGTGCAGTATTACGAAGACTGAGGCCGGGAAAAGAGAATATGCGGCAAGTCTTGCCGGAAGTCTTGAGTGTGTGGAGGACCAAAGGATATTTTCCGTTTGCTTTTCCCGCGTAAATGAGGTACAATTTATTCGATTCGGCCTGTTAAAATAACGGCGAAAGGACTGGTAAAACCATGAACGCTGAAGAACGCAGACAGCTTGAGATCACTGCCGTAAAGGTCCGGCAGGGGATCATTGAAGGCGTATTCCACGCAAAATCCGGCCATCCGGGAGGTTCCCTCTCCTCAGCGGAGCTTTTTACCTATCTCTATTTTAAGGAGATGCATATCGACCCGAAGAATCCGAAGGACCCGGACAGAGACCGCTTCGTGCTTTCCAAGGGCCACTGCGCGCCCGGGCTTTACGCGGTGCTGGCCCAGCGAGGCTATTTTAAAGAGGAAGAGCTTCAGAAGCTCAGGCACATCGGCGCCATGCTTCAGGGCCATCCCGACATGAAGGGGACGCCCGGCGTGGACATGAGCTCCGGCTCTCTGGGCCAGGGGATCTCCGCCGCGGTGGGAATGGCCATGGCGGGAAAGCTGGACGGGAAAGACTATCGGGTATATGCCCTGTTGGGAGACGGCGAAAGCGAGGAGGGCCAGGTTTGGGAAGCCTCCATGTTCGCCGGGCATAAGAAGCTGGACAACCTGTGCGTCATCGTGGACTTTAACGGCCTGCAGATCGACGGCCCTGTTTCTCAGGTGGGCGGCCCTGAGCCGCTGGACAAGAAGTTTGAGGCCTTCGGCTTTGAGGTGACCACCATCGACGGAAACGATTTTGATGAGATCGAGGCGGCCTTCCAAAAGGCGAGAGCCTGCAAAGGAAAGCCCTTTGCCATCATCGCGAAAACGGTGAAGGGCAAGGATGTCAGCTTTATGGAGAATCAGGTGGGCTGGCACGGCAAGGCGCCCAACGCGGAAGAGTATGAGATCGCGAAGAAAGAGCTGAAAGCAAAGCTGGAGGTGCTGGAGCATGCGTGAGATTGTAAAAAAGGCCACTAGAGAGAGCTTCGGGGAAGCCGTTACGGCCCTTGCGGCAGAGAATCCCAATGTGATCGTGCTGGACGCCGACCTGGCGGAGGCCACCAAGACCGGCATTTTCAAAAAAGCATATCCGGACCGCTTCATCGACTGCGGCATCGCGGAAAGCAATATGATCGGCATCGCGGCAGGGCTTGCCACCTGTGGGAAGATCCCCTTTGCCGCCTCCTTTGCCATGTTTTCTGCCGGGCGCGCCTTTGAGCAGGTGAGAAATTCCGTGGGATATCCCCACTTGAATGTAAAGGTGGTGGGGTCTCACGCCGGGATCTCCGTTGGCGAGGACGGCGCGACCCATCAGTGCTGTGAGGATATCGCCCTGATGCGCTCCATCCCCGGCATGGTGGTTTTGAATCCTGCCGATCACTATGAGATGCAGGCTGCCGTGAAAGCGGCGGCGGAATATGTGGGCCCTGTCTATATCCGGCTGGGGCGCCTTGCTGTGGAAAGCGTCCACAACAACGAGGACTATCATTTTGAGCTGGGCAAGGGCATCACCCTGAGAGACGGCAAGGATGTGACTCTTGTGGCTACCGGACTGATGGTAGGGGAAGCGGTCAAGGCGGCGGACTCCTTGAAGCAGGCGGGTATCAGCGCCCGGGTGCTGGATATCCACACCATCAAGCCTCTGGACACTCAGCTGATCCTCAAGGCAGCCGAAGAGACCGGCCTTCTGATCACTGTGGAAGAGCACAGCGTGATCGGCGGCCTGGGCGAGGCGGTAAGCTCTTATCTTTCCGAGGTCCGGCCCACGAAGGTTGTGAAGATGGGCGTCAATGATGTGTTCGGCCACTCCGGCCCCGCAGTGGATCTGTTAAAGGAGTTCGGCCTGTGCGCTGAGGCTATTGAGGAGAAGGTCAAGAAAGCATTGAAGGCTTAAAAAGGGAGGACTTTCAAAATGGGGATCCTGATCCGTGATGCCTTTTTGGAGGACACCTGCACTCTTGCTTGCTTGAACCGGGAAGAGATGGGCTATGACTACCCGGAAGAGCTTACCGAAAAAAAGCTTGCCTTGCTTTTAGGGGATGGAAGAAATAAGATCTTGATTGCAGAGCTTCACGGAGAGGTCATCGGCTACCTCCATTTGTGTGACTACGATGTGATCTATGCGCCCCCTATGAAAAATATCATGGGCATTGCCGTGAAATCTGCCTTTCACCGTCGGGGAGTGGGAAGAGCACTCCTGGAAGCAGGCGAGCGCTGGGCGAAGGAGACGGGGGCAAAGGGCATCCGTCTTTCCTCCGGAGAAAGCAGGAAAGGGGCTCACGCCTTTTACCGGGCGCTGGGCTTCGAGGGCGATAAGCTCCAGCTCAATTTAAAAAAGTGGTTTTAACTCATGGGGAAAACCGGTTTCCAGAAGCTTTTTTGGAAATCTGTTTTTCTTTTCCCTGCCGGATTGTAAAGGAGAAGACAGAAAATGAGATATGACGGAATTCTCTTTGACTTGGACGGTACCTTGTGGGATTCTTCTGCCGCGGTGGCGAAAAGCTGGCAGGAGGCGTTAAAGGGTCAGCCGGATGTGCCCTTCCTGCCCACAGAGGAGCAGCTCAAGAGTGTGATGGGCCTTTCCAGCGAGGAGCTGATGGCAAAGCTGTTTCCCTCTCTTTCCAAAGAGCGGGGGCAGGAGCTTTTTGCGCTTTGCTGTGAGGTGGAGATCCGTTACCTCAGAGAGCACGGCGGCGTGCTTTACGAGGGGCTCAAAGAGACGCTTACAGAGCTTTCCAACACCCATTTTCTGGGGATCATCAGCAACTGCAACGACGGCTACATCGAGTCCTTTTTGGACGCTCACGAAATGCGTCCCTTCTTTACGGACTGGGAGTGTATCGGAAGAAGCGGCCTTTCCAAGTGGGAGAATATCTGTCTGGTGGTGAAGCGCAATCATCTGGAAGCCCCCGTCTATGTGGGAGATACCTCCTGGGACGCGGAGGCGGCCGAAAAAGCGGGCGTTCCCTTTCTCCACGCGGGCTATGGGTTCGGCGAGGCGCCGAATGTGCCCAGGCTGGCCTCGATTGGGGATCTTTTAAAGCTGGTGTGAGCCCGATAGCTTTCAGGAAAGGAGCCTCCCATGAAAACAGATCTTCTTTTTTCCAGCGTCCCTTTTATCGCAAGTGAAAAAGTGACGCTGACTCAGATTACCGACCTGGATCTTGACGGCCTGTGGGAGATCCTGGGAGATGATGACAATTTTCGGTTTACCCCCACGGCAGCTTTTTCCTCCAAAGGAGAGATGACTGAGAGACTGCGGGAAAACGCCCGGCTGTTTCGCGGGAGAAAGCAGGTGACCCTGGGGATCCATTCGGACTTAAACCAGCTTCTGGGCCTGTTTCAGATCTCTGAGATCGATCCGGCGATAAGCGGCGTCACCGTCAGCTTTATGCTTCGCGGGGACAGCACAGGCTTCGGCTATGCAAGCTCCGCCTTGAGAGCGGTGTCAAAATATCTTTTTGACACCGTGGAGGTAAACAGGATCCAGGCCTATGTTCTGCCCATTAACTACCGGGGCGTTTTAGTGCTGGAGCGCTGCGGCTTTGTGAAGGAGGGCACCATCCGGGAGGGGTTCAACTGGCCGGATAAGGGGATCGTGGACCTCGCTCTCTATTCCCTGCTGCCCAGCGATTATCGAAGGAGCCTTTCCGAGGGCAAAAAGAAGGAGAAAACCGGCTACTATCTATAACCCCCTCCCTCTGGGCCCCCTCTGACGAGGGCGCTGGTCTGCGCTTCCGTTCCGGTCGTTGCTGGGCGTGCTCCACCGGGGCACAGCAACCGAGGAGGCAGGCGAGGGGATGGCGGCGAAGCCGACTGGGAGGGACAAGGGCGCTTCCGGTCGGGGGTACACAGTATAAAAGGGCAAGACAGACTATTCCAGTCTGCCTTGCCCCTGCCTTTTTATGAAGCTGCCCTTTCAAAGCATCTCAACCCTGCCTGGGATAGACCTGATAGCGGTGCAGGATATTCAGATCCTCCGGCATGGCGAGACCGTGAGAGCCCAGATTTCCGTCGATCTGGTGGCAGCCGTGATCCATGGCAAAGCCGGAAAGCACATTGTGTTCCTTCCAATGCTCACGGATCAGGGCGTCAAACAGGGCATAGGCCTGGGCGTTGGCCCGAAGCTCGCTTAACGCCTCCACGCTTTCCGGCCCGAAGCGGTGCATCACCGCATCGTAGTTGCCGTTGTATACGGCGATAAAGTCGTAGTCGTCCTCTAAGATTACCTGGGCCGCTTTGGCGTTGACCTCCTCGATGGTGTCATAGAAGAAGTAATCCATGGCCCGCTCAAGGTAGATATGAGCCATGCTGGATTCCGCTTCCGCGATGATCACCGGCTTTTTCCCCGCCTTGATCAGCGCGTCAAAGAGGCTTTCAATGGTGATAACGGGCTTTGCGTATTGGGTGATCCCATGGACCTCCGGCTGAGCTCCGGTGTACATGGTCCCGAAGCACACCGGCGTTACAGACGGCATGACGGTACAAAGGGGAAGGCTCAGCCGGGTATGCTCAGTTACCTCCCGGAGAAGCTGGGGATATTTCTCATAGATCCACTGGGCCACGGCGTCCGGGTTGTACAAAAAGATGCGGTCTGCCTTTTCTCCCCGCAAGGTCTCGTCCAGATAGGTGCACAGGACTTTGGAGGCCGGGGCGGCTTTTTCCGGGGATGGGATCCCCATCCCGTGGGCGAGAGCTGCGCACAAGGTGTCTAAAGACTGCTGATTTATTTCCATTTGGAAAGCCTTCTTTCAAAATAATTTATCTGTCTCTCATTTTAAGCTTTTTCCTTTCTGCGTCAAGGCCATGAAACCGTTTTTTGACATTTCATTTTCCAATCGGTATACTGTATTTTAAGAAAGGAAGGAGGAAAAGCAATGCAGTATCGTGAAGTGGGGAAAACCGGATTTTTCGTCAGTGAGATCGGGCTGGGCTGCGAGCATCTGCAGGGGAAAAGTGCCGGGGAGATCAAGGCTGTAGTGGATGCCGCCCTGGACGCGGGGATCAATATTTTCGATGTGTTCATGTCCGAGCCTCAGGTGCGCACCGATCTGGGCCTTGCTCTGAGGGGCAGAAAAGAGAAGGTGTTTTTGCAGGGCCATATCGGCGCAGCCTGGAAAGATGGGCAGTATTGCCGCACCAGGAGTCGGGAAGAATGTGAATTCTTTTTTGAAGATTTTCTTACCCGTCTGGGGAGAGAATCCGTAGAATTCGGGATGCTCCATTTTGTGGATACGGAGGAAGACTTCCGTTTGGTGTTTGAATCTCCGGTGATCGAGTACGCGCTGGAGCTGAAAAACAAAGGGAAGATCAAAGCGCTGGGAATGAGCTCCCACAACCCGGCCATTGCTTTAAAGGCGGTGGAAACCGGACTTTTGGATCTTCTCATGTTCAGCGTCAACCCTGCCTATGACCTTCTGCCTGATACGGTGGATATTGACGGGCTGTTTGCAGGAGACACCTATCAAAACGACGCCCTGTCCGGCACAGACCCGGTAAGGGCCCGTCTCTATGAGAGGTGCGAGGCGCAGGGTGTGGGGATCACCGTTATGAAGGGTCTGGCAGCCGGAGCTCTTCTTGATGAAAAGCAATCCCCCTTCGGGATTGCCCTGTCCGCTGCGCAGTGCGTCCACTATGCCCTGACCCGCCCGGGAGTGGCCAGCGTTCTGGTGGGGTGCCGCACACCGGAGGAGGTAAGGGCCGCCGTCGCCTATGAGACGGCCTCCCGGGAGCAGAGAGATTATTCTTCCGCTTTGGCCTCCACCCCCAAGTATTCCCTAAAGGGAAAGTGTATGTACTGCAATCACTGCCTGCCCTGTCCCGCGCATATCGATGTGGCGGCGGTGAACAAGTACCTGGATCTGGCCCTTTCTCAGGGAGGACCGTCTCCCACAGTTTCGGAGCATTATGAGGCGCTTTCTGCCCGCGGGGAAGACTGCGTAAGCTGCCGGGCATGTGAAAAGCGCTGCCCCTTCGGTGTGGAAGTGACAGCGCGGATGAAAGAGGCGGTGAAGGTTTTCGGAAAGTAAAAGGGCGGCACTTCTGTAAGGCAAAAAGCTCCCCGCGGCACGATGTGCGTCACGGGGAGCTTTTTGCGTCTTTATTTTTTCTCTTCTCTGGAGGAAGGCTCCTCTTCCTCCGGCTTTTTGACGATCAAAAGGCGGGAAAGCCGTTGGTCTTCCACTTTCAGCACGGTGATGGAAAGCCCTGAAATCTCTACGGCGGGCTGCTCCCCGTCCTTGGGGATCCTGCCCAGAAGGTCGGTCACAAGCCCCGCGATGGTGTCGTAATCTCCCTCGGGCAGCTCTTCTCCGGTGAGATCGGAGATCTCGTCGATGGAGGTGGTTCCGTCCACGGTGAATTCCGTGTCGCTCATCTTGCGGATCTCCTCTTCCTCGTGGTCGTACTCGTCCTGAATGTTGCCCACGATGGACTCCACCAGGTCCTCCAGAGTGATCAGCCCCGCCGTACCGCCGTATTCGTCTACCACGATGGCGATCTGGACCTTGCGCTCTGTCATTTCCGTAAAAAGCTGGCTGCACTTTTTGGATTCCGGAATGAAGTAGGCGGGACGCATCAGATCCGTCAGACTGATGAAATCCGGGACCTCTCTTCCCACATAGGGGAGCAGATCCTTCACATAGCAGATGCCCACCACTGTGTCGATATCCTCATGAAACACCGGCACCCGGGAGCAGCCGTTTTCCACGGTGGCCTCGATCACTTCCTGAATGTTTGCGGTGTCCGGCACGGCCACCACATCGGTGCGGTGGGTCATCGTCTCTCCGGCGGTGGTATCGTTAAAGTCCAGAATATTCTGGATCATATCCTTTTCCGTCTCCTCGATGACGCCCTTTTCTTCACCCTCGTCCACCATTTGCAGAATCTCTTCCTCGGTCACCGCATCGTCCAGAGAGTGAGGGTCGATCCTGACAAGGCGTAAAAAGCCGTTGGAGATCAGGGTGCAAAGGGACAAAAGCGGCCTGGAAAAGGCGCACAGTCCACAGATCAACCCGCAGCACCTCCGGGAAAAGCGATCGGCGCTATGACGGGCAGCCTTTTTGGGAAGCAGATCGCAGAAGGTGAAGAAAATGAGGGAATAGATCAGTGAGATTAAGAGAAAGGCCAAAAGAATCCGCGCTCCTTCCGGCAAAGCGAAAAGCCCTCCATAGAGCGGGATATAGAAAGCGGAAAGGGAGAAGCCGAGGCCCAGAACGGCCCACAGCAGAAGCCCGGCCTGCATGGGGGAAACCGGCTCCGTTTGATAAGAGAGAGCCTCTAAAAGCTTTTTGGCCTTCCTTTCAGTTTCCGCTTCCTTTTTCAGCTGGCTTTGGCTCAGGTTTTGAAGAGCGGACTCCCCGGCGGCGTAAAACGCGCCCAGAAAAAGGGCAAGGACCGTCAGACAGACAGACGCGATAAAGGCGCCTTCAGGTTCTGGAGGCATGAGAAAATGAAACCCCTTTCAAGTAGTCATAGTAAACAGCGCGGCATCCGCCGCGGTCAAAAGCCTGCGCTTTTGATTTTCTATTGTACTAGAAAGAAGCGGGATTGTCAAATGAGGGGAAGAGAAGGAGACAGGCGGAAAAAAACCGAAATTCTTCGAGATTTGCCTTTACACCGCCGGGAATTAATGATAAAATAAAACAGAACGGGCGTGCGAGCAGCGGGCCTGTGAAACCGGTATGGATTATCCTAAAAGGAGGAAATAGTTGAAATGGCAAGAAAAATGAAGACCATGGATGGCAACAACGCCGCCGCGCATGTTTCCTATGCGTTTACCGATGTTGCTGCTATCTACCCTATCACGCCGTCTTCCGTGATGGCCGACGAGACGGACAAGTATGCCGCCGCGGGCAGGAAGAACCTGTTCGGCAGAGAGGTCCGCGTCACGGAGATGCAGTCAGAAGCCGGTGCGGCCGGTGCTGTGCACGGTTCTCTGGCAGCCGGCGCTCTCACCACCACTTACACTGCTTCTCAGGGATTGCTTTTGATGATCCCCAACATGTACAAGATGGCCGGTGAGCTGCTGCCCAGCGTGATCCATGTTTCCGCCCGAACTCTGGCCACCCACGCGCTGAACATTTTCGGCGACCATTCCGATGTGTATGCCTGCCGTCAGACGGGATATGCCATGCTGTGCTCCAACTCCCCTCAGGAAGTGATGGACCTGGGCGCTGTGGCCCATCTGGCTGCCATCAAGGGCAAGGTTCCCTTCCTGCACTTCTTTGACGGCTTCCGCACCTCCCACGAGATCCAGAAGATCGAAACCTGGGATTATGAGGACCTGGGCGAGATGCTGGATTGGGAGGCGGTAAACGCTTTCCGCCGCAACGCTTTGAACCCCGAGCATCCTGTGCTGCGCGGCCAGGCCCAGAACGGCGATATCTTCTTCCAGGCAAGAGAGGCCTGCAACAAGTATTATGACGCCATCCCTGAGGTGGTTGTCGATTACATGAATCAGGTCAACAAGAAGATCGGCACTGACTATAAGCCCTTCAATTATTATGGCGCTCCCGACGCGGAGAAGGTCATCATCGCCATGGGCTCCGCCTGCGAAACCATTGAAGAAGTGATCGATTACCTCATGGCTGCCGGCGAGAAGGTAGGCCTTGTGAAGGTCCATCTGTATCGTCCCTTCGTGGCCAAGTATCTGCTGGATGTGCTGCCCAAGACCGTGAAGACCATCTCTGTACTGGACCGCACCAAGGAGCCCGGCTCCATCGGCGAGCCTCTGTACCTGGATGTGCTGGCGGCCATCAACGGGACTCAGTTCGGCGCCTGCCCGGTGTACACCGGACGCTACGGCCTGGGCTCCAAGGATACCAAGCCCAGCGATATCATCGCCGTATACCGCAACATGGAGTCTGCCACTCCCAAGAAGCGCTTCACCATCGGTATTGTGGACGATGTGACCCATCTGTCTCTGGAGGTGAAGGAGGATCCCGATACGGCTCCTGCCGGAACCACCTCCTGTAAGTTCTGGGGTCTGGGCTCTGACGGCACCGTGGGCGCCAATAAGAACTCCATCAAGATCATCGGCGACCACACCGACATGTACGCCCAGGGCTATTTCGATTACGACTCCAAGAAGTCCGGCGGCCTGACCATTTCCCATCTGCGTTTTGGTCATACCCCCATCAAGTCTACCTATTACATCAGCAAGGCTGACTTCGTTGCCTGCTCCAACCCCGCTTATCTTGACACCTATGACATGGTGCAGGATCTGAAGAAGGGCGGCAGCTTCCTTCTCAACTGCGCCTGGGATCAGAAGGAGCTGGACGAGCGTCTGCCCGGTAAGGTGAAGAAGTACATTGCGGATAACGACATCAACTTCTACACCATCGACGGCTTTAAGATCGGCAAGGAAATCGGCCTTGGTACCCGCATCAACACGGTGCTGCAGTCCGCTTTCTTCAGCATTGCCAAGATCATTCCCGAAGAGGACGCCATCAAGTACATGAAGGACGCCGCCCAGAAGTCCTACGGCAAGAAGGGCGAGGCCGTGGTCAAGATGAACCACGACGCCATCGACGCGGGCGCTACCGGCTACAAGAAGGTAGAGGTCCCCGCCGCCTGGAAGAGCGCCGCTGACGATTCCAAGAAGAAGATCGCCACCGGAAGCCGTCAGGAGCTGGTTGACTATGTGAACAACGTAGTGTATCCTGTCAACTCCTTCCACGGCAAGGATCTGCCTGTCTCCACCTTTGAGAAGTATGCGGACGGCACCTCTCCCCAGGGCACTGCCGCCTATGAGAAGCGCGGCGTGGCCGTGGATGTTCCCGAGTGGATCGTGGA
>CAMNSA010000012.1 GCA_946554335.1 uncultured Neglectibacter sp.
AGGCTGCTTTTGCTAACGCAAAAGACCGGGCTTCTTCAATATGGATTTTTTGCAGTAAAACAACAACAGCTTGCGCTGTTGTTGTTTCGGAAGAACCCCTCAGCCTGCGAAACAGGCTGCTTTTGCTAACGCAAAAGACCGGGCTTCTTCAATATGGATTTTTTGCAGAAAAATAACAACAGCTTGTGCTGTTGTTATTTCGGCTTCTCTTTGGTAAAAAAGTTTAAAAATGATTTTTGTCCCAACAGGGATGCAGTTTTCTGACGGGATATTACAGATAAGAAGCTTTGGAAAAAGCAGGAAGGGAGGAAGAAAAGAGATGCTGCAGCTGGTATTGGGAAGGGCAGGCAGCGGAAAGACCCGGTATCTTCGGGAGCTTCTGGTGGAAAAGAGCAAAACGGAACGCAAAAGCCCCGTTATGCTGGTGCCAGAGCAATATTCCTTCGAGACGGAAAAGGCCTTTTTACAGCTGACGGGGCCGGTGGAGGCCGGAAAGATCCAGGTGCTCAGCTTTACCCGCCTGGCGGAGGCGGTGTTCCGCCGGGAGGGAGGCTTTGCCGGGAGAAGGCTGACCGACGGCGGGCGAAGGGTTTTGATGTCCCGCGCCGTGGAGGCCTGCGAGGATCAGTTTGAGACCTATACAGCGGCGGCCAAAAACGGGCGCATTACAGAGCTGATGCTCACCGCGGTGGACGAAATGAAGCTTTGCGGCATCTCTCCGGAGGACCTTGCCCGCACCGCCCGGCTGTTAGAGGGAAAGGGCCTGGGGAAAAAGCTTTCGGAGCTCTCCTTGATCTACGGCGCCTTTGACGCTTTGGTCGAGGCCTCTTACCTGGATTCCCGGGACGATCTGACTCGCCTGGCCGAAGCTCTGAAAACCAGTGATTTCTTCGAGGACACCGTGGTGGCGGTGGACTCCTTTGAGGGCTTTACCGCCCAGGAGATGCGGGTGCTGATCGGGATCCTTCGGCGGGCGAAAAAGGTCATTGTTTCCCTTTGTACGGACGACCTTCCCGACGAGGGAACCGGCCTGTTCGCCCTGGTGAACCGCACGAAGGAGAGGCTGCTTTCCGCCGCCCGGGAGCACGAGGTGCCAGTGGAGCCCGCCGTGTTCCTCACAGGAGCGCCCCGGTATCAAAACGAAGAGCTGAAGCTGTTGGAGGCCCAGCTGTTCCGCGCCTGGGAGAGCCTTTCCGGAGAGAGGGCGGAAAAGATCCACCTGTTCTGCGGAAAAGACCCTTCGGAAGAGGTGGAATACTGCGCTGCCACCATCCGAAACCTGGTGGAGGAGGAAGGATATCACTACCGGGATTTTACCATTGTCAGCCGCCTGCCGGAGCGCTACAGCGGCATTTTGGGCGCGGAGCTTGAAAAGCGTCAGATCCCCTGCTTTCTCTCGCAGCCCAACCGGGTGGACACGGAACCGGTGTGCAGATTTCTGCTGGGCGCTTTTCAGGCTGTGCAGTCCGGCTTTGCCACCGCGGACCTTTTGGAGATGCTGAAAACGGGAGTTTCCGGCTTCGACTCTCAGGAGATCTCCGATCTGGAAAATTATGCCTTCCTTTGGAGGCTGAAGGGCAGGGACTGGAGAGAGGACTTTACCCGCCACCCCAAGGGCTTCGGCAGGGAGTGGACCGAGGAGGACCGGGAAGAGCTTATGAGGCTCGATGGCCTGAGAAGCCGCCTGATCTCCCCCCTGCTGCGCTTTTCAGCGGGGACGGGAGACGCAAGCGGAGAGGAGATCTCCCAGGCGGCCTATGACCTGCTTTCCGACTACGGCGTTTCGGAGAATCTGATCGCCTACTGCGGGGAGCTTTCCGGAGCGGGAGAGCAGGGCCTTGCGGATAAGCAGGTTCGGGTGTGGGAGCTGCTCATGGAGACCCTTGACCAGATGCACAGTATTTTAGGTTCCCGGAAGATCTCCCGGGAGCGGTACTATAGCTTGCTGCGGGAGGTCATCAGCGCGGAGGATGTATCGCAGATCCCCCAGACGGTGGATCAGGTGATCTTCGGCGCTCCGGAGCAGGTGCGCCAGTCCTCTCCCAGGGTCACCCTTTTGCTGGGGGCGGCCCAGGGAGAATTTCCCCTTGCTCCCCGGCCCTCCGGCATGTTTTCCGACACGGAGCGCAGGGAGCTGATTGCCCTGGATCTCCCTCTGGGGGACCCTCTGGAGCAAAGAGCTTTAGAAGAGCGGTATCTGGCTTATTCGGTGGCCTGCTCTCCCAGCGATCGGCTCTATGTCTCCTATCCCCGCAGGGCGGGGGGCGAGGAAAAGGAGCCGGGAGAGCTTCTTTCCTGTGTGCAGGCCGTTTTTCCCGGCACCGTGATTGAGAGCGCTTTAGCGGATGAATACTTTGCCAACTCCCGGGAGGCGGCCTTTTCCCGAATGGCCGCCCGCTATCGGGACAACACGCCCCAGGCTGCTGCCCTGCGGGCTCTCTTTTCGAAGGATCCCCGCTATGAGGGGCGGCTTCTCGCCCTGGAAAGGGCGGGAAAGGGCGGCTCTGACAGGATTGGGGATCCGGCTCTTTCCAAGGAACTGTTTGGACGCGCGCCCTATCTTTCCGCCACGCAGATCGAAACCTATCACGACTGCAAATTCCGGTACTTCTGCCGGTACGGCCTGAATGTGCAGGAGAGACGACCCGCCCAGGTGGATGTGATGCAGTACGGTACCCTGATGCACTTCCTGTTTGAGAAGATCTTTTCCACTCCCCCCGAGGAGAGATCCCTTTGGAGTGAGGAAGAGCTGCAGGAGAGGGTGGAAAAGCTGATCTTCGACTACGCCGAAGAGAACCTGGGGGGCTTTTCCCAGCTGGGCTCCAGAGAGCAGTACCGCCTGAAAAGGATGACGCGTTCGGCGGTGCTTTTGATCCGCCATGTGGAGGAGGAGCTTCGGCAAAGCAAGTTTAAGCCGGAGTATTTCGAGCTGCATTTGGGAAGCCGCGAGGCGTTTCCCCCCTTAAAGGTGGAGACCGGGGACGGGGAAAGCGTGCTGGTGGGGGGAACCATCGACCGGGTGGATGTGTACCGGGAGGGAAAAAACCGGTATGTGCGGGTGGTGGATTACAAGACGGGGAAAAAGGATTTTCATCTTTCCGATGTGCTTCACGGCCTGAATATGCAGATGCTGATCTACCTGGCGGCCCTTGCCGAAAGCGGGAAGGTCATCCCTGTGGGCGTGCTCTATATGCCGGCGGCTGAGCCCTCTGTTTCCGTCCCTAAAGGGATGGAAAAAAGCGCCGCCCAGAAGGAGGCGGGGAAGAGCCTGCGCATGAGCGGCATGGTGCTGAAAAATTCCGAGATCATAGCCGCCATGGAGGCGGGAGCCCAGGGCAGATTCATTCCCGCAGCTCTCAATAAAAACGGAGAGTTCACCCGGGGCAGCAGCGTGCTGGAGGAGGGAGAGCTTTCCAAGGTGCTGAATTACTCCAAGCGCCTGATCGCCACCATGGTGCAGGAGCTTTACCGGGGCAATGTGGAGGCGCTGCCCAATCTTTCTAACCAGCGGGCCTGCCGGTTCTGCCCGTATCAGGCTGTGTGCGCGAAGGAATATACGGACAAGGACATCGTCAAGGAGAAGCTTTCCTCCGGCGAGGTGCTTGAGAAAATGGACGCCGCCGCAGGGGGCGGACAGGGAGAGGGGGAGATCCGCTGATGCCACGGATCTGGACAGAAAACCAGCAGGACGCCATCGACGCCAGGCGGGGGACCGTACTGGTGGCCGCCGCGGCGGGCTCCGGGAAAACCGCCGTTTTGGTGGAACGGGCCATGAAGCGGCTGACCGACCCGGAAAATCCCGTGCCGGCGGACCGGCTTTTGATTGTCACCTTTACCAAGGCGGCTGCGGCCGAGATGCGGGCGCGGCTGGAGCGCAGGCTCCACGAAATGCTGAGAGAAAACCCCGGAAGCTCCCTTTTGCGAAGGCAGAGCGTCCTGCTTTCCCAGGCGCATATCGGCACGGTGGACAGCTTCTGCGCCGAGATGGTGCGGGAGTTTTTCCACGAGCTGGACATCCCGGCGGATTTTAAGATCCTTTCCGATAAGCAGAAGGAGGACATTACCTGGGAGGCACTGAATCAGGTGGTGGAACGGGCCTTTGAGGAGGAGGATTTCTCCGTCCTCGCGGACGCCTTTTCGGGAGAGCGCAGCGACCGGAAGCTGATGGAGATCGTGCTGCGCCTTTACGACTTTATGCAGTCTCACCCCTTCCCGGAGCGCTGGCTTGCGGAAAAGGAAAAGCTCTATGAGGCGGAGGTCCCCTTTGAGAAAACGCCCTGGGGCCGGGTGATCCTCACCCATGTGCGGGAGACGGCGGAATACTGCCTTCAGATCGGAGAACGGGCCATCGAAGAGCTGCAGGAGGAGGGCGGGGACTTCAGAAAGGCCTTTCTCCCGGCCTTCCTGGCGGACAGGGTCCTGTGCGCTCAGGTGCGTGACCTGGCCTGTGAAGAAAACTGGGACGGCCTTTTCGAGGTGCTTTCCCACCTTTCCTTTCAGCGCAGAGGGCCCTTGAGAGGTTGTGAGGACGATCTTTATAAGGAACGCCTGGAGCTTCTGCGGGGGACGGTGAAAGAGGCTTTGCAGGATCTGGGGGAGCTAATCGCTTCCGACAGCGCGGAAAGCACACGGGAGCTGCGTCAGACCGCTCCTCTGGTTTCCGGGCTTTCCAGGCTGACCCTCGCCTTTTCCCGGCAGTATGAGGAAACAAAGCGGGAGCTGGGCTTTCTGGATTACAGCGACCTGGAACATTTGGCGATCCGGCTGTTTTTGGCGGAAAACGGGGAACCCACGCCCGTTGCCCGGGAGGTGTCCCTGCGCTTCGAGGAGATCATGATCGACGAGTATCAGGATGTAAACGAGGTGCAGGATTCCCTGTTTCGCGCCATTTCCCGCGAGGAGCAAAACCTCTTCATGGTGGGGGATGTGAAGCAGAGCATCTACGGCTTTCGCCGGGCCATGCCGGAGATTTTTCTCAGGCGGCGGGGGAGCTTCCAAAAATATGACCGGGCGCTGGACAAGTACCCGGCCTACCTGGTGCTGGACCGGAATTTCCGCTCCCGCGATACCGTCACCGACACCGTGAATTTCGTGTTTTCCCGCCTGATGTCCAGGGAGGCCGGAGAGATCGAATATACCGGAGAGGAAAAGCTGGTGTGCGGGGCGGATTACAAAGGAAAGGCAGGCTGTGAGACAGAGGTGGTATTTTTAGAGCGGGCGTCGGGAGTCCAGGCGGCGGAAGCGGAAAGCGTCTACCTTGCCGGAAGGATCCGGAAAATGCTGGAAAGCGGCTTTACCGTCACCGAAGGAGGACAGGAGCGTCCGGCCCATTACGGGGATTTCTGTATCCTGCTTCGCAGCGCGAACCAATATGCCCACGGCTACGCCCAGGCCCTGACACGGCTGGGGATCCCAGCCAAGGCTTCCTCTGCCGGAGGCTTTTTCGAGGCCGCTGAGATCGCTGTTATGCTCTCCTTCCTGCGGGTGATCGACAACCCCAACCAGGATATTCCCCTGCTGTCGGTGCTGATGAGTCCCGTCTACGGCTTTACGGCCCAGGAGATCGCCCAGCTGCGCCTTGAGGACCGGGAGCGGCCGCTGTACCTCACCCTGTGTGAGGCGGCCCGGTCTGATCCCCACTGCGCGGCGGTGACGGAAGACCTGAGAAAGTACCGGGCCATCTGCTCCACTTTGTCCTGCGACGCCTTTTTAGGGCTGTTCTACCAGCAGACGGGTTATCCTGACATGGTGCTTTCCATGGAGGGAGGAGAGGAGAGGCTTGCAAACCTCTACCTGCTCAGACAGTACGCGAACGACTTTGAAGCTTCCGGGTTTCACGGGATCTCCGGCTTTGTGCGGTTTTTGGACCGGCTTCGGGAAAACCGCTCCGATCTGGAGGCGGCGCAGCCGGTCTTCGGCGAGGAAAAAATGGTGCAGGTCATGAGCATCCACAAATCCAAGGGCCTGGAATTTCCGGTGTGTATTCTAGCGGGCTGCGGGCGAAATTTCGTCGTCGAGCGCTCCGATGTGTTGCTCCACCCGGAGCTGGGCCTTGGGGTGAAGCTTCGCAGCAAGGATCTCCCGGTGAGGACTTCCACACAGGTCCGAGAGGCCATTGCCCTGGCGGCGGGAAAAAGCGACGCGGCGGAAGAGCTGAGAGTTTTGTATGTGGCCATGACCAGGGCAAAGGAAAAGCTTTTGCTGGTCACATCCGGGACGGGCTTGGAAAAGACGCTTTTAAAGCTGTCCTGTCAGATCTCGGATAAGGGCGTGCCGCCTGTGGCTGTGAGAAGCGTGAAAAACGCCGGACAGTGGCTGATGCTCTGCGCCCTCGCCCACCCGGACGGGAAAGCCCTGAGAGAGCGGGTAAGGGCGGACCGGCTGACCCCGGAGGACTGCTCCTCCTGGAGGATCTCCCTGGAAACGGCCCGCGCTTTTCCGGAGGGGGGGTCGGAGGAAGAACAACAGCTTCCCGCGAAGGCGGACCAAGAGCTTTTGGAACGCCTGAGAAAAAAGGTGGAATTCCGTTATCCCGGAGAGGAAGAGCTTGCCGTTCCCGCCAAGGTGTCCGCCTCCCGGCTGACTGCGGGAGAGGAGGAAATTCGCCTGTCCCGTCCTGCCTGGATGGGGGAAAAGGGAATGACCCCTGCCGAGCGGGGTATTGCCCTGCACGACTTTATGCAGTTCGCGGACTTCCACGCTGCGCAGCAGGATCCGGAAAAGGAGCTCCTGCGTTTGACAGAGGGGAAATTCCTCACGCCGGAGCAGGGAGAGGCGGTGGATCTCAACAGAGTGAGACGGTTCTTCGAGAGCCCCCTTGGAAAACGGACGCTCCGGGCGAAGGAGCTTCAAAAGGAGCGGCGCTTTACCGCCGTGATCCCCGCCTCTCTGGCGGGAGGACCCGAAGGAAGCAGCGCCCAGGTCCTGCTGCAGGGCGCTGTGGACTGCACCTTTCTGGACGAAAAAGGGCTTCATATCATCGATTTCAAAACAGACAAGGTGCGAAATGTGGAAGAGCTGTGGGACCGCTATGGGATCCAGATCCGCCTTTACGCCTACGCCATGGAGCAGGTCACCGGACAGAGGGTGGGAGAGCTGTTCCTCTACTCCACCTATCTAAGCGAGGAAAGCGGCCGAAGCTATCAGCGGGAGACGCCTTGAACGGAAAATGAAAAAATGTGATCCCCTCTCTTGACAGCGGACTTTTCCTGTACTATAATGTCCCTTGTCAAAACAAAGCAGAGCCCGGCGGCTCTCACCCGTGCAGTATCGTCTGTCACCGGTCAATAACGGCAAGGCTTCGGCAGTTTCCTGCCGGTTTTGCGCTGTTGATCCGCGGGCAGAGTTTTCTGCCCGCTTTTTGTTTCGCCGGTCTGCTTTCAGGATCCGATATGTGAACCGATGTGATGGAGGTGCTGACCATTAGCAACAAGGAACTGCAGATCAATGAACAAATCCGGGATAAAGAGCTTCGCGTGATTGATTCCGACGGCTCACAGCTGGGCATTATGTCCCTAAAAGAGGCCATGGATCTCGCCGAGCAGAAAAATCTGGATCTGGTAAAGATCGCCCCGCAGGCGACCCCGCCGGTCTGCAAGATCATCGACTACGGGAAATTCCGCTTTGAACAGGCGAAGCGGGAGAAAGAAGCGAGAAAGAACCAACGGGTCGTTGAGATCAAGGAAGTGCGTCTTTCTCTCAATATCGACACCCACGATTTTGAGACAAAGAAAAACCATGCCGCCCGCTTCATTGAAGAGGGTAATAAGGTGAAGGCTTCCATCCGTTTCCGCGGAAGAGAGATGGGTCATCCGGAGCACGGGCTGGAGATCATGCGCCGCTTTGCCGAAGCGATGGCGGAGGTGGCAAATGTGGAAAAGCCCGCTAAGCTGGAGGGCCGCACTATGCTGATGTTCCTTGCCCCCAAGCCTGTGAAGTAATGAAAATACCAAGGAGGACTGCAAAATGCCGAAACTTAAAACACACAGCGGCGCCAAAAAGCGCTTCAAGCTTTCCAAAAACGGAAAAGTGATCCGTGCCCACGCCTATATGTCCCATCTTGCCAATGGCCACGGCAAAACTCCGAAAACAAAGCGCCATGCCCGCGGCACTACCGTAACGGATAAGACCAACGCCGCAGCCGTGAAGCGGATGCTTCCCTATAAATAAGGAAAGCTCGCGAAAGGTTTGACACCATTCGATTGAGAGAAAGGATTGACAATAAATGGCAAGAGTAAAAGGCGCAATGATGACGCGCAAGAGAAGGAAAAAGGTTTTAAAGCTTGCAAAGGGCTACTGGGGTTCCAAGAGCCGCCACTTTAAAATGGCCAAGCAGGCTGTGATGAAGTCCGGAAATTATGCCTACATCGGCCGCAAGCAGCGCAAGAGAGATTTCCGCCGCCTGTGGATCACCAGAATTTCCGCAGCCTGCCGTATGAATGATATCAACTATTCCACTTTTATGAGCGGCTTGAAGAAGGCCGGCGTTACCCTGAACCGCAAGATGCTTTCTGAGATCGCCATTGCCGATGAGGCGGCTTTTACCGCCCTGGTAGAGAAGGCAAAGGCCTCGTTATCATAAGCTGAGAACGCGCCTGAGGCAGTTTTGCCTCGGGCGTTCCGCTTTCTTTCGGGAGGAGGGAAAACTGTGGAGATCCTTCATATCACCAGCCGAAGAGACCCTAGGGTAAAGAGTGCGGCCGCCCTTAGGGACTCCCCCGTTCAGCGCAGAAAAGACGGTCTCTTTCTCTGTGAGGGGGCGCGGCTGTGCGAGGACGCGGCAAGGTCCGGTGTGAAGATCAGAGCCTGCTTTTTCACCCGGAAAGCGCAGGAGAAATACGGGCGGTATCTGGAAGAGATTGGAAGGGTTTCACCGGAGGGGTATCTGGTGGAAGAGCCGGTAGCGAAGCTTATTTCCTCCACCAAAAACTATCAGGGCGTTTTCTGCCTGTGTGAAAGCCCGCAAATGCCCGGATCCTCCTCAGAAGAGCGGCCCCTTCGGAAAAGCTCCTGCGTCGTGCTGGAAAACCTGCAGGACCCGGGAAATCTGGGCGGGGTTCTGCGCACCGCAGAGGCGCTGGGAGTAGAGCAGATTTTCCTTTTGGGGGACTGCTGTGATCCCTTTTCTCCCAAGGCCCTGCGCTCCTCTATGGGCGCGGCCTTTCGCCTGGAGCTGAGAAGAGCGGAGGACGCCGGGGCGCTTTGCAAAGGGCTGAAAAAGGAGGGCTTTGCTCTGCTGGCCGCCGTGCCGGACCACACCGCGAAAAAGATCACCGAGCTTCCCCTTTCCGCCCGGCTGTGCGCGGTGTTTATCGGGAATGAGGGAAACGGGCTGGAAAAAGAGACCATCTCCCTTTGCGGCGAGCGGGTGACGATCCCCATGCCGGGGCGTGCGGAGTCTCTCAATGCGCTGGCAGCGGCCACCATCCTCATTTGGGAAATGCAGCGAAAGGAAGGAAAAGCGGATGAAGGCTTCTGAGGGAGTCGATCCCAGAGTTTATTGGATATGGGCCCAAAGGGCCTTCGGAGCTGGAAGCGGCAAGCCCTTTACGCTGTTTCGCAGGTTTTCCGGCGGCCTTCGGGAATTCTATGAGGGCGGGCCTTCCCTGTGGAATCGGCTGGAGTTCATCTCCGAAAAGGAGGCTGCCTCCCTGTATGCCAATCAGCTTTCCAGCGCTCAGGCGCTTTTGGAATACTGCCTGAAGACAGGCCAGGAGGTGCTGACCCCGGAAAGTGAGAATTATCCGGAAGCGCTCAGGAATATTTATGACCCTCCCGCGGTACTTTATCTGAAAGGGACCCTTCCGGACTTTAACGAAAATCCTGGGATCGCTGTGGTGGGCGCCAGAAAGGCCCTGCCCAAAACGCTGGAAGCTGCCAAGGGCTTTGGCTATCAGCTGGCCAGCGGCGGGGCGACGGTGATCAGCGGCTGCGCGGTGGGTGTGGACGCCTGTTCCTTGTTGGGGGCGCTCAGCGCCTCGGGTCGCCCTGTCAGTGTGCTGCCCACCTGCCTGGACAGCAATTATGTGGCGGAAAATGAGGCTTTGCGCAGAAGGGTCCTGGAGCAGGGAGGAGCGCTGCTAAGCGAGTACGCTGTGGAACAGGGCGTACAGCACGGCACCTTCCAGGTGCGAAACCGGATCATCTCCGGCCTTTCCAGCGGCGTGCTGGTGCTTCAGGCGGCACAAAAAAGCGGAACGCTGATCACCGCGAGGCACGCCATAGAGCAGGACAGAGATGTGTTCGTGTACCCGGGGCCGGAGGGTGCAGCGGCTTTTGAGGGAGGGAGACGCCTGATCGAGGACGGCGCCAAGGCGGTGACCTCCGGAGAAGAGATCCTGGAGGAATATGCAGCGCGGTTTTCCCATGGACAGAAGCCGAAGAAACCGGTTCCCTTGTTTGAAGATCTGTTCCCCGCCGGAGAGCGGGAAGCGGTGCTGGCGGACTCCAGCATGGAGCTTTCCCGGGAGGCGGAGGCGGTTTTTAAGGTCTTGTTACCAACGCCTCTGCACATTTCTCAGCTGGAGGAAAAGACAGCTCTTTCCCCTTCCCAGGTGCTTTCCGCTTTGACGGAGCTGGAGCTTGCGGGGAAGGTGAAGTCCTACCCCGGAAAACGCTTTGGCAGCGCTTGAATTTTTTCCCGGGATATAGTAGAATGAAGCCGCTTGCCCTTCGGGGGACACTCGAAAGGCTTGGGTTTTCTCAAAATGAGAGAAAGCGGGAGCCGGGAAAACCGGAGACGCCCGCTGCTTGAAAGAGAGGAAGTTGTGTTAGGATCATGGCGAAGCTGGTGATCGTGGAATCGCCCTCTAAGGCGAAAACCATACAGAAATATCTGGGCAAGGGCTATGAGGTCATTGCCTCCATGGGCCATGTGCGGGATCTGCCCAAGGCCCGGCTGTGCGTGGATGTGAAGAACGATTTTGCCCCCAAGTACAGCGTCATCAAAGGAAAAGAAAAGCTCGTTAAGGAGCTGAAGGAGGCTGCGGCCCGCGCGGACGGCGTTTTGCTGGCCACGGACCCGGATCGGGAGGGAGAAGCGATCTCTTGGCACCTTGCCTATATTCTGGGCCTGGATGAAAACGCCCCTGACCGCGTCACCTTCAACGAGATCACAAAAACCGGGGTAGAAGAGGGCATGGCCCATCCCAGAGAACTGGACCTGAATCTGATCAACGCCCAGCAGGCCCGCCGGATCTTGGACCGGCTGGTGGGCTATACCCTGAGTCCCTTTTTGGCCAAGACCATCCGCCGGGGCCTTTCCGCCGGCCGGGTGCAGTCTGTGGCGGTGAGAATGATCGTGGACCGGGAGGAGGAGATTCGTGCCTTTGTCCCGGAGGAATACTGGAGCCTGGACGCGAAGCTCAGCGCCCCTCCCTCCAAAACGCTGTTTTCCGCCGCCTTTTACGGGGATGAAAGCGGCGAGATCAAGATCTCTTCCGAAGCGCAGGCTCAGCAGATCTTACAGGAGCTGGAACAGGAAGAATTCGTGGTGGGCGCGGTGAAAAAAGGAAAGAAGAACCGTGCTCCCGCCCCGCCCTTTATCACCTCTACGCTCCAGCAGGAGGCCTCCAAAAAGCTGGGCTTTCCGGCAAGACGCACCATGAAGGCCGCCCAGGAGCTGTACGAGGGCGTGGAGATCAAGGGTCAGGGCTCCATGGGCCTGATCACCTATATGAGAACAGACTCCCTGCGCATTTCCGAGGACGCCATTTCGGAGGCTGCCTCTTATATTGACGGGCGCTGGGGTCAGAAGTACCTGCCTGCCAAGCCCCGGCACTTCAAGTCCCGCGCCAACGCCCAGGACGGCCACGAGGCCATTCGCCCCGCTTCGGTGAAGATTACGCCGGAAGAGGTCAAGGATTCTCTTACCTCCGATCAATACAAGCTCTACAAACTGATCTGGGAGCGCTTTGTGGCCTGCCAGATGGCAAACTGTGTCCTCAACACCTCTCAGGCCTCCATCCATGTGGGAAAATATCTCTTCAAGGCCTCCGGGTTTCATGTGGCCTTTGACGGCTTTACCGCCCTGTATGAGGAGAGCCGTGAAGAGGAGGAGAAGGCGGGAAAGGATCTGCCCGTTTTGGAGGAGGGCATGAAGCTGAAGGTGAAGGAGTTAAAGGGCAACCAGCACTTCACCCAGCCGCCTCCCCGGTATACGGAAGCCTCCCTCATCAAAACGCTGGAGGAAAACGGTATCGGACGCCCCTCCACCTATGCCGCCACGATCTCCACCATCACCAGCAGGGAATATGTGACCCGGGAGGGTAAGGCCTTCAAGCCCACCGAGCTGGGAGAGGTGATCACAAAGCTGATGAAGGAACGCTTCCCCAAGATCGTCAATGTGAAATTTACCGCCCAGGTGGAGGATGAGCTGGATGCGGTGCAGCGGGGAGAAGAGGAATGGGTCAAGACCCTTCACCGCTTCTATGACGACTTTGACAAGACCGTTCAAAAGGCCAAAAAGGAAATGGACGGCGTCAAGATCAAGCTCAAGGAAGACGAGACCGATGTGATCTGTGAGAAATGCGGCAGACATATGGTGGTGAAGGTGGGCCGCTACGGGAAGTTCCTGGCCTGCCCCGGCTATCCGGAATGTAAGAATATCAAGAAGATCGTCAACGAGACCGGCGCCAAATGCCCCAAATGCGGCGGCAATATCATCGAGCGCAAGTCAAAACGCGGCAGGATCTTCTACGGCTGCAGCGAGTATCCCAAGTGCGACTTTGTCTCCTGGGATCCGCCCTCCAAGGAGCTTTGCCCCGTGTGCGGCAAGACGCTTTTGCAGAAAAAGAACAAGGAAAAGACCCTTTACTGCGTCACTCCCGGCTGTACCTTCGAGGGAAAGCCCGGGGTGGAGAAGCCGGAGGAGGAGTAAGGCCCCCGGCTTTGGGAAGGAGAGAACGCTCTTGGAAAAAAATCGCGTCCTGGTGCTGGGGGCGGGCCTCGCCGGCTGCGAGGCAGCCTGGCAGCTGGGAAACAAAGGCTTTTCTGTCACCCTCTGGGAGCAAAAGCCCCAGCGGTTCTCTCCCGCCCATCACGAGGAGGGCTTCGCGGAGCTGGTGTGCTCCAACTCCTTAAAGGCGGAACGGCCTGACAGCGCCGCCGGGCTTTTAAAGACGGAAATGCAGTGCTTTCACTCCCTTTTGATGGACTGCGCAAAGAAGAGCAGAGTACCTGCCGGAGGCGCTTTGGCGGTGGATCGGGAGGAGTTTTCCAGGCTTGCGACAAAAGCCATAGAAGCCCATCCCAACATCACGGTACACCGGCAGGAGGCCTGTGAGCTGCCTGACGGTCCGGCAATTCTGGCCACGGGCCCGCTCACCTCTCAGGCGCTGGCGGAAAAGATCGAGGCCCGCTTCGGAGGCGCGCTCAGCTTTTTTGACGCCGCCGCGCCCATTGTCACAAGAGAGAGCATCGACATGGGATCCTGCTTCGCCGCCTCCCGCTATGAACGGGGAGACAGCGATTATTTAAACTGTCCGATGAACAGGGAGGAGTACGAGGCCTTCTGGGAAGAGCTGACAAAGGCCCAGCGCGCTCCGGTACACGGCTTTGACCGGCAGGGGCCCAAGGTCTATGAGGGCTGTATGCCCATCGAGGTGCTGGCCTCCCGGGGAAGAGACGCCATCCGTTTCGGCCCCATGAAGCCGGTGGGCCTAATCGACCCCAGAACGGGGCGCCGTCCCTGGGCAGTTTTGCAGCTGCGGGCGGAGAACCGGGAAAACACTCTCTATAACCTGGTGGGCTTTCAGACCAATTTGAAATTTCCGGAGCAGAAGCGGGTGTTCGGCATGATCCCGGCTTTGCGGGAAGCGGAGTATATGCGCTATGGTGTGATGCACCGAAACACCTTCCTGGATTCCCCCCGCCTGCTTTCGGAAGACTATTCTCTGCGGGAAGCTCCTCTCCTGTTTTTTGCCGGACAGATCACAGGGGTGGAAGGGTATATGGAATCGGCCTCTTCCGGGATCCTGGCGGGAGTGAACCTTGCGAGAAAGCTTTCGGGGAAGGCCCCTCTCTCTTTGCCGGAAACCACCATGATGGGGGCGCTTTCCCGCTATGTTTCCGGGTACAGCGGGAAGGATTTCCAGCCTATGGGAGCCAATTTCGGGATCCTGCCGCCCCTTGCGGAAAAGATCAGGGACAAGAGAGAACGGTACAAAGCCTTATCCGATCGGGCGCTGAACGATTTGAGAGAGACCTTGGAAAAGGAGGGAGAGCCTTGCGTATTATAGTTGACGCTTTCGGGGGAGACAATGCCCCCGGGGAGATCCTGCTGGGCTGCGTCCAGGCCGCAAAAGAGCTGGGGGTGGATATCCTGCTTACGGGAAACCGAAGCCGGATCGAACAGGAGGCCCGGGACCTTGGGATCGGGGAAGAGCTCCAAAAAATGGAGATCCTCGACTGCCCCGATATGATCACCATGGAGGACGAGCCCACCAGCCTTCTGAAGGCGAAGTCGGAAAGCTCTATGGCAGTGGGCTTCCGGGCGCTGAGTGAGGGGAAGGGGGACGCTTTCGCCAGCGCCGGAAACAGCGGAGCTTTGGTGGTGGGAGCCACCATGATCGTCAAACGCCTCAAGGGTGTAAAGCGAGTTGCCTTTGCACCTTTGCTCCCGAAATCTCAGGGCTTTTTCATGCTGTGCGACGGGGGCGCCAATGCGGAGTGCCGCCCGGAGATGCTCAGGCAGTTCGGCCTGATGGGCTCTGCCTACATGAAAAAGGTGATGGGGGTGGAAAAGCCCCGGGTGGCCCTTGCCAATGTGGGCACAGAGGCCCATAAGGGGGACGAGCTTCGTCTGGAAGCCTATGAGCTTCTGCGGCAGTGTCCCGACATTTTCTTCACCGGAAATGTCGAGGGCAGGGAGATTCCCTTTGACGGCGCCGATGTGGTGGTGGCGGACGGCTTTACAGGCAATCTGCTTTTGAAGCTTTACGAGGGCGTGGCCATGGCCCTGATGAGCAAGGTAAAGGGCGTGTTTGAAAAGAGCCTTGTGAACAAGCTGGCGGCGGCCGTGGTGTACAAGGACATGAAGGCCCTGAAAAGCTCTATGGATTACAACGAGTACGGCGGGGCGCCTATTATGGGAGCGGCCAAGCCGGTGTTCAAGATCCACGGCAGCGCGAAGGCCTCTACCGTGAAAAACGCTCTGCGCCTGACGAGAGATTTTACCCAGTCCGGCGTGATCTCGGATATCGCGAAAGCTTTGGAGAAAAGGGATGAGACAGTATGAGGCCTTTGGAGGAGTATGAAAAGCTCATCGATTACCGCTTCCACAACAAAAAGCTGTTGGAAACAGCCCTGACCCACTCTTCCTTTGCCAATGAGCATAAATGCAGGAGCTATGAGCGGCTGGAATTTTTAGGGGACTCTGTGCTGGGCTTCGTTACGGCGGAGTACCTGTTTCACCATTTCCCACAGCTTCCCGAAGGGCAGCTCACCAAAAACCGGGCGGCCCTGGTGTGCGAAAAATCCCTTTACGGCTTTTCCAAAAGTCTGCAGGTGGGGGATTTTCTCAGGCTGAGCCACGGGGAGATTAACTCCGGCGGAAAGGACCGGCCCAGCATCCTGGCGGATGTGTTTGAATCCACCACCGCCGCCATCTATCTGGACAGCGGCAGCATGGAGGAGGCCAAGCGCTTTATTCTCCGCTTTATTGAGCCTGCCGCCCAAAACCAGAACAGAAAGCCCTTTAAGGACTATAAGACCACCTTACAGGAGATCGTCCAGCAGAATCCGGAGGAGAAGCTGGAATATGTTGTCACCGGAGAAAGCGGACCGGATCACGACAAGCATTTTACCGTGCAGGTGCATCTGAACAGCAATGTGATCGGAAAAGGCGGCGGGAGAAGCAAAAAGGAAGCGGAGCAGCAGGCCGCGCGGGAAGCATTGGAGCTGATGGGTTATTAGACACGCGAATGTGGCCTTCTTTGTTCCGCATCTGGGCTGCCTCCAGCGGTGCAGCTTCTGCGACCAAAGCGCCATCACGGGAAGCGTGCGAGTCCCGGATGGGGAGGAGGTTTGGGAAACGGCGGTGAGAGCCGCCGAAGCGTTACAGGAAAAGACCGCCGGTTCCCAAATCGCTTTTTTCGGGGGCAGCTTTACAGCTGTCCCGAGAAGCACCATGCTCTCTCTGCTGGAGCCCGCCGCCCGGGCGGTGGAGGAGCTGGGCTTTGCCGGGATCCGCTGTTCCACCCGTCCGGACGCGGTGGATGAGGAGTGTCTTGGGCTTTTGAAGCGGTACCGCGTGACCGCCATCGAGCTGGGAGCCCAGTCCATGTGCGACGAGGTGCTTCGCTTAAACCGCCGGGGCCATACTGCCGCCCAGACGGAAAGTGCTGCCCGGCTCATCAAAGCCATGGGCTTCGAGCTGGGCTTGCAGATGATGACGGGCCTTTACGGGGATACGGACGAGAGAGCCCTTGAGACGGCAGAGAAGCTGATCTCCCTAAACCCTCAGACCGCGCGGATCTACCCCACGGTGGTGCTGGAGGGAACCTATCTCGCGAAGCTGAACCGAGAGGGTGTTTACCGGCCCCAGACGCTGGAAGAGGCGGTGGGCCTGTGCGCGAAGCTTCTCACAAAATTCGAGAGCGCCGGCGTTCGGGTGATCCGCCTGGGATTGCACGCCCAGACGCAGGTGGAGGAGAAAAAACTCTGCGGGCCCTATCACCCCGCCTTCCGGGAGCTTGTAGAGAGCCGGATCTTCCGGGAAAAGCTGGTTTCCGCGTTGAGCAGCGGTGGGAAAGGGACCTATTGTGTCAAGGTCCACCCCAAAAGCTTGTCTGTCGCGCTGGGGCAGAAGAAAGAGAATCTTGGGTACCTTCGGAAGCTGGGCTATGAAGTGGAGTTTTCTCCTTCCCGGGAAGTGCCCCGGGGAAGCTTTTCGGGGGAAAAGTTCCCCTTTGGCAGCCTTTGTGATATACTTAGCCCAACCTGATCTCACCTTGAAAGGGACTTCATATGTTTTTAAAGTCATTGGAACTGCAGGGCTTCAAAACCTTTCCCGACAAGACCACACTGGATTTTGAGCCGGGCGTCACCTCGGTGGTGGGCCCCAACGGCAGTGGGAAAAGCAATATCAGCGACGCCATGCGCTGGGTGCTGGGAGAGCAGTCAGTGCGGGTGCTGCGCTGCTCAAAAATGGAGGATGTGATCTTCAGCGGCACGCCGGGACGCCGTGCCCAGGGCTTTGCCCAGGTCACGCTTACCATTGATAATTCTGACAGAAAGCTGCCCTTTGACGACGACACAGTGGCGGTGACCCGCCGGTATTACCGCTCGGGGGAAAGCGAGTACCTGATCAACAAGGCAACTGTGCGTTTAAAGGACATCAACGAGCTGTTTATGGACACGGGCCTGGGCAGAGACGGCTATTCCATTATCGGCCAGGGGAAGATCGACAGCATCGTGGCCGCCCGTTCCGAGGACCGGCGGGAGATCTTTGAAGAGGCCGCCGGTATTTCCCGTTACCGCTACCGCAAGGAGGAGGCCGAGCGCCGGCTGCAAAAGGCGGAGGAAAACCTGGTGCGCTTAAGAGACATCCTTTCCGAATTGGAGGGAAGGGTGGAGCCGCTGCGCCTGGAAGCCCAGCGGGCCCAGGAGTTTATCTCCTATGATCAGGAGAAAAAGGGCTTGGAGATTGGCATCTGGCTGGAAACCCTGGAGCGCTCCGGAAAGGTTTTGCGGGAGCACGAGGAAAAAATCGAGATCGCCAAAGCCCAGCACCAGCAGCTGGAGGAAGAGCTTGCCAAAATCGCGGAGCAGATCGAGGGAAACTTCCAGCGGGTCAACGAATGTACGGCTCAAATGGAGCTTGCCCGTTCTCAGGCTGCTTCTCTGGACGAGCAGGCTGTGCGTACCGAAGGGGAGATCGGCCTTTTGAAAAATGACATCTCCCACCATCGGGGGGATATCGAAAGGCTGGAGGGGCAGATCGCCTCTACCCAGTCCTCCGAGGCTCAGATCGACCGGGAGATCGAGGAAAAGAGAGAAGAGGCCGAAGCGAGAGAAAAGCAGATCGAAGAGAGCCGTGAAAAGCTCATTTCCTTTGAAGAACGGCTGGAAAAGCTCCGGGAGACCACGGATGAGGCCACCCGAAAGATTGAGCTTGCGGCGGTGACTCTTTCCGAGGAAAACGCCAGGCTTGCTGAAGCCAGGATCCGCCTTTCCTCCGCCAGATCCTCCATGGAGGAGATCCTTCTGCGCCGGGAGGCGGTGAAAGAAGGCCTCCAGAGAAGCCGGGAAAAGAAGGAGGCCATCGAAAAGGAAGGAAAAGAGCTGGAACAGATGCTTGTCAGTACGCAGGCTTCCATCTCTTCCCATGAAAACAGCATCAAGGGCTACGAGCTTCGTTTGGAATCCAGGAGAAAAAAGGCCGAAAGCGTCAAGGAAGAGCTGGATCAGCTCACCCTGGACGCCAACGAGCAGCTGCGCAAAGCGAAGCTTTTAGAGGATCTGGAACGCAATTTGGAGGGCTTTGCCCAAAGCGTCAAGGCGGTGATGAAGGAGTCGGAGAGGGGCCTGCTTTCCGGCGTGTGCGGGCCTGTGACCAAGCTTTTGGAGGTCCCCAGAGAATATGCGGTGGCGCTGGAAACCGCACTGGGCGCCGCCATGCAGAATATTGCGGTGGAGACGGAGCAGGACGCGAAAAAAGCCATCGGCTTTTTGAAGCAGCGGGATTTGGGCCGGGCCACCTTCCTGCCTCTTACCACCATCCGGGGCAGCGTGCTGGATCAAAAGGAGATCGAAGAGCTGCCCGGCTTTGTGGGCATCGCCAGCGAGCTCTGCTCCTGCGATCAGAAATATGACGGCATCCGCCGGTCCCTGTTGGGCCGGATCGCCGTGGCGGAGGATCTGGACAGTGCCGCGGCCATCGCCAAGCGCACCGGATACCGTTTCCGAATCGTCAGCCTGGACGGCCAGGTGGTCAACGCGGGAGGCTCCTTTACCGGCGGCTCCCGGGCAAAGAACTCGGGGCTTTTAAGCCGCGCCTCCGAGATTAAAAGGGTGCGGGAAAAGGCCGCACAGCTCCAGAAAAAGGCAGAGCAGTGCGCCCAGACCCTCAAGGAGCGCCAGACAGAGGTAAGCGCCTGCGAGGGGGAGCTTGCCGCAGCCAGGGGAGAGCTTGCGGTATTCCAGGAGGAACGCATCCGGATCCAGGCGGAAAGCGCCCGGGTGGAGAAGGAGATGGAAAGCGCCCTTCAGGAGGAGAAGGCCCTTCGCAAGGAGGAGCAGGATTCCTCTGGCAGACTGGAGGAGCTGAAGGCCCAGGAGGCGGATTCCTCGAAGCAGATTAAAGAGGGAGAGGAAGCGGTCCAAAGGGCTCAGCAGGAGTCTCAGGAGCTGATCGGAAACAGGGAGGAGCTCAACACCCGCTATCAGGATGTTTCCTCCACCATTCAGGAGATCCGCTTGGGAGAGATTTCCGCGAGAAAGGACCGGGACGCTTTTCTTTCCTCCATAGAAGAGCTGGAAAGAAGGAAATCCGGGCGAAAAGAGGAAGTGGGACGGCTTCAGGAGGAGATCCAAAACCTGAACCGGGCCATTGAGGAGCTGCAGAACAGCGAATCGGAGAAAAAAGAGAAGTGCGCCCGTTTAAGAGAGCAGGCCCAGAAGCAGCGGGAGGCTGTGGCAGACCTCAGTGAGAAGAGGTCCCTTCTGGAAAAGGGGTCCGGCGAGCTGCGTGCCAGAGAGCGGGAAATATCTGCCAATCGGGAGAATACCGGCCATGAGCTGGCACGCTTACAGGAGCGCAGAGAAAACCTGCAAAAGGAGTACGACGGCATCATCTCCCGGCTTTGGGAGGACTATGAACTCACCCGGCGGGAGGCTCAGGAGCAGGGAATTCAGATCGAAAATCTGGAAAAGGCCCAGCGCAGGCTCAGCGAATTGAAAAACAAGATCCGAGCTCTGGGTCCCGTGAATGTGGGGGCCGTGGTGGAATACGAAGAGGTCTCCAGGCGCTACGAGTTTTTGAAATCTCAGACCGAGGATGTGGAGCAGTCGAAGAAGGAGCTTTTATCGCTCATCGACGACCTCACCGGACATATGAAGAAGCAGTTTGAAGAGCGTTTCGTGCAGATCAACCGGAATTTCGGCGCGATTTTCCGGGAACTGTTCGGCGGCGGCGGAGCGGAGCTTTCCTTCACAAACCCGGAGGATGTGCTTTCCTCCGGCATTGAGATCAAGGTGCAGCCTCCGGGCAAGATCGTCACGCACATTGAGTCGTTGTCCGGCGGAGAGAAGGCGCTGGTGGCCATTTCCATCTATTTCGCCATCATGCGGGTCAACCCGCCTCCCTTCTGCGTGCTGGACGAGATCGAGGCGGCGCTGGACGACGTGAATGTGACTCGCTGCGCCCAATATCTGCGGCGCATGAGCGCAAATTCTCAGTTTATCACCATCACCCACCGGCGGGGCACCATGGAAAGCTCGGATATGCTTTACGGCGTGACTATGCAGGACCAGGGGATCTCCAAGCTGCTGGCCTTAAAGACGGAAGAAGCGGCGGAGCTGGGAACTTAGATGCTGGATTTTAGATGCTGGACGCTGGAGAAGGTCAAGGGCGCTAAAGTCAAGCGCCCTTGGCTCCCCATAGTAGTTGTTAGTCTTTAGTAGTTAGTCGTTAGATAAGGGCTTGGCGCCCCAAAGTAGTTGTTAGTCTTTAGTAGTTAGTCGTTAGAAAGCCCCTGGCTCTCCTGAGCAGAAGGAGAAGAGGTTGTTCCTTGGCCCCCTTGATTTTAGAAGGGGAAGGGATGGAGCTTTGCCTTTAATACCTCTCCCTCCTTGGAAGAGATAAAAAGCGGTCAAAGCTACCGACTGTCAGGCTATTTTCTTAAAATTCAGCACAGAAAGGCGGAGGCATATGGGATTTTTTGAGAAAATCAGAGACGGGCTGAAAAAAACCCGAGAAAATATCAGCGGGCAGATCACCCAAATGGTGCGCTCCTTCACGAAGATTGACGAAGAGCTTTTTGAGGAGCTGGAAGAGCTGCTGGTCATGGGAGATGTGGGGGTGAACACCTCCCAGTTTCTCTGCGGGGAGCTGAAAAAAGCTATCCGGGAAAAGGGGATCACAGACCCGGAGCTGGTGGTAGGCGAGCTCAAGTCCATTGTGACCCAGATGCTTTCCGGAGACGACAGTCTCCATATCTCCACGAAGCCTTCGGTAATCCTGGTGATCGGCGTCAACGGAGTGGGCAAGACCACCACTATCGGAAAGCTGGCAAGCAGGCTGAAGGCGGAAGGGAGATCCGTGCTGTTGGGCGCGGCGGACACCTTCCGGGCGGCGGCCATCGAGCAGCTGGAGGTGTGGGCCCAGCGGGCAGAGGTACCTATTGTCAAGCACAGCGAGGGGGCCGACCCCGCCGCCGTGGTATTCGACGCCATTTCAGCCGCAAAGGCGAGGGGCTGCGATGTGGTGATCTGCGATACGGCAGGCAGGCTCCACAACAAGAAAAACCTCATGGACGAGCTGGCGAAAATTTCCCGCATTATCGACCGGGAGCTTCCCGGCTGCGATAAGGAGACGCTGTTGGTTTTGGACGCCGCCACCGGCCAGAACGCCGTGAACCAGGCAAGAGAGTTCCAGAACGCGGCGGCGATCACCGGCATTGTGCTGACCAAGCTGGACGGCACGCCTAAGGGCGGCGTGGTGCTGCCTATCAAGCAGGAGCTGGGGCTTTCCGTGAAATTTATCGGCGTGGGGGAGCAGCTGGACGATCTTCAGCCCTTCGACGCCGCCGCCTTTGCCGATGCCCTGTTTGATCTTCCCGCCAGCGCCCCTCAGGAGGAGACGGGATCCACAATTTTCGAAAAGGAAAGTGAAGCGGCTGCCCAGCCGGAAGAAGGGGCTTCTCCGGTCAAAGAGGAAGCTCCCTCCCCGGCGGTCTCAACGGAAACTCCGGAGAAAAAGCACCGCCGCTTCCGGGCTTTTGCGGACCGGCTCATGGACCGGCTGGATGAGAAGGAAGGCGTGGAAGAGCTTTTGGAAGAGCTTTCCCGCTGGCGAAACGACAATCTTCTTGACCGGGACGACCAGCGGCTGCTGCGCAATCTTTTGGTGACGGTAGAAAATCGAGGGGCCGGACGATGAACGGCCGAAAGGAAGGAACAGGTTTGATGAAATTTGTCATTGCCACCCACAACAAGGGGAAAGTGGTAGAATTCAAGCGGCTTTTAGAGCCTATGGGCATCGAGGCGGTCATGATGGACCTTTCCGAGCCGGAGGAAACGGGAACGACCTTTGAAGAAAACGCCTTCATCAAGGCGAAGACGGCCTGCGAGGAAACGGGGCTTCCCGCAGTGGCGGATGACTCCGGCCTGTGCGTGGACTATCTGGACGGAGCCCCCGGCATTTATTCGGCCCGGTTCGCTCAGCCAGGGAAGCGGAGGATGACAGTGCTTGAGAAACTGAAGGGAGTTCCGGAAGCCCAGCGCGGCGCCCATTTTGTAAGCGCGGTGTGCTGCGTGTTTCCCAACGGCGACCGTATCGACGCCCTGGGAAAGTGTTTTGGCACCATCGCCTTTGAGTCCCGGGGGGAAAACGGCTTTGGCTATGACTCCATCTTTGAACAGGAGGGCCGCACCTTTGGGGAGATGTCCAACGAGGAAAAGGATGCGCGGAGCCACCGGGGCTTCGCGTTCCAGGAATTTGAGAAGAAGCTGAAAGAATATCTTGCAGGCCATATCGAAAAAGCCTGAGAAGGAGCGGCAAAACATGGAATTCATGGGGAAAGAGAGCATCCGGAGCCTGTCAAATCCGGGCGTCGTGTCCAGGCAGCTTTTAAATCCGGATAATTCGTCCAGCCAACGAGTGACTATCACGGAGGTTCATTTGGAAGCGGGCGCGAGCCAGCCCAGACACACGCATGGGGCTTCGGAGCAGATCTGGTATGCGCTCAAGGGCTGGGGAAAGCTTCTTCTGGAGAACGGCCGGGAAGAAGAGTTCCAGGCAGGGGATGTGGTACGGTTTGAAGAAGGGGAGATCCACGGGCTTTTCAACGACAGCGAGGGGGAGTTTGTTTACCTTTCTGTGACGGCGCCGCCCATCCATTTTGGCTTCGCTTATCAAAGGGAAGAATAACAGGTCGAAAAGTTATGGTAACAAAATTATGTAAATATAAGAACGGAAGAAACGATGATGGAAACGATTTGCGGATTGGATTGCAGTGATTGTTCTAAGAAAGATAGCTGCCCGGGCTGCGAAACCGTTGGCAGCGGCGGGAAGTGCGTGATCTACGCCTGCGCCCAAAAGGGCTCCTGTAAAAGCTGCCGGCCCTTTGAGCCCAACTGCGGGGAAAAGAAAAAGCTGATCAAAGAGTTTAACGACCTGCATATTGAAGGCATGGAAGAGATCAAAGACTGCATGAACGCCCTGTTCGGCCATTTTATCAATTTGGAATATACTTTGCCCAGCGGACAGAAGGTAAAGCTGTGGGACGATCAGCGCATCTATTGGGGAAATCAGGTAGAGAAAAAAGGCAGTGACCGTTGCTGGGGCCTTACCGCCGATGAAAACTATCTGCTGGTGTGCGAGTACGGAGAAAACGGGGCAGACCCGGAAATCGTGTGCTTCAAGCGGAGACACAAATAAGTTGTGTAAACTGATAGCGACATCTGTATTTTCTTCGATAGAGAGAGAGCTTCAGAAAGGAAAAACAAAAATGGAACTGAAAAGGGTGGACCTCAGCAATTTGTGGGAGATCCTTGCTTTGAAGGTAGGGCCGGAGCAGAAAGAATTTGTGGCCTCCAATGAGACGAGTATTTTAGAGGCATATGCAACGACCGCCTCCGGTTTCGTTGCCCTTCCCTTCGGCATTTATGAGGATGATGTGCCGGTGGGCTTTGTTATGTTTGGCTACGGCTCCATCGGAGATAAGGAAGACCCGCCGGTGGCCAAGGGGAATTACTGCCTTTGGCGGTTCATGATCGATGAAGCTCATCAGGGGAAAGGGCTGGGAAAAAAGGCGCTTGCGCTGTGTCTTACCTATCTTAAAAGCTTTCCCTGCGGCAAGGCGGAGTCCTGCTGGCTTTCCTATGAACCGGAAAACCGGCGGGCAAAGGCTCTTTATGAAAAAATGGGATTCGCGGAAAACGGCCAGATGTGCGGGGAAGAGCTGGTCAGCGTGCTGAAACTGTGAAATAGGCAAAGGGCGCAAGACAGCGGAAACACAAGACAGCGGAAAGGAATAAAAATGATGTTAACCAGTAAACAGCGGGCGTATCTGCGCTCCTTAGCGGTGAATGAGGACACCATTCTGATGGTGGGAAAATCGGGCATGAGCCTGGAGATCGTAAAACAGGCGGACGACGCTTTGGAAAAGAGAGAACTCATCAAGGGCCGGGTATTACCGGAAACCTCTCCTCTTTCCTCCCGGGAGGCGGCGGAAGAGCTGGCCTCAAAAACAGGAAGTGAAGTGGTGCAGGTCATCGGTTCCCGGTTTGTCTTATACCGCCGGAAAAAGAAGGACCCGAAGATCGTTTTGCCCAAGGCGGGAGGAAAGCGATGAAGATCATCACCTTATGCGGCAGCCTGCGGTTTCAGAAAGAAATGCTGGAGGCCGCCGAGCGCCTGGAGCTTGCGGGAAACTGTGTTCTTACCCCGGTTTTTCCTGCCAGCGAGGATAAAAACGCCTACACAGAAAAAGAGCTTTCCGTGCTGGGCGCCATGCATAGGGAAAAGATCAAGCTCTCCGACGCCGTTTTTATCGTAAATGTGAACGGCTATATCGGCAGCGCGACCAAAGGCGAGCTCGAATTTGCGAAGTCCCTGGGCAAAGAGGTGCTTTACTACACAGAGGAGGAGCGATAGGATGGCCAAGACGCTCATTATTCTCCGGGGCAATTCGGGAAGCGGGAAAACGACTCTTGCAAAGCTTTTGCAGGAAAAATTCGGTCCCAATACCATGCGGATATCCCACGATATGATCCGGATGGAGGTTTTGCACACCTGGGGCAAAGAGGGGCTTGAAAGGTCACAGCCGTTGATGATCGAGCTGCTGAAGTACGGAAGGAATAATTCAGAGATCACCATCCTGGAGGGAATCCTGCCGTCGGACGCATACCAAAGGCTGTTTGAAGCCGCCAAAGAAGAGTTCGGAGAGAATATCTTTGCCTATTATTACGATATTCCCTTTGAGGAGACCCTGCGCCGCCACAGCGCAAAGCCCAACCGGGACGAATTCGGTGAAGAGGATATGCGGCGCTGGTGGGTAGAAAAAGATTTTTTGCCGGAGATCCGGGAAACGGTTTTCAAAAAAGAAATGAGCCTTTCCGAGGCTGTGGAGCAAATCTGTCAGGATGTTGCGGCTCTTCATTAAAGAACAGGAGATGGGGGAAAAATTGAGGATCGGTATCTATGGCGGGACCTTTAACCCCATTCATCTGGGGCATATCCATATTCTGCGGGAGTTTATCCGCCGCCTGTCTCTCACGCGTGTCCTGCTGATCCCGGACCGCCTGCCCCCTCACAAAGAGGCGATCGGGCTGTTAAGCGGGGAAGACCGGGCAAAAATGTGCCGTATCGCGGCCCGGGAAATCGAGGAAGCGCCGGTGGAGGTCTCTGAGATCGAGCTTCAAAGAGAGGGAAAAAGCTATACGGCCAACACCCTGAAGGCTCTCTCTCGGCAGTATCCCGGAGACGAGCTGTATCTCCTCATGGGGGAGGATATGTTCCTGACGGTGGACCGCTGGTTTATGCCGGAGGTCATTTTTTCCCTGTCGGCTGTGTGCGCCTCTCCCAGAAGTGAGGACGGCTTCCAGGCTCTTCTGCGAAAAAAGGAAGAACTGGAAAAATCTTATGGCGCCAGGTGCTTTGTAGAGGAGATCCCCTATCTTCCCGTGTCCTCCACAGAGGTTCGGGAACGCCTGAAAAGGGGAGAAAGCGTCGCCCGGCTGGTGCCAAAGGGCGTAGAGCGGTATCTCTTGGAGCACGGGCTCTACCGGGAAAACGAGGAGGAAATGGAGAAATGACCATGACCTATGAGGAATACGAAAGGGAAGTCAAAAAACATCTGTCAGAAAAGCGCTTCTATCACAGCCGGTGCGTGGCGGCCTGTGCAAAAAGGCTTGCGAAGCGCTATGGGGCAGACCCCCAAAAGGCGCTGACGGCCGGGATCCTTCATGATATTATGAAGGACACGCCTAAAGAAGAGCAGTTGAAAATATTAGAGGAGTTTGGTATACTACTAACGGAAACGCAGAGGGAAAACGAAAAGCTGTGGCATTCTGTCTCCGGCGCCGCTTACTGTGAGCATGTGCTTTCGGTTTCTGACCGGGAGGTGCTTGACGCCATCGCCTGTCACACCAGCGGGAAAAAGGATATGACCCTGCTTGACAAGGTGCTGTTCACGGCGGACTATATCTCCGAGGACCGGGATTATCCCGGCGTAGAGGAAATGCGAAAGCTTGCCGAAAGCAGCTTGGAGGAGGCCATGATCGAAGGAATCCGCTTCACGGTGACGGAAAAGATGGAGCAGAGCCTTCCCATGGACCCCGGCTCTATCGACGCCTATAACGACGCTTTGCGAATTCTCTCAGTGAGGAAAGGAAAGGTTCAATGACATCTTTGGAACTGGCAAAAAAGGCGGCCCGGCTGCTGGACGAGAAAAAGGCGATGAAGATCAATGTCTTAAAGGTGGACAGCATTTCAAGCCTTGCCGATTTCTTTGTTTTTGCCACCGGTACAAGCAATATCCATGTGCGCTCTCTCACAGATGAGCTGGAGGAAAAGCTGAAGGCTCTGGGCGCGCCTGCCCCCCGCATCGAGGGCTATCGCTCCAACTCCTGGATCCTCCTGGACTATGGTACGGTAGTGGTCCATGTGTTCACCGGAGAGGCCCGGGAGTTTTATGATCTGGACCGCCTTTGGGCGGATGGAGTCAAATTGGATTGGGAAGGGGAATAAGTACGCCTTCTATCAGTTTTCAGCCTTTTGAAAGGATGAGGTAAATTGAAGTACGACCATAAAACCGTGGAACCAAAATGGCAGAAAAAATGGGAGGAAAAGGGCGTTTTCTACGCGGAAAACGGCTCACGGAAGCCCAAGTATTACGCGCTGATCGAGTTCCCTTACCCCTCCGGGCAGGGGCTTCATGTGGGCCATCCCCGTCCCTATACCGCCCTGGACATCGTGGCGAGAAAGCGGCGGCTGCAGGGCTATAATGTGCTTTATCCCATCGGCTGGGACGCCTTCGGCCTGCCGGCGGAGAATTACGCCATTAAGAACCACGCCCATCCCAGAGAATTCACCGAGAAAAATATTGCCCATTTCAAGCAGCAGATCCAGTCCCTGGGAATCTCCTTTGACTGGAGCCGGGAGATCTCAACCATCGATCCGGACTACTACAAGTGGACTCAGTGGATCTTTTTGCAGCTGTACAAAAAGGGCCTTGCCTATAAAAAGGAAATGAATGTGAACTGGTGTACCTCCTGCAAGTGCGTACTGGCCAATGAAGAGGTGGTCAACGGCGTGTGCGAGCGCTGCGGAAGCGAAGTGGTCCATAAGGTGAAAAGCCAGTGGATGCTGAAAATCACCGAGTACGCTCAGCGTTTGATCGACGATTTGGATTTGGTGGATTACCCGGAACGGGTCAAGGCCCAGCAGAAGAACTGGATCGGCCGCTCTACCGGTGCGGAGGTGGATTTCGACACCACTGCGGGCGATAAGCTCACCGTTTACACCACCCGTCCGGACACGCTTTACGGCGCCACCTACATGGTCATTTCTCCGGAGCATCCCTTTGTGGAGAAGTGGGCGGACAAGCTTACGAATCTCGCCGCCGTGCGGGAGTATCAGGATCAGGCGGCCAAAAAGTCTGATTTTGAGCGCACGGAAATGGCCAAGGAGAAAACCGGCGTGCGTCTGGAGGGCGTCTCAGCCATCAACCCCCTGACTAAAAAAGAGATCCCCATTTTTGTGTCTGACTATGTTTTAGTTTCCTACGGCACCGGCGCCATTATGGCCGTGCCCGCTCACGACACCCGCGACTGGGAGTTTGCCAGGAAATTTCATTTGCCCATTATCGAGGTGGTCAAGGGCGGAAATGTGCAGGAGGAGGCCTTCACGGACTGCGAGACCGGCGTGATGGTGAATTCCGGTATTCTCGACGGCCTCACGGTGGAGGAGGCAAAGAAGAGGATCACTGAACATTTGGAAGAGACCGGGATCGGTCACGCCAAGGTGAATTTCAAGCTTCGCGACTGGGTATTCTCCCGCCAGCGGTATTGGGGAGAGCCCATTCCCATGGTGTACTGTGAGAAATGCGGCTGGGTTCCTTTGCCGGAAAGTGAGCTGCCTTTGACGCTGCCGGAGGTGGAATCCTATGAGCCCACCGATAACGGAGAGTCTCCCTTAGCCCATATGACCGATTGGGTCAACACCACCTGCCCGCACTGCGGCGGGCCCGCCAAGCGGGAGACGGACACCATGCCTCAATGGGCCGGTTCCTCCTGGTATTTCCTGAGATACATGGACCCCCACAACGACAAGGCCTTCGCGTCCAAAGAGGCGCTTGACTACTGGGCGCCTGTGGACTGGTATAACGGCGGCATGGAGCACACCACGCTCCATTTGCTTTACAGCCGGTTCTGGTATAAATTCCTGTATGATCTGGGAGCCGTGCCCACGCCGGAACCCTATGCAAAGCGCACCAGCCACGGGATGATCCTGGGAGAAGACGGCCAGAAGATGAGCAAGTCCCGGGGCAATGTGATCAACCCGGACGATGTGGTGGACGAGTACGGCGCGGACACCATGCGGCTTTACGAGATGTTCATCGGCGACTTTGAAAAGACCGCTCCCTGGAGCAGCGCCGGAATCAAGGGCTGCCGCCGATTTGTGGAGCGTTTCTGGAATTTGCAGAGCCTGCTTTGTGGAGAAAAGGGGATCCGCCCCGATGTGGAAAGCGCTTTTCATAAGGCCATCAAAAAGGTTTCGGAGGACACGGAGACTCTGAAATTCAACACTGCCATCGCCGCTTTGATGACCCTGATGAATGTGGTCACGGAGAAGGGCAGCATCACAAAGGAAGAGCTTGCTGTCTTCACCCTGCTTTTGAATCCCTTTGCCCCCCATATCACCGAGGAGATGTGGGAGATCTGCAGTTTGGGTGACGGAATGGCAGCAGAGCAGTCCTGGCCCGCCTATGACGAGGCAAAATGTAAAGAGGACACGGTGGAGATCGTGGTGCAGGTTTGCGGCAAGGTGCGCGCCCGTTTGAATGTGCCCGCCGGTATCTCCAAGGAGGACGCTTTGCGGCTTGCCAAGGAAGAGGAGAAGATCCGGGGCGAGATTGCGGGAAAGAGCGTTGTAAAAGAGATCTATGTTCCCGGAAAGCTTGTGAACTTGGTAGTAAAGTGATTTTAAGAGACAGCGCCCAAAGCGGGATTCTGCTTTGGGCGCCGCTTTGTTTTCTGCTTTGCCGGAAAGGGTGAGATCTTCTCATCTCTTTGATTGCAAAAGCCTGGGATTTATGCTATAGTGAAAACAGTTGGCAGGCCATGAAACTGCCGCTTCCCCGGCCCGTCAGTGTCTTTGGGGGCTCAGAGGAGAATCGGAATTTTTCTGTGCTTTGGAAAGTGCCGGAAAACAGGAAAGAGAGGTCAATAACATGAAAATGGTTTTAGGCGCGCAGCTCTATACTTTGAGAAGCTATACGCAGACGGAGAAAGATCTGGACTTCTCGTTGAAAAAAGTCGCTGAGATGGGGTATACCACGGTCCAGATCTCGGCCATCGGGCCCATTCCCGCCGAGAAGGTGCGTGCGCTTTGCGACAAGCACGGATTGAAGATCGTTTTGACCCACACCGCCCCTGACCGGATCTTAAATGATACGGAGGCTGTGATCCGGGAGCATGAGGTGATGGGCTGCAATTATATCGGTATCGGCATGATGCCCGAAAAATACCGCGCTCCGGAATGGCTTTCCCATTTTGCGGAGGATTACCGGGAGCCGGCAAAAAAAATCGCCGCCGCCGGAAAGCTTCTGATGTATCACAACCACAATCTGGAGTTTGAAAAGTTTCACGGAAAGCTGATTATGGAAACCCTGATGGAAAGCTTCCAAAGGGATGAGCTGGGCTTTACCCTCGATACCTTCTGGGTGCAGATGGGCGGAGCCGATGTGTGCGACTGGATCCAGCGCCTGGGGGATCGGATCCCCTGCGTGCATTTGAAGGATATGGCGGTCCGCGGCATGGAGCCTGTGATGGCCCCAGTGATGGAGGGCAACATCAATTTCAAAAAGGTCATGGAGACCTTGGAGAAGACAGGGAAGACCAGGTATATTCTGGTGGAGCAGGACGTGTGCGAGGGCAGCCCCTTCGACTGCCTGGAGAGAAGCTATCGGAATCTTTGTACTCTGGGATACAAATAAATACAAATTCAACTGGAAAAGGAGAGAGTTACTTTGAAACAGGTCAAATTGGGCGTCATCGGCATGGGCAATATGGGAAGCGGGCATATCGGGAATATCCTTGCGGGGAAGACGCCGGAAATTACGGTTGCCGCTGTGGCGGACCGCCGGGAAGAGCGCAGAAACTGGGCGAAAACTGTTTTGCCGGAAAGCGTGCCGGTATTTACGGAGGGCTCAGAGCTGATCCAGAGCGGGATCTGTGACGCGGTGATCATCGCGGTGCCTCACTATCAGCATCCCGTTCTCGCCATAGAGGCCTTTGAGAAGGGGCTGCATGTCATGTGCGAGAAGCCTGCCGGGGTGTACACCAAGCAGGTGCACGAAATGAACGAGGCCGCCAGGAAAAGCGGCAAGGTGTTCGGTATGATGTTCAACCAGCGCACGAACTGCGTTTACCGGAAAATGCGCGAGATGATCCAAAACGGCGAGCTGGGTGCTTTGAAGCGGGTGAACTGGATCATCACCGACTGGTATCGCACCCAGATCTACTATGATTCCGGCGATTGGAGAGCCACCTGGGCCGGAGAGGGCGGCGGAGTGCTTCTCAATCAGTGCCCTCATCAGTTGGATCTTCTTCAGTGGATTTGCGGCCTGCCTAAGAAGGTACAGGCCTTCTGCCATGAGGGCAAGTGGCATGATATCGAGGTGGAAGACGATGTCACCGCCTATCTGGAATTTGAAAACGGCGCCACGGGTGTGTTCATCACCTCCACCGGCGACGCCCCCGGCACCAACCGGTTTGAGGTCAGCGGAGAGTTAGGCAAGCTGGTGTGCGAGGAGGATAAGCTCACCTTCTGGAAGCTCGCGGAAAACGAGCGGGAATTCTGTAAAACCGCCAAGGAGGGCTTTGCTCAGCCCAAGTATGAGAAGATTATGGTGGAGACCGATGGGGAGAACCCGCAGCATGTGGGGGTGCTCAATGCCTTTGCCGCCAATATTCTCAGGGGCGAGCCGCTGGTTGCCCACGGCAGCGAGGGAATCCGGGGCCTTACCCTGTCCAACGCCATGCACCTGTCCAGCTGGCTGAAGCATCCCGTGGAGATCCCGCTGGACGAAGAACTGTTTTTGAGCGAGCTCAACAAGCGCAGGGAGACTTCCAGGTCGAAGCAGGGAAAGAATATCACATTTTCTACAGAGGGGACTTATTGAGCATGAAGAATATCCTGCTTTCCGGCTTTGCCGACGAGATCGGCGAAAGCTTTGACTTTCAGTTAGAGTCCCTTCGCGAGTTTGGCCTTTCCTACCTGGAGCTGCGCAGTGCGGACGGTGTAAATGTAGCTGACTTTACAGACGAAAAGCTGAAGGAAGTGAAAACAAAGCTTCATACGGCGGGAGTCAAGGTGTCCTCTATCGGCTCTCCTATTGGGAAGATCGCCATTACGGAGGACTTTGCCCCTCATCTTTTGAAGCTCAAGCGGGTCATGGAGATTTCCAGAGAGCTGGAAGCTCCTTTTATCCGGATGTTCAGCTTCTACTATCCCAAGGAGGAGGGCGCGGAAAAGTACCGGGAGGAGACCTTTTCGAGAATGGAGCAGATGGTCGATCTGGCTCAAAAGGAGGACCTGGTATTGCTCCATGAAAACGAAAAGGGGATCTACGGCGATACGGCCCTGCGCTGTAAAGAACTGATGGAGCGGTTTTATTGCCCGAACTTTCAGGCGGTGTTCGACTTCGCCAATTTCGTGGAGTGCTCGGTGGATACCCTTTCCGCTTATGAGCTTTTAAAGCCCTATGTGAAATACATCCATGTGAAGGACGCTCTGCAAAAAGAGAAAAAGGTGGTGCCTCCCGGACAGGGCGACGGCCATTTGTATGAGATTCTCAAGGGCTTCAGTGACTGCGGCTATGAGGGCTTTCTGTCTTTGGAGCCCCACCTTACCAACTTCTCCGGGCTTCAAAGCCTGGAGCAGGGGGCCAGGAAGCGGGAGGCGGAATTGACAGGAAAAGCCGCGTTCCATTTGGCGCTTAGCTCTTTGCAGGGGATCCTTGAAAAGATCGCCTGAAAACCATAGCATCCTTGAAACCGGCCGCGGTGGGGCCGCGCTTTCCCATGCCGCGGCAGTTTTCTGTTTTAGTTTTTTTAGAAAGGAAGTTACTTTTGTCTAAGCTTCAAAATTGGCGGATCGAAAAAAGAAATGAGCTTACAGAGGGGGAAAAGGCACGGATCAAGGAATTGGAGGCGCTTTCCCTGAAACCGGAAAACCTCCACAATTATTGTTTCCTGTCGGGAGAGCTGAACGCGGACCCAAAGCTTCCCTGCTTTTACCTGGGCTACGAGGGAGAAAGGCTTGTCGCTTTTCTCACCGTCTTTTTCCCGGGCTGGGAAGAGGGGGAGCTTAACGCTTTTACCCATCCCGATTACAGAAAAAAAGGCTGCTTCACCGCTCTTTTCCGGGAGGCGGCGTCAGATCTGCAGCGCTCCGGCGTGGGGAGGCTGGTGCTTTGCACGGAGCCGGAAAGCGTAGGAGGACAGCTTGCGAGGCGCTTTCCCCAAGTGGAATTTCTTCGCTCGGAGCTTCGGATGCAGCATTTGCCTCAGACTGTCTCCCCCTTGGCGCCGGGGCTGGAGGTCGTGCCCTTAAGGGAAGAAAATAAGGAGCGGTACGCAGAGCTTTGCGAGAGTGCCCTGCAAAAGGCGGACGCTGTGCTCCACTCCTCAGACCGGGACGGTTTCCTGCTTTTGGAGGGAGAAACGCCGGTGGGAGTATTCGATTTGGAATATGACGGCTCCACCATTTTTCTGTGCAGTGTGCGGGTGGATCCGGAGAAACGGCGGAAGGGCTTGGGCAGTGAGATCGTCCGCTGCGCCCTGCGGGAGGGGCTTCGGCAGGATCTTCCCGTAATCCTGGATGTGGATCTGGATAACAACCCCGCGTTGTCTCTCTATCGGAAGCTGGGTTTTTCCACCGTGTTTCAGGTGGACTATTTCGCTCTTCCCTTTTGAACGGAATATCTGACCAACAAACAGCAGGCCGCTTTTCAAAAGTCGGAAAGCGGCCTGTTTTACGCTCTTTAAATTAATAAAATTAATTATGATATTAAAATAATTAATTTTGTAATTGACAAACTCAAGCACAAGTGTTATATTAGGCCCAGTGGAATAACAAAAGGGGAGAAAGTGATGTCGGAAGAAAAGAAGGAAGGCTTCCACGCCCCGGCCCTGTGTCCGGTGTGTGGAAACAGAATGGAGATCACCCGGCTGCAGTGCAGCCATTGCAAAACAGAACTGGCCGGTCGTTTTGAGCCCTGCCGGTTTTGCAGTCTGGAGGAGAAGCATTTGCAGTTTGTAGAGACCTTTCTGCGCTGCCGCGGCTCTATCAAAGAGGTGGAAAAGGCGCTGGGGGTCAGCTATCCAACGGTAAAGAATATGTTGGAAGCCGCCTTGGAGGCCCTGGGGCTGGAGGAGAGGCGCGAGCTGCGTGAGGTTCGCAGGCAGGAGGAAAAAACGGAGATCTTGAAGCGCCTGTCTGAAAATGAAATTGATGTGGAGACGGCCATTGAGGCGTTGAATCAGATGAAGGGAGAGAGATAGGATGGAGCAGGGAAGAGAGCAGGTGCTGAACATGCTCAGCGAGGGGAAGATTTCCTCCGAGGACGCCCAAAGACTGCTGGAGGCGCTGGGAGAGCCGGAAGAGACCTTCTCCACAGGACAGGAACCTTCCACAGCGGAGGGTGCTTTCGAAGAGGAGGCTTCTGAAGGGCAGGCAGCGGCGTTTGTCCCTAAGGGGCAAGGAATGGCCCAAGAGATGGCGGCGCCCCGTTACTTTCCCTTAGCGCGAAACGGAATTTCCCACGAGGAAAGCACTGCGCCGGAAGGACTTCAAACGCTGGTCCTAAACTGGGTGAGCGGACCGGTGGAGCTTCGGTGCTTTGAGGGGGAGGACCTGCGGATCACGGAGTATTCCTCCCGCCCTCTGGATGAGGAGGAGAGAATGGAAGTGTCCTTTCAAAGCGGCGTTTTGGAGATTGGCTGGCGCAGGCGGGAGGCGCGTCCCTTTTTCGGGAGAAGAATGCCGGAAAAGCACTTGGTCCTGGAGCTGCCCCAAGGCTGCCTTGAAAACCTTAAAAAGCTTTCCTGCGCGTTGGTGTCCGGAAGCTTTTATGCCTGGGGGATCAGCGCTGAGGACCTGGAGATCCGCACGGTTTCCGGAATGATCTACGGAGAAAGCCTTTCCGGGGAAAGTGTAAAGCTGCGCTCCGTTTCCGGCAAGGTGACAGGCAGAGACCTTCACGCCGGGAGATTAGAGGTTTCCAGCACCTCCGGCAAGGCGGCCCTTTCCGGATTTGAGGCCGGAAGCCTTCTCACCCATACAGTGTCGGGCAAAATAGAGCTTCAGGGGAACAGCGAAAGCTTTGACCTCAAATCTGTTTCCGGGGCGATCTCTTTAGACGCGTTTTGCTGCCCCAGAGAGGGAAATTTTCACACCACATCCGGGAAGATCCGCACCGCTTTCCCGGATAACGCCGGGTTTTCCCTGGAATATCACACCTCCTCCGGCCACTTCCAGTCCCAGTACCCCCTTTCGGGAGAGCTGGGCAGAAAGCGGGGAACAGGCGTCTACGGCCTGGGAGGAGCTCAATTTCATTACCACACCTCCTCCGGAGCGATCTGCCTGGAGCGGCTGACCGTTGATTCTTCGGCGGCTTTTTAAACCGGGAACAAAAGGAGGTCTTCGGGAATAACATGGGAAAGAAGAACCAAAAAGGGGGCGCTTTCCTTGCCGATCCGTATTTTTATCGATCAGGGCCACAATCCCAGCGGAGTCAACGCCGGAGCGGAGGGCAACGGCCTGAGAGAACAGGATGTCACCTACGAGGTAGGGGTCCTGCTCTATCGGCTTCTCAATGACGACCCGCGCTTTGAGGCGAGGCTTTCCCGGCCCACTGCTGAGACCTCCCTGGGAACCAGCAACGCCTCCAGCCTCAGGGCAAGGGTGGAAATGGCCAACCGATGGCCTGCCGATTATTTTGTGAGTATCCACTGCAATTCCAACCCCAACCCGGAGATAAACGGCAGCGAGGTCTATGTCTACCGGGAGAATACCCAGTCCTATTGGCTTGCCCAGCACATCTTAAACGCGGTGACCCGGGCGGCTGGGACCAGAGACAACGGTGTTCGGGTCAATCCCACCCTCTATGTCCTGCGCCGCACCGCCATGCCGGCGGTTTTGGTAGAGCTTGCCTATCTCAGCAACCCCGAGGACGCTCAAAAGCTCCGGTATGACAAAGAGGCCTTCGCCTGGGGGATCTACAACGGCCTGTTAAGCTATTTTGGATATCCTCAGCTGTAAAGCGTAAAGCAAAAAAGCCCGCTCTTCCTTCGCCGGAAGAGCGGGCTTTTGCGGGTAATAAACTGTTTTTTTGGGAAGCGATCACAGCATTTCGTAGAAGCAGGCAGGGGCGATGTCTTTAGAGGGTGCGGCCGAAAGCAGATATTTGCGAAGGCCATAGCAAAGGTCGCATTTGCTTGCGTACCCGTTGGGGTCCTCTTGAAAGCCCTTTTCCCTTCCGTATTGAAGCAGGGCAGAGGTCCCTCCGGTGAGCAGCCGGGAGACCACGGGGTAACGGGCGTTGTCCAGCACAGCTGCATCTGATGGAAGAGAGCTGGGGGAAGCGGCTTCCAGAAAATCCTCGAAGGCAATGGAGATTCCAGGGCAGGAGATGATATTTTCATAGAGATCCACATGACAGTGCCTGCCGGAAAGAAGCTTTGCGCAGGGCTTTTTTTCCGCCGCCTCTTCGGCGGGGCGCAAGGGGTACATCTCCCGCGCGATGCGCAGCGCCCGGCCGTTCATACCGATGCCGTATTCGCTGGCCGTGTCCGCTACATAATCCTCCCCCAAGGCGGCCTTTAGCTCCTTAGGAGAGTGGGTGATGTGAATGTCCAGGGCCATCAGCCGCCTGAGGAAGCGCTCCTGCCAGATAAAGTACCCCATGTGAAGCTTCTCAAGTGTCTCCACCAGCAGCAGGGGACGCTCTAAGGGCACAAACTCAATGTGAAAGGGGTCCACCGAGGCCATCACGGTGTCCGCCCCCAGGCTCCGCACGGTTTTCAAGCGCTGGGAGACTGTTTCCCTGTCCCGGCACCAGAAGGCGTTCGTCTCGATATAGTCGATGCCTACTCTGTGCTTTTGCAGGGCGGAAAGGATCTCGCACAGGGCGTCAAAGCGCATGAAGGGCTCCCCGCCGCCGATATGTACGGAGTCCACTCCGGCCTGATGAAGCCGCAGGGCAATGCGGTCAGCGGCTTCGGGAGTGATGAAGTCGCGGCTTCCCTTGGGGGCTCCGGCAAACATGCAGTGCTTACACTGAGCGGTGCAGGCGTAGTTGATGATAACGCCCGAATACTGGATCGGACACGAGCGGAACATGGCGCTCCCTCCCTTTTCATTGTTAACTTACACTTAGTATACCATGAAGCAAAAATGCTTGCTTGCAAGGGCATTTTTGCGAAGCGTTCAATAACGCGGGTGTGCGAAGCACGCAGAGGCAACAGCCTCCAAAGCTTGTGCAGCAAGCTTTGCCGCGTTTATTATAACATTTCCTCAAGGTAAGTCAACCGAAAGCCCGGGGAAAGAAAGTTCTTCCCTTTTCCTTTTTTTGCCGCTATAATGGAAAGCAGCGAAGCCATTCTTTTATAGACTGCGAGCAGTTTTATAGGGACAATGGCGCGGCTTTCAAAGGAGGAGAACAAATTGAAAAAAGAGAGAAAGGCGGCAGCTCCCGTTGGGTTCTGGATGTCCGTTGTCACATTTCTGGTTTTGATCGGACTGGTGGTAGGTCTGACTGTGGGAATGAAGACCACGCCTCATGTCCCGCTGCTGCTGGCGGTGATCTTTGCGGCCATCGTCGGGGCGATCTACCGGCACTCCTGGCAGGAGATGCTTTCCGGTATGACAGAGGCCATCCAGGCGGCCCTCCCGGCGCTGTTGATCATCATGTCCATCGGCGTGCTTATCGCAGCCTGGATGGCGGGAGGCGTGATCCCCACCATGGTGTATTACGGGCTTAAAATCATTTCGCCCCGGTTTTTCCTGGTGACGACGCTGCTGCTCTGCTCGCTGGTGTCCCTGGCTATCGGCAGCTCTCTTTCCACCATCGGCACCGTGGGCGTTGCGCTGTTCGGCATTGGGACCGCCATGGGGATTCCGCCTGCCATCACTGCCGGGGCCATCGTATCCGGCGCCTATTTCGGAGATAAGATGTCTCCCCTTTCTGACACTACCAATCTTGCTCCCTCTGTCTCAGGGGCAAATCTTTTTGACCATATCCGGCATATGATGGTGACTACTACCCCTACTTATCTCATCTGTATCGTGATCTTCGGCGCGCTGGGTCTGGTATACGGAAGCGGCAAAGCGGACACCGCCCAGATCAATGTCACTTTGGAAACGCTCAGCAAGAGCTTTGCGATCCACCCGCTGTTGCTGCTGCCGCCGGTTCTGGTGCTTTTGATGGTCATTCTGCGCATCCCCGCCCTGCCGGGGCTTATCGGGGCCGCGGCTCTGGGCGTGCTAAGCGCCGTGCTGGTACAGGGGATGCCCTTGTCCGACCTGTTTGGGGCGGTGATGAACGGGTTTTCCGCCTCCACCGGGGTGGATGCGGTGGATACCCTCTTAAACCGGGGCGGTATTATGAATATGATGCGCACGGTGGCGTTGATGGTCATTGCCCTGAGCTTTGCCGGCGTATTTGAGCAGACGGGAATGGCCGCCTCCATTCTGAAAAAGGTGGTGGCCCATGTAAAGTCGGAGCGGGGCTTGGTGATCGCCACGATCCTCACCGCCTGGGGCGTGCTGCTGGGTACCGGACAGCAGTATGTGGCCATTATTATGACAGGCCGGCTGTTCAGACCCCTCTATCAGGAAAAGGGCCTGAAGCCTCAGAATCTCAGCCGGGCTTTGGAGGACGCGGGCACCGTGTTCGGCGGGATCGTTCCCTACAGCACCGGAGCCGGATTTACGGAAGGAATGTTGGGCGTCTCCGCCTGGCAGTACGGCCCTTTTACCTTCTTCGGCTGGATCAATCCCTTGGTGGCCATCCTCATTGCCGCTTTAGGGAAGAGTATGCCTCATGAAACGCCGGAAGAGGCAAAAGAAAAAGGGGAATAAAGAAAGCTCCTGGATAATTTCAAGAGCAAAAAGCTCCCGGATTGTCCGGGAGCTTTCTCAGTGTTTTCTCTTACTTCAACGCTTTTTCCAAAGCCTCGATCACAATCTTCAGCGCCTTGATGCGGGCGTATTTCTTGTCCACGGATTCCAGAATATGCCAGGGGGCGTAGGCAGTGCTGGTCTTTTGCAGCATTTCATCCACTGCCTCCTCGTACTGGTCCCACTTTTCCCGGTTGCGCCAGTCCTCGTCTGTGATCTTCCACTGCTTATCAGGGGTATTCTGCCGCTGGGTAAAGCGGTCAAGCTGGGTGTCCTTGTCGATCTGCACCCAGAACTTCAGAATGACCGCGCCCCAGTTGGAAAGCTCCCGTTCGAATTCATTCATCTCATAGAAGGCCCGCTGCCAGTCGTTCTCGCTGCAAAAGCCTTCCAGACGCTCCACCATGACCCGCCCGTACCAGCTGCGGTCAAAGATGGCGATATGGCCGTCCTTGGGCAGCCTGGTCCAGAAGCGCCACAGATAGTGCCTGGCCTTCTCGTGGGGTTCCGGGCTGGCGATGGGATGCACCTCATACCCTCTGGGGTCTAAAGCTCCGGTGAGCCGTTTGATATTTCCGCCCTTTCCGGCGGCGTCCCAGCCCTCGTACACGATGATCACCGGGACCCGCTTGCGGTAGAGACGGTTATGAAGCATGGAAAGCTTTTTCTGCAAGCGCTTGAGCTCCTTGCGGTAACGATCCTCCGGGATCGCCTTGTCCAGAGGGACGGTTTTCAGCTTAGGCATTTTGATCAAGGGGAATACATTCTGCAGCAGGGGAACGCTGAGGCTTCCGTTGTGCAGGGCGGTCTCGATACCGGTGCACATGGCCTCCAGTACCTGAAGCTCCGCGGCCCTCTTGGAGCCGGAGTCGATGATATACCAGGGGGCGTTGGGAGAGTTGGTGTCGGTGAGATACCGGTCAAATACCTTCTCGCAGACCTCATAGTTTTTGTTCTGCCACAGGTCGTTTTTGCTCACTCTCCAGGCGGTATCCTTGGAATCCAGTAAAGTTTGGATCCGCTTTTCCTGTTCCTTTTTCGTGATGTGGAAGAAGAACTTCAGCACCAGATACCCGTTGTCCGTCAAGCCCCGCTCAAAGTGCTTGATGCTTTCAATGCGATTGCTGTAGGCCGCGCCCTCCAGCTGTCTGTTTAAGGCCTCCCGGGTAGTCTCGTCCATCCAGCCGGAGTCCAGGAAGGTAAATTTCCCCGCCTCGGGGATCTTTTCAAAGTACCGGTATAAAAAGGGCCTGCGCTGCTCTTCTTCCGTGGGAGGAGCGATGGAGAACACCTTAAAAAACCTGGGGTCGATGTTCTTGATTACCTGGCCGATGGCGCTGCCCTTTCCCGCCGCGCCCCAGCCCTCAATGAGCACCAGCACGGGAAGCTTATGCTCCTTGAGCTGCATTTGCAGCTGAGAAAGCTTTTCCTTTGCGCTTTTCAGCCGGGCTTTGGCCTCTTCCGGCTGCGGTTTTTCCGGTGGATTCCAGTTTTTCAGCATCATGAAGATTCACCTCAATAAACAAAAATAACGAGTCACTGTGTTCAGCAGTTAGGCCTTTGTCTGATTATAACAGATTTTCCCTGAAATTAAAATAGTTTTAAGAAGTTTTTCCGAGGCGGTCCAATATACAAAAAAGAAGCCCGGCGCCTTTTTAAGCGCCGGGCGGAAAGATCGCTGGGCAGGACAACTGTCCGACAGTTTTTTCTTCTCTGCCTTAGTCCCGCAGAATAACGCCCTTGCCGTCATACAGGTAAGAGCTGGGGGTGCTTGCCGTGAGGATGAGGATTCCTTCCACGAATCCCCAGATGGTCATGGCGGCGGCGGAAGCACCGCAGGTAAAGATGCTGCCGATCAGTGTGACCAACAGCTGGATGATGGCCTTTGTCTGAAATCCGAGATAGAAGTTGTGAACACCCAGCCCGCCAAACAGGATGCCCAGAAGCCCGGCCGCTAACCGGCTTTTTTGTGGATAACCGGCAGGAGGCACATCGTAGCGGGGCGGGTAATAGGGCCGATAGGGCTGATAATAATACTGCTGCCCGAAAGCGCCGGGGTCGTAGCCCTGAGGGGCGGTATAGTTGGGAGCCTGTGTTTCGCTGTTTTGGGCCTCTTCCGGCTGCGGGGCGTTTCCGAAATGAGGGACGCTTTCGTAGGGGAACGGGTCCTGAGAAGAGGAGGCCTGCGCTTCGGAAGCAGCGTCCGGAGTGGTATAGGGGGCCGCTGCTTCGGCCTGCCTTGCCACCTCCTCCGCCTTTTGCACTGCCTGTTCCAGCTCCGGGTCGAAGCCGATATCAGAGGGCTCATTTTTGGGCTCGGGGTCGTGATGAAGATCCGTACTCATATGAATTCTCCTTTGCTTTGGGGGCTAATCCTTTAAAAATACGCCGTTGGCGTCGGTGTTGATGCGGCCGTCCAGTATTTTCACGCCGTCCACCACGCCCCAGATCATCATGGGGATCGCGCCGATACCGCAGGTGAGAAAAGATACCAGAAGCTGTACAAGCCCCCGGGTGGCGTTGCCCAGGTAGAAGCTGTGGACTCCGTAGGCTCCCAGTAAGATCCCCAGGATTCCGGCGGCGACCCGGCTTTTTTGCACATAGCCGGGAGGAGGGTCCATTCCGGCCTGGGGCTGATACTGGGGCGGGTTATACATAGGCTGCGAGCCTTGCTCCCACTGGTAGCCGTTATGATAGTCTGCCATGGCTGACACCTCGTTTTCTTTGATGAATCCATCTTACACTATGAATTTGGGGAAATCAATATTCCGGGGGCTAAAGTAAGATACTTTTAAAGAAGCGCCTCGTTTTTGTAAAAAACCCGTTCGCAAAACAGCAAAAACGGTATTCAAAAAAGGTTTTCCCCGGGGGGGAATTGACGGAAAAAAGATCGTGTACTAAAATAACAATGGCGTTTTCGCAGGGAAAGAAAACGGGACTTGTGTCTTTTGTAAACAAGACTTTTGGTCAGAATTGATTTGAAACCGGACGGAGGATCCCGAGATATGCCGCAAAGGGGGAAACGGTGATGGTGGAAAACGAAGAGAAGGCGGAGCGAGTCTTGCTCGCCGCCCTGGACACAGGAGAATATGAGGTGGAAAGCTCCCTTTCTGAGCTTTCTGAGCTGGTGAAGACCGCCGGGGGAAGTCCTGAATTCGAGCTGGTGCAGAAGCGCCCTTCACCGGATACCGCAACCTGCTTCGGCTCCGGCATGGCGGAGGAATTAGCTCAGCTGGTGCTAAGAGAAGAGCTGGATCTCGTCGTCTTTGACAGAGAGCTTTCTCCCACCCAGATCCGAAACCTGGAAAAGCTGTGCGGGGCGCGGGTGATCGACCGCACCACCCTGATCCTGGATATTTTTGCCAAACGCGCCCAAAGCCGGGAGGGAAAACTTCAGGTGGAGCTGGCCCAGCTTAGATATCTGCTGCCAAGGCTTTCCGGCCGGGGGACCGCCCTTTCCCGTTTGGGCGCGGGGATCGGCACCAGAGGCCCGGGAGAAACCAAGCTGGAAACAGACCGGAGGCATATCCGCAGACGCATCGGGAACCTGAAGGCCCAGCTGGAGGAGGTCAAGGCCTCCCGGGAAGTGATCGAAAAGCACCGAAAGAAGGCGGGCACTGTGACGGTGGCGCTGGTGGGGTACACCAACGCCGGGAAAAGCACCCTGATGAACCAGCTGACCGGGGCCGGCGTTTTGGCGGAGGATAAGCTGTTCGCCACGCTGGACCCCACCGCCAGAGCTTTGAAGCTGCCCGGGGGAAAGACAGTGATGCTCATCGATACGGTGGGTCTTGTCCGCAGGCTGCCTCACCATTTGGTGGAAGCCTTTCGCTCCACTCTGGAGCAGGCGGCCACGGCGGATATCCTTCTCAATATCTGTGACGCCTCCAGTCCGGAAGCGGGAGAGCATCTGGAGGTGACCAGAGAGCTTCTGGAAAGCCTTGGCTGCAAGGACCGCCCCGTAATCCCGGTACTCAACAAATGGGACGCGGTAACGGATGATTCCCTCGCTCCCCGGATTCCGGGAGCGGTGCGCATCAGCGCGCTGAAAGGAGAGGGGATCGAGGCGCTTTTGCAGGCGGTGGAGAACGATCTTCCGGAGAAAACCTTTGAAGTCAGGCTGCTGCTGCCCTTTTCCAAGGGCGGGCTCGCGGCGCGCTTACGGGAAGAGGGAGCGGTGCTTTCGGAAGAATATGTGGAGGACGGATTGAAGCTGACTGCGCAGGTAGGCGAGCGGCTTTACGGGCTTGTGAGAGAGTACGATACAGCCCGGCAAAGCGCGCCCAAAGAGGATCATTGAAGATCAACGCGGGTATTCCACAGGCTGTAAGGCGGGGGAAAGCCCGGAAAGGAAGAGCATATGGGAACACAATCAGGTATGGCTCTGATCATGGCGCTCGCCGCGGGGCTGAGCATGCTGCTGGGTACGGCGGTCACATTTTTTGCCAAGCGGGAAAATGAAAAGCTGCTGTCCGCCGCGCTGGGATTTGCGGCAGGGATCATGATCTGCGTCGCGTTTGTAGATATGATCCCCCACGGGGAAGAACACTTTAAACGGGCGGGCACGCCTCTTCCGCCGGGGCTTTTTTCCGTGCTGTTTGTGATGGCGGGCATTGGGGCAAGTATGCTGATGGAGCATCTTGTGCCGGACCATCACCACGGCCATGACGCACTGTCCCCGGGCAAAGAGGAAGACAGAAGCAGGAAGCTCTTAAACGCCGGGCTGTTCTCGGCGGCCGCCATGGGCCTGCACAATCTGCCGGAGGGTATGGCCATCTATGTTTCCGGCATGGAAAGCAGCGCGGTGGGCTTGTCCATTATGGCTGCGGTGATCTTTCACAATATCCCCGCGGGAGCGGTGATCTCCATGCCGGTCTACTACGCCACGGGCAGCAAGAAAAAGGCCGCGCTCTATACTCTGGCGGCCGCGCTCTGTCAGCCCCTGGGGGCTTTGTGCGCCTATTTTGTCATGAACGGGAGCACCAGCGATATGATCCTGGGCGGCGTGTTCGCTGCGGTGGCGGGTATTATGCTCTATCTCTCCTTTGAGGAGCTTTTGCCCCTGTCCCGGGAACACGGGTACGAAAAACAGGCGTTTTTAAGCACTATTTTCGGGATCCTGCTCATGCTGACCATAAATATTCTGGATTGACTGACATGGAGTGCAGCGCTTTGCGCTGCACTCCGTTTTGCACTTCTGTGCTTTGCTCCGCGCTCCGATAAGCCCGAGGGCGCGGACATTTTTGCAGAGCGGGTTTCGCGTTGGTTGACATTATTTCTTAAAAGTCAACTGCAAATCTCTTGAGGAAGCTGCCTTTCCGGCTTATAATGCTGGCAGAAAGGGGAGAAAACGGTAATTGGAGCCGTCCAAAACGCCTTTCTGAGTTTTTGAAAAATGTCCTTCCCAAAGGGCCGCCGCCTTATGGGATCGAAGAAAAGAGGAGAAGCTATGCTGAGTATCCAGAGGCTTTGTAAGGAGTATCCCGGGGGAAAGAAGGCGGTAGTTGACCTTTCTTTGGAAGTCATGCCGGGAGAAATCCTGGGCTTTATCGGCCATAACGGAGCGGGAAAAACCACCACTCTGCGGTGTGCCGCGGGGATCCTGAGCTTTGACAGCGGGGAGATCACCATCGGGGGAAAGTCCATCAAAAAAGACCCGGTAGAGGCAAAAAAACAGCTGGCCTTTTTGCCGGATAACCCGGATATCTACGAATTCATGACCGGGATCCAGTTTCTGAATTTCATTGCGGATCTGTACGAGATTCCGGGGCAGGAGAGAAAAGAGCGGATCCAGAAATACGCGGACGCCTTTGAACTCACCGGCTCCCTGGGCAGCCGTGTGGGAGGCTACAGCCACGGAATGAGGCAGAAGCTCTCTCTAATCTCCGCTTTTATCCGAAAGCCGCAGGTGCTGATCCTGGATGAGCCTTTTGTAGGGCTGGACCCTTCCGCCGCCTATCAGATGAAGGAATTCCTGCGGGAGCTTTGCGGGGAGGGCGGAAGCGTTTTCTTTTCCACTCATGTGCTGGAGGTGGCGGAGAAGCTGTGCGACCGGCTGGCCATCATCCGGGAAGGAAAGCTCATCGAGGTAGGAAGGACAGAGGATGTGGTGGGAAACAACAGCCTGGAAGAGGTGTTCCTCACCTTGGAAAAAGAGGGAGAGCAGGAAGCATGAAAAAGACGATGGCCTTGATCCGAGTGAGTTTTTTGGGGCTGCTCACCTCCTTCAGCGGCAGGCGGAGCGGAAAAAAGAAGGTTTCCGCGCTGCTGCTTCTGGTCCTGGTGGGAGCTGTTTCCCTGCTTCTGTCTGGCGTGTACAGCTTCGCTTTTGCGGCTGTGTTGGCGCCCTCCGGCCTTTTGCGGCTTCTGCCAGTGCTGATGGCGGGGATAGGGTGTCTCTTTTCCCTGCTCTTTACGGCTATGGGAGCCGCCGGGGTCGTGTTCTCCCCCAGGGGGATGGATCTGCTGTTTTCCCTGCCGGTGTCCGCCTTCTCCATCATGCTTTCCAGGCTGATGGCCCTCTATTTACAGAACCTCTTTCAGCTGTTGCTGTTTCTGCTTCCCAGCGGAGTGGCCTATTTTGTCTTTGGAGGTGAGAGAGGCGTAGAGTTCGCGCTTTTATTAGTGGTTTCCACTGTGTTTCTGGCCTTTTTGTCCACGGTGCTTTCCGCACTTGTGGGGTTCCTTCTGGCCCTGGTCAACAGCAGGATCCAGGGAAAGGCGCTGCTTTCCAATCTCTTTTATCTGTTGTTTTTGGCTGGGGTATTTTACCTCTCTTTTCAGATCAACCCCCTGCTGCAGAACCTGATGCTTTACGGCGACGCCATCGAGGGGGCCTTTTCCGGGTGGCTGTTTCCTTTAGGCCTGTTTTCCGGGGCGCTTTCCGGAGATCTGGGAGCGTTCTTTGCCTTTGCTGCCATCAGCTTCCTTCCCTTTGTGGGGGTGACCTGGCTGCTTGGCAGGTCCTGCCATTCCCTGCTTACAAGGCTTTCCTCTCACGCCGCCCGTTCGGACTACCGGCTGACGGCGCTCAAGGGGAAAAGCCCCTTCCTGGCTCTGCTGAAAAAGGAAGCCGGGCGTTTTTTTGCCACTCCCCTGTATCTCTTTAATATGGGGCTGGGGGCGATCCTCTGCGTAGGGCTTTGCGTGTTCTGCTTTCTGGGGCGGAACAGCCAGGAGCTGCTGGTCCTTACGGCACTGGCGGACCCGTTGGCTTTGGCGGCGGCGGTGCTGGCGTTTCCTCTGTCTCTCACTGCCAGCGCCTGTGTTTCCATCAGTTTAGAGGGGAAATATCTCTGGATCCTGAAGGAGGCCCCGGTCTCCTCCCGGGCGATCCTGAGCGCGAAGACTCTGCTCAACTCCCTGCTCATCTGGGGCGGAGGATTTTTGGGGCTTCCCTTCTTGTGCCTGGGATTCTCCCTTAGTCCGGTGGATGCGGCCCTGCTTATGCTGCTGATCCTGATTTTGGGCGTCTTTGTGCCCGCAATGGGAATCGCTGGAAACCTGCTGTTCCCCAAGATGGACGCCCTCAGCGAGGCGGTGGTGATCAAGCAGTCTGCCTCCAGCTTTCTGGGGATGATGGGTGGAATGGCCGTGGCCGCCTTGTTTGTGGGAGGCTACTTCCTGCTGGGGTCCTATCTGGGGGCAAGGTGGTATCTGCTGGCGGTTTCCCTTTTATTGGGGATCGTTTCTTTCCTGCTGCTCTCTTGGAGCTTTCGCAAAGCTCCCGCCGTTTTGCAGGACCTGTAGCGGGAATCGTTTTCGAGGAAAAGTTAACAGTTTGAAATTTTATGGGCGATATACAGAAAACCTGCATATCGCCCATAAAAATTCATTTTTTATCTGGGAAAGCCAAAAGCTCAACTGGGCATTTTCGTTCCGTAAAATCTTGTGAAAAAAGCAAAGCTGTTGAAAACTTCCCCTTCTGCCTAAAGGCTGTACAAAGAGGAGGGGCTACAGGGGAAAGGATTCGGTAAAAATTCACCAATTATGAATAATTATACAGATTTCTCTTGATTTTTTCAGGAGGGCGTGTATAATAAACACTGTTGACAAGTTCAAAATGAAATTTGAATAAAGGAAGGAAACAGATATGGCAAGCGAAATCAAGAAAGTGGTTTTAGCGTACTCCGGGGGCTTGGACACCTCCATCATCATTCCCTGGCTCAAGGAGAACTACAATAACTGCGAGGTCATCGCCGTCTCCGGAGATGTGGGACAGGGGACTGAGCTGGACGGGCTGGAGGAGAAGGCAAAGAAGACCGGCGCCTCCAAGCTCTATGTGCTGGATCTGAAGGAAGAGTTCGTGCAGGACTATGTTTACCCCACCGTAAAGGCCGGGGCTGTCTATGAGAACAAGTACCTTCTGGGCACCTCCTTTGCCCGGCCCATCATCGCCAAGGGCATCGTGGAGATCGCCAAAAAGGAAGGGGCGGACGCCATCTGTCACGGCTGTACAGGCAAGGGGAACGACCAGGTGCGCTTTGAGCTGGCTATCAAGGCCTTTGCGCCCGACATGAAGATCATCGCCCCCTGGCGGATCTGGGACCTGAAGTCCAGGGAAGAGGAGATCGACTACGCGGAGGCCCACAATGTGCCCCTGAAGATTAACCGGGAAACCAATTATTCCAAGGACAAGAACCTGTGGCACCTCTCTCACGAGGGACTGGATCTGGAGAACCCCGCCAACGAGCCCCAGTATGACAAGCCCGGATTTTTAGAGCTGGGAGTTTCTCCCGAGCAGGCGCCTGACAAGCCCACCTATCTGACGCTGCATTTTGAGAAGGGAGTTCCGGTGTCCCTTGATGGGGAAAAGCTAAACGGCGTGGAGATGATAAAGAAGCTCAACGATCTGGGCGGGAAGAACGGCATCGGCCTTGCGGACATCGTGGAAAACCGGCTGGTGGGCATGAAGTCGCGGGGCGTTTACGAAACGCCGGGCGGAGCGATCCTCTATCACGCCCACAACAAGCTGGAGGAGATCTGTCTGGATCGGGACACCTTCCACTATAAGCAGCAGGTAGGCCTGAAGTTCGCGGAGCTGGTGTATTTCGGCCAGTGGTATACTCCCCTGCGCAAGGCGCTGTCCGCCTTTGTGGATTCCACTCAGGAGACCGTTACGGGAGACGTGAAGCTGAAGCTTTATAAGGGCAATATCATCGACGCGGGGGTCACTTCTCCCTATTCGCTCTACGATGAGGACATTGCTACCTTTGACGAGGATGAGGTGTACGATCAGAAGGATTCCGCGGGCTTTATCAACCTGTTCGGCCTGCCCATCAAGGTACAGGCGAAGAAGGGGCTCAACTACGACAAATAACCGGCTGGATAAACGGGGGGCTTTCGGGCCGTCTTTTCAGCCGGAGCCGCCCGGCATTTTTCCGAAACGAAGCTTGTTTTCGGAAGGACGCCGGGTATTCGGTTTCTAAAACGCTCAATTTATCGGGAAAGGGAACGAGAACATGAAGCTATGGAAGGGCCGCTTTCAAAAAGAGGCAGACTCTAGAACCAACGACTTTAATTCCAGCATCAGCGTGGACAGCCGCATGGTAAACGAAGACATCGAGGGCTCCATCGCCCATGCCGCCATGCTGGGAAAATGCGGGATCATTGAAAAGACGGAAAGCGAGAAGATCTGCCGGGAGCTTGCAGGGATCCGGGAGGACATCGACAGCGGCGCGCTGGCTATCGACCCGGACGCGGAGGATATCCACACCTTCATCGAAGGGGAGCTCACCGCGAGGCTCGGAGACGCGGGCAAGCGTCTGCATACGGCCCGAAGCCGGAACGATCAGGTGGCTCTGGATGTGCGCCTCACCTTGAGGAAGGAATGTGAGGAGCTGAAAACCGGGCTTCTCACTCTCATCCGGACGCTGTGCGAAAAGGCGGAGACTCACAGCGGCACCGTCATGCCTGGGTATACCCATCTGCAGCGGGCGCAGCCCATCACCTTTGGTCATCACCTGATGGCGTACTGTGAAATGTTTCTCCGAGACCTTTCCCGTCTCAAGGACGCTTTAAAGCGTATGGATGTGATGCCTCTGGGAAGCGGGGCCCTGGCGGGTACCACCTATCCTCTGGACAGGGAGTATACCGCGCGCCTTCTGGGCTTTCGGGAGATCAGCCACAACAGCCTTGACGGAGTAGCCGACCGGGACTTCTGCGCGGAGATCGCTTTTTTTGCCTCTATGACCATGGTACACCTTTCCCGCCTTTGCGAAGAGCTGGTGCTGTGGTGCTCCTGGGAATACAAATTTATCGAGCTGTCTGACGCCTTTTCCACCGGCTCCAGCATTATGCCTCAGAAAAAGAACCCTGATCTCGCCGAGCTGATCCGCGGAAAAAGCGGCAGGGTGTTCGGAGACCTGATGGGCCTGCTCACCATGATGAAGGGCTTGCCTCTTGCTTACAACAAGGATATGCAGGAGGACAAGGAGGCTGTTTTCGATGCGGTGGATACCATAAAGCTGTGTCTCACACCTTTGATTCCCATGCTGGAGACCATGACGGTGCTGGAACAGAATATGCGAAACGCGGCGGCGAAGGGCTTTATCAACGCCACGGACTGCGCGGATTATCTGGTCTCTCAAAAGGGACTTCCCTTCCGGGACGCCTATAAGGCGACCGGCGAGCTGGTGGCGGTGTGCATAGAAAAGGGGCTGACCCTGGAGACTCTGCCTCTGGAGGATTACCGGGGTGTGTGCAGGGAGTTTGACGAGGGCGTGTATGAAGCGATCTCCCTGGAAAAATGCGTCAACGACAGAAAGGTGGCGGGAGGCCCCGCCCCGGAGAATGTGAAAAGAGAGGTCGGGCGCGTGCGAAAGCTTCTGGAAGCTTGGGAGGAGCGCTGAGAGCTCCTCGTTCCAAAGGGAAAAAGAAAGGAAAGTGGTCATAACATGGATCAGATCAAGGTAGGTGTGGTGGGCGCCACCGGGTACGCGGGGTGTGAGATCTGCCGCATCATTCTGGGACATCCCGGAGCGAAGCTTGCCGCCATCAGCTCCATCAGCTTTGAGGGCATGGCTTTCAGTGAGGTCTATCCCGCTTATTATGAGCTTTGCGATATGGTGTGCGGCACCCAGGACGAGGTGGTGGAGAAAAGTGACGTCATTTTTGCCGCCTTGCCCCACGGCCTCTCCCAGGAGCTTGCCGCCCTCTGCGATAAGGCAGGCAAAGCCTTTATCGACATGGGCGCGGATTTCCGCCTGGAAAGCGAGGAGGAGTACCGCCAGTGGTACGGCGGAAGCTATACGGATCAGGCGCTGCACGAGAAAGCGGTTTACGGTCTGCCGGAATTTTTCCGGGAGAAGATCCGGGGAAAGAAGCTGATCGCAAATCCCGGCTGCTATACCACCGCGGTGCCTTTAGCTTTGGTTCCCGCCCTGAAAAACGGGCTGATCGAATCTTCCGGCATCATCGCGGACTGCAAGTCCGGCGTGACCGGAGCGGGCCGAAAGCCCACCCAGTCCAACCATTATCCGGAATTAAACGAGAGCTTCACGGCCTATAAGGTGGCAAACCACCGCCACACGCCGGAGATCGAGCAGACCTTGTCCATCCTCTCCGGGGAAAAGCTGAAGGTCACCTTCGTGCCCCATCTGCTGCCTATCAACCGGGGCATTTTGGCTACCTGTTACGCGAAGCTCAAGCCAGGCGTCACGGAAAAGCAGCTTTGGGACGCCTATCACGACGCCTACGACAAGGAATTCTTTGTCCGCCTGCTGCCCGAGGGGCAGGTGGCTAACGTGAAAAATGTGCGCTGCAGCAATTTCTGTGATGTGTCTCTCTTTACGGACCCGCGCACCGGCACTTTTGTGGCCATTTCCGCCCTGGACAATATGGTCAAGGGAGCGGCGGGCCAGGCCGTTCAGAACATGAATCTCTCCTTCGGGCTGGAAGAGACCACGGGTCTTCGTCTGGTCCCCCCGGCGTTCTGATTTATTCCTGCTTTCCGGGAATTTGCTGTTGTGTGTGCTGCTGGCCAGAGGAGAGGACACAGAGAGGAAAAAGAAAATTGTAATGACCGTGGCCTCGGTGAGCTTTTATGCGTTTTTTGCCTCGGTCGTGATTACGGTTCTTTGGAAAATGTTGATTCACAGATAGAAAAGAGAGTGGTTTTGTATGAAAGAGATATCCGGCGGAGTTACCGCGGCCAAGGGCTTTACGGCCGGAGGGATCCATTGCGGGATCCGGAAGAACAAGTCCAAGGCGGATCTTGCCATGATCTACAGCGAGAAAAAGTGTAAAGCTGCTGCCGTTTACACCAGAAACCTTGTGAAGGGCGCGCCGCTGCTGGTCACAAAAGAAAATCTTCAAAACGGCGAGGCCCAGGCGGTGATCTGCAATTCCGGAAACGCCAATACCTGCAACGTCGACGGCATCGAGAAGGCAAGGCGCATGTGCGAGCTCGCCGGGAAGGCGTTAGGGATCCCGGCCGGGGATGTGATCGTGGCCTCCACCGGAGTGATTGGGCAGGCGCTTCCCATCGAGCCTATTGAAAACGCCGCCCAGGCGCTGGCGGATTCTTTAAGCGGCGAGGGGTCTTCTGCGGCCGCCAACGCCATTATGACTACCGACACCAGCCCCAAGGAAGCGGCGGTGAGCGTGGAGATCGGCGGGAAAGAGGTGAAGATCGGCGGGATCTCCAAGGGCAGCGGCATGATCCACCCCAACATGGGCACCATGCTTTGCTTTGTCACCACCGACTGCGCCATTTCCGCCCCCATGCTCCAAAAGGCTATTCACACGGCGGCGGAAGAAACCTTTAATATGATCAGCATCGATGGGGACACCTCCACCAACGATACCTTTTCCGTGATGGCCAACGCTTTGGCCGGAAACGCGGAGATCTGTGAGGAAAACGGAGATTATCACCTCTTTTTGGAGGGCCTTTTGGCGGTAGCCCGTTCCCTTTCCAAAATGATGGCGGCAGATGGGGAAGGGGCGACCAAGCTCCTCATCTGCAGGGTCGAGGGCGCGAAGGACGGAGAAATGGCCAAGACCGTCGCCAAAAGCGTGATCTGCTCTTCCCTGTTCAAGGCGGCCATGTTCGGAGAGGACGCCAACTGGGGCCGGGTGCTGTGCGCCATCGGCTACAGTGGAGCGCCGGTGGACGTGGAGAAGATCGACGTTTCCTTCCATTCGGCGGCGGGAGAGGTGAGCGTGTGCAAAAACGGCGCCGGGGTGGATTTTTCCGAGGAGAAGGCAAGCGAGGTCTTAAAGGAAAAAGAGATCACTACCCTGATTCACCTGCACCTGGGAGGCGCCGGAGCGGAAGCCTACGGCTGCGATTTGACCTATGACTATGTAAAGATCAACGGAGACTACAGGACTTAATCCGGGAAAGAAAAGGGGGAAGCCGGATGAAAGCAGAACAGAAGAGACAGTTTTCTCTATGGGATATCCTGGCGGCAGGCTTATCGGTTTGGCTGCTTGTCAATTTTCTTCTGTTTTGTGTTCTCTTGCTCATTTCCCTGGAAACGGCCTTTGACCCGGTGCTGGCATTTCTCACCGGAGTGCAGCTGCTTTTGGGGCTTTGCTTGCTGTTTCCCGCAAAGCGGCTGCAGGTCAGGCGGCCATTAAGGAAGCTGCTGCTTGCCGGGGTTATCTGCAACGCTCTCGTTGTGCTGTTCTTCTGCGGGACGATCTTTTTGCTGTTGTCCAGCTGGTAAGATCCCCTGAATGGGAGGAGGACGGCTGATGAAACACAAGAAATTCTGGAGTGTTTTTGTTGAGATCACTACCGCTGTGCTGGTTTTTGGGAGCGTCTTTTTAGTTTTCTGGTGGAATTGTCTTCCCGGCCTGATAGACCGGCTTCCCAGAACGCTTTATCTGGAAATCTCCCTTTGGGTTTCCGCTGGGCTGTTTGTATTGACCCTTGCGGGATGTGTTTTGGGAGTTGCCTTGATGGGGCAAGGATTGCCCCGATGGCTGCTGCCAGCGCTGGCTCTTTCGATCCTGTTCGCTGCGGCGGTCTCTCTTCTTTATGGTTCTGCTTCCGTTCTTTGGCTTGGGATTCATGGGGCGATGGAGCGGGAAGCGTCCCAATATTTTGCTGAAAGGGTAGGCGATATTCTATGGAAATATCCAATAACGAGCGGGCCTCCATTCTGGTGCAGGCTTTGCCCTATATCAAAAAGTACGCCGGGGAGACCGTGGTGGTGAAGTACGGCGGAAACGCCATGGTCAACGACGAGCTGAAGGACGCCGTGATGAGCGATATCGTGCTGATGCAGCTGGTGGGGATCAATGTGGTGCTGGTGCACGGGGGTGGTCCCGAGATCAACGCCATGCTGAACAAGATCGGAAAAGAGAGCAAATTCATCGGCGGTATGCGCTATACAGACGAAGAGACGGTGGGCATTGTGCAGCAGGTCCTGGCCGGTAAGGTGAATAAGGACCTGGTGCAGCTTCTGGAAAACGCGGGCGGAAAGGCCGTGGGCCTGTGCGGCCTGGACGGCTCCATGCTCAAGGCGGATATGCTGGAGGAAGAGTTGGGCTTCGTAGGAGAGATCCGGGAGGTGAATACCAGCATCATTCACAACGCCACGCAAAACGGCTACATCCCCGTGGTGGCTACGGTGGCCGCCGGGTATCACGGCGAGGTGTACAATATCAACGCCGATGTGGCCGCCGCCCGGATCGCGGCGGAGCTTTCCGCCATGAAGCTGATCCTGATGACGGACGTGCGCGGCCTTTTGCGGGATAAGGACGACGAGTCCACCATCATTCCTGTGGTCAATGTCAGCGATGTGAACCGCCTGAAAAAGGAGGGGATCATCAGCGGCGGCATGATCCCAAAGATCGACTGTTGCGTGGACGCGGTGCGCAGAGGCGTGGGCAGGACTCACATCATTGACGGCCGGATCCCTCACTCCATTCTGGTGGAGCTGTTTACCGACGAGGGCATCGGTACCATGTTCTATTGAGATTTGCGAAAGGGAGGAAACGGCATGAATTTTCAGGAAATCAAGGAACAGGAAAACAAATACATCCTTCACACCTACGGCCGTGTGGACGCGGCCCTGGTCAAGGGAAAAAACGCCCGTGCCTGGGACAGTGAGGGAAAAGAATATATCGACTTCACCTCCGGTATCGGAGTCAACGCCCTGGGCTACTGCGACCCGGAATGGACCGAGGCCGTCGCAGCTCAGGCAGGAAAGATCCAGCATATGTGCAACTACTACTACTGCCCGGAAAACACCGCTCTGGCAGAGGAACTGAGCAAAGCCTCCGGCATGGCGAAGTCCTTCTTCTGCAATTCCGGGGCAGAGGCCAATGAGTGCGCGATCAAAATCGCCCGGAAATACGGGGAGAAGCGGGGAGCTTACCACATTATCACCCTGAAAAACTCCTTTCACGGTCGCACTCTCACCACTCTGGCCGCAACGGGACAGGACGGCTTCCATCAGGATTTTCTCCCGCTGACAGAGGGCTTCCTCTATGCGGACGGAGATGATCTTGACAGCGTGAAAGAGCTGATGGACAGCTCTGTGTGCGCGGTGCTGGTGGAGACGGTCCAGGGCGAGGGCGGCGTGGTTCCCATTGAGAAGGAATATCTGCAAAAGCTGAGAAAGCTTTGTGATGAGCGGGATGTGCTGCTGCTGGTGGACGAGGTGCAGACCGGAATCGGCCGGACCGGGAATTTCTTTAGCTTCCAGGGCTGTGAGGTGACGCCGGATGTGGTTACCGCCGCCAAGGGCGTGGCCGGAGGGCTGCCTATGGGCGTCTGTCTGGTCAGTGAAAGGCTTGGGGACATTTTAGGGCCGGGAATGCAGGGCTCCACCTTTGGAGGAAACCCCATTGCCTCGGCCGGGGCGCGGGTCGTGGTGCGCAGAGTCAGCGACCCGGCATTTTTAAAGAATGTCCGGGAAAAGGGAGCCTATTTGAAAGAGCGTTTGGAGGCCCTTCCCCAGGTAGAGTCCGTGCGGGGCAGAGGCATGATGCTGGGGGTAAAGCTCAAAAAGGGAGACGCTCATGAAGCGCTGGTTTCCTGCGCAAAGCAGGGGCTTTTGATCCTCACGGCAAAGGAGCTGGTGCGCTTCCTGCCGCCTCTCACCATCACGAAAGAGGAGATGGACGAAGGGCTTGCCATTTTCTCTCAGGTACTCAATACTCTGTAAGCTTGTCGCTTTAGCGGGAAAGGAATAGAAAAAATGAAGCATTTACTGAAGCTTTTGGATCTCAGCGGTCAGGAGATCATTGAGATCTTAAACCTGGCAGATCAACTGAAATATGAGACGAAGCACGGCATCGAGCATCCCCACTTGAAGGGGAAGTGCCTGGGGATGATCTTTGAGAAATCCTCTACCCGCACCAGAGTTTCCTTTGAGGTGGGCATCAATCAGCTGGGAGGCTATGCGGTGGTGCTCTCCTCCGATGGCTCTCAGATCGGAAGGGGAGAACCGGTGCAGGATACGGCCCGGGTGCTGTCAAGATATGTAGATGGCATCATGATCCGCACCTTTGAGCAGAGCGAGGTGGAGGCCCTGGCCCAGCATGGCTCTGTGCCGGTGATCAATGGCTTAACGGACTTCTGCCATCCCTGTCAGGTTTTGGCTGACCTGATGACCATCCGGGAATATAAGGGCTCTTTGGAGGGGCTGAAGCTCTGCTTCATCGGAGACGGCAACAATATGATGAATTCTCTGATCGTGGGAGCCCTGAAGGTGGGCATGACGGTTTCCGTGGCCTGCCCCGAGGGGTATCGTCCCCCTGCCGAGATCCTGGAATTTGCCTCGACCTATGACTGCTTTGAGATCACGGATTCTCCCAAGCAGGCCGCGAAAAACGCCGATGTGGTCATCACCGATGTGTGGACCTCCATGGGCCAGGAGGAGGAGCGGAAAAAGCGGGAGGCCGCTTTTGCCGGATACTGCATCGACAGTGAGATCATGAAGCTTGCAAAGCCGGACGCCATGGTGCAGCACTGCCTGCCCGCCCACCGGGGAGAGGAGATCACCGAAGAGGTGTTCGAGCAAAACGCCAGGTATATCTTCGAGGAAGCGGAAAACCGCCTGCATGCCCAGAAGGCTGTGCTGGTCAAGACCATGGGCGGAGAATGAAACGGGGGAGAACAGTGATTCAGTTTTACGGTTCTCATATTTGCAGCGGCTGCCGGGAGGCGTTAACCCTGTTTCAGGAAAAGGGATTCTCCGATTATCAGTTGATCGAGATCACGGAAAATGTGGAAAACCTTCGGGCGTTTTTGAAGCTGAGAGATACGCTTCCGGAGCTTAGTGACGCGAGAAAAGAGGGCAGGATCGGCATCCCGTTGTTCCTTCTGGAGGATGGCAGCGTCAAGCTGGAGCCGGAAGAGGTGCTGTGAAGCTATTAGATTTTAGAGATCAGTTAAGAAAAGGGGCGCCTTCGGCGCCCCTTTTTAGTTGTTAGATATTAGATATTAATTGTTAGACTTGGCTCCCCTTTGGTAGTTGTTAGATATTAGGTATTAGTTATTAGACAAGGTCAAGGGAAAGGGCACGCCCTTTCCCTTGACCTTCTCTAACCACTAACGACTAAAAACTAACAACTGATTCTTGCCCTCTCAGACGCTTTGCGCCAGCGTCTCGCCTGCCGGCTCGGTTGCTGCATGCCAGTGGCATGCGTTCAGCAACGACCGGAGCGGCAGCGTAGAACAGCGCTGAACGGTCGCCACCGGCGACCAGCGCCCCAGAGGGAGAGCCAAGGGGTGGTCTTTCTCTCTTGCCTCTTCTGCCGCGGAAAAAATAGCCTTATGCTGTTTGGATAAGAAAAAAGCGGGCAAAACCTGGTTTTGCCCACATGTAATATATAACATACCATATCCCGGAAAAAAAGTCTAGTCTTTTTTTCGTTTCTTTGCTATACTCTAAAAGTCTCAAAAAACCTCTCAGACCTGTAAACTTTTCAAAAAAGGAGGAATGGTCATGAAAGAAAAGGAAACGCCCTTAAAACAGACGGAGGAGGAGCTTGTTTTTTCACAGGAATCGGCCCACCTGGAGGAGATCCGGCAAATGATCGCACTGGAGCTCACGGAGGCGGAGCGGGCCGTAGAGCAGATGGATGCGGAGTACCGGGAGGCCCAGCTCTATATGGCGGAGCATCACGGGGAGGGCGACGCCAAGGAGATGTTTCAAAGTGAGATGGCTTTAAGGCAGATAGACTCTCTGGGCAGCTCGGCGGTAGTGTTTCGGGATAAGCTCAAAAAGACCCAGAGCTCTCCCTATTTTGCCCGGATAGATTTTCGCCCTCAGGGAGAGAAGGAGGCTTCTCCTTACTATATCGGCCTCTACGCGTTCCATCATCAAAAACAGCTGATGATCATTGACTGGCGCGCTCCTGTCGCCAGTATGTTTTATGACTTTGAGCTGGGGCACGCCTTTTACGACGCGCCGAAGGCTCATGTAGAAGGAGAACTGGTGCTCAAGCGTCAGTTCAAGATCACGGACGGAAAGCTGGAATATGCCTTTGACAGCTCTCAGAATATTCAGGATGATATTTTGCAGAAGGAGCTTGCCCACACCTCGGATGAGAAGATGAAATCCATCATCTCCACCATACAGAAGGAACAGAATCAGATCATCCGCAACGAGAAGGCTCACACCATGATCATTCAGGGGGTGGCAGGCTCCGGAAAAACCAGTATCGCCCTGCACAGAGTGGCCTTTCTGCTCTATCGGTTCCGCAATACCATCAAGGCCCAGAATGTGACCATCATCTCTCCCAACAAGGTGTTCGGAGACTATATCTCCGGAGTGCTGCCAGAGCTGGGTGAGGAACCCATCTTTGAGGCCAGCTTAGAGGATCTCGCCCTGGTGCAATTAGAGGAGGGCGTGGATTTCATCGGGGAGCGGGACACTCTGGAAACGCCGGATAAAGCCTATCAGGAGCGGGCGAGATACAAGGCTACCGGAGAGTTTGCCCAGCGGCTGATGGAATTTGCCGGGGAGATCGCCCAGGTGGCCTTTGAGGCCCAGGACTTTCTGTTTGAGTCCTTCTGTGTTCCGGCGGACTGGATCCAAAGCCGGGTGGAGATCTATCAGAACCGGCCGCTTCTCAAGCGCTTAGAGGAGGTGGCGGACGATATACACAGCCGTTTGGAAAACGAATTTCTTCGGGAAGAAAAGCCGCCGCACCGCAACCGGATCCTGCAAAGCCTGAAAAAGATGCTGCGGTTCAAAACCACTCTTTCCCTTTACCGGGAGTTTTTTCGGCGAGAGGGAAAAAAGAACTTCTATGTGCCGGTGCAGAAGGGCGTTGTGGAATGGGAGGATGTATATCCCTACCTCTATCTGCAATCCGCCTTTTCCGGATTGCAGGAAAGCAGGCTCATCAAACACCTGGTCATCGATGAGATGCAGGACTACACCCCCATTCAGTACGCGGTGCTCAACCGGCTGTTTCAGTGTCCCAAAACCATCTTGGGAGATTTCGGCCAGTCCATCGACCCCAACAGCCTTACAACTCTTTCTTCTCTCTCCTCTATTTACCCCGAGGCACAGCTGGTCCGGCTGGAAAAAAGCTACCGTTCTACCTATGAGATCATCCACTTCGCCAAAGGCATCGTTTCCCAGCAGGACTTTCAGGCGGTAGAGCGTCACGGAGAAAAGCCCCATCTCTTCACCTTTGAGAAAGAGGAGGGGGAAGTTTCCTTCCTTGCTGATAAAATCAGGGAGTTCTATGAAGGGGAGTACAACGCCCTGGGGATCGTGACAAAGACCAATCGGCAGGCAAAGGAGCTTTTTGAAAAGCTCAAGGACCAGTGCCCTAAGCTCCATTTGATCTCGCCGGAGAGCCAGTCCTTTCAAAACGGCGCGGTGATCCTCTCGGTGCAGATGGCCAAGGGCCTGGAATTTGATGAGGTCGTAGTGCCTTTTTCTGAAAAGGGAAACTACTTTACAGATTTTGACAGAAATCTTCTTTATGTAGCCTGTACCAGGGCCATGCACAAGCTCTCGTTGAGTTGCACGGGAGAGCCCTCTTCTCTCCTGCCCAAAGGGGAAGAGCCGTGATCTTTCAAAGCATGAGAAAGGCGCCCCGCGGGGAATTCCCCGCGGGACGCCTGCTTTTTTGATTGGGGTTAGATCCTGCGCTTTTTTCCGGCGTAGGGATCGGTGCGGGGGATCCAGTTTAAGAAGCGCTCCACCTCCAGGTTCCAGAAGCGCCACTCGTGGTCGTAATCCTCCTCGTCCCAGGTGACGTCAGCGCCCAGACGCTTTAATTCCTCCCGAAATTCCACATTGGACTGATACAGTCCATCCCTTGTGCCGCAGGCGAGATAGGCTTTGGGGAAGGTCTTTCCTTCCCCGGCCGCCTTCTTCGCGGCCTGATAGGGGTCGAAGCGGGGATCGATGCCGCCGTCTTCAGCGGCCCGGGGCCGGATCCCGGCGGAAAAGGCGCCGAAAGCGCAGAAGCGCTCCGGAAAATTCAAGGCGTGGACAAGAGTGCCATAGCCGCCCATGGAAAGCCCGGCGATATAGGTGTCCTCCGGGCGCTCAGAGATGGGGAACATGGCCTTGATGAACTCCGGCAGCTCCACCGAGATGAAGTCAAAGAAGTTGTCCCCGGAGGGGTGGTTGATATAGGCTTTGTTTTCCGCGGAGAACATCACAACGGCGATCTGATGCTCTTCGGCGAAGAACTCAATGTTGGTGTAGCTGGTCCAGGTGGCGTGGTCGTTGCCGTGGCCGTGGAGAAGGTAGAGCACGGGATATTTGTGCTCCGGCTTGTGGTTGGGCTTCTTTCCGTTTGCGTAGTCCGTGATGGCTTGATAGCACAGGGTAGGGACCACTACGGTGAGGTCCACCGAGTGGCGCAGAACATAGGAAATCATGTTACATTCAAAGCGTGCCATAAAACTATCTCCTTTCCAAAAAAACAAATTATGAGAAATTTACATTTATTTTAGCATTGGGATGGGGAATGTCAATGTGCGGGAAGGAAAAAAGTTGGAGAGAAGAACGGAACGCGTTCTTCCTCCGGCTTGTTTTCCGGGGAAAAGCGGCAAAATTTTGCAGAAAGTCCCCGGAAACTCTTGCAAGGGGAGGAATTTGAAAGTATAATAAAAAAAGCAACTGCGTTTTGGGCGGAGATCAGCTCAAAAACACTAAAAACCCGAAAGGAGTACCGATATGAACTATTCCCATGAAGTGGAAAATATGTGCGTGGTGAAGAAGGGTCCCCACCACGGTCCCGCGCCGATTCCCGAGGAGGGCAAGTGGGTCAAATCCTATGAGATCAAGGATATCTCCGGCCTGTCTCACGGCATTGGCTGGTGCGCGCCTCAGCAGGGCGCCTGCAAGCTGACGCTCAATGTGAAGGACGGTATCGTACAGGAGGCCCTGGTAGAGACCCTGGGCTGCTCCGGCATGACTCATTCCGCCGCCATGGCCGCGGAGATCCTCCCCGGCAAGACCCTTTTGGAATGTCTCAATACCGACCTGGTCTGCGACGCCATCAATGTGGCTATGAGGGAGATCTTCAAGCAGTTGGCCTACGGCCGCAGCCAGACGGCGTTCTCCGAGGACGGCCTGCCCATTGGGGCCGGACTGGAAGACCTGGGCAAGGGCCTGCGCTCTCAGATCGGCACCATGTTCTCCACCGGCGCCAAGGGTGTGCGCTACATGGAGATGGCCGAGGGCTATGTCCTCAAGATGGCGCTGGACGAGAACAATGAGGTCATTGGCTATCAGTTTGTGAAGCTTGGAAAGATGCTGGAGGATATCCGCCACGGCGTGTCCCCCGATGAGGCCTACAAGAACAATATCGGGCAGTATGGCCGTTTTGACGGCGCTGCCAAGTACATCGATCCCAGAGAAGAATAAGAGAAGACCCCATAACCTAACTTAGGAGGACAACAAAATGGCTAATGACGTCATGTTTGAGGGCAAGGAAAGAAGAATGCCCAAGATCGAAAAGTGCCTTGCCGAGTATGGCCTGGGCAGCTTGGAGGAAGCGAGAGAGCTCTGCAACAGCAAGGGCTTTGACCCCTATGATATCGTAAAGGGCGTACAGCCCATCGCATTTGAAAACGCCGGATGGGCTTACACCCTGGGCTGTGCGGTGGCCATCAAAAAGGGCGTGAAGACCGCCGCCGACGCCGCCGAGGCCATCGGAATCGGTCTGGAGGCCTTCTGTATTCCCGGCTCTGTGGCAGAGCAGAGAAACGTGGGCCTGGGCCACGGCAATCTGGGCGCCATGCTGCTGCGGGACGAGACCAAGTGCTTTGCCTTCCTGGCAGGCCACGAATCCTTTGCCGCCGCCGAGGGCGCCATCGGTATCGCGAAGACCGCCAACCGTGCCCGCAAGGAGCCCCTGCGCATTATCCTCAATGGCCTGGGCAAGGACGCCGCTTACATCATCTCCCGCATCAACGGCTTTACCTATGTGAAGACGGACTATGATTTCTATACCGGCGAGCTGAAGATCGAAGAGACCCGCCCCTTCTCCGACGGCGAGAGAGCCGCTGTAAAGTGCTATGGCGCCAACGATGTTCTGGAAGGCGTGGCGATCATGAAGCACGAGGGCGTGGATGTATCCATCACCGGCAACTCTACCAACCCCACCCGTTTCCAGCATCTGGTAGCGGGCACCTATAAGAAATGGGCTTTGGAGAACGGCAAAAAGTACTTCTCCGTGGCTTCCGGCGGCGGAACAGGACGCACCCTGCATCCTGACAATATGGCTGCCGGCCCCGCTTCCTACGGCTTGACCGACTCCATGGGCCGCATGCATGGCGACGCTCAGTTCGCCGGCTCCTCCTCTGTTCCCGCCCATGTGGAAATGATGGGCCTGATCGGAATGGGCAACAATCCCATGGTAGGCGCGACGGTAGCCTGCGCCGTGGCTGTTTATGAGGGAACAAAGTAATTTTCTGTGTAAAAGCAAGAAGGACCTCCGGCAATTTGCCGGAGGTCCTTTTTTAGTTGTTAGTTGTTAGAAATTAGTAGTTAGAATCACGCCCTTTTCTCATCAAGCTTGGACTTTTGGATTCTTTCCTGCGATCCTTCGGTAGAGGGCAAACACCAGGGTGGAGCCCACGGTGACGGCAATTCCGATCCAGTACATGGGGCGGTAGCCAAGATTCTCAATGATCCATCCGGAAAAGAGGTTCCCTACAATGCCGCTTAAACCGAAATAGATGGAGTAGGCCACGGTCTGGTAGGTGGTACGGATGTCCGGCGGAGCAATGGAATCCATATAGTACAGCACGCCGATGGTGAACAGCGCGAAGGAGTTGATACCGGTGATCAGTCCGATCTGTTCCGGTGAAAGCCCCTTTTCCTCCAAATAAACTGTGATAAATGGCCCAAACACAGCCCTTGCCAGCATAAAGAAGAAATAGATGGCAGCAAAAATAATTTTCACCCGGCGCAGGCGTGCACGGTCTATGGACTCGTTCGGGGTTTGGTCTGTCTGCTTCATTTTCGGCCTCCTTGGAGACAGGAAAGGAGTCTGCCATGCTGCCGTTCCTTGTTTTATTTGTTAAATGATTGCTGGGGATAGAGAAAATCCCGCTTCAGGGGGAGCAGGGTACGAAGCCCCTCGCAAAGATATTTTTCCCACATGTTCCAATCGTGGTCATAGTCCTGCGCCAGGATATATTCCACCGGGTATTCCAGCTCCCGAAGCTTTTCGGCGTCGCCCTCCATGCGCCTCCGGATGAATTCCCTGCTGCCGCAGGCCAGAAGAAATCTGGGAAGCGGCTTTCCTTCTTTTTTGTTTCTCACTGCCGCGGCGTAGAGATCATAGGCTGAGCCGGGAAAGGCTTCCGGATCGCCGAAGGCAACCTGATAGGAGGGCATAAAGGTCTTGAAATGGTCGCTCTTCATTTCCTCCACCAGCGTCCGGGCGTCCAGAGTCATGCCGATGCCGCCGGAGATGTCCAGGCAGGCGCTGTATAAGTCCGGTCGGAGGATTGCCATGCCCAGCGCCACATTTGCGCCCATGGCGTATCCCATGACAAAATTGTCCTCCCGCTCAGGGGAGGAGGGGAATATCGTTTGAATGACCGTGGGAAGTTCTTCTGTGAGATAGGTGAAATACTTTCCTCCCGCGCAATCCGTGCCGAAGAATTGGAAATCGGGGCAGACCAGCATCACGCGGTTTTCCTGGGCATACCGCTCTAAAGGCACGTACCGCGAGGTGACCGAGTGGTTTTCTCCTCCGCCGTGCAAAACATAGACCGTTTGAAATTTCATGCCGGCCTGATACTTGCAGCGCTTTTTCTGGCCAATGGGGTTCTGGCCCCGCGCCTGAGACTCTGCGGGGTCGTAAAAGCTCAGCTCGTCGGTGGGCAGAATGATCGTGACGGAGACATTTCTCTCAATAGACTGACTCTTAAAATTATAATGAACCAATGCCATAGGTCTCGCTCCTTTGAGATTTTTCTTTCAGTGTAGCACATTCGGCAGAGAAAGTCCGCAATATTTTTGATTCATCTTGGGGAATAGAAGCTTTTCTGGGGAAATGAATCTTTTGGGAGAGAAGTAAAGAAGAAAAGCTCTGCTTTCGCGGAAACACTCCCCCCGCTTTTCCCTTAAAGCTCTGACGACGCCTGATACATTCCGGCGTATACTCCTCCGGCGCGGATCAGCTCCTCGTGAGACCCTTCTTCACAGACGCCCTGCTCGTCCAGCACCACGATGCGGTCAGCCTTCCGCACCGTAGAGAGGCGGTGGGCGATGACCAGGGTGGTGCGCTGTCCGGCCAGCTGTTCCATGCTTTTTTGGATCAGTTTTTCGCTGTGGTTGTCTAAAGCGCTGGTGGCCTCGTCAAAGATCACAATGGGCGGATCCTTCAGGAACACCCGGGCAATGGAGATCCGCTGCTGCTGGCCGCCGGAGAGCCGCACGCCCCGCGGCCCCACATCGGTGTCGTATCCCTGAGGCAGCTTCAGGATGAATTCATGCGCCCCGGCTTTTTTGGAGGCGGAAACGATCTCTTCCCGGGTGCAGCCGGGCCTGCCATAGGCGATGTTCTCCTCAATGGTGCCCGCAAACAGGTATACATCCTGCTGCACCATCCCAATGTTCTGCCGGAGCGATCCCAGGGTCGCCTCTTCAATAGGCTGACCGTCCAGCAGGATCTTTCCCTTTTGAGTCTGATAGAATCGGGGAATCAGGGAGCAGAGGGTGGTTTTGCCCACACCGGAGGCCCCCACCAGAGCCACATACTCTCCGGCTTTGACCGACAGGTTCAGGCCGCGAAACACGCTGGCTCCGCCGTCATAGGAAAAGGAGATGTCCTGTAGCTCCAGATCGCCCCTGACTCTGGGAAGGGCCCGGGCACAGGGCGCCTCCCGGATCTCCGGAGCCGTTTCCATCAGTTCCCAGTATCTGGCAAAGCTGGTGCGGCCCTCCTGCAAAAGGCGGCTGGTATTCGCCAGGCTCTTTACCGGGGCCGCAAAGTAATTGACATACATCAGAAAAAGGATCAGATCGGGCAATTCCATTGTCCCCGCCCAGATGGCAAGGCCGCCGAAAACCACCACCGCTATGGGAAGGAGGCTGGAGAAGGCGTCCATTCCGCAGTAAAGCTTAGCCTCTCCCTGATAGCCGCGGCGGCGGCTTTCCAGGAACAGCTGATTCTGCCGGTCAAACTTTTCTTCCTCCACCTTTTCGCTTGTGAAGGATTGTACCACCCGCACGCCGGAAAGCGAGTCCTCCACCTGGGCGTTGACAGCTCCCATGCGCTCACGGCCCTGGGCCAAAGCTTCCCTCATTTTCCGGCTGTAGTGCAGGGTGTAGATCGCCATAAAGGGCAGAAATGCCAGGATCACCAAAGTGACCTTCCAGTTGATGGTAAAAAGGATGACCGTGGCTCCCGCAAGCTGGATCGTATTCACCGCCACATCCTCGGGAAAGTGGTGGAAAAACTCTCCCAGAGAAAGGCTGTCCGCCGTGATCCGGGACATCAGCTCTCCCACCTTGTGAGTGTCGTAAAAGGAACAGGACATCTTCTGGCAATGTCGAAACAGCTGGGCGCGCATATCCCGTTCCATCCTGGCGCCCATATGATGGCCCTGATAATCCAGAAAATAATAGCAGAGAGCCTGAAGGATCACCAGCAAAAGCAGCACCGCTCCCAGCCGCAGGACGCGCCAGGGAAGCCCGTCTCCGCCCTGTACCAGCACATCCTGGGTGATGACCCGCACCCCCAGCGGTACAAGCAGGGCGATCGCGGACACGATCAGCGCGCAGGCCATATCCGCGAAGAACCAACCCGCATAGGGCTTATAAAAGGATATAAATCGATGAAGCTGTTTAAACAAAGAAAATTCCCTCCATTTTGTAGTGGAAGGGCCGCTGTCAGCGGAAAATTTCCCTCCCGTTATTGGTCATGCTTGCCGTATCGATTTTTTTCATAAGATGCCATCCTTTCTTTCGAAAGCACAGAAAGCGCTTTAAAACTATCGATAATATAGCATGAGGGGTGAAGGGTGTCAAGAAAGGCCGCGGGCTGTTTTCCGGGAGAAACGGCACATACTAACCGTAAAACCCATCACAGGAGGAAGAGAATGAAAAAGGAGTCTATCTGGCGGAATACCGTTTCCATGCCATGCTTTGACAAGCTGCGGGGAGATCTGGAGACGGATGTCCTGATCATAGGGGGCGGGATCGCGGGCCTTTTGTGCGCGTATTTCCTACAGGCGGAGGGAGTCGATTACCTCCTACTGGAGGCGGATAAGATCTGCGGCGGGACAACGGGAAACACCACCGCCAAGATCACCTCTCAGCATGGGCTGATCTACCACAAGCTGATCCAAAATTTTGGGCGGGAGGGAGCAGAGCTTTATCTGCGGGCCAACGAGGAAGCGCTGGAGCAGTACCGGAAAATGAGCCGGGAGATCAACTGCGATTTTCGGGAGCAGGACGCGTTTCTCTATTGCAGGGGAGAGCTGGAGGGGCTGCTGCGGGAGTGGGAGGCGGTGAAAAGCCTTGGCTTTCCGGCAGAGCTTTCCAGAGAGCTTCCGCTTCCCTTCCCGGTAAAGGCCGCGTTGAAGTTTCCGCAGCAGGCCCAGTTCCACCCTTTGAAATTCCTTTCCCAAATTGCGAAGGACCTGAAAATCCTTGAGAACAGCAGGGTGATCAGGATGGAGGGGGATCGGGCGGTAACGCCAGGCGGAAGCGTGAGGGCAAAACGGGTGATCGTCGCCACCCATTTCCCATTCATCAACCGCCACGGAGGGTATTTTATAAAGCTCTATCAGGACCGTTCTTACGCGCTGGCGCTGAAAAACGCCGGAAAGCTGCGGGGAATGTATCTGGACGCGGATCCGGAGGGGCTCTCCTTTCGCGGCTGGGAGGACCTGTTGATCTTGGGAGGCGGAAGCCATCGCACCGGCCAAAAAGGCGGGGGATGGGAAGTGCTTTCCCAGGCGAAAAGCCAATATTATCCCGGGGCCGAGGAGGTTTTCCGATGGGCGGCGCAGGACTGTATGTCTTTGGACGGCCTGCCCTATATCGGAGCCTATTCCAAGGGAACAAAGGGCCTTTATACGGCGACGGGCTTCCATAAATGGGGGATGACGCTTTCCATGACGGCGGCCATGGTGCTGCGGGATCTGGTATTGGAAAGGGAGAACCCCTATGCACGGCTGTTTGATCCCTCCAGAAGTCCGTGGCGCTCTCAGCTTTTTTCCAATCTGTTTCATTCTGCCACAGGGCTGCTTACGCTCAGAGTCCCCCGCTGCCCTCATATGGGATGCGCGCTATCCTATAACCGGCAGGAACATTCCTGGGACTGCCCTTGTCATGGCTCCCGATTTGCTGAGACGGGAGAATTGCTGGAGGCCCCTGCGGTCCGGGGAATGAAGAGGCCGCGGTAGACCTTTTTCGGGAAAAAGAGATAAAAGGATTGGCTATTCTTCCAGGTTGTGGTATAATGATTGCAGAATTCTTCTGCAATCATATGGGAGAAGCCCTAAACCGCGAAGCGGTTTCCTTTTCTCACAAGCTCGAAAGGTACCGGACTTCTCCAAAGCAGATAGCGCTTCTGGCGCTAATGAATTTCTCACGCTGTGACCCAAAGCTCTGCAAAGCAGTGCTTTGGACAGCTGAGAGAATATTGAAACATGATTGCGTTTCACCTCAGGTGTGAAACGCCAGAGGACGAATCACTTCGTGATTCAAGCATGTTATAATGCCCGCAGTGAGTTGCGGTCGGGTCAGGAGGAAGCGTATTTAGGTAAGGCTGCTTCACGAGCGCTCGCCGCAGGCGTGGTATTGAACGCCTCGCAAAAATGCCCTTGCAAGCATTTTTGTTTCATTGTATAATAATCACTTTCGTGGCCATATGGGAGAAGCCCTAAACCGCGAAGCGGTTTCCTTTTCTCACAAGCTCGAAAGGTACCGGACTTCTCCAAAGCAGATGGCGCTTCTGGCGCTAATGAATTTCTCACGCTGTGATCCAAAGCTCTGCGAGACAGCGCTTTGGGCAACGGTTTCTGATATGGCAGCGATCCTCGGCCAAAATGGCCGCTCGATTTATAAGAATTTTATGGAATTCCTTATCCAGAAGGAGTGCAAAGCTTATGAAAAAGGTTCTTTCTTTGGTTTTGATCAGTGCGTTTCTCTTTTCCCTGTGGGGCTGTGGGGATTCCAAAAGTCCCAAAAGCGCTCCTTCCGCAGTGCCTACCATTGCCCCCACTCCTACGCCGAAGCCGCAGATGGTGAAGATCGCCCAGGTCAAAGAGGTGGATCCCGGCTTGAACATCCGCGCGAAAGCTTCCTCTGACGGAGAAATTTTGGGGATGGCCGAAACAGGAGACCAATTTTTGCTGTTGGTGGAAACGGAGAAAAATGGCTGGTATCAAATCGAGTATGAGGGGAAAACAGCCTATATCTCTTCAGAATTTGCAGATGTAAAGGAAATCACCTTAACAGAAGCTGCAAAGCTTAGGGAGACTTCCGCCGCGCCTGTTTCCTCCGGCGAGGGGTCTCAGACCTCCCTTCCGGAGTCTCGGCCGGATCAGAACAGCTCTTCTTCTGCCTCTTCTTCCGCGCCGGCCAATTCCCGCCATGCTGAGGATGGGGAACAGTGAACAGAATATCTATGGAGGAAAACTGACTGGAAAATTGCAGGGGCAAGAAAGCGCCGGAGAGCTTCCGGCGTGTTCTTGCCTTTTTCGCGGATGAAAAATGGGTCAGAAAAATGTGGTAAGCGATAGGGAAAGAGGGATAGCATGAATATTTTAGTAGTGGGCGGAGGCTTGTTAGGCCGCAAGACCGCCGAGCAGTTGGACGCGGCCGGGCATGACGTGTCGGTGATCGATGAAAAAGAGGAAAATCTTTTGCAGCTCTCCTCTGATTTCGAGGGAGTGACCTCCGTAGGGTTCCCCATGGATATCCAAAGCCTGAAAAACGCCGGGATCGAAAATTGTGACGCCGTGGCTGTGACGACGGCGGATGACAATCTGAACATTGCGGTGGGGCAGATCGCCAAGGATGTGTTCGGTATCCCGAAGGTGATCGCCCGTATTTCAGACCCCTACCGGGAGTCTATCTATGAAAATTTCGGCCTGGACACAGTTTGCCCCACCAATATGGCGGGGGAAAAGATCGTGTCGGCTCTCCTTTCTCCCCTTCAAAGCAAGCAAGTCAGCTTTGGCCTTTCCACGGTCGCTCTCAGGGCGATGCCGGTAGACCGGAGGCAGGAGGGCAAGCTTCTTTCCCAATGGGAGCTGCCAAGCGGCTGCAGCCTGTTCGGCGTTGTAAAGGAAGATGGCAGATTCTTCCTCAGAACAGAGGACTTTGATTGCCGCCTGTCCTTTGGGGACGCGGTGATCATCGCCGGGAAAATCGATTGAATGGGAGGAAGAGATCATGCGGATGGTCATTATGGGCGGCGGCAAGCTGGGGGAAAGCCTGGCGCGCATCATGCTGGAACGCAGGCACACGGTGAGCCTGATTGAGAAGGACCGCGCGCGGTGTGAAAAGCTGGCGGACAGCCTGGATGCTTCCGTGTTCTGGGGAGACGGCTCCCGGGTGGCGGTGCTGGAAGCGGCAGAGCTTCAGGACGCCGATGTTTTTATGGCGGTCACCGGGCAGGATCAGGACAATTTGGTGGCGGCACAGCTGGCAAAAGAATATTTTCACGCAAAAAAGGTGATCGTTCGGGCAAATGACCCAAGAAATATTGACACCTTCCAGCTCTTGGGAATTGAGAATGTGGTGAGCAGCACGGAGGTTATTTCAAGGCTGATCGAACAGGAGGCAGACCTTGCCCATATGCATCTGGTGGCGACTTTGAACCGGGGAAAAGCGGATATCTGCTCTATGGTTTTACCTCAAAACAGCGCGCTGGATGGAAAAGCTGTCAGAGAGGTCGTGTTTCCCAAGGGCACTCTGCTGATCTCCTTGATCCGAAACGGCAGCTTCTCCATCCCCAACGGCTCTACCGTGCTTCAGGAGGGAGACGAGCTGGTGGCGGTGAGCGAAGAAGGCAGAAGCAGGGCGTTGGTAAAACTGCTCAGTGAAATAAAAAAATAAATAATAACGATTCCTATTTACAAATCCGAGTCGTTTGTGCTATAATGAATTCCACGGAAAGGAAATCCCAGCGGAAAGTGCTTTGGGGGTGGAGAGCCGGACGGTATCATATAGGGTAAAGTCGGGCCGGATAAGTAGGAACAGACGATTAACATTAAAAATGCAGGGAGAATTCGGATGGAAAAAAGAGAGAACTTCAGCAGAAAGCGAGTTGCGATCTTAAACACCCTGAAAGAGACGGATACCCATCCCACCGCGGATTGGGTATATGCCAAGCTGAAGCCAAGGTATCCCAATTTGAGTTTGGGCACCGTTTACCGGAATCTGAAAAAATTCTGTGAAACGGGAAAGGTTGTCAGCGTAGGCGTGATCAATGGGCAAGAGCATTTTGACGCGAGGGTGGAGCCCCATGCCCATTTTGTTTGCTCTCAGTGCAAAGCAGTGATCGACGTACACGAGCCCTTTTTCACAAAGGAAGAGCTGGAAACACTTTCTCAGAGACTTCATCTCTCCGTGCAGGACGCCTCAGTGGTATTCCATGGGCTATGTGAGAAGTGCCGGCAGGACCCTGGAATGTAGAAAGGGGTTGCCTGCGGGCGATTAAAAAGCAGTTCCATTATTTTTTATCATAAAACGGAGGAATTCATCATGAAAAAGTTTGTTTGCACCATTTGCGGCTATGTTTACGAGGGCGCTGCCGCCCCCGAAAAGTGCCCGGTTTGCGGCGCTCCTGCTGAGAAGTTCAACGAGCAGGCCGGCGATATGTCCTGGGCCGCCGAGCATGTGGTAGGCGTTGCCAAGGGAGTGGATCCTAAAATCGTGGAAGGCCTCAGAGAGAACTTCCAGGGCGAGTGCACCGAGGTAGGCATGTATCTGGCAATGGCTCGTGTGGCTCATCGCGAGGGTTATCCCGAGGTTGGCCTGTATTGGGAGAAGGCGGCTTATGAGGAAGCCGAGCATGCTGCAAAGTTTGCCGAGATGTTGGGCGAGGTCGTGACCGACTCCACCAAGAAGAATCTTCAGATGCGCGTTGAGGCCGAGAACGGCGCTACCGCCGGAAAGACCGCTCTGGCGAAGCTTGCGAAAGAACAGAATCTGGACGCCATTCACGACACCGTTCATGAGATGGCAAGAGATGAGGCGAGACATGGCAAGGCTTTCAAGGGCCTGCTGGAGAGATATTTCAAGTAAGAAACAGACAAAGGAAAAAGGACAGGCAAATGCCTGTCCTTTTTTGTATCAAGAAAGACAGCCGCACATAAGCGGCTGTCTGTGTTTTGGTAATGCGGTGCTAAACTTTCAGATTTTTGAAGGAAATCTTCCCCTCTTAGGGGCGAAGTCCGTAATTGCCTTGTTTAGGGGTGCCAGCGCCCGGTAGGCACCGTTTAGCACTGGCCGAGCCGGCAGGCGAGAAGTGCAAATCACCAGTTCTACTGGGTCATCATGACTTCGGGTCTGTCTGTTGGCTTAAAAAAGGCCTGCCAGAAAGCTCTGACAGGCCTTTTCCCGTATGTGTTGTGATTTTTTTGGACGATCGCAGGTTTCTGGGCTCAGCGGCATTTTTCGCCGCCTCCATAGCCGCCTCCCTGTCCATGATGACCCTGACCATTTCCCTGACCATTTCCCTGACCGTGTCCCTGGCCATGCTGCCCGTTGCCTTGACCATTTCCCATCCCATTACCCTGACCGTTTCCGCAATGCTCAGCTGAGCTGCTCGGATCTGGGGCAGAGCTTGAGATATCCTCGGGTGCGGCGGAAGCCTCTTCCTCCGGTAAAGAGGAGGGCTGGGAGCTTTCGCTTTCCGAAGAGGCGGCCTGGGCGATCCTGTCCCGGATCTGCCGCATGGTAAGGCCTCTCACAGACTCTACCTCCACGGAGGGGTCTAATTTCTGAAGCTCCAAAAAGGCCCGGTATTTTCCCAGAGAGAAGCCAGCCGCATGGGCCTTTGCCGCGTCCTCTGAGCTTTTGCAGCAGTGGACATTCCCCGCCTCTACGGCGGTTTGGGAGGAGATACAGTGGGAGATCGCCTCGCTCTTTTCATCATTGCCGCTTACGGTGACCTCCAAAAGCTCATCCTTCTGCAGATAGGAGACCACGGGATCACTTTCCAGAATGGCGTTGATGGCATCGGAATAATTCATATGAAGCACCGAAAGAGTTTCCGCCAGACCTTCGCCTTCTTCGTTGTAGCCCGTGATCCGGATCACCCGGTCATACAGATTGACATCCAACTCCAGGGAGGGGTTAATATCTACGCTGACAGCCGCTACCGGCGTGTAATAGGAAAAATAACCGGCACAGACAAGCAGGAGAAGTGCAAGACAGGCCATAGCCAAGGCGGGTCTTCTGAGAGAACGCTTTTTGGCGTACAGCTTTTTGTGCAGAAACTCTTTGGCATTTTCTCTCAGGTCTTCCCCAGCGTGAATGGCGTCAAAGGCAGCCTTTAGTTCATACTTCAAGCTGTTCACCTCCCAGGCTCTCTTCCAATAATTTTCTGCCGCGGGAAAGCAGGGTGTAAATGGAGTTGGTGTTCTTTTTAAGCATCTTTCCCATTTCCGGCGCAGAGTAACCCTCATAGTAATGAAGGTAAATCACGGTCCTGTATTTCTGAGGCAGAGCGCAGACTGCCCTCCAGACTTCACAGCGGTCGTCTTCCCGCGCCTCCTGTTCCAAACACTCCTCCAGGGATACTCGATGATGAAAGACGCTTTTCAACAGGTCCTTACAGGCGTTGATGGTGACGCGGATCAGCCAGGCCTTTTCATGCTCCGGTGTTTCAAATGCAACAGGAGAGAGGGCATATTTCAAAAACACAGTTTGGAATATGTCCTCTGTATCGGCGTAATTTTTTAAATAGACGGTACAAACCCGCCGGACGGTGTCCGCATAGCTGTCGATCGCCCGGCAGACCTCCAACTCGCTGCGCATGAGATCTCTCCGGTTTCTATTCTCCTGTTCTTGAGTTTATCTGCAGTGGCGTCCATGCCCTCCACCATGGCCGTTTCCGCAGCCTCCGTCATGGTGTCCTCCGCCATGGTGGCCTCCGCCATTTCCGTAGCCCTGGCCGTTTCCATAGCCCTGGCCGTTTCCGCAATCCTCTCCTCTATTATCGCAGATTCCATCGCCGTTGTCATCTACAAAATTCGGACAACTGTCATTTCCGCAGCCCTGGCCGTTGCCATAGCCCTGACCATTGCCATAGCCCTGACCATTGCCACAGCCCTGACCATTGCCACAGCCCTGACCATTGCCACAGCCCTGACCGTTTCCGCAACCCTCATCTCTGTTGTCGCAGACACCGTCGCCATCATTATCTGTATAGTTCGGACAGTTGGTACCGGCACAGTAATCGCAGATCCCATCGCCGTCTTCATCCAGGAAGCCGGGGCAGGTATCGCTGTAGGAAGCACTCCTGGACACAGGAGCAGACATCGCCAGAGCGCTCTCTTTCCGAAGGGCGTTTAGTTCCTTCTTAAAGTTCATGAGGTCTTCGTCGTCATGGCTGAAATCCAGCGCTTCCGCCAGTTCTTCTGCAGCGGAAAAGGAAGAGGAAGTGCCTGCGGCAGCCTCGACGAAGTCTTCTTTCTGGGCGGCTTCGGTATTTTGAGTGTCAGCGGCGGCGAAAGCGCCCAGAGACCCTACCACAACAAGAACGGTGGTGAGCACGGCGGTCAAAATAGATAAGGCTAGTTTTTTCATGTTCAGATCTCCTTTTTGTTATTCACCCTCAATACGAACGGCAAAAGCAAAACCTTTCACAATAGAAAAATTTTCTTTGAAAATTTTTCTATGGAAATATTTTCCCAAAAGGAAAATATTTCTGTATAGCGCTGCAATGAAGTGGTTTCTTCAATATTTTTTTCTATGGAAATATTTCTTCAATGAGCTGGTTTCCTGCGAGGATCGTATCCCTTCAAAACTATTTTCAAATCAAGAGAAATCCCGGGATTTTCTTGACAGAATTTTACAAACATGCTAGAATCAGAGCGCTATAGGGGAGTAGTCGGTATGGAATACCATGCAGCTAAATCAACAATCCTGGGGTCAGCCTCTGGTTTAGCTTGAAACGACCAGACCTGTGCCGCGGGGCTCAGGTCTGTTTTTTATTCCTCAATCCGGAAAGGCTAGTTAATTAAGAAAAGGAAGGATGTATCGGACATGGAGTTTTTATGGGAAGGTATCATCTCCATTACCTGGCAGCAGGTCGTCATGTATTTGGTGGGGGCGGCGCTCATTTACCTCGCCATCAAAAAGGATTACGAGCCGGCCCTGCTTCTGCCTATGGGGTTTGGAGCGATCTTGGTTAACCTGCCCTTCTCCGGCGTACTCAATCAGATGATGGCCGGAGTGGGGGAGACCCAGGGTATCATTCAATGGCTGTTTCGAATCGGGATCGAGGCGTCGGAAGCAATGCCTCTGCTGCTGTTTATCGGCATTGGCGCCATGATTGATTTCGGCCCTCTGCTCTCCAATCCGAAAATGTTTCTGTTCGGAGCCGCCGCGCAGTTCGGCATTTTCCTCACCATTGTGCTGGCGTCCCTCCTGGGCTTTGACATTCGGGACGCAGCCTCCATCGGGATTATCGGAGCGGCGGACGGCCCCACCTCGATTCTCGTTTCCCAAGTGCTGAAATCCAACTTCATCGGCCCCATCGCGGTGGCGGCCTATTCCTATATGGCGTTGGTGCCCATCATTCAGCCTTTGGCCATCAAGGCGGTGACCACCAAAAAGGAGCGGGGAATCCGCATGGAATACCGCCCTGCCGCGGTGAACAAGACCACCAGGATCCTGTTCCCGATCCTGGTCACCTTTGTGGCCGGACTGGTTGCTCCCGCCTCTGTTTCCCTGGTAGGCTTTTTGATGTTCGGCAATTTGATTCGGGAGTGCGGGGTATTAAACAGGCTTTCCGAAACAGCTCAGAATGACCTGGCCAACCTGGTGACCCTGCTCCTCGGCCTGACCATTTCCTTCTCCATGCGTGCAGAGCAGTTTGTGAACTGGCAGACCCTGATGATCATGGGTCTGGGCCTGTTTGCCTTTGTGTTCGACACGGTAGGCGGCGTCCTGTTCGCCAAGGTTTTGAATCTCTTCTGCAAAAACAAGGTCAATCCCATGGTGGGAGCGGCCGGAATCTCCGCCTTCCCCATGTCTGCCAGAGTGGTGGAGAAAATGGGGATCGCGGAAAACAATCAAAACCATCTTCTCATGCACGCGGTGGGAGCCAATGTGTCCGGACAGATCGCTTCCGCGGTGGCGGGCGGCATCGTGCTGGGATTTTTTAAATAGCTGCAGCCGGACTGCTGCTTTTTAGAAGCTTTTTTAGCTTCACGATAAAACGAATCATTTGACACCGCCGGAAGGCGGCGGGAAAGGAGCGGAAAATGGACCCTCAGGTAATGACAAATGTGATGGAAGCCCTGGGCATTATGGGAAAAGGGATGCTGGGGATCTTTGTGGTGATCGGCCTGATCGCCGTTTTAGTGTACGGGATGACCAAGCTTTCCGGCCGGAAGCAGTAAGCCGGGTTTCTGATTTTCTATAAAATTGGAGTGTGAATACGATGACCATTGTACCTAAGCGCTATAAGGCTCCTCTTCGCCTTTACGAGACTCAGAAGGCCATTGGGCTGATCAAAAATGTGTTTCAGGTAAAGCTTTGCGCCGCGCTGCACCTGAAGCGGGTGACCGCGCCTCTGTTTGTGGATCCCTCCACCGGCCTTAACGACGACCTCAACGGAGTGGAGCGGCCGGTGAGCTTCGATATCCCCGCCGTGGGGAAGGACGCGCAGGTGGTCCATTCTCTGGCGAAATGGAAGCGCCTTGCGCTGCATAACTATGATTTCTTCGTGGGCAATGGACTGGTCACTGATATGAACGCCATCCGACGGGATGAGGAGCTAGATAATCTCCACTCCATCTATGTGGACCAGTGGGACTGGGAAAAGGTGATCGACCGTTCCATGCGCACCAGAGAGTACTTAGAGGATACGGTGAACCGGATCGTCAGCGCCATCTGCGGCACGCTAGATGAGTTGAAATGGCAGTTCTCTCTGCTGGACACGGAGCTTAAAAGAGAGGTGTGCTTCATTACCTCTCAGGAGCTGGAGGATCGCTTCCCACAGCTTTCCCCCAAGGAGCGGGAGAACGAAATCGCGAAAGAGTATCAAACGGTGTTTATCGAGCAGATCGGCGGGAAGCTGAAAAGCGGAGAGCGCCATGACGGCCGCGCGCCGGATTATGACGATTGGGAATTAAACGGCGACCTGATCTTCTGGCACAAGCCCCTTTCCTGTGCGTTGGAGATTAGCAGCATGGGGATCCGGGTAGACCCGGAATCTCTCAGCCGCCAGCTCAAGGAGGCGAATTGTGAGGAGAGGGCAAAGCTGCCCTTTCACAAAATGCTTCTTTCCGGTGAGCTTCCCCTGACCATCGGCGGCGGTATCGGGCAGAGCAGACTCTGTATGCTTCTTCTGGGGAAAGCCCATATCGGCGAGGTGCAGGCTTCCCTCTGGGATGAGGAGACCCTTCGGGTTTGCAGGGAAAACCATATCGTATTGTTGTAGCAAAATAGAGCGAAACGGCTCCATGTAAAGCCCGATAGCTTTACATGGAGCTTTCTGCATCTTTAACCGCTCTAATTTTTCACAAAGAACTCTTCGTACCAGACAAGGAAGGTGTAAAAGGACCAGATCTTCTGCATATTGAGGGCTTTTCCCGCCTTGTGATCGTCCAAAAGCTTTATCAGCTCTTTTGTGACGAAGAACTTTTCCGAGGTCTCGCTTAAGAAGGCTTTCTTCACCTTTTCATAGTATTTGTCCTCCCTGAGCCAGTCGGAGAGGGGAACGGGGAAGCCCAGCTTCTTTTTGTTGGCGGTGCGCTCCGGCAGCTCCTTGACGGCCGCACTGCGCAAGGCCTTTTTCGTGGTCTCCGTCTTGCAGTCCGCCCGGAACCGGGTGGGGATGCGGGTGGAAAGCTCCAGCATCTTTTTGTCCAGGAAGGGGACTCTCAGCTCCAGAGAGTTTGCCATGCTCATGCGGTCCGCCTTCAGAAGGATGTCGTAGATCATCCAGGTATGCATATCCACATATTGCAGCTGGGTGGGCTCGTCCAGGTCCGCCACCTCGTCGAAGTACCGCTTGCTGTACTCCTCCGGCAGCCTGGAGGTGATGGGGCGCTTCAGGTACTTCTGGCGCTCCCTGCTGTCTGTAAACACATAGTTTGCCCGCATGAACCGCTGCCAGGGCTCCATGCCTCCCCGCACCAGGAAATGCTTGCCCTTGAATTCCGGCAGCTTTCCCGCAACGGCTCCGGCCAGCCTGCGGATGGGCCGGGGAACCTTTCGGGTATACTCCGCGAAATGTCCCCCTTGCAGGTACATGGGATAGCCGCCGAACAGCTCGTCCGCTCCCTCGCCGGAAAGCACGACCTTCACATACTTTCTGGCATTCTTCGCCAGGAAATACAGGGGGATCTCTGAGGGGTTGGGCAGGGGCTCGTCCATATAGTACTGGATCTCCGGCATGGCGTCAAAAAATTCGTCCGCCGACACCTTGTTGGAGATATTCTCCACGCCCACCACCTGGGAGAAGTCCTGGGCGTAGGGCAGCTCGCTGTATTTTTCCTCCTCGTAGCCCACGGAAAAGGTCTTGACTTTTTTGGTGCCCTTGGAGATCTCTTTGACCACATAGCTGGAATCTACGCCGGAGGAGAGAAAACAGCCTACTTCCACATCGCTGATCTGGTGCATGGCAACGGATTCGGAAAACTCCTTTGTGATAGCCTTTTCCCAGTCCTCCAGGTTCTTGTCCTCTTCGATCTGATACCGGATCCTGTAATACCGCTCTATTTTGAGCTTTCCGTTTTGATATTCCAGGCAGTGAGCGCCCGGAAGCTTATAGACATTCCGGAAGATGGTGCGCTCGTCCGGCAGATACTCATAGGAGAGGTATTCCGGGATCAGCTCTTCCCGCAGCTCCTTTTCAAAGGACGGGTGCGAGAGAAAGCTTTTGATCTCCGAGCCGAAAAAGAACTGGCCCTTGTTTTCATAATAGTAAAAAGGCTTGATCCCGAAAATATCCCGTGCGCCGAACAGCTTCTTTTCGGTTTTATCCCAGATGACAAAGGCGAACATACCACGAAGCTTTTGCAGGATCTCCTTGCCGTACTCCTCAAAGCCGTGAAGGATGGTTTCGGAATCTGCCTTGGTGGTAAAGAGGTGGCCTTTTTGAAGCAGGTCTTCTCTTAACTCCTGGTAGTTATAGATCTCTCCGTTAAACAGCAGAACCTTGGTGCCGTCCTCGTTGAGGATAGGCTGTCTGCCGCCCGCAAGGTCGATAATGGACAATCGCCGGAACCCCAGGGAAACATCCTCGTCCACATAGTAATCCGCGTCGTCCGGGCCCCGGTGAATGATCCTGTCTGTCATCGCGTGGATCACTTGCTCCCGGTCAGAGACCTCCGGCGTATTCATAAAGCCGATAAAGCCGCACATAAGGGCTTCCTCCTTCGCTTTTCAGGTAATAAGATTGCTGTAGTCTGCCTTTAGCGGCGCTTCACAGGCGGTGACGCAGCGTTTGGACAGCACCTCCAGCGCGTCCAGATATCCATGTCCCAGAGGGGTGGCTTTCTTGATGAGAGAAAGCTCTGTACAGCCTAAAATAATGCTGTCGCAGCCTTGCAAAAACAGGGCGCGGGAGATCTTTTCAAACTTGTTTGGGTCAGCGGGCCTGCCCGCCTTGATCTCCCCGTAGATGATCTCCATTGTGAGGTCCTGTCCCTGCTCGTCCGGCAAAACGGGTTCCAACCCCAACTCCTGCAGGGCCTTTTGAAACAGGCCGGTCCTGGCGGTCCCGGCGGTGGCCATAACGCCCACCTTCCTCCGCCCGTTCTCCCTTAGCTCTCTGGCGGTTTCCTTTACCATATTGAGGAAGGGAATGGAAACGGCCCCCTGTAATTGGGAGTAAAAATAATGCGAGGTGATGCAGGGGGCGCACAGTACAGAGGCGCCCAGCCGTTCCAGCGTTTGGGCGGTGCGCTGCATGGAGGGCAAGGGGGAGGGCTTTTTAGGGTCCAGGATATGGGCGGTGCGGTCCGGCACCTGAGGACGGTCAAATACGATGACATCCAGATGCTCCTGGTCGGTTTTCGCATCGGTCATTTCGATGATCAGCTGTAAAAGGTAGGCGGTGGCCATGGGCCCCAGCCCTCCGATGATCCCCAGTGTTTTGATAAGACACCCCTCCTTTCCCGTAAAACGGCAGTTTTTTTCTGGCGGCGCAGCTGCCGTCAGCTTAGTCTCTCAGTCCCTTGTTTCCGAAATACCGCTTGTATTTCTCAAAGTAGTGAAGCTGATTTTTCTGGAAATGAATCCAGCGCTTGAGGGAGCGGTCGCCCTTATAATAGTAGGAATCGCAGACCTTCTTTTCTTTGACGAGCTTTCTCGCCTGAGCCTTGAGCTTTTCGTCCTGTACATACTCAAAAATGATCTTTTTAGGGATGATGGTCCACAACACCTGATTGGTAGCTACTGTACAGGGCAGCTCCTTGTGGTAGATCACATCGTCCACCAGCCACTTGGCCAGGTTGTACCCCGCGGCGGTGACGAAAAAGCTGCTTCTGCCTTGGCGCAGGTTCATTTCAAAGAGCTTGTAGGTGCCGTCCCGGGAATCGTACTTCATGTCGAAGTTGGCAAAGCCGATGTAGCCGATGTCCTCCAAAAAGGTTTTCATCTGTTCGTTGAGTTTTTCGTCGAAGCCGTTGATGATGGCGGCATAGCTGCCGATGCCTTCCGGGGAATGTTCCTCCAATAATGCGTTCCCCAGCGCGATGAGCTTCACCTTTTTATCCCGCCCGCAGTAGCAGTTCATCACCCGCATATTGCTGTCGTCGCCGGGAATATACTCCTGCAGGATCAGATGGTCGTGATAGGAAGAGGAGTAGATGGCGGTGAGGATCTTCTCGAATTCCTCCCGGTTCTGAGCCACAAAGACCTTCTTCTTGTGGGGGAAGCGGCAGTTCCAGTAAGCGACGGAATTGGAGGGCTTGATGATGACGGGAAAGTCAAAGGGCAGCTCAATGCTCTCATGGTCCTCATAAGAGCAGGTGGTGGTTTTCGGGAAGGAGAAGCCATGCTCCGTGCAGACCTCATAAAAGCTCTCTTTCATGGAAAGCCGCATGAGAAGGGGCTCGTCGATACACTCGAACTCGTATGTCCCCCGAAGCTTTTCCTGATTTCTCACCAGCAGCTTGATATAGTTGTCCCCGCAGGGCACTAAGAGCAGCTTGCAGTCTCCGGGATGCTCCCGGTGAAATTTTTCGGAGAAGTTAAGCAGCGTCTTTACAAATACCTCGTCGTCCTCCAGATTGGGCTCTACCACCTCTACGGAAACGATAGAGCTGGCTGTGCAGGGGCCTAAAACGCCCTTGCCGATGGCTAGAGAGCGGATCCCGTACTCCTCGTGAAAGGAGCGGGCCATCCCGTATACATTGATATCGCTGCCCAGTAAAATGGGTTGAAACTCAATTTTGTCCGTCATATCGCGGCGCCTCCTCGCTGAAAAATTGTTTGTACCAGATCAGGAAGGTGTAGACAGTCCACACCCGGCGGCTGTTGTCCGCCTTGCCGTTTTTGTGGTCGTCAAGAAGCTTTACAAGCTTTTCGGTGTGGAAGAACTTTTCCGCCGTCTCGCTTTCAAACTCTGCTTTGACGATCCCATAATACTTGTCTTCCTTGAGCCATACCCGGGTGGGCACAGGGAAGCCCAGCTTCTTTTTGGAAGCCCACTTGTCCGGCATTCTGCGCAGGGCAGCCTGACGCATGGCGTACTTGGTGTTTTCCTGGTTGACGCGGTAGCGGGTGGGGATCCTGCCGGCCAGAGCCATGATGTGTTTGTCGAGAAACGGCACTCTGAGCTCCAGAGAGTTTGCCATGCTCATCTTGTCGGCCTTCAGGAGAATATCTCCCACCATCCACATATTGAGGTCTACAAACTGCATTTTGGTCACCGGATCGCAGCCCTTCATTCTGTCGTAGCAGGGCTTTACAATCTGGGCCGGAGAGGCCACATCGGTGGGATGCTTCAAAAGCGCCCTGCGCTCCTTCTGCGTGAACATATAGGCGTTTCCGATGAAGCGCTCCTCCAGACGCTTGCCTCTGCGCACCAGGAAATTCAGTCCCCGGTGGGCGGGCAGAAGAGAGGCCACCGTCCCGATCACCTTGCGGATGGGGAAGGGGATCTTATCATACCAGGTACATTCCAGGGGCTCCTTATAGATGTTGTAGCCGCCGAAGATCTCATCCGCGCCCTCTCCGGAAAGCACCACCTTCAAATGCTGCGAGGCAGTGTTGCACACAAAGTAAAGCGCCACGGCGGAGGGATCCGCCAAAGGCTCGTCCATATGGTACTGGATTTTCGGGAAGGTGTTCCAGAATTCCTCGGGAGTGATCACCTTGCTGATGTTTTTCACGGGGATCTGCTGGGAAAGCTCCTGGGCGTAGCTGATCTCATTGTATTTTGTGCCGTTGTCAAAGCCCACGGTAAAGGTCTTGTCCACATGGGCGGAGCAGGCCACATAGCTGGAATCCACGCCGGAGGAGAGGAAGGAGCCTACCTCCACATCGCTCACCTTATGGGCTTCGATGGAATCGTCAAAGGCCTTTTCGATCTCGTCCACCCAATAGGAGAGCGGCTTGTCCTCCTCCGGGTGGAATTCCGGGATCCAGTAGCGGGAAAGCTCCATCACGCCGTTTTCATAGGTGAAGAAATGGGCGGGAGGCAGCTTGTACACATTTTTGAAGAAGGTTTCCGACCCGGGGGAATACTGGAACGAGAGATAGCTTTCCAGAGCCCTCTCGTTTAATTCTTTTTTAAAGTGGGGATGAAAGAGAAAGCTTTTGATCTCTGATCCGAACAGCAGCGTGTCTCCCATTTTGGCGTAATAGAGGGGCTTGATGCCGAAAAAGTCCCGGGCGCCGAACAGACGCTTTTTTTCCTTGTCCCAGATGATAAAGGCGAACATCCCTCTCAGGCGGTTCAAAAAGGCGTCGCCGTATTCTTCAAAGCCGTGCAAAACCACCTCGGAGTCGGCGGCGGTTTTAAACAGGTGCCCCTTTGTGAGAAGCTCTTCTCTCAATTCCCGGTAATTGTAGATCTCTCCGTTAAACAGCAGCACCTTGGTGCCGTCCTCGTTGAGGATGGGCTGCCGCCCGCCCTCCAGGTCGATGATGGAAAGGCGGCGAAAGCCCAGGGCGGCGCAGCCGTCCATATAGTAATCCGCGTCGTCCGGACCCCGGTGGCGGATCGCGTCCGTCATGGCGTGAAGCACAGTTTCATCCTGCAAGGTCGCGCCCCCGTCAAGGTATCCCACAAATCCACACATGATCTGATCAAACCTCCCGTATTCCGGTATTGAAATGAAACCTTGTGAAACGAAATTTTAATAAAATAAAATTTTATTTGAAAAGCCCGGCGCGGCCCTTTCGGAGGCCGGATTTCCGGCCCTCAATAAACGGCGCTGCCCCAGGCGTGAAAGGCGGAAAAAGCCCCGCTTTCACACGAGCTTTGTTTCGCCTCAGGGCGAAACCGAGTTCGTATTAGTATAACACAAAATCACCTGAAATGACAGAGTTTCTTCCCGATTTTTTCCTTTTTTGCTTTTCCGCGCGATTTCGGTTGCATTTTTTTCGGAATCTGGCTATAATAGCGCAAAGCGCCTGCCGCATGGGGGAGGGAAAAACTCTTTCCGAGAAAGAGGTGGGAAAAAAGGAGAAGCAATGAAATCCTATGTGATCCACTTGATCCGCAACGCCGCCTGTGAGGGAAACCTGGAAGGGAGATATATCGGGAGGACGGAATCTCCCCTTGCCATGAGTTCCATTAAAGAGCTGGCGGAAAAGAAGAAGAAGTTTCAATACCCGGAGGTCTCCGCCTATTTTGCCAGCCCCTCCACCCGCTGTGTGGACACCTTAAAGATCCTCTATCCCGGGGCGGACCCGGAGGTGATTTTGGAGCTGGCCGAATGTGATTTTGGAAAATGGGAAAATAAAACGGCCAAAGAGCTTGCCGGCGACCCGGCTTTTGAAGCCTGGGTGGCGGACGGCAGAAAGGGCGCGCCTCCCGAGGGGGAGAGCGGGAACATTTTTCTGCGCCGGGTGTGCATGGGCTTTGAAGCTCTGGTACAGAATCTGATGGTCAAGAAGGAGACCACGGCGGTTTTAGTCACCCACGGCGGCGTGATCATGAGCATCCTCTCCGTGTATGGCCTGCCCAGGGCCAACTTCTACGACTGGATGTGCGAGGAGGGCTGCGGCTACTCTATCCGTATCCATCCCGGCCTCTGGATGCGCTCTCAGGTGGTGGAGGTGTTCGACACCCTGCCCTATCACGGGGAAAACGAGGGTCCGGACCATACCGTGATCGACCTGGCACGGGAGGCCGCTCAGCGCGCCTATGAGGGGCGGGAAGAGGAGTAGGGGGCTTTTCGTTTTCGGCAAGATTTTTCAGGGAAGGAATATCGTAAAAAGATGAATCAGGGATATCAAAAATATAAAGCGTTCCAGCCGGTTCCCTTGTCGGATCGCGCCTGGCCGCAAAAACGGCTCAGGAAAGCGCCTATCTGGTGCAGCGTAGATTTGCGGGACGGGAATCAGGCTCTGATGAACCCCATGAATCTGGAGGAGAAGCTGCTGTTTTTCCGGATGCTTACGAGAATCGGCTTTCGGGAGATCGAGGTAGGATTTCCTTCCGCCTCCGAGACGGAGTATGAGATCCTGCGGACGCTTATTGAGGAGGATCTCATCCCGGAGAGTGTGACCATCCAGGTGCTGGTGCAGGCCAGAGAGCATTTGATCCGCAAAACCTTTGAGGCTATCCGAGGAGCGAAAAATGTGATCGTGCATTTTTATAATCCCACCTCCACCTTGCAGCGCAAGGTAGTCTTTGAATCGGATATGCAGGGCGTGATCGACATTGCGGTAGAGGGGGCAAGGCTCATCCGGCAGCTCACGGAGGAGGAGACGAAGAAAACAGGGGCGAAGATCCGCTTCGAGTATTCCCCGGAAAGCTTCTCCGGCACGGAGATGGACAATGCCGTTCTCATCTGTGACCGGGTTTTGGAGGAGCTGGGGGCCGGCCCGGAAAACAAGGTGATCCTCAACCTGCCCAACACGGTGGAGCTGTGTACGCCCAATACCTACGCGGACCAAATCGAATACTTCTGCCGACATTTGGACCATTTGGACAGCGCGATCATCTCCCTGCACCCCCACAACGACCGGGGAACGGCGGTGGCCGCCGCGGAGCTGGGACTGATGGCCGGAGGGGAGCGGGTAGAGGGCACCCTGTTCGGAAACGGGGAGCGCACCGGCAATGTGGATGTGATGAACCTCGCGATGAATCTTTACTCTCAGGGGGTGGACCCTGAGCTTGACTTCTCCAACATGAACCATATCCGCAAGGTCTATGAGGATTGTACCCGGATGACAGTCTCTCCCAGACACCCCTACGCGGGAGAACTGGTATTCACGGCCTTTTCCGGCTCTCACCAGGACGCCATCAACAAGGGCGTCAGCTACATGGCGAAGCACCCCTCTCCCTATTGGGAGGTGCCTTACCTGCCCATCGACCCCTCTGACCTGGGAAGACAGTATGAGCCCATCATCCGCATCAACAGTCAGTCCGGCAAGGGCGGGGCCGCCTTTGTGATGCAGCAGTCCTTCGGATATATGCTGCCTAAGGCCATGCACCCGGAGTTCGGCGCTCTGGTGAAGGAGGCCTGCGACCGGTGCTCCCGGGAGATCAGCCCTGCGGAGGTGTTTGAGCTGTTCAAAAAGGAATATCTGGAGATCACATCCCCCTATCATCTGCTCACCTATAAAATTTTTGAGGAGGACGCAGGAGAGGGGAAGGTCCTGGTGGATTTTGAAGGGACCATCCGGCACGATCACCGCACCTATCGGGTCTTCGGAAAGGGGAACGGTCCGATCGACGCCTTTTTCAGCGCCCTGAAGTCTATCGGGCTTACCGGATATGAATTCGTGTCTTACAGCGAGCACGCGGTGTCCTCCGGCGCGGATTCCAAGGCGGTGTCCTATATCCAGCTCAAATGGGGAGAAAGGACGCTGTTCGGCGTAGGGATGGACAGCAATATTTCCATCGCCTCCATCAAGGGCATTATCTGCGCCATCAACCGAAATGAAAAACGGAAAAAAGCGGAGGGTTCCTAAAAAACAGGCCCGCCCCCGCATAGTAGTTAGATTTTAGATCTTAGATCTCAGATGTTAGAAAGGGCTCTTGACCTTGGCTCCCTCGTCAGAGGGGGTTTTTCGCGCTCTTAATCCCGCTGCAGTTTAGGAGATAAGCAGAAAGAGCCCTAACAGCACCGGCTGGTGCAAAAGATAGATCAGTAAGCTATGCCGCCCCACAAAGGAGAGAGGGGGAAGCCCGTGGGTGAGAAATCTTTTTGCGGCCTCCCGCCGGGAGAGAAGGCTCCACAGAAAATATCTTACCGCGAACAGGAAAAACCAGGGGATCAACGGAAAATAGTCGGCGGAATAAAATCCGGCCGGGGGAAAGCCCAGAGGGGCTAAGAGAATGCTTTGATAAAGCGCCTTTGGCAGGGGAAAGAGAGTAAGCCCCTCAAACCCCAGATATCCTCCGGAAACATCCCGGAACAGGAAAAAGAGCAGGGCGGAGAGAAGAAGCCCTAAAAGGGGAGGAACCTTTTGAAACAGCCTGTGTAAGGGGATCATCAGCAGGGTGGAAAGCCCCAGTAAGCTTAAAACCCCGAACAGGATGAGCTGAGAGGGCATGACCCAAAAGGTGACAAGGCTGATCAGCGCCTCTAAGCCCACCAGCAGAATTCCCCGTTTCAGATGCCTGGAGGAAAGCTGCCAGCAAAAGCCGCTGAGCAGTAGAAAGGTCCAGCAGATGCTCTGCTGCCAGGCGTAGCCCGGCGTTTCATGAAGCCAACTGACAGGGATCCCCTTCAAGTGCACCAGGTCGTAGGCGCAGTGGTAAAGCACCATACTGACCACGCAAAGGCCCCGCACACTGTCTAAAAAGGCCAGGCGGGGTTTCTTCGGGTTCCCGCTCAATAGCCCAGCACTCCCTGTAAAGACTCGTCATCCGTGATCCAGTCCTCCACCTGAATGACCCGGAAATGCTCCCGATCGTCCCGGACGATCACCTGAACGATGCCCGCGTTGATCACCTGCCGCTTGCACATGGAGCAGCAAACGGCGTTTTCCACATATTCTCCGGTATCCATTTCCTGCCCCACCAGGTACAGCGTGCTGCCGATCATATCCCGTCTGGGGGCGCAGATGATGGCGTTGGCCTCTGCGTGGACGCTGCGGCACAGCTCATACCGCTCTCCTCTGGGGATCCCCATTTTCGAGCGCAGGCAGTATCCCAGGTCAGAGCAATTCTGCCGCCCTCTGGGGGCGCCCACATACCCGGTGGAGATCACCTCGTCGTTTTTGACGATCACGGCGCCGTAGCGCTTTCTCAGGCAGGTGCTGCGCTGGGAAACGGTTTCGGCCAGGTCCAGATAATAGTTGATCTTGTCACGCCTTTTTAGGCTCTCCATGAAAATTCCTTCCCTCTCTGCACGATGATTTTCAGAAGAATCAGCAAACCTATTATAGCTCTCCAAAAGGATTTTGACAAGGGAGGGGGAAAATGATAGAATAGCAACGAAACCGCTGTCTTTTCGGGTTGTGTTTATCTTGAACGGCGGCGGAAATCCGATCAAGAGGGCAGGGGAAAGAAAATGTATGGAAGCGTTCCGGGGAATTTGCTGGGCCTTCTTTTTTTTCTGCTCTTTGAAGCCTGCGGCGGGCTTTGGGCCTTTGCCCTTCTGCCCGGAGAGAGCCGGAGCGTGAAGCTGCTTTTCGGCAGCGTGTTTGGCACCGTGTCCTTGCAGTGGTTTCCCGTCCTCTTTTCCTTCATTTTTGGCTTTACTTTTTTGTCTCACCTGTTAGGGCTTTCTCTGGCCCTTTTGCTGGGGCTCATGGCAGGGCTTTTCCTCTGGCGGCATAAAGCGCCGCCCGCCGCGCCCGCCCAAAGGGAGAAGCCCGTTTTTCTGCGCAGAAGGTTTTTCTGGGCGGTGTTCGCCCTCTGGCTGGTTTTCTGTGTTCTTGTGTGGCGGTCCTTTCTCTTTCAGGAGGGAAAAATATATTCCTCTCAGGCGACTTATGGGGACATGAGTATGCACCTGAGCTTTATCACCAGTTTAAGCCGCCAGGGCGACTTTCCGCCGGACTATTCCATCCTCCCCGGAGCTCGCCTTTCCTACCCGTTTTTGTCCGACAGCATTTCCTCCAGCCTGTATCTTTTTGGGGCCTCCCTAAAGCTTTCCTACACCTTCCCCATGTGGGTGGCGGGGGCGCAGATCCTGTTCGGCGGCTGGCTTTTCCTGTTGCGCCTCTTGCAGGGCCGAGAGGGAAAGGCGGCCCTCGCCTGGTGCTTTTTCTTCCTCAACGGAGGCCTTGGCGTATTCTATTTCCTGGGGGAGGGGAAGGAAGGCTTCCTCCGAATCTTCCGGGAGCTTTATCAGACGCCCACCAACTTCACCGAAAAGGGGATCCGGTGGGTCAATGTGATCGTGGATATGATGCTTCCCCAGCGGGCCACGCTGTTTGGCTGGGCGGTCCTTTTCCCGCTTTTGTACCTGCTGTGCAGAGCGGTATTTGAAAAGAAACGCCGGTATTTTCTGGTCTGCGGGGTCTTGGGCGGGCTGCTGCCCATGATCCACACCCACTCCTTTTTAAGCTTTGCCTTAGTGTGCGGGGTGTGGATGCTCTTCTCCCTGCTTTCTTCCACCGACAAAGCGGAACAGATCGGAAGGTGGGCTGCGGCAGTGGGACTTGTACTGCTGTGGCTCGGAAAGCATCTGCTGGACTTTTTCCATTGGAGGAACGGCGCGTTTCTGCTGGTTTTGGCCCTTTTGTTTCTGACGGCAGGGGCCGGAGGGCTGTTCTTCCTGCTTTGGAAGAGCAGAAGGCGGGGAGAAAAGGTCTTTTCCTCCTGGGGGCTCCTCTTTTTCTCCGCCTGTCTTTTCGCTGTGCCTCAGCTCTTCTATTGGACCCTCCATCAGGCGGGACCCGGCGGGTTTGTCCGGGGACATTTCGGCTGGGCGATGGGGGAAGAGGATTATCTCTGGTTTTATTTGAAAAACATCGGTCCGGCAGCGGTTTTGGCTTTCCTGGGCCTGATCTCTGCCAAACAGGGAAACTTCATGCGCTGGGCTCCGGGGCCGGTGATCTGGCTGATCGCGGAGCTTGTGGTGTTCCAGCCCAATGAATATGACAACAATAAGCTTCTCTACCCGGCTTTTCTGTTTTTTTGCTGCGCCGCTTCGGACTATGCCTTTTTCCTGTTTGAGAAGCTGAAAAAAGGGATCTCCAGACGGGCGGCGGCTGTACTGACCGCGCTGCTGTGCTCCGTTTCCGCCTGGCTTACCCTGGGGAGGGAATTTGTGTCCCGGTACGAGCTTTACGGCACGGGAGCCCTGACGCTGTGCAGCTATATTGAGAAGAACCTGTCGCCGGACGCTTTAGTGCTCACAGATACCCGCCACAATAACGAGGTGGCGTCCCTGACGGGAAGAAATGTTCTGTGCGGCTCTCCCTCCTACCTGTTTTTCCACGGGCTTGACTACTGGGAAAACGAGGAGGCCGCCCGGGCTATATATGAAACGCCAAAGGCCTCCTTCGGTCTTTTTTCCCGCTTCCGGGTGGAATATATTCTGGTGAGCGATTTTGAGCGGGACGCCTATGAGGTGGATGAAAAGGCGCTGGGAGAGCTTTTTCCCTTGATTTACCATGATGGAAACCGAAAGCTCTATCAGGTGACTGAGAAAGACCGTATTGATAAAGCAGTATGAAAAACAAGGAGTTTTTTATGGGAAAGCTTTCCGATCCTTCTTATATCCGCGAGGTGCTCAGCCGCCACGGATTCCATTTTTCCAAGGCTTTGGGGCAGAATTTTCTGATCAATTCCTCCGTATGCCCCCGTATGGCAGAACTCAGCGAGGCGGACCGGACAGCCGGTGTGATCGAGGTGGGGCCCGGCATCGGCGTATTGACCTGGGAGCTGTCTCAAAGGGCGAAAAAAGTGGTGGCCATCGAGCTGGACCGCCGCCTTTTCCCTGTGCTTTCCGAAACCCTTTCCGACTGTCCCAATGTGGAGGTGGTGGAGGGCGATGTGCTGAAGATGGACTTGAAGGCTCTGATCGAAGAGAAATTCGGTGGGGAAGAGGTGTGCGTCTGCGCGAACCTCCCCTACTATATCACCTCCCCGGTGGTGATGGGGCTTTTGGAGGGCGGGCTCCCTCTTCACACCATCACGGTGATGGTGCAGAAGGAGGCGGCCAAACGGATCTGCACTCCGCCCGGGCGCAGAGAGTGCGGGGCGGTGAGCGTGTCCGTGTGGTATCACAGCGAGCCCAAGCTCCTGTTTGAGGTGGGAAGAGGAAGCTTCCTTCCCGCCCCTAAGGTGGACTCCGCCGTGATCTCCCTTCGGATGCGCAAAACGCCGCCGGTATCGGTCAGGGACGAGAGCTTTTTCTTCGCTCTTTCCAAGGCGGCCTTTGCCCAGCGCAGAAAGACGGCCGCCAACTCCATTTCCGCCTGTCTTCCCAGAGAAAAGGGAGCGGTGGAGGCGGCTCTGGAAGGGTTGGGAATCTCCAAAACCATTCGGGCGGAGCAGCTTACCATGGAGCAGCTTGCCGCTCTTTCTGACCGGCTGTTGTGATTTTTCCCTTTTTCCGGCAGGAAAAAGGGTGTACAGATGAGAAAAAATGGAGTATACTAAAGCTTGTACTTGGGAAAGGGGGAAAGCATGATGACAGATGTGGAAAAAAGGTTTTACCGGACTCTGCTTGCCGCGGACGCTGTCGCGGTGATCATCAGCATGGTGGCGGGGCCGCTGGGACACACCTCCTTTTCCGTCAGCGCCGCGGTCAGCGCGGTGATCATCTCTCTTGCTCTGATCCTTTACAGCCTCTATTTCTGGCCGAGACGGTAAAATATTGCTGAAAATGAAAGCTGCCCCGGAAGCATTTCGACTGCTTCCGGGGCGATTTTTTAGAACAATGGAAAAAGTGCTTACATCTCTTCCGGGGCGGAGACCCGGAACAGGGACAGGGCGTTGCGGATCACTGTGCGCGCCGCTGTGCAAAGGTCAAGGCGGGCGGCCATCAGGGCTTCCTCCTCGCCCTTGACCCGGCAGGTGTTGTAAAATTTGTGGAAGAGCGTGGCTAAATTCACCACATACCGGGTGATGCGGGCGGGGTCAAAGGTTCTTGCCGCCTGGATCAGCTCGTCCGTATAGGCGGAAAGATGACGGATCAGCTCGATCTCTTCCGGAGAGGAGAGCAGGCTCAGCTCCTCTTCCGTGCAGTCTCTGGGCTCGATGCCGTCAGCCTTCAGATTCTTCAAAATGCTGCAAATGCGGGCGTGAGCATACTGGACATAATAGACCGGGTTCTGAGCGTCCTGCTGCACGGCCAGATCCAAGTCAAAGTCCATGCGGGTGTTGGGCTCAAAGGAGTTAAACAGGAACCGGGCGGCGTCCACCGGCACCTCCTCCAGAAGGGTGACCAGCGTGATAGCTTTTCCGCTGCGCTTGCTGGCCTTGACGATCTCGCCGTCGCGCACCAGGCGCACCATCTGCATCATTACCACCTGCAGCCGGGAGGCGTCTACCCCCAGGGCGGTGAGGGCCGCTTTCAGTCTGGGCACATAGCCGTGATGATCCGCGCCCAGCACATCGATGGCGAGATCAAAGTTTCTGGTCACCAGCTTGTTGTAGTGATAGGCGATGTCCGGTACCACATAGGTGGGAACGCCGTTGGAGCGCACCAGTACGAAGTCCTCCGAGCCGTATTCTTCTCCCTTGAACCAAAGCGCGCCTTCCTTTTCGTAGGTCGCGCCCTTCTCCTGAAACAGTTCTATCACCCGTTCTACTGCGCCGTTTTCATGGAGGGAGGATTCGTGGAACCAGGTATTATACTCTACCCGGTAGCGCAGCAGGTCGTCGTGAAGGCCCTGAATATTGATGGGAAGGGCGAACTGGGCCAACGCCTTTCTTCTCTTTTCTGAAGAGAAGTTTACATAAGAATCTCCGTGTTTCTCCGCGAAGCGCTTCGCATTTTCTACCACGTCCGGCCCAAGATAGCCGTCCTCCGGGAATTCCACCGCGGCTTCGCCCTGGAAGATCTGGAGATACCGTGCCTCCAGCGACAGGCTGTAGCGATTGACCTGGTTCCCGGCGTCATTTACATAAAATTCTCTTTCTACCTGATAACCGGCTTCGCTGAGGACGCTTGCCAGAGAGTCGCCCAGCACGCCGCCCCGGGCGTTGCCGATGTGCATGGGGCCGGTGGGGTTCGCGGAGACGAATTCCACCAGCACCCGCTTTCCGCCGCCAAAATCGCTTTTTCCATACGCTTCGCCCCGCTGCCGGATCTCCTTGAGCACATCCGCATAGAACCGGGGCGCGTAGTAAAAGTTCAAAAATCCGGGGCCCGCGATCTCACATCTTTCAAAGTAGGTGGCGGAAAGCTCCAGCCGCTCCTTGATCGCTTCTGCGATTTTGTTGGGGGCGCAGCGGAACGCTCTGGCCCCCGCCAGGGCAATATTGCAGGACCAGTCTCCATGCGCTCTGTCAGCGGGAACCTCCAGAGAGCAGGGAGGGACCTCCCCCTTGGAAATGGCTCCTTCGGCAAGGGCTTTTTCAAGAGCGCTGAGTATCGCTTCCTTCAAATGGTCTTTGGCAGTGGCTACCAGTAAAGACATAACCGTTTTCCGTCCTTTCTGTTATGAAACAGTTTTCCATGGAACAGGGTCCTGTGGAAAACTGTTTCTATGGGAAATTCCTGTTTCTATAGGGGCTTCTCCATGCGTTTGGGCTTTACCTCAACGGTGACTTCGTTCTTGCTGGAGAGGTTGGAGTCAATATCCAGCGTGTATTTAATGTTAAGCTTTCCGCCTTTACACTTCAGGTCGGACTGAAGCTCGCTGGTGAACACGCCCACCGTGAGCGTGCCGTAGCCGGTGTCGTAGAGGCATCGGTGGCGCTTGCCCTTTTCCAGAATGAGCCGGGTGGCGGAGCCGGAGCGCATCATGGTCACCTTACCGTCCTCCACCTTTAGAATAGAGGTGTGGGCGATCTTGGGATCTTCCTCATCGTATTCCCGGTAGGCGATAAAGCGGCTGCCTGCCCGTTGGGTGTAGGTCCCGCTGGTGTCCAGCACGATCTTGTCGCTGTCGCCGTCATAAAACTGCCGTCCTGTGATAGAGATGTTGTAATCTTCTTTGAGCATATGCCGTATCCTTCAGGGAATTGCCCTTAAAATGTTTCGATGTCAATGCGTTCTGTGCGTCCCGTGACGCTGTGCCCCAAAAAGAGCTCCGCCACATTGGTGAAATTGTCCGGCGTGTCCGTCACATAATAGCTGCATGAACGCGTGCTGCCGCCGGAGAGGAGGTTTTTCTCCCGCAGGACCCCGGAAAGGGCCAGCGCGGCTTCCCGGCCGCTGTCAATGAGGGTCACTCCCTTTCCCATGACAGAGCCGATGATGGAGCTGATAATGGGATAATGGGTGCAGCCCAGGATCAGAGTGTCCACACCCGCTTCCCGGACCGGGGCCAGATAGCGTTCAGCCACCAGCCGGGGCACCTCGTCCTGAGGAGCGATGAAGGCGTTTTCCACCAGAGGCACGAAAAGGGGACAGGCCTGGGGAAAAACGGTAAGCTCCGAGTCGAGCTTCAGCAGCGCCTTTCGGTAGGAATCGCTGGCGATGGTGGCCGGGGTGCCGATCACGCCAATTCTCCGGTTCCGGGTGGCTTTTACCGCCGCCCGGACGGTAGGAGCGATCACCTCGAAATAGGGAAGTCCCAGAACGCCTCCCAGATCTCCCGCCACAGAGCTTACAGTGCCGCAGGCGGCCAAAACAGCCTTGACTCCCATCTTCATGAGAAAGGCCGTGTCCTGTTTGACATAGCGCAGGATCGTTTCCCGGTCTTTGGTGCCGTAGGGGACTCTTCCGGTATCTCCAAAATAGACGATGCTTTCTGAGGGGAGGATCTGTTCCAGTTCTTTTACGGCGGTGAGGCCGCCCAGGCCGGAATCAAAAACGCCGATAGGCCGGTTGTCCATTGGAAACGCAGTCCTTTCTGAAAGAAGTATCTGGATTCATAACCGAAAACGCAGGTAGTAAGTCCTGGTTCTCAGTTTTTTGCAAGCTCGATGAGCCGGTCCAAAAGCTGAGAATAGGGAAGACCCGTGGCCTCCCAGAGCTTGGGGTACATGCTGATGGAGGTAAAGCCCGGCAGGGTGTTGATCTCGTTTAAAATCACCCGGTGGTCGTCCTGGGTCACGAAGAAATCTACTCTCGCCAGCCCCCGGCAGCCCAGAAGGCGGTAGGCCCGCACAGCGATCTCTCTCACCTTTTGGGCTGTCTCTTCCGAAATGCGGGCGGGAATATAAAGCTGGCTTGTGCCGTTGATATATTTGTCGTCGTAGTCGTAGAACTGGGCGGAAGCGCCGATCTCCCCCACAATAGAGGCTTCTGCATCCCGATTCCCCAGGACGGCGCACTCGATCTCCTGGCCGATGATCCCTTCCTCCACCACCACCTTGTCATCCTCGCGGATGGCTTTCAGGATGGCCGCGTCCAGATCTTCTTCCCGGTCCACCCGGCTGACCCCTACGGAAGAGCCGGCGTTGGCGGGCTTTACGAATACGGGAAAGTTCAGTCTGGCCTTGATCTTGTTTTTAATGGTATCGGCGGCTACGGGAAACCGGTCGGCATAAAACCAAAGGTAGTGAGCCTGCTCAATATTAGCGCAGGATAACAGCGAGTGGGTGACCGCTTTATCCATGCAGACGGCGGAGGAGTGGGTCCTGCATCCCACAAAGGGGATCCCGGAAAGCTGGAACAGGCCCTGGATGGTTCCATCTTCTCCGTTTTTTCCGTGAAGCACGGGAAAGATCACATCCAGAGGAATGACTCTGCTGTTCCCCTCTTCCAGAACGACCAGGCCCTTTATGGAGCTGTCCGGGGGGAGAAAGGCGGGAACATTTTGAGGATGGGTTTCCCAGGCGCCGTCTAAAAGGCCGGAAACCGGACCGCTGTAGAGAAGCCATTTTCCTTCTTTTGTAATGCCGATTTGGTAGACGCAGTACTTTTCTGCGGAAAGATTCTCTAAAATGGAGGCGGCGGACATCAGAGAGACCTCGTGCTCGGAGGATACGCCGCCGAAAATGACGCCCAGGGAGATTTTTGCCATCAGGAATCACACCCTTTGAAAATTTTCTGGCAGGCTGCCTCTGAAAGGGCAAACCTGGATTCACATTATACTATGAAGTTTGAGATTTATCAACCGCAGCGGGGTCTTTTTCGGGACTTTTTCTTTCTGAAAGGAGAGGTATTCTCCCTTTTGTGAGGCCTTTTCTCTTCTGTTTTTTTTCGAAAAGCTGGAGCTATCCCGGAAAAAACGGTGGACTTTTCCCGCTTCTTATGATAAAATAATTGCAGAATTCTTCCTGCAATTATCACAGAGAACCCCTAAACCGCGAGGCGGTTTCCTTTTCTCGCAGGCTCGAAAAGTACCG
>CAMNSA010000013.1 GCA_946554335.1 uncultured Neglectibacter sp.
TTGTTCCCCACCGTCAGCTTCAACGGCATACTATCCGGATCATTACTATCATACAGCGTGAAGGAGACCTCGGCGTAGTGATAAGCTTCCGGATCCATGGAGAGGCCTTCCTCAGAGAGGTAATCCACACAGGCGGCCAAGCGGACGCGGCCGGAATTCGCGGGGTCAGAGAAGAGTGCGCTTACCAGCTCGTTCTTCTCCTCATCGGTCATTCCGTCTGTGAAGGCGGGAACAAAGTTGCCGCTTTCATCCATCTGCTCCAGGCGCCAGCCGGCAAAGGCGTTGGCATCTGCCGTGTAGCCGGAAAGGGCCTCAGGCGTGATGATGGGAAGCTCTTTCTCACCCTCGCCTACTACCGCGGTGGCCGTGGTGACCTCACCCAGCAGAGCCATAAGGCCCTCTTCAGAGGTAACCGCCCCTGTTGTCAGGTGCAGGTGCTTCACGGGCTTTACCTCTGTGATGGCGGCGCCTCCTGCGGAAGCGCGCTCCGCCACGAAAAAGTAAGCCTTGTAAGAAGCGCCGTCAGGCTGGGAAATAATCGCCTTTCCTGTGCCGTCCGTGATATTCGGGAGTGCGATTTCGAGCTTTTTCACACCCGCTTCGACCTTCTTTTCATTATAGGAATCGCTCCACTGTTTGTCAAGGTATTCCTCGGTAATTTCCTGAGAAGTTCCGTCTACGAACCAGCCCTTGCCGGGTTCAATGACCAGGGTCCTTCCCAGGGAGCTGACTACCGTGATAGAGGACGGGATGACGCCCGCGGCCTTCAGGTCTTCAAAGGTGGCTTCGGGAGCATATTCCAGAGGATTCTGCTCGGTGGAGCCGGGCCCTTCCGTATACGCCGGGTAGTCTCTCGTGTAGGTCTGAGGCTCGCTGTCAAACACCAGATCTCTTCCGGCGGGCCAGGGCTCGCTTTCCATTCCGCCGTCCGCACTCTGGCGGGTGATATAGGCCACGCCGCCCTCGGCGGGAAGATCTTCGGCGAAGTCGCGGGAGTTGTTGCTCTCGCTGTAGATGAACTCGTCGCCGGAAACCTTCACCTCGTGGAATCTGGTTTCGTTATGGCCCTTGACATACACCCGGATGGTGTCGCCGTTTTGCAGCTCGCCGCCGGTCTGGAGGATGGTGATGCTGTCGCTGCCCAGCGCCTCGCCGGTGGGAGACCAGTTGACCCGGTTGGTAAGCACTACCTGAAGCGTGCCGCTTTCGGGAATGGAGGCGCTGCGGTAACCGATCTTACCCACAGCCTCATGGCCCAGGCCGTCATTGACCGCCACTGCCGTGCTCTTCTCCCCGTTCATATGGACGGTGACCGTCTTTCCGGCGGGATCGATCGTTGTGCCGTCAGTCGACTGCTTCGTCCAGTTGAGGGCCGTTTCAGCCGGGACGCCTGCCGTGGTCTCGTCGCCGTACTGATCTACAAACAGGGCGGTGAGAGTCCCTTCCGTCTCGCCGGGCTCCAGAATGACATCCTCCACCTTTAAAAAGGTATAGGTGAGGCTGTCATTTTCGGTGCGCTCCACAGTGAGCGTGTAGACGCCCTCTTTGCCGGAGATGGTCTTAGCGGTGACGATATACCGGCCCTGCTGAGCCTCGCTTGAGAGGGTCAGCATACCGTTTCTGCCCTGAGACCGGATTGAGATCCCCTCCGGGTCGCCCTGGACGGACCAAAGCACGCTTTCCGTCATCTCGTTTCCGAACTGATCGTAAACCGCGGCCTTAAATTCCGCCGCGACCGTATCCGGTGTGGCTCCGTCCTTCATGGTGGGGACCGCCATCTTTCCATCGGTCACTCCGGACACCGGCGTGACGATAACGGTATCCGCCTCGCTGGGTGTATTCTCCGGCAGAACCTTAAAGCTCTGGGTCATGCTCATGCCCTCCGCCTCGGCGGTGATCTCGGCCGTTTCCAGACCGCCCAGGGTCAGGATAGAGCTGGTAAATGCCGGGGTGGCAGTGCTGGGCGTGAAGCCTTCGCCGATGGTGTAGGTCGCGTTTGTCGTTCTGACGACGCTGCCGTTGGAGTCTACCACATAGGCAGTAAACTCTACGGAATCGACAGGAGTGCCGTCGTCCTTCTTCTCCTTTACGGCCTTGGGCAGGATGATAATCCCCGCCTCGGCCTTGTATTCCTTACCGGTCACGGTGATATTGAGGCTTCCGGTCTTGCCTTCCGCCTGGGCCGTGACTGCTGCCGTTCCGTTTTCCGCGGTGGGATAGACGGTCACAAGGCCGTTCTGGTCTACCGCCACGCCGGTGAGATAGGGGCTGATGCTCCAGGAAACGAGCTTCCCGGACATCACGGCGCCGAACTGATCCTTCACCACGGCGGTAAACTGAGCGGTGATATTGTCTTCCCCGGCGGTAAAGCTGAGGCTCGCGCCGTCTACGCGCTCCACGGTGACACTGTTTACCTTGGGCGCTTCATCGGACACGGTAACGGTCTTGACTGCGCTCGTCACGCCGTCACAGGAGGCCTGGACGGTGAACTGGGTCGTGCTGGGATCCAGCACGATGACGCCGTTCTCCGCCACCTGGGTATTTCCGGCCGGAGCCGCCAGCTGCCACTTGACAGCCGCCCCGGTGAGGAGATCGTCATACTGGTCGCGGACCTCCGCGTTCAGGCGAGGCGCCGCGGTGGACACCGTATCGGTAGTGACGGTGACGCTTGCCGCGCGGGAAACCTGTCTGGCGGCGGCAATTTCCACTTCGCCGGTCCTGGTCACCGTACCCCGAGTGCCGTCAGCCTTGACCGTATAGGTCCCGGCCGGGGCCTTCGCCGGGATGGTGAACATTCCGGTATTGTCAATGGAGGCGGTGGTCCCGTCCACGCTCCAGGTAAGGCTTTCGAGAGCAGCAGTCATGTCTGTTCCGAACTCGCCTTCGGCGTGAGCGTACACCTGCACCTTGCTGTCGCTATCCGGCAGGATGGTCATCGGGCTCTGAGCAGTGAGCGTCAGCTTGCTGAGCTGCTCTTCACTCTGCGCTCTGCCGCTTACGGTGATGGTCTCCTGGGTGGTAAGGTCGTCACACTGGGCCTTCAGAACAAAGGTATCGTCCTCATTGGCATCGGTAAGACTCAGCTTGCCGTCAGCGGTGAGGGTGATTTTCTCGTCGCTGAGCGTGCCGGACGCCTTGCTCCAGGTGATGGTCTTCCCGGCGGGAGCGGCCATCGTATCGCCGTACTGATCTATAAACTCCGCCTTCATGGGAAGGGCTGTGCTGTCATAGGGCACCGTCAGGGGGCTGATGCGCAGGGAAGCGGCCTTTGAGGGCGCTTTCACCGTTTCAATCAGGACGAAGTCGGCGGTCTGCGTATCGGTATCCACAGCCTTGACTTTGATATTGGGCATGGCCTGCGCGGAGGGATCCACGGAGAGCACGCCGGTCAGGCTGTTGATGGCAACTCCCGCGGGAGCATTCTCCAGGCCCCACAGAAGCTTGCCGGCCTGGGGTGTGAACACCTGTCCCAACTGGTCGCGCACTTCCGCGAGGAAGATGACCGTCGTGGTCCCGGAGGCCGGGATCGTGATGGCGTCGTTGGAGCCGTCGGCCCTGGTCACCTTGATGGAGGCGGCATAGGGCTCCTCCTCAGAGGAGGTCACAGGCAGCACCTTCTGGGTGGACTTGCCGTCCGCCTCATAACGAACGGTAACGGTCTTTTCGCTGCCCGGCGTCACTGTGCCGGTGACAGCATTGATCTGAGCGGTTCCGGGATTCACAAGACTCCAGGTGTACTCCCAGGGCTCGTAATCGGAAAGCTCTTGATGGTACTGGTTATAGAACACCGGCGTCAGCGTGGTGGAAACCCCGCTTGCGACAGCGGACTCCAGAATGGAGACGCCACCCAGGTTCTTGGCCCCTTCTTCCTGACACATCAGCGTCAGGGAGGCGGAACCGCCGATATTCTTGTCGTAATCCTTAAAGCTGACAGTCGCCGTCTTTTCCTCGGCCTGAGAGGTCACAGTCACGAGGCCGGACGCGTCTACCGACACGCCCTGAGACACGCCGGACACGGTCCACACGCCGCTTGCGGGCAGCGCCATCGCCTGGTTATACTGATCCTTGGCCTGGGCGGTGAACTGTACGGTCACATCGTCCGCACCCGGCAGGGGGATCTGGGCTGTGCTGTCCTTCTCCACCGTGATGGACGCGAGGCGAGGCTCTTCCTCTCCCCTTGTGATCGTCACGGTCTTGGTATAGGTCTCCACGGGATCCGTGGGAAGCGTTACCGTAACCGTAAAGGACAGAGACTGGGCTTCGGGAGCGATGCCGGTCACCTTGCCGTTCGAGTAGGTGGGAGCAGCTGTGCCCTCGGGCAGCACCGTCACCTGTCCAATGGAGATGGAGGCGCCCTCAGGCAGCTCTTTCTCCTCCAGATACTGGTCTACTCCCTTGACCTCCAGATCGAATTCCGTGGCGTTCGGCGCAAACTGCTCGGGCTTCACAACGATGTCCGTAAGCTTGCTTTCCTCTCTGACCACGGAGAACTCCATGGTTCCAAAGATGCCCGTGCCCTCGTCCAGAGCGGTGATGGTCACCGTCTCGGCTGCCCCGGCGTTCTTTGCCACCGTGACAAGGCCCGTGCTCTCGTCCACCGTCACGCCCTCAGGCGCTCCCGTAAGGAACCACTTGATAGCAGGCGTGTCAATGTTCTTCGTCTGGGCGGTAAACTGTCTCGTCTCCGCCTCATCTCCCACAGGCACGGGGATCACAGCGCTCTGACCCGCCTGCAGGGATACGGCCACACTCTTCTCCAGGCTGGGCTTTGCGTCCTCAGCCTTGAAGATCTCAGAGGCTTCCTTCCCACCGGCCTGGACCGTCACATGGACCTCCACCGCGTCGTGGAAAATCAGGTCGTCGTTCTCGTCGATTTCACTGGACACAGGCGCAGCCGCGCTGCCCAGCTGTTCCTCGGTAATGGTAAACACGGGAACCACGCCGTCAGGCTTCTCCATCTCGGTGGAGTACTGATCATAATAGGTCACCTTCAGGGGGATCACGCCTTCGTCAGCGTCTCCGGCCGTCAGGGTGATATGATCCAGCACAGAGGCCGCTCTCATCAGAGTGACCGCAGTCTCTCCGGAGATGCCGCCAACTGTCTCTGCGATCACCTTCATGTCCTTCTGGGCCTGGGCCTTGTTGGAAACCGTCAGCACGCCGCTTTGAGCGTCTATTCTGGTTCCTGGCACCGCGGGAGAGGTGGAGAAGGAAACCGCCGCTTCCATTTCATTGCCGTCCTGATCGTAAACCACAGCCTCGAAAGGATGCAGCTCTGACCCGGTGAAGGGGATCAGGATGGGGCCTTCTCCGGCAGTGCGCAGCACCGCCACCTCACTGGCGATCTGAGACTCGGACTCGCCTCTCAGAATCTGCTTACTCACCGTGAGTCCGCCCGCTTCTATCTGCACTTCCACACCGGCCACATCGTTGGGCACGGTAATCTCGCCCTTGGCACTGTCCGTAAACTGAGCGGTCAGAGGATCTGCCACCCAGTTTTCTCCGTCAGTGGTCTGTCTGAGCAGTGTCCACTGAGCGTCCTCGGGGGCGGTCATCAGGTTATCAAACTGGTCGAAGTACTTGACGCCCAGCGTCACGCGATCTTCTCTCTCTCCAGCCTTGGGAAGCGCGGAGGAAACGATCTCGACCTTGGAGAGCTTCAAAGTCTCCGGAGTGATCGTGACCTCTTTCTCGCCATCCAGCACCTGGTCCAGTCCAAGAGACAGCGTGGCCTTCGCCTTGAAGGAGGGTTCCCTGGTCCCGGCGGGGACGGTCAGTCTCGCCTGAGACAGGTATCCGCTTCCGCTTTCGGCCGGCGCCGCTGTGAAGCTGTCGTCTCCGAAGGGTGCGAAGGACCAAACCACCGCTCCTCCGGCAGCCGGGAAAGGCTCGCCGTACTGATCCTTCACCGCCACAGAATAGGTGGCAAAGGCAGCAGCCGTGCTGCTTGCGTTAACGCTGTCAGGTCCGGTGATCTCCAGATAATCCGCCTTGGGAGCCTGGGTTCCTACCTGCACGGTCTTTTCTGTGCTCAGCACCCTTGTACTGCCCTGAGCAGTGTACTGGGCGGAGATGTTGATCTCCTTGGCGTCTCCGGAGTGGAGCACCTCAAGGCTCTCCTCGTCCATAAAGGGCGTCGTACCGCCTTCAACGCGCATCACATAGCTCTCAACCGCCCAAATGACCTCGCCATCCGGCAGCTCCATCTTCTGCCCGTACTGGTCAACGCCGGTCAGCCGCAAAGTGGTCTCGGCGTTAGGCGCCACCGTATCGTTTACGACCTCAATGCCGCGAAGCTGAGCAGGGCTGCGTTCCAGAGTAAGCGTCTTTCCGTCTGTCTTGCCGCTTTCCTTTTCCGTAGCGTAAACGGTAATAGCGCCGCTGTCCGCCGCCTCGGTCACTGTGACGATACCATTTGTCTTATCCAGAGAAACGCCGGTGGTATCACCTTCCATTCTCCAGGATACCGTCTTGTCTGTCATAATATTTTCAAACTGATCGAAGACCTGAGCCTGATAGACTGCCGTCTGATCTCCCTCAGAAGCCAGCGGGATCTGAATGGTATTCTGCTCGCTGTCCACACGGGTCACTTCAACCCGCTTGACCCTCTGAGGCTCCGCCGTGACCTCCAGCTCCTTCTGGTCGAACACCGTCCCGCAGCTGACGCTTACCGTCACCTGTTTGGCAGTTCCCGGCACCAGAATTCCGCTTGCGGTCATATAGGCTCCGGAGCCTTCCGGATCCTGAGAGACCAGCGTCCACTGAGCGTTTGCGGGGGCGGGGATCTTCTGCTCGTACTGATCCGTAAAGACTGCGGAAAGCTGTGTGGAAGTTCCCTGAGGAACCTTCTCGCTGGTGATCTCAATAGAGGCAACCTCACTGAGCTCTTTTGTAAAGTACACGCTCTCCGTGTCGCTCATGGACAGGCCGGAACGGGTGACAGAGGCCGTGGCCCCTACCGTGTCCTCCTGCGCGCTTCTGGAAGCGGAGATCACGCCCTCGGAAATACTGTAGCCCTGAGTCTCTGTCCGGTCGATGGACCAGCCAAAGCTCTCGTCAGCATCCAAAGCGATCTCCTGGCGGTACTGGTCAAGACCCACCGCCTTGAACTTCGCTTCGCTCTTCTCCTCTCCGGCCTTGGGCAGGTACACCTGCTCGGCGCTGAGACGGAGCACATCTACATAGGTCAGCTTGCTCTCGTGATCCGGGCTCTCCTTGTCGATCACTTCCAGATCCGCCGTCGCGGTGATGCCGCCGTAGGCCAGCTCCACGGAAACCGCCGTAGCGTTTTCCGAGAGGGTCAGCCGCCCGTCGGTAGTCACCTGGGCGTCGTCCGCAGCGGGCGACGCGCTCACAACAGACCAGATCGCGTTATCGGGAGCAGACAGAGGACTTCCATACTGATCCAGATACTCCGCGGTGAGCTGTATGGTTCCGCCCTGCGGGGCTTTTTCTGTCAGGATATGAATCTCTTTCAAATAGCTGACCGCATACTCCAGCGAAAGCTCCAGGATCCCGAACACGCCGGTACCGGCTTCCGCGGCCTTGACGCGCACTGTTCCGGCCGCCGCATTGGCCCCCACTGTCACAAGCCCCTGCTGGGAAACGGAAACTCCCGCAGGCGAACCCTCCAAAGTCCAGACAAGGGTGGTATCCTTTGTGATATCTCTTGCGTACTGATCGTAAACCACAGCCTCCAGCACCACAGTTTCCGTGCCGCGGGTGGGGATCTTCACAGAGCTGTTCACATCGGGGATCCGCTTGATGGAGATGGTCTCAGGCCTGGATTCTCCGGCGGCGCTTCCCGTGATGCGCACGATGGTGGAAAACTCCTTGCCCTGTGCTGTCACAGTCGCCTTTACATCCGCGTAGCCGCTGCCGTTGAGATTCAGCGTACCGGTGCCTTCCTGGAAGAAGGGCGCGGGATCCGCCGGCCCCTCCACGCTCCAGGTGACCTGGGCGTCAGCGGGGGCATCCATCTCTTTTGCGTACTGGTCATAGTAGACAACGGACAGGTCTCCCGTGCCGCTCTCCACAGCGCGGGGCGTAACGCCGATCGTGGTCAGAACTCTCTGTCCCACCGTGACCTTAACTGCAGCCTCACCCTTCAAATAGGTTCCGGCCTGGGTCAGGGAAACCTTGACCTCTTCCACGCTCTGTGCGCCGGGCGCCACCTTCAGCACTGCAGTGTCTCCGCTCTCTTCCAGAGTGAAGCCGCTTCCCGCACCGGACATGGCCCAGTAGCTATTGGTAATTGTCGTCTTTTCTCCATACTGATCCAGACCCTCGGCGGTGAAGTTCACCTGAGCGTCGCTCTCGCCTTCTCCGGGAATCTCTACAGAATTCTGATCAGCCGTCACTGTCAGGGAGTGGAGCTTGGGCGCGTCGCCTCTGAGCAGTGTCTTTTCCACGATATATCCGCCGAGAGACACTTCCAGGACGACCTTCTCCGTCTGGCTCTGATAGCTGAGAACGCCATCCGACACCGTCACGGAACCGTCTGTGGGCTCCAGCACTGTAAACATCGGATTGCCCAGACCGGAAACGGCCTCACCGTACTGGTCGATGGGCGTAACCTTCAGGGTCATGCTGGTCTTCTCGGGATTGAGCGCCGTGGGACTTAACAGAATCCCGGAGAGTCTGGGCATATCGTGCACCAGCTTCAGCTGGGCCTCTCCGCTCTTCACTGTGGCGGTATCGTACACCACTACCTGGTAATCGCCCGCCTTGGCGCTGCTCTCGATGGACACCACGCCGTTCTGGTTGGCCGCAATGCCTACAGGGCTTCCCTTTACGCTCCACAGAGGAGTGATGGGATAAGTAAATCCATATTGGTCGTAGCCTTCCGCGGTAAAGTTCGCCACGGTGCTGCTGACAGAGGGGATCACCACCGCGGCGGTTCCACCCTCCTGCCGGACCTCAATGCGGTCCAGAGCGCTTTCGCCCAGATCCTTTACCGTCACCATGCCGAAGCCGGTCTTTCCGGCGGCTGTGATCTTGATCTGGAGCTGCGTATCCTCCGCCACACTCTCGGACACCCACAAAACGCCGCTTTCAGAGCAGGTAGCCAAGTCGCCCACCTCAACAGGGGCGGAGTTGATAACCCACTTGGACTCGCCTGTGAAGCTCATCGCCTGACCGTACTGGTCATAGTACTGAGCAGTCAGCTGATGGGTGGAGCCGGGAGCTACCGTGACATCTCCCAAAGCGATCTCGGAGAGCACGCTTTCCTGGCGGCGGGTGGCAAAGGCCGTTTCGCCGTAGATATTTTCCTCTCCCGTGATAGAAGCGCGGACCTTGATCACATTCTGTACAGGGGCCTTGCTGGTAACGGTAACGCGTCCGGCGTTATCCACCGTAATGCCGCCCGCCTCATCCAGGACATCCTCGATGCTCCAGGTGCAGGCTGCGCCCTCGTACATAGATCCGTACTGGTCGTATACAACAGCGTTGAAATCTACAAAGGTACTCTGGCCGCTGGCGGGAATATCCACCACAGCGAGGCCTGAGGTTCTTTCCACCTCTACCCTTGCGGGCCGCTTCTCGCCCAGATTCCGCACATTGAGGACTGTGCGTCCGGAGAGCATACTGCCCTCCTCCGTAGCGATGACCTCTACAGAATCCAAAGTGTTCCCGTAGGTGAGCACGCCCGTCTGAGGATCAATGGAGGCCGAAGCACTAGTGGGGTGGACCTCGCCCAGAGACCAGGTAAAGGAGTAGCCCTCCATTTCCTGATTGTATTGATCCAGCGCCACCGCAGTCATCTGCTCCGTAGCCGTGCTGTCCGTGGTGGGCAAAGCTGTATTCCGGATGGCAATGGAGGAAAGCTTGCTGGCCTCTCTGCGCACCGTAAGGGATTCGGAGCCGGATGCGCCCGTCTCCTCTACTGCGGCCGTCACCCGAATATTCAGGGCAGTCTCCGCGCCGGGCAGGACTGTGACCTTGCCGTCCCGGTCGATGGAGACGCCGGCTCCCGCTCCGTTCAAGGACCAGAAGAACTCAGGCTGTTCCTCCATCAATGCGCCGAACTGGTTATATGCCTGCGCGGTAAAGGTGGCGTAAACCGGGATTTCAGAACCGGTCTGAGGAACGATCAGGTCCTCGGCCGCTCCCACGCGGCTGACCTCTACCTTCGCCACATAGGGGTCGCTCTCCACTGTCAGCTTCTTTCTGGGAGACTGGAGCCCTCCGTCCTCCACGGACACCGTCACAGAGGTGGTCGTCCTTCTCAGGCTCAAAGTCCCGCTTGCCGGGTCAATGACAGAGAGATCTCCTTCGGGCTCTGACTCATGCAGCGTCCACTTGGGCTTGCCAATGGTATAGCGCATGGGAGAGCGGTACTGGTCGATATATTTGACGGTCAGAACGGGATACCGGTCGCCCTTGGGCAAGGCATCCTGCTCCACCTCAATGGCTGTCAGACGGGAGGCGGTGCGCTGGGTGCGGAAATAGGCCTCGCCGAAGGCGCCTGTTTTGGCGTCGGTGGCTGTCACACGAACCCTGTCATAGGCCTGCGCGCTGGACACCACCGTAACGATGCCGTCTTCTACGGTAATGCCGGGATAATCGCCGTCCACCTTCCAGACCAGCTGGGCGTCCTCGCCGCTTACTTCTCTTCCGTACTGATCCAGGAAGGTCACGCCAAAGCTGAACAGGAATTCCTTCTCCACGCCGTCGATGGGCTCGGGCACATGCACCGTGTCGCCCTCCGGCGTCTTCTGCAGCTTCAGGGAGGTGAGAACACCTTCCACGCTTCCGCCGAAGAACACCTGCTCAGAGGCTGTGTCACTGCCCTGGGTGATGGTGATCCTGGCGTTCTGAACCGGGTTCTCAGAACCGGGGCCATAGCCCTCGTTTACGGTGAGCGTACCCGTGCCAGGTTCCGCTGCCGCCGTCACAGCGACAGAGTTCATAGGCGCCGCCTGGGCAATGCTCCAGGTGCAGGAGGCGGGAACCTCTCCCTCCAGGATCTCTCCGTACTGGTCGCGGTAGACCGCGTGGATCTCCTGGCTGATGGGAGGCAGGGTCTCCCCCGCTTCTCTTAGGGAGAGATAAGTCTTCTTGGAAAGCTCACGGCGGGTCGTGAACTCAGCCTGGGCCTCGATCTCCGGAGCGTTCTTCGCCTGTACGCACAGGATGATCCCGCTGCGGGCTGGAGCCTCGCTGGTCACCGTCACCTCACCGGTGGAGGCATTGACCGAAACGCCGTCCACAATGGACTTCAGGCTCCAGACATACTCCACGCCGGTATCCGCGAACTCGTTCTTATACTGATCCAAAGCCTTCACGGAAAGCTGATAGGTGCTGCTTCCGTCTATATAGCTGCCCCCATTCTTCACCTTGCCGGGCACATCCAACTGCCGGTCACCCACGATCTCCAGAGAATCCAGCCTGGGCTCAGAGCCCCGTTTCAGGGAGGTGATGTCGGAAGACACGCTGCCGATGGTCACACGCACCCACACCTCATCCGTCGTCTTCGCGGGCAGCAGCCATCCGGTGGAGCTGTTGAGAGTCGCGCCGGAATGTGGGATCTCCTCGTCGATCAGATCCCACACAGCCCCTGCGGGTGTGGGCATTACAGAATTGTACTGGTCATAGCACACCGCCTTGAGCTGCGTGCCCTGATCCTCTACAGGAGAGAATTCAAACTGGGCGGGCTCAATGACGATCTTCTGCAATACGGAAGTGTCGCGCACGGTATTCATGGTGGCAAGTCCGGCCTTTCCGGTAGCCTGATGCATGGCCATCACACGGATGTCATTGACTGCCGGGGCCTCAGAGGTCACTACCACCACGCCGTTTTGATCGATCTCCAGACCCGCGTAATGGTCGGGCATCTGCCAAAGCAGCGGCGTGCCCGTCATCACGGTGCCATACTGGCTGCGCACCTGGGCGGAGAAGATCGCGGTGGCCCTGCCGGAGCCGGAGGGCACCAGAACATCCTCTGCCTCGCCGGTACGGCGCACAATTACTTCTTTCACCTCAGCGGGATCGCCGCTCAGGACCAGCTCGGCCGTGTCTGTCTTGGCCTCGGAAACGCCTTCCTGGACCGGGACCTCCAGCTGCACGGTGATTTTTCCGTCCACCTGGGCCCCATCCGTCAGGGTCAGGACGCCCTTGGCGGCATGGATGGTTCCCATCTCGCTGCCGGAAACCACGCTCCAGTTAATCGTTCCGGGCGCGGTCATTTCCTGACCGTACTGATCCAGATATTTGGCGGGAAGAGTGATCCCGGTATCGCCGGTCTCCATGGGGATCCGATAGACCCCTTCGCTGTCCGGCGTCAGGTCGATCTTCACCTGCTGAAGCGTGCTCTGCTCTCTCTGGGTATCGAAGGAGGCGGAGGCTTCCGCTACTCTGCTCTGACTGTCAGCAGCCTTCACCGTGACCGTAGTGGCCGGTGCGGCGTTGGTCACTGTGATCTGCGCGGTATTGTCTCCCAGGGAAACCAGGGAAACACCGGGCACGCTCTGGGCCAGCGCATAGCGGAAGGAAACGCTCTCGCCCTCCATGTCCCTTCCGTACTGATCCAGGGGCTTGGCGGAGGCGATAACCGTCTTGCTCTCCTCGTTCTGAGGCACCTGTACTGTCTCCCTCTCGTCAGGCAGAGTGAGGGTAAGTCCGATGGAGGAGAATACCGGAGCTTCACCGAGGCTCAGGATCTTTGTGGCCTCTGCCGCTGCCTCTTCGCCCTTCAGGACCTGCACCTTTACCGTGATTGTCTGGGCGTTTTCCACCGTCAGAACACCGTCTTCGGTGACGGAAGGGGCTGTCCCTGTCTCAGGAGTATAGCTCTCTACCGTCCAGCTCAGCTTCTGGTCTGAAGCAAGCTCGATGGGATCGCCGTTCTGATCTTCATATTCTGCCGTCAGCTGCAGTTCTCCCGTGGGAGGCAGCTCGTCGTTTGTGATCTTTACCGTCTTGAGGTAAGGCGCCTCAGGAGGCAGCTCGTTGCGCTCGATCTCAAAGGAGGCCGTAGCGGAAAGGCCAGTGGTGCGTCCTACCGCCTTCACGGTAACAGTGCCGTTCTGGGCCTGGGTGGTGATCTGCACCATGCCGCTTTCGCTGATGGTAACGCCTTCCGGCGTGCCCCTCTCCAAGCTCCAGATATAGTCCTCGTTGAGCTGCTTTACATTGTACTGGTTATAGGTGACCGCCTTCATACCCACGCTCTTAGGCTCTTTTGTGGGCACCTTTACGATATCGGAGGCGTCGTCGCTTCTGGTGACAAGGATATGGTGCGGCTCAGCGTCGTCTCCGGCTGTGATCTCCGAAGAAGTCGTGAGCGTTTTTTCCTCAGACTGTCCCTCCGGCGTGTAAACGACAGCAGCCGTCACTGTCACGCTTTCCGCGCCGTTAAAGTTGAGATAGCCTTCCGAGTTCACCGTCGCGGAAGATCCTTCAGGCACGCTCCAGGTCACCTTTGCTCCATAGGGAGCAGTGGTAACGCGGTCATACTGATCCTTATAGGTAAGGGTCAGCTGCCCGCCTCCCTGTCCCTTGGGGAAGCCGGTCTCGTTGATGGACACAGAGGAGGCCCTGGACGCTTCATAGATGGTCTGCGCCAGCAGCGTCTTCTCAATGGTCCCGCTCTTGGCGGAGATCACAATAGCCGCACCCTCAGGAGAATCCTTGGGCACAGTGAGCTTGCCCCTCTGACCCCCCGCGGATTCGATTCCCGCCGTGGGGATATAGCGGCTGTCCACCGACCAGGTGACGGTGAAGGGGTCCTTCCAGACACGGTCATACTGGTCATAGCCGGTAGCGGTATAGTATTTTACAGTCTGGTCGATATCCGGGTTAATGAGAACGCCGCTGTTGCCCAGCACCTCGATCTCCGTATCGCCGGAGATCTCCAGGTAGGTAAGCTCAGCCTTCCCGGACTTGTCAATGCGCTGCGGCTCAGACTCCACGCCGTCCACAGACATCTTCACGACCACATAGTCGGCCTCGCCGATGGTGAGCTTGCCGTCCTTGGTGAGAACAGCGCTCTCGTCTCCCGCCTCCTCAAGCTCCCAGCGGGGTTCCTGCTGGGGAACATACTCAAAGGCGCTTCCATACTGGTCGATGGCCTCATAGCGCAGCTGATACTCAGAACTGAGCTCCGGCACCTGAGTGTCGGTGATCTGCACTTTTTTCAGCAGGGAAGCCTCCCGGCTCAGATTGACAATATCGTAATCCGTCATGCCGGTGGTATTTTCTGTCACCGTGACCCGGATCGATGTGCTGTCGGGAGCTCTGCTGTCCACCGTCAGAACACCGGCGCGGTTCAGGGTGACGCCCTCTACCTCTTCGGGCTCCATCTGCCAGTTGACCTCTCTTCTGAGAAGGTCTCCGTACTGATTGGTGATCTTTACCTGATAGGCAACGCTGACATACTGCAGCTCGCCGTCTGAAGAGGGGACGGGAACCATGACAGGATCCTCGCCTCTGACCCGCTCCAGCTCGATCTTATAGGGCCGCTCCTCCTCACCGAAGGTGATGGCATGGTTCTGGATCGTAAGCGGGCTGGACCCTGCTTCCACAGGCTGATAGGTGAGGTTGACAAAAGCCTTTTCCTGCTGTCCGGAAAGGCGCAGCCGGCCCCGATTCTTATTTGAAAACTCTGCGGGGATGTCCACAGAATTATCAGGCACGCTGCTCTGAAGCGACCAGGCATAGCTTCCGCCGCCGGGCTCGCTCATCTGCTCCTGATACTGGTTGTAGAACACCGGCGTCAGGTCCATGGTGCCCTGGATCTGTCTCATATACTTTTCCTGGATCCCGATGGAGCTGGGAACGGAGGGATAGTGCACAAGACTTACATACCGGGACGCACTCAAGGTCTTTTCCGCACGGCCGGAAACCGAATCCGCAGGCACTCTCAGAGTGACGTTGACCTTGATATTGTCCTTTGCCGCCGTACCGGGATCCACCGTGATGCCGTTGGTCTTGCCATTGGCGCTGTAATTCTCCAGGCGCAGTCCGGCGATACCGTTGGAAATGCTCCAGTTGTAGTTGCTGGGGAATACATCCGCCCACTCCTGGCTTCCGGTCACCTTACGGTTGTACTGGTCATAAGCCACCACCTGGAAGCTCTCTCTGGCCTGGGCTCCTCCCTGCGTCTCGATGAGCAGGGAAACATCCTGGTTGGAAAGGGTCTCTCCCTCTACCGTACACAGCTCGATCCGGCTGAGCTCCGGCGCCCCGGAAAGGCGGATCGTGGTGGGGACGGAGACCTTGGAAACGCCGTTATAAGTGGCGTGCAGGCGTACCACGATCACATCGTCCAGCTCCATCCCGGTGTAGTTCAGCGTGACGCCGTCTACCGCGAACCCGGGCTCCACACTGGTCTTGGTAGTGTATTCCAGCACAGACCACTGCAGCTGGGTATCTTCGCGCTCGGGCAGGGGCTGGCCGTACTGGTCATACAGCGTATACTCCGGTCGGAAGCTGCCCTCGTTCACCGGCACCGTCTTGGTGTCGATGCGCACGCCGGTGAAGATCCCGTTTTGCGCGTGAATACTCTTGAGCTCCGCATACCCGGACACGCCGCTTGTGCGATCACTGGCCATGATCTTTACGGTAATGCCGTCCAGCGCCTCGCTGGTGACGGTCACCGCTCCGCTCTGGCTCAGAGAGAAGCCGGTGCGGACCTTATCCATCTCCCAGATAAAGCTGCCCTGCATGGGATAGCCGTATTGATCCAGCGCCTGGGCCGCGTAGGGCAGTACGACCTTTTGGACCACAGCACCCTGATAGGGCGGCACCTCCACCTCGTTGGAACCGTTCATGGGCTTTACCTCGATGCTGGTAAGCACCTGATAATCCCCTACCCGGAAGGTCTTGGGCTCGGAGACGATCCCATTTGCCGAGGCGGTCACTGTAAAGGTATTGGTCAGATCGGAAACGGTCAGGAGACCCTCCTTAGTGAGGGTCGTTCCGCCGTCCGCGGGCTCCTGAGAAACCAGCTCCCAGGTAACCGTTCCGCCGTAATACATCTCGCTTCCATACTGATCCTTAAACACGGCGGACATGGGCAGATCCTTGGCGTCCGCCGCCACAACGCCCTGTTCTCCATCCGGCTTGACCGCAATCTCCTTCAGGACGCTGGGCTCTCTGAGCACCTGCACCTTCTGAGAAGCGCTGGCCGCGCCGCAGGAAGCCGTGACGGTCACCTCTGCCGTGCTGGCAAGCTTCTGGGCCGCGTCGCCGGAAATAGTGAGCACGCCAGTGGTTTGGCCGAAGGAGATCGCTCCTTCCACCAGACCCTCTGCCGTCATCTGGACCGGCTGTGTGGAAACCGTGCCGTCAGCCTGATAGGCTGTGGCGGTATAGGTCTCTTCCCGGGCGTCGCTGCCCACATTGGGTACATAGACACGCTGGGCGCCCAGCAGCGTCACCAGGGTGACATCCGTATTTTCCGCCTCGCCCACAGTGATCTGCTGCACCTGAGAGACGATCCCCTGCGCGCTTACTGTGACGAAGGCCGCCTTAGCCTCGCTGCCGATAGTCAGATATCCGCCCTCTGTCAGGGTCACGCCCTGCTCTACCTGGCCCACCAGGCGCCAGGCGGAAATGCCGCCGTACGCCATGGGAGCTCCGTACTGGTCAAGATACTGGGCAACAAGCTGACCGGACCTGCTCTTGGGCAGCTCTTTTGTCAGCACCCGGACAGCGCTCAGCCTGCTCTCCTCCCGGCGCAGGTCGAGATAAATCGTGCCGGAGAGGCCGCTCATGGCGTCCAAAGCGATCACTTCAACCGTGCCTCCGGCAGCCGCCGAGGTCACTGTCACCACGCCGCCGTCAGATACCGTCACGCCTTCCGGATTTCCGCTGACGGACCAGAAGAAGCGGCTGGAAAGCTCCTTATCGTACTGGTCATATACTGTGGCCTGCAGATTCACAAAGACAGATTCGTTCACTCCCGGAACCACAACAGCGCCGTCCGCGCCCTTGCGCTCCACGGCAACTCTTGCCGCCTTGGAGGGATCTGCCCCTACCGGCAGGGTAACAGGGCCGGAGGTTACATCGCTTGCGGAAACCGCCACCGTAATGCTGGTAAGCTCATTTCTGCGCTCCGGCTTGAAGGTGAACACATCTCCGGAAAGCTCCGCTGAATCCTGAGGCTTGCTTCCCACAAGCTCCCAGGAAACAGGGCCTGTATACTCCATCTCTTCCCCGTACTGGTCAAAGAACACCGGCGTAAGCCTGGTGGATTCCAGTCCGGCGGGGATCCCGGTCTCCCGGATGCTAATGGAGGAAAGCACCGGCGTATCGTGGAGAATCTGGAGAGTGGTCTCTCCCAGGATCCCCGTGCTGTGCCGGGCTGTGATCTTTACATTCTTTCTTTCCTCTGTGCCTGCCGGGATCTGCAAAACGCCGTTATTTCTCCCGATGGTCACACCTTCGGGGGCGTCCTCCAGAGACCAGGTGACGGCGGAGGACACATTCATCTCCTTGTCATACTGGTCGTAGCCGGTAGCCGTGTATCTTTCAATGGTCAAGAGGGAATCGGAAACTCTTACGATCTTTCTTCCCTCTGTATTCTTTACCACGATGCGCTGCAGGGCTCTGGCTTCCCCTACCCGAAGGGTCTTCTGGGTGGTATAGGCGCCGATGGTCAGCTTGACCGTGACCTCCTTGGCCCCGTCCGCAGGGCGCACCGCGCCGCCTGAGGTAAGGGTGCCGGAAGCCGCGCCGGAGATCAACTCCCACTGGGGCGTCTCCGCAAATCCCATGGGCTCCTCATACTGGTCCAGAAGCTGCGCGGTAAGCTGCGTTTCCACGCCCGGCTCCAAAGCGTCTTCCTTGATGTTGGCTCTCGAGGCCTGAGGCACATTGTGGACCAGATCCACTATGTACTCGCCCTCTACGCCGGAAAGCTTATCCACCGCGATTACACGCACGCCGGAGGTTTCCTTCGCATAGCTGTTCACCGTGAGGATCCCGTTTTGGGTGATGGTGACGCCCTGCTCCGGGCCGTCCTCCACATACCAGCCGAACTCTCCGTTCACCTGGGCCCCGAACTGGTCAAAGGCCTGAGCGGTAAACAGGAAGCTCACGCTCTGCGCCACTCCGCTTACCACGGAGGGAACTGTGATCACTCTGCCGCCGCGATCCTTCTGGACGCGCACAGTCTCTGTCTGAGAAGTGCCGCCCAGCACGATCTCACAAGTGGGAGACATTTTTCCCTGGGCAGATGCGCGCACCTGCACCAGCTCCACGCCCTCGGGGATGATCAGCAGACCCCTGTCCGCAAAATACGCGGGATCGGCAGTTTCAGGCAAGGTACCGATGGCATGCCATTCCGTCTTGCCCTGGTAATCCATCTCCGTGCCGTACTGGTCATAATAGATCCCGTGCAGCTGTGCCGCCGTGGTTCCGGCGGGCAGAGCCCGTTCCCGAACATCCACGGAGGTGAGCACGCTGTCGCTGCGGTCCACAGAAAGCACCGCTCTGCCGGACACCGTGCCCGCGCTGTTGGACGCCACCACCTGCAGGTCAGACTTGGTGGAGTTCGCCGGCACCGTAACCACACCGTCTCGGACAAATACGCCGTTGGGCGCGCCTCGCAGGCTCCACAAGGGAGTGAAGTCCGTGATGGGCTGCAAATACTGGTCGATGGCCGAGGCCTCAAACTGAGCAGTGACCGCAGCTCTGCTGGAAATATACAAGGGTCCATAGCCGTCTGTACGCTTGACCTTGATCTCCTTGAGCTCAGGGGTCTCGCGGCTAAGCCGGATCACCTTCTGGGCTGTTTTAGGCCCGATCTCGCCCACAGTGACTTCCACCTTCACCTCGACTTGGGTCAAAGTGGAGGAATAGTTCAGGGTACCGAAGAGACTGTCGGAGAACGAGGCAGTACCGGTCCCGGTGGTACCCACCAGCGTCCACTGTGCCTTGTCGTATCCTTCCATCTCCTGGCCATACTGATCCAAGGCTACCGCGGTAAGCTTCACGGAGCCCTGATCTGCAGGGAGCAGGTCGTTCTTGATCATAACCGATTCAAACCGCGGCTGCTGCTTCCTCACCACCAGAGTAGCCGTGCCGGATTTTCCGGAATTCTCTTCCCGCACCACGATCTGCACTTCGCTGTTCAAGGCGCTGGGAAGCACCGTCACCTTGCCGGTCTGGTCCACGGAAACGCCAATGGCCGCTCCCTCCAGCTCCCAACGAAGGCTGAGCTTGTCGTGGTCGATCTCGTCTCCGTACTGGTTATAGACCTGTGCCGTGTACACCAAAGACTCGCTGCCGGCCACCGGCACGGTAACCGCTCCGGTCTCCTCGCGGGTGACCGTCACCTTATCCACATATTCCGCTCCCGCGCGGCTGAGCAGGGCCGTGGCCGTCTTGCCGCGGGAATAAGCTCTTACCGCCACCTGGCTGGTGCTGGGATCCAGATTGATCTCGCCGCGGTAATCGTCCCGCTTTTCTTCCGCCGCTCCGGGCTCGGACAGCAGCAGATTGTTGACGGTGGTCTGATAGCCATCCGTCCCCTCCTCGATCATGGACCACTTCACCGTGCCCTGGGTGGGCATCTCTTCCCGGTACTGGTCGAGCCAAACAGCGTCCAGCACCATATGGTCTCCCTCGGTAAGGGCCGTCTGCCGGATCCCCAGAGAGGTGTATTCCGCAGGCTCCCGCATGATGTCCACATCCAGAGAGCCGTAAATGCCGGAATTGCTGTCCTGGGCATATACCGTGATTCGCAGCTGGGGCGCCTCGCTGGTCACCGTCATGGTGCCGTCCTGAGAAATGCTGACGCCCTTTACTTTGTCACTCAAGGACCAGACCAGGCTGGCTTCCATCTCCATCCCGTACTGGTCATAGGCTATCGCCTGGAAGCTTTCCGCGGAAGAACTCACATCTCCGTCCAGGTATCCGGGTACATCCACAGCGCCCTGGGCAATACGGGACACATCGATCCTGGAAATATGACGCTCCTCGCCCAGATAGATCTCTGTGCTGCCAGTTTGAGAAACGCCGTTATGAGTAGCCGTCACTGTCACCGTGGCCCGAGAGGTCCCGGCGTTAAAGTTCAGCTGCGCGCTGGCGTCAGAAGCATTGGGCGCCAAAGTCCCGCTTCCTTCGGAGGGCCAGGCAACATTCCACAACGCGTTTACCTGAGACGCGGGGATCTCCATTTCGTCTCCGTACTGGTCAAAGTACTTTAAGGTGAGCTTTCCGCCTCGCTCCTCTGCCGGGAAGCCGGTGGGCACAATCGCCACACGGCTGTAAGCCCTGGCCTGATGCACGATGGCGAAGGTGTCGTAGCCCGTCACCTGCTTGCTCTGTCCGGAAACCGGGCAGGAGGCGATAACCCGTACATTACTGGAGGCCTTTGCCGTGGGAGAAACAGTAACTACACCGTTTTGATCAATGGATACCTCATCCTGAGAGGCGCCCATGATAGACCACTGAATCACCGGCTCTTCTACACCCTCCGGCGCCGCATAGGGCTGGCCGTACTGGTCGGAGATCGCTGCCTGGAACTTCAAGGTGCTTTCCGGATGGCCCTCACCGTCTGCCCGTACCGGGGTAGTGCCCTCAATCCTGCTCACGGTGATAGCCGTGGGAATGGGCCAGTCGTCCGATACCGGGATCTCGATCTGGCCGGAGCTGATCCCAGCCGCTTCCACGCTTAAAGTGACGCTTTCCGTGCCTACAGAAGCGGTCAGGTCGATCTGGTTGCCTTCCAGAGTAGGCTTTGTGACCTGTCCGGGCTTCCAGCCGTGCATCTGCCAGGTTTCAGCGCCTCTGGGGAAGGTGACGCTGCCGTACTGATCGTAATAAATGGCAGTCAGGGTCGTCTTGCTGGCAGGCAGCAGCTTCCTCTGCTCAATGTCGATGGCGCTGAACACAGGCTCTTCCTTGGTAAGCATCAGCTCGTATACCCCGAACTTCTTCGTTACGGGGTCAGAGGCCGCCACAGTCACCTTGCCTTCTTCTGCCTGGCTGGTGACCGTGAGCACGCCGTTTTCATTGATGGAGATCCCCTTGGAGGACTCGCCGTACACCTGCCACTGGGCGTTCTCCATAGGCAGGTTCCCATTGATGTTCAGGCCGTACTGATCCACACCGTACGCTTCAAAGGCGACGGAGGTCTCCTGCACCGCCCCATTTCTCATCACCGGGATAGCTACCGGCCCGGCGCTGAGCTTCCGGCGGACGACTACCTTCTCAATTTGAGAGGCAGGTTGATTCCTCACCAGGATCTTTTCATCATCCAGATGGAAGCCGTCTCGGTCATAATCCACCTTTACCTGGATCTGTCCGGTATAGGAACCAAACTCAATAAAGCCCGTCTTATCATTGATCGTAGGACGGTTAGAGCCGCTGGTGGGGTCCGTAACAGACCAGGTCATATACTCTGTCAGGCCGGGCACCTCTGCCCCATACTGGTCATAGGCTACCGCCTCCAGATAGGCGCTGGAAGTCCCTGCGGGGAACTGAGTGGTGACAATTTCCACCCGCACCGGATTAAAGGCAGCTCCCTCCCTGGTGATATTGAAGAAGGCTTTGCCCAAAATCTTATAGTTATGATCCTGCGCCACCACTGCAACCTGCTCCGTGGCAGCCGCGGTAATGGGAATATCGACCAGACCCTGCTGGCTTACCGTAACGCCTTCCGGTGCGCCGACCAGACTCCACACCAGGTCAATGTCCGCCGTATTGGTGATCACCCTTTCGTACTGGTCATAGGGGGTCGCCGTAAACTGGATCGTATTTCCAGCCTGTGCGGAGGCGGCGTTTCCGGTCACCTGCAAAGAGGTAAACTTACTTTCGCCTGCCTCATACAGGGTTTTTGTCACAGTTTGCCCGCCGCCGGAAAGCTGCACTGTCACCGACTTCGTTCCGGAGGGAGTCACCAGGGTGCTGTCGTAGCCCTCCTGGAACACCGCTCCGCTGTTGGCCGGATACTCGTCGAGAATATTCCAGGTAAGCTCTGTGGTATAATCCGGCATCTCATTGTGGTTCTGATCCAGATAGACCGGCGTCAGCGTGGTCCGGGCAGCCTGCCCCGCGGGGACGGGAAGGAAGTAGCTTTCCTTAATCTCCAGGGAACTGAACTGGCTCACTTCCTGATCGGCAATCACAGAGAACACCGTATCCATGCTCTTGCTGCTCACACGGTCTACTACTGTAAGGCGTACATTCGGCGCCTGCTTGGCGCCGCTTGCCACGGTCACCACGCCGTCAGATACGGTGATTCCCTTCAGCTCTGTCGTGCAGCTCAGGTTCCAGTCAAAGGTGGCGTCCATCACATTGCCGTACTGATCGTACAGCTCTGCGGAATAGGTCACCTGCGCTTTGCCTGTTCTGGGCACAAAGACCGGCGTTGTGCCGTTTTCCTTCTGAAGCTCTATGTGGTCTGCCACAGGGGCTTCCTTGCTGATCTGAATCTTTTTCTGTACTCCGCCCTTTGCGATCAGGGCTTCTACCGCAGTTCTATCCTCCGCACTGATCTCGCTTTCCGAAACCACCTGGGGGATCACTTTCACCGTGACGCTGCGGGTATCGTCTCCCAATACCAAATGGTCGCCATTCTCCAGATAGGCGGAACGGTCCCCATTTTCTTCGCTGCTTTCGATCGACCACACCGCGCCCGCGCCGGGAATGGATTCGATGGCGGAACCGTACTGATCTAAGAACCGATAGATCAGAGCCACCGGCTCTGCCGTAGCTGCCATGCTGCTCCCGTTGGCGATCTCAATCCCTTGAAGCTGGGAGGGTTCCCGTGCGATCGTTACAGTGGTGAGCGCCGTTACCGTAGCGCCGTCCGCCAGCGGCGTCACTTCCGCCCGCAGAGTGACCGGTCCGGCCGGCGTGGTGCTGTTGGCGGAAAAGCTTGCCCAGGGTGTATTCTGAGAGCTTGTGATGCTCGTTCCCTGAGGCGCGTCCACCATGCTCCAGGTAATACGGTTATCCACCTCGCCCGCAGCGGTAAAGGTGGTGATCTTGTCACCATACTGATCGTATGCCACAGGTGTTACACGGATGGTAGTGGTTCTGGGTGCGCCCGTTGACGTCTGGGGCAGCACCGTAATAGAAGTGCTGGCAGGCAGGATCACCAGACGGTCCACCCGGGGAGCGTCTGCGCTCATGACCACCTGGTGCCGTCCGCTTGTAATATCGTCTATTTTTGCGCTGACATAGCAGAATACCGCGTCGCTGTCATAGGTGAGAAGTCCGGTGGCGGAAAGCCGCGTATTGGCGTTTCCGCCGTCATCCTCCAGCGTCCAGAGCGGCGCTTCGGAAGGAGTCATCTGTTTTCCGTACTGATCCCAAAACGCGGCGGAAAGCTGAGACTGGCCCTTGGTTCTGCTCACCATTCGCTGCTGTACAGTGATGGAGGAAAGCTTCTGAATCTCGTAAACCGTGGACAGGACATAGCTGGCAGAAAGCCCGGTGGCAGGATCTGTCACGATCACCTGAGCCTGCCCCGCCTGCGTCAGGTTGTTGATGAGCACAACGCCGTTTTCATTTACAGTCATGCCTGTAGGCTCATCCTGTAAGGACCACCGGAAGGAGTCAGAAACCTCCGCCGGCATCCTCTCGCCAAACTGGTCGTAAGCCGCCGCCCGGAAGATCGCGGTACGCTGAACGATCCCGCCCGCTCTGGGAGAGGGGATCAGCATAGTATGTCCTGTTTCCCGCTCCCTCAGAATCTCCACGCGGGAGAGCTTGGAAAGCTCTGCGCTGATGGGGAGAGTCTTCCTTGCGGAAAGGGAGAGAGACTCTGCGGAGGCCTCCACGGTGACCTGGCCAACCGTGCCCTCCATAACCGTAAGCTCGTTTCCGGACAGGCTGACGCCCGCCGGTACCTCTCCTACCAGCGTCCAGGTAATCCGGTTCCCGCCGGAACCGGTATATTCATCTCCCAAATGATCCAGGATCCTGGCGGAAAGCTCTGTCACCTCTCCCGGCTTCGCCCTGCCGGTAAGAATCTCCAGGCTTTCGGGCTCCCGCACACTGGCGTCATAGGAAAGCGCGAGATCCAGGCGCCCGAAAATATCCGTTACCGTGTTGGTTTCCGGATCGATATAGTGAGCTGTGACCTGTACCTTGCCCGGCTGCGCTCCAGGGGCCACAGAGAGGGAGGCGTCCTTCCCGCTGCCCGGCGTCAGGGTCACGCCAGTCAAATCTGCACCGGAAATATCCCAGCTGATGTCTCCGGCCGCGCTGGAGGTGATATCGGCGCCGAACTGATTATATACCAGGGCGCTGAGCGCAGAGGAAACTGCCTGCGCGCCCTCAGTGGGAATAGTGATCTCATTTCCCAGCGCGCTGGAAAGCTCCAGATAAGAGGGCGTGGTGCTACTCACACTGTAGATCGTCTTCTTCGTGCTGTGCTGGCTGTCGGAATAGGTGACATCCAACGAGATGTTTGCTTTAAAAGGCGTTACTCGACCATTTGCAGACCTCCGCCAGTCATTTGCGTCCGTTCCCGCAAAAGTAAAAGTTCTGGAAGAGGGCGTAATGTTCATTTCCTTCCCGTACTGATCGTAATAGACCGTGGTCAGGGCAACTTGCTGGTTCAAAGGGATCATGGTCTGCAGGATCTCCACGGAGGTGTAGATCGGCTGGGTACCTTCCGCATAGTTCACATGGAGCAGAGCGGTTCCCCACACACCGGATCTCGGCTCTACCGCGAGGACGGTGTAGGTGCTGCCGGCGATCGCTTCGCTTTCCACTGTGACAACGCCGTTCTCATCGATGGAAACGCCGGGATGCTCCTCCTCCCGGATATCCCACAGGATCCCCTCGCTGCCCAGAGCGATGCCGTCCGCGTCCCGCAGACTTGCGGTAAAGGCCGTGGTGGCGGAAGGCTCTTCCAATGTGGGGATCGTCACGGTCCCCTCTTCCGGGAAGATCTCGATCGCCGCAGCCTTTCCGGGATTCTTCACTTCAATGACCTGGGGTTCGCTCTCCTTGGTGACAGAGCCGTAGGTGCCCGAGACCTTCACCGTCACCCGCTGCGTGTAGATGGTGGTAGTCAAGATACCGGTCTCGGTAAGCGCCACTCGTTCACCGGAAGGCACTACATCGCTGGAGATATTGATATTGCCCCAGTTCGGCGTAATATTGGACAGCAGTCCGCCATACTGATCGTGGAACTGGGCCGTCAAGGCGGTAGATTCTCCGCGGGCCACGGCCTTTTCCTTCACATCTACCCAATCCAGGACCGGGGTCTCCTTGCGTAAAGTCAGCGTAAGCGTGTTGGAGATCAGAGGGTTTTTCCGGCTCTTTACCTGAACCGTCACTGCCGTGGTCTCCGCCGCGGGCTCGATCTTCAGCACCGCCTGATTTCTTTCACTGCCGGACCCGGGCTCCAGCGTCACGCCGGGATAGGAAGCGGAAAGGCTCCAATCCAAGGCGTCGTTCACAGCGGCCATATCCCAGGGCTCCTCATACTGATCCAAAGGCTGAGCCAAAATGGGAATGGAGAGCTCGCCCTCCTTCTCCTTGGGCACATCATATACGGTTTTCTCCGCGGACAGATCAATGGTGGTGAGCGCCGCGATAGTTCCGATATCCAGGGTTTTATCCTGGGGCTCAAAGGCCGCGCCCTGATAAGTTCCCTCCAAATGCACCCGGATCTTTCCCTTGGTGTCAATGATGCCCTGGGTCAGAGTCAAGATCCCATTGTCGGAAATCGTATAATCGCTGGTGGTCTCCCCTGCAGACCAGTGAAGCACCAGGTCGCTCTCTGCGGCCTCAAAGGGCGAACCATACTGATCCACCGCCTGATACCTGAGAGGGATCCCCGTAGTGACAGGAGGCACCTGGTTATTCTTGATCTGTACTCCGGCAAATTTCCCCTCTTCCCGAACGACCCGAAGCGTCTTTTTCCCAGGAATCATGGCGCCGTCCAGCGTGACCTCACACTGAAGCTCCATTTCCCCTTCCGGGGTCGTGCTGTTGAGACGAAGCAGCATGCCGCTTTTCACAGAGAGGTTCACACTGGAATTGATCCCGGCTCCGGCCAGATTTTCCGGCACATAGCTCCAGGAGAATTCCGGAGCTCCATCGGTGATCTCCTTGTGATACTGGTCATAAAGACGGGCACGGAAAAAGGACTGCGTAGCCAGCGGGGTTCCCTCGTCCAGAGGGGCTACCTCGATCTCGTCTCCCTCCTGTACCTGGGTAAAAGTCGGATCCGTATAGCGCTCCAGCTCTACGGAAGCGAATTGCGCCGCCTGCTTTGTCACATTCACTTCATAGGACCCTGCCAGATTTCCCAAATTGGGGCCTGCCTGGGCCTTGATCGTGATCTTTCCGGGCTCCACATCGGCAGGACCCTTGTCAGGAGCAAAGGTCAGATTCACCAGGATCCGGTCGTCCTCTACCTGAGTGCTGTCCGGACTCCATTGGACCGCGGCAGGCGTTACGGTAAAACAAGAGGCCAGCGCTGCATCCGTTCCCTCTACCGACAGGGAGATCTCCCCCTGGAAGGCAGAAGTTCGGATAGGATAATCGTACTGGTCCGCTACGCTGACCCAGTAATTCTCGCCCTTAGTGGGAAATTCCGAATCCGTGCCGTAAATGCTGACCTGTCCGGAGCCTGTCTTGTCCTCTTTGTCCTCGATCTTCAAAGTGGAAGGCTCCAGCGACTCTGTCCGCAGCACAAAAGACACGGTAAGCCCTGCCTCAAATCCGCAGACGGCTCCGCCCACATCCTCTTCCATGGGATGCAGGTTCTTAAAAGCGGTCAGATAAATGGTCTTGGTGTTCAGATTGTCAAAGGTATTTCGGGACGCTTCCGGCGTAATCTCCAGCTGTCCGGTGGTGCGCTCTACCTTGGTGTCGCCCAGAGTCACCTCCTGGGTAATCAGCTTGACGCCCAAAGGATAGTCCTCCGGGTCCAGCGGGTTGCCATCCGCGTCGCTGAATTGCCAGTTCAGGTCACTCGCGCTTAGAAGCTCCTGACCTGCACCGGGAGCAGAAGAATAGACTTGTCCTGTAGAATCCTGGCCCCAGATCTGATATTGAAATGCCGTTTTCAGCGCTTCCTTTTTGGGGATCTGGACCTCCTGCCCATTATCTTCCATCGCTACAAAGAGCTTGGTAAAGGCCGGAACATCATAATTGGGATAATAGATCCCTACATTCCACTTGTCATAATCGTCCCCTGCATTGTTCACCATGCGCCTGTCCACATTGTAGGCCACGGCTGTGTTGGCGTTGGCGGGGGGCAGTAGAGCCTCCGGAGCAGAGGTGTCCGGGACATAGTAATACCCCAGCTCCGCTCCGGCGATCTGCTGCTCATAATACTCGATGGCGGCCGCCGTGTAAGCGACCTCGCCGGAAATCTGGCAGTTTCCCGCATCATAGCTGCCGTCTTTTAAGCCGATGTCCTCCGCTGTTCCCATCAGAAAGCTGTCTTCTGTGAGATTGTCCAGGTTATTCCCGGTAACCTGGAAGAACAGAGAACCGGCAGCCAGCTGTTCACCCTGTGTACCGGCAGCCAGGGACTGGAAGGTAAACTCATAGTAAAGGTACCAGCGGGGCTTCCCCTCCTGGTCTGCTCCCTTTACCACTATATACTGAGACTCGCTCTCCGAAACACGGGGAGTAGAGGGCAGCTTTACGGCGTCGGCAACTGTCCCATAGCTATGTACCGTATTGCCGTACCCGCCTACAAGACCCTTCTCCTCCGCTGCCTGCAAAGGTGTTTTTCCATCCGGGGTATAGGGCGTCAAAACACCGGCGTCCGCCGAAAACAGGATACGCCCTGAATGGATCCCCTTTCCCGAGAGACCGTTAGCCAGCACATCCATCTGCAGGATTCCGGTGGCCGTATCGTAGTCTCCCTTCTCGATCCGTATACTTGGAGAATTATCGTGAGGCGACCGAGCCGCCGCAGGTGTTGACAGGCTGCCAACCACCAGGCTCAAGGCCAACACAAAAGATAATCCCTTTTTCCACAGTTTACCCATGAGATCCACTCTCCTTTTTGTGGCGGCAAACAGCCGGGAAGCTCTCAGCCGCCGGACCCGTCCGAAAACAGGACTTCTTTATCTTCATTATTTTGTTAATTGCTTTTTACACTGTCCTGAGGGCAGGAAAGAGAATGAGACCTCTTCCCTGCCCTCAAAACAATAAGTTTTTTATTGTTTTGAGAAGCGTTTCTCCCCGTGGGGAAAACCCCACGGGGAAACCCGCTGTTTCGCTCCTTACATCTTAACTGACTTTCTCCGGTTTTACAACACCGTAAGAGTTGCCAGTTTTTGTCAGATTCTTCTGAAGGACCTGGCGGTCCAGAGCATTGACGATTCCGTTGTAATTATAGTCGCAGCGCAGCAGCGCCTTATAGGCGTCTACCTCCTCCTTGGTCGCGTGGGCGAGGTCTGCGTTGATATTGTAGGCCTGGTTGAAGTACTTTACAAATTCTGCCATGTCCTGCTGATTGACGCGGCCGTCGTTGTTCACATCGCCGCCGATCAGCTGTAAGGAGAATTCATAGGTTGCGCTGTCCGCAGTCAACTGAAGCTGACTTCCGATCTTTTCCAGACCATTGTACATCACATACCCGTCTCGCTGCACCACGATATAGTACCGGCCATCGCTGCCGCTCACACCGCGGTTGAGGATGTTGGGAATCTCGAAGGTTCCGCCGTATTCATCCGTTGTCGTGGTGTAGAGGGGAGGCTTGTTGAGGCTGGGAGAGGTAGAACCGCTGTAAAGGCTTACCGTCGCCTTGCCCACTCTCTCATAGTCTGTAGGCTCATAGGAGGTGGTGTAGATCCGCCCTCTCAGCGTAGACTGTCCGATGACCTGCGTCACCTTCAGCCAAACCTCGTCCTGCGTGTTCACATTGTCAGCGCCGAAGCAGATCCAGCCCTCATAGACGCCGTCCTCCAGATTGGATTCCGCCGTGACCACCACACTGCCGGTCGCGCCCTCCACCGTATCCTTGGTGGGCAGGTATGCGCCCTCGATTCCCACAATGCGGAAATCTGTGGACTCCTCGCTCTTATCGCCGCGCTTCTTGTAGATCTTCGCGTTGATATTGCTCAGCTCGCCGTTTCCGGTATTCTCATAATAGAAGGTGGTTTCGCCTCCGGTAAAGCCTACCTGAGCTCCGGGGAACTGATACTCGTAGTAGAAGATTCCTCCGGCTGCGTTGGGCACCTCGGTCAGCTGCTTCTCTCCGTCGATCTCGGGATTGATGATCCCCAGACGGAACGCGGTGACCTCGTCTTCGTCATCCTGCAGGAATACATCCATAGTCTCGCCGCTCTGGCTGATATAGTTGTAGCCCTGGGTTTCAGCGGCCGTGCGGTCTACCTCCAGCGTAAGCCGCAGGATCATGTGGCCCTGCTTCTTGGAGTTTCCTGTGATCGTCAGGCCGATGGTGCGGTCCGTATCCGAGTTGCTCTTTGTGAACACCACGGAAGCGGAGTCGCCGCCCATGAAGTTCATGGCTTCCTTGGCCAAGGTCACATTCTCCACCGGAATGGGATTCCCGTCTTCATCCAGCAGGAGATTCCCAAACTGATCCGCCTTATAGTAGACGCCTGTCACATTGAGCTTCGCGGCAGTTTCCGAGATGTCGCCCTGCCGGACGATGTGCACCACGATATTCTGCTGCGCGCCTTCTTCCACATCCAACTCCTTGTAGCTTTCCTGCTTCTGGTCAAACCCGAAGTAGGAGGCGCTGTAGGTGTGGTTGGTGGTAACTGTGACATACTGCTTGGAATAATAGGTCTTGTTCGTTCCGTTCTCGTTGAGGATATAGCCGGTCCAGAGGAAGTAGGTCTGGTTGGGCGTCAGGTTGTTCAGACGGAAGTTGTAGTAACCGCTGGGAATGGTCTGGCGGTTGCCGCTGGTGATGGTAACCTCTATCTGCTCGCCGGGCGTCTGCTCATCCACCGCGGGATCAAAGGCTTCCGTGGTAGAGGCGATCACGAAGGATCTTTCCACACGGCTGTAAGCGCCGGTATTCAGCTCAACGGTGCCTACAATGGTCTTGTTGTACACATCCACCTGGCTGTCCAGGAGACGGAAGGTCTGATACTCCTCCACCTCTCTGCCGTCGCCTTCCAGCTCTTCCATGGAAAGGCTGTACCAATCCGGATCATCCTTAAAGCGCACACGGTAGGCGGGCTGATCCTTCACGGTATCAAAGTCCTCTACGGGAGGCACATCGTTTCCGGTGGCCGCCGCAAAGACCTCTCCGATCGTCTCCTGCTCGTTGGCATAGACCTCATATTCCTCAGAAGGACGGTTCACATCCCAGGTCCAGTATTTGTTGGAATGAACCTTCATGAAGGAGGGCTCTACCACCTTGAAGTAGATCGTGGAGGAGGAAACATTTCCGCCAAAGGCCGCTGTCAGCTTCACCGGGAAGGGATTTCTCGGGTCGTCCAGCACATTGTTCACCGTGACGCCCTCTGCCGTTCTGGTGAGCCACAGGCACAAATTGTTCGCTAAGGCGTACTCGGTCTCTACCCAGTAGTTCACAGTGCCGTTGATGAGCGTATCCGTGCTCACCTTGTCGGGATTTGCAGCGAGAACGCTGTCGTACACATCCTTCTCCACCTTGAAGTAGCTCGTGATGGGAGGCGCTACGCTGTCGATGACTGTTCCCGCGTCCGCGGCAGACAGTCCGCCGCCGGTCACTCTGTGAGCGTTGACCCACTCAAGGCCCATCACTTTGATGGCGCCGTTCATAATGTCGAGAGACCCGTTCACCATGCCGTTGAGAATGGCGTTGTAGTCGTCCGTACCGAAGTAGGACTTGAACACATCTCCCAGTACCAGAGTGCGTACCTGCCTGAGGCTGGCCCCATCTCCGGAGCCCAGATTGACCTGGGCGGACACGGACACGGTCTTTTCAGGATAGGTCTTGCCCTCTTCCATCAGGCGGGTGCTGTTGCCTCCGTCCACCGTGATGCTGGGATAACCCTGGTTCACCACGATGCGCAGGCCCGTAAGGACGACCTCCTTACCCACCTCGCCGTCGGTCACCTTCATAGTCACCCGATCGTACACGCCGGTCTTCATCCGGGAGGCGTCAAACACGACCTGGTAATAGCTGCCCGCAGCCTCGCTCTCTGTGGCAGGCAGGGAGGTGAGCTTTCCTGCGGAGCCGCTCACACCGGACATTTCGCCGGTGATGGAGGGCGTCTTGCCTGCGGGAGAACCGTCGGTATCCCACGCCATCACATTGATGCGGAACTTGCTGTCGCTTCCGCTGCGGTCAACCAGGAGGTAAGGCTTACCGGATGAGTCGGTCAGCACTCTGTTTCCGGGTACATTGTAAGCGTCTGCTCCCGCGGGAAGCTTGATGTCAGGGCTTCTGTTGAAGGTGATATACTCGTTGTTGTCGGCGTCTCTGAGCGCGGTGTCCCAATGATATCTGGCCGCCGCGGCGTCATGGCCGGTCCAGGAGGCGGACAGAGTGTTGAGCTTCTGTACATCCGCGCTGGTGCTGGAGTAGCCATAGGAGAAGCCGCTTGCCGATACGGTGTAGCTCTTTCCTAAGCTTCTCTCCAAGCCCGCCTCGGTGCTGCCGTCATAGCCGCCCGTGCTGGTCTTGGGTCCGGTGGAGGAAATGGATTTGACCTTCACCTGATACACCATATCGCTGTTGAGCCCCGTCCAGGAGACAAATGCGCCGTTTCTGGTATTGGCCTGAGCCAGCTTTTCAGTGGCGGCCTTGTTGAAGGTATCGTCCCGCACATAGGTCTTGGCGCCGTCCGCCGCGGTGACCACATTGTAGGCCTCCAGATACAGAACATACTTCTGAGACCGGGAGGTGGTGGTACTGTCCGTATTCACAAACAGGTCGATTCTGCCGGTGTTGATGGTAGAACCCATGACGCTGTGCATGGAAACGGTGATCCCGGTAGGCCAGGCGGGATAGGTCATGGCCTGCTCGTAAAGTCCCTGACAGGCCGTGGCCGTGATCAGGCTCTGCATGGCGGCAAGCTTCGCTTCTGCCTGTGTCAGGGCGCTGCCGGTAGCGGTAGTGCCTGTGGCGGGGTCGATCTTGTTGACCGCCTGATAATACTCTTCCGTGACCGCTCTCCGGCGGGAGCCGGTGCCGGCCGTATTCACATAGGCATAGCTGTAATCATAGATGCTGTCGCCTCTCAAAGTGCTTCCCGGATTCCCCACGCCCAGATCCGTATAGCTGTTGGTACCCTGCGGCACGCTGGTCAGATAGGTGCCGTCACGGTAGATCTGCACGCTGGTAACGTCGCTGGGAGGATCCATCCAGTAGAGGACGATATCGCCGCCGGGCTCCTGCTGCTCCTTGAACCAGAAGGAGTTTTCGGGGGGCGCGCTGGGGCTGATCTGGATATCCAGAACATTCTCCAGGTTGATGGCCGTCTCCTGTCCGGACGCGTTTCTCGCCATGATCTGGAAGTAGTAGTGCGTGCCGGCCTCCAGCCCATGCACGGCGAACTGGTCCATATCGTCCAGCTTCGCCCAGCCGTTCGCACCGTTGTCCTCATTGGCGGGACGGGCGCCCTGCATGTTGTCATAGGTGGAGTAGTAAACCAGATACTCGGTGTTGTCCGGGAGATTGCCTCTGCCGTCCACTCTGATCTGTACGGTCTTGGTGGTGACGTCAGCGCCGCCGTCCTCCTCGTACAGGCCCAGCATCACAGGCACATTGGCCTTGGTGTATGCCGTGGAGGAGCTTACGCCGTAGTTTCCGGAAGCGTCATAGGCTCTCACGGTCACCGTGTACTGGCGGTTGGGCTCCAGCGGGATCGCCTCGCTGCCGTCGGCGGGCTGAATCTCATAGAAGGTGTAGTTGACTTCCTTCTGTCTGGGTGTAAAGGCGCTGGTATGCACGCCGTCGCTGATCTGGAACTGATAGGGCTTCTCTGCCAGCACATCGTTATCGCTGACGTTGTTAGCCGTCACTTCCAGGCGGTGAGTGGTGACCTCCTCGCCCTTGACGCGCTCAGCAAAGCGCACCTGCAGGCTGTGAGAACCCACGATATCCCGGAAGGTGTAAGAGGACACCTTGCCGATCTCAGCGCCGTCCACCGTGACGGAGCGGATCTCAAAGCCGTCCACCGGCACGATCTCGTAGGTGACGGTAGCCCCCTCCGGGATCACGCCGTAGCCGTCCGTGCGGCGGATCATGCCGCCTCTGCCGGGCGTGGCAATGGTTTCCACCTGGGCGACCTTCAGTTTATAGCTGACGGAAATACCGCAGCCGTCCGCTGTGATATACGCTTTGATGCTGTAGCTGCCGTTGCCCAGGTCGGTAAGCTCGGTGTCAATGTCCACGGGGCGGGAAGTAATTCCTCTGCTCTCCTCGTACATCGTGACCGTGTCGATCTCATAGCCGGGATCCGGCGTCAGGACGAATTCGATCTCGTCGCCCTGCATTACCATCGTGCCATCCTCCGGGGTGATGCTGCCGTGGCCCTGCCCGTCGCTTCCGGGCTCTACCACTGCGGAAAGCTCGGCAGCCGCGCTCTCGTCGATGATCGTAAAGCCTACCGTGACCTCGAAGTCCTTCTCAGGCGCCACAAACTGATAGGTGGCAGGCGCTCCGTCCAGATTCTCCGTCACGCCGTCCACTGTGACCTTCGCGGCCTTGTAGTTGGTGCTGGGGCTGAACAGCAGCAGCGCCTTTTCTCCGCCGTACAGCAGATAGGTGCCGTCCGGGTTCTTCCCCGCATAAGCGTCAGAGGAGGGGTCGATCTGAGCGGTCGAGCCCTGAGAGCCTGTGGTCCTCACCGTGACGGTATAGGCGGTAAGCTGCTTCCAGGAGAGGTTCACCTCCGTGTCCTCCGTCACATTGCTTACCGTATAGTGGTAAGCGCCGCTTGCGAAGGTCGCGGTGAGCTCAGCCGTGATGTCCTGGGCCTCGCTCTCACCTCTCTGGATCGTCGCCGAGTCTACCCGGTATCCCGGGAAGGGAGTGATCGTCAGGGTGGCGCTTTCGCCGTCCGTGATCGCGCCCGCGCCGGTGATCGTACCGGCCATGTCGTTGTCGGTGATCACTCTCAGACGATGGGTCCCGTCTGACTGGGCAGCCGCCTTTCTCACGCTGCTTCTCGCGCTGGCAGCTCTCATGCCGGTGGCTCCTGCCAGAGCGCTCTTCATGGAGACCTCCCGAAGAACGGCCTGAGGCTCGCTTGCGGGTTCGACCTCCGTATTCTCTTTCTGGAACTGGACGGTGAGCAGAGCGTCCGTCTGCACCTTGTTGACCGTCAGCCCGAAGCTGCCGTCCCCGTTGTCCGTCAGGGCGTCAAGGCCGATCTCGCTCTGTCCGTAGGTGATGCTGCCGATGACCCAGCCCTTCTCCGGGGTGATGAGGAAGCTCTTATCCTCTCCCAGAGGCACTGCGATCACAGTATCGGCGGTGTTGGGGCCGCTGTTGTCCACTGCGTACAGCGTTCCCTCTCCCTTGGTGAAGAGTCCGATGAGATAGGTCTCGTAAGGTGTATCGTCGCTGATCTTCGCCTCCACGCTGGGTGCGGGCACCACAGGATTGGTGGCGTCGATCTGAATGGTGGTCGTCACCTCTTCGCTGGTATTCCCGGCCTTATCCATAGCCCGGATGCGCACATTATAGGTGCCGGTCTTGTCAAGCACCATCTGATGGGCGCTGAGGTCTTTGGTAGGAGTATCCAGCTCATGCCAGGAAGCGCCGTTGTCATAGGTCCAGGAGTAATAGGCGCCGTCCATATAGTTATCGGTGGAATCCGCCACGCGGATATTCACCTGCTGGGTCCTGGTGCCCACACGGTAGCTGGTACCGGTGGTGTTGTCGGTAAAGGTGACGTTGGGCTTCGTGGGAGGCTCCAGGTCAAGCTCGAATTCCACGGTTCTCTGGGCGCTCACCGCTCCCGCGCCGTTGATAACGGCCGCGGTAACGCGGTAATAATTGGTCTCATTCAGGGTGATGGTGCTGCCGGGAGCCATCTCACGGTTCTCCAGCGTCACACTGTTTCCGGCCTGCGTCAGAGTATAGGGAAGCCAGCTGGAACCGCTGCGGTAATACACGCTGTAGCGGATATTTGCCGAGTTGGTCATGTCCGCCGCGCGGTAGATATCCTCGTAATAGAGCTTTCCGGTAGAGGAATCTGCCGGGTCGTATCCGCCGCTGGAGTTCTGCTTAAAGTAGTTCTGCCTGGGCCCGAACTTCACCGTCACGGCGGAGTTCGCCGCATAGTTGAGGCCGTCGGGAGACGACTGCTTGTCGGTGTCGCGGTTCGCGCCCTGATCATAGAAGCCCGTCTCGTTGGAGATATAGGCCACTTTCGCGCCACTGCCGTTGCTTACCGTGATCTCAGGCGGCATGGGCTGGGAGGTGGTAAACTTGATATCTTCGATCTTGGTGGGCTTTGTCTCGTTTGCGCCTGTAATAGCCGCCGTGTTGTCCGTGCGGTTATCATAGGCCCAGATGGCGATGCTGATGGAAAGGCTGGATTGCCCGGCCTTCAAAACGGACTTGCTGAGGTTGATGGTGGTCTCGTTGTCCGTCCCGGTAAGCTGGGTATCCGGCACCTTCACCGTTGCGCTCTTGGCGTCCGCCACCTGTGTCAGCGTCCCGTTAGTTTCCAGCTTATAATACTTATCCGGGTTTCCGCTGACGTTCTTCGTATAGAGGTAATAGGCATAGCCCGCAAGCTTGCCCTCGGAGTCCTTGGAGCCGCTGACTGTCATGCGGATGGACCTTGAGCCGTCCGTCACGTCCAGATACTTGCTGGCCTCATAGTCGCTGAGGGTCTCTGTTCCGTCAGAAGCCTTGGTCACCGTGTTGGTCACCACGATTTGAGGCACAGGGGCATAGGTATCCGCCGAGAAGTAGATGGCGCGGGCGGAGGCGTCTGTAATGGCTTCCGCTTTTGTAGAACTTGCGGTAGCATATCCCCAGGCCGTCTCGGTGACCTGCAGCACCATATTGGAGTCCTTGGGTACAAACTTGCTGATAAAGTCATAGGAAATGGTCCACACACCGCCGGTAGAGGTAGGCCCGACACCCGTGATGGTGCCGCCGGTAAGGGTGGGCTTCGTCACACAGGTGAGCACTGTATAGGTTTTGGCTGTCGTCTCACCCGGAGCCGTCAGGCTGACCGTATAGTTCTCGGTAGCCGCGTCACGGGTCAGAGGAATATAGTTATCGTTCCTGCTGGCAAGCTTGTAGCTTGCTCCCAGGTCGATGGCCCAGGACACGGCAAAGTTCTTGCCCTGAGGCTGGCTGCTTTCCCGGGTCACCTCAATGCGCTTGTTCACCTCTCGAGAGGCGGCGATGGCCGTGTCGTACATGAACACCTTGTCAAGGGTGATGGCGGAAAGAGGCGGGTTGGTCACTGGCTGGCTCTTCTCCGTGATATTCCTCTGGCAGATATCGCTCACATGGTTTGCGCACTGTTCATAGGTGTAGCCGATGACGGAGCCATCGCCTCCGTAAAGGGCCTTGCGCCTTGCCACCACATCGGTGACTCTCTCGTAGACGGTGAGCACCATATTGGCTGCAAGCTTCGTGTACTTTCCGCCGGTCAGAGTGGAGATAGAGGCGCCGTTGACATCATTGGTGCTCCAGTCCGTGGAGACGATCTTCACCAGCTCGCCGCTGGAATTGGTGGTCAGCACCTCATAGCGCCACTCACGCTTCACAATACCTGCGATCTGCACGCCGTTCTCCGTCACGATCCCGCCCGGTTCTTTCCTGCTGTCCGGATCATAGGAGGAGTCCGTAATGGAGAGCACATCCTCTCCGGAGGACCCCTGGGCGATGGTGCCGTTGAACAGGGCCACCGGCTTCTGGTTCACCACGAAGTCGAAGATGGCGTCCTCCGGGTCAAGCTGGCCGTTCAGGACCGCGTCTCTGTCCGGAGCGAAATAGATGGTATAGCGGCCGGGCAGGGTGATGTTGAATTCCAAAGCGTCGGAATAGCTGCCGTTTCTGATATCCAGCTCATTTCCTGCGCCCAGGGCGTCATGCACCATGTACCAGCGCCCCGCAGGATAGTCCGGGTTCGCGGAGGAGGTGAGATACTTCTCCGGCGTCACCTCGAACTTCATGCTGCCGATATCGTCCATGGTGAACACCGTGCCCTTGCCGGACACCATATTCTTTACCGGTGTGCTGCCCGTGGCGTCATAGCCGAAAGCGTCAAAATACTGGGTGGTAATATAGGTGGCCACCTCGTCGATCTGCTGGGCATCCGAGTTGCTGGTCTTCTCATACATGCCCACACGGGCGATCTCCGCTGCCGTGGCGTTCTCACCGGCAATGCGCTTTAAGAAGGCTATGGTCTCCGGCTCGTTTGAGGCAACACCCCAGCCGATATACCGGGCCTTGTCGTTGTTTAAGCGCCACTGGATCTGAGAGGTCAGGGCTGGGTCCTTAAAGTCCTCCACCGCGCTATTGGAGATGTTGGCGATGAACTTGGCCTTACCGCTGCCCCACTGAGGCTCCGTAACCACCTGGGCCAGCGTTCTGGTGGCGGTGACCACCATAGAGATGTCCGAGAACGTGACACGGGTCTCGCGCTGGCAGCTGTGGCTCCCGTAGCCTACATAGGGGCCGAAGCCGTAGCAGTTGGTGTCTGTGACCTGGCTTCCGCCCACGGTGGGACGGGGAACGTGCACCTGCTGCATCAGGAACTGGCCCTGGTTCTCAAAGGCGGCCTCGGTGCAGTTACCCTTGCCGTTGGTGTATTCCACATCCACATACTCGCCGTCCATAGTGAGGCGGAAGTTTTTCACCTTTTGAGCGGTATCCGGGAAAGCCACTGCATCCACTTTCGTGTACGCATGTGTTCCGCCGCTCTGTACCTCAGAGGCAACATCCACATCCGCGAACTTTTCTATGGCCACGGAAAGGTTGGCAGTCTGCGTTCCCGTAACGTCTGTCACGGTGTTTCCGGGCGTCTGCCCCTTGGTAATGGCCAATCGATAACCGGACATTACCCAGGTGCTGCCGTTCTGGCGGATGGTGGTGTTAAACAGGAAGCCGGACTGATAGTAGGTATGGAAATTGGCTTTTCCCGTGTCCATGGAGAACATGATGACCTTTTTCGCCTGGTTGTCAAAGGGCAGGTACAGCCAGTTGGTCATAGCGATGTTGGCATGGCCCACAAAGAGGATCTCCTGGAAAGCGCCTTTATCCGCCTTGTCCGCAGCGCTAGTCATATCAATGATGTGATGGGGTCGCCACAAGCAGGAACCGGTTTTTCCGTCGGAATACGCAACGAATTCGCCGGGAGTGCTCTCATATCTTCCCAGGCCACTAGTGTCTGCGTTTTGATAGATATAGCCGTCTGCATCAGGTCCGCTGGAAGAATTACTGCTCACATCGTAGAACTTCCAGGCCGAGGTGTCCTGCTGGGCGGAGGCTGACTTCATGCCCTGGATGTTCACCTGCTCCGGCTTATAGATGGAGTATTCGCTTGCGTACTTTTCATAGGGGCAGTTCTGGTCATGACAGCGCCCGGAGCAGCTGATGTCGCTGGCAAAAGAGGTGCCGTCTGTCCAGCTTGCGAAGCCCCAGTGACAGGTGTGATCCTTCACCAGCAGATAGGGGTTGAAGTTATCCGCGCCGGGAGTGGCGGAGCCGCCCGTGCCGAAATATTTCTCGTTGATCTTCTTGGCCGCCGCGTTCTTCAGCTGAGGGGTCAGATCGGCCGTCTTCATATTGGAGTTTCCAACGGCCAGGGCCACCTCGATGCCCACATGCTGGATCTCCGCCACCGCCTGGGGGGTCTTGCCCACGGTACGCATGATCACCGGGTCAGAGGAGAGGGACACATTTCTCATATTGTCCACTGCCCGCACCAGAATGGTCTGGTAGTCGTCATAGGCCGCGCTCAGGTCAAAGGCCACGTCATACTGGAAGGTCTCCGTGTTGGTATAGGAGCCGGGCTGATACACCAGCACCGCCCCGTCCGTATCGGTATAGCTCGTCTGGCTCTTGAAGGAAAGCCAGGTAAGGCCGCCGTCTGTGGAGAATTCATAGCCTGCCAGCTTCTTGCCCGTTACCGGGTTGGATTTGGCAAAGATCCACACCTTGTCGTTGGTATAGGTACGGTTGTCATAGGGGCCATAGCCCCCGTCCATTACCCTCGCAAGGCGCACCTGGGGTGTTTCGGGCACAGAAAGGTCCACTCTCAGGTAGAAGGAGGTCACACCGGAAACGCGGTCCGCCTGGTCCACCGCCGTGGCGTCTACCCGATAGTAGCCGTCCTTGGCCACCGTAAAGGTGCCCATGCCGTCTTCCCCGATAGCCACGCCGGTATCGCTGACAAAGGTGGCCGTCCCATGGTCTCTCTGGGTGAAGTTGGCCATCTGTGCGTATACCTGGGGAATGGTATTGCCGTAAACCACCGCGTCGCGGGTGGTGAGATGGTACATGGTATAGGAGTATTCCTTCAGTCCGCTGCCCGTCTCCACAGAGCCGGAAATGCGGATCTTCACACTGCCGCCTGCGCCGCCCACAGGCTCGTCAGTGTCGGTTACGACCTCTTCCACCGGGTTCCCGTCAGAATCGGTCACAAGGTTTCCTTCCTCGTCCAGCTTGGCCGCCAGCGCTTCTACCACAGGCGCGCTGGGAGGAGTGGAGTCCACAGAGAAGGAATCGGAGAACCGATAGACGCTGTAGCCGGAAATCAGGTCTGTCAGCACCAGCTTATAGGCGCATTGGGCGCTGTCCAGCAGGGTATTTCCGGAGGGATCCGCCGGGTCGGCGGTAAGGGTATAGCGGGTGGAAAGCTCAATGTTTCGGGAGATCTCCCCCGTTTCCGCGTCCAGCAGGTTCCGGGTATTGCTCCAGATCTCCGTCCACTGGCTCTCGTCGTGCTCTCCGTCCGAGCTGATCTGCCGGTGAGAGGTAAAGTACAGCGTGGCCTTTACCCGGGGGCCTGTGACCTCTCCCAGATCCTCCGCTGTCGTCACCGTTTCGTCGTAGCCGGTATAGTTATAGGTGCTCAGCAGGGAGATATTCATGGTCTCTCCGTCCGCTCCGCCCTTATAGCTCTTGGTCACATTGCCCACGCCGAAGGTGTTGATCACCGGCTTGTCGTAGCTAATGGTGATGGGGTCGGTGGTGGTGTAGCTGGCGTTCTTTCCATCAGTGATGAACACGCCGCGCACCTCATAGGTTGTGCCCGCGTCAAAGCCTGTCACCGTAACGGGAAGATCCGCAAACTTTTCGTCCTTGGAAAGCTCGCTGCCAAGCTCGCCCACCTTCACGATCTTCGTGGAGGAGGACCACTGCTCAGAGGACTTCTTGAGCTGATAGCCGTATTCCACGCCGTCCTGGATCTCGTCGCTGTAGTCCGTAACGCGCATGACGAAGGAAGCCTCGCCGCCGTTTTTGTCCTGAGGCTCAAGAAGAGTGTCGTCTTCGCCCTGATAGGTGATCTGCACGGTGTCCGGGTCGATCTCGCCGGTTGCGTAGCTGTAGAACTTCACCGTACAGCTGTACTCGTTTACCGTGCGGTAACGCCTGTCATTGGGCGCAAAGCTGCTCCAGCGCCCCGGCACTGCCTCCAGATTAAAGCCCATGGCTTGCTTGTCGCCGTTGGTGGTGTTATAGGCCTTGATGACCAGCTTCACGGAAGCGTCTGTCGCCCCCTTGGTTTTATCAAAGCTCAGAGACAGCTTTCTCATCATGCTGTTAAAGTCGCTGTAAGAAATGCCGTTCTTGTTCTGATAGCTGATCGTCGTCTGAGAAGCGCTTACCGCGGGATCCTTCCAGTTCTTATCAGTTCCCGCGTCCACCTTGAACTGCACAGGGCTGTTTTGGTTGACGCCCACCGCGGCGATGTCCATGCGCTTGATTCCCTGGAAATTATAGCGCGCCGCATACTCCGCGTAAAAGATGTCGTCGTTATAGAAATTCACCTGTGCATCCGTGGAAAAGGTCGCGTATCCTTCCACACGGCTGTCGTCCTCATTGCCCTCCTCATCCACTGCGTACTTCTCATTGATGGTGTGGATGTGGTAGTAAGAGGTGGTGGTAGTACCGCCGTCTCCCGGCGCCGCCCAGGCAGGAAGGGCGATCAGCAGTGCTGCCAGAAAGGCAACCGCTGCAAGCCCTAAGTGCCGGACTCGGCGAAATGTGACTTTCTTTCCGTTACATTTTTTCATGAAAACCCAACCTCCTTGTTTTCATTACTTGCCTACGCGATCCCCGCGGCGCGGAGAATATAAGCGTATGCCCAGTGGTTCTTTTTGATATCAATAAACGGACAGTATCCGTAATTCTGAAGATTTTCAAGCTCCAAGCCTCTCGGAGCGTTCTTCGTGATCAAAATGATCATCTTGATGGCCTCGGCCCGGCTGATGTTTCGATTCGGCCTGTAGGTGCCGTCCTCGTAGCCATCCACCACGCTGTATTGCTCTAACAGGGTGATGTAATCGGTGTACCATGCGCCGGGCTTGACATCCGGGAAGGCCCGTTCCCGAATGGGTCTCTCAGGAATTTTCAGGGCCAGCGCGATCATCTTCGCCGCCTCCGCTCTGGTGATGGAGCGCTCCGGACGGAAGCTTCCGTCCTCATAGCCCTCCAGGATTCCCGCCTGCTTGGCAAAGGCCACGTTATTCGCGTACCATGCGCCGGGCTTGACGTCCTTAAAGGATTCGCCGTAGTCCTGCTCTCCGTCATAGCCGCCCATGGCCTCGGTGAGCATCTTCACAAACTCGGCTCTGGTCACCTTCCGGTTAGGACGGATCGTGCCGTTTTCATATCCGTCCAGGAACCTGGTCTCGGTGATATCCTTATACACCGCGGTGAAAACGGTGCTTCGCCAGATGGACAGCTCCGCCGGGTTCACCAGCGTTTCGCCGTCGATGGTCCAGCCCAGGAAGCCGTACCCTTCCAGTGTCTTGACGCCGGGGACCTCGGTAATGTCGGCTCCCGCCGTCATGCCGTATTCTGACTTGCCTACCAGCTCGCCGTAGTCGCCGGCGGAGTAGTAAAGGGTGATGTAGCCTCCGGTTCCGCCCCTGGAGGGCTGCTTGACCTCCACCAGGTTCATCTGGGAAACGCCCCAGCTGGCGCCGGTGGGCTTCGTCAGCTTCACCTGTACCAGCGCCGCCCTGGCCTCTTCATAGTTCTGGGGCCGAAGGGTCAGAAGGGAGGTGCGGCTGGAGGTATCGGAAAGACTGATGAGACTTTCCGAGGGGAACTTCTCCGCCCCCTCTTGAGTATATTCCACATAGCTAAGATAGTTTCCGGAGTCTCCCTCCACCGGCTTGCCGGTGGTGTCGGTTTCAAGCAAGGCCCAGCGGGCCCTCACATCCGCCTTGGTATAGACCTCGCCGTACTGGTCATAGACCACCGAATTCAAGGGCTCCTGCAAGGTCCCTGTCTCCGCGTCCAGATCCTCTCCGATATAATAGGGGCCGTCGTGAGCGCTTACGATCTCCACAGAGCCGGGCACCCGTTCCTCAGCCGCGATCTGCACCACGGCCGGCTTCGTCACATTCAGGGTGGGACAGGAGGCTCTCACCTCCACCGTCTCATAGGGGAAAGTGCTCTCTATTTTCAAAATTCCGGTGATCAGGCTCAATTCACCCACCTGAACGCCTTCGCTGTTTTTGATAAGATAGCCCGTGACCTCTCCCGCGTGTTCCTTGTCAGAGCTGGGGGCCACAACCTCTTCGATCACCGCGCCCTGTTCCTCCAGAGCCTCTTTCCGGAAGGTGAGGGTCACCGGCGTCTCTTCCTCCATGGGAACTCCGTACTGGTCATAGACGGTGGGCATCAGCTTGATCTCTTTTGTGCCCGCCTGCTCATAGGGCCGGTCGATATTGATATAGCCGTTTTCGTCCACCCCGTCGAAATAGAGATAAGCGGGGGAAGCGGCGTCTCGTTTCAGAATGACCCGCAGAGTCTTCCGGAAGGCCTCGTTCGTGCTGGTTCCGTTATATCCTACCGGGATCTCCACGGTTTTCGTCAGGGTGTCCGCCCCAAGCGCCGTGCTGCTCACCCGGAAATAGGCCTGATTCGGGTCGGCCGTACTGCTGGCGCCGGTGGACCCGGTAACGGACATCCTGCTGCTGTCGAACTCCATTCCCTCGATCCCGGAGAAGGTCCACAGGGGATAGTAGCCGCTGAAAACGGTTCCATACTGATCCTGCACTTCTCCCGTGGCCTCGAAGTCGCCCCAGGTTTCCCCGGAGGGCTCGTTTGCCATGGGGTCGCTGTCCCACAGGGGCAATTCAAACACCGGGCTTGCAACCGGCAGCACCAGCTCGTAGGGATAGCCGCTGCCGCGGCTCAAGGCCGTCTGCCAGATGCTGTTATCCGGGTCGAAGCCGTCGGGGGCGTTGACGGGAGCTGCCCGCACGCTTACGCTGAATTCAGACACATTGGATTCTACAGACAAAACGCCTGTGCTGTTCGCAGCGTCCGTCATGGCGAAGGACGCGCCTCGGATATTCCGGGATTCCAGGGCGATGACCGCCTGTTCTCCCGGCATCTCTTCCCGATACTGGGAATAGACCGTGGCCTTTAACTGGATCTGCAAGGAGGGGGTATCCCGTTCGGGAATGGCGGGCCTGCCCTCGTAAGAATCTCCCCGGATGATCTTGGATTCCGTCACCTGGGCATAGGCAGGCACGCTTGCCGCTTTTTCAAAGCGGATCACCTGCTCTGCGAAAACGCCGGGGTCGCTCACCGCCGCGGCCCGCACGGTGATGGAAGCGCCGCTTGCCTTCATCTCTTCGGAATACTGGATCATGATCCTTCCGGTGCTCGCATTGGTTACAGTGGCGTTCACGCCGGGAGTGCAGGCGGAGATCTGCCACTGCACCGCCGCGCCCAGAGGCACCTCGAACTGGTCCAGCGCCTGAACTCTCAGGGTATAATACTCGCCGCTGGAAAGCGCGGAGGGGATGGGCAGGACGGGGTCTGTCTCAGAATTTTCAATGTCCCGGATCCCGTTGAACCTGAGGGACGCCAGAGTGGCGTTTGCCCTGTGCAGAGGGATGGGGATCGGCTCTGTGATCTCTTCGCCGGAATCGGTGACGAACACCGCTTCCAGGTCTGCCGTTCCGCCCAGCGCCTGAGAGGTGACCACCACCTGGTTCCCATTGATGGAAACGCCCTGGGGCTGCTCTCCCGCGAAGCGCAGGAAGATCCGGCTGCTCTCTTCGTAGAGGTACAGGCCGTACTGACTTCTCACATAGGAGACCACCGTCAGGCTGTTAGTCTTCCCGGAGTCCGGCACCTGGATCCCGGCGATATAATCGTTGGCCACTAAAATGTCATAGGGCCGCACATCCGGCATCTCCACCGTGATCTTCTTCTGAGGAGATTCCTTCAAATTATAGGTGGCGGTAGTCTGGAAGGACTGTACCACCTGATTGTCGTCCGCAACCTGCGTAAAGCGGAGAACGCCGTCTATGGAAAGGGAGAATCCGTTTATCTCATACCGGTTCTGCGTCCGGTTGTAGGTGATCTCCCCGGTGGGCTTTCGGTTGGGATCAGAGGCGTCGTCGTAATAGTTGAGCACCGTCCCGTCCTTCAGCGTCACGGAGTAGAGCATCCAGGAAAGGCCGCTGGTGATGGTCTCCGGCTCGTCTCCGTACTGGCTGTAGCCGACGGCTGTCAGTTGGATGGGGCCCGCAGCCGCCTGGTCTCTGGAGGGGTATTCCACGGAATCCTCCACCACTATGGCTTCGTCGATCTGCCTTCCGGCCCTTCTGACTTCCAGATCAAAGGTGCGCTCGATCCGCTTAATGCCCTTTTGAGAGATCACGACCTTCACGGTGAACTTCGCGTTGGGAGCGCAGGACTTTACCGTGACAATGCCGGAACTCTTGTCCAGAGAAATCAGACCGTCCGCCTGCGGGGCGTTTACAAAGGACCAGGTCGCATTGTAATCCGCGGGAGCCACCAAAGAGTTGTACTGGTCCCGCACCTCCACGGTGGGAGTCATCAGATACTGGGCGTCCGGGGCGTTCTTATCCGGCGGCGCCACCAGTGTGCGGTCATAACGGGCGATCAGCGCCTTGGCGACAGGCTCTGCCCGAAGCACGGAAACCGTGGCCTGCGGGGCGCTTACGCCCACATAGTTGGCGGAAAGCTGAATGTCTGTATTCGTAGCCTGAGAGGTGATCTCCAGCACAGAGCTGTGGTCTCCCGTCAGGCGGATACCGCTTAGGTTGCTTCCTGTCAGGGTCATAGTCCAGGGGGCCGGATTCAGGTGACCGTAAGTATATTCGGCCGCCGCCCAGCTCCAGGGGTCGCCGTACTGGTCATAGGGCATGGCGTTGAGCTGATAGGTCCTGGTCCCCTCCGCCGCGTCCGGCACGCCTACGGAAGCGGGCGTCTTCATGATGATGTGATCCAGCCGGGAAGCCTCTCTGTGAAACTGGAGGCGATAAGTCTTCTCCACCACTGCGGGAGTGCTGCTTTCCGGATACAGGGTAGCTCGGATCGTATACATCATTACTGTACCGTCCGCCGTGGTGCTGTCAAAGCGGATCACACCCTCCTCCAAAGAGGTGATGTCCACGCCCACCTTCTGATACTCGGGGGCGTTCTCCGGAAAGGAGGCTTCAAACTCCACGCTGATGTCGCTGTTTTGCTTGATCTTATTCAAATCGAAGTTCAGCGGGTTCGCGTCAGAGCGCAGATCGGGAACGATATCATAAATAGAAAGATCCTCCAGCGGGTCCGCAGGGTCTCTCCACTGGTTGGCAAGCTCTCTGAGGTAAGTGACCAGTTCGGCCTGGCCCAGCGCCTTGGTGTTCGCGTCCAAAGCCGGAACGGAAAGGTCCACGGTCACAACGCCGTCGCTGCTCGTTCCCTGCACGGTGCCGCCGTAAAGAACAGCGTCCAGATAAGCCAGGTAATCCGGCTTCTTGACTACCAGCAGCTCCACGGGCTCCGGATTCTTATCCCGGCCCTTTATCTTCAGCTCGTAAACGCCGGGAACAACATCCTTAACATCCTTATTGTCCTTATATATAATGGTATACTCGTTTTCGGCCCCGTCCTCCTTGGGCTCCACCAGGAAGGGGGACTCGGAAAAGGCTGCCGCGTAAATGGCCGCAGCCACGCTGCCCTCCTTGGGCTCCAGCACGATCTCGCTCCTCACATCCATGGGGAAGCCGTACTGATCATAGGCGCTGGAAAGCACCGGCAGCCCTTCCATATAGATCTTATCCTGCTTGTTGGACGCGCCCTCCCGATAGGGGATGCCCACAGCAAAGCCGTTTGTGGTCTCCTCCCCCTCCGGAGTGACCCGCAGGGAGGAAGCGTCCAGATCGGCCTTCGTGGACTGAGAGGACTGCTTCACAAGGCGAATATGGTCGGGAGAGCTGGCTGTAAAGCTCAGCCCCTTTTCATCATTGATATAAGTGGCCCGCAGGTACAGATCGCCTGTAGTGAGGATATCTTCCGCTTCCTTCCACAGATAGCTGTCCGGGTTCGCCGCCTCGTTGGTCACATAAAGCTGCGGCATGGGGCGCTGCTCTTCTTTCTCCTCCACCGCGCCGGCAGCGTCCGCGCCGTAATAGTGCACAGTCGTTTCCGGATCCATGTCAATGATCACGCCCAGCGGCGCCGCCATCACGAACTCTTCCTTCCCGCTGCTGGTACGATACAGCCGCTGGAACTTGTATCCGTCATAATAGCCGCCGTCGAAAATCGCTTCCTTGGAAAGCAGGGTCTCGCTACCCCGCTCGGTGAAACATTCCACCTCGCTCTGTGCGCCGGTGAAAAGATAGTCGCAGTCCTTGAGGGCCGTCTGCCCGTCCGGCATCAGCAGGTCCCAGGAAATGCACTCAAAGAACCGCTCGGCATCCTCCCGCTCCGGTGTGGTGAGAGAATTCCCGCTGACGCCGGAGGAGGTGGTGTATCTCAGCCGGATCATCTTGCCTTCGTCCAGCTGATTCTCATTATACCTCGCGGGGATCCGCTCTCCCCGTTCTTCCTTTTCCGCGCTTTCCGCTTCCGTGGGCACCGCGTAGCGGGCGATCTGATATTTGGTGGACTGTCCGGAGGGCGTCAGGAAATCCGGATCCTCCACGGGCTTTTCCGTGCCGTCTTCGGCCTCATAGGTATCTCCCGTAAAGGTGTTGGTGATACCCATATAGAATGCCTGCATCACATAGCGGTCGTCCATATGCTCGTAGTAGTAGCCGGGGGCCGCCGCCGTGTCGTTGCTCTCGTCCAGCAGCGCGCCGGACCAGTTGTCCGCGCTCTTGAAGGGCGTGGTCTTTGGGGTCTCAAAATACCACCAGTCAGACCCTGCCGTAGCCTTCTGCCGGTTATTGGACAGGATAGAGCCCTTCTTCTCCCGATAGGCCGCGCCGCCCATCACAAGAGAGGCGGAGGAGGCGCTGCCCCGCTCGCTGTAAAGCCGGGAGGCGATAGCGTTGGCCTCTTCCACGGTCTGAGGCACGCGGATGGAGTTGATGAACAGTGCGTCCGCGCTTTTCGCCGGCTGGGTCCCGTTCTCGGTCGCGGTATAGCACTGGAAGTAAAGATCCACCACCGTCACATAGCCGTCCGCTTCCGGCATCAGCCAGGCTCTGTTCCAATCCAGAGAGAAGTCCAGATAGCAGTTCAGGGTTTCGCCGTCGATCTCTACGAAATAGGCCGTCTCATATTCGCTGAACCGGTTGTCTGCGCACCCCAGCGCCTCGTTCACGGAGATTCCGGCGTTCGCCTGACGGCCCCTGCCCTGGGAGAAGCTGTACAAAAAGGTGTTGTTGCGCTCGTCCGGCGCCCCCACAAAGCCCACAAAGTCTCCGTAGGAAACGATGCTTTGTCCGTTCTTCATCACGGGGGAGATGGATTCGCTGTCCGTCTGGAAGGCAAAATATCCGTCGCTTATGAAGGTTCCGGTAAAGAGCCCCGGAGAAGCTTCGACAGCGTCGCTCTCGCTGGGTTTTACTTTTAAGGACATGGTGAGAATTCCGGTTTCACTGTCAAAACCGGTCTGCTCGAATTTGATTCTGGTGTCGGGGGCAGTCTCACTGAGAAAAGCTTCCTGTGCCTGGAAGGTGGGGCTGCTCTCTGTGTCTTTGGCCGCGGCGCCGCTCATCGGCTGCGCGCCCACAGGGGTCATCCCAGACAGAAAAACAGCTGTCGCGAGCATCCATGACAACACTCTTTCTCTCTTTCTCATGTTTGCGTTCCTCCTAATGCCCTTGCTGATTTTTCCGCCTCCCGCAAAAAAGGGGTCAAAACCGTCCCTCAGGTCCTTATAGCGCCGGCCCTGCCGGCCAAAGAAGGAACCACAATATCTTGAGGCGAAAAACACGATATCTACAAAGCTCAGTGGTGGAATTTCCTAAAAAAGAGCGCAGTACCCCACGCTTCATTTTCATCCTATTATATTATAGCGGATTTTCCGAAAACTTCAACCTCTTTTTGCCAAAAAAGCAAAATTGAACGAATAATTTTTCTTTCTGAAAAATGTGCTGATTCTACAAATTTCCCCCTTTTTCGCGAGCCCCGCAAAGCCCTCTTTTCCCGAAAGCTCCCTCTGCGTCCCGGAGGCTCGACAAGAACGATTTTTCTGCCTTCTCGCCCACGGGAAACGGTCGGTCAAAAACGACCCGTCGGGACCGGTTGTTATGAAAAAATCCTCCGGCGGCGTTGACAACCGAAACTCCTCCCTCTATAATGAGAGTGGGTTCTTTTATCCGCTGGGAGGATAGAACAGCAGAACAGGGCTGCCGGAAACCGGTTCGCCCCGTTTATGACGGCCCGTTTCACAAAAACATAGACAGGAGGCTGCTGTTTATGAGTACGAAAAAATTTACAAATGCGCCTGCTTTTCTCCGCGCCTTGCTCTGCGCGGCGCTGGCATTTCTGATTCTGGTCTGCGCCCTTTCGCCCCAATGCCTTGCGGCCGACGACGCGCCCTCGCTCCGGCGGGCGAACAGCCCGTTTATGACGGGCTACTCCGGCGGCATCATGGCCCCGGAAAGAACCATCACCCGGGCAGAGTTTCTGAAAATGCTGATGGTCGCGCTGCTGGATTACAGCGACACCCTGAATTACGGCGCTCCCTCCTTTTCCGATATCGCCATCCGGAAATGGTACACCGGCTACATCGCCTATGCGGAGCAGCTGGGGATCGTGGAAGGGTATGAAGACGGCACCTTCCACCCCGACGAGCCCATCACCCGGAGCGAGGCCGCCAAGCTTCTTGCACTCTCTCTGCCGGAGCTCACCATCAAGGCCGGGGAAGAAAGCCGGTTTTCGGATGTGAGCGGCTGGGCGGTTCCCTATGTGAACGCTTTGGCGGAAAAGGGGATCGTGTCCGGCTATCAGAATAACCTGTTCCGGCCCAACCGGAACATCACCCGAGGGGAAGCCGCCAAGCTGGTCTGTGTGAGCCAGGGCTTTTCTCCCAGTAAGGAGGAGCTTGCTCTGCTTACCTCCTCTCTCTGGAACCCCTTCTCCGATGTGTCGGAGGGCAAGTGGTATTACGGCTACCTTCTGTACGCGGCAGGCTATCTCTCCTGATTTCCGTCAGAGGAGAGCCTGGCTTTCAGACGCTTTTCAGGGGATCCCTCCCGCCGGGGGATCTCCTTTTTTCTATGTCCCAACAGGGTGTATCGGGGGACGCCGCGGAAAAGCCCCCGCTGAAAAAGCTGCGGATCGGTTCCAGTCCAAAATGCGTTGCAATCTCCCGGAAAAAATGCTAGAATAAGGCTTACACTGGAAAATGACGAGAAAGGCGGCTTCACATCATGGATCCCTCTCAAAAGACAATGGAAAAAATCGTGGCCCTGTGCAAAAACAGAGGCTTTATCTTCCCCGGCAGCGAAATTTACGGCGGACTTGCCAACACCTGGGATTACGGCCCGCTGGGCGCGCGGCTGAAAAATAACGTAAAGGACACCTGGCGCAAGCGCTTCATTCAGGAGCGGAAAAACAGCTTCGAGGTGGACGCCGATATCCTCATGCACCCCAGAGTCTGGGAGGCCAGCGGCCATGTGGCCTCCTTCTCCGATCCCCTGCTGGACTGCAAGGAGTGCAAAATGCGCCACCGGGCGGACAATCTCATCGATAATTTTGACCCCGAGGCCCACGCCGACGGCATGACGAAGGAAGAGATGTTCCAGTACATCAAGGATCATCATATCCCCTGCCCCAACTGCGGAAAGCACAACTTCACCGATATCCGGGAGTTCAACCTGATGTTCCAGACCTACCGGGGCGTCACAAACGACAGCAAGAGCGTGATCTATCTGCGCCCGGAAAACGCCCAGGGCGAATATGTAAATTTCCTGAGCGTCCAGCGCACCATGCGGGCGAAGCTCCCCTTCTCCATCGGGCAGATCGGCAAGGCCTTCCGCAATGAGATCACCCCAGGCAACTTCACCTTCCGCACCATTGAGTTCGAGCAGATGGAGTTTCAGACCTTCTGCAAGGAGGGCAGCGACGAGGAGCTTTACGACTACTTCAAGGCCTACGGAAAGCAGTACTTTGAAGACCTGGGTCTGCCTGCCGACCATCTGCGCTTCCACGACCACGAAAAGCTGGCCCATTACGCCAAGGCCGCCTGTGATATCGAGTTCCTCTTCCCCTTCGGCTGGGGAGAGATCAACGGCACCCACAACCGCACCAACTTCGATCTGAGCCGTCATCAGGAATACAGCGGCCAGAAGCAGGATTATCTGGACCCCGAAACCAACGAGAGATATATCCCCTTCATCGTGGAGTCCACCTACGGGCTGGACCGCACCGTACTGGCCCTGCTGTGCGAGGCCTATGACGAGGAGGTGCTGGACGCGGAGAAGAACGATATCCGCGTAGTGCTGCACCTGAACCCCGCCGTTGCCCCCTACAAGGCGGCTGTCCTGCCCCTTTCCAAGAAGCTGGGAGAAAAGGCCCAGGAGGTCCACACCCTGCTTTCCAAGCACTTTATGACCGATTACGACGAGACCGGCTCCATCGGAAAGCGGTATCGCCGGGAGGACGAGATCGGCACTCCCTTCTGCATCACCTATGATTTCGACAGTGAGACGGATGGCTGTGTCACCGTTCGGGAACGGGATTCCATGGAGCAGGTTCGCCTGCCCATCGACCAGCTGGTCTCCTACCTTCAGGAAAAAGTCATTTTCTGACATGAGCTTTGTCCCAAAGGGAACGGGCCCGCAGAATCTGCGGGCCCGTTCCCTGTTTTTCGCGTAAAAAGCGAAGCTTCTCTTTCCCTTTCACCGGTCTCGGCAAAGGCCTCTTCCGGGGAAAAGCCTTCCGCCTTTACATCAAAAAAGAAACGGAAAATTTTCCGGAAACAAAAAACCGTCTGGAATTTCCAGACGGTTTTTTCTGTGTTGGCGAACACCTATTTTTCCGGGCCGTTGCCAGCCAAGTATCTTCGGCACAGGCGAGCTTAACTTCCGTGTTCGGGATGGGAACGGGTGGACCCTCGCTGTAATCAACACCAACTTTTCGCTGCCTTTCCTGACAGCTTTATTATCTTATCACAGGCCTTTTGAAAAGGCAAGCCCTTTTTTGAAAAATTTTTTCTTTTCTCAGGAAACCCCAAGGGATAGGGGCCATTTCCAAGCAAAACACCATATTTTAGCCCCTTTTTCCAAAAAAGCTTTCCTTACCAGCCGTCGATCCCCCCGCGCTGCAGGGCCCCCACCAGCTTGGTCCTCAGGTCCGGAAACTCCCGCTCCAGGGAGGAGATCAGCCTTTGTGTGTCCCTCCGCGCGGTGTTTCCGTCCGCCGGACAGCCGCTTTTCACAACGGGGAATCCCCGTTTGGAGGCTTCCTTTTTGATCTCCCTTTCCTCGCAGAAGATCAGGGGACGAATCAGGGTGAGGTCCTTCCGGGAAAGGTAGCTTTTGGGGGAAAAACAGCCGATGGATCCCCCGTAAAACAGGTTCATGAGAAAGGTCTGGGCGGCGTCGTCAAAATGGTGCCCCAAAGCGATCTTGTTGAAGCCCCGCTCCACGCAGATATTGTGCAGGATCCCCCTGCGCATCTTGGCGCAGAGGCCGCAGGGGTTCTTCTCCCTGCGCTCCTCGAAAATGATGGGACCCAGGTTTGTCCGCCGAATGAGATACGGGACGGAAAGCTCCCGGCAAAAGGCCTCGATCCCGGAAAAATCCGTCTCTTTCCCGCCGAAGCAGGGGTCGGCTGTGACGGCCAGGAGACTGAATTTTTTCGGGTAGTAGCGGGCAAGCTGAGCCATAGACCACAAGAGAAAGAGGGAGTCTTTTCCCCCGGAAACGCCCACCGCGATCCGGTCTCCCTCGTCGATGAGCTGATAGTGCTCCACCGCGGCCCGCACCTTGCCTGCCAGATCTTTCATCCAAAAACCTCCTCAAAGGAAGCGAAAATGGATCGCCTCCCAAGCCAGATCCTTCCGTAAAAGGCGGGTGCAAAATCAAGAGTTTTGCACCCGCCTCCCCTGTGTTACGGCAAATTTTTCAAAAGCCGGAACTCGTCCTTCAACGCGGGATACAGCGTGCGGTAAACCTGATAGAGCTGCTCGTAGCGGGGCACATTCTCCGCGATAGGCTCCTGGGGCGGATTTGTCTTGATCATGGCGTCGCAGGCCTGCTGTACCGAGGGGTACAGCCCCGCGCCCACGCCGGCCAGAATGGCCGCGCCCAGCGCCGGACCCTCCTTGGAGATCACGGTCTTCACCGGGCAGTTATAGGTGTCGGACAGCATCTGCCTCCAAAGCGGAGAGCTTCCGCCGCCTCCGCAGGCCAGCATCTCGGAAAGGGATACGCCCATCTCCTTTAGGATCTCCACGCTGTCCCGCAGGGAGAAGGAAACGCCCTCCATCACGGCCCGCAGCATATCGTATTTGGTGTGGATCGCGGAAAGGCCGAAGAATACGCCCCGGCAGTCCGGATCCAGATGGGGCGTTCTCTCCCCCATCAGATAGGGCAGATAGAGCAGCCGGTTACAGCCGATGGGGACTCTTCCCGCCGCTTTGTCTATCAAGTAATAGGGGTCCACGCCCATGCCCTCGGCCGTGCGCTTTTCTTCCAGGCAGAAATTGTCCCGGAACCACTTCAGGGAAAGCCCCGCCCCCTGGGTGACGCCCATTACATGCCAGGCGCCGGGCACGGCGCAGCAAAAGGTGTGCACCCTGCCCTTGGGGTCGATGGAGATCTTGTCCGTGTGGGCGAACACCACGCCGGAGGTGCCGATGGTGGTGAAGGCCTTGCCGTCCCGGACCACTCCGGTACCCACGGCGGCCGCGGCGTTGTCTCCTGCTCCGCCCACCACCGGGGTACCCTCCTTGAGGCCGGTGAGGGCGGCCGCCTCCTTCGTCACCGTTCCGGTGATCTCCGGGGATTCATAGACCTTCCCCAATAAGCTTTCGTCGATCTCCAACTTTTCGAGAACCTCCTTGCTCCAGCAGCGGTTCGGCACATCCAAAAGCTGCATACCGGAGGCGTCGGAGACCTCCGTGGCGAATTCTCCTGTGAGCATGTAGCGGACATAATCCTTTGGCAAAAGAATATGCGCGCATTTCTCGTAAAGCTCCGGCTCATGATTTCTCACCCAGAGGATCTTGGAGGCGGTAAAGCCCGTCAATGCGGGGTTGGCCGTGATCTCGATCAGCCGCCTCTCCCCTACCCGGCGGTTGATCTCCTCACACTCCTCTGCGGTGCGCTGGTCGCACCAGATGATGGAGCGGCGCAGCACCTCCCCCTCTTTGTCCAGCATCACAAGGCCGTGCATCTGGCCGGAGATCCCCACCCCCTTGATGTCACGGGGCGGGACGCCGCTTTTTTGGATCACGGCGGAAAGGGTACTTACCGCTGCGTTCCACCAGTCCTTCGGCTCCTGCTCTGCCCAGCCGTTTTTCTCCTGGTACATGGGGTATTCTACGGCAGCGCTTTCCACCACCTCGCCGGTCCTGTCAAACAGCACGGTTTTGGTGCCGCTGGTCCCCAGATCAATGCCAATGAGATATTCCATGATGACGCTCCTCTCTTTCACGGACGGATTCTCTTTCCTCTATTTTGGTCGATGGAACCCATTCTGTCAAGAAAAAATCGAGATTTTTTCTCCCTTCTTCTCTTGCGGCTTTGCCCTCTTTGTGATACTCTAGTATCGTGTGGAAAAGTCTCCGGAATGCTTCCCGGGGACAAAGAGGGAGGTACACAGATGAAAGAATATGATATCGTGGTGGCGGGCGCCGGTGTGATCGGCTGTGCCACGGCGAGAGAGCTTTCCCGATATACGGGCAGCGTGGCGGTGCTGGAGAAAAACGCGGATGTCTGCGAAGGCACCAGTAAGGCGAATTCCGCCATTATCCACGCGGGGTTCGACGCAGAGCCGGGAACCCTGAAGGCAAAAATGAATGTGCGGGGCAATCAGATGATGGACCAGCTTTCCAAAGAGCTGGATATTCCCTTTTCCCGGTGCGGCGCCTTTGTGGTGTGCCTGAGAGAAGAGGAGCTTCCCAAGCTCAGAGAGCTTTATGAAAGAGGGCTGAAAAACGGAGTGGAGGGCCTTTCCCTGCTCTCCGGCGAGGAAGCCCGCCGCCTGGAGCCCAATTTGACAAAAGAGGTGTGCGGGGCCCTGTATGCAAAGACCTCCGGCATTGTCTGCCCCTTTGAGCTGACCCTGGGCCTGGCGGAAAGCGCGGCCATCAACGGGGTGCGGTTCTATTTTGAGACCCCTGTGCTCTCTCTTGAGAGACAGGGCGAAAAATGGCTGGTACATACCCCGAAGGAAGATTTCCTGGCGAAAGCCGTGGTAAACTGCGCAGGAGTCCATTCCGATGAGCTGCACAATATGGTCAGCGAAAAGAAGCTGAAGATTCAGGTGAGAAAAGGCGAATACTGCCTGCTGGACAAGTCGGCGGGCAAGCATGTGGGGCGCACCATTTTCCAGCTCCCCGGAAAGTACGGAAAGGGCGTGCTGGTCAGCCCCACCATTCACGGAAACCTGCTGTTAGGCCCCACGGCGGAGGATGTGGAGGACCGGGAGAATGTGCGGACTACCGCCTCCGGCCTTCAAGACGTGCTGGAGAAATCCGCCCTGGGAGTTAAGGATGTCCCCACAAGACAGGTGATCACCTCCTTTACCGGGCTGAGAGCCCACGAGCTGGGAGATGACTTTGTGCTGGGAGAAGCCGCGCCCGGCTTCTTCGACGCCGCCGGGATCGAATCTCCCGGGCTTTCCAGCGCGGCGGCCATCGGCGAATCGCTGGCGGCTGAGATCGCACAAAAGCTCGCTCTCGGGAAGAAGGAGCATTTTGACCCCATCCGCCGCGGCGTTCCCAAGCTCAAGGAAATGTCCCTGGCTGAGCGCAGGAAAATGATCGAAAAGAATCCCGCTTACGGCAATATTATCTGCCGGTGCGAGGAGATCTCCGAGGGGGAGATCCTGGATGCGATCCACGGAGTGCTGGGAGCGAAGACGCTGGACGGCGTCAAGCGCCGCACCAGAGCGGGCATGGGCCGCTGCCAAAGCGGATTCTGCTCTCCCAGGGTGATGGAGATCCTGTCCAGAGAGCTCTCCTTGGAGCTTTCCCAGATCAGAAAGAATCAGGACGGATCCCAGATCGTTCTCACCCGTACCAGAGGAGAATAAAAAATAATCCGGTGAAAGGAAGCCATAGGCATGAAATATGATGTGATCGTGATCGGAGGAGGTCCTGCCGGACTGGCCGCCGCTTTGGCGGCCAAAGAAAACGGCGCGCAGGAGATCCTGATCCTGGAAAGAGAAAAAGAGCTGGGCGGTATTCTGAACCAGTGCATCCATAACGGCTTTGGCCTGCACACCTTTAAGGAAGAGCTGACCGGCCCGGAATACGCGGCCCGGTTCATCGATCGGGTCAAGGAAGAGAACATCCCCTATCTGCTGAGCACCACCGTCATCGACCTCGCCAGACAGGAAAACGGCGTGACGGTGACGGCTGTGAGCAGAGAAAACGGCCTGATGACCCTGGAGGGGAGCGCGGCCGTGCTGGCCATGGGCTGCCGGGAGCGGCCCCGGGGCGCTTTAAACATCCCCGGCACCCGTCCCGCCGGGATCTTTTCCGCGGGCACAGCCCAGCGTCTTGTGAACCTGGAGGGGTATCTTCCCGGCCGTGAGGTGGTGATCCTGGGCAGCGGAGACATCGGGCTCATCATGGCCCGGCGCATGACGCTGGAGGGCGCGAAGGTAAAATGCGTGGCAGAGATCATGCCCTACTCCGGCGGCCTGAAGCGCAATATCGTCCAGTGCCTGAACGACTACGGGATCCCCCTGAAGCTGTCCCATACGGTGGTGGATATCCGCGGAAAGGAGCGGGTAGAGGGCGTCACCATCGCCCAGGTGGACGAGCACAACAAGCCCATTCCCGGCACAGAGGAGGACTACAGCTGCGATACACTGCTGCTCTCCGTGGGCCTGATCCCCGAAAATGAGCTTTCCCGCGGGATCGGCGTGGAGCTCTCCCCCGTCACCAACGGCCCAAAGGTCAACGAAAGCCTGGGCACCAATATCCCCGGCGTGTTTGCCTGCGGCAATGTGCTCCATGTACACGACCTGGTGGACTATGTGTCCGAAGAGGCCGCAGAGGCGGGGAAAAACGCCGCCAGGTATGCCGCGGGCTCCGGCACGCAGGAAGGAGTGGAGATCCCTGTGGAAACCGGAGGCGCCGTGCGCTACACCGTTCCCTCCCGGATCTGCCCTGATCGCATGGAGGAGGAGCTTGTGGTCCGGTTCCGGGTGGGAAAGAATATGCGCAACGCCTGGGTTTGCGTCTATGCCGGCGAGAAGGAGCTTCTGCGCCGCAAGCGTCCGGTCATGGCGCCCGGAGAAATGGAACAGGTAAAGCTGAAAAAAGAGGACCTGAAGGATGCCTTGAGTCTGCGGGTCTGCACGGAAGAATAAACCGTTTGAGAAAGGATCTTACCTATGCCGATCATTGAATTGACTTGTATCAGCTGCCCTTTGGGCTGCCCCTTAAAGGTAGAGACAGACGAGACGGGCAATGTAAAGGGCGTTACGGGAAATACCTGTAAGCGGGGAGAGGAATACGGAAAGAAGGAGGTCAGCGCTCCGGTGCGCACGGTCACCTCCACCGTGCGGCTCACAGGCGGCGCGGCTCCGGTAGTTTCCGTGCGGACGAAAACAGATATTCCCAAGGAGAAGATCTTCGCCTGCATGGCGGAGATCCGGAAGGCGAGCGCCGCAGCGCCGGTCCATATCGGCGATGTGATCTTAGACAATATTGCAGACACCGGCGTGGCGCTGGTGGCTACGGCAAATGTGGAAAAGAGGGCGTAACGCCCTCTTTTTTCTCAAAAAGGAGGCTATCATGAAGGATTTTCTCAAGGGGAAAAGCACCGTGCTTTTCGATCTGGACGGCACGCTGCTTCCTATGAATCTGGAGGAATTCACAAACACTTATTTTGCTTTGATCGGCAAAAGGGGGGAAGCTCTGGGCTATGACCCGAAAGAACTTGTGAACGCTGTCTGGCAGGGAACAAAGGCAATGATGAAAAACGACGGCTCCATGACAAACCACGACCGTTTCTGGCAGATGTTTTCCCATCAGCTGGGGGAAAAAGCCCTCGCGCTGGAGCCCTGCTTCGACGAGTTTTACGAGAACGAATTTCACAAGGCCAAGGCGGTAACAAGGGAAAATCCCCTGGCAAAGCGGGCGGTGGAGGCCTTACGGCAAAAGGGGATCACCCTGGTCCTGGCCACCAACCCCCTGTTCCCCCTGACCGGGATCGCCTCCCGGCTTTCCTGGCTGGGACTGAAAAAGGAGGATTTTTCCTATATCACCACCTACGAGGCCTCCTCCTACTGCAAGCCGGATCCCCGGTATTTTGAGGAGATCCTGAAAGCCGTCAAAAAGCAGCCCGAGGAGTGTTTGATGATCGGCAACGACGCCGAGGAGGATCTGGCCGCCCAAAAGGCGGGGATCGAGGTCTATCTTGTCACCGACTGCCTGATCAATTCCCGGGAAAAGGATCTCTCCCAGGTGCCTAAGGGAAGCTTTTCTGAGCTTTTAAAGGTTCTGGAAAGCAAAATCTGAAAAAATTTCAAAAATGTGCTTTTTGCAACAATAAATTCCCTCTGTTTTGGGATAGACTAAAGAAAAAGAACAGCGAAAGGAAGGAATCAAATGGCGGTATTGACTATCACAAAAGACAATTTCCAGAAAGAGGTGCTGGAATCTGCCCAGCCGGTGCTTCTGGATTTCTGGGCCAGCTGGTGCGGCCCCTGCAAAATGTTTTCCCCCATCGTGGATGAGTTCGCCGAGGAGCGGGAAGGCGAGGTAAAGGTGGGCAAGGTGAACATCGACGAAGAGCCGGAGCTTGCCAACCAGTTCGGGATCATGAGCATCCCCACCGCCCTCGTGTTCAAAAACGGCCAGGCTGTGGAGAGCGCTGTAGGCGTTCAGCCCAAGGAACGGCTTTGGGACATGACGAAATAAGCGGATCAGCAGATTTGCCGGGAGAGAGCCTGTCATTAGCGAACGGCGGGCTCTCTTTCACAGTATTTTGAGGGGATCGCCCTCAAACAGATCCGGAAAAGAGGTCAGAACTATGGAGCCATTGTATGATATGATCGTCATCGGCGGCGGCCCGGGAGGATATTCCGCCGCCCTTTACGCCGCCCGGGCAGGCCTTCAGGTGCTTTTGCTGGAACAGCTTTCTCCCGGCGGCCAGATGGGCCTGACAGATACCATTGACAACTACCCCGGCTTTCCCCAGGGGGTCAGCGGCTTTGAGCTGGCTCAGAAAATGAAGGAGGGCGCCGAGCGGTTTCACGCGGTCACCAAGCTTACGAAAGTGGTGAGAGTACGGCTATCCCAGGAAGAGAAAGAGGTGGTCACCGCCCAGGGCGTCTACCGCGGGAAAACCGTGGTGCTGGCCTGCGGAGCCCGCCCCAGAACGCTGGAGCTGCCAAAGGAGGACCGGCTCACCGGCCGGGGCGTCTCCTACTGCGCAACCTGCGACGGTATGTTCTACCGGAGAAAGACGGTGGCCGTTGTAGGAGGCGGCAACACTGCGGCAGCGGACGCGCTGTATCTGAAAAACCTTTGCGAAAAGGTCTATCTCATTCACCGCAGGGATTCTCTCCGGGCAAGCCGGGTCTATTGGGAACCCCTCCGTAAAGCGGAGAACCTGGAGATGATCTGGGACAGCCAGGTCACTGCACTTTTCGGCGAGGAAAAGCTTTCGGGGATCGCCATTAAAAATAAGAAAACGGGAAAGGAAGCGTCACTTTCCTGCGATGGGCTCTTTGTCGCCATAGGCACGCTTCCCAATACAGAGCTTGTCAGGGAACAGCTGAAGCTGGATGAGGCGGGATATATTCCGGCCGACGAGACCACCAGAACGGAGATCCCCGGGGTGTTCGCCGTGGGGGATCTGCGCAGAAAGCCCCTGCGGCAGGTGGTCACCGCCGCCTCCGACGGCGCCGTGGCAGCCCATTTCGCGGAAGAGTATCTTGCCACTCGATAAGGAGAACCCCGTTCTCTTCAAAAGAGGATCGGCCTGCCGGAAAAGCCCCATTCCCGGCAGGCCTTCTGTCTTTTCGTGGCTGATTTTTTTCCAAAGTGTAAACAATGGATGAACCTCTCCAAAACGCTTGACGGCTAGGAAGGGCGTGCTATAATGGCGAGGGGGTCACGGCTTGAATCCTGTGGCCCCTTCCCAAAATCAAAAGAAAACTTGCCAGAAAGGGGAATGTAAAAATGAAGCTTGTCATGAGATATCTCAAGCCCTTTCTGGGTGTTGTGCTGCTGTGTATCCTCCTGCTGTTTTCTCAGGCCATGTGCGATTTGAGCCTTCCTAATCTGATGAGCGATCTGGTCAATATCGGGATCCAGCAGGGCGGCTTGAACCGGGCCGCCCCGGAGGCTCTCTCGGAAAAAGGCCTTATCCTGCTCAAAACCGTAATGCCGGAAAAAGAGCAAGCGTTTTTGGACGAGGCCTTTTTGACGGTGGAACCCCAAAGCAGCGAGGCTCAGCGCTTCGCGGAAAAATATCCCCTCATCAGGGAGGAGACCCTCTGTATCCTCCGGGACGACCTGGGAGAAGAGACACGAAAAGAAGCGGAAAAGCTGTACGGACAGGCCTCCTATGCCCTGCTGCTGTATCTCCAAGAAAGCTCACAAAACGGCGAGCTCACTGAGCTTGCAGCCCAGGCAAAGGCTTTGCTGCAAAGCAGCCCCGCCCCCGAACAGGAGGAGCCGCTTCCCGGCCTGGGAGACAATCTACAGCTGCCGGACCTCTCCGGGGAAACAGAGGAAAAGATCCCCGACGGCGCCCTCTTTTCCCTGCCCGGCGAAGAAAATGAGGAAGGAGAGGAGGATGCTCCCAAACAGGAGCCCCCCTCTTTCTCCATGGAGGGCGGAATCTCTCGGCTGGAAGCGGGAAGGCTTTACGGGCTGATCCCCCTTTTGCAGATCGCCCCGAAGGAAAGCCTTTGCGCCGCCTGGAACAAAGCGGGCGAGGCGGATTCCATGATGGGAAGCCAGGTGGGCGTCTCTATGGCGCGGCTGTTCTACCGGGAACTGGGGATCGATCTGAACCGGATCCAGCGAAGCTTTATTTTCGTCACCAGCCTGAAAATGCTGGGCGTCACCGTTTTAGGCGCTCTGTGCACCATTTTGGTAGGCTTTTTCTCCTCCCGGGTGGCGGGAAAGGTGGGAAAAAAGCTCCGCCACGACCTGTTTGCGAAGGTGGAAAGCTTTTCCAGCGCGGAATTTGACAAGTTTACCACAGCCTCGCTCATCACCAGAACCACCAACGATGTGCAGCAGATCCAGATGCTCATTACCATGGGGATTCGGCTGGTGTGCTATGCCCCCATCATGGGCATCGGAGGCATTGTGTTCGCCCTGGGAAAAAGCGTCTCCATGAGCTGGATCATTGCGGTGGCGGTAGCAGTGATGATCGGGCTGGTGCTCATTGCCCTTTCCGTCGCGCTGCCAAAATTCAAAATGCTTCAGAAGCTTATCGACCGGCTGAATCTGGTGAGCAGAGAAAACCTCTCCGGGATGCTGGTGGTGCGCGCCTTCGGCAACGAGCGCCATGAGGAGGCTCGCTTTGAAAAGGCCAACCGGGAACTGGCTGACACCAACCGGTTTGTCCAACGGGTCATGGCTCTGATGATGCCCTCCATGATGTTTATGATGAACCTCACCTCTCTGGTGATCATCTGGGTGGGAGGCCGCGCCATCGCAGCCTCCACCCTGCAGATCGGCGATATGATGGCGTTTATCCAGTACGCGATGCAGATCATCTCCTCTTTCCTGATGATCGCCGTCATGTTTGTTATGATTCCCAGAGCCAGCGTCTCCGCCGCGCGGATCAGAGAGGTGCTGGACATGCCCCTGGAGATCCTGGACGATCCCCAAGCGGTCGGGCAGAAGGAAACGGCGGGAAAGCTGGAATTTCGCCATGTGTCCTTCCGGTATCCCAACGCTCGGGAGGAGGTTCTGCACGACCTGAGCTTTACGGCCCTGCCGGGAGAGACCACCGCCTTTATCGGGGCCACCGGATCGGGAAAATCCACCTTGATCAATCTGATCCCCCGGTTTTACGATGTGACCGAAGGGGAGATCCTGTTAGACGGCGTGGACCTTCGGAAGCTGCCTCAGAAAGAGCTGCGGGAAAAAATCGGGTATGTGCCCCAAAAGAGTGTGCTTTTCTCCGGCTCTATCCGGTCCAATCTGGAATACGGTAAGGAAGAAGCTTCTGAAGAGGAGCTAAAGGGGGCCGTGGAAACCGCCCAGGCAGCGGACTTTGTCAGCCGCCTGGAGAAAGGCCTGGAAAGCCCCATTGCCCAAGGCGGAGACAATGTTTCCGGCGGGCAGAAGCAGCGGCTGTCCATCGCCAGAGCTCTCATGAGAAAAGCCCCTATCTATATTTTTGACGACAGCTTCTCCGCCCTGGATTTTAAAACTGACGCGGTGCTGCGCAGGGCTTTGAAGGAGCGCACCGGGGGATCCACCGTTTTGCTGGTCGCTCAGCGGGTGAGCACCATCCGCGGCGCGGAGCAGATCATCGTTCTGGACGAGGGAAAAATGGTGGGCAGGGGGACCCACCGGGAACTGATGGAAAATTGCCCCGCCTATCGGGAGATCGCCCAAAGCCAGCTGAGCAAGGAGGAATTGGAATGAGCGCAAAACCGGCCCATCCTCATCCCGGCGGCATAAAAGGCCGGGAAAAAGCCAAGAATTTCAAAGGCAGTGCAAAAAAGCTGCTCTCCTATTTAAGCGAATACCGTCTTCCCATGATCCTGGTCATGGCCGCGGCTGCCGTTTCCACGGTGTTCAGCATCGCTGGGCCCAAGGTGCTGGCACTGGCCACAGACGAGCTGGCAGGCGGGATCATGCGCATCGTCACCGGTGCTCAGGGCGGGATCGACTTCGGCTATATCGGCACGATCCTGATTCTGATGGGAGGCATTTATCTTTTCAGCGCCGCCTTCTCCTATTTGCAGGGCCATGTGATGGCCGGAATCTCCACAAAGGTCTCCTATCAGCTGAGAAATGCCATTGAAGAGAAGCTCAATCGCCTGCCCATTTCCTATTTTCACCGGACCAGCCAGGGAGATGTGCTTTCCCGCATCACCAACGATGTGGACACCCTCTCCGGCTCTTTAAGCCAGAGCGTGACCCAGCTGGTCACCTCTGTCTGCACCCTTTTGGGCGTGCTCATCATGATGCTTTCCATCAGCTGGCAGCTGACTTTGCTGGCGCTTTGCATCGTCCCCTTGTCCCTTGCCTTCGTGCTGTTGATCGTAAGGCTCTCCCAGAAGTATTTCCGGGGACAGCAGAAGTATCTGGGCGCGGTAAACGGCAGGGTGGAGGAGATGTACGGAGGTCATTTGATCGTCAAGGCCTTTGGGAGAGAGGAGGAAACGGTCAGGGCCTTTGACAAAGAAAACGAAAAGCTATATACTGCCGGGTGGAAGGCCCAGTTTCTTTCCGGGCTGATGATGCCGGTGATGAACTTTGTGGGAAATCTGGGATACGCCGTGATCTGTATGGCCGGAGCCGCCATGGCGGCGGGCGGGACTATGACCATCGGCGGGATCCAGGCCTTTATCCAGTATGTGAGAAGCTTCACCATGCCCATCAATCAGCTTGCCAATCTCTCCAACCAATTTCAGATGACCGTGGCCGCGGCGGAGCGGATCTTCGAGTTTCTGGAGGAGAAAGAGGAAAGCGGCGAGGAAGGAAAGCTTACGATGGATCAGATGGATATCCGGGGAGATATCACCTTCGAGCATATCCGCTTTCGCTACGAGGACAGCGAAGAGCCGGTGATCCGCGACTTTTCCGCCCGGATCAAGGCAGGACAGAAGGTGGCGATCGTAGGGCCTACCGGCGCGGGAAAGACCACCATCGTAAAGCTTTTGATGCGGTTTCACGATCTGGACAGCGGCCGGATCCTCCTGGACGGGCGCCCCATTACGGATTTCTCCCGCCGGGAGCTGCGCAGGGAGTTCGCCATGGTGCTTCAGGACGCCTGGCTGTATCACGGCTCCATCCTGGAAAACATCCGTTATGGAAAGCTTACCGCCTCTGAGGAGGAAGTGGTCAACGCGGCAAAGGCCGCAATGGCCCACCACTTTATCCAGACTCTGCCAGAGGGTTATCAGACTCTCCTCAGCGAAGAGGGCGCCAATGTCTCTCAGGGCCAGAAGCAGCTGCTGACCATCGCCAGAGCGATCCTTTCAGACGCCAGCATCCTGATCCTGGACGAGGCCACCAGCTCTGTGGATACCCGCACCGAGGTACTGCTGCAGCGGGCGATGGACCGCCTGATGCAGGGACGCACCAGCTTCATCATTGCCCACCGGCTCTCCACCATCCGGGAGGCGGACCTGATCCTCTGCATGAAGGACGGAGACATTGTGGAGCAGGGCACTCATGAAGAGCTGATGGAGATAAACGGGTTTTACGCGAGCCTTTATAACAGCCAATTCGAGACGCTTTCAGCTTCTTAGAGATAGAAATTTTTCTTTCAGGGAAAGGAAAACAGCATGGAAATTACGGTTTTGGTAAATCCCTCTGCGGGAAAGCAGACGATTTTAAAAGAAACCCAGGAGATCCAAAGGATCCTGGAAGAGGGCGGAGCCCATGTGCGCATGGTGGAACCCCGGACGCCGGAGGAAGCGCAGGAATTGATCTCCCGGAAAACGGACCGGCCGGACCTGTTTGTCTGCTGCGGGGGAGACGGCACTTTGAGCACCGCGGTAAACAGCCTTTTGAAGTCGAATGTCAAGGTTCCCCTGGGGTATATCCCCTCCGGATCCACCAACGATTTTGCCAATACCCTGGGGATCTCCAAGGATCCTCTGCAGGCGGCCAAAATGATTTTGAACGGTACTCCCAGACCCCTGGACGCGGGAAGCTTTTTCCAGCGGCACTTCATCTATGTGGCGTCCTTCGGCGCCTTCACCCAGGCCTCCTATTCCGCGCCCCAAAGCCTGAAAAACAGTCTGGGCCATATGGCCTATGTGATCGAGGGCCTGAAGGAGCTGCCGCAGATCAAGGCCTATCATATGGCGGTGGAGACAGAGCAGGACAAGACGGAGGGTGATTACCTGTTCGGGGCGGTAAGCAACTCCACCTCTCTGGCAGGCATGTTCAGGCTGGACCCGGAAACGGTGAAGCTTAATGACGGGCTGTTTGAGATCACCCTGGTAAAAAACCCCAGGAATCTTCTGGAATTTCACCGGATCTTGTCCTCCATGCTCAGCGGGAAGTTCGATCCGGAAATGATCACCTTCCTCCACGCGAAAAAAGCGGTTTTCCACTGTGAGGAAGCGATCCCCTGGTCCCTCGACGGAGAATACGCCCCGGGAACCCGGGATGTGGAGATCCGGGTGAAGGAGAAAGCCTACGCCCTTTCCTATTGACGAAAGACCTGCCGCTTCGCACAGTTTAAGGGCGAACCTGTTATCTTTCGCTTCCCGAAAGGGAAATATCGCGCTGTGGGGTTCCCGCAGAAGAGCACCAGATAAAAAACACTGCCCGAAGAAGAGAAAAATTCTTCTTCGGGCAGCTTTGTCTTATGTTATAACGGTCAGGGAATTTGTGCGGTGGATTCCATTCCCTTTTCAGATAACCTGCCTTTGCAGCCCTGTGCCTTATGATGCTTTCTTCTCGTAAAAGGCCAGGTTTTCCTCTCCGCTTTTCCAGTGGAGGGCGCGGGAGATCCCGGTGAACAGAAAGCACAGGGTGAAAGATACCGCCATGGCAAGGCAGGCGTAAATAGGGCCGTCCGGCGTGGTGAAGCCGGAGAGGGCGGCGGGCAGGAAGGCGGTGAGGAAGCCTCCCAGCATCCCGGCCCACGCCCCTGCCTTGTTCAGCCGCTTCCAGTAAAGGGAAAGCAGGTAGGGCGCTAAGAAGGAGCCGGACAAAATACCCCAGGAATAGGACATCATCTCCAGAATCGGGGTGGGATAATTGGCGATGAGATAGCTCATCACCACAAAGGCCAAACACAACAGTCGGGTGAGCATCGCCACATTTTTGTCCTCCATCTTTTTCACAAAGAAGGACTTCACCAAATCCATGGAGACGGTGGAGCAGGCGGTAAGAGTAATGCTGGACAGGGTGGAGACCGACGCGGAGATCAGCAGCACCAGAATGACGCCGGTGAGAATGTTGGGCAGCCCGGCGGAATCCAGCATCAGGGGCACTAAAAAGTCCTTTCCGCCCTCGGGCATGGCGTCGCCGAAAAACAGGTGGGAAAGGGAGCCGATAAAATAGCCTCCTCCGGCCACCACCAGGGCAAAAAAGGTGGAGATGATCACGCCCCGCTTGACCTCCTTCTGGTCCCGGATGCCGTAATATTTATGCACCATCTGGGGCAGGCCCCAGGTGCCGAAGCTGGTCATTAGCAAGGTGGCGGTAAGGCTCAAAGCGGCCTTTCCGGGGAGGGGGGCCATCTCGTGCGCCTTCATGTATTCCGCCATCCGGGAAAATCCGCTGGAAAGCCCTCCCACCTGAGAAGAGCGCACAATGAGGACGATAAGGGCGACCACTCCCACGATCATCACAAAGCCCTGAATAAAATCCGCCTTCAAGGTGGCGAGATATCCGCCCAGCACCAACAGCAGCGCGGAGGCAATGGCAATGATGACCATACACACCCGTTCATCGATTCCCAGGATCACAGCGCATACGCTGGTAAGCCCCTTATAGACCGAGGCGGAATAGGGAATGAGAAAAATAAAAATAATAACACAGGAGAAAATTCTCATCCCGGAGCTTTGAAAGCGCTTTTCAAACAGCTGCGGCATGGAGGTGATCTGATGCCTTCTGGTGATCTCCCGGGTGCGGTTTGCCAGGACCAGCCAGGCAAGCAGAGAACCGAATACGGCATTCCCCAGGCCCACCAGGACGCTCCACAGGCCATAGCTCCATCCGGAGCCGCCGGAGTATCCGATAAACATCACAGCGGAAAAATAGGCGGTGCCATAGGAAAAAGCGGAGATCCAGGCTCCGGCGCTGCGGCCGCCTACGGTAAAGCTCAGCATGTCGCTGCCCCTGCGGGAATAGAGGATCCCTACCGCCAGCATGAAGACGGCATAGATCCCAATTACGACCCAAATGGTCAACTGTTTGTCCATATGACAAAACTCCGTTTCTTTTACTTTATCGATTTAAACCATGTGTGGTTTAAATCGATAAAATCTTATCATGAAACGAAACGAAAGGCAAGGTCTTTTTCACATTTTGTTCATCTGTTTTTCTTGCTTTCGCCATAGAAAGCCGTTACAATTACATTATACTTGGAAAACCTTGTCTGTTTTGGGGAAGACTGTAAGCAGGCAGCTTGGAAAGGATGAACACGAAATGGCTTCCGGAAAAATACTGATCGTAGATGATGATACCAATATCTGTGAGCTTTTAAGGCTCTACATTGAAAAGGAGGGGTATGAGGCCTCCATCGCCTATGACGGAGAAACCGCCCTGGAGATCTTCGACACGGTAGACCCGGACCTGGTGCTGCTGGACATCATGCTTCCCGGTCTGGACGGCTGGCAGGTGTGCAGAGAGATCCGGAAAAAGTCCAACCGCCCCATCATCATGCTCACGGCCAAGGGCGAGGTGTTCGACAAGGTCCTGGGGCTGGAGCTGGGGGCTGACGACTATGTGGTGAAGCCCTTTGAGACAAAAGAGGTCATCGCCCGAATCGGCGCCGTACTTCGCCGCAGCGGAAAAAACAGCGAGCAGGAGCCGGAAAAGAAGGAAGTCACCTTTGACAACCTGTCCATCAACCTGACCAATTACGAGCTGAAGGTCAAAGGGGTGGCGGTGGATACGCCCCCCAAGGAGATGGAGCTGATCTATCACCTGGCCTCCAATCCCAACCGGGTCTTTACCAGAGACCAGCTGCTGGACGAGGTGTGGGGCTTTGACTATTACGGCGACAGCCGTACAGTGGATGTCCATGTCAAGCGCCTGAGAGAAAAGCTGGAGGGCGTCTCCGACCAGTGGAGCCTGAAAACGGTTTGGGGCGTGGGCTATAAATTTGAGGTAAAGAGCTGAAAAGCGGCTTTTTCCGGCAGGAAACGGCCCTTCAAGGACAAAACGCGTTATGTCCTTCGGGGACCCACTCGCGGAGATAAAACAAGGAAGCGGGCGCTCTATGCAGAAAAGTATTTTTAAACGGTATCTGGGGATCACCATGGTGATCATCGTGCTGAGCTTTATCGTACTGGGCAGCGTGATGATGGTCTTTTTCGGAAGCTACTGGCGGGGAGAGAAGCGGGAGCTTTTGACTCAAAACGCCAAATCCATCTCCGAGGTAGCCAGCAGGTTCCTCACAAAAAAGGACGAAGAAAATTACACTCTGGAAACAGAGGTGCTTAAATCCTTCGTCAAAACCTTCTCCCACAGCGCGGACGCCGATATTTTCATCACGGATCTCAGCGGCGCGATCTTACTGGGGAATTACGCCAACAGCAAGCTGGAGACTCTGGAAAAAACGCCCCCCAAAGCGGTGCAGATCGCGGCGAGGGGCCTCTATGAGGGCGTGGGAGATCTGGGCGGGGTCTATCCCGAAAAATTCTATATCATCGGCGTGCCCATGAACACGGAGGAGAACGAGTGCGTAGGGGCGGTGTTCGCCGCCACCAGTGCGGCCACGGTAAACGCCTTTCAGCGAGAGGCCCTCCACATCTTTCTTTTAGCTTCCCTCACGGCCTTTCTAAGCGCTTTCTGCGTGGTGGGGATCTTCGCCTTCCGGCTGGTCAATCCCTTAAGGCAGATGTCCGCAGCCGCCAGAAGCTTTGGCGCCGGGAATTTCTCCGTCAGAGTTCCCGTGACCAGCTCAGACGAGATCGGGCAGCTGGCACAGTCCTTCAACAACATGGCGGATTCCCTCTCCAACAGCGAGGGGATGCGCAGAAGCTTTATTGCCAATGTCTCTCACGAGCTGAAAACTCCCATGACCACCATCGCCGGGTTCATCGACGGGATCCTGGACGGCACCATCCCCCAGGCAGATCGGGAAAAGTACCTGCAAATCGTCTCCAATGAGGTGAAGCGTCTTTCCCGGCTGGTAAAATCCATGTTGGACCTGTCCCGGATCGACAGCGGGGAAATGAAGCTGCACCCCACCTCCTTTGATCTCACCGGCACGATCTTCAATACCCTGCTCACCTTTGAACAGAGCATTGAGGAAAAGGAGCTGGAAATTGAAGGGTTGGAAGCCGTTGGGCCCCTGATGATCTACGCGGACCAGGATCTCATTCACCAGGTGATCTACAATCTGGTGGAAAACGCCGTAAAATTCACCAATCCCAAGGGCACGATCCACTTCCAGATCTCCGATGGGATCGACCGCACCAGCGTGGCCATCGAAAATACCGGGGCGGGCATTTCCCCGGAAGAGCTGCCCATGATCTTCGATCGTTTCTATAAGACGGACAAATCCCGCAGCCAGGATAAAAACGGTATGGGCTTGGGACTCTATCTGGTGCGCACGATCATCAAGCTGCACAAGGGCAACATTTGGGCCACTTCCGTGGTAAACGAGTACTGCCGGTTTGAATTCTTCCTCCCCAAGCCTCAGGAGACGCCGAAGCTGAAGGAAAACGGCGCCCGCCTCAAGGAAGGTCGGGGGAAGGAGAGAGAAAAGACGAAAGAACGACCCTCGCTGGAGGGAGAAGAAAAGAGGAATGAGCCATGATAGACGAGGAAAACAACCGTCCTGCCAAAAGCCCGGAAAGTTTTTCCGCAGGACAGCCAGGAAACGAGCCTGAACGGATCCCGCCGGAGGAAAGAGACCCCTTGGAGACCTGCTCTCCCTGCTGCGAGGTGGAGCCCTTAGAGCCTGAACTGAGGGAACCGGCCTGGGAGGAGCAGATCCCCTCTGTGCCGCAGGAGGAAGCCGCCCGGCCCTTTGCCCAAGATGGCTTCCCTTCGCAGGTTCCCCCTGCCGGAACCGCTTTTCCGGGGACCGCGCCCGGCACTCCCTCCGGCTTTTATTCCCAGCCTCAGCCGCCCTATTACACGCCGAGTGGGCCTTTCCCCTATCCCCAAAACGCGGCGGGCTGCGCTCCAAATCCCGCTTATCCCCCCGCGCCCCAGCTGTGGAATCCCTATCCTCCCATTCCCCAGCCTAAAAAAAAGCTGCCTCTGGCGCTGAAGGTGTTTTTGTGGATCGCCTCCGCGCTGGCGGCGGGCGCCATTACGGGATTTGTTGGCTTTCTCATTTACAGCGGCGTTTCCAGCAACTACGCTCCCCCCTACACCCTCCCCTCTCCCAGTGAAGGAGTGCCGGAGGAAGAGGAGGATCCCCCGGAGTACGACGACGGGGTGATCCCTCCGGACAGCAGCGAAGACGATCCCAACCGTCCCCAGATCGACCTGACCCCCAACCAGGCGGGGATCACCATCGAAAAGAAGCCGGAGGGAGAAGAGCTTTCCGCTCAGGGCGTCTACGAGAAGGTGGCCAGATCCACCGTGACCGTCTCCTCCTCCCTGACGAGAAACGGCCAGGAAGCCACAAGTACCGGCACCGGGATCATCGCCACCTCGGATGGATATATTATCACAAACTCCCATGTGGTCTTTAATTCCAAAAGCACTGCGGTCAAGGTCATCACTCTGGACGGAGAGGAATATGAAGCCGTCGTAGTAGGCGTGGACCGCACCACGGACCTGGCTGTGATCAAAACCAACGATCACCACTTCACCCCTGCCCAGTTCGGCGACGCGGAAGAGCTGCATATCGGCGAGTGGGTGATCGCCATCGGGAACCCAGGCGGCGAGCGCTTTTCCAGCTCCCTCACCCGGGGCGTGATCTCCGGGCTGGACCGCATCGTGGGACAGTACAGCGAAAACGGTATGACCTATATTCAGACAGACGCGGCGATCAACCCGGGAAATTCCGGCGGGCCGCTGCTCAATATGTACGGCCAGGTGGTGGGCATCAACTCCTCCAAGATTATCACCGAGGGCTATGAGGGCATGGGCTTTGCCATTCCCGTCAGCAAGGCGAAGAGCATCCTGGATGAGCTGCTTTCCGGGGGCTATGTCAAGGGCCGTACCAGGCTTGGTATCCAGGGCCAGGATGTGACCTCCATGCAGAATATGATGTATGGCATGCCTCAGGGCTTCCAAATTCAGGTGATCGATGAGGACAGCGCTTTCTCAGGCACCCAGGCCCAGGAGGGAGATATCATCACCGCCATCGACGGTGAAGAGGTCACCGGCCTGAACGACATCTCAAACCTGCTGCTGAAATATGCTCCGGGAGACCGGGTCTCCGTCACCCTTTGCAGAGTCTCCCAAACCGGGGCGGGCTTTACCAGGGAGCTTGAAGTTCAGATCACTCTTCTGGAGGACAGGGGGGAGACCCAGCAATAAGCCATGAAAGAGAAAACGGAAAAAACAAACTGTGCCCGGATCCTGGAGCGCATGAAGATCCCCTATGAGGCCTTTTCCTATCCCTGTGAAGAGTTTACGGATGGCCTGACGGCAGCCTCTCTTCTGGGACTTCCTCCGGAAGAGGTCTACAAAACCCTGGTCACAGTGGGAAAAAGCGGACAGCACTATGTATTTGTGGTCCCGGTCGCCCAGGAACTGGATCGAAAGAAGGCCGCCGCCTGTGTGGGAGAAAAATCCTTGGAGCTGCTGCCCCTCAAGGAGCTGTTTGCCCTCACCGGCTATGTACGAGGCGGCTGTACCGCCGTGGGCATGAAGAGACAATTCCCCACCGTTATCGACCACAGTGCCAGTGCCAGAAAGAACATTTATGTCAGCGGGGGAAGGATCGGCCTGCAGTTTTCCCTCTCCCCCAAAGATCTGCTTACCGCCTGCGGCGGGAAGTGGGGTGCTGTCACAACACAGGAGCCTCCTGAGGCTGAAACGCCTTGACGGTCCCCCTTTCGGGACAGCTTCTTTTCCAAAGCACAGAAAAAGTCCGGCGCTCTTTATAGAGCGCCGGACTTTTTGATTTCATCACTTTGGTTCGTTGCGATGGAGGATCTCATCCAGGATCTCATCCGTATCAAAGGAAAGCTGCCCTTCCTTTTCCGCCTTGGACAGGTGCTTCTGCTCGGGAGCAGCGGTCTGCCGCCGGGGAGCGGAGGTTCTCTGATTTCCAGAGGTCTTCTGTCTCGCAGGGGCTTCCGGCCGTTCTGCCGACCTGCCGGAAGGAGCCGGCCTGTCAGAAGAACTCGGTCTGCCGGAGGAGGCGGTCTTCCCACCAGAAACCGGCCTTTCAGCAGGCGCCGGTCTGGCGGAGGAAGCCGGCTTTCCGGTCATAGGCCGCTGTATGATCTGCGGAGGGGTCGCCTGAGCGCGGGCCCCGGAGGTCTGAGGACGAGAAGCCTGTTCCTGCCGCGTCCTGGGACGCGGCACGGAAGGAGAGCGAGTCTCCTCAGGAGAGCGAGTCTCCTCAGGAGAGCGAGTCTCCTCGGGAGCACCAGTCCTCCCGGAAGAACGAATCCCCCCGTTCTCCACAGGCCTGTGCCTGGCGGGAGGAGCGCTGGGCTCCTGGCGCGCCGCGGGCCGCTGCGGGGCAAGAGAAAATTCTTCCGTATACAGATCCGCCTCTACGGGGAGCAAAGGTGAGGGCTTTAAAGGCCGCTGAGGCGCGGCAGAGGGCGGCGGGACAGCATGGCGATAGGAGGAGTCATGACGCTCCTGGTTGGCGGCACGGGCCCGCATCTGCCGGTTGCGCTGTTCTGCCTCTTCGATCTGCTCCAACACCTCGTTGCGCTCATCCTCGGCATATTTTCTGCCCCGGATAAACAGCACCAGCAGCGCAAGAAGTCCGGCGGAGCCGGTGGTGACACAGCCGATCCCCCCATAAAACAGGGTAAAAGCCAAGGAATTATTTCTCACATTGAGCCGGGCAAAGGTCACATAGTTTGTGCCTGTAATCGGTTCCTCCTCCACAGGAGTCGTCCCAGTATGGATCTCCACCTTGTTTCGGTTCGCGGCGGGATTGGGCGTGGAAATAGGCCGGTTGCCCGCGTTGGGCGTTGGAGTGGGGATCGGTGTAGTACGGGGCGTGTCGATCACAACGCCGCCCTCGCCCCCCTCCGTTTCCGAAGAAGAGGATTCATCCTCAGAGGAGGTGGAGGAACTGTCAATAGGAGGAGTTTCCGTCACGCTGGGCGTCTCTGTCACATCGGGAGAAGTAGTGGACACCGGCGTGGGCTCCGGAGTTGGTTCCGGCGTGGGCTCCGGCGTCGGAGTGGCCGGAGCCTCCGATGGTGCAAAGGAGACAACAGGGCCTACCGTATCTTCCTCCTGACTTCCGGTCGCGCCGGCAAACAGGGGCATCGCCAGCAGCAAAGCGCTTATCAGCACGGGAATGATCCGTAATAACCTTCTTTTCTTTTGTTTCATAAAGGCATCCCGTCCCTTTCCTTACAATGGGGTCCTTTTTCTTTTTTCGTTAACTTGGGGGGTCCGGCCTGGCTTTAAGGGCAAGAAAGCCGGAAAACAATAGATATAATCAAGTTTATTTTAGCACGATCACGAAAAAAAAGCAATGGCAGAATTTTTTATCAAACGCCCCGAAAAAATTTTTAAAAAAGCTTGCATTTTCAAAAGGCCTGTGATAAGATAATAAAGCTGTCAGGAAAGACAGCGAAAAGTTGGTGTTGATTACAGCGAGGGTCCACCCGTTCCCATCCCGAACACGGAAGTTAAGCTCGCCTGTGCCGAAGATACTTGGCTGGCAACGGCCCGGAAAAATAGGTGTTCGCCAACACACAGAGCAGTCGCCCAATAGGGCGGCTGTTTTTTTGCCTCTCTGAAAATGTTTTGCGAAACTCAAAACTCCTTTTTTTCTTTATGTATTTTGCAGGAAATCCCTTGACTTAAAGTGGGTTATGCCGTAAACTTAAAGACAAAGAATTCTGTAAACCTGTCCTTTTCGAAGGTGCTGTTATAAGGAGGCTGTATGAAAAAAGGAAAATTTGGCATTGTGCTCTCCTTTTACGCCATTTTGGCTTTTGCTTTTGTCATTTTGAAAATGCCGGTCCTCGGCGCCCTGCTTTTGTTCTTTGTGCTGGCTGCCGAGCGGGACGAATGGGTGTGCAGACAAGTAATGGAGGCCTTTTTCCTCTCTGTCAGCGTCTCCTTTGTAAGCTCTGCCCTGGGTTGGATCTCCGGGCTTTTCCCCCAATACTTCTTCTTCGACGAAGTTCTTTCCGTGGCCTTTTCGGTCATTTCCGCTCTTTATTATCTCGCTGCGCTTGTTTTCAGTATTTTGGCAATTCTGCGGGTCATGAAGGGTCAGGAGGGAAATGTCCCTCTCTGCTCAGATCTGGCGCTGCGTGCCTACGGAAAAAGGAGGCCCCGGCCCGTGCCCTTCCAGCAGGGTCAGTATCCTCCCCCCTATCCGCCTCAGCAGTCCATGCAGGGCCCCGGGCCGGGAGGCTATCAGGCTCCCTACAACGCTCCTGTCCCGCCGCCTGAGGGCGCCGCTTTTGTTCCTCCTACTCCCCCTGCACCGCCTGTGAACGGTAACCAGCAGCAATAAGAAATTTTCTGAAAGGCTCTGGGACTCACAAAGAGTTTCGGAGCTTTTCTTTTCCGCGGGGCTTCCCCCAAAAAGGGTCTTATCACACTTAGGGATCTTCACTGAATCAGAAAATAAAGAAAGGTAAGGAGCAGGCTGTGGTCTTTTCATCCCTTGTTTTCCTCTGTGTCTTCTTCCCCTTGCAGATGCTTCTCTACTCTCTGGTGCGAAGCATTGAGGCAAAGAATACTGTGCTGATCCTTTTTTCTCTGGTGTTTTACGCCTGGGGAGAGCCTTTCTATGTCCTTCTTCTTTTGGGAATGACCTTTGCCGACTGGCTGATCTCTCAGGGGATCTACCGGTATCGGGGCACAGGGAAAAGCAAGGCCTTTCTGGTTTTGGGCTGTATCGTAGACCTGGGGCTTCTCTCCTTCTTCAAGTACGGGACCTTTTTCTGCACCAATCTGCAGCGCTTCACCGGGTTTCCCGCCGTCATTCCCCAAATCGCCCTGCCCATCGGCATTTCCTTTTACACCTTTCAGCTTTTATCCTATCTGGTGGATGTCTACCGGCAGCAGGTGCCTGCCCAAAAGCAGTTCCGCCGTCTCTTTTTATATGTCTCCCTGTTCCATCAGTGCATTGCCGGCCCCATCGTCCGCTATCAGGATGTCTCCGAGGAGATCCTCTCCCGCAAGGTGGAGGAATCTGATCTGCGCACCGGGATCAACCGCTTCGCAAGCGGTCTTGCCAAAAAAGTGCTGCTGGCAAATGTCTGCGGAAAGCTGGTGAGCCTCACCCTTCTGGACGGGCTTACGGAGAATCGGGGCGTGAACCTGGCCGCCCTGGAGAAGACGCCGGCCCTGCTTCTCTGGCTGGGCGCGATCTGCTATATGCTCCAAATTTATCTGGATTTTTCCGCCTACTCCGATATGGCCATCGGCATGGGCCTGATGGTAGGCTTTCACTATAAAGAGAATTTTGATTATCCCTATCTCTCCCAGTCGATCACCGATTTCTGGAGACGGTGGCATATGTCCCTGTCCAGCTTTTTCCGGGACTATGTTTACATCCCCCTGGGGGGCAACCGAAAAGGGACTTTGCGCACGGTGCTGAACCTGTTTATCGTGTGGCTTCTGACGGGTATGTGGCACGGCGCCGGCTGGAATTTTATTTTGTGGGGTCTCTACTACTTTTTCTTCCTGTTCCTGGAAAAATTCCTGATCCCAGGCCTGCAGAAGCTGCCCCGGGTCTTTGCCCACCTCTACACCCTGGCGGTGGTGTTCTTCGGCTGGATTCTCTTTTACTTTGAAGATTTCACCCAGGCGCTCATTGTAGTGAAGGGGCTGTTCTGTCTCAACGGCAACTCCTTTACCTCCTTTGAAAGCGTCAACATGGTTTTGAATTACTGCTTCTTCCTGCTGGTGGCGATCCTCGCCTGCACGCCTCTTGCCCGGCTGCTGTATCACCGCATCTGCTCTTCTACGCAAAAGGGCGCAGTCGTGCTGGGGACCGCGATGGAATGGATCCTGCCGGTGCTCGCTCTTGTTCTGTCTGTAAGCTTTCTGGTGGGGGACGCTTACGACCCCTTCCTGTATCTGCAATTTTAACTGAGCTTTCAATTTGAGATTTCAATAAGGAGGGACGGCTTTATGAAGCACGCAAAAGAGCTGAAAAGAGGTGCGAAGGGAAAGAGCGTTTTCTTTTTTACCACTTTGGTCCTTCTGATGGTGCTGTCTCTCCTGATCCCCCTGAGGCCCACCGAGTCCCTGGCGGAAAAGCGCAAGCTGGCAGAGTTCCCCGAGATCTCCGCCTCTCAGCTTTTTTCTTCTGATTCCGACCTGCTTTCCGGGGTCTATTTTGACGATATCGACGCCTGGTTTTCAGACACCTTCCCCTTCCGGGATGTTTTCTTTCAGGTAAATGATCTTGTCCGGAAGGGCTATGGCCTGAAGGGAACGGAGATCCATGGATCCATTACCCCCGCCAATGATATTCCAGACACCTTCTTTACCGGAGAATAGCCAGCGGGAAAACCCGAACTGCGGCTTTTTTCGCTTTTCACACTAATAGGAAATGAGGTTTTGCTGTTTATGGAAAGAGAGTATGTTTCCCACCGGGCTTCTTCTGCCCGCCGCCCCACCCGCTCTTCCCCCTATCGGAAAAGAAATACTCACCGGAGAAACGGGCCGCCTCCCATTTTGTTTTTGGGGATCGTCCTCATTGTGGTCATCGTTCTGGCGGTGGTTTTAGTGGTCAAGTTAAGGGGTGGGAAAGAACCGGGAGAAGCCCCTGTCTCTTCCCTTTCCTCTGCTTCCTCCATCGCGGACTCCTCCGAAAACTCTAAGCTGGGCTCTTCCAGCCAGCTCCCCTCCTCTGAGTCCTCTTCCCAGACCCCTGTCACGCCTCCTCCGGAGAAGGATGTGACCGGTCTTCCCACCGAGCAGATTGACTCCATCCTCCGGGTGGGAAACAGCGGTTATGAGTACTACAACTTCAACGAGGATATTGCCAATCAGTACATCACGGCTATCACAGACGCCGGCACAGCCCTCTCCGGCAGCGCGGCCGTTTATGATATGGTAATCCCCACCAGCATGGATATCGTGCTTCCGGAGAAGTTCTTAAAGGGGATCAATACCTCTGACCAGAAAAAGGCCATTGAGTACTTATACGGCTCCATCGGGGCCATTAACCCCTCGGTAAAGACGGTCCCCATCTTTGACGCGCTGAAGCTGCACAACAATGAGGAGCTTTATTTTCGTACTGACCATCACTGGACTCAGCTGGGCGCCTATTACGCTTACGCGGAGTTCTGCAAGGCGAAGGGCGTAGACGCGGTGCCTCTGGACCAGTTCGACAAAAAGGATTACGGCGATTACCTGGGCACCTTCTACTCTCAGGATTCCGCCCTGGGCGAGGAGCCGGACCGGCTGATCGCCTATATCCCCCGGGCCGATGTCTCCGTGACCATTACGGAGCAGGAGGGCACCGTGCTGGAGGATTGGCCTCTGATCGCTGACGGCAACTCCTACAGTACTGATATGAAGTATCTCATCTACATCGGCGGAGATCAGCCCTATGAGGAGATCGAAAATAAGGACCTAAATGATGGGTCCGCCTGCCTGGTGATCAAGGAATCCTTCGGAAACGCCTTCGTGCCCTTCCTTGTAAACCATTATCAGTATGTCTATGTGGTAGATTACCGCTACTATGAGGGGAATATCAGCGCCCTGTGCACAGAAAAAAATGTGAATGATGTGCTGTTCCTCAATAACATTTCCATGACCAGAAATGAAGAGCTGGTGGACGCCATCTCTGAGAAATTCTGATCGAGCATAGAAAAAACCGGAAGGCCTTTGGCCTTCCGGTTTTTTTAGGTTCCGGTCTTATTCCACCGCGTCCTCTTCTATCAGAAGATCTTCAGACAACGGACTGGGGAAAGCTTTCTCCTTGATAGCCCGGAAATCCGGGAACAGGGCAAATACCGAGGCCACCCCCACGCAGAAGGACAAAAACTTTAAAAGGCCTCTTCCCTTTTTCGGCGCGGAAAGCCCCAAAAAGAAGCTCACACAGCACAGCAAAAGCTTCATCAAGGTCAGCTGCTTGCTGTCCGCCTGCCGGATAAACTCATTGATGGCTTCGCAGCATTTTTTCATAGAACTCCACCTACCCTTTCTGTTACAGTTATTTTCTGACAACCGCTCCGGCCCTCTCGAAGCCGAAAGCAGCCATTTTCCTTTAAAACTCATCCCTGGGAAAGGTCCTTCCGTAAAAGTTGAAAGGAAATCCCCGCCTTTAGAGACTTTTAAAAGAGAAAAATTTGTCTCTTCCCCTTAGGCCCACTTTCCCCTTTCCAGCCCTTTCAGGGGAAAGGACAGCCTTTGGAGATCACTTTACCACCATTCTAACACGCGGCGGAAGATCTTGCAATCAAATCATATCGTTTTTTTCGCCCGCACGAGAAAATGGGGACTGATCCCTAAAAGAGAGCGTTCCTGCTCTGTCATACGGACAAGCTCCAGCAGGCGTTCCCGGCTTTCCGGGATCTCCCATTTTTCCTGCAATGTGGGGCAAAACCAGATACATCCCTCCACGGCGTAGGTCCCGCTGGGAGAAAAACCGCCCTTTCTCAATTCCTGCTCCATTCCTTCCGGCGTATGAAAATAGGCGTTCGTCAGAAAATTAGGGTATTCCTTTGGGCGGATATGCTGATTTTTCAGGATCTCCTTTCTCAGCATCTCAAAATAGACCTTATCCTCCAGAAACTCGTTGTCCTTTCCATATACGGAAACCGCCCAGGTAGAGGAGCTGAATTTACTGATCCCGGCGGCAATCAACATCCCTCCCGGCTTCAAAATGCGGCGCGCCTCCTTCAAAACGGAAAGCCGTTCCTCTTCCTCTATCAGATGATACAGCGGCCCCATCAGTAGTACAGCATCCATGCTCTCCGTTTCTACCATAGAAAGCTTACGGGCGTCGCCGACCATGGCCTCATAGGGATAGGTCCGGTGTATGCGGGCGTACTCCACCGCGGAAGGAGCAAGGTCAATAAGCGTCACGCGATGCCCCTGTCCCGCAAGCCAATCAGAATAGTAGCCGCTCCCGCCGCCTACATCACAGATCCTCAGCGGTCCCTTGGGCAAAAATTTGGAAAGCAGCTCCTTCGTTCTTTCCCCTTCCACCTTTCCCAAGCCTCGCTCCAACCTTCCGATCTCCGCGCCCGCCTCATAAAACTCATAAACTTCTCTATTATCCTCTCGCATAGTATCATTCTCTCCTATATAATTCTCTCTTCTTTCCTCCGAAAAAGATCATAGCTGATGATAGAAACGCAGCTTTTGCCCGCAAAATCAGCCTCTGCTATCCAAGGCATCAGATCTCTGATTTTTTCAAATTCCAAAAAATCAAATTTAGGCTGATAATGATGAAGAATCGTGCTCAGAGCGGTCCCATGAGTCCCGATCATGATCGTTTTCTCCGGGTACTTATCCAGCGTTTCCTCCAGGGCGGAAAGATTTCTTTTCTGGACCTCAAAAAGGCTTTCGCCGCCGGGGAGCTTATAGCTAAAATTCTCCCATTGCTTTCTGGAAAAACCAGAAAAGTCCTGGACCCAGTCTCCTACTTTACGCTCTCGAAAGTCCTCCACAGCTACAGAAAAAAGTCCGTGAGTCCGGGCCGACTCTTTTACTGTATTCACTGCCCTCCGGTAAGGGCTGGACAGCACAGCGTGGATCTCCTTGTCCTTGAAAAGCTCTGCAAGCAGCCGGCCGTCCCTTTGTCCTTTTATGGTCAAAGGCCGTTCCCTGTCCTCATGAACCGTATGATCCGGCTGGCAATGGCGAATAAAGTAAACCTTTGTCATAGATCCATCCTCATTCCCGAATTTTTGCGGAATTTGTTCCTTTGTTCTGCCTGAGAAAACTCAAAAGAGGCCTTCAAAATTTAGTCAGCCATCTTCTCAACCATAAAAATTGGGCATAGGCTCTTCTGGCATCTTACCCTGCATGTTCAGCACATAGGGCCATTTCCCGGTGTCCTGTATCAAAAAACCGTAGACCAGGCCCATATGCCGGTGCCAGTGACGAATCTGCCCGAAAATCAACTTTAACCGAGACATTCCGCAGCCGGGCGGATTCTCTCCCAACTCCTCATCCCGAAGAGTTTCCAGATAGGCTTCCAGTTTCTCCCGGATACGGAAAAAATAAGCTTCCAGTTCTTCCCTGTCAATAAACTCATCTTTAGGGACCACATTCAGGTCCGCAAGATCCGGCTTATGAAAAGCAGGAGGAACATAATCAGGATCCTCCGGATTTATATACCAGCGGTCCATGGAGAAAAGCATATGGTAAAGGTATTTCCACATGGGGAGCCCGTCATACCTTTTTCCCCACAATGTTTCCGGCACACATTTTATTAAATTCTCCGTCTCCCACAGGGCCCGCTCCGTCAATTCCCGAATATCATCGCAAAGAGCCACTTTTCGCTTCTCCCCTTTCAAAAGAATAATATCCAAAAGTTCAAAAAATAGCAAAAAAGACCGTCCGTATCGGACAGTCTTTGCTTTTTTAGTACCCTAAAAACTGAATAAAGGAAGAAGCGGGAAGAAAAAGAGAGAAGAGAAAGAAGGCTATGGTCAAGCCCTCGGCCTATTAGTACTGCCAAGCTGAACATGTTACCATGCTTACACACGCAGCCTATCAACCTTGTAGTCTACAAGGGGCCTTACTAGCTTACGCTATGGGATATCTAATCTTGGAGGCGGCTTCACGCTTAGATGCTTTCAGCGTTTATCCGTTCCACACATAGCTGCCCAGCTGTGCCACTGGCGTGACAACTGGTGCGCCAGAGGTGCGTCCATCCCGGTCCTCTCGTACTAAGGACAGCTCTCCTCAAATATCCTGCGCCCACGACAGATAGGGACCGAACTGTCTCACGACGTTCTGAACCCAGCTCGCGTACCACTTTAATCGGCGAACAGCCGAACCCTTGGGACCGAATACAGCCCCAGGATGTGATGAGCCGACATCGAGGTGCCAAACCTCCCCGTCGATGTGAACTCTTGGGGGAGATCAGCCTGTTATCCCCAGGGTAGCTTTTATCCGTTGAGCGACGGCAATTCCACTCTCATACCGCCGGATCACTAACTCCAACTTTCGTTACTGCTCGGACCGTCATCCTCGCAGTTAGGCCAGCTTATGCGTTTACACTCAGTGGCACGGTTTCCATCCGTGCTGAGCTGACCTTTGAGCGCCTCCGTTACCTTTTTGGAGGCGACCGCCCCAGTCAAACTGCCCGCCTAACAATGTCCCCCGGCCGGATTCACGGCCGCAGGTTAGAATTCCAACAATCTAAGGGTGGTATCCCAAGGGTGACTCCACACAAGCTGGCGCCTGTGCTTCCAAGTCTCCCACCTATCCTGTACATAAATTATCGAAACCCAATATTAAGCTGCAGTAAAGCTCCATGGGGTCTTTCCGTCTTGTCGCGGGTAACCGGCATCTTCACCGGTACTACAATTTCGCCGGGCGGGTAATTGAGACAGTGCCCAGATCGTTACACCATTCGTGCGGGTCGGAACTTACCCGACAAGGAATTTCGCTACCTTAGGACCGTTATAGTTACGGCCGCCGTTTACTGGGGCTTCAATTCGATGCTCTCACATCTCCTCTTAACCTTCCAGCACCGGGCAGGTGTCAGCTCCTATACTTCATCTTTCGATTTAGCAGAAACCTGTGTTTTTGATAAACAGTCGCCTGGGCCTATTCTCTGCGGCCACATCGCTGTGGCATCCCTTCTTCCGAAGTTACGGGATCAATTTGCCGAGTTCCTTAACTACCCTTCTCCCGTTGGCCTTAGAATCCTCTTCCTATCTACCTGTGTCGGTTTGCGGTACGGGCGCCTTGGATATACACAAGACTTTTCTCGCCCTGGTCTACGCATGCTTCCCTACTTGATTTCGGTCCCTTTCGCCCGGGGCAACCATCGCCCGGGTCATGCCCTTTCCAGGTGTCCTCTTGCTTAAATCCTTCGGCGGCTACGGAATTTCCACCGTATGTGCATCGGCTACGCCTTTCGGCCTCACCTTAGCTCCCGGCTAACTTGGAGCGGACGAACCTTCCTCCAAAAACCTTAGACTTTCGGCCAATATGATTCTCACATATTTCTCGCTACTCATTCCGGCATTCTCACTCGTGTAAAGTCCACCAGCGCTTCCGCTCTGACTTCTCCCCTTACACGACGCTCTCCTACCACTCTAGTCGTTAGACACTAGCAATTAGTTGTTAGATATCCTGACCTCTGATTGGATCAATCCATGCAGCATCCTGCCAATCTCATCATATTCCCTCGCAGCACTCTCGTATATCTTCAAATCAATATACTCCAGATCTCTCGCAAAATCCAACAGTACCTTCACTTCATTCGATGACCCCATCGCCATCCGCAAGTACCGCTTGAACTCTGCTGTGCTGTCCTGCTTCCCATAGCCTTCCGCTATGTTCATCGGAATACTCATTGCTGCCCGCCAGATTTGATCCCCCATGGAATACCGCTCCTCCACCGGAAATCTTCCCTTTATCCGATGAATCGCCAACGCCGCTTTGTATGACCTTCCATACACTGCCAACTTCCTGTATCCCATCAAGGTTTCCTCCTCGACGTCTAACTACTAACGACTACTGTCTAACGACTAGAATCCCAAGCTTCGGTGTACACTTTAGCCCCGTTAAATTTTCGGCGCAGGGTC
>CAMNSA010000014.1 GCA_946554335.1 uncultured Neglectibacter sp.
AATTTCAACACAGCCCTCATATTATGCAGGGTGGCAGTATACTTTCTTTAGAGTTTCGTGCACCGCGGGAAGAGATAGAAAAATGGGAGGCCTTTTTCAAGGAAAAAGCTGATTATTCCGGCTCCTATCTGGATCAAGGTCTGACAGCCAAAGATATGGCGGCTCTATTAGGTTATTCCGCTGAATTCAAGGTTTATGTGATTTATGCTAAAGATTCGTTGGGAGAAGATAACCCTGTGTCAGAGAATATTCTTACGCAGAACCATGGAAAGATTTATTATGGCGCAGTTAATTATGATACAGAACAGGTATTTTTTTATAAGTCAAGTTGGTAATCGTTCAATCAACTTTTATTCTTCTGTACCAGAAAACCAGTCTCATAACAACAGAATTTCAGTTGTACGAGACTGGTTTTCTTATATCCCAACTTGGGACGCAAAACTGAAGCATAGACATTCTTCCATATCCCCGGATCCAGAGGTTCCGCTAGCTGAGTGATTTGGTCTGCACTGAAGCCGTATGCCATCTCATCTTCTGAGCCGTCTTTGAGGTGATCGTGATAGAAAAATTTCGCTCTGTAGAAGGCTCCTCCCCTCGTCCTAGGCGGGAATCTCTGCCGTCTCAACCTAAGGAAAAAGCTTGTCATATCCCAAAGGACGGCTTTCAGGCGATTCACACGGTGTGACTGTACCGGAGGTTTGTCGTTGCCCGGAGAAAAAAATTCCTGAAAGCGAAAGCTTTCAGGAATTTTTCTACAAAACGATCTCTTTCTCGTTAATCATTTCCTGGGCTGCCAGCAAAGTTCCCAGGTGCCCGCTGTGGTAGTTGAGCCCTCCCTGCATCCAGGCGGCATAGGGCTCCCTGAGAGGGGCGTCTGCGGAAAGCTCGATGGAGGACCCCAGGGTAAAGGCGCCCGCCGCCATGATCACATCGCTGTCATAGCCCGGCATGGGGCTGGGCTCGGGACGCACAAAGGCGTCTACCGGCGCGCCCTTCTGCACTCCACGGCAGAAAGCGATCAGCGCCTCCTTCTTTTTCAGCAGCATCACCTGAATGATGTCGGCGCGCTTTTCCTCATACCCCGGCGTGACCTCAAAGCCCAGAAGGGAAAAGAGCGACGAGGCAAACACCGCCGTTTTCAAGGCCTCTCCCGTGGCGTGGGGCGCGTGAAAGGCCCCCAGGAACAGCTCCCGGTTATTGCCCAGCGTGCACCCCAGCTCTCTTCCTGTTCCGGGAGTGGTAAGACGGTAAGAGCACAGCTCCACCAGCTCCCTCTTTCCCGCGATATATCCCCCTGTAGGGGCGATGCCTCCTCCCGGATTTTTGATCAGAGATCCGGCCATCAGGTCCGCTCCGTGGGTGAGGGGCTCCTCTTTTTCCACAAACTCTCCGTAACAGTTATCCACCATCACGACGCAGTGAGGAGCTTTCTTTTTGGCGATCTGCGCGATGCGCTCGATGTCCTTTACGAACAGGGAGGGCCTTAAAGAGTATCCTCGGGAGCGCTGGATATAGACCATCCGGTATTCATCGCTGAGCTTTTCCTCCATGCCCTCATAGTCCGGCGTACCGTCCGGCAAAAAAGGCAGCTCCTCATAGGAGACGCCGAACTCCTTTAAGCACCCCGGCTCTTCCCTGCCGGGAATCCCAATGACGCCCTGAATGGTGTCGTAGGGGGTCCCGGTGACCGAGAGCATTTTGTCCCCCGGGCGCAGCACGCCGAACAGGGCGACGGTCAAAGCGTGAGTGCCGCTGACAAAATTGTAGCGCACCAGAGCGTCCTCGGCGTCAAAGGCGTTGCAATAGACCTGATCCAACACCTCTCTGCCCCGGTCGCCGTAGCCATAGCCGGTGCTGCCCACAAAATGGCTTTCGCTGACCCCCGCCCGGGTAAAGGCCGCCAGCATCTTCTGCTGGTTATAGCGCTGGGTATCCTCAATGGAAGCAAAATAGGGTTTTGCCCGCTCCTCCGCCTTTTGCGCGATCTCCAAAAGCTTTTCGTCAAACTGATAGTAAGGAAACAAAAGAATCCCTCCGTTTTACAGGGCCGCCCAGACCCAGGTATCTGTTTTCAAATAACCCAATTTCCGGTAAAACTCCAGATGCCTGCCCTTTTCCCGCAGCAGGTACATGGTTTTCCCAGGGAAGAAGCCCTCGATCTTTTTGACAAGCTCCGTCCCGATCCCCCGGCGGCGGTAATCTTCGGAAACCACCACGCCGGACAAGACCGCGCAGGAGGGAGCGACCGAGGACACCAGCGCGCACCCCGCAAGCTCTTCCCCTACATATTTTGTCACCACCGCAGCCCCTTTGTGCCGCAGCTTGTGGGAAAGGTCCAGATAGAAGGGCTCGAATTCATCCGCCATACCCGCCTCTTCCAGAAGCCGGTAGATCCCACGGACATTGACTTCCTCCTGTATGGCATCGGGCTCTCCCGGCTCCAACTGCTTTTTCAGCACGTCCCCGGATTCCGTGGGAGTAAGGGAAAGGGCTTCCGCGTTCTTTACCGCGCACATGATCTTTTTCGGCCCTACCGCCCGCAAAAACTCCTTCGTCTCCTTCGGGTCCAGCACCGTTCCGGTAATCAGCATCAAGCCGTCGGCCAGGCCAAAGGCCACTTCACGCTCCTGATCCAGCCAAAAACAGGCAAAGCTTTTGTCGAAGCCGTAGCACAGGGCGGTGGAGGCGATCTTGCAGCCGAACACCGTTTTCCCGCAAAGCTCTAAAAGCCTTTGTTTGTCCTCTTCTTTTTCCACCAGCGTTATCATAAATAAAGTCCTTTCGCCAAAACCCAGCAAAAATATAGAGAAAAAAGCGCCCCATCCAAAAAGATGAGGCGCAGAAATTTTTCCGGTCTCTTACGCTCCCGTAAAATACATGACCGCGTTTACCACGATCACGAACAGGAAAAAGCCAATCGCGATCACCTTGGTCCAGCGGGACAAAAAGGCGTCCACAGAGCGGGCCTTGTTCTTGGAAAGGAAGGTGTCAGCGCCGCCGGTGATAACACCCATATTCTTCTGGCTGCCCTCCTGCAGCAGGACCACAATGATAATGGCCAGCGCGAACAGCAGCAAAATGATCCCGAAAACGATCTCCAGAGCTCCCATATTTTATTTCATTCCTTCCTGAATAGTTAAGATATATTCAAAACACTAAGTGTTATCAAACCATAAGCGCCGAAAGCACCGTCTGCTTTGGAGAAGTCAAACCGCTTCGCGCTTCAGGCCTGCTCCCACATGACTGTTTTGCATTATATCATAGTTTGAAGTGGGAATCAAGCAAAACTTCTCCCGAAAAAATATTTTTGAAGGGCGGGTTTTTTCGCATAAGCCGGGAGGCAGCGGGCAGAATAACCAACAAGCGGCGCTGGTTCGCGTTTGCGTGCCTGGATTTCAGATGGATACTTAACCCGGAGTCCGAAAGACTTCAAAAGTATCTGGACGGTTCGGGCTCCGGTGCTGCTCGCCCTTTGGCGCAAAACGGCAGCGGCTGTTTTGAGGCCAAAGGGCCAGTTTTTTAGTTGTGAGATTTTAGATGTTAGATATTAGAAAAAGGCAAAAAGCTTGATCGTCAGATCAAGCTTCAGCAAACTCCCAAAGATGGGAGCCAAGGGCGGGGCGCACCCCGCTCAGTCTTTCCAAAGCGGCGAGGGGTATTTTCCCTCTCGTGTCATTTTTGCGACGGCCTCCACCACGGAAGCCTTATCCGCCTGATAGGTCACTCCAAACCATTTGTCCGGGGAGGTGAGCACCTCCACCTGGGCCCTTTTCTCTTTTAACAGATCCTCCACCACAAAGGGAAGAAAATACTCTGCTTTCCTGGGGTTTTGGGGAACCGTATCCCGGAAGAAGCGCTCAAAGCCCTTTTTCAGTTCTGCGGTAAATTCCGAAGGAAATCCCCAAAGGTTCATGGAAACGGTGGTGTCGGAGGGAAGAGGATTCCAGGTTTTCCCATCATCCTCGGTATAGGCGATGCCTTCCGGACGCTTTTCAATGCGAGTGCGCTCTGTGATGCTCTGAAGCTTCCCGTCCTTCTGGCTGCAAACGCCCCGGGAGACGAAGCCGTTTTCCGTCACGGTGTTTTCCAGACGGTAACCCACCATGGCAAGGCTCAGCTTCTCCCCGGCGGAAGCTTTTGGGGCGTTTTTCAAAAACTGATAGATCTTCTGAAAGCCCTCCCGGCCGTAAAAATCATCGGCATTGATCACCGCATAAGGGCCGTCGATGACCCTGGCGGCACACAGGGCCGCGTGTCCCGTTCCCCAGGGCTTCTCTCTCTCCCGCGGGACGCCGAATCCTTCCGGCACATCGGAAAGTCTCTGAAAAACATACTCGATTTCCATGAACCTTCTCACGCGGGAGAATACATGCTCTTCAAAGTCTGGCAAAAGCTCTTCCTTGATGATGAAAACTGCCTTTTTAAAGCCCGCCAGACGGGCGTCATAAAGGGAATAATCAATGATCTTCTCGCCGTTTTTTCCGACGGGATCGATCTGCTTGAGGCCGCCGTAGCGGCTCCCCATGCCTGCTGCCATGATCACTAAAACAGGTTCTGCCAAAATGACACACATCCTTTTTTCGCCCTTTAAGCTTCGCTGTCAGGGGGAATATAATAAGGAGAATCCTCCTCATAGATAAAACGGCTGATATGTTCCGAGGCGGCCTCAATATCATAAAGGTACACCCAGCGGCCGTCCTCGTTGTAGTCTCCGTAGGCGTCCTCCTCTTCCCCGGGAATAGAAAGAGTCTCCGTGGAGAAGTCCTGAAGCAGGAAGGGCGTCATTCCCATAATATCCGAAAAATCCAGAGAGGTCTCGCACAGGGGCATCAGCTCATGGATCAGCCCCGGATATTCCAGCTTGCTTTTTCCCTTGAGCTGCTGGATGAGGCCCTTTAATACCTCCTGCTGACGGCCGGCGCGCATATCGTCGCCCCCCTCCAGATGACGGATTCGGGCATAGGCCACCGCCTGGTTGCCGTTTAAAAGCACCTCGCCGTCCTCATAGAGATAATCAGACTCTAAAATCTCGGCGTCATAGGATTCCGCCTGCTGCATGGCGAGGTTATTGTTGATCTCATTCATTTCCTCATAGGAGATGGTAACCCTGGTGCCCCCGAAGGCGTCCACGATCTTCGCCATCTGGATGAAGTTCACCGTCACATAGTCCTCAATATCCAAACCGAAATTCTGGTTGAGGGTGTGAATGGCGAGCTCCGGGCCGCCATAGGCGTAGGCGTGGGTGATCTTATCGCTGCCATAGCCCTCGATCTCCACCTCGGAATCCCGCAGGACAGAGGTCATTTTCAGCTTGCCACGCTTGCTGTCCACAGACAGGACAATGAGTGCGTCGGAGCGGCCCTCGTTTTCATCCTCTCTGGCGTCCAGACCGAACAGCGCGATATTTTTCACGCCCCCCGCTTCGCTTTTCTGGATCCCCAGCTGATCCTTGTTGATCTGCCGGAAGGTAAGGCCCTTCAAAAGGTAGCCGTACACAAAAAAGACGCCCGCGCCGATGAGAAGCAGCACCAGCACCAAAGCGGCCACAGCGGGCTTTTTGGACTTCTCCCGGTACTTCTTCTGCTCGTTTCTGTGCTTTCTCTCCGCGGCCCGGGAGGAATAGCTGGAGATGTCCTCAAAAGTGTCTCTTCTCGGTGCTTGCCCCTGCACCCTGCTTCTGGAAGAGGAACCGCGTCTTGCCGGTTCTTCATAATAGTAATTGTCGTAAAGCGGTTCTCGCCGGGGACGCTCCCCACGGGAGCCGCGCGTATTTCTCTGCGCCATATTAAACCTCCGAAATTCCGTGCCAGTACACGGTTTCTTTTTTGCCTTCCGACACAGGCGCTGTCATCTCGCCTGCCCGCGCCGGGAAGCATTCCGGACGGCCTCCTCATTCTTTCCCTGAAATAACCCCTTGTTTCAAAGCCGGTAAAACTGCGCGGAGAAAAGGCTACTGGGACGAAGTGTTCTCCACCGGCTTTGCCGTATTCCCATAATCCTCCCAATAAGGAGAAGCCTCCTCCCAGATAAAGCTGCTGATCCGCTTGGCCGCCTCGGTGGCGTCATAAATATAATACCAAACTTCGTCCTCCGCAATGCCGCCCCAGGGATTCTCATAGTCATAGTCCGGAATATTGATGGATTCCACCGTAAAGCCTCCAGTGAGAATGGGCGCCAAGGCGAGAATATCGTCCAGCTCCAGACTTGTCTCACACAAGGGGGCCATTTCCCGGATCAGGTTGGGATACTCGCTGAAGCTGATGTTTTTCAGCTTGGTCACCAGGCCCTTAAACACCCGCTGTTGTCTTCTGGCCCGCTCGTCGTCACTGTCGTCACGGTTGCGGCCGTAAGCCACCGCCTGATTGCCATTGAGCATATAGGTACCGCCGCCGTCCGTGAGGAAGTCGTCCTTGGTGATGGTGGAATATTCCACCTCTCCCACGGTGCCGTCCTCCTCGTCCCAGCCCTGGTATTTCTCTACCTCCGCGGCCAGGCTCCAGAGATTCTCATTGACCTGCACCGCCTCGTCGTAGGTCAAAGTGATCTCCACCCCGCCGAAAGCGTCTACGATTTTCGCTGTATTGGTGAAATTGACCGTCACATAATCCTCAATATCCAGGCCGAAATTCTGGTTGAGCGTGCGAATGGCCAGCTCCGGACCGCCATAGGCATAGGCCGCGTTGATCTTTGTGTCCCAGTTAAGATACTCGCCTCCATAGGTATATCCTTCCACAGGAACCCTGGAATCCCGCAGGACCGAGGTGAGCTTCAGCTTTTTATGCTTGTTGTCCACCGTAAGGATCATGATGATATCCGATTGTCCCTGGAAGGTATTGTCTCTGGTGTCAAGGCCGAACAGCGCGATATTTTTGATGCTGTTGTCCGTGACCACCGTCTGAGTGGAAATTCCCAGCTCCGCCGGGTCCTTTGTGATGGCATTGGTGCTTAGTCCTGAGATCAGGTTGGTGGAGACATAGATCAAAGCGCTGCCGAAAAGGATCAGCAAAACGCAAAAAAAGGCGGCGATGCTTTTGAGCACAGTTCTGCCCCGTCGCCTTTTTCTGCCTTTTTTATAATCATGTACGGAGGAGTAGCTGGAAACATCTTCAAATTCCAGTTCTTCCCCATTCCTTCTGTGGGCCATATCGCATCCTCCAGTCGGGAAACCTGTTGTTTCGCGTTGGTCAAAAAGTTATTTTCAAGGGAGAACAGCCGAAAAAATCACTTACTGTTCGGGGGGCTGGGCTTTCGGAAAATAAAAAGCTTGCTGAAAATATAGTTGGCAGCGATCACAAGGAGATTGGCAAAAAGCTTCATCACCTTGTCATTGAGGTGAAAAAGCTCCACCCCCACCCACATAAAGCCCAGATCTAAAAGCAACGAAGCTCCCCGGCAAGCGAAAAACTGCGCCATTTCCCAGGCGATCCCGCGAAAGCCGTGAACCTTGCTTTCAAAAACCCAGATCCGGTTGGTCACATAGGCAAAGAGAATGGACAGGACCTGTGCCAGCACCGAGGCCGCCAGGTAGGGCGCCCGTAAGGGCTCAGAGAGAAGCAGATAGCTCCCCAGGTTCACCAGAGTGGTAAGTCCCCCAAAGAAAATATATAGAATGAGTTCCCGGTACTTCTGAAAAAACGCCTTTCCTTTTTTCATCAAAGCTCTTTTCCTGTCCTTTTTCGCAGGGTATCAGTTAAAGTATACCCCATAAACGGTCTGATTTCAAGAAAAAATAAAAGCCGCCCTCGAAAAACAAAGGAAAATCCTTTGAAAATCCGTGAGGTTCTCCTCCTGTCCCGAAAGCGTCCCTTCTGTTCTCTCTCGTCTTTTGCAGACGCGAAAAGCGGGAGATCCAAAGAACCTCCCGCTTCGATAAGCAGTTACGATATTCTTTTAGTTGTGCATTGGCTGAATCCTCTTTGAAAATGCTTTCGGTATAACTCTCCCGAAAGGAAATTCTTTTTTGACGTCTTTCAAACAGAAGACTTGATTACAGTCATAAACTAGTTCATTGGCTGAATCCTCTCTTGGAACGCTTCCGGCCAAAGCCGAAAGAAGTCTCGTTACGGAGTGTCCTAAATCTATATAAAGACGAAAGACGCGATTCAAGCGATCCTGATAGAATCTTACTGGTTCATTGGCTGAATCCTCTACTGAACTATCTCCGGCAAGCTCCGCCGAACCGGCTGCCCACCGAAAGAAGTTTTTTCCTCGAGTGTCTTACAAATGGAAGACCAGATTTCAGTCCATTGGCTTATCTTCCTTTTCCCGGCCTTCAGCGCTTTCTCTGGTCCGCATGATCTACCCGCTCGTCTTCAGACGGCTTACGCTTTTCTAAGCGTCATAATTCGCGGCTTGAAGTCACTGGGCCGTAATCATCGAAATCGTGGGAATCTCCTGCTGCATAGGCAACACTTCCCTTCTCAAAATCAGCTTCCTTTTTCAGAAAGCCAAGGTTTCCGCAGCGGTCTGCTGCAACATATTATGGTACACCGGACCCACCGCCTTTCCAAAAAGTATCAGTTTCTGGCTTTTCTTCCCGGCTTCCTGCCGGCCACTGAAACTAACCTTTCCTGTTCTGGCTTTATTATAAACGACCACTTTCAGTTTGTCAATAGTTTTTTTGAACTTTTTTCTAAAAATTTTATAATGTGCCCAATTTGGGCTGTTTTTTGGAAAAACGACCCGAAAAAAAGAAAGAAGCGCCCCCTTTTTTCCTTTCCCTGCCGCCGTATTTTCGGGAGAAACAGGGAGATCTCTTTTCCCTTCTTCCTCTTGACTTCCCGCTTCCTTTTGGGTACAATACAAAACAAAGAAAAGGCTCTCAGAAAGGTTGAGCCTTCCCGGAAAGGAGTACCCTATGGATAACGAGTATGAAGCCGATCTTCTCACGCTCATTGACGACGAGGGCAAAGAGCATGAATTTGAGATCATAGATGAGCTGGAAAACGACGACGGTCATTATATGGCGCTGGTCCCCACCCAGCAGGACGCCGACGAGATCTCGTCCGAGGCGGAGACCTATTATATCTTCGAAGTCGTAGAGGAGGACGGTGAAGAGCTTTTGCAGGAAGTGGATGACGACACCCTTCTGGATAAGCTCTCCGATATCTTTGAAACCAGATTCAACGAGGCCTATTACGAAGAGGACGAAGAGTAATTTTCCGGTTTCCGGCATGAGCCTTTCAGAAAAGGGGCATACTATATCTGTCATGACCCTTCAATGAGATCTCCATCGTGAACGATCCATGAAGCCTTCGCCTGGCCGTACCGCGGACTGTGCACATATAACCCTACACTCAAATAATCGGGAGCTCTGCTCCGTCTGTGGACTGCAGACCTCCCGGCCCGGCTTTACCGGCGCCGGAGGAAGGGAGCGCGAAGCAGATGGGAGGGCACCCACCTGCGTCTTTCGTAGCAGGTTATTGAGATGCACATTACGGACGGCCGGGTTTTTTTTTGCCCTCTTGGGGCGGAGAATTTCTCTGCCTCTTTTTCTATCGTTCATGCAGCAAAAAACACAGTTTTTTCATAGAATAATTTTGTGGATTTTCCTTGACAGCGACAAAAAAAAAGAATACTATGATGGCAAGTGGGCGCTTTTTGGAGAGCGCTTTACGGGGATCCAAATTTTTATCTCTATTTGAATTCGGGAGGTTTCAAAATGAAAAACGGAAAAGTAGCAGTAGCCATCGTTGGCTGCGGCGGCATGGGCGGCGGCCATGCGGTTGCCATTTCCACCGGCAGCGGACAGGCGCTTTGGATGACTGACGGCTCCAAGGGCAGAGAGCTGGAGCCGGGCGATACCGATCTTACGAAAAAAATGGTTTTGGCGGGCACCTTCGACATCAAGGAAGAACGCCAGGAATGGGCCAGAAGGCTGGGCTTTCACACTTACAACAGTTTTGAGGAGATCCTCAATGACGACGAGGTAGATGTGGTGCTGGTAGCCACTCCCAACGACGACCATAAGGAACTTTCCATCCGCGCTTTGAGAGCCGGAAAGAATGTGCTTTGCGAGAAGCCCGTCATGATGACCAGCAAGGACCTGGAAGATGTGATGGCCGTTGCCAAGGAGACCGGAAAAGTCTTCTATCCCCGGCAGAACCGCCGCTGGGACAAGGATTATCTCACCATGAAAAAGATCTACGACGAGAAGCTCATCGGCGACGTGTTCCATGTGGCTTCCCGCTATCACGGATCCCGCGGCATCCCCGGCGACTGGCGCGGCATTAAAGAAAAGGGCGGCGGAATGATGTTCGACTGGGGCGTTCATCTGCTGGACCGTATCGTTCTGATGATCCCCGAGAAGATCAAAAAGGTCTACTGCAAGACCACCCATATCACCAACAATGAGGTAGACGACGGCTTTACCATGCTCATGACCTTTGAAAGCGGCAAGACCGCCACTGTAGAAGTGGGCACCTGCAACTTCATTAACCTGCCCTTGTGGTATATGCTGGGCACCGAGGGCACTGCTGTAATCCAGGACTTTGAGGACAAGGGCCACATGGTAAAGGTGCGCAGCTGGGAAGACAAGGACGCCACCCCCATCCTGATGGGCGAGGGCCTTTCCAAGACCATGGCCCCCAGGAAGGCCGATTCTGTGGATGACCTTCCCCTGCCTGACTTTACTTATGACCGCAACGAGCTTTACTCCAACCTGTGCGATGTGGTTCTCGGCAAGGCCGAACCCGTCATCAAGAACGAGGAAGCTCTGCGCATCCTTCGTCTGATGGAGGCCGCCCTGAAATCCGACGAGCTGGGCGAAGCGGTAGATTTCGAGTAAGCTTCCCCCTGTTGACGCAAAAAAGCCGAACCCTTTTGGGTTCGGCTTTTTCGTTTTTTATTGTTGCTTTTTAATGAAGTGCACGATTTTTCAGGTGAGACCAGGCTGATGAGTGCAAGCCCTCTTATCTGCTGAAACTAAGACCCTGACCTTAAAGGAACTCAGGTCAAGGGCGTTTAGGGCTCTCTCCCTCAGTCAAAAATCAAAGATTTTTGACAGCTCCCTCGTCAGAGGGAGCCAAGGATAAGGGAAGTTTGCGCTCCTTTCGGAATTTTGCTATCGGGAAATTTTGTGGTTTGCGTTAGCAAATTGAGTTTTTTCAAACCTCAAAGTTATTTCCGAAATTTCACGGTCCCGCGTCAGCGGGATCACGGCTTTTCAAGCCGGGAAGTGAAATTCGAGAAAGCTTGAGCTTCGTTCAAGCTTTTTGGCCCTCTCAGGCGCTACGCGCCAGCTCTCCCAGAGGGAGAGCCAAGTCTAACAACTAATATCTAAAATCCAAGAACTAAATTCCCAGCACCAGCTTGGCGATATTGAAGTAAATCAGCAGGGCTACCGCGTCCACGATGGTGGTAATAAAGGGGCTGGCCATCACCGCCGGATCAAAGCCCAGCCGCTTTGCCAGAATGGGCAGGGTGCTGCCCACCAGATTGGACACCAGCACCACGCACAGCAGGGTCGCGCACACCACCGCCGCCACCGGCAAAGTCACCCGGTCGATGAGCATCAGCTTTAGAAAATTGGCCGCTGCCAGCGTGCCTCCACACAAAAGGGCTACGGTGATCTCCTTCCCGACCAGCTTCGGGACATCCCGATAGCGGATCTCTCCCAGAGAGAGGCCGCGAATCACCGTGATGGAGGACTGGCTTCCGGAATTCCCCCCGGTGTCCATCAGCATGGGAATAAAACCGGTGAGCACCACACTGGCGGCAAGAGCCCCTTCAAAATTGGAGATGATGGCGCTGGTGAAGGTGGCGCTGATCATCAGAAGCAAAAGCCAAGGCACCCGCTTTTTCCAGGTGGAGAGAACGCTGGTCTTCATATAAGGCCGGTCGCTGGGGGTGATCGCCGCCATTTTCTCGATGTCCTCCGTGGTCTCCTCCTGGATAACATCGATGGCGTCGTCTACCGTGACGATTCCCACCAGCCGTTCCTCCGCGTCCACCACGGGGATGGCCAGAAAGTCGTATTTGCTCAGCTGTCTTGCCGCTTCCTCCTGGTCCGTGTGGGTGGAGACGAACTTCACGTTGGTCTCCATGATATTCCGGATCACTTCCTCCTGGGGAGAAAGCAGCAGATCCTTGACGGTGACGATACCCTCCAGCTTTCTGCGGCTGTCCGTCACATAACAGGTGTAAACGGTCTCTTTTTCAATGCCGGTGCTGCGGATGCGCTCAAAGGCCTGGGCCACCGTCATGCTGCCCTTGAGATCCACATACTCCATAGTCATAATGCTTCCGGCGCTGTCCTTGGGGTAATTTAAGATCTGATTGATCATCTTTCTGGTGCCGGCGTCCACATGGCTTAACACCCGCTTGACCACATTGGCGGGCATTTCCTCCAGCATATCCACCGCGTCGTCCAGAAACAGTCCGCTCATCACCTCGTCCAGTTCCCGATCGTTAAAGGCTTTCACCAAAAGCTCCTGGATGTCCGGGTCCATATAGGCGAAGGCGTCCGCCGCCAGCTCTTTTGGCAGCAGCCGGAACACAAGCGGCATCTTTGCTTCCGGCATCTCCGAAAGCAATGCCGCCGCGTCGGCGGGCATCATATCCTTTAGGATCTTCCCCGCCTCCTGATATTTTTTTTCTTCTAAAAGCTCTAACAGTCTTTCCGTCACAGGCGTGTACCTCCCATTGCTTTATGTTCCGAAAGAAATGGAGAAATACAGCACAAAACCAGCGTTATTCCGGCCGAAAGCCTACACGCTCAGACGCCCCTTCCGCTCTTTGAAAGCGTGCAAGGCGTCCCCATACGGGCCTCGGCCAGACTTCGCCCTCCCGGTTTCATGCCGTCGCTACTTCGTGGTTTTGACACCTTGCTCACCTCCCGTTTTCCTATTCCGCCCTTTAGGGTACGCCCTTCTCTTTCTTCTGTCAAGGAAAAATATAGTTCGGTCTTGGAAAGCGTTCTTCTCTCAGCGTTTCTCTCCCAGGAAGAAAAGAGCCACCGTACCCGGGCCGGAATGGGCGCCGATCACCGGGCCGATCTGATTGATACAGATCGTTTCCACTCCCATCCTCTCCCGAACCAGCCGTTCAACATAGCGGGCGTCCTCCAGGCAGTCGCCATGGCTGATGAACACCGTCTGCCCCTTCGGGTCGATGGCGGTCTCCTCCATCCGCTTTACCAGCGCGTCCAGGGACTGCTTTCTGCCCCGCACCTTGGACACGGGGATCAGATGCCCCTCATCGTCCACATGGAGTACCGGCTTGATCCCCAGCATGGTTCCCACCAGCGCCGTGGCCGCAGAGACCCGTCCGCCACGCTTCAGATGATTCAAATCATCTACCGTAAACCAATGGCACAACTTCAGCACATTTTCTTTGAGCCAGGCAAGCACTTCATCTATGCTTTTCCCGGCGTTTTTCAGCTTTGCTGCATGGTACACCAAAAGCCCTTCGCCCATGGAGGCGCAAAGGGTATCGAACACCTCCACCCTGCGTCCGGGATACCTTTTCTCCAGCTCTTCTCTGGCGATCGCAGCGCTTTGGCAGGTGCCGGAAAGTCCGGAGGAAAAGGCGAGGTACAGGACATCCTTTCCCGCTTCCAGAAAAGGGGAAAACTGTGCGATAAACTCCTCGGAATTGATCTGCGCCGTGGTGGACATTTCCCCTCTGCGCAGCCTTGCGTAAAAGTCTTCCACGGTGATCTCCCCGCCGCCGGGGATGTTGTGATAGGTCTCTCCTCCCATCATATAACACAGCGGGATCACCTCCACCTGAAGCTCCCGGATCAGCTCCGGAGAAAGATCCGTTGTAGAATCCGTGATCAGTACATACTCAGCCATTGTTTGACCGCTCCTTCCTGTCTTTGCTTATTCTATCTGAAAGGCCCCGTTAAAGAGGCCGATCCTCCGTTTTTGCCCCGCCGCGGTGTCTCCGGTCCAGATAGGCCTGGAGAATGATCACCGCCGCCACGGCGTCCACTACCGCCTTGCGCTTCTTCCCTCTGGTATTGGTCTCGTTTAAAAAACTGTGAGCGGACACCGTGGTGCCCCGCTCGTCCTGAAAATCCACCGGGAGACGGCAGTTCTCCTGCAAAAGCGCCCCCAGCCTTCTGGCATTTTGAGCGCTTTCCCCCTCGCTGCCGTCCATGTTTCTGGGAAGCCCCACCACCAAAAGCTCTGCCTTGCTCTCTTTCGCGGCCTCCATGAGCTTTTCGATCAGCCGCTCTTCCTCCCGCTCTTCGATCACCTGAAAGGGAGAGGCCAGGATCTCCCCGCTGTCGCAAAGTGAAAGGCCTGTGCGCGCCTTTCCCAGGTCTATCCCCATGATCACCATAAGCGTTTCTTCTCCTCTCCCCTTTATACCGGCTCTTTTCCGGCCTCCTCAAAGGAATACTTCGTGGGCTGCCTTTGAAGGGAACTTGGCAGGTGGCTTAGATCGTTGATTTTTTCAAAGAAAAGCTCCTTCCCCTCCTGCGCCTTCAAAACGCTGACGCCGGTGTTTCCAAACACCTCGCTTTTCCGGATCCCCTCAGGGCATCCGAAGGCCACCCTGGCGTATAGGTTGCGCAGCACACCGCCGTGAGTGACCACCACCACCTGTTTTCCTCTGTTCTTTTCAATGACCCGATCCAGTGTGTCATTGACCCGCAGGTACACTTCCTGCATGGTTTCTCCTCCTGGAAAACAGCAGAGATCCGGGCTTTGGTCCCAGTTTCTGGCCGTTTCCGGAAACTGCTTTCCGATCTGGGAAAGCTCCAGGTTCTCCATTTCTCCCACGTTGATCTCAATAAAGCCCTCTTCTATCTGGATCGGAAGCCCTGAAAACCGGGTCACGGCCTGGGCCGTTCTCACTGCCCGAAGAAGGGGGCTGGAATAGACGGCGTCGATCTTCTCATTGCGGAACCGAAGGGATAAAAGCTCCAGCTGCTTTTCCCCGTCCGGGCTTACCGGCGCGTCAAAGCGGCCCTGAAAGCGGTGCTGGATATTCCCCATAGACTGGCAGTGGCGAATGAGATACAGAGTGGTCACCAAGGCTTCACACCTCCTGTCAGCTCGGAAAGGGATTTGACTCCGTTTTTGTCCATGTATTGGGCAAGGCCCTCCGTGATCTTCACAGGAGCGTAAGGATCGGTGAACAGAACGGTCCCGATCTGCAAAGCGGCGGCCCCCGCCAGAAGCATCTCCACCGCGTCCTCCGCTGTGGAAATGCCGCCCAGACCCACAATGGGGATCTTCACCTTCTGGTAGGTCTGCCACACCATGCGCAGGGCAATGGGCAGCAAAGCCGGGCCGGACATGCCGCCGGTGTTGTTGTGTAGGATGGGGCGGCGGGTGTGAATATCAATGCGCATCCCCGTCAGGGTATTGATGAGGGAAACCGCGTCCGCGCCGGCGCTTTCCGCAGCCACAGCCATTTCGGAAATGTCCGTCACATTGGGAGAAAGCTTTACCATCAGCGGCTTTTTGCAGTGCTTCCGCACTTCTGAAGTGATGCCGTACACCCCTTCGCAGGTGGTGCCGAACTGTACGCCCCCCTGCCTCACATTGGGGCAGGAGATGTTGAGCTCGATCATATCCACCGGGGCGTCATTGAGCTTTTCCACGGTCTGGCAGTAATCCTCCGGGGCATTTCCCGCCACATTGGCGATGATCTTCGTCCCCTGTTTGGAGAGCCAGGGCAGATCATGCTCAATAAAATGGTCCACTCCGGGATTCTGCAGGCCTACGGCATTGAGCATACCGCCCGGCGTTTCCGTCACTCTGGGCGGCGGGTTGCCGGGGCGCTCCTTGATGGTAATTCCCTTACAGGAGATCCCGCCCAGCACGGACAGGGGGTAAAACTCGCTGTATTCCCGGCCAAAGCCAAAGGTGCCGGAGGCGGCGATGAGAGGATTCTGAAACTCCACTCCGGCTACCATCACTCGTAAATCTGCCATATAGGTTCACCCGCTTTTCTCGTTTCTTCTCACTGAATCCAAAATAACCCGTCTTCTCTCACAGCACGACCCGGCGGCTGTCAAAGACAGGGCCGTCCTTACAGACATGACCATAGTACCAGCCATCCGGCGGCAAAGTTTCCTTTGTGACAAATTGTCCATTGGACAATTTTTGCCCATCGGGCAATTTGGGGGTTGTCCGCGCTCCTTTTTTCGTGTCAAGTTCTCCGAAGGGGAACTTGCAGTCCGTTTGCGCATAGCGCAAACGGACTGCACAGCCAAGGCAGGCGCCAATGCCGCAGGCCATGCGCTCCTCCAAAGAGAGGAAGCAGGGCACATTTCTTCTTTCCGCGAGCTTAGCCGCCGCCTTCAGCATGGGAGAAGGACCGCAAGCAAACATCATTTCAAATTCTTCCCGCTCCGCCAGCGCCGTCACCAAACCGTGGAAGCCATAGCTGCCGTCATCGGTGGCGACGAGAGTCTTTGCCCCCGCCGCCTTGAAATCCTGTTCTAATATCACGGCGCTCTCTGAGCGGAAGCCCAGCACAGCCACGGCATTTTCTTTCAGCTCTGCTGCACAGCCTAAAAGGGGCGGAACGCCGATGCCGCCGCCCACAAGCAGGGTGCGCTTATCGGGGTCAACGGGAAAGCCGTTTCCCAAAGGAGCGAGGATCTCCAACTCCTGTCCCTGTCGGAATTCCGCCAGCTCCGCCGTGCCCCGGCCCCTGATCTGGAACACAAAGCGCAGAGTGCCCCGCTCCCGGTCGATCCCGCAGATGGAGATGGGGCGGCGCAGGGTATGCCCCGGCAGCCTGATTTGGGCGAACTGCCCCGGCCGGGCTTTTGCCGCAAGCTCCGGACAGTCCAATATAAAATCATACACATCGGCGGTAAGCCTTTCCGCTTTGACCAGCCTGCCAGTTTTGGAATCATACTTCATGGGCTTTTCCCCTTTTCACTTTAACTCGATCCAGAAAACCTTGACCGTCTCATTTTCCTCCGGCACAAAAACCTCCCGCTGGAACACACCGCCGTTTGCCAGAATGGTCTTTTCGCTGCCCGTATTTTCCTTGCCGCAGGAGACCATCACCCAATAAAGTCCCCGCTCCCTGGCCCGATCAAGACATTGCCGGAGCATTTCTTTGGCGTACCCCTTCCGGCGCTCATCGGGCCTGACGCTGTAGCCGATATGACCGCCGAACATGGATAAAGCCGGATGGTCGATATGATGGCGCAGATCGATCATCCCAATGAGCCTGTTGTCTGCTTCCCTCACGGCAAGATACTGCGTGCTGACGGCATGCTCTTTGGGGCAGACTGCCGGATCGTTTTTTTGCCGAATGGAAGTAAGCCATGCTTCGGCGCTTTCAAATTTTCGGAGACCGGAACAGCCGTCAAATTCACTGCCGCTTTCCAAAAACTCCCGGCGATAGGCCATGATCTGCTCTGCGTATTGGACGCAGGGTATTTTCAAAACAATTTCACTCATGTGGGTTTCTTCCTTTCCTCAGGGAAGCCGGAGCGCTCCGATCTTCATCACGATCTCGTCTCTCATGCGAATCGCTTCCCGGCGGGCGGCTTCGGCATAATCCTCTTCCTGACAGCTCTCTTTTTGCCACGCGCACATGATCGCTCGGGAGGAATTGACGATAGCTCCCAAACCGTTTTGGTCAAAGGCGGGAGCCACGCTGTCCGCCGCACCACCCTGAGCTCCATAGCCCGGCACCAAAAAGAAGGTGTGGGGCAATTCTCTTCGAAGCTCTTCCAGCTGCTGGGGGTAAGTGGCTCCCACTACGGCGCCCACGCCGGAATAACCGTATTTTCCCGGCAGCTCTTTTCCCCAGCTTTCACATCTTTCTCCCATCAGGCGATAGACGGTCTCGCCGGTTTCAAGCTTCCTGTCCTGCAGCTCTCCGGAGGAAGGGTTGGAGGTTTTCACAAGCACAAAAATGCCTCTGTCACGCTCTGAGCACACCTGTAAAAGCGGCTCAATACCGTCAGTTCCCAGATAGCCGTTTACCGTGAGGGCGTCCGCGCCAAAGGCCTCAAAGCATGTCTCTTCCACCTGGGTCACCCCCAGATGGGCGGTGGAATAGGCCTGCATGGTAGCGCCGATATCGTTGCGCTTGCCGTCTGTGATCACGAACAGACCCTTTTCTTTTGCATAGGAGATGGTCTCTGTGAGAGCCCTTACACCCTGCCAGCCGTACATCTCATAATAGGCGGCCTGCGGCTTGACTGCCGGAACAATGCCGCACAAGGCGTCGATAAGCCCCTTATTGAAGGCAAGCAGCGCGTTGGCCGCCCCTTCCAGGTTCTTCCCGTATTTTGCAAAGCTTTCCCGGCGGATAAACTCCGGGATATAGTCAAGCTTCGGATCCAGCCCGGCCACCGTGGGGTTCTGCACTTCCACGATCCTTTCCATCAGCCTGTCAAACGACATGTTCATTCCTCCCTTTCCAGTTCATCATAGACTTTTCTGCCTGAACAGAAGGTCATTTTTATCTTTCCCCTGAGGGTCATCCCTTTGAAGGGGGTGTTTTTACTTTTTCCGTGCAGGGCGTTTGCATCCACCGTCCAGCTTTCCTGAGGCGCAAACAGCGCCACATCCGCCGGAGCGCCCTCCTGTAAAGTTCCCGCGGGGATCCCAAGAATCCGTGCGGGAGCAAGACTCATCTTTCTGACGATCTCCAAAAGGCTCAGCTCTCCCGAAAGGGCCGTGCAAACCGCGGCAAGGGAGGTCTCCATGCCGATGGAGCCGTTGGGGGCGGTGAGAAAATCCGCCTTTTCCTCCGGCGCGTGGGGAGCATGGTCGGTGGCGATGGCGTCTATCGTGCCGTCCTTTAAGCCCTCGATCAGCGCAAGCCGGTCTTCCTCCGTTCTCAGGGGCGGATTCATCCGGTAATCAGCGTCTCGTTTCTTCAGCGCCTCCTGTGTCAGCAGCAGGTAGTGGGGGCAGGTTTCCGCTGTCACCCGCACACCTCTGCGCTTCGCGTCCCGGATCAGCTCCACGGAGCCCCTGGTGCTCACATGGCAGATATGAATGGGCGCGTCTACGGAAGCCGCCGCCGCGATCTCTCTGGCTGTCCCGCAGTCCTCCGCCGCCGCTGGGATGCCCTTCACGCCAAGCTGACGGGAAACTGTGCCCTCGTTCATCAGACCGCCGGCGGCCAGATACAGGTCCTCGCAGTGGGCGGTGAGAGTCATCCCCAGCTTCTCAGCCTCCTCCAGCGCTTTTAACAGGCATCCGGTATCCACCACAGGCCTGCCGTCATCGCTGAGAGCAATGGCTCCCGCCGCTTTCAGCGCCGGAAAGTCCGCAACCTCTTTTCCTTCCAAATTCCGGGTGACACAGGCGGCGGGGTACACATGAGCGCTTGCCCCTTCCGCCCGCTCCAGCAGGCTTCTCACGACTTCCGGAGAATCCAGTGCAGGCTTTGTGTTGGGCATGCACAAGAGGCTGGTCACCCCTCCCGCCGCCGCAGCCCGGCACCCGGAAAGCACATCCTCCTTGTGAGTCTGCCCCGGATCCCTCAGGTGAACATGCATATCCACAAGCCCCGGAATCGCCGTAAAACCCCGGGCGTCTATCACTTCATCCGCCTGAGAAAGCAGTCGGGAAAGGTCTTCTCCCAAAGCGGCGATCTTTCCCTCGGAAAGGAAAAGGTCGCCCACAAGCTCACTGTCTTTTGACGGATCCAGAATTCTCGATCCTCTGATCAGCGTATTCAAAGCCTTTCCTCCCCTCACCGTTCTAAAATCAATCGCTCGGCCTGCCACTTGGTCAGCGACAAAAGCTCTCTGCCATAGTAAAGAGGGAACAGCAGCGGATCCGTTTCAGCCACCAGGGCGTAAGGGGTGAATCCGGCGTTTTCCGCCAGCTTCAGGGCCCGGTACATATGAAAGCTCTGGGTGACCACGGCCACCGTTTCCCCCACGCCGTTTTCCCTTGCCACCTCTCTGGCGAAGTTCATGTTCTCCCTGGTATTTTTCGACTTGTCCTCCAAAAAGATGCGTTCCTTTTCCACCCCCATGCGGATCAGGGCGTGGCGCTGGGCCTCGGCCTCCGTGCAGGGTTCGTTGTCCCCCTGCCCTCCGGTGACGATGCACTTGGCCTCAGGATGGGCAAGCAGATATTTCCCCGCCGCCTCTACCCGATTTTGCAGGCTCACGCCCAGATGCTCGATGCTGTAGACCTGGCTGCCCAGCACCAGCACATCGGCGTTTGCCGGAACGGCCTGAGAAGCAGCGGTACACAGCAGTACGGTAAGGTAGACGCACCAGCCGATCCCCAGCCCATAAAGGCCGGAAAGCACCCGGACAAACAATTTGCACCTGGGGCTTCTCTCTTTCGCCCGCCGGTAGTAGTAAAGAAGCAGAAAACCCATCAGGCAAACCCCTGCTCCGAAAAACATTCCAATGCCTACGCCTCTGCGGACCAGGGGCAGCATAAACCAGACTGTGCCCGTCAGGCACAGCAACATTCCAATGATCCTCAAAACCTTTAAGAAAGTCTTCATGGGCAGTTGATTTCCTTTCCGGCAGCTTGTCCCTTCTCTTTCCCTCTTTATTTACAAAGAGAAGAGAAAAAGGGAAAACGGTCAAAATGATCCTTTCCCCTTACTATACAACATTTTCCCGATTCTGTACAGCCTCATCTTCCCTCTTTTTCCCCTTTTCAACTCCCGGTGAAAAGCGGGAAAGGAGGGAGAAAGCAGGGGGCAAAAAACCGTGCAGGGTCCCGGCTTCATGCCAAAGAGATCGAAAAAAGCGGCCCGCCGCAAGCAGGCCTGAGGGCAGTTTAAAAGGGCCGCCGTAAAAACCTTTCACAGCGGCCCTTTTTTTCTCAGCCGATCTTTTCTTTCAGGAACTGCACAGCCGTCCCGATATCCTTTTCCGGGTCGTCTCCCACTTCCCGCTCAATAGTGAGGAAGCCGCGGTAGCCGATATCATTGAGCGCCTTTAAATACCGGGGGAAATCCACGTCTCCCTCCCCTAAGGGCAGCTCGATAAAGGAGGGGTCGGAAAGCATTTCCGATTCTTCCAGCCCATAAAGGATCTCAGGCTTCATGTCTCTCAGCTTTTTGCCGTCCTTGGCGTGAGTGTGCACGATATAGTCCTTCAGTGTGTACACCGCCTCTACCGGGTCGTCTCCGGTGACCATCACGAAGTTGGCCGGGTCCAGATTCACCGCCACGCCGGTGGAGTGAAGCCCATCCAGAAACTGCCGGAGAGTCTCAGCCTCCTCCGGCCCCGTCTCAATAGCGAAATGGGCACGAAGGCTGTCCGCGTAGGCGGCAAGCTTTCCGCAGGCCTCCTGCATCACCCCATAGCGGGGATGGCTCTTCTCCTTGGGCACCACGCCGATATGGGTGGTGACCACATTGGTTTCCAGGTCTGCCGCCAAGTCCAGAATCCGCTTGGAGCATTCGATCAGCTCCGGGTTTTCTTCCGCGTTTCCAAAGCCTCTGCCCAAGTCGCCGCACAAAGCGGAGATCTGAAGACCGTGGTCCTTCGCCGCCTTCAAAAACTCTCTGCGCTTCTCTGCCGTCATGTTTTCCGGGGCCATCTCTCCCCGGGTGCAATACACCTGGATCCCCTTCGCGCCCAGCGCCTCCGCCTTTTTTAACGCGGTGGGAAAATCCACACGGAAAGAGTCCAGCATTACGCCGATAGAAAAAGGATACATTCTGGTTCCTCCTTAAAAGAATTTCACATTTCAGTTAAGCTCGATCTCCCGATGCTGCCGGGAAGAATCGTAAATGGCCTGCATCATTTTCGCCGTGATGATCACTGTGTCGATATGAGAGGGCAGCTTCTCTCCGGTGCGTACACAGCGCAGGAAAGCGTCGATCTCGTTTTGGAAGTGGTCTCTCGTGTGGAAGACGGGCTGGTATTCCACAAGCGCGCCGTGCTCCTGCGTATAGACGGTAAAGTTCTTTCCGTATTGCAGGCGGATCCCGGCCTTGTCTCCCATAAAATCAATATACTGCTCCGCTTCCCCGATATTCTGAGCCCAGGCGCCGTTGATGGTGATGACCGGACCTGAGGTGCGTACCAAACCGGTGACGGAATCCTCCACATCGTAGACGCCGTTATAGTCCGGCGGTCCCGCCCACATATCCTGATAGGCGTAGTTCTTCATATCCCGCCCCAGCTTGCAGAAGGTCTCGCCGCTGACGGTCTTTACGGTAGGATCGCCGCAGCAGTACATGACGATGTCCAGGTAATGCACGCCCCAATCGATCAGAGCTCCGCCTCCCGCGATCTCTTTCGTGGTAAAGGCTCCGCCCAGGCCGGGGATAGAGCGGTGCGCCCGAAAGCTCACATACACATGGTGGACCTCGCCCAGCTTTCCGCTGTCGATATACTTCTTGATCAGGTTGACGCCGTCGTTAAAGCGGTTCACTACCCCGATATTCAGGGTCTTCCCGGTCTCATGCTGGGCCTGCTGCATCTCAAGGGCCTCCGAGTAAGTCCTGGCCGCCGGCTTTTCGCACAGCACATGCTTTCCCGCCCGCAGGGCGTCTATGGCGATCCGGGGGTGGAGATTGTTGGGTGTGCAGACGGACACCGCCTCCACCTCCGGGTCGGCAAGAACCTCTTTATAATCTGTCACTGCTTTCCCGCAGCCGTATTTTTCCACGGCGGCCTCGGCCCGCTGGGGAAGAATATCGCAGAAATACAGGATCTCTGCCTCCGGGTTGTTCAAATAGGAAGGAATATGGGCCGCGTTGGCAATGGTTCCGCAGCCGATCACCGCAACTTTTATCATCTCTCCCACCTCATTTTCTCCTGAATTTTGGCTCCAGCTTCATTATATCAGATTCTTTCCTGTTTGCAAGAAGAGAAAAAGAGGAAGCCCCTCCATTGCCTCCGGCAGTTTTTTATAGTACAATAGCAGGAGAAAAAGAACGGAGAAAGGAAGAACTTCCATGACAAACGAAACCATCCGGCTTTTGATGGAGCGGAAATCCATGCGGGTCTTTGAGGAAAAAGAGGTCCCGGAGGAAGTGAAGGACACCATTCTGAATGCCGCCATGAGAGCACCCACCGCCGGGAACTCCATGCTCTATTCCATTCTGGACATTACAGATCAGGCGTTAAAGGATCAGCTGGCCGTCACCTGCGACCATCAGCCCTTTATCGCCACCGCCCCTATGGTATTGGTCTTTTTGACGGATTACCGGCGCTGGTACAGGAAATTCAAGCAGGCAGGCTGCGAAAATGTGCCCGCCCCCAGAATGGGAGACCTGCTGCTGGCCGCCAACGACGCCGTCATCGCCGCCCACACCGCCTGTATCGCCGCCGACAGCTTAGGGCTTGGCTCCTGCTATATCGGCGATGTGCTGGAACAGTGGGAGACCCACCGGGAAATTCTGCATCTGCCCCAATATGTGGCCCCCATTTCCATGCTGGTATTAGGCTACCCCACCCAGCAGCAGAAGGAACGAAAGCAGCTTTCCCGCTTTCCAAAGGAAATGATCGTGTTCGAGAACCACTACCGCGATCTCACAGAGGAAGAGCTGCAAAGCTTTTACGACAACGACCGGGCCAAGGCGTTTTACGAGCGGAAGTATATTTCGGACTTCTCCGTGGAGATGTCCCGCTCCGCGGAGGAGATCGTGAAGAACTGGAAGGGGAAAATGTCTTGAGCTTCGCTCAAGACATCTCGAATTTCACTTCCCGGCTTGAAAAGCCGTGATCCCGCAAAGCGGGACCGTGAAATTTCGTTAATTTAAGAAGTGAGAAAAAGATTGAGCTTCGCTCAAGCTGTCTCGAATTTCGAATTGAGATTTGAAAAATCTCAATTTCCCGGCTTGAAAAGCCGTGATCCCGCAAAGCGGGACCGTGAAATTTCGGAAATAAATTTGAGATTTGAAAAACCTCAATTTGCTTACGCAAATCGCAAAATTTCGGGAAGAGTGTCAGGGGGAGCTAAGGCGGCATACTTGGCTCCCCTTTGGGGCGCTGGTGCGAACTGACCGAGCCGATAGGCGAGAAGAACGCCCTTTCTGACAACTAACAACTGAAAGCCGCCCTCTCCGTCATGGCTTCGCCATGCCACCTCTCCCAAAGGGAGAGGCAAGAGGTTTTCTGCGGTTCGCGGCTTTACAGCCATCCTCTTGCTTCCCTCACAGCCTCCCCTTATTTATAGAAGGGGAGGCTGTGAGGGAGCCAAGGGCAAGGGCAGCCCTGCCGCTCAACTCGAGAAGACTTTATTTGCCGAAGTTGGGCAGCAATGCTGCCCAACTCGAGAAGAACCCGGAGACACAAATGTGTCTCCGGGTTCTTTGTGACCAGGTCTATAAGCCGAGTTCTGTCTTAGACAGTCATCTATCTTGGCCTGCCGTTGCCAACAGGCTCACGCCACCTCCACAGAACGCGCAGGGCTACGCTTTATGTTCCTCCACGGTGTTGCTCCGAATAGGGTTTACAGGGCCATGAGGTCTCCCTCATGCCGGTGAGCTCTTACCTCGCCTTTCCATCCTTACCGGGAAACCCGGCGGTATCTCTCTGTTGCACTATCCCTGGGGTCGCCCCCGGCGGCGGTTAGCCGTTATTCTTGCCCTGGGGAGCTCGGACTTTCCTCAGACACAGGCTTTCGCCAGGTGCCCGCAACTGCCCGGCCTGCTCACATGGCCCATATTGTAGCGGAAAGCTTGCCTGTTTGTCAATAAGTTTTCTCGGAAAGCATCCTGTTTTTCTCGTCCCAAAGGCGCTGAGACAGATCCACATAGTAGGTATGGGGGTTTTCAAAGCGGGTAACTTCCTCCCACAGGGTATCCACCTGGGCCATGCAGTAGGCCTTGATGGCGCCCAGGGCGCGAGGCGTGTAGCTGCATTTTCCATCCTCGAATAACTGAGTCATCAAAGGCACCGCCCGGAAATTTTCCACCGTCTTCCTCTTCCAGACATGCTCCGGGTCGAAAATAGTGTAGGGCTTATCGTCCTCGATCACCTCATCGTGAAGGGTGATCACATCGGCGATCGCCTTGTCAGTCTCCCGGTCAAACAGGCGCCAGACGCTTTTGAAGCCGGGGGTGGTGATCTTCGCCACATTTTCGCTGATCTTGATCTTCGGCGTCACAACGCCGTCCTCCTTCTCCACGGCCACCAGCTTGTAGACCCCGCCGAACACCGGCTCGGAGGAGGAGGTGATCAGCCTTTCGCCTACGCCGAAGCTGTCCACCTTGGCCCCCTGCGCCAGCATATCCCGGATGATGTATTCATCCAGGGAATTGGAGGCGCAGATCTTGCAGTCCTCAAAGCCCGCCTCGTCCAGCATCACTCTGGCCTTCCTGGAAAGATAGGTGATGTCGCCGCTGTCGATGCGGATCCCGGCAGGGCGGAAGCCCTGGGGCACCAGCACCTCGTTAAACACCTTAATGGCGTTGGGCACGCCGGACTTCAGCACATTATAGGTATCCACCAGGAGCACGCAGTTGTTAGGGTACTCCTTGGCGTAGGCCTTGAAGGCCTCATATTCCGTATCAAACAGCTGCACCCAGCTGTGGGCCATAGTGCCCAAAGCCGGCACGCCGAACAGCTGGTCGCTGATGGTACAGGCAGTGCCTGCGCAGCCGCCGATATAGGCGGCCCTGGCGCCGTACATGGCCCCGTCAAAGCCCTGAGCCCTACGGGAACCGAATTCCATCACCGCTCTGCCCTGGGCGGCGCGGACGATACGGTTGGTCTTGGTGGCGATCAGGCTTTGATGATTGATGCACAAAAGCACCATCGTCTCCACAAACTGGGCCTGAATGGCCGGGCCTCTCACCGTGACGACGGGCTCGCCGGGAAAAATGGGAGTACCCTCCGGAATAGCCCACACATCGCAGGAAAAGCAGAAGTTCTGAAGATATTCCAGAAACTCTTTGGAAAAGATATTTTTGGAGGCAAGATAGTCGATATCCTCTTTTGTGAAACGCAGGTTGGAAAGGTAATCTACCAGCTGCTCCACTCCCGCCATAATGGCAAAGCCGCCGTTGTCCGGCACCTTGCGGAAAAACATATCGAAATAGCAGGTGGTATTCCCATAGCCGTTTTGCAGGTAGCCGTTGGCCATGGTAAGCTCATAGAAATCCGTCAGCATGGTGAGATTCATCCCGCCGTTATTCTTCAACTCATTCATCTTCCTTCTATAATTGATCCCTTTTAAAAATGTTTGTCTTTCATCCGGGAAAGAAAACCAGAACACGATTTTCCCGCTTGCTATTATAGCAAATTTTCAGAAAAAGTACAGGGAGAATTCCGGATTTTTTCGTCTTTCCTATCTGTTCCTCTCCTCCTGTCCGGGATTTTCCAAATCTTCCTTGAAAACTCTCGAAAAAGTGTTGATTTTTTAGACAAATTACTGTAGAATAAAAGCAATTATACGGGGCGTCGTTTTTTTACAAGCTTCTTGTAAAAGGCGGTCCCCTCACAGGAAGAGAGTTGGACACCTTGCGACTTCGCAATCAACCTCTGGGAGACAAAAACCTGGTTGGCGCCCGTGTGGAAGCCGCCCGAAAGGACCTGGGAATGAAGCAGAAAGAGCTTTTGGCCCAACTGCAGGTGCGTGGCGTGGATCTGAACGCCTCCGGCCTTTCCAAGCTGGAAGGGCAGATTCGTTCTGTCACCGATTCTGAGCTTTTGGCGCTTTCGGAAATTCTGGGCGTCTCTCTCAACTGGCTTCTGACCGGTGAGAACAAGTAATACGCGGCCAAAGAGCGCGCTTTTGAAAACGCGAGCAGGCGCCGTTGTCTTTTTGCGGGCATTTTTTCCCGCTTTTTCTTCCGAACCCGCCGGCGGGCCCCCTTTCTGCCCGCTTTTCCCGTAAGTTCCGCCTGCTGATCGCTTTTTATCCTCTGCCTTTTTCGGCAGGGGATTTTTTTGTCCGCGCCCAGTTTTCTCTTTCGGAAGGGTATCCTCCTCTCTTTTGGGAAATACTAGCTCAAAAGAAGGGTCATGCGGGACTCTCCGCTCTTCTATGCTATTCTTGTTCGGAGGAAGCTATGTTTCAAAACCCTCACCTCAAACGCCTCTTCCCCATTTTCCTCTTTTTTCTTCTCTATTCCCTGCTCTTCTTTCTCTGGGTGAAAACCTTCTTTTATACCCTTCCCTTCCTTTTGGGGCTTTTGGCCGCGATCCTCACGCAGCCCCTTCTTTCCTTTCTGGAAAATAAACTGCACTTCTCCCACAGCGCAGCTGCGATCTTCTCCATTGTCTGCGTGCTTTCCGCGCTGCTCTTTCTTCTCTTTTTTCTGGGTTCCTTTACGGTAAGGGAGATCGCGGCGTTTCTCACCAAGGCGTCCTCCGGGGGATTTCCGGAGCTTTCTCCCTGGGTCCTCACCCTGATCGACGAGGGGAAAAATTTCTTTGAACGGCTGGACCTTTCCTTCCTCGCGGAAAATCGGGAACAGCTGTTGGAGCTGATCGGGGCCGGAAAGGAGCTGATCCTCTCTCTGTTGGGGGCCGTCCTCTCCTTTGCCATGTCCGTCCCCACAGTTTTGACCCTTTGTATCGTCACCTCCGTCTCCGCTTTCTTTTTCGCCCGGGATCTTGAAAAGCTGAAAAGTTTTTTTGGCAGCCTTTTGGGAAAAAGAGCCTGCCGTTACCTGAAAAAAGTGGTCAGCCGCAGCGGAAAAAACGGCAGAAAAGCTCTTTTTTCCTACCTTTTTCTCTATTTTATCACCTTCTGCGAGGCCTATATCGTCCTCTTTCTGCTGGGGATCTCCTACCCTCTTCTTTTAAGCTTTCTCACCATGCTTGCGGATCTTCTGCCGGTGTTCGGCCCCGCCGCAGTGTTTGTGCCCCTCATTTTCTGGCAGCTGCTCACCGGTCGGTACGCCAGGGCCGCCGCTTTGCTCATCGGGCTTTTTCTCATCTCCTCCATTCGTCAGGTCACAGAGCCGAAGCTCATTGCCGCCTCTGTGAAAATCCACCCTTTGGGGATGCTCTCCGCCGTCTATTTTTCCCTTCTCAGCGGCAGCGTGTGGATGCTCTTTTACGGGATGGGCCTGTTTCTCTCCTATTCTGCCCTGAAAGACGCAGGAGCTCTTCCCTCCTTTTTTCCAAAAAAGGAAAAAGCCTCCTCTCCCCGGGACGCTTTCGAAAAGAGATAGAGGCCTTATCAGACAAAACAGTTAAGAACTTAAAGGGTTTCCCGAGAGGAAACGCCCCGGTCAGACAGGAGCTTTTCACAGGCCGCCATACGCACGCAGACACACAAGAGAACCATGGCCTCCCGCAGCTCTTCGATGGGCGGAAAGCTGGGCGCGATGCGGATATTGCTGTCATTAGGGTCGAGACCATAGGGGTAAGTCGCCCCCGCGTCCGTCAGGATCACGCCCGCCTGTTTGCAAAGGCTCACCACCCGCTTCGCACAGCCGTTCATCACATCCAGATTCACAAAATAGCCGCCGTTGGGATCGCTCCACCTGGCGATGCCCAGCTCTTCGAGGCTCTCCCTCAGCGTGGAAACCACCAGGCGGAATTTGGGCTCTAAAATCTCCCGGTGGCCCTGCATCAGCTCGTGGACTCCCTCAATGTCATGCAGGAAGAGGATATGCCGAAGCTGATTGAGCTTATCCGGGCCGATGGTCTGCACATTAAAGCGTTTGTGAAGCCCTTCGATATTTCCCTTGCTGGCCGCCAGAGCGGCAACGCCCGCTCCGGGGAAGGAGATTTTAGAGGTGGAGGCGAAAAACAGAGGAAGGTCCTCCGTTCCGTTTTTCAGGCACTCCTCATAGAGATTCAGAAGGGTTTCCGGCGTATCGGTCAGGTCGTGGACGCTGTAGGCGTTGTCCCAAAAGATCCGGAAATCCTTCGCGGCGGGCTTCAAAGAGGCGAAACGCCGCACCGTCTCGTCGGAATAGGTTACGCCGGTGGGATTGGAATATTTCGGCACACACCAGCAGCCCTTGACGCTTTCATCCTCCTTGACCAGCCGTTCGATCAGGTCCATGTCCGGCCCGGTTTTCAGCATGGGGACAGGGATCATCTCGAACCCGAAGTATTCCGTAATGGCAAAGTGCCGGTCATAGCCGGGAGACGGGCACAGGAATTTCAGGCGCTTTTGCCGGCTCCAGGGCTCGCAGCCGCCGAAGCCATGAGTAAAGCCCTGAGAAACACAGTCGAACATCATCTGCAGGCTGGAGTTATTTCCCAGAATGATCTGGTCTGCGGGCACACCCATCATGTGGCTGAAGATCTCCCGCATTTCCGGAAGGCCGTTCCAAACCCCGTAATTCCGGCAATCATCTCCGTTGGAGTTGGCAAATTCACTTCTGGCATGGAGGGCTTCCAGCACGCCCAGCGCCAGATCCAGCTGCTTCGCGCAGGGCTTTCCCCTGGCCATATTGAGGGTGAGCCCCCGCTGTTCAAAGGCCTCATACTGCTCCTTTGCCTCTTCGTACAGGGCACGGATCTCCTCCGTTTTCATGGCCGCTAACTTCATTCAAACATCTCCCAAACAAGTTTTGCATGATTGCCTTGAGACTTGATTCATTTTAAATGCTCAAACCTTCACTATTTTAATATATGCAGTCAGAAAATGCAAGACGATTTTTCTATTCCTGCATTTTTTCTGTTTTATACGATTCCTTCTTCCTCCACCCTGCTTTTCTGTACAATCTTCATGATATGGGAGAGGAGCCAAGAAAATTCCTCTTTTCCGATGAAAATAGAATTGTGATTTCCGCCTGTTTATGCTACAATATCGTTCGGAAATCGAATTTTAGAACAGCGTCAGGAGGAGCCTATGGGCGGTTTTTTTGGAGTAGCGTCAAAAAGCGACTGTATTTTTGATCTGTTTTTCGGTACGGATTACCACTCTCACTTGGGAACCAGGAGAGCGGGAATGGCGGTGTATGACCGGGAAAGGGGCTTTGACCGGGCCATTCACAATATTGAGAACTCCCCCTTTCGCACCAAGTTTGACAAGGATATCACAGAGATGCATGGGAACCTGGGCATCGGCTCCATCAGCGACTTTGAGCCCCAGCCCCTGATCGTGCGCTCTCATCACGGCACCTACGCCATCGTCACCGTAGGGAAGATCAACAATACAGACGAAATCGTAAAGCAGCTTTTCGCCTCGGGCCATTCTCATTTTCTGGAAATGAGCGGCGGAGACATTAACGCCACCGAGCTGACAGCGGCGGTGATCAACCAGAAGGACAACCTCATTGAGGGGATCCGCTATGCCCAGGAGACCATCGACGGCTCCATGACCATGCTGCTTCTCACCCCAAAAGGGATCTACTGCGCAAGGGATAAGCTTGGTCGCACTCCGGTGTCCATTGCCGAAAAGGAGGGAGCCTTCTGTGTCTCCTTTGAAAGCTTCGCCTACCTGAACCTGGGCTATGCTCCTGTACGGGAGCTGGGTCCCGGCGAGATCGCCATCGTGACCCCGGAAGGGCCGAAAACTTTAAGCTCGCCGGGAAAAGAGATGAAGATCTGCACCTTCCTGTGGGTGTATTACGGCTACCCATCCTCTTCCTATGAAGGCGTAGGGGTGGAAGAGATGCGTTACCGCTGCGGCGCTATGCTGGCAAAGCGGGACACTGCCCGCCCGGATACTGCGGCGGGCGTTCCCGATTCCGGCGTGGCTCACGCCATCGGCTATGCAAATGAGTCCGGTATCCCCTTTTCTCGCCCCTTGATCAAGTATACGCCCACCTGGCCCCGCTCCTTTATGCCCACCATCCAGAGCCAACGGAATCTCATCGCCAAGATGAAGCTGATTCCTGTCAAGGAGCTGATCCATGACAAGAGCCTGCTTTTGATCGACGACTCTATCGTCCGGGGCACCCAGATGCGGGAAACCACGGAATATCTGTATCAAAACGGCGCCAAAGAGGTGCATGTGCGCCCCGCCTGCCCGCCCTTGCTTTTCGGCTGCAAATACCTGAATTTCTCCCGCTCCACCTCCCTGATGGACTTGATCACCAGGCGGGTGATCAAGGAGATGGAGGGCACCATTGAGCCGGAGAATCTGGAAAAATACGCGGATCCGGAAGCTCAGGAATATCAGGATATGGTGGACGCCATCTGCAAAAAGCTGGATTTCACCAGCCTTCGCTATCACCGGCTGGACGACCTGATGGAATCCGTCGGGATCGATCGGTGCAAGCTGTGTACTTACTGTTGGGATGGGAAGGAATAAAGTGTTTTCTTCCGTTTTTTAATTGGGAAAGCCGCCCCTTGAGAAACACGGGGCGGCTTTCCTGTCCTTTAGATTCCGGATACCGGATATTTAGATACGGCTCCCCTTGTCCTTCTCCTACTTGCCTCTCCCTTTGGAAGAGGCGGCGCGGCTTGGCTGCGACGGAGAGGGCGGGATTTTACTTGTTAGCTGTTAGTCGTTAGAAAGGGCCTTTTCTAAATACTAAATACTAAGTACCAGCCTCTATCTCCCCTTCAATGCCCGCATGGCGTTTAAAATAGCGATCACGGAAACGCCCACATCCGCAAACACCGCCGCCCACATATTGGCAAGGCCAAAGGCGCTGAGCAGAAGCACCAGCACCTTCACCCCCAGGGCGAAGATGATGTTCTCCCGGACAATGCGAAGCGTCTTGCGGGAGATTCGCATGGCCGTCGAGAGTTTGGAGGGCTTGTCGTCCATCAGCACGATATCGGCCGCCTCAATAGCCGCGTCTGAACCCAGGGCGCCCATTGCGATGCCGATGTCCGCCCGGGAAAGTACGGGAGCGTCGTTGATGCCGTCTCCCACAAAGGCAAGCTTCCCCTTGGGAGAGCATTCGCCCAAAAGCCTTTCCACCTCACGGACCTTGTCCGCGGGCAAAAGCTCTGTAAACACCTCGCGGATTCCAAGCTCCTCTGCCACCGCTTCCCCCGCCTTTTCGGCATCGCCTGTCAGCATGACGACGCGCTTGACGCCCGCCGCCTTCAGCAAGGCCACCGTCTCTTTGGCATCCGGCTTCTTTTCATCGGAAATGAGGATCGCCCCCGCGTATGCTCTGTCCACTGCCACATAGACGATGGTCCCCGGCTCTTCCCGCTTTTCAAAATCCACGCCTGCCTCTTCCATCAGCTTATCGTTTCCGGCCCAGACGATTTTCCCGTCTACCAGTGCCTTGACGCCACGGCCGGAAAGCTCCTGAACATCCGCAACCCGTCCCGGCTCCAGAGAGTTTTTACAGGCCTCCCGCAGGGAACGGGAAATGGGATGCTCGGAGTAGCTTTCCGCCAGAGCGGCCAGCTCCAAAACCGCCTCTTCCGAGAAGGGGGACTCCGGGTACACAGCGGTCACCTTGAACACGCCCCTGGTGAGAGTCCCGGTTTTATCAAACACCACCGTTTCCGTGTGGGCTAAAGCTTCCAGATAGTTCCCGCCCTTGATAAGGATCCCCTCCCGGGAGGCTCCGCCGATCCCGCCAAAGAAGCTCAAGGGCACGGAGATTACCAAAGCGCAGGGACAGGACACCACCAGGAAGATCAGAGCCCGGCTGATCCAGCTTGCCCAATTTCCCAGGAAGATCGGGAGAATCAGCCCCAGCGCCGCGGCGGAAAGCACCACGGCGGGGGTGTAATAACGGGCGAATTTGGTGATAAAATTCTCCGTTTTTGCCTTTTTGCTGCCGGCATTTTCCACCAGATCCAGGATCCTTGAAACAGTGGACTCGCCGAATTCCTTTTTTACCTCTACCCGCAAAAGGCCGCTTTGATTGACGCATCCGCTGATCACATCGTCTCCCGGCCCCACCTCTCTGGGCAGAGCTTCTCCCGTGAGGGCCGAGGTGTCCAGCGAGGACGCGCCCTCCAGCACCATGCCGTCCAGGGGGATCTTCTCCCCTGCCTTGACGACGATCACATCGCCCACATGCAGAGACTGAGGGTCGACCCTGCGCAAAGCTCCGTTTTCCTCAATATTGGCATAATCCGGCCGGATATCCATCAAAGAGGAGATAGACCTTCTGGATTTGCCCACCGCGTATCCCTGGAACAGCTCTCCAACCTGATAAAAAAGCATGACGAACACGGCTTCCGGGTACTCCCCTTCCCCGAAAAAGCCGGTGCAGAAAGCGCCTATGGTGGCAAGGGCCATGAGAAAGTTTTCGTCAAAGACCCGCCCGTGAAGGATATTCCTCACCGCGCGCCACAGCACATCCCAGCCGATCACAAAATAGGCGGGCAAAAAGGAGAGAAATCTCCAAAGCCCTTCCAAAGGGAGCAGCACCGCCGTGATAAGCAGCAGGGCGCTCGCTCCGATACGCATCAGCGTCCGTTTCTGTTTGCGTGTCATAGTCTTTCCCTCCCCGAAACAGTTCAGCGTAGGATCACACAGTCCGGCTCTACCCTTTTGCATACCTTTACGATCTGCTTCATGATCTCCTCAAAGCGCTCCTCCTCGGCGTCAACCGTCAGCTTCTGGGTGAAAAAGCTCACCGTCGCGTCGTTGACCCCCGGGATCTTCCGGATGGCCGTCTCCATTTTCGCCGCGCAGTTTGCGCAGTCCAGGTTCTCCAAGGCGTAGGTCTTTATCATGATGATCCTTCCCTTCCGGTTATTCATTGATTTTTCTTTTTGATCCCGTCCGAAAGCATTCCCTTCGGGCAGGAACCAGCGTTCCGTCACAGATCACTGAACAGCAAATGAATCCGTGATCCATTATTCCGTGACATGCTCGATCCCCTGATCCAGAATGGTGCGCACATGGTCGTCAGAGAGCTGATAGAACACCGTTTTGCCCTCTCTGCGGTAGCGGACCAGCTTGCTCTTTTTTAACACCTGCAGCTGATGAGAGATGGCGGACTGGGTCATCCCCAAAAGCTGGGCGATATCGCATACGCACATCTCAGACTCAAACAGCACATAGAGGATCTTGATGCGGGTAGAGTCGCCGAACACCTTAAACAGCTCCGCTAAATCGAACAGCACCTCTTCTTCCGGCATCACCGCGTTGACCCGGTTGACGATCTCTTCATGCACATGCATGTACTCGCAGCCCGGCGCCTGTTTTCGCTCTGCCATGTTCAACATCCTTTCATATGAACGATTGTTCATTTATATAATAGTCCTTCTCTTCTTCTCTGTCAACCCTTTCAGAGATTTTTTAATCCGGAGTAAATGGCCTTTCCATTGCACCGTTGTTTTCTTCACCATTTAGCAGATGGGCGGGAACAAAAAGAAACCGGGCGCTCCAAAGCGGAGTGCCCGGCCAAAAAAGACCTCTTATTTATCAAAAGACGGGTTGAACGCATAGAAGTTTTTGGAGTCCAGCTTATCGGTAAGGATGCGAAGCCCCTCGCCAAAGCGCTGGAAATGAACGATCTCCCGCGCACGCAGGAACTTAATAGGATCGCGCACATCGGGGTCGTCCGCGAAGCGCAGGATATTGTCGTAGGTGAGCCTTGCCTTCTGCTCCGCGCTCAGGTCCTCGTGTAAGTCCGCGATGGTGTCGCCGGTCACGGCAAAGGTGTTGGCATTAAAGGGCGTGCCGGAGGCCGCCACAGGATAGACGCCTGCGGTATGATCCACAAAGTAGGTGTCGAAGCCCGCCTCCTGGATCTGCTGGGGCGTGAGGTCACGGGTGAGCTGGTACACGATGGTGCCCACCATTTCCAGGTGCGCAAGCTCCTCCGTGCCGATATCGGTGAGGATCGCTTTCAGTTCCGGATAGGGCATGGAGTACCGCTGGCTCAGATATCTCAGGGAAGCGCCGATTTCACCATGTGGCCCGCCGTATTGGCTGATGATAATCTTCGCCAGGGCGGGGTTGGTGTTCTTGATTTTTACGGGGTATTGAAGCTTTTTCTCATAAATAAACATCTGTCAATTCGCCTCCCTTTCCCAGGGCCAGGGATCTCTAATCCAGGCCCAGCGGCTGGTTTCCCGGGAAGTCTCGTTGAGGGGACCGAACTTCTCTTCATACTCTTTTCTGAGCGCCTCAGCGCGGCTGCGGTATTCCTCCAGCTTCCTTGCGGCGTCGCAGTTATTGGGGTGCGTATCCAAAAACAGGTGCAGCTCCCACATGGCAAACTGCATGGCAGAGAGCCTTCTTCTCATAGCCTCTTTTTCGCTCATCTGGGCTCACCGCCCCTCCTGCCGTAAAACGGCTTATCCAATACCGGAAACAGGGTTCCGGCGTCCAGGGCACGCTCTGCCGCATGCAGAGAGTCGCTCCATTGCTGAAACGGCACATAGGCCATGGCGGGCACCGGATCTGCGGGCAGCGGCATGGGGTCAGCCGCCGGGATACAGACCTGCACATTCATTTCTTCTGCCAAAATAGTTTCCCCTTTCTGTTTCAATTCTTAGGTCGATCTATTTTAAAAGGGAACAGGCTTTGTCCCTTACTGCTAAGATATGCGAAAAGGAAAACAAGGTGCAAAAATCGGTCCGGGACGAAGGCCCCGGACCGATTAAAAAACTGCGAACTCTGTTTTTATTGGATCTCAAGCTTTCTGGAGGTCTGAGGCTTATCCTCCCGCTTAGGCAGCGTGAGCTTCAAAACTCCGTCCACATAGGCGCAGGTGATCCCCTCAGCTTTGATATTGGAAATGTCAAAGCTTCTCGTGAAAGAGCCGTAAGAGCGCTCTCTGCGCACATATCTGCCCTTCTCTTCCTTTTCCTCCTTCTCCGCATTGTGGGCGGCGGTGATCTTCAGAAAATCGCCGTCGATCTCTACGGAGATATCGTTCTTGGAAAATCCGGGAAGCTCGGCCTCCAGAAGATAATGGTCGCCCTGGTCCTGGATGTCCGTTCTGAAATCAAAGGCGCTCATACCTCTGGTGAACATCCGCTCCAAATTCTCCAGCTCGGCAAAGGGACGGGAAAAAGAAAAACGGTCATTGTGGTCAAAAGGCATCAACTCAAACATAATAAAAGCTCTCCTTTCGCTGCAAATGCAGCTGTTGAAATTTTAATGAAATGGAAAATCTGTCATACTTTGGAACGGGCGTTCGCCGTTCCCATCTCCCTGTTCATAGGAGATCCCTTCTTTCCTTTTGTCTGCTATTAGGATACCAACTGTTTATTTCAAAAAATCAGATAAAATATGACGAAACCGTTAATTTTTAGCACTCTGTATTCAAGAGTGCTAATCCCTGGTCGCTCTCCTTTCCCCCTCTTATCAGAAAAGCCCTGCCGCCTCTCTTGACAAAGCTTTTGGGGAAGCATATGATGGATTCAGTTTCCAAAACATAATGGAATCAGAGAGGGGAACCGAATATGAAAGCGATCGTGATCCTGGTGGACGGGATGCGCCCGGACGCCGCCGCGCAGATGGAGGAAGCCAAAAAGCTGATGGAGCGCTCCTCCTTTACCTTAAAGGCCCGCACCGTCATGCCCTCCGTCACGCTGCCCTGCCACATGTCTTTGTTTCACAGCGTAGACCCGGCCCGGCACGGGACCACCACCAACACCTACGCCCCTCAGGTGCGGCCCATCCGAGGCCTGTGCGAGGTGCTTTCCGGGGCGAAGAAGCAGTGCGCCTTTTTCTACAACTGGGAAGAGCTCAGGGATCTGGCGAGGCCTGGTTCCCTCACATTCTCCTATTTCGCAAGCGGCGGCACGCTCAGCTATCAAAAGACCAATCAGATGGTGACAGACGCCGCCGTCCGCCATCTTTGTGAAAACAGGCCGGACTTTGCCTTTCTTTATTTAGGGTATTCCGACGCCGCGGGCCATGACCACGGCTGGATGAGCGAGCCCTACATGGAGGCTGTTAAGGAAAGCTGGGACTGTATCCATCAGGTTCTTTCCTCTCTGCCGGAGGAATATGCTGTGATCATCACCGCCGATCACGGCGGCCACGACAGATCTCACGGCAGCGACTGCCTGGAGGACATGACTATTCCCCTGTTCCTGTTCGGGAAGGGGATCCCCGGGAACAAGGAGCTTTCCCATGCTGATATCCGGGACATCGCCCCCACCGTGACAGCGCTTCTGGGGGTGGAACCGGATCCTGAATGGGAAGGAGAGAATCTGCTGTGACTGTTCTCACAAACCAGAGTCAGGTGCGAAAATTAGCCCTCTTATTCACCGTCACCTATCTTGTCAGCTACATGACCCGCATCAACTACGGGGCTATCGTCTCCGAGATGGAACGGGCGCTTGCGATCCCAAAAAGCCGCATTTCCATGGCGGTGACCGGCAGCTTTATCACCTACGGCGCGGGACAGATCTTAAGCGGGATCTGCGGGGACCGCTTCTCTCCCAAAAGGCTGATGACTCTGGCTTTAGCAGTTACCAGCGTGATGAACCTGTCCCTGCCCTTTTGCAGGAACGAGTATCAGATGCTTTTCGTCTGGTGCGTAAACGGTCTTTCCCAGGCCTTTTTGTGGCCTCCGCTGGTGCGTTTGATGGCTGCCCTGCTCTCCGAAAGGGACTATAACCGGATCGTCGTCAAGGTCTCCTGGGGCAGCTCTTTGGGCACCATTCTTATCTATCTGCTCTCCCCGCTTCTCATCTCGCTGTTTCAGTGGCGGGCGGTATTCTTTTTCTCCGCCGTTCTGGGCGGGGCCATGACGGTTTTCTGGTCGCTTTTTGCCCCGGATATTCCCCGGGAAACGCCTAAAAAAGTAGAGGAGAAGCCCAAAAAGGCCACCAGCCTCCGGCTGCTGCTCAGTCCGGTCATGCTGGCGGTCATGGCGGCTATCGTCTGTCAGGGAATGCTTCGGGATGGCGTCACCACCTGGATGCCCTCCTATATTTCGGAGACCTACCACATCAGCAGCATGATTTCCATCCTCACCGGAGTTACCCTTCCGCTGTTCGGCATGGTGTGTATGCAGGCGGCCTCCACCCTCTATATTAAGATATTCCGGGACCCGCTGCGCTGCTCTGCGGCGGTGTTTTTCGTGGGCACAGTTTCCGCCGTGGGCCTTTTCTTTTCCTCCGGCCGAAGCGCCCTGCTTTCCGTGATTCTTTCCGCCCTGTTTACCGGCTGTATGCACGGAGTAAACCTGATGCTCATCTGTATGGTGCCTGCTTTTTTCAAAAATATGGGCAGCGTTTCCACCGTGTCCGGCGTTCTCAACTCCTGCACCTATATTGGCAGCGCCCTGTCCACCTATGGGGTAGCCGTATTCTCAGAGCGCTTCGGGTGGGGCTTCACCCTGCTGTTCTGGATCCTCACCGCTGCCGCCGGAACGGTTCTGTGCGCCGCTTCCATTCGGCCCTGGAAAAGGAAAGTGGCGTCAAGCGCCTCCGAGTCCTGACATTTTACATCCACATTTCGGAAAGGAGTTTTCAGTATGTTCCTCAATGAACACTTAAAAACCCCTGTCACGGCAGAGTATGATGTGGTGGTGTGCGGCGGAGGGATCGCCGGGATCAGTGCTGCCCTGGCGGCGGCAAGACGCCAGAAACGCACCCTGCTTCTGGAGCGCCAGTTTTTGCTGGGCGGCCTTGGCACCCTGGGGCTCGTCACCATCTATCTGCCCCTGTGCGACGGCTGCGGGCGCCAGGTTTCCTTCGGCATCGCAGAAGAGCTTCTGCGCCTGTCCATCTCTCAGGGAGCGGAGGGCCGCCTCCCGGAAAACTGGCTTTCGGAGAATGGCTCCCGCACCAGGCTCGATCCCCGGTTCGAGGTGCAGTACAATCCCCAGCTGTTCGCGATCTCGGCGGAAAAGCTGCTGCGGGATCATGGCGTGGATCTGCTGTACGGCGTAAGCGTCACCGGAGTGGTGAAGGAAGGGGATCGGATCACCCATCTTCTCACGGAGAGCAAATCCGGCCGTCAGGCCATTTACGCGGGGGCTGTGGTGGACGCCACAGGAGACTGCGACATCGCCGCCTTTTCCGGCGCTCCTACCGAAAACTTCCAACAGGGGAATGTTCTGGCCGCCTGGTACTACAGTGTGGGGAAAGACGGCTATCATCTGCGGTCTCTGGGGGCCTGCGACATTCCGGAGGAGGAAAAGAAGGAGGGCGGAGCGGTCACGCCCTTAATAGACCAGCGCTTTCTGGGGCTTTCCACCCAGGAGCTTTCCCGGATGACAGAGCTTTCTCACCGCACCCTTTGGGAGGATTTTCTGCGGCACAGAAAAGAGGACCCCACCTACCTGCCCGTCACCATGGCCACCATCCCCCAGATCCGGATGACCAGAAAGCTGCAGGGAGAGTACGAGCTTTCCCACAAGGAAGAGCATTGCTTTTTCCCGGATTCCATCGGGATGGTGTCCAACTGGAAAAAACGGGGACCCGTCTATGAGGTGCCCTTCAGGACCCTCTACCACCATAGCGTCAAGAATCTGATCGCCGCGGGCAGATGCACCAGTACAGACGAGACCTTGTGGGACGTGATGCGGGTAATCCCCTGCTGCGCGGTCACAGGAGAAGCGGCCGGGACCGCCGCCGCCATGACCGATGACTTCTCCTCCCTTTCTGTGGAGACTTTACAGGAAGAACTGAAAAGAGGCGGCGTGGTCCTGCACGAAAAAGAGCTGTAAGCCCATCCATAGCCGCTAAAGCCGCCCGACGGAAAAATCCGCCGGGCGAAGAGGGGTTGCTGCAGTTTTTCATTCTGCAACATCCCCTCCTATTTTACTCCCCAAACCTGCTGCGCATCCAGAGCAAAAGCTTTTTCTCCCGGCGGCTCACCTGCACCTGGGTCATGCCCAATACGGCTGCCGTGCTGGCCTGGGTCTTTCCTTCAAAATACCGAAGCCGGATCAGGCTTTTGTCCCTCTCCTCCAGCCCCTCCAGGATCTTATAAAGGGTCATGCGCTCCGTCATCCTTTCCTCCGGAGCCTCCACCGGGATCTCCAGCGTCTCCCCCTCCCCGTCTCCTGTCAGGGAAAGGGGCGGTCTGGCGGTGCCCAGGGCCAGGGCCGTTTTTTCCACGCTTTCTCCCAGGCGCTCCGCGATTTGGGAGACGCCGGGGCTTCTTCCGGTCTCCTCCCGCAGAAGCTCAGCCGCCGCCTGGGCCCTTTTCCCCAGCTCTCTGAGGCTTCTGGACACCTTGAGGGCTCCCGCCTCTCTGAAAAGCCGCCGGATCTCTCCTAGAATGACCGGCACCGCGTAGGTGGAAAATTTCACGCCCCGGCTCCTGTCAAAATTATCACAGGCCTTGACAAGCCCCACGCACCCCGCCTGAAACAGGTCGTCATATTCGATCCCCTTGCCGGAAAAACGCCGGGCGCACAGATGGACCAGTCCGATATTTTTCTCTACCCCCGTCTCGCTTTCCTCGCCGTTTAAGACGGGAGCCTCTGTCGATTCCGGCACCGGCTCACACCCTGCTTTCAAAGTGCTTGCAAAGGGTAACGCTGACGCCCTTGCCCACTTTGGAGGTGACCCGCACACTGTCGCAGAAGCTCTGCATCACCGCAAAGCCCAGCCCGGCGCGTTCCTCCCCGCCGGTGGTATAAAGGGGCTCCATGGCCTTGGGAATATCCGGGATCCCGCAGCCCTTGTCCCGGACGCGTACCGTCACCTTGCCCCCTTCAAAGATTTTCACCGTTATGTACACCGGTCCCAGCTCTTCTTTATAGCCGTGGACGATGGCGTTGGTCACTGCCTCGGAGACCGCCGTTTTCAGGTCGGTAAGCTCCCCGAGCGTGGGGTCCAGCTGAGAGAGAAAAGCGCTGACCGCGGCTCTCGCAAAGCCTTCATTTACCGAGTTGGAGGGAAATTTTATTTCCAGCTTATTGATGGGCTTCATTATCCCGCCCTCCTTTCGATAGCGGCCACCCCAGACACGCCGGAAAGCTCCACCATTTTATTGAGATTCCCGGAAAGGCCGCAAAGCACCACCCGCCCTCTCCAAAGCTGCAAAAGCCGCACTCGTCCCAGGATCAGGCCGATCCCGGAGCTGTCCATAAAGGGTACATTGGTAAAATCCAGCCTCAGACAGTAGGGCTTTTTCCTTCTGGAATGGTCGTCGATCAATTCTCTTATCTCCCTGGCCGAGTGGTGATCGATCTCCCCGGCGAGCTTCGCCGTAAGGACTCCTTCCTCATAAAAAAACTGCACATCCATCCTGCTTTCATCTTCCTTTCTGCTGATGGCATTTTCCGTTGGAACACAAAAGAAAAAGCGCCCGGAGAGAAGCCATTCTCTCCGAACGCTTGTCCCCTTCTCCCACATTGTACAGAGAGGGGGATTTATTTTTTGCAGAAATTTGTCACCGGGTCTTTAAATTGTCCATTTTTCCTTTCAGGGACTCCCGGATCTCGTCCGCCAGATAGAAGGAGCCGCAGACGATGAGGGCGTCATTCCGCTTCAGGTCCTTCATGGCGGCGGCCAAAGCCTCGCCGCAGGTCTGTGTGGGGATCACCAGTGGGCAGAACTCCTTTGCCACTTGGGCGAGATCCTTCGCCGGAAGGGACCGGGGATTGTTTGGCGCGCAGGTGACGATCTTGGAAAACAGTGGGCCGATGATCCGGAGGGCCTCCCGGCTGTCCTTATCCGCCATCATGCCCATGACGGCCACCCTTCTTCCGGGGACAAACCGCTCCAAGGCCGCTTTGAGCGCCTGCGCGCACCCAGGGTTATGACCTCCGTCCAGAAGGCAGAGAGGCTCTTCTGAGATCACTTCCATCCTGGCCGGGATAAAAGCGTTTGCGAAGCCCTCCCGGAGAGCCTTGTCCGAAATGGTAAAGCCCCGTTCCCGCAAAAGCTTTATCACTTCATAGGCTGTGAGAGCGTTTTTCACCTGATGCTCTCCCAAAAAGGGCGTTTTGAGCGTGAGCCCGTCCACGGCAAACTCCGTTCCAAAAAGAGTCGCGCCCAGGACAGCGGCCTCCTCCAGCCTGGGGATCACGAGAGAGGCGCCCCTCTCCTCGCAGGTCTTTTGGATCACCGCCTTGACCTCCTCGGCCTGCGTGGGGTACAACACCACTCTCCCGCCGGGCTTGATGATCCCCGCCTTCTCTCCGGCGATCTTTGCGAGGGTATCCCCCAGAATGGCCGTATGGTCCAGAGAGATGGACATGATGGCCGCCGCCTCAGGGGTATCGATCACATTGGTGGCGTCAAACCGGCCTCCTAAGCCCACCTCCAGCACCACCACATCGCAGTGCCGGGCGGCAAACCAGTGAAAAGCCAGGGCCGTGATGAATTCAAACTCCGTTACAGCCTCCCCTTTGCTTTCCAGCTCTTTGGCGGCCTTGGAGACCAGTTCCACCTCTTTGGTCAGCTCTTCTTCGGAGATCATCTCCCCGTCGATCTGGAACCGCTCTCTGAAATCGATGACATAGGGCGAGGTATAAAGCCCTGTCACATACCCTGCTTTTCTCAGCACAGAGGAAATCAGGGTACAGGTCGTACCCTTGCCGTTGGTGCCCGCCACATGAACGAATTTCAGCTTTTTCTGTGGGTTTGAAAGCTTTGTAAGCAGCTTTTCGATCCTTTCGAGCCCCGGCTTCACACCGAAGCGCAGCCGGGAATTCACTTCCTTGAGCGCCTCTTCATAGGTCATACAACTCGCTCCTTCCGTATCAGAAAACGCAGGGGCCGGACGAAGCTTTTCGTCCGGCCCCGCTGCTGTCAGGCAAAGGCCTTCAGGGATTCCTCCAGCATACGCACCTTTTCCCGAAGCTTGTCTCCGTTGGACCTCACTCCGTCTATCACATTTTGGGGCGCCTTGCTCAGGAAGGTCTCGTTGGAAAGCTTCGCCTCCACATTGGCAAGCTGCTTTTTGGCGCTTTCCAATTCCTTCTGAAGCCGTTTGCTCTCCGCCTCCTTATCCACCAGCTCGTCCATGGGAAGATACCCCTTACAGGCGGCGGTCACCACTGTCACCGCGCCTTGGGGAACGCTTTGGGACGCGCCGATTTCCAGGGCGCTGCAATAGGCAAGGCGGAGGATCGCCTCCCGTTCTGTCTCAAAGGCGGAAGCGTCCGGGGTCTCCACGAAAAGATGGGCCTTCCTGGAGGGGGGCACATTCATCTCGCTGCGCCGGGTGCGCACCGCGGTGATCAGCTCCATCACCTTTCCCATTTGAGCCTCTTCCTCTTCAAAGGAAAGATCCTGCCTATACTCCGGCCAAAGAGCTGTGATCAGAGCTTCACCCTCGTGGGGCATACTCTGCCAGATCTCCTCGGTGATGAAGGGCATGAAGGGATGCAGAAGCTTCAAGGTGCCGTCCAGCACCCAGACCAGCACCTGTCTGGCTCCCTGAGCCTGCTCCTCAGAGCCTGCCATACGGATCTTCGCAAGCTCGATATACCAGTCGCAGAAATCGTCCCAAAGGAAGTCGTAAAGCTTTCCTACGGCGATCCCCAGCTCAAATTTTTCCAGGTTCTCCGTCATTTCCCTCCCAACGGAATTGAGACGGCTGACGATCCATTTGTCCTCCAGGCAAAGCTTCTCCGGCAGCCGGCAGGGCACCTCTTTCCCATCGATATTCATATGGATAAACCGGGCGGCGTTCCACAGCTTATTGGCAAAGTTCCGGCTGGCGGCCACCTTTTCATCGGAGAAACGCATATCGTTTCCGGGGCTGTTGCCTGTGACCAGGGTAAAACGCAGGGCGTCGGCGCCGTACTGCTCAATGACCTCCACCGGGTCAATGCCGTTGCCCAGGGACTTGCTCATCTTTCTGCCCTGAGCGTCCCGCACCAGTCCGTGGAAAAACACGGTATTGAAAGGGATCTCTCCCATATGCTCAAGCCCCGAGAAGATCATTCTGGCCACCCAGAAGAAAATGATGTCGTAGCCGGTCACCAAGGTGTTGGTGGGATAGAAATACTTGAGCTCTTCCGTATTTTCCGGCCAGCCCAAAGTGGAGAAGGGCCACAAGGCGGAAGAGAACCAGGTGTCCAGGGTGTCCTCGTCCTGCCTGAGATCGGACTTTCCGCACTTGGGGCACTTATGAGGCTCCGTCTCGGAAACGATCAGCTCACCGCAGTCCTCACAGTACCAGGCGGGAATCCTGTGCCCCCACCACAACTGGCGGGAGATGCACCAGTCCTTGATATTCTCCATCCAGTTATAATAGATCTTGTCCATGCGCTCGGGGATAAAGCGGATCTCCCCGTTTTTCACCGCGTCCACTGCAGGCTTCGCCAGAGGCTCCATCTTCACGAACCACTGGGTGGAAACTCTGGGCTCCACCACGGTGTGGCAGCGGCTGCAGGTTCCCACATTGTGCCGGATGGGCTCCACCTTGATAAGGAATCCGCCCTCGTCAAGATCGTTGACGATCTGCTTTCTCGCTTCCAGAGCGGGCATCCCCTGATATTTTCCGCCGTTTTCATTGATCACGCCCCGGTCGTCCATCACATTGATGACCTCAAGGCCGTGACGCTTTCCAACTTCAAAGTCGTTGGGATCATGGGCGGGGGTGATCTTCACCACGCCGGTGCCGAAATCCATCTCCACATATTCGTCCGCGATGATGGGGATCTCCTTGCCCACCAGCGGCAGGATCACCGTTTTCCCAACCAGATGCCGGTAGCGCTCATCCTCGGGATGCACCGCCACGGCGGTATCGCCCAGCATGGTTTCCGGACGGGTGGTGGCAAGCTGGATATCCCCGCTGCCGTCCGAAAGGGGATAGCGCAGATGCCAGAAGGAGCCCTCCTTCTCCTCGAACTCCACCTCGGCGTCGGAAATGGCGGTACAGCAGTTGGGGCACCAGTTGATGATCCGCTCGCCCCGGTAGATGAGCCCCTTTTCATAGAGCTTTACAAACACATGGCGCACTGCCTTGGAGCAGCCCTCGTCCATAGTGAAGCGCAGCCTGTCCCAGTCGCAGGAGGAGCCCAAGAGCTTGAGCTGCTCCACGATCCGCCCGCCGAACTTTTCCTTCCAGGCCCAGGCTCTCTCCAAAAACGCTTCTCGTCCCAGCGCCTCTTTGGTGACGCCTTCCTCGCGCATGGCCTCCACGATCTTCGCCTCTGTGGCGATAGAGGCGTGATCCGTTCCGGGAAGCCAAAGGGCGCTGTAGCCCTGCATCCTTTTGAAGCGGATCAGGATATCCTGCATGGTCTCGTCCAGGGCATGTCCCATATGGAGCTGCCCCGTGATATTGGGAGGCGGGATCACGATGGTGTAAGGCTGTTTTTCCGGATCCGGCACAGCGTGAAAATAGCCGCCCCGCATCCAGAAATCGTAGATCCTTTTTTCCACTTCCTGAGGCTCATAGGCCTTGGCAAGTTCTGTGCTCATGGGTCGATTCCTCCAAAGGTAAAATAATGCTTCCGCTTTCTCTGTTTGATTCAAATGGATCCCGTTTATTATTTCATTTTCCTCACACTTTGTCAACCGGAAGAGGGGCTTACAGACTGCGGGCCCAGCGGGTAAAGACAACCGCCGCTTCCCGTCGTGCGGTATTCTTTTTGGGATTGAAACGGCCCCTTTCGTCCCCCTGAATAAGCTCCGCTCCATAGCAGGCGTAAACCGCCTCTCTCGCCCAGGAGGCGATGCCGCTGTGGTCCGGAAACCGGAAGTCAGAGGAGGCGCCGGAAAGGTCCATCACCCGGGCGAACACCACGCACATTTCCTCCCGGGAAATGGGGTCGTTCGGCCGAAACCTTCCGCCGTGGCCCTCCATGATCCCCTCCCGCTGGGCCCAGGCCACCGCGGGAGTGTACCACTTACCGGACGCTACATCGGTAAAGGCGCTTTCGTCCTCCTCATTGAGGGAGGCGTGCAGAGCGTTTGCCAGCGCCTGGACGAACTGGGCCCGGGTAAGTGCGCTGCCGGGGTTAAAATAGCCGTGCTCGTCCCCTTCAAAGATCCCCAGGGAGTGAACCTCCTCCACCGCCTCATAATACCAGGCGCTGCGAAGCACGTCCGGGAAGCTTAACGGGGCGTAATCATGCCCCAGATACACATAGGCCTCCCGGCTTTTCACCGGGTAGGAAAAGACCACATTCTGATGGCCGGAGGGCCTTTGATAGGGGTTTCTCTCAATGTGATCCGCTTCCCCGGAGAACTCTGTTTCCCCGATTTTAGAACGGTCTCCCAAAAGAAAGTAGGCGTCCACCGGCGTTTCTCCCCGGTCATCCCAGGTGACGTCCACATGGTACCAGGCGCCGTCGTCCATCTTTACATTGTTCCACATGTGCTCCTTACTGACGGAAAGGACGCAGGGGATCTCCAACTGGTCACAGAGAAGCTTGAAGGCCTTCGAGTAGCCGTCGCACACCGGCTCATACTCGTCCCCAGCCACCAAAGCGCTGTAGGGCGTGTGAGAGAGCTGTCCCGTCCTTTCGTCCCCTTCCTCCGTGAGGTAGGTGCAGCGGGAGGCCAACAGGTCGTGAAGAGAGCGCACCCGGGTGTAGTAATCCCCGCCGGAGGCCTGTGCAGCGAGGCTTCTGGCGCTTTCCATCATCTCGTCATAGATCGCCTTCTCCTCCTCGCCGTACAAAAGGCGGAAGCCGAAGGTGACGCCGGTGACGGTGACCGTAAAGGGGCCTGCGAGATCCCACCGGTAGCCATACTGCATACTGGCGCTCCAGATGGCCTCCGGATGGTCATACCGATAAGCCACTACAGCGGCCAGAAGATCGGTGTAGAGGGACTGGACCTGGGTCAGGGACGCGCCGGTGGGAGTAAAATTGCGCTTGCTGTCAAAGCTTCCGGAAAGCTTCAGCCCCTGGACGCTCTCTACCGGGGCGAAGATCGTGTGATACCCGTCCGTTTCCACTGCGGAGAGGATCCGGTCCAGCGTAAGCCCGTCCAGCTCCTGATAAAAGGCCTTCTGCCGGGCGTTTAATTGGTCGCTGAAGCTGTTTTGAAAGACGGCCGTTCCTTTAAAGGAGCTCTCCAAAGAGATAAAACCATCTTCTCCCTCCTCGGTTTTCCGCAGAGACGCGCCGGAGCCGGGCAAACTTTCTTCCCCCTGTGCCGGGGCGTTCTCAAAGACAGAAAAGCCTTCTCCCGTTTTCCCGGGCTCTTCTTCGCCCGCAAGCGCCCGGGCCGGGGCGCCTGTCGCGGCAAAGGCCGAAAGGGAGAGCACGAGCAGAAAACAAATCAGCTTTTTTCCAGTCCTCATATTCGATCCACCATACCTTTATAAAAAATACTTTAGTACTGTTCCGTTTTTTCTTCCCCGCGGACAAGCCGCAGAATCCTCCACTGTTTATTATCGCTGTCCAGGCAGATGATGTCAATCTTTTTTTCATTTTGTGAAGACCACTGCTCATAGATATTATGAAGCCCCGTTCCCCAAGAGATAGTGTTTTCTCCGGAAAATTGCTTTCCGAAAAAATGGAGAAACGGGTGGCAATATCAGGAAAAAGCTGCTTTTTCCTTGCAAAAACGGGAAAGCTGTGGTAATATGTAACGGATTTGTAACTATTAAAATCGATTTTTGAAGGGCGTTCTGCATGGTCAAGCGCCTGAAAAGATATTTTGTGAAAAGGTTTTTTTGAAAAGAAGCTTTTCTAGGAAAGGAATTTTTCTCAAATGATGAAAGACACTCTGCAAAAACCCATCCTCCTGCGTTTTCGCCTGCTGGCCGCCTTTCTTTCGATGTGCCTGCTGTTTTACGCCCTTCCGGAGCTTACCCTGAATGTTGAGGCCGCCCAAAGCGGCACCTCTCTCTCCTTCGCGGAGCACGGCCTTAAGGCCTACCGGGACGGTTGGATCTATATTTTGGGCAACAAGGGCCAGGTGGTAAACGGTCACAGAAGCTCTGACTGCGCGGGACTTTTATACGCCTATTTCACGGACAATCACATGGCGACCCCCATGGGTGGGGCCACCTCTCAGGTAGAGCATGACTGCGTCTTTTCCGGCGATCTGGAGGAGGGGCTTCCCAGAATTCACGGCCTCGCTTTGACCATGCCGGACTATTACGATCCCGGAACCGGGATCTACGGCCACATCGGCATCTATGTGGGCAACAACAGGGCCACTGACAACAGCGATACCGCTCACAATATGCGCTATGAGACGGTAGTGGGCAATGACCGCAACTGGAACGCCTGGCATGTGTTTGACAACGGCCTGAAATATCCCAAGAACGGCTGGTACTCCATGGATGGGGCCATGTACCATTACACCGACTGCCAATACGACGTGAACACCCGAGTGGACGGCTATGAGATAGGCGAGGACGGCATTGCGAGAGACATGGCCGGAAAGCCTATCCCGGTGGACGACGCCATGAAAAACGACGGATATGTCAGCGCCGCTCAGGTGGGAGAGATCCTTCGCCGGCAGGGCTATGACGGCAAGGACAACACGGCGGAGCTGGTAGGCATGGGAAGCGACGAGCCGGATCCGGATTACAACGGGCGCATCACCGGAAACGGGGTCAACCTCAGGGAAAAGCCCACCACAGTGTCTTCCCCTATTGTCACCACCCTGCTGCGGGGCACAAAAATCAATATTCTGGAAGAGGTGAAGGGAGAGCTGATCAAAAGCGGCAGCGCTTCCTCTGACCTATGGTACAAAGTGAAGACCTTCTCCGGGAAGGAGGGCTTCGTGTGTTCTCTCTACGCGGAACGCACCGGCTTTTCCGACGAGCTTGTGGCCCCCACCATCACGGCCAAGGACGGTTATGTCACCCTTTCCACCCCCACCCAAAGCGGCGAGATCTACTTTACCGTGGATAATACTCTGCCCGATGAAAACAGCATCCCCTACACGGGCCCCAATTACTTAGTGGGCTGCACTTATAAGGCCGTCACCGTGAGAAACGGGGAAAAGAGCAGCGTCACTACCGCCTCTGTGCTTTCCGACGGCAGTATTTTCACAGACTTTACCTCCTCCGCCTGGTATTTTGACGCGGTGGACGAGGCGGTGAAGCTGGGCCTTTTTGAGGGCACCGGACAAGCTGCCTTCTCCCCGAAAAAGACCATGAGCCGCGCCATGCTGGTCACCACCTTATACCGTCTGGACGGCGCGCCGCAGATCGCCTCCGCCGAAGAGGGCCCCGCCTTTTCCGATGTGAAGCCCGGAAGCTGGTACGCGGACGCGGTGTATTGGGCAAAAAGCCTGGAGATCACAGACGGAACGGGAAAGGACGCCTTCTCCCCCAGCAGCCCCGTCACCCGGGAACAGTTTGTCACCATGCTGTGGCGCTACGCTGGCTCCCCTGCCTCTGAAGCTTCTCTTTCCGGCTTTGCGGACAGCGGAAGAGTCAGCTCCTTTGCCAAAAAAGCCATGTGCTGGGCGGTGGAAAACAAGATCATCGAGGGCAAGGAAGGAAAACGGCTGGACCCCAAGGGAGCAGCCGACCGGGCCCAGGGCGCCAAGATCCTGGTGGCCTATTCCACCTCCTTGGCATAAAGCGCAGCGGAAAAATACACAAAAAGCGGCTCGGAATGATCCGGGCCGCTTTTTTCTTACTGCCATAATGAATGAGATCGTTTTCCAGCTAACCTGCCGAGGGGATGCAGCTTAGCGATTCGTTTTCTTAGCTTACGAGCGGGAAGCTAGGCGTCCTTATCTCTTCTTCAGGCGGATCACATTCCAGGAAGCGGGAGAAAGAACGCTTTGCAGCAGCCCTTCCGACAGCTCGTCTCTCCCCTGTACCTTCTGGGGCTTGACCGGCTGGCTCTCTGCTGAGTTCACCGCGAAGAGGTCGGAATGTTCCAGAGAAATATGCTCCAGAAGCTCATAGCCCGGGAAGCTTCTCAGGTCGCTTTCCAAAGTGATGCTGTCGTGAAGGTCCCGGTTCACCGCGAAAACGGTGATCTCCTCCTCTTCCTCATTCCACACCGCCGCGCAGTCCACATCCGTCACATCGGTATAATCCATGGTGTCGTGTCTGGAAGCGCGAAGGGCTGTATTCAGCGCCACGCCTCTTCCAAAGCGGGAAGCGTGAAGATAGGGATAAAAGCTGGTCTGACGCCAGGCGGGACCGTTTTCCTCCGTCATGATGGGGGCGATCACATTGACCAGCTGGGCAAGACAGGCCATGCGCACCCGGTCTGAATGTTTCAAAAGGGTGATGAGCATCAGGCCCACCAAAAGGGCGTCCTCAAAGTCGTAGCGGTCCTCCAGAAGATGAGGAGCAACGGACCAGGGGCGGTTCTTCATGGTATCGCTGTCCTGCTCATCCGCGTGGAACCACACATTCCACTCGTCAAAGCTCAGCATCATATCCTTTTTCGCCCGCTTTTTAGCCTTGACAAAATCGCAGGTGGAGATCACCGTGCGGATAAAGTGATCCATATCGTCTGACTGAGCAAGGAAATTCTCGGTGTTGTGGAACCGGTTGCCGTAATAGGTGTGCAGGGAGATAAAGTCCACATCGTCGTAGGTCTCTTCCAAAACGGTAGCCTCCCATTGAGGATAGGTGGACATTCCCGTGTTGGAGCTTCCGCACACCACCAGCTCCAGAGAGGGGTCGATCTGCTTCATGGCCTTGGCCGTTTCATCAGCCAGCCTGCCGTACTCCAGCGCCGTCTTATGCCCTGTCTGCCAGGGGCCGTCCATCTCGTTGCCCAGGCACCAGGTCTTGATATTGTGGGGGTCCTTCACTCCGTGGGCGATCCGCAGGTCACTGTATTTCGTGCCGGAGAGATGATTGCAGTATTCTAAGAGATTGCAGGCGGCGTCGATGCCACGGGTGCCCAAATTCACCGCCATCATCACATCGGCTCCCGCCTTTTTGCTCCAGGAGGCGAACTCGTTTACGCCCACCAGATTGGGCTCCGTGCTTCTCCAGGCCAGCTCCAGACGCCTGGGGCGATTCTCCCTGGGCCCCACGCTGTCCTCCCAATAAAAATTGGAGACAAAGTTTCCGCCGGGGTACCGCACAATGGGCACTCCGATTTCCTTTACCAGCTCCAGCACATCCTGCCGGAATCCCTCCTCGTCCGCCGAGGGATGGTCCGGCTGATAGATCCCGCCGTAGACAGCCCGGCCCAGATGCTCGATAAAGGATCCGTAAATTCTGGGGTCGATGCGGCTGATCTGAAAATCCCTGTCCAGAGTGATCTTCGCGAATTTTTTCATTTGTTTTCCTCCTTGAGTTGTCAGGTCTCAGATATTAGTAATTTTAGAAAAGGTCTTAGCTCCCATAATAGTTGTTAGCTATCAGTAGTCAGCCGTTAGAAAGGTCTTTTCTCCTTGCCTCCCTCTGATGAGAGAGCCAAGGTCAGGAGCGCTGCCGAAACTCAAAATTGTATGTACAACTTTGTCCATTATAATCTGTCCCCGGGGAAAAAGTCAATCACAAGGGAGGAGAAATCCCGGCTCTTTTTGAAAAAATCTCTTTTCTTTTCCCGTTTTTGCGGTATACTTAGGGCAGAAAGTGGGGCGGCTCCAAAGCCTCGCCCGAACGGGTCCGATCACAGAAAGGATGGATCATCTTGAAAATCACGGAGCTTCGCACCAATCATTTCACAGAGCCTCTGGGCATGTACCTTGGAAAACCCATCTTCTCCTGGGTGACAAACAGCGAGGTGGACAAGAAGCAGACGGCGGCTCGGATCACGGTCCGAAATGACCGGGGCGACCTTCTGTTTGACAGCGGCAAGCAGACGGAGATTTCCTCCCTGGGCTTTGAAGCTCAGATGAAGCTTGCACCCCGCACCCGCTACACCTGGGAGGTCACCGTCTGGGGCGATAAGGGCGGAGTCGCCAGCGCCTCCTCCTTTTTCGAGACCGCCAAGGAAGAAGAACCCTGGGCGGGAAAATGGATCGCGGCAGACTTCGAGGACAAAGAACGCCAGCCTCTGCTCAAAAAGGATTTCTCCCTTGCCGGGAAAGCGGTTTCCGCCAGGGTCTATGTGTGCGGCCTGGGCATTTATGAGCTGTACCTCAACGGAGAAAAAGCCAACGAAGAATATCTGCTTCCCGGGTATCACTGCTATGACAGCGCCCTGGAATACCAAACCTTCGATGTGACCTCTCTGCTGAAGAAGGGGGATAACACCATCGGCCTGAGCCTTGGCCCCGGCTGGTACAAGGGGGATATCGTCTTCGACCGCTTCCATAACCTCTACGGAGACACCATGCAGGCTGTCTGCGAGCTGCGCGTAAAGCTGGAGGACGGCAGCGAGCAGGTGATCGCCTCAGACGAAAGCTGGAAAAGCTACCCCTCCCCCGTGACCTTCAGCAATATCTACGACGGAGAGTTTTTCGACGCCAATCTTATGACCGAGGGCTGGTGCCTTCCCGGCTGCAAGGCTCCCGCCCACGGAGTGATCCCCGGAAAAGCCGGCGCTCCCCTTTCGGCCCGGCTCGGCCCGAAGATCCTGAAAAAGCACGCCTTCTCCCCTGTGGAGGTGATCCACACCAAAAAGGGCGAGACCGTGCTGGACTTCGGCCAGAATCTCACCGGCTGGGTAGAGTTTGAGGTAAAAGAGCCCAAGGGGAAGGAGATTCTGATCTCCTACGGCGAGGTACTGCAGGGCGGCTGCTTCTACCGGGACAATCTGCGCACCGCGAAAAGCGAGTACCATTATATCAGCGACGGCGTTTCGCGCCACGTCCGTCCCCACTTCACCTTCTACGGATTTCGCTATGTGAAGGTAGAGGGCGTGACCGATCTTGACCCCCGGGATTTCACCGCCTTCCATATCCGCTCAGACATTGACCCCATCGGCAGCATCGAGACCGGCAGCGCCAAGGTGAACCGCCTCTTCCAGAACGCCATATGGGGAGAGTTTGACAACTTCCTGGATGTGCCCACAGACTGCCCCCAGAGAGACGAGCGTCTGGGCTGGACGGGAGACGCGGCCATCATCTCCTCCACCGCCTGCAAAAACCTGTATATGCCTGCCTTCTTCCACCACTTCATTGAAAATGTGCGTCGTGAGCAGGCCCATTTCGACGGCTCCGTCCCCTTCTTTGTGCCCACGCCCAAGGTAAAGTGGCCGGGAGACAACTGGCTGGGCGGCAATGACAAGGGCTGCGCCATCTGGAGCGACGTGGCCACCATGATGCCCTGGGCGGTCTATGAGAACTTCGGCGACCGCAGCCTGCTGCAAAGAGAGTATCCCGTGATGAAGGCCTGGGTAGAGCGGGTGCGCAGAGACGACCGGGAGGACGGAGACCGGGGTCTGTGGCTTCGGGGGATGCAGCTGGGAGACTGGCTGGCCTTGGACCGGGAGGACGGAGACACCCAGAACCCCTTCGGCGCAACGGATCTCGCCTACACTGCCACCGCCTTTTACTACTACTCCGCCTCCCTCACCGCCAAGGCCGCCGGGGCCCTGGGGTATGAGCAGGACGCGAAGGAATACGAGGCCCTAGCGAATAAGATCAAGAAAAGCTTCCTTGGGGAGTATTTCACGGAGGACGGAGCTCTCAGGATCCACGAGACCCAGACCGCCTGCGTCATCAGCCTCTACTTCAAGCTCTATCCCGAAAACGGCGGAAAACGCGTGATCGATACCCTGCTGCGCCTCCTCAAAGAAAACAATATGCACCTGAACACCGGCTTCTGCGGCACGCCCTTTTTGTGCCTTGCCCTCACGGAAAACGGGGCGCAGGACACAGCCTGCGACCTGTTTCTCAACGAGGACTTCCCAAGCTGGCTGTATGAGGTGAATCTGGGCGCCACCACCGTTTGGGAAAGATGGAACTCCATCCTGCCGGACGGCTCCATCAGCGGCACCGGTATGAACAGCCTGAACCACTACGCCTACGGCTCTATCGTCGACTGGATGTACCGCTGCCTCTGCGGGCTGAATCCTACAGAGGAGGCTCCGGGCTACAAAAAGGCGGTCATCAGCCCGAAGCCGGACCCCCGCCTCAGGTTCGCACACCTTACAATGGACTCCGCCTCAGGCAGATATGCGGTCAGGTGGCACTACGAGGGAGAGACGGTCCGCTATCAGGTAACGGTCCCCTTTGACTGCGAGGCTGAGCTTCATCTTCCGGACGGCAGAAGCTATTCTCTGGAGGCGGGAAGCTATACCTTCTAAGCTACTAAAGCATACAAAAACCCCGCCCGGCTTGCAGGAGCTTTCCTGCAAGCCGGGCGGGGTTTGTTTTGAAAGGGCCTTACAGCCGGCCCTTCATGGTGTTCTGGCAATAGGTCTCCAGCTGCTCCCTGGTAGTCATCTTCACGCCGCTTTGCATCAGCTCTTCCTGAAGCACCGGCGGGAGAGAGTCGAAATAAGCTCTGGCGTCCTCATTCATTTCCTCAAGGTCTTTTTTCTGCATGGCTGCCCCTTCCTTTCTAAAATATGAACTAAAAGGTAGGGTTCGCCGAAACTGCCGCTTTATTCTCGGGGAGAGTCTTTATTTTCCCAGAACTTTTTCCGCGAAATTCTCACCGAAGCTTTCGCACTCCGCAAGCTCCTCCTCGCTGGGCTTGAAGCGCAGGCGAAGCCCGTCGGAAACCTTCATCTTCAGCGCCGTCAGCCGGGCGGTCAGATTTCCTACCGCCTCGCCGCTCCAGCCATAGGAGCCGAAGGCTGCCGCCTGCTTGCCTCCGTGGATGGTGGGAAGCATAGTGGTGGAAAGATCGTAAACAGGCTTCAAGGCATCCCCCAAAATGGTGGGGGAACCCAAAAGGATCCCGTCCGCTGTGAGAAGCTTTCCGGGAAGGTCCGCGCAGTCGTCCGCAACCAGGTCGTAAAGCTCAGCCTCCACGCCCTTTGCCCGGATCCCCTCCGCGATTCTCTTCGCCATCATGGCCGTATAGCCATAGGCGCTGACATAGGCGATGACCACCTGCTTCTTCTCCCCCTTTACAGGGAGGCTGCTCCACCGGCGGTATCTTTCAAACAGCTCCGGAAGCTTTTCATCCAGCACAGGGCCGTGGCCGGGGCAAATCAAATCGACATCCATCTTCTCCACCCGGTCCAGCGCCTTATTCATAAAGGGCTTGAAGGGGCCTAAAATATTGTCAAAATAATACTTGGCGGCCCTCAGATACCCCTCCTCTTCTCCCGGCTCCATCCCGCTTTTCACGATCTTATCGCTTGCGTAGTGAGCGCCGAAGGAGTCGCAGGTAAATAGGGTCTTGTCCTGCGGGATATAGGTGTACATGGTGTCCGGCCAATGGAGGTTGGGCACGATCATAAACCGCAGGGTCTTGTCCCCCAGGTCGATCTCGTCTCCCTCTTTCACCGCCCGGGACTCAAAGGGCATATTCACGATCTCCTTTAAGAAGTTGATCGCCCCCGTGGTCCCCGCCACCTGAAGCTTTGGATTGCGCTTTAAAAGCTCACGGGCGCTGCCCGCGTGGTCCGGCTCGGTGTGATTTACCACCAGATAGTCGATCTTCTCCAGGGGGACAAGGGCCTCCACCTTCTTCAGGTACTCCTCGCAGAAGGTCTCCTTGGCCGTCTCGATAAGCGCCGTCTTTTCGCTTCCCTGCACGAGATAAGAATTATAGGTGGTGCCGAATTCCGTCTCCATGATAATATCGAATATTTTCAAGTCCCGGTCCAGAATCCCGCACCAGTGAATTCCGTTTTTCAGTTCCACTCAAACCATATCCTTTCCGTGAAATCTTCTGTTTTAGTATTTACAAAACAACGGGAATATCATATCATAAGGGCAGAAAATCTATCTGTTGTATTTGCAACAACAGGAAATTTTTTCCATAGATCAAGGAAGGAGGGGATTTGATGCGCGACCTTTCCGAGCTCCTGCTGTTTTCCGGGATCCCCGACCCGGAGTGTCTCAGGATGGCTCAGTGCTTTGAAGCTCCGGTGAAAAGCTTTTCTCCGGGAGAGATCGCCTATTCCTACGGAACGGAAAAACGCTGTATCGGAGTATTGGAGCAGGGACAGGCGCAGCTGGTGAAGATCGACGCCTTCGGCGCGCGCAGCCTTTTGGAGCGCCTCTCTGAGGGAGACGCTTTCGGCGAGCCCATCGCCTTTTCCTCTCAGCCCTATGACAGCGTCTCGGTGGAGTGTGAATCCTCCTGCAGGATCCTCTTCCTCCCCTGGGAAAAGCTGACAAAGCCCTGTAAAAACGCCTGTGAGTGTCACCAGGCCCTCATCGGCAACCTGTTTTCCCTGCTCTCCCAGAAGGCCCGCTCGTTAAGCGAGCGGGTAGAGGTGCTCTCCTGCCGGTGCATCCGGGAAAAGCTTTTATGCTATTTTCGGATCCTCTCCTCCCAAAGCGGGGAGGGCCTTTTCACCCTGCCCTTTACTTTAAGCGCCCTGGCGGATTTTCTCTGCTGCGACCGCAGCGCCATGATGCGGGAGCTGAAAAAGCTGAAGGAAAGCGGCGTCCTGCTCCCCGCCGGGAAAAACGCCTATTTTCTGCGCTCCCCCGCCTGACGAAAAATCTTATCATTCTCTTACAGTTTCGGAAGGGGTCTTGTACCTCTTTCCCAATGGTTGTAAACTTTTTTTGATCCATTTCGATTTGAGACTAACTTATTGAAAGAGGGAATTTTATGCTTTCCATCAGCGGCGTTACCAAAAAATACGGAAAAGTGATCGCCAACGACAACATCAGCTTCGCGGTGGGCGACGGACAGATCGGGATCCTGCTAGGGCCCAACGGCGCGGGGAAATCCACCATTATCAAATGTATCACCGGGCTGCTGCGCTTTACGGGGCGCATTGAGATAAACGGTCTGGAAAACACCTCCTTAGAAGCCAAAAAGCAGCTGGGCTATGTTCCGGAAATGCCCGCCGTTTATGATCTGCTCACCGTTTCGGAGCATCTGGAATTTATCCGCCGGGCCTACCGGGTGGAGGACGAGTCCTATTCCAGGGAGCTTTTAGAGCGGCTGGAGCTTTCCGATAAGAAGGACAAGCTGGGCAAGGAGCTTTCCAAGGGAATGCAGCAGAAGCTTTCCATCTGCTGCGCTTTGTGCCACCGCCCCCGGGTGGTGGTGTTTGACGAGCCCTTGGTAGGCCTTGATCCCCATGCCATCAAGGAATTAAAAGCCATTTTTCAGGAGTTGAAGGAAGACGGCGCTTCCGTGCTCATCAGCACCCATATGATCGACAGCGTAGAGGATTATTGGGATGTGGCAAATATCATGGTAAAAGGCCGCTTCGCCGCCACAAAGCTCAACGACGGCAAGGAGGGAGAAAGCCTCAGCGATCTGTTCTTCGAGATCACCGAGGGCAAAGAGGAGGAAGCGGCCCAATGAAAAGCGCGTTAGGATATTTGACTGTCGTCAAGCTGAAAAATCAGCTCAAGGGTATTCTCAAAAGCCCATCCAAGCTGATTTACGGCCTGTTTCTTGTCGCCATGCTTGCCCTGGCGGCCTTCTCCGGCTCGAATGAAGCCGAGATCCAGGCCCGGCCCCTTTCCGAGCTTGTGGCTATTCTGGTGCTGTTTTACAGTCTGATGTTTTTTCTGGTGTTCTTAAACGGAAGCGCAAGCAATACTCCCATGTTTACCCTCTCCGATGTGACGGTGCTGTTCCCTGCCCCCATCAATCCGAAGAGGATCCTGTTTTACGGGCTGTTTCGTCAGCTGGGGCTTTCCCTGCTGTTGGGCTTCTTTCTTCTGTTCCAGTATTCCTGGCTCCATTCCCTCTACGAGATCACTTACCCCCAACTGCTGCTCATCATTTTAGGCTATGCCCTCACCCTGTTCTTTGCCCAGCTGTGCGCCATGGCAGTGTATGTGCGCTTCAGCGGCAGAGACAACGCCTCCCGGGTAATCAAGGGAACGGTGGCGGCTCTCACTGTGATCTATCTCATCGCCCTGCTGCTTCGCTGCCGGGAGAGTATCCTTCCCCTCCTGTCCGGCGAAAAGAACTACGAAGGGGCCCTAAACGCCTGCGTCTCCTTTCTCAGCACCCTGCCCGGGCTGCTGTTTCCCGTATCCGGCTGGGCGGCGGGACTTGTCGGGGGCATTTTCAACCAAAATGTCTTTGAGCTCCTTTTGTGCTCTCTCCTGCTTTTGGGGCTGCTTCTGGGCCTGCTTTTCAGTATTCTTCTGGCCAAGAACAACTACTATGAGGATGTGCTGCAAACCGCTGAGGTGGCCCAGTCCAATGTGACGGCCCAGAAGGAGGGCAAAATGGCCGAGGTGGTCCCCAAGCATGTGAAGGTGGGAAAGGTGGGACTTCGCCGGGGCGCCGGGGCCTCCGCTATCTACTATAAGCACAAGGTGGAAAACCGTCGCAGCGGGATCTTCATTTTTTCCAATGTCTCCCTGATCTTCGCGGCGATCCTCATTTTCTCGTCTCTGTTTTTCCGCTTTATGGACGACGGCGCGGGGCTGGTGGCCGTGTTCTCCATGGGAACCTATTTCCAGCTTTTCTCCGTGGCCCTGGGGCGCTTTAATCGAGAGCTTACAAAGCCCTATCTCTACCTCATTCCGGAGCCGCCTCTGAAAAAGCTACTATACGCCTTAAAGGAGAACCTTATCGCAGAGGTCTTTGAGGCAGTGCTGATCTTCGTTCCGGCGGCGCTGATCTTACACGCCTCTCCTTGGAACGCAGCGCTGTGTATTCTCGGGCGCTTCTCCTTCTCCCTGCTGTTCACCGCAGGCAATGTGGTGGTGGAGCGGGTATTCGGCTCTATGCCCTCCAAGGTGCTGATCTTTTTCTTCTACTTTCTCGTTCTCATTCTCTTGGCTGCGCCCGGCATTACTGCCGGCATCTTCCTGATGGCGATCCTGCCGGAATGGGATCTTCTGCCCCTGATCGCCGGGATATTCTGCGGGAATCTGCTCTGCTCCCTGCTTGCCCTGTTCCTCTGCCGGAATTTGCTGCAATACGCGGAGCTCAACAACCGTTAAAAAGAAAGCGCCGCGGCAAAAAGCCGCGGCGACCTTCCGGGTCAAAGAGAGAGGACGCGCTTCAGCGGAGCATTTTCTCCACGTCGCCGATCAGGTTTCCCACTGTGTGGATAGCCTTTCCCGCGCTCTTCTTCATATTGGCCGCTTTTTTGTGGCTGCCGGAAAGCATCTTCGTGCTCACGGCGGCTACCGCCGCTCCGGCGAGGATCCCCATTCCGATCCCTTTCGCGGTATTCATGGTCTGCTTGTACATGGCGTCGAACCTCCCGATGATAATGATGACTTTCAAAAGCTTGAGCATGGTCAACAATTTCATGATTCCCGCTTTCTCCTTTGTTTATGCTGAAGACAGGCTTTTTCAAAATTTTGTTTTTTCAGAAAGGCAGTGATCCCTTGGCCTCCCTCAATATAGTTCTGGTAGAGCCGGAAATCCCGCAAAACACGGGGAATATCGCCCGCACCTGCGCGGTGACAGGCGCCGCCTTGCATCTCGTTGGGCCTATGGGGTTTCCCCTGGACGACAAAAAGCTGCGCCATGCGGGCCTGGATTACTGGCCCTTTCTCTCCCTTTCCTACTATGACAGTCTTTCCCAATTCTTCGAAAAGAATACCGGGAATTTTGACTTCGCGGGACGCTGCTTCTTCTTTACCACCAAAGCGCAAAAGCGCCACTGCGATGTGAAGTATCCGGAAGACTGCTATCTGTTTTTCGGACGGGAATCCGCCGGGCTTCCGGAAAAGCTTTTGTTTGAACATCCCGAATCCTGCGTGCGCATCCCCATGATGGATCAGATGAGAAGCCTCAACCTGTCCAATTCCGTGGCGGTGGGTGTGTATGAGGTGCTGCGCCAGTGGGATTTTCCGGAGCTTTTGTGCAGCGGAGAGCTTCGGGAGTTCGACTGGGCAAAGGCGAAAGCGGAGCATCCCCTTTCTCAGTTTTTATAGGCCTTTTCAATTTGTTCATAAATTTCTCAAAGGCGCTTCAAAACTTTCCCTTATGATGCTGACAGAATGGGCTAACCTGGGGAAAAACCGGGATAAAAGAGGAGGAGAGTTGTTTGTCTCACTTTATTGAATTTGAAGATGTGTGCAAATTTTACACCATGGGCGAAAACCGTATTTCAGCGGCGGATCACATCAGCTTCTTTGTGGAAAAGGGTGAGTTCTGCGTGATTGTGGGCCCCTCCGGCGCGGGAAAGACCACTGTGCTCAACATGCTGGGCGGAATGGACGCCTGCGACGAGGGGAAGATCCTCCTGGACGGGGAGCTTATAAGCTCTTATACCCCCCGGCAGCTCACCACCTACCGCAGGTACGATGTGGGCTTTGTGTTCCAGTTCTACAATCTGGTGCAAAACCTGACGGCCCTGGAAAATGTGGAGCTGGCAAGCGAGATCTGCCGGGAGCCTCTGGACGCCCGCAAGACCCTGGAAGAGGTGGGACTCTCAGATCGGCTGGGGAACTTCCCCGCCCAGCTTTCCGGCGGCGAGCAGCAGAGGGTCTCCATTGCCCGGGCGCTGGCGAAAAACCCCAAGATCCTCCTTTGCGACGAGCCTACCGGCGCGTTGGATTATCACACGGGCAAATCGGTGCTGGGGCTTTTGCAGGACACCTGCCGGAAGACGGGCCGCACCGTACTGGTGATCACCCACAACAGCGCCCTGACTGCCATGGCAGACCGGGTGATCCGCATTAAAAGCGGCAAGGCCATTTCCAACGAGAAAAACGAGCATCCCGTTCCGGTGGAGGATATCGAGTGGTAAAGAAGGAGTAAAAGGATGAAAAAGAGCTACCTGCGGTCTGTGTTCCGCACTATTCGGGGCACCTTCTCCCGGTTTTTGGCCATCTTCGCCATTGTGGCTTTGGGAGTGGGGTTCCTTGCGGGGCTGCTTTCCTCCCCGGACGATATGCGCCTTTCGGCGGACCGCTATTATGACGATACCGGCCTTTATGATCTCCGCGTCCTCTCCACGCTGGGCCTTACGGAAGAGGATCTGGACGCCGTACGCGGGATAGAGGGCGTAAAAGAGGTGCTGCCGGTGAAGGACACCGACCTTTTGCTGCTCTCCTCTCAGGGAGATTCCTATACCGCCAGGATCCACACGCTGCCCGGGGACGATTCCGTAAGCGTCAACACTCCCCAGCTCATTTCCGGCCGGATGCCGGAAAAAAGCGGAGAATGTGTGGTGGTGGCCACCCCCTCTCTGGTGGGAGACAAGGATTGGATCGGGGAGAAACTCACCGTAGACCGGGAAGAGGCGGAGGAGGAGACGCGGGACTCGCTGCCCTCCTCTCTCACCGTGGTGGGCACGGTGAAAAGCTCTCTCTATCTCTCCATGGAGCGGGAGCACACCACCGTGGGCGCCGGGACCCTGGGCCTCATTGCCTACACCCTGCCCGAAACCTTTTCCTATGACTACTATACCGGCTTTTATCTCACGGGCGAGGGCTGTGAGGAGCTCAGCGCCTTTTCCGATGCCTATGAGGACAGGACGGAGGCTTTGAAGGAGTCTCTGGACTCCTTGGGCGAGGAGCGCTCCCGCCTTCGCTATGAGGAGATCATCGGAGAGGCCGAGGAGGAGCTTTCCAAGGCCCAAAAGGAGCTGGACGACAAAAAAGCCGAGGCCGAAAAAGAGCTTTCCGACGGGGAAAAAGAGCTGGAGGACGGCAGAAAGGAGCTTTCCGACAGCGAACAGCGGCTGCGGGACGCCAAGGCGCAGATCGACTCGGGAGAGCAGGAGCTTGCGAATCAGCGCGCCTCCTACAACGCTCAGATCGCCGCCTCTCAGCAGCAGCTGGACGAGGGCTATGCTCAGCTGAAAAGCTATGAGGACGCCCTTCAGGAGGGCCTTACGAAAATTGAGCAGGCCCAGGCCCAGATCGACGCGGGATATGAGGCTTTGGACAAGGGAGATCATCAGCTGCTGGCGGCAAAGGAAGAGCTGGACAAAACAGAAGCGCAGCTGCTCGCTTTGGAAAATGGAAAACAGGCGCTGTGGCAGGCGGCCGCTGCCCTGAATATTCCCGTCACGGACACCTCTGACGCCGGCGCTCTCGCCCTGATCGACACCCTCTCCTCCCTCTCTGAGGAGGCAGCCGCCCCCTTTGCCGCTTTAAAGGAAGGGCTTTTGGCTCTGGCAGCCCAGGGACAGGATACCGTTTCCGCCCGGGTGCAGCTGGAGGCCGGAAAAGCCGAATACGAGAAAAATCTACAGGCCGCAAAACAGGCGAGAGAAGAGCTTGACGAACAGCAGAAAGCTCTAAACGAGCAAGCCGCCCCTGTCCTGGAGCAGCAGAAGGCCCTGAAGGAACAGCGGGAAAAGCTGGACCGGAGCAAGGCCCAGCTCCAACAGGCCATGGCCTCTGCACGGCTTGAATTCTACCAGGCCGAAGAGGAGCTGAACGACGCCAGGGCTCAATATAACGATGGCCTTGCGAAGCTGAACGAAGGAAGAAAAGAGCTGGAGTCAGCGGAGAAGGAGCTGGAGGACGGCAGAGCGCAGTTTCATGAGGAAGTGGAGGACGCGGAAGAAGAGCTGAGGGACGCCAGGGCCAAAATACGGGACATCGAAGAGGGCCAGTGGCACCTCTTTACCCGCAGCTCCAACGCGGGCTTTTCCAGTTACGCCTCCAACGCCGATAAAATCGCTGCCATCGCCTCGGTGTTTCCCGTGTTCTTCTTCCTGGTGGCCGCTTTGGTGGTGCTCACCACCATGACCCGCATGGTAGAGGAGCAGCGCTTACAGATCGGGACCTTAAAGGCTTTGGGGTACTCCTCCGGGGCCATCGCCTTCCAGTATCTGTTTTACGCCGCTTTGGGAAGCGTGTTGGGCAGCGTCATCGGGCTGCTCATCGGCTGCAGGCTTTTCCCCTATATCATCATCAACGCCTATAATATCATGTACGACATTCCCGCCGCTTTCACGCCCTTCTGGCCCTCCTACTGCCTGCTCTCCTCTTTGTTGATGACCCTCTGCGCCCTGCTCTCCACGCTGCTCGCCTGCTGGTCTGAGCTGCGCTCTTCCCCTGCGGCGCTGATGCTTCCCAAGGCGCCCAAGGCGGGCAAGCGGATCTTCCTGGAATACATCACACCGCTGTGGGAGAGGCTGAAATTCACCCAGAAGGTAACCGCCAGAAACCTCATTCGCTACAAGAAGCGGTTTTTCATGACGGTCATCGGCATCTCCGGCTGCACGGCCCTGCTGGTGACGGGCTTCGGGATCAAGGATTCCATCTCCCCCATCGTGTCTCTGCAGTACGAAGAGCTTAACCGCTATCAGCTGATGGTGGTTTTGAAAAGTGAGGAGGCCCTTTCCGGGCGGGAGTTCAAGTCGATCATGGGCTCCAAAGAGGAGATCGAGGGTTCTCTTCCCGTCATGCAGAACGAGGGTCAGGTGATCCCCCGGCGGGGAGACCCGGAGGACAGCGTCTCCATTTTCGTCCCCTCCGACTCCGCCCTCCTGCCGGACTACTTCACCTTCCGCCACCGCGGTGACCGGTCTCTCATCCCCTTTGACGAAAATCAGGTAGTGGTCACGGAGAAGCTGGCCCAGCGCCAGCACCTGAAGGTGGGTGATACGATCCGCGTCAAAAACCAGGACGGCGAGGAGGGCAGCTTCACCATTACCCAGATCTGTGAAAACTATGTTTCCCATTATCTCTACCTTTCCCCCGCGGCCTACGAGGAGGCGTTCCGCACCCCGCCGGAAATGAACACGGTGCTGTGCAAGCTTCCGAAAGATCTCTCCCAGCAGGAGCAGGATCAGCTTGTTACCCGGCTTCTGGGCTGCCGGGATGTGACCAGCGCCTTTTCCACCACCGAGCTTTCCGAAAGCTTCGGAAACAGCATCAAAAGCATTGATTCCATTATCCTGGTGTTGATCCTGAGTGCGGGGGCTTTGGCCTTTGTGGTGCTTTACAACCTGATGAACATCAATATCAGCGAGCGAAAGAAAGAGCTTGCCACCATCAAGGTGCTGGGCTTTTACGACCGGGAGGTCTCGGCCTATATCTACCGTGAGACCGGCATTTTGAGCCTGATCGGCACAGCATTGGGGCTGGTTCTGGGCTTCTTTCTGCACCAGTATGTGGTGCGCACCGCGGAGATTGACGTCGTCATGTTCGCCCGCACTGTGCTCCCCCAAAGCTACTTGTACAGCGCCCTGCTCACTCTGGCGTTCTCCGCTTTGATCTGCCTGATCATGTACCCCAAGCTCAAGGCCATCAGCATGGTGGAAAGCATGAAGGCTCCGGAATGAGCCCATCTTTGGAAAAAGCTTCCTTCAAAACCCTCAAAGGACTTGAAAAGGGAAAAAATTTAGGCTATAATACGGGATGGTAAATTGTGTATTATTTCACAAATAATCTAACCATAAAAAGGAGTGCTTCAGCATGAACTATCTGAACAAGAAAACCGTTGAAGACATTGATGTCAGCGGCAAGCGGGTTCTGGTCCGCTGCGACTTCAATGTTCCCATGAAGGACGGCGTCATCACTGACACCAAGCGCATCGTAGGCGCCCTTCCCACCGTCAAGTACCTGTCTGACCACGGCGCCAAAGTGATTCTCACCTCCCATATGGGCCGTCCCCACAACATCTTCAATGAGAAGGTAAAGCTGGATAAGAAGGAAGCCAAGAAGATCGCCGAGCTGCCCGAGGGCGAGCAGGCTGCCGCCACCGAAAAGGCGCTGGAGGCCGCCAAGGGCGATGTGAAGAAGTTCTCTCTGGCTCCCGTGGCCGCGGAGCTCTCCAAGCTGCTGGGCAAGCCCGTGATCATGGCTTCTGACTGCATCGGTCCTGACGCCAAGGCAAAGGCCGACGCTTTGAAGGACGGCGATGTGATGATCCTCGAGAACATCCGTTTCCACGCCGAGGAGACCAAGAACGATCCTGCATTTGCCAAGGAGCTCGCCTCTCTGGCTGACATCTATGTGAACGACGCCTTTGGCACCGCTCACCGCGCTCACGCCTCCACCGAGGGCGTTTCCCACTACCTCCCCGCCGTTTGCGGCTATCTGATCCAGAAGGAGATCACCGTCATGGGCGGCGCTCTGCAGGATCCGAAGCGTCCCTTTGTTGCCATTCTGGGCGGCGCGAAGGTCTCCGATAAGATCGGCGTCATCGATAACCTGATCACCAAGGTGGACACCCTGATCATCGGCGGCGGCATGGCCTACACCTTCCTGAAGGCTCTGGGTCATCCCATCGGCACCTCCATCTGCGAGGAGGACAAGCTGGAGCTGGCGAAGACCACCATGGAAAACGCCAAGAAGAACGGCGTGAACTTCCTTCTGCCCCTGGACAACAAGGTGGGCAAGGAGTACGACGCCAACACGGAAAGCCGCGAGGTCCCCTCTGACGACATCCCTGAGGGCTGGATGGGCCTGGACATCGGCCCCAAAACCATCAAGCTGTTCTCCGACGCCATCAAGGGCGCGGGCACTGTGGTGTGGAACGGCCCCATGGGCGTTTCCGAGTGGGATAACTTCGCTGCCGGCACCATCGGCGTGGCAAAAGCCGTAGCCGAAAGCGGCGCTATCTCCATCATCGGCGGCGGCGATTCCGCGGCTGCCGTTGAGAAGCTGGGCTTTGCGGACAAAATGACCCATATTTCCACCGGCGGCGGCGCCTCTCTGGAATTCCTGGAAGGCCTGGAGCTTCCCGGTATCGCCTGCCTGAACGAAAAGTGAGCAGCGTGCCGCTGCACCCAATTCGCGCCGAAGCGAGAGATGTTTTATCATTTCGTGCCGCGCCGGAAGTTTGACCTGATTTTGCAGGGGCGCATACGATTTAGCGTGTGCGCCTCTTATTTTTAAAATATTAGAGAGGAATGTTGTAACATGAATAAGCAGCTGCGCAAGGCTGTTATCGCCGGCAACTGGAAAATGAACAAAACGCCCGAGGAGGCAAAGGAGCTGATCTCCGCCATTGCCCCCCTGGTGAAGGACGCCGGGTGCGAGGTCATTGCCTGCACCCCCTATGTAGATCTCTACAGCGCTCAGGAGGCTGCCAAGGGCACCAACATCCAGATCGGCGCGGAGAACTGCCACTGGGCTGAAAGCGGCGCCTTTACAGGAGAGATCTCCGCGAAGATGCTCAGCTCTATGGGCGTGAAGATCGTCATCATCGGCCACAGCGAGCGCCGCCAGTATTTCGGCGAGACGGACGCCACCGTTCACGACCGCGTGCGGGCCGCTTTGGACGCGGGCCTCACCGTGATCCTCTGCGTGGGCGAGACCCTCACCCAGAGAGAGCAGGGCATCACCGACGAGCTTTGCGCCATGCAGACCAAGATCGCTTTGAACGGTGTTTCCAAGGAAGAGCTCTCCCGCATCATCATCGCCTATGAGCCCGTGTGGGCCATCGGCACCGGAAAGACCGCCACTGCCCAGCAGGCCAACGAGGTCTGTGCCGCCATCCGCAAGACCATCGGAGCACTCTATGACTCCAAGGCCGCAGACGGCATCACCATTCAGTACGGCGGCTCCATGAACGCCGGAAACGCGGCAGAGCTGCTCGCTCAGCCCGACGTGGACGGCGGACTGATCGGCGGCGCCTCTCTGAAGCCCGGCGACTTTGCCGCCATCGTAGAGGCTGCCACCAGAGGCTAAGACAACGATTCGTCAGAAAGGACCCTGGTAACCTATGAAAAAACCTCTTGTTCTCATGATCTTGGACGGCTTCGGCATCGCGCCCGACGAGGGAAACGCCATTGTAGCCGCCAAAACTCCCAATCTGGACAGGATCCTCAAAGAGAATCCCGTCACCAAGATCGGCGCCTCCGGCATGGATGTGGGCCTTCCCGACGGACAGATGGGAAACTCTGAAGTGGGACACACCAATATCGGCGCCGGGCGCATCGTCTATCAGGAGCTCACCCGCATCACCAAGTCCGCCCAGGAGGGGGAGATGAAAAAGAACCCCGCGCTGCTGAAGGCTATGGAGGGCGCGAAGAAAAACGGCAAGGCCCTGCACCTGATGGGTCTGCTGTCTGACGGCGGAGTTCACAGCCACAACACCCACCTCTACGCCCTGTTAGAGATGGCCAAGGAGCTGGGCCTCGAGGAAGTGTATGTGCACTGCTTCCTGGACGGCCGGGATGTTCCTCCCTCCAGCGGAAAAGAGTATGTGGAGGACCTTTTGAAGACCCTCCAGAAGATCGGCGTGGGCAAGGTGTCCACAGTGATGGGCCGCTACTACGCAATGGACCGGGACAACCGCTGGGAGCGCGTAGAGAAGGCCTATGCCGCCATGGTTTACGGCGAGGGCGAAAAGGCAGACTGCCCCGTGTGCGCGGTGGAAGCCTCCTATCAAAACAATGTCACCGACGAGTTCGTCGTACCCACGGTATGCGAGGGCGGAAAGCCCATTTCCGCCGGCGATTCCGTGATCTTCTACAATTTCCGCCCCGACCGGGCAAGGGAGATTACCCGTACCCTCACCGATCCGGATTTCTCCGGCTTTGAGCGCAGAAACGGTTTCTTCCCCCTCACCTATGTGTGCATGACCCAGTACGACGCCTCCATGCCCAACGTGGAGGTGGCCTATAAGCCGGAATCCCTCAACAACACCTTCGGCGAGTATCTCTCCAAGCAGGGCATGACCCAGCTGCGCATCGCCGAGACGGAGAAATACGCCCATGTCACCTTCTTCTTCAACGGCGGAATGGAAAAGCAGTATCCCGGCGAGGATCGTATTCTGGTAAAGAGTCCTGCGGTGGCCACCTATGACCTGCAGCCGGAGATGAGCGCTTATGAAGTCACGGACAAGATGGTAGAGGCTGTAAAGTCCGGCAAATATGACGCTTTGATCCTGAATTACGCCAACTGCGACATGGTGGGACATACCGGCGTGTTCGAGGCGGCCGTAAAGGCGGTGGAGGCGGTGGATTCCTGCATCGGCCGCGTAGAGGCGGCTGTGAAGGAAATGGGCGGCTGTATTCTGCTGACCGCCGACCACGGAAACGCCGACAAGATGGTGGCGGAGGACGGCACGCCCTTTACCGCCCACACCACCAATCCCGTTCCCTTCTGTGTGATCAACCATCCCTGCAAGCTGAGAAGCGGCGGCCGCCTGGCGGATATCGCCCCCACGATGCTGAAGTTGTTAAATCTTCCAAAGCCTGCTGAAATGACGGGAGAAAGCATCGTTTTGTGATCCAATGATCCCGATCAACTCTGTTTTATCTGCGCCGTAAAAGGAGTTCCCTTTTACGGCGCTGCTTTTCTTTTTGAAAAAATTTTTTAAAAAATGAGATATTTTTCCCGTCTGAAAGGTACTATCAGTGAAAAGCTTTTCAAAAGGAAGGAAGTGGGAGCCTATGGAAGAAGAGCAGTTTGCCCAATATGTCCGGCGCTATTCCGACACCATCTACCGGGTGGCTTTCCACTCCTGCAAAAATGCGGCGGATTCCCAGGATATCGTGCAGAATGTGCTTTTGAAGCTCTATCGGGAGCAAAAGGAGTTTGAAAGCGAAGAGCATGTGCGGCGCTGGGTCATTCGGGTAGCGGTAAATGAATCTAAAAAGCTTTTATGCTCCGCCTGGTTTCGCAAAAGCGTTCCCTTAGAGGAATACGCTCAGACGCTGGAGCTGGAAGAGCCGGAGGAGAGCACGCTGTTTCTCTCTGTCATGAGCCTGCCGAAAAAATACCGCGTCCCCGTGTATCTTTACTATTATGAGGAGTATTCCGTCAGGGAGATCTCCTCTCTGCTTCACACAAAGGAGTCCACCGTTGCCACCTGCCTTGAACGGGCAAGAAAGAAGCTCAGAGCCGCCCTTTGCCCTGAGCAAAAGGAACAGACGGGAGAATAGCTCCCCCAAAGGTTTTCTAAAAGAACAGAAGAGAAAGGAAGGCGTTCTTTTACCATGCTGGAAACAGAATTGTTTCAAAAAACCTTTTCCAAGCTGAGAGCTTCTCCCGACACCGGAAAGGAGCTTGATTTCATGACAAACACAAAGAGACAGCCCAAAAAATTTATTCTGCGCAAGCTGGTGATCGCCGCTGCGGTTTCGGTTCTGGCGGCCGCCACCGCTTTGGGAGCCAACGCCGCTACGGGAGGCGAGCTGTTCGGCACAGTGGTGACCTACCTGAGAAGCTGGACCGAAAACGGCGCCACGGTAGATCTCTACGAAACCGAGATCGACGGCGAAAAGGTGTATGTCGCTGTGGACAGCGGCGCCGAAGTGGAGGCAAATGAAAGCGGGGTCACCGTCTATATGAAGGATGAAGACGGAGCCGCCGCCTATCTGAAAGGCGAAGCCGAAGTCACTACCTATATCACGGATGAAGGCGGAACCCATGAGGCTTCTTCCCAGCCGGAATAGGTCCAGTGATCTCACTTCTATGAAAGAACCGGAAGGCGGCGGGATGTATCCCGCCGCCTTCCGGCCTTTTTCAACGAAAACAGAGGATCCTTATAAAAGATCTCCTTCTTCCCTGTCATTGGGCGTTTTTCTCAATGACCTCCTGCTTGACTTTGGAAAACACGATCTTCTGGCTGCTGTAAAGCCCAAAGTAGCCGGAGAGCACAAAGCTCACCGCGATGGCCACTGCGAATAGGGGCAGCTCTGTGGTGCCGAACACCTCCATGGCGAGAAACAAGGAAGCTATGGGGCAATTCACCACCGAACAGAAAAGAGATACAAGACCCACGGCAGCGGAAAAACCGGCGTCCAGGCCCAAAAGCGGCCCCATAAAGCACCCGAAGGCGGCGCCGATAAACATGGTGGGGACGATCTCCCCGCCCCGGAAGCCTACCCCCACGCAGAGGGCGGTCAGCAGGAGCTTCAGGAGAAACGCCTCCGGGCGAACAGAGCCGCCGACGGCCCTTTCAATGATCCCCGTACCGGCCCCGTTATAATCGTAAAGTCCGAACGCCACGGTCAGCACCGCCATCACAAGTCCGCCCACCGCAATACGCAGATAGGGGTTTTTCAGATATTTCTCCGCAAGGTGAGAGGCTTTGTGGATCAGGGTGCAGAACAGAATACTCACCACCGCGCACAGGGCGGCCAGCAGGATGGTTTTTCCGATATTGATGGGAGCAAAGGGCAGCACCCCCCGGGGGATCTGGAAGGTAAGAGTTGAAACTCCTAATGCGCTGGCTGTGAGAAAGGCGCTGAAGGAAGAAACCATACAGGGCAGAAAGGCGTTGTAGCGCATGGCCCCCACCCGGATGACCTCCAACACAAAGACCGCAGCAGTGACCGGCGTTCCGAACAGCGCCGAAAAGCAGGCTGCCATACCGCACATGGAAAACACCTGCACGTCCTCCCGGCGAAAGCGGAACAGCTCCCCGAAATTGTGGCCGATGCTGCCCCCCAGCTGCAAAGCGGCCCCCTCCCTGCCTACCGAGGCCCCGAAGAGATGGGAAAGCACCGTACCCAGAAAGATCAGAGGCGCAAGGAGGATGGGCACATGCTCGTTGGTGCTCACCGATTCGATGATCAGGTTGGTTCCCGCCTGAAAGCTCACTTTGCAAAGGCGGTAACACAAAAGTGTGACCACCCCCGCCAACGGCAGGAACCACACAAGGAAGCTGTGCTCCATACGAAAATCCGTGACGAAGTCGATGGATTTGTGAAACAGGGCTCCTACCCCGCCGCAAATCGCCCCCAACACCGCTCCGCCCAAAAACCATTTGAGAAAGGCCAGAACATATTGCAAAACAGCCTTTGCCGTTTTATTGAGATCTGTCCTCTCTTCCCTTTCAAAGGGTTTCTCCTTATCGAACATGGAGGTCACTCCTTATTGAAAATTCAGTCACGCCCCCGATTATACTCCAAATAGCTTTCCCTTGCAAGAGTTCCTCTTTTTTCCCCGGCAGAAAGTCCGGACTCTCTGTTTATAATTCTCAATGGGAACTATATTTCTCTTCCTGATGTGTATACTAAAACAGAGCTTTTCAAATCGGCTTTGAGAAGCTCCACTTTTCTAAAGATACAGAGAGGATCGTCTCCTTTGAAACGCTTATTTTGCAGGATCGTCTGCCTGTTTTTTTTGCTCAGCCTTACGGGCTGCGCGGACTTCGGCTATCAGACAGATCTCTCCTTTACCTGTTTTCTGCCCCAGAATATTTCCACCCTGGACCCTCAAACCGCTTCCGACCCCGCCTCCAAGGCTGTGATCAGTTCCCTTTTTGAAGGGCTTTGCCGCCTGGGAGAGCAGGGCGAAGCTTTGCCCGGCGCCGCCCGGCGATGGGAGGCGAACAAGGACGCAACCGTTTTCACCTTTCATCTGCGCTCCGGCGCCAAGTGGAGCGACGGAAGGCCTGTGACGGCGGACGACTTTGTATTCGGCATCGCCCGCGCCCTCTCCCCCTCCACCGGCGCTCAGGGGGTGGACGACCTGTTCATCGTGCAGAACGCCCGCGCCGTATATCAAGGCGAGTTGGACCCAAATGGGCTGGGGGTTTCCGCCAAGGACGACAAGACCCTGGTCATCAAGCTGGAGCAGGGCTATGAGGATTTCCCAAGCCTGACGGCCAATCTCCACTATATGCCCTGCAACCGGGAATACTTTGAGGAAAGCGAAGGGCATTACGGCCTTTCTTCCCAGTATCTCATCACCAACGGCCCCTTCACCCTTTCGAGCATATACGCCTGGAACACCGAATATGGGAAACGCTCTGTCTCACTGACACGCTCTCAAAACTACCGGGGAGAACACGCCGTCTCCCCCCAGGCGCTTTCCTATTTGATCGACTATGACACGCCGGTGGATACGGACCCTGTTTCCGCTTTGACAAGCGGAGCTGCCGACATCCTCCCCCTTTCCCGGGAGCAGGCCAGGGCTGCCGGTGAAGCTGGGTGCGAGCTTCTCGCCCTCAACGACGCGGTCACGGGGCTTCTGCTCAATCCCCGAGCGGAGGCTTTGAAGTCTCCCTTTGTCCGCGAACTCTTTTTTAAGACCCTTGACAGACAAGACCTTCTTTCCCGCTGCCCCAAATTTGCCGAAGGGGAAGGCGAGGCTTTCGGTATCATGGCAGACTGTGTCCGCTGGAACCGGGAAAGCTATTATCAGGAGGGCGACGCCTTTTACCCCGAGGAGGACCCCCAGCTGCTTAACGGTCTTTCCTCCCTCTTAAAAGCGATGGACCGGGAAAAGCTGCCCAGCATCACCGTGATCTGTCCCGATGACGCGGACTCTGTCAACATGGCCAACGGCTTTTTGGCCTCCTGGAACGCAAGGCTCAGAAACTCCTTTAATATCGAGCCCTTGAGCACCGGGGAATTCCAGGAACGAATTTCCTCCGGTGATTATGAAGCCGCCCTCTATACCCTGCAGGCCAAAAGCTACGCCCCCTTTGACACGCTTAAGGCCTTTGAAAGCGCCGCCTCTCCCTCTTTGATGGAGGACAAGGAGTATGACGCAGCCCTGCACAGCCTGAGCTTCGACCTTTCCTCTTACCGGGAGCTGGAAAGCCTTTTGCAGGAAAGCTATGTATTCTACCCCATTTACCAAAGCAACACCTATTACGGTTTAAGCCCCGCGGCGCGGGGGATCACGGTGGCACCGGACTCCACCATCAGCTTCCTTTCCGCCAGAAAAAGACCCTGACAAAGCGGAAGGATACGGAATTTTTTTCCTATTTTGGAAAGAAAGCCATTTTTGACTTGCAAAAAGCACGGATAACCGCTATCATTGATTCATAAGTATATAAGACATGGCCGATGGGCCGCGTCTATGAAAATTTCCGGGAAAGGATGAAACCCCTTGGCATTTTGTGAGATCTCTCCGGAAGAGCTGGAGCTTAATTTTTTTACGCTTATCAACAAGGAATGGATGCTGATCACCGCCGGAGACCGGCAAAAGCATAACGCCATGACTGCCAGCTGGGGCGGTGTAGGCGAGCTTTGGGGCAAGTATGTCTCCACCATCTATATCCGTCCTCAGCGCTACACTCTGGAGTTCGTGGAGCGGGAGGACTATTATTCTCTCTGCTTTTTTGAGGAGAAATACCGGGCGGCTTTAAACCTGTTCGGAAGCCGTTCCGGCAGGGATACAGACAAGGACAAAGAGACCGGCCTCACTCCTGTTTTTGACGAGGCTGCCCCCTACTATGAAGAGGCGAAGCTGGTGCTGATCTGCAAAAAGCGCTACCGCCAGGACATGGAGGAGCGCTGCTTTTTGGAGCCGGAGGATCTGGGAAAATGGTATCCCCAACGAGACCTGCATAGGATTTTCATCGGCGAGATCGTAAAGGTGCTGAAAAAGGCTTGATCTGTTTTTAAGACACATTCCCCCCAGCGTCCGGTAAAGCCGCCGCTTTTCGGGGAAACAGGGACAAGCCCTTTACCGCCGGAAGTATTTTCAGTGGATCGTATATCGTTTTGTCGCACGGGAATCAAAAGGAGGACTTGTGAACCGCAGGATCTCCTATGATGAATATTTTAGAAACTTACACGGAAGGAAATGGAGCATTATGAAATTGAAGAAACTGCTTTCGCTCGTTCTCACAGGGGCGCTGCTATTAGCCTGTGTCCCCCTCTCCTCCGCCTCGGCGGAAGAGACTCTAAAAGGTTCTCTGGGGAATGTTTCCCAGGAGTATCAGGACTATCTGGAGCTTTCAAAAGAGGAGCAGAAAAGCGTGCGTCCTCCTCTCACTTTGAACCGCGCTTCCAGCCTGGAGTCTGACTCCGGCAAGCAGGCCGGGCCTTTGCCCTCCTCTTACGACGCCAGAACACAGGGCTACCTTTCCCCGGTGGAAGATCAGGGCAATTCCGGCTCCTGCTGGACCTTTTCCGCTACGGAAAACCTGGAGAACTATTTAAACCGCAAAACCCCTCTCGCGGACGGGCAGAGCTATAACTTCTCCCCGCGCCATATGGAGTTTTTCAACAGCCTGATCCCCAACGATCTGTACACCGGCTCTACGCCTTACCGGCAGGCTGATTCCGGCGGAAACCAGTACCTGAGCTCCAGTTACTTCATGCAGGGCGCGGGCCCGGTAGACTCTACGGGTCCCATGGTATTCCAGGATTATCAGGTGAGCGGCTCTGATCTCATCATCCCCTACCCCACCCGCGCACAGCTCACCATGGCGCCTGACGCCTGGGTCACCGGCTATATGTTCTACCCCGAGGTGGACACCAACCGCCTTTCCTCCAGCCTGGCCGCCTTGCGCTCCCAGATGAAACAGGGCGTGCTGGACTACGGCTCACTGGATGTGGGCATCAACTGGGTGGACGCCGGGGTCTGCTTTAACAGCGCAAACAACTGCTACTTCAATCCCGCCAATACCCCCTATGCTACCAATCACGCCGTTTTGCTGGTAGGCTGGGACGACAATTACCCCGCCACCAATTTTAGCCCGGTCGGAGGCTATATCCCCGCCAATGACGGCGCCTGGATCATCCAGAACAGCTGGGGAGACAGCGTTCAGGAAAACGGTTTCTTCTATGTCTCCTATAACGACCTTTCCATTTATGAGCTTTCCACCACGGTGACTGAGGCTCAGGTAAATGTAGACTATGACAACGCCTATGTGCTGGACCCCATGGGCCAGACCATCAGCTATACGCCTGACCAGGGCACTTCTACCATTTTGGTCGCCAATGTGTTTGACAAGGAGCCCGGCACCGAAGAATTGACTGCCGTCAACATCGGCCTGTGGGGCAACACCCGGTATGAGATCTATGTCAATCCCACCGGCGCTGTGAGCACCTCCGGCCTGAGCCCTGTGGCTTCCGGCAGCACGAACCTGATGGGCTATCTCACAGAGACGCTCTCCTCCCCTGTAACGCTTACCGGCAAACGGTTCTCCGTTATCGTCAAGTACACCCTCTCCGGCGGCGCTGTCGTTCCTCTGGAGGGCCGTATCGGAAGCAGCATCTATCAGACGGTGGACGCTCCGAAAAAGAGCACCTACCTGTCTGAAAATAACGGGAGAAGCTGGGAAGAGCTGAGCGTTTCGGCGAATTATTCCTCCAACGCCTGCATCAAGGCCTTTACAAGAAACGGCTCGGATAAGACCATTGTGACCATCGTCGGAGACGACAGCAGAATGCTTTTCGATGTGTACCGCACTGATAAGACCCCGGTCTCTATGCGGGCAGACGGCACCTTCTCTCTGGCGCAGAACACCAAATATGTCTATGAGTCCTATCTTGCTCCCGCAAACGGCGGAAAGCTTCAGACCTATTACAACACCTTTACTACCGACGGCTCCGGCTATATGACGGTCTATGCCAAGCCCCACGGCCTCCCCTTTAAGGATGTCTCTGAATTCTCCTGGTATTTTGAACCGGTGCTCTACTGTTATGAAAACGAGCTGATCAACGGCGTTTCCGCCACCTCTTTCGCTCCGGGAAGAACAGCCAACCGCGCCGCGCTGATCACAGTTCTCTGGAGAATGGCCGGCGAGCCCAAAGCCTCCAAGGCCGCAGGATTTAAGGATGTAAAGCCCGGCGACTTCTGCTATGACGCTGTCAACTGGGGCGCTGAGGTGGGCATTACTACCGGCACCACCAGCGAGACCTTCTCCCCCAAGAAGAATATCCTCCGGCAGGATTTCGCCGTTATGCTCTACCGCTACCGCGAGCTGGTAGAGGAAAAGGATACCTCTTTAAAAGCGCCTCTCACGAAGTTTGAGGATGCCGGAAAGGTATCAGTGTATGCGAAGGACGCCATGTCCTGGTGCGTAGCAAACAATATTCTGAGCGGCCGCACGCCTACAGAGCTGGCTCCTCGCGGCGTTATCAAGCGCTCTGAAACCGCCGCCATGCTGCAGCGCATGATGGCAGTGGCCTGAGCTTCATTTCCCGATAGAAAGGCTCCTCGGATAGGTTTTTCCCTATCCGGGGAGCTTTTTGCGCTGACCTCTCTGTTAAGCTTCGAGAGAGAAATCCTCCAAAAGCAGAAGCTCTAAATCAGGCTCCAAGTCCATTTCTCCGGCCACCCGGCGGGAGCAGGCCAATACGGCCTCCTCCACCTTGTTCCTGGCCATGCGGCCGTTTCCATTTTTCCGGCTGTCCTGCCTTTGGGCGTTTTCATAATAGCGCAGCAGCGGCCCCTCGCAGGCGGGATCCAGCCGATAGCCCTTGCCCTTTACGATGCTCTTTGTAATCTCAAGGAGCTCTTCGGCAGTGTAGTCCGGGAATTCGATCACATTGGGGAAACGGGAGCGCAGCCCGGAGTTGGCCGTGAGGAATTCCTCCATCTCTTCGGAATACCCGGCTAAAATCACCAGCAGGTTCTCCCTGTGATCTTCCATTCCCTTGACCAGCGTGTCGATACATTCCAGGCCGAAGCTGTCGTCACGGCCGCGATAGAGAGAATAGGCCTCATCGATAAAAAGGACGCCTCCCAAAGCGGATTCCAGAGCCTTTTGCGTCAGCGGCGCCGTATGGCCCACATACTTTCCCACCAGGTCTCCCCGGGACACCTCAATCAGCTGCCCTCCCTCCAGCACGCCGATGGCCTTCAAATACCGGGAAACGATCCTGGCCACTGTGGTTTTTCCGGTGCCCGGATTTCCGGTAAAGATCATGTGCATGGAAAGCGCCGAGGTTTTTAAGCCTTTTTCCTTTCTCAGCTGCTGGATCTTGAAATGGTCCTCCAGAGAGAGGATGTATTCCTTTACCGGCTCAAGGCCTACGATTTCGGAAAGCTCTTTCTGAACGGCTTCTATCGCTATATGGGAAGAGGACTCCCCCTTTTGTGTGATCCAGACCTTTTCCGCCGTCTGAATGGCTAAGCGTCCCTCCCGGACGGTCAAAACCGCCTGCTCCTCTGCCTTCTCGTTTTTCAGCCTGTATTCGCTCAAAGCCCGGAAAAGCCCTTCAGTCTCCCGGAAAAGCGAGGGAACCCCCTCCTCCCTCTGATAGCTTTGGGCCAAAAGCACCTTTTCTTCATTCCGGTAAGTAAGGGAAAAGCCCAGCTTCTTTCTGCACCTGTCGCAAAGGCTTTGCAGCGCCCTGTCACACAGGGAAAGAAGCGCTTCCGGAGAGAAGGGCTCCGTTTCGCAGATGTCGTCTAAAGCGTCCAAAAAGGCGGCGCCGAAGGTGTCGGAAAGCTTTGTGAGCGAGCTATGGGTCAAAAGGAGGAGATACCTGCCGTCCGCCCGAAGGGAGGACACCGCGTTCGGCACCAGGGCTGAACCGGTATCCACCAGCATCCCCTTCTGCTGTGCATACCGGCCGGACAGGGGCAGCTCACCCGTTAAAAAGAGACGGGTCACCCCGTTTAAAACCGTGAGAGGGGCCCCCTCGCAGTCTTCAAAAACCAGCAGGGCCGCCCCGCTTTTCAAAGCGGAATACAGGTCCTGCAAAAAAGCCTTCTCCCCTTTTTCCTCCCCATAGCGGGACAGGGAGAGAAATTCCACTTTTCCGTTTTTCAGCACGCCCTGCCGGGCAAGAGAAGCGCACATGGTACGAAGGGCTGTGTGCTTTCCGGTGCCCTTCGGCCCGATCACTGCCCCTTTCCCCAATGGCTTCTGTTCTTCCGAATCCATGACAAAAGGCCTTCGCAGCGCGAGAGTGAGAGCGGAAAGAAAATTCTCCTGCCCTAAGACCTCCCGGGCGGTTTCTTTTTGGGCAGTCTCAAAGGCCTGCTTTAAGTCCTGTTCGCTGCCCCGATTGCACACAGGCTCGGAAACCGGGATCTTATCTTCCTGAAGCCTCTTCTGAAGACCTCCGATCTCTGCCTGCACCTCTTTTGTCAGATCGTCGATCTCCTCCTGTAAGGAGCCGTTTTGTACGATCTCCCGAGCCCGCTTCTCCGCGCTTTGCTGTTCCTTTGAACCCAGCTGCAGCCTGCCTCCCCGGAACATGGAATTCAGGATGGAATCGATATCCTCTTTCATTGCTGTTCTCTCCTTTCCCCGGTCTTCGCGATCCGACCGGTCAAAATCAGGCGCGGGGGGCCAGATCCTCCAGGATCGCTTTCAGGTCCTCCGCGTTCATCTGCCCCGGAGCGGAAGCCCTCTTCCCGGCGGCAAAGGTCACCAGGGAACCAAAGATTCCCGCCGAAGCACGGCTGATCTTTCCCAAGTCTCCCATGGACATGGTGATCACCGGGCCGATCTCCTGAAAGGCGCGCCAGGTGGCGGAAAGCAGAGCCAACACATCCCCGGGCGTGTGCGGCATAGCTGCGAATTTGGGCAGATCCGCTCCCAGCGCCTTCATCCTGAGTAAGGTTTCATGGATCTCATTTTCCGAAGGCGTACTCTGAAAATCATGGCGGGAAATAACGGTAAGGATCCCCTTTTCCCGGGCCAGTTTCACAAGGCGCTCTACCCGGTCTTCTCCGCTGGAGAGCTCAAGATCCACCAAGGCGAACCCGCCCTCCTCCAAAAGGGAAGAAACCAGCTTCTCATACTCCTTTGGGGAAAGAGCGGCCTTTCCCCCCTCCTTCTCGGTGCGCACTGTGCATAGCAGCGGCCGTCCTCCGATCCGTTCCCGAATAAAACTCAAGGCCTCCAGCGGATCTCCGAAATAGCAGTCCACCCGCCACTCGAAAAGGTCTGCCGGTAAGTCCAACACATATTCCAGCTCTGCCTGAAGGGCAGGAATCCCCTCGCCGGTGAGAGGCACACAGATTTTCGCCTGACCTCTTTCTGAAAACAACTTCTCCATCTTCTCATCTCCCTTTCCAATACCATTTCCAAAACTCATCCCGCTTAATCTGAGTTCCAGTATACTTGTCAAAAAAAGAAAAGTCAATTTTCTCTCTAAAAATACAGCGCCTGCCTTGTTCTTGGGCGCAATATCCGATATAATAAGGAAAAGGCTTTTGGGAAGCCGTAAGGAAGACAGCATGGGAGGAAGAAGCATGAAACTGAAAAGCCAGGAGATCAGAAAGATCGCGCCGGAAATGGATCCGCTGCGCATGGGAATGGGCTGGACCGCGGAGGATCTGGAAAAGCCTCAGGTGCTGATCGAAAGCACCTATGGACAGAGCCACCCCGGCAGCGCCCATCTGTTGGAGCTGTCACAGCTTGCGGCAAAGGGCTGCGACAAAGAGGGAAGCAAGTCTGCCCTCTATTTTGCCACGGATATGTGCGACGGCATGTCGCAGGGCCACGACGGCGGGAACTACTCCCTCGCCTCCCGGGACACCATCGCGAACCTCATTGAGATCCACTCCAACGCCACCACCTTCGACGCGGGCGTTTTCCTTTCCAGCTGCGACAAATCCATACCCGCCCAGCTGATGGCCATCGGCAGGATCGATATCCCCTCTATCGTGGTGACCGGCGGTGTGATGGAGGCGGGGCCCGATCTGCTCACCTTAGAGCAGATCGGCACCTACAGCGCTATGTTCCAGCGGGGAGAGATCAGTGAAGAGCAGTTTACCTTCTACAAGCACCACGCCTGCCCCTCCTGCGGAGCCTGCTCCTTTATGGGCACCGCCTCTACCATGCAGATCATGGCGGAGGCTTTGGGGCTGATGCTTCCGGGAAGCGCCCTGATGCCCGCCACCTGCGAGGACCTGAAAAAGGTGGCTTTGGAGGCCGGCCGCCAGGCGGCAAAGCTTTGCGGAAGCGGACTTACCTCCAGAAAGATCGTAACGAAGGAAAGCTTTGAAAACGCCATCATGGTTCACGCCGCCATCTCCGGCTCCACCAACACTCTGCTGCATATCCCGGCCATCGCCCGGGAATTCGGCGTCTCCATCGACGCGGACGACTTTGACCGCCTGCACCGGGGCGCTCACTATCTTCTCAACATCCGTCCCGCAGGAGAATGGCCCGCGGAATACTTCTATTACGCCGGAGGCGTTCCCCGCATTATGGAGGAGATCAAGTCCATGCTCCACCTGGATGTGATGACGGTGACTGGCAAAACGCTGGGTGAAAACCTGGAGGAGCTTTCCCGAAACGGCTACTACGACCGCTGCGAAGAGCTGCTTGCCAAAACGGGAAGAAAAGCCACTGACATTATCCGGAAATTTGACGACCCCATCGGCACCAACGGCGCCATCGCCATCCTCAAGGGGAACCTCGCCCCGGACGGCGGCGTGGTCAAGCACAGCGCGGTGCCCAAGCCGATGCATAAGGCGAAGCTCACCGCCCGCCCCTTTGACTGCGAGGAGGACGCCATCTCCGCCATCCTCACCCACAAAATCCGTCCCGGAGACGCGGTGATCATCCGCTACGAGGGCCCCAAGGGCAGCGGAATGCCGGAAATGTTCTACACCACAGAGGCCATCTCCTCCGACCCGGAGCTTTCCGCCTCCATCGCTCTTTTGACCGACGGGCGGTTTTCCGGCGCCAGTCGGGGTCCGGCCCTCGGCCACATCTCCCCGGAAGCGGCCGAGGGCGGCCCCATCGCCCTGGTGGAGGAGGGAGATCTCATCGAGATCGACATCCCCGAGAGAGTCCTTCGCATCTGCGGCGTGAAGGGTGAGGAAAAAAGCGAACAGGAGATCGACAGGATCTTAGAGAACCGCCGGGCCGCCTGGAAGCCCAGAGAGCGGAAATACCGTTCCGGCGTACTGGGCCTGTTCACGGAAAAGGCCGCCTCCCCCATGAAGGGCGGCTACCAGAACTAAGGCCATCACTTCAACACAAAGAGAGGAGATCCTCATGGAGAATGCAGTAGAAGTCCTGCGGAACACAGGCATTATCCCCGTTATTAAGCTGGAAGAGTCCGAGAAGGCAGTTCCTCTGGCACAAGCTCTTTTAAGCGGCGGTATCCCCGCCGCCGAGGTCACCTTCCGCACCAAGACCGCCGCCAAATCTATCGAGAGCATGGCAAAGGCCCTACCCCAAATGTTTGTCTGCGCCGGAACGGTGCTTACGGTAGAGCAGGCAAAAGAGGCCATTGGCAGCGGTGCAAAGGCTGTGATCTCTCCCGGCCTCAATCCCAAGGTGGTGGAATACTGTCTGAGCGTCAACATTCCGGTCT
>CAMNSA010000015.1 GCA_946554335.1 uncultured Neglectibacter sp.
CTAAGCTACATCCACCATATTGGCGCGCCAAAAGGGACTCGAACCCCTGGCCTACTGCTTAGAAGGCAGTTGCTCTATCCAGCTGAGCTATTGGCGCACATAAAAAAGGGTCTTCCCCTGGCTCGCGGGGGGAGAGAATGATAAAGCGCCGAAAGGCGCCTTACCTCCTCGTTTCAGCGACCAAAAAGCCGCCTCTTGCAGTTGGAACAGATCATACTCCGCCGTCTTACCGTGGAGCGGATCATGGCCCCGCTGTCTTACTTTTGGAGCGGGTGATGGGAATCGAACCCACACGACCAGCTTGGAAGGCTGGGGTTCTACCACTGAACTACACCCGCATATCCACAACGGGGCTATTATACCATTGCGCTCCTCATTCGTCAAGTGTTTTTTCGCGCCTTTGGCTCCTCAAAAGCTTTTAAAAGTTCCCATGGCAAGCTCCAACAAATGCACGGCGCGGCCGCCTCCCGCAAGCACACCCTTGACGCAGCGATTGCAGTAGCACACGGTCAGAGGGCAGGTGTACTTTGCCACCTGCTCCCGCATCAGGGCGGCCACTGCCTCTTCGGGCAGCCGATAGAGCGGCGTTCCGGGATACCGGGCAAGAAGCTCTTTGTTTTCTCTGGTTTTCGGCTCAAAATGAAGATCTCCGCAGAATACGGAGCGCTCTTTGCACTCCTCCAGCTCCACTACGGTAATTTTCATTTTTTGAAGCAGGCTTCGCACTGCCTGAAAGATTTCCGGGTGCTCCCTGTCTCTCCAGCAATCCTGCACATTGACTGTAAGCCCGCTGTAATCGGGAGGAGAAAAGCCCGAGTCCCGGTCAAGATAGGAAAACAGGTCCTCACATTCCATGGAGCCCTGGGTCTTCTCCTCGATCCTCTCCCGGCAGGCCTGACAGAAATAGACCGCCCGATACTCCGGCCGGAAGGCTTTTTCATCGACCTGGCAGCAGCCCGCTACCTCCATGGTCCGGGAAAGATAGCGGCGAATTCGTTTCGCCGCTTCAGGGCTCGCACTGCTGAAATTGCAGCTGGGAAAAAATAGTTTCTGTCTCTCTGCCATCAAGGTCCCCCATTTTGCTGAAAAAGAGGGAACGCCTGAAGCGGCTTTCCCCTTTTTCCCTGATTTTCCGGATGCTTAAAGCACATTCAGCTTTAAATTCTCTCCGTCCACAGACAGCGCTACCGCGCTGACGCCTCCTTCTCCGGCCTCTACCAGAGTCTCGGCGATCTTATCCTCCACCATACGGCGGATGTTGTTGCGCAGGTCTCTTGCCCCGCTTTTCCCGCCAATGGACTTTCCGGCCAGCAGCGCGCAGGCTTCCTCGGTAAAGGTGAAGCGGATCCCCTTTTCCTTCAGGACCTCCACATATTCCGAAAGCATCAAAGCGGAAATCTTTTCGTAGTCCTTCTCATCCAGCGGACGGAACACCACCACTTCGTCCACGCGGCTCAAAAACTCTGGCCGCAGAAATTCTCGAAGGGCCTTCAGCGCCTTTTCCCTGCTGATGTCAGCCGCCGTTTTGGCAAAGCCCAGGGAGGCCTCCTGCCGGTCGCTTCCGGCGTTGGAGGTCATCACGATGACCGTGTTTTCAAAATTTACCGTCCGGCCGTGGGCGTCGGTGATCCTGCCCTCGTCCAGGATCTGCAAAAGGATATTCATCACATCGGGATGGGCCTTTTCGATCTCGTCGAACAGCAGGACCGAATAGGGCCTGCGCCGGACCTTTTCCGTCAGCTGTCCGGCCTCGTCATACCCCACATAGCCGGGAGGGGAACCGATGATCTTCGACACGGAGTGCTTCTCCATAAACTCGGACATATCCAGGCGGATCAGGGTTTCCGGCGTGTCAAACAGTTCCTGGGAAATGACCCGCACCAGCTCGGTCTTCCCCGTTCCTGTGGGCCCTACAAAAATGAAGGAGGCGGGCCGTCTTCTGGGGCTGATCTGCACCCGGCTGCGGCGGATGGCGGCGGAGATCGCCTTCACCGCCTCGTCCTGCCCGATGATCTTCTGAGACAGGACCTCTTCCAGACTTCCGAGACGCTTGAGCTCATTTTCTTCTACCCGGGCGGCAGGGATGCCGGTCCACAGCTCGATCACATAGGCGAGATCCTTTTCCTCCACCGAAGCAAAGATCCCCTCTTTTTTCAGGTCTTCCAGATTTTCTTCCAAAGCGGCAATGCGGTAATGCGTCTTGGCCAGCTCCTCATAGTCCACTGCCCCGCCGTCTGAGGGGTTGGAAAGATCCTGCTCTCTCACCCGCTCCTTAGAAAGCTTCAGCTGGGCCTCGTCGTATTCCGCCAGCTTTTTGTTGCGCAATGCCGCGCAGGCGCAGGCCTCGTCCAGCAGATCGATGGCCTTATCCGGCAGATACCGGTCGTTGATATAGCGCTCGGAAAGCACTACGATCCTTCGCACGATCTGATCGGACACTGTGACCCGGTGATAGGCTTCATAATAATTTTTGATCCCGGAAATGACATCGATGGCGTCCTGAATGGAGGGCTCGCCCACGGTCACCGGCTGGAACCGGCGCTCCAATGCGGCGTCCTTTTCAATGTATTTCCGGTATTCGGAAAAGGTGGTGGCGCCGATGACCTGGATCTCTCCTCTGGAAAGGGCGGGCTTCAGGATATTGGCGGCATTCATGCTGCCCTCCGCGTCCCCTGTCCCCACCAGATTGTGGATCTCGTCGATGAAGAGGATGATATTGCCGTCCGCCTTCACCTCGTCCACCAGGCCCTTGATCCGGCTTTCAAACTGTCCGCGAAACTGCGTTCCCGCCACCAGCGAGGTGAGGTCCAGCAGCTGGATCTCCTTATCCCGCAGCTTGGCGGGCACATTTCCTTCTGCTATGCGCAGAGCAAGGCCCTCCGCCACGGCGGTTTTTCCCACGCCGGGCTCGCCGATGAGGCAGGGATTATTCTTAGTGCGCCGGGAAAGGATCTGCACCACGCGCTGGATCTCCTTTTCTCTGCCCACGATGCGGTCCAGCTCTCCCCGCCGGGCGCGGCCGGTAAGGTCTGTACAGTAGTTGCTGATATGCTTTCTCTTTTTCTTATGAAAGCTCTCCTTTTTCTCCTGCACATTGGGCCGTCCGTTCTGGCCGGACATTCCGCCCAGCATCATATCAGAGGGCAGCGTCGCGGCGCCTCCGGGGGTAAAGCTTTCCTCCCCGTCCTCCTCGTTGTCCAGGTTCATCAGCTCACTCATCTGGTCCGCGGCCGCTTCCAGCTCTTCATCGGTAATTCCCATTTTCTGCATGATATCGTTCACGGGCTTGATGCCCAGCTCTTTCGCGCACACAAAGCAAAGCCCCTGGGGATTTCCGTCCAGTGAATTGGAAACAAACACGACCGCGGGCCGCTTTTTACAGCGGGTACACATTAACATGGCACTGATTTCCTTTCCTGTTACTTCTTCCTGCGGACCTTCTCCCGCACGGTTTTCGCCCGGATCTCATCGGGCAGATCCAGTTCATATTTTTCATCGTCTGAGTGGAAAATTTCTCGAAAAATCTGGAAATAATGGATCGCGGAATAGATCATCATCACCGCGGTGAGGATCAAAAGCACATTGGCAACAATGCTGAACACCCAGGTGCGTACATGGAAAAATCCGTCCATGACCACGATGACGCCAACCGAGAGATAAAACATCACCGTAGCCACTTTCCCATACCACTTGGCAGAGCAGGGCCTTTTTTTCTCTTTCAATAAAATCACCGCGCAGCAAAGCATGGCAAACTCTTTGGCGATGAAAAGCAGCAAAACCGGACAGATCACTGGGAACTTGATGGCAAGACACATAGCTACCACGCCCTGGGTGAGCTTATCCGCGAAGGGATCCAGCATCTTCCCTAACTCCGTCACCTGATTGAACTTTCTGGCGATCACGCCGTCGAACAGGTCTGAAAGGCCGGAAAGAGCCAAAAGAGACACAGCGGCGGTCAGCTTCCCCTTTAAGAAGTACCAGGCAAAAAAGGGCACGATCAGGATACGCAGCACGGACAGCGCGTTGGGAACCGTCAGATTCTGATTTCTCGGTTTTCTTTCAGCGGGCATGGAGAGGATCCTCACTTTTTCTTTCATATTTGCGGGGCTTGAGGGAAGCGTGGACAGCCGGTCCCGAAGGGAAAGAGGCCCTGCAAAGGCTATCGGAACATTCCCCCCAGAGGGTTCATTCCCGCGATGACCTTCATGAGCACAGATCTCTCTACTGCCCGGGACAGGGAGGCCTGCATTTCCAGGGAGGTCATGGGCAGGAAGATCTTTAAAGCGCTGATCAGGACCCAGAGAAGAAGCAGCGCCATCAAAAAGCCGAAGAGTCCGCCCAAAGCGCTGTTTACCTGGCTCAAAAGGGGAAGCTCAAAGGCGGCGGCTAAAAGATTTGCCAAAATACGGGTCAGAACTAAAAACAGCAGAAACAGGCCGAACACGGTAAGGACCTTCAAAAAGCTGACGAACACCGGCTCCAAAGCCTCTGCCAGCACAGCGGCGGCCTCACCGCTTTGCGAGGCAAGGCTTCCCGTAAGGGTCGCCTTGGTAACGCCTGCGGTCTCCAGGGCCCGCACAATGAAATCGGGCAGTCCGTCCAGTACGGCCTGGGCCGCGTCCGGGCCGCTGATGGACAATATGGCTCCCCGGATCTTTTCGATAAGGGCGTCGCGAAACAGCAGGTCATAGAGCCATTGGGCGGCTATTCCGCCCAGCACGGCGGAAAGGCAGGCGGAGATCACCGCGCCCACAAACCTGGCGGCAGACCTGACGAAGCCTCGCCTGATCCCCGTGATGATACAGGCCGCCATCACACAGATCAAGAAAATATCAAGCGCAAAGTTCATCCTCCCGTCTGCCCCCCTTTTCCGGAATTTTGCCGGGAATTTTCCCGCCTATAGAAATAAATCATATCACAATCCCAAGGCTTCTACAAGCCTTAATCCCTTACGGAAATCTGTCAAGACATCAGAATCCCATTTTTTAAGACGCCTGCGCCATGCGGATCTCGCTGATCCCCAGCACATAGGCCCTGCTTTCGCTGAGCAGCGCCACACTGCGCGCGTCGCTGCCGGCGGAGGCCCTCGACTGCTCCGTTCCGGTGGTATAGTCGTAGAACACCACCTCCGTGCCCTCCAAAGAGGCCACGGAAGCACCGGAAACGGAAAGGGACTTGGCACGCTGTCTGGATTCGATCTTCAGGGGCTCCCGCTGGCCGTTAAACACCAGGATCGTGCTGGAGCCCGCGTGCTCGTAAGCGGAAATAGAGACAAACGCCCTGTTTTCCGCCAGGGCGAAGGAAGCGAGAGATCTGCCGTCGTAGCTGTACTGCACAAACTGGAAGGAAGCGGAATCGGTGGAAACCACCGCGGAATCCCCCACGGCGTACAGGTTCCCGTTATCGCCCCAATAGATGCCTAACAGCAGATTGTCCCTGCTTTCGTATTCGGCGATGGGCTCTGTGTCCTGAAAGGAGAAGGCGGTGATCTTTGACACCAGCTCTCCGTTTTCACTGCGCACCGTACACACCGCCCCATAGGTCCCGTCGGAATTCAGCGCCAGGGCGGTAATATAGTCTCTGGCAAAGCGATAGGAGTATTGCAGAGTCCCATCCTTTAAGTAGACTTCCAGAAGGGAAGCGCCCTCTGAACCCTGCATTCCCAAGGCGAACCGGCCGCTGCGGCACACCGCTCCCGCCAAAATATCCGCAGGGGCGTTTTTATTAACTACCGTATCTGTGCCGCTTTGCAGAAGATACCCGGTGCTTCCCAGGTTGTAGAGCAGATAATTCCCTCCCGAAGCGCACAAAACGGGGTCGTTGAAGCCGTGCTGGAGAGAGATGAGGGAACGGCCGGTGGAGTTGATGAGGGAAAAGGAGGTGTCGCTGAGGACGGCGGCCGCTCCGTCGTGCTGGGTGAAATTGCCTTCCCGCACATCGGTGCCCGTGATCTGCACAGGGAATCCGTCGCCGGAGCCGGAGCCCATCAGCTGAAGCTTGAACCAGCTGATCACCCGGTCCGGGGCCAGGTTGCCGCGGTTCATCCAGAGAATCAGCCCCAGGATCACCACCACCAGGATCACGCCGATCCGGTACACAGCCTTGGGGATCTTCACCTTTTTGAGAAGCTCTTCTTCCTCTTCTTCCTCCTCGTACTGGATCTCCGGCTCCTCTTCCTTTTGGAACTCGTCAAGCTGCAGGAGCTCCTTTTCCTCCTTCTTCGCGTGCTTTCCTCGTTTCAACCCTCATTTCCCTCCTTTCTTTTTCGTCAATAAAACACCCGGTTGAGATAGAGCCCGCAGGCCGGCGCGGTGGGGCCGGCCCGGCTTCTGTCCCTCGCTTCCAGAATACAGGGAATATCCTCCGGCGAAAGCTTTCCCTCCTGTACCCGAAGCAGCGTCCCTGTCATAATACGCACCATATTGTAAAGAAATCCGTCCGCCGCCACGGTGAAGATCACCTTGTCTCCCCGGCGCTCCACCTGAGATCTGGTAACACGGCGGGTCAGATCTCCCCGCTCCCGCCGGTCCAGCGTACAGAAGGAGGAAAAGTCGTGGCTGCCCAAATACCCTTTAGCCGCCCGGTCCAGAAGCTTTTCGTTCAAGGGGTACCAGTAGTGCAGCGCCCGATCCTTCAAAAAGGGGCTGCGCACCGGATGATTCCAGATCTCGTAGCAGTATTCCTTTCCCTTGCAGGAGTAGCGGGCGTGAAAGTCCATTGGCACCTCCCGGCAGGAGAGGACCGCCACATCCGGGGGCAGATAGTGGTTAAGGGCCGCCGCCATCCGTTCTGAGGACACGGCGCTTCCCGTTTTCAAACTGATACAGAACTCTCTGGCGTGCACTCCCGTATCCGTGCGGGAGCATGCCTTCAGCTCCTCCTGCTTCCCGGTGACGGAAAACAGGGCCTTTTGGAATACCTCCTGGACTGTGAGAGCGTTTTCCTGGATCTGCCAGCCGTGATAGGCGGCGCCGTCATAGGCTATGGTGATGAGAAGATTTCGCTCCAAGGCTTTCCCTCCCGTCTAGCGCGCCGCAGGCAAGGCCAGGGTGAGGGTGAGGAACAAAGCGAAAAACAGGGTCACGCAGCAAAGCACCAGGGCGTCCTGCTTTCCCATTTTCAGGACCTTCATCTTGGTCCTGCCCTCGCCGCCGTGATAGCAGCGGCTCTCCATGGCGGTCGCCAGATCAAAAGCTCTGCGAAAGGCGGAAATGAACAGGGGGATCAGAATGGGCACCAGCGCCTTGAGCCGCTGAAGGATCCCGCCGCTTTCCATATCCGCGCCCCGGGCCTTCTGGGCGCTCATGATCTTATCCGTTTCCTCTAAAAGCAGGGGCACAAAGCGCAGGGCGATGGTCATCATCATGGCAAATTCGTGCACCGGAACATGCAGCTTTCCCAAGGGCTTCAGCAGCCGCTCAATGGCGTCTGTCAGCTGGGTGGGAGAGGTGGTAAAGGTGAGAATGGAGCTTACTAAGATCAGAGTGATGATCCGCACCGAAACAAAGACACAGTTAAGAAGCCCGTTTTTCGTAATCTTTATAAAGCCCCACTGAAGTAAGGGGTCCCCGGCGCCGTAAAAAATATTCAGCACCGCCGTAAATACTACGAGAAACAGAATGGGCTTCAGGCTTTTCAGGTAGAGCTTGAAGGGAACCCTGGAGCAGGCCATGGCAAGCAGCACAAAGGCCACCACCGACCCCAGGGCATAGAAATTACCTGCCGTGAAGATCAGCACGATATAAAACACCGTCAGGCAAAGCTTGATCCGGGGATCTGTTCGGTGCAGAACAGAACGCCCGGGGAAAAACTGCCCCAAGGTGATATCCGAGATCATGAAACCCCTCCCCTCCCGCTATTCTTCCGAACCGGCAGGCTCTGCTCCCGCCGTTCTGGCCTTCAAAAAAGAGGCGAGCGTATGCAGCGCCTCGTCCACGGTGAGCACGCAGTCCTCCGCGGGACACCCCAGCTCCTTGAGCCTGTGCATAATGGCGGTGATCTGCGGGATCTGAAGGCCCAGAGCCTTCAGCTCTTCTCCTTTGGAAAATACTTCTCTGGTCTTTCCCAGCATCGCCTTGTGCCCACCGTTCATCACCAGCACCCGGTCCGCTGTGCGGCCGATATCCTCCATGCTGTGAGATACCAGCAGCACCGTGTTCTTTCTCGCTTTGTGATACTGCATGATCTGAGACAGCAGCACATCTCTTCCCCGGGGGTCCAGCCCCGCGGTGGGCTCGTCTAAGATCAACACATCCGGGTCCATGGCGATCACCCCGGCAATGGCGGCTCTGCGCTTTTCTCCTCCGGAAAGCTCAAAGGGGGACTTTTCCAGAAGCTCTTTTTTCAGCCCGGCAAAGCCTGCGGCCTCCACGGCCCTCCCCCTTGCCTCCTCCTCGGAAAGCCCCATATTCTTCGGGCCGAACATGATGTCCTTCAAAACCGTCTCTTCAAAGAGCTGGTATTCCGGGTACTGGAACACCATCCCCACACGAAACCGCACACTGCGGATCTTTTTCGGCTCCTCCCAGATATCCTTCCCATCTAACAGCACCCGCCCTGAGGTGGGGCGGATCAGGCCGTTGAGCATCTGCACCAGGGTGGATTTTCCGCTTCCCGTATGGCCGATCACACCCAAAAATTCCCCCTCCTCCAGAGAGAGGGAAACCTGCTCTACCGCCGTTTTCTGAAAAGGGGTGCCGATGCCGTATTGGTAGGTCAGATCTTCAGTTGTCAATATTGCCATCTCACCGGCACTTCCCTTCTGAACTCTTTTTTAACCTTACTCTGAGCAAGATGCGGCGCTTCCCTTTGCTCGTGCTGCCCGTCAAAGCGGTTTCTCCCCTGAAACGGAGCTTTTTTCCCGTGTGCTCTGAAGCAGCTTCCCGATCATGGAAACGCAGTCCTCTTCCGTAAGAGGGACGCCGGGCAGGGGAACTCCCGCAGCCCGCAGCCGGTAAACCAGCTCAGCGGCCTGGGGCACATCCAGGTCATGGCGCTTTAAAAACTCCACCTGGGAGAACACTTCCCCGGGCGCCCCATCCTTTAAGATCTTTCCCTCGTCCATCACCACTACCCGGCCGGCGCTCACCGCCTCGTCCATGTAGTGGGTGATCAAAACGATGGTGATCCCCTTTTCCCGGTTAAGCCGGTGAACGGTCTCCATCACTTCCCGCCTGCCCCTGGGGTCCAGCATAGCCGTGGGCTCATCCAAAACGATGCAGCTGGGCTCCATGGCGATTACGCCGGCGATCGCCACCCGCTGCTTCTGTCCGCCGGAAAGCTTATGGGGAGCGTGCTCCCGGTATTCATACATATCCACGGCCTTCAAAGCCTCGTCCACCCGGCGGCGGATCTCCTCGGGCGGAAAGCCCAGATTCTCCGGGCCGAAAGCCACATCCTCCTCCACGATGCCCGCCACCATCTGGTTGTCCGGGTTCTGCTGGACAAGCCCCACATGAGAGCGGATAAAAAGCTGATTGTCCTCATCCCGGGTATCTCTCCCCTCGATGAGCACCCGGCCGGAGTTTGGGATCAGCATGCCGTTTAAGAGCTTTGCCACCGTGGATTTCCCACAGCCGTTATGACCTAAGAGGGCCACAAACTCTCCCTTCTCCACAGAAAGGTCGATCCCCTCCAGCACATCTCCGCCGTCCGGAGATTCCGTTGTATAGGAAAATTTCACCTGTTCCATTTGAATGAAAGGCATCTGTGCCCCCCCTTTCCATCATTTTTCTCACGCTCCGGTTTTCTCCCAGATCGCCGTGCTGCCGCAGGGCAGCACCAGCCCGGTATTGGTCACCGGCAAACCGATCTCGTCACTGGAAACCTGTCCGCCCAGGCGTTTTTGAAGCAGCAGGCCCAAAAGATACTCCATCACAGCCGGGGAGAGCCCGGTGGTATAGGAATTGAGCAAAAAGAACAGGGGGTCCTCCGACAGGATGGGCAGACACATCTCCACCAGAGAGTAAAGCTGCTCCTCCAGCTTCCACACCTCTCCCCCGGGACCCCGACCGTAGGAGGGCGGATCCATGATGATGCCGTCATAAGCGTTTCCTCTGCGCTGCTCCCGCTGGACGAATTTCATGCAGTCGTCCACCAGCCAGCGCACCGGCCTCTGGGAAAGCCCGGAGGCTTCCGCGTTTTCCTTTGCCCACTGCACCATGCCCTTGGAGGCGTCCACATGGGTGACCTGGGCCCCCGCCGCCAGACAGGCTAAAGTGGCGGCTCCTGTGTAGCCGAAGAGGTTCAGAACCTTAACGGGCTTCCCGGAATTCCTGATCTTTTCCTGTACCAGAGCCCAGTTTACCGCCTGCTCCGGAAAAATGCCGGTATGCTTAAAGCCCATGGGCTTCAGACGGAAGGTGAGATCCTCCCAGGCGATCTTCCACACGGCGGGAAGCTTTTGATACTCCTCCCACCTTCCGCCCCCGGTGCGGGAGCGGTGATAGCGGGCGTGGGCACTTTTCCAGCGGGGATCGCGCTTCTCTCCCCGCCAGATGATCTGGGGATCCGGCCGGATGAGAAGGATCTCGCCCCAGCGTTCCAGGCGCTCGCCATCCGCCGTATCAATCAATTCATAGTCCTTCCACTTTGCTCTTCTCATAATCGCTCATTTCCCGCGCTCTGCTTCGCGCGCAAGGATCCTTTGTCATTTCCTCAGGTAAGCTCTTCCTCGATGACCTTGGCCACATCCTGGGCAAGCTTCCCGATCAGTTCTTCGTCTTTGCCCTCCACCATCACTCGCAGCAGGGGCTCGGTGCCGGAGGGGCGAACGATCACCCGGCCGTCCGCTCCAAGGGTGTCCGAGGCCTTGGCGATAGCGGCCTTCACCTTGTGATCTGTATAGAAATTCAGCTTTCCCTCCGGAGAGACCTTGATGTTGAGCATAGTCTGCGGATAGCGCTGCATGAGCCCGGAAAGGGAGGAAAGCTTCGCCTCTCGTCTTCGCATCAGGCTCAATAGCTGGCAGGCGGTGAGCTGCCCGTCTCCGGTGGTGGCAAAATCCCGGAAGATCACATGCCCGCTTTGCTCGCCGCCGAAGTTGTAGCCCGAAAGCAGCATTTCCTCCAGTACATACCGGTCCCCCACCTTGGTGGCCTCGAAGTCCATGCCGTTCTCCTCGCAGAACCGCTGGAAGCCCAGATTGGTCATGATGGTGCCCACCACCGTGTTTTTGGAAAGCTTGCCCCGGCTCTTCATATCCATGGCGCAGATCGCCATGATGAAATCGCCGTCCACGAAATTCCCCTCTTCGTCCACCATGAGACACCGGTCTGCGTCGCCGTCAAAGGCCACGCCGGCGTCCACCTCATGGGTCTTTACATACTCGATCAGCCCCTCCATATGGGTGGAGCCGCAGGCGGCGTTTACATTGACGCCGTCGGGCTGGTCGTTGAGCATCACCACATCGGCTCCCAGCTCGGTAAACAGGGCCTTCGCCGTGGCGCTCGCGGAGCCGTTCGCGCAGTCGATGGCCACCTTCAGGCCGTCCAGGGCAAAATGCACCGTGCTTTTCACATGCTCGATATAGTCCCGTACGGCGTTGTCCGCCCGGGTCACCGTTCCGATGCCGTCCTCTGCGGCCATCTCCCGGGAGATATCCGTTTTTCCCAGGATGATGTCCTCAATGCGCTCCTCCAGGTCGTCCGGCAGCTTAAAGCCGTCCCCGGAAAAGATCTTGATACCGTTGTACTCGTAGGAATTGTGGGAAGCGGAGATCATCACGCCCGCGTCCGCCTTATATTTTTCCACCAGATAGGCCACCGCCGGAGTGGGCACCACACCCAGGTTCACCACGCTGGCGCCGATGCTGCACAGTCCCGCCGCCATGGCGCTTTCCAGCATATCGGAGGAAAGGCGGGTGTCCTTTCCGATGAGCACCTTGGGATGGCGGTTGCTCTTGTTGGTAAGCACCTGCGCAGCCGCCCGGCCCAGCTGAGTGGCAAGCTCACAGGTCAAATCTTCATTGGCGATCCCCCGGATGCCGTCTGTTCCAAATAATCTGCCCATATCTATCTACTCCTTTTTCTGATTTTTCATCAGGGCTCCTCCCACCTTATTTGCTCGGGGCTGCCCCCATCCTCCCGAAGTCTCCCCGGCACGGGAAGCCCCAAATGCAGATAGGCGGAAGCCGTCACACAGCGTCCCCGGGGAGTACGGGTCAAAAATCCGATCTGCATGAGGTAGGGCTCGTTCACATCCTCGATGGTCACTGCCTCTTCCCCGATGGCGGCTGCCAAAGTTTCCAGCCCTACCGGTCCGCCTCCGTAATGCTTGATCATGGCGGAAAGCATCCGCCGGTCGCTTTGATCCAGTCCCAGTTCGTCGATCTCCAGCCGATCCAGTGCTATGCGGGCCGTTTGCAGAGTGACCACACCCTCGCTCATCACCTGGGCAAAATCCCGCACCCGTTTTAACAGCCGGTTGGCGATACGGGGCGTTCCGCGGGAGCGGGAGGCGATCTCCAAGGCGGCGTCCGCTTCCATTTCGATCCCCAGGATCCTGGCGCTTCGCATCACGATTTTGGAAAGCTCTCTGGGGTCGTAAAGCTCCAGGCGAAGCACCACGCCGAAACGGTCCCGCAGAGGAGCGGAAAGCTGCCCGGCCCGGGTGGTGGCGCCCACCAGAGTAAAGTGAGGCAGAGGCAGGTGATAAGAGGCCGCCATCTGCCCCTTGCCCGTGATAATATCCAGAGCAAAGTCTTCCATAGCGGGGTACAGGATCTCCTCCACCGTGCGGGGCAGACGGTGCACCTCATCGATAAACAGCACATCCCCGGGAGACAGGTTGGTCAAAAGAGCCGCCAAATCTCCGGGCTTCTCGACGGCCGGGCCGCTGGTGATCCGCAGGTTCACCCCAAGCTCGTTGGCAACAATCCCCGCCAGAGTAGTTTTTCCCAGTCCGGGAGGCCCATACAAAAGCACATGATCCAGAGATTCTTTCCTGCTTTTGGCCGCCTCAATGAAAATCTGCAGGTTTTCCTTTACCTTGTCCTGTCCGATATACTCTGAAAAGGTTCTGGGCCGTAAGGGATTTTCTACCTCCTGATCCTCCGGAGTATAGCCCGTTTCCATAATGCGGTTTTCCAGGTCCAGAGTTTCCTCGTCCCAGTCCGCTTCTCCGCCGCTTTTTCGAATCATTTGAGCGCCTCCTTTCCTTACCCGGTTCCGCTTTTGTTACCTCATGCTCCCAAAGGATTTCAGCGCCAGGCGGATCAGTTCCTCTACCGGCAGGCCGTCCTCCAGCCTTCCCACCGCCGCCGCGGCGTCAGAGGGAGAATACCCCAGGGTGACCAAAGCCTCCACAGCCTGTGCCATATTGCCGGAGGCCGAGGGGCCGCCCGGGATGACATCCTCCATGGAAAGGCCGGAGGAGGAAAAGCTTTTCACCTTATCCTTCAATTCCAGCACGATGCGCTGGGCAAGCTTCGGGCCCACGCCGCTGGCTTTCGTAAAGCGTTTGGCGTCTCCCGCCGCTGCGGAAAGCGCCACCGTCTCCGGGGCCATCTCCGACAAGATGGCAAGCCCCGCCTTTGGGCCCACTCCGCTGATGGCGGTAAGAAGCTTGAAGCAGTTCAGCTCTCCCTGGGTGAGGAATCCGAAGAGGTCCAACGCGTCCTCCCGCACATTCAAAAGGGTATAGAGCGTGGCCTTTTCCCCCAGGGCCGGGAGGTTTCGCAGGGTGTTCATGGAGGTGAAGCATTTGAAAGCCACGCCTCCCACATCGATCACCGCCATGCCCGGCTCTGTATGGGCTAATTTTCCTGTCAGACTGTAAAACATCGCAATATCCTTTCCGGCCGTTTTGTCCGGCCGTTCAAATCACTTTTCCCGGGTCCCTGTTTTGCAGCAGCAGCTCGCGTCTCAAGGAAGAGCCCGCCGCCTGACCGTGGCAGATAGCCAAAGCCAAAGCGTCCGCCGTGTCGTCCGGCTTGGGCGCCGACCTCAGGCGCAGCAGTCTTCTGGTCATCTCCTGCACCTGGGGCTTTAAAGCCTTTCCGTAGCCCGTCACCGCCTGCTTCACCTGCATGGGCGTGTATTCAAACAGCGGAACGCCTCCCTGTGACAGGGAAAGGAGAATCACTCCCCTGGCCTCCGCCACGCCGATGCCGGTGGTCTTATTGTTGGAGAAGTACAGCTTTTCCACCGCCGCCGCCTGGGGCTTCAGCCGGGAGAGAAGCTCCTGCATCCCCTCGTAGATCTCCTGTAGGCGCATTGAAAAATCCGCGCCGGCCTGGGTGGTGACTGCGCCGTATTCCACCGGCAGATACCGGCCGTTTCGGCAGTCCACCACTCCATAGCCCACAATGGCATATCCCGGGTCAATGCCAAGGATCCGCAAAAAAGTCACCCCAGTCAAAGGGGGAAGGAAATCCTGCCCCGCTTCATGTTCTCACATTGCAAAAAATTCCATTGTTAAGTATATCATAAAGTTGCCGGAAAGAACAGCCAAAAAATTCTGAAAAGAATATGAATTTTCCTTTTCCAAAAAGAAGAGACTAGCTTTAAGCTTTTCGTTTCCGGAAAGTGGGAAAGGATGACAAACCCATGAAAAAATCCTCTAAAATAAGACTTCTGTCTTTTTCCGCTGCGTTTCTCCTGACTTTAGGCGGGTTTCTGCTGGACTCCCGGCTCTCTCTGCACCTTCAGAAGACCGATCTGGAATACGCCTACCGCCGGGCGCTGAACGACCTTTGCGACTATGTTTCCGGCCTTCACTCCACATTGGAAAAAGCGGCCTATGTAAACACGCCCATGTTACAGAACACCGTGTGCGCGAAGCTGATGGAGCAAAGCGGCGGCGCCAAGGCCGCCATGGCCATCCTCCCCTTCTCCCAGGAAAGAGGCGGGCAGATCAGCCGCTTTCTCGCCCAGGTGGGGGACTACGCTCTGGCGCTGAGCAGAAAGGTCTCCTCCGGCAAGCAGCTTTCCAAAGAGGAGCTTCAAAGCTTTCTCACCATGGAGGAATATGCCCGGCGCCTCAATGAAGCGCTTTCCGAAATGCAGACGGAGTTGGACGAGAAAGAGGGGGAGATCGGCCGCACCCAAAGCGTGCTGAACAATGTGGACGACCTCTCCAGCCTCCCTGAATTCGACGACGGCTTAGAGGAGACTGTCCGGGAATTCACCCAATTTCCCAGCCTGCTTTATGACGGCCCCTTTTCGGATCATATTGCCCGGCGGGAAGCGCTATTCCTGCAGGACAAATCGGAGGTCACCCGGGAGGAGGCCCAGAAAAGGGCCGCCGCCTTTCTGGACTGTACTCCCGAAGAGCTTCAGGACGGCGGAGAGACAGGCACAGCCCTTGCCTCCTTCGTGTTCCTCTGCGGAGAAAAGCGGATCTGCGTCACCAAAAAGGGCGGCGAGATCGCCTATTGCAAAAGCTCTCTTTCCCCCAGGGAGGAAAACCTCAGCGAGCAAGAGGCAGTAAAGGCCGCCAGGAAGCTGCTGGAAGCCGCGGGGATCTCCTCCCTTCAGGAGAGCTACACCCTGAAAAGCGAGCAGCGCTGCACTATCAATTTTTCCTATGTGACAGAGGACGAATTACAGGTAATGTGCTACCCCGATCTCATCAAGGTGAGCATTGAGCTGGAAAAAGGCTCTCTGGTAGAGTATGACGCCTCCGGGTATCTGATGAATCATCACGAGAGGCAGCTGCAGGCCCCCATTCTGGATCAGGAGGAGGCCGTACAGAATAAAAGCCCTCTGCTAAATGATAAAAGCTCCCGTCTGGCCCTCATCCCCACCCCGGGACTTCACGAGGTGCTGTGTTGGGAATATCTTTGTGAAAACGAGAAGGGGCAGGAATTCCTTCTCTATCTCAACGCCCAAAGCGGCATGGAGGAGCAGCTTTACCTGATGCAGGAAACGCCCGGAGGAAAATTGGCCTTTTAGGCTAATTTTCCTCTTGGGAAACCTGGCATTTTAGGCTGGTTTTCCTCCGGGGAAACCTGGCTTTTTAAGCCGGGTTCTTGCAAAACCTTTGCAAAAAGATTGAAAGACAAGCTTTCCATCTTCCTCGAATTTTACTTTTGCGGTACGCAAACCGCAACAGTTCGGGAAGAGCGTGCCTTTGGCCCCCTCGTCAGAGGGATCCAAGGGCAAGGACACACCCTCTCAGGCGCTATGTGCCAGTGTCTCGCCTGCAAACAGAAAACTTCTCCCAGTGGGGCAAAGCCCCCACTGGGAGGAGTTTTTTCTTCTCTTTATTCCAGCTCAAAAGCGCCGGTATACAGCTGATAATACTTACCCTTCTGGGCGATTAGCTCCTCATGGGAGCCCCGCTCGATCACTCTTCCAAGCTCCAGCACCAGGATGGTGTCGGAGTTCTGCACCGTGGAGAGCCGGTGGGCGATAACGAAAACCGTGCGGCCCTTCATCAGGCCGTCCATGCCCTTCTGCACCAGCCGTTCCGTTCTGGTGTCGATGGAGGAGGTGGCCTCGTCCAGGATCATCACCGGGGGGTCAGCCACCGCCGCCCTGGCGATACTCAACAGCTGGCGCTGGCCCTGGGAGAGGCTTCCCCCGTCCCCGGACAGCACCGTTTCGTACCCCTCCGGCAGACGACGGATAAAGTCATCCGCATTGGCAAGCTTTGCCGCGGCCTCGATCTCCTCCCTGGTGGCGGAAAGCTTTCCGTAGCGGATGTTTTCCTCCACCGTGCCGGTAAAGAGGTTCACATCCTGCAAAACGATCCCCAAAGAGCGGCGCAGATCGTTTTTCTTGATCTTGTTGATATTGATGCCGTCATAGCGGATCTTGCCGTCAGCCAGATCATAGAACCGGTTGATGAGGTTGGTGATGGTGGTCTTCCCCGCGCCGGTGGCTCCTACAAAGGCCATCTTTTCACCGGGCTGAGCATTGAGCGTGATATTGTGCAGCACCAGCTTCTCTTCCTGATATCCGAAATCCACATCGAAAAACTCCACATGGCCCGTGAGCCTCGTATAGGTGACGGTGCCGTCGCCATGGGGATGCTTCCAGGCCCACAGACCCGTGCGCTCCTCGCTTTCCCTGAGCTCGCCATTTTCCTCCTTCGCGTTGACCAAAGTGACATAGCCCTCGTCCGTCTCCGGTTCTTCGTCCAGCAGGTCGAAGATGCGCTCTGCGCCGGCTAAGGCCATAATGATGGAGTTGAACTGCTGGGAGACCTGAGTGATGGGCATGGTAAAGCTGCGGGAAAGCTGCAAAAACGCGGCGATGGCGCCCAGTGTCAGACCGCCGATATTGCCAAGGGCCAAAGCGCCTCCCACCATGGCGATGAGGACATATTGCAGATGCCCCAGATTCCCCATGACCGGGCCCATGATATTCGCGTAGGTGTTGGCAGCAGCCGCCTCCTCACGGAGGGTCTCGTTGAGCTTGTCAAAATCCTCCTTGGCCTTCTCCTCGTGGCAGAATACCTGGACTACCTTCTGGCCGGATACCATCTCCTCAATGTATCCATTCACAGCGCCCAGGGAGCGCTGCTGTTTCACAAAGTATTTTCCGCTTTGGCGGCCGATCTTCTGCGTCAGGAACAGCATGACAGCCACGATGAGCAGCACCAGTATCGTAAGGAAAACGCTGGTGGTGATCATGGCGCAGAATACCGAGACGATGGTGATCACCGAAGAAAACATCTGCGGGATGCTTTGGGAGATCATCTGGCGAAGAGTGTCCGTATCGTTTGTGTAGCGGCTCATCAGATCGCCGTGGGTATGGCTGTCAAAATACCGGATGGGGAGCTTCTGCATATGGGAAAACAGATCGTCCCGGATGGTTTTCAGCACTCCCTGAGACACCGTGACCATCAGCCAGTTATAAAGGAAGGTGGAAGCCACGCCTGTCAGATAGATGAGAGCCATGATCCCGATGGCCTTCAGAAGCCCGGAAAACACTGGGTTCTCCATCTTCAGCAGGGGCGCGATATAGTCGTCTATCAGTGTCTTCAAAAACATGGAACCGATCACATTGACCACCGCGCTTACCAGTATACACACAAGAACGATGGCAAAAAGAAAGCGGTAACGGCTCAAATAGCTCAGCAGCCGCCGGATGACAGCGCCCTGATTTTTCGCTTTTTTCCCGCCGGCAAAGGCGGCTCCTACATTAGGCCTGGGCATCCTTGTCTACCCCCTTTTGCTGAGATTCATAAACTTCCCGATAAATGCTGCTGGAGCCGAGAAGCTCTTCATGGGCGCCGACAGCAGACACTCTCCCGTTATCCAGAACCACGATCTGATCCGCATCCTGAACAGAAGCCACCCGCTGGGCGATGATGATCTTGGTCGTGTCCGGGATCTCCGTGCGGAAAGCCTGTCGAATCAGCGCGTCGGTGTGAGTATCCACCGCGCTGGTGGAATCGTCCAGAATCAGAATTTTGGGCTTTTTCAGCAGCGCTCTTGCGATACACAGGCGCTGCTTCTGTCCTCCGGACACATTGGTGCCTCCCTGCTCCAGATAGGTGTCATACCCCTGGGGAAATTCCCGGATAAAGGAATCGGCCTGGGAGAGCTTACAGGCATGGACCAGCTCCTCCTCGGTTGCGTCCTCCTTGCCCCAGCGCAGGTTTTCCTTGACGGTGCCGGAAAAAAGCTCGTTTTTCTGCAGCACCATGGCCACTTCCTCCCGAAGAGCCTTGACGTTATAGTCCCTCACGTCGATCCCGCCTACCAGCACACGGCCGGAAGCAGGGTCATAAAGCCGGGGGATCAGCTGTACCAGACTGCTCTTTCCGCTTCCGGTTCCGCCCAGGATCCCCACGGTCTGCCCCGGTTCTATTTTGAGGTTAACTTCGTTCAGACAGGGCTTTCTGCCTTTCTTATAAGCAAAGGAGACATTTTGAAACTCCACCGCGCCGTTGGGGACAGTTTCGATATTCTTTTCGCCGTCCTGAATATCGCTTTCTTCCCGGAGGATCTCCACGATCCGCTGGGCGGAAGCCCTGGACATGGTGATCATCACAAAGATCATGGAAAGCATCATCAGGCTCATCAGGATCTGAGAGGCATAGGAGATCAGGCTCATCAGCTGCCCGGTAGTCATCTCATTTTGAACAATGAGCTTGGCGCCGAGCCAGGAGATCAGCAAAATACAGCCGTACATGCAAAACTGCATCAGCGGAGAGTTGAAGGCCAGGATCTTTTCTGCCCGGGAAGAATCCTTCCGGATGTTTTCCGAAGCCTCTTCAAATTTCTCCGTCTCCCGCTCTTCCCGCACAAAGGCCTTTACCACCCGGATCCCTCTCAGGTTTTCCTCCACCACCGTATTCAGATGGTCATAGCGCTTCATCATCCGCTCGAACACCGGATGGGCCCTGGTAATGATAAAGAGGAGACCCGCGCCCAGAATCGGGATCGCCGCCAGAAAGATGAGGGAAAGCCGGGGGTTCATGCCAAAGGCCATGATGAGAGAGAAAACCAGCATCATGGGCCCGCGCACTGCGATCCTGATAATCATCTGATAGGCATTCTGCACATTCTGCACATCGGTCGTCAGCCTGGTGACAATGCTGGAGGCAGAGAACCGATCAATATTCTGAAAGGAAAATTTCTGTACATTGTAATACATATCCTGCCGAAGATTTGCCGCATAGCCCGTGGAGGCCCGGGCAGCGCTTTTTCCGGACAGGGCGCCGAAAATGAGGGAGGCCACGGTGGAGAGGATCAGCATCAGGCCGATTTTCAAAATAGCGTTCATATCCCCCGCCTCAATACCAAGGTCGATGAGGTTCGCCATCAGCAGGGGGATCACCACCTCCATCACCACCTCCAGAGTCACAAACGCCGGCGACAAAAGGGAGTCCTTCCGGTACTGCCTCACGCTTTTCAACAGTTCTTTGATCATCGCGTTCATCCTTTCTCGTATAGAATCAGTCATTTTGTAAGGCTCAAAACATTCCGTATCCTTACTGTAAGCTTCCTAACATTTTAAATATACTTTCCCGTTGGAGGGAAGGGTTTCTCACTCTTCCTCAATACCCGCCTTGATCTTTTCACACAGCATAAAAAAGGTCTCTTTTTCCGCTTCCGTCAGGTTCTGGGACAACCGCCGCTCCATCTCACGGATCCCGGCGCGAACCTGCTGGTGGAGCTTGATGGCCTTGGGCGTCAGTTGGATCCTCTTGAGCCTGGCGTCGTCCTGCACCGGCGTGCGGGTGATCAGGCCGTTTTTTTCCATCAGCTGAAGGATCCCGGTGACAGTCGAACGGCGGATCATAAATCGTTCTTGAATATCCCTCTGAAAGATCTCCCGATCCTGATTTTCATAGAGATACCCGATCATCCAGCCGTGCATTCCCGTGCACTGCGCGACCTCCTCGGGAAATACAGTTTGGTCTGCCATGCGTTTGATGAGATGGGACAGGGTGCGAACCTGAAACCCGATCTCTCTTTTCTCCTCCACGATTTCGCCTCCTGTTTTTTGTTAGGACACTAACAGTATACTCTCCGTCGATTTTTTTGTCAAGGCTTTTCCCGGGGAACTTCTGGACAAGCGGGGAAAACCGTTGTAGAATGGGAAAAACGCCTCCCTGATATTTGAAGGGAAACACGCATATACTACCCTCGCTCCGAACAGCAGGTCCCGGCTTTCAAAAACTCAACGCGCAAGGGAGGGAACCGCCCGTGTTCTGGACGCCAAAAGAAGAGCTTCCGCCAAAAACGGCGGGCGTAGCCATCGGAAGTCCTGTTCATCTGCTCTGGCTGACTGCCGTGCTGCTGGTTTCCCTCATTTTCTGCTTCCGCTTTTCTCGGATGACCGAAAAAGGCCGGAGGCGGGCGCTGCAGGTCACCTCCGGCCTTTGCCTGTTCCTTTTGCTTTTCAGGCTCCTTTTATACCTTGTTTCCGGCGTTTTTCGGCCCTCCATCTATCTGCCCCTGCATCTGTGCGACCTGATGGTGTTTCTGGAATTTTTGGCCGCCTTTCTCCCGAAGGGACGGGCTCTTTTTCCACTGTGCTGGTGGCTGGGGCTCCCCGGCGCTCTTTTCGCCCTGCTTACCCCAGGGGAGACCCTCTACCCCTTCTGGAATGTGTATTATCTCATCTTCATTCTGCTTCACTGCCTTTTATTGCTCTTTCCCCTATGCCTCTTTCTTGACGGGTTTCGCCCCAGGCTCCGGCAGCTTCCCGGCTGCTTTTTAACCCTGCTGGCACTGGCGGGTCTGGCGGAGATCGGCAACCTGATCTTCGGGGGAAACTACTGCTTCCTCCATTTTGCTCCTGTGGGAAGTATTCTTGTCCCCTTGCAGGAAGGGGCCGGAGCCCTGTATCTTCCGGCCTTTTCTGTGCTGGTCTGGGCGATCTGGGGCGTGATGCAGCTGCTCTTTACTTTGGGACAAAAAATCAAAAGCACCGTTTCCAAACGGAACTGAAACAGGAGAGAGACTGCCCATGACATATTCTCACATCAAAAAGGGGATCTTTCGCTCCCGTCCCAACCGCTTTATTGCCTATGTGGAGGTGGAAGGGGCTTTGATGGTCTGCCATGTGAAAAACACCGGCAGATGCCGGGAGCTTCTGGTGGACGGGGCCACAGTCTACCTTGAAGAAAGCGGGAACCCCCAGCGAAAGACCAAATACGACCTGATTGCCGTCCAAAAGGGGGCGCTGCTCATCAACATGGACAGCCAATCTCCCAATCAGGCGGCAAGGGAATTTTTTCCCAGCCTCTTCCCGAACCTTACCCTACTTAAACCCGAAACGGCTTTCGGAAATTCCCGCTTTGACTTCTACATAGAGACCTCGGAAAAGCGCTGGTTCTGGGAGGTCAAGGGAGTGACCCTGGAGGAAAACGGCGTCGCCCGCTTTCCGGACGCGCCCACCCTGCGGGGCGTCAAGCATTTAAAAGAGCTGGGGCTCTGCCGAAAAGAGGGCTACGGGGCGGGGATCCTGTTTGTGGTGCAGATGAAGGGCGTCTCCCGCTTTGAGCCCAACCGGGAAACTCACCCGGAATTTGCGGACGCCCTCAAAGCCGCCCAGGAGGAGGGGGTCACGATCTTAGTCAGGGATTGCCTGGTCACCCCAGGCTCCATGACGGTGGACGCCCCTGTTCCCTTTTCCCTCGTTTGATGGGAAGCCGGGAGATAGACTAAAATGTGCAGAAAAGCCCTGTCCGACTTCCCATCGGACAGGGTTTTTTTCGATGAACCGGCAAAGCTCAGATGAAAAAGCGCCGCGTACTGTTTCCCGGCTGTTTCGTTTTGGTCAGTCCACACCGCCTCGCCCTCTGAGCTCATCGGGCCTGCACTCAGGCGGCAGCAGAGAAAGCGCCCTCCCGGTTGGTGAGCTGCGAAAGGGCTTAAAACCTTCTGCCAGTACCCAGGCGTTATCCCTGACCTGCTCCTCGCCAATGGTGGTGTCGTAATAGTTACGGCCGTTCCACCCCATAGGCGGGGTGGGAGCAAACAGATTTTTATTTACGCCCCTTCCTTCTTCCATTTTTCCAGAGGACAGCCAAGCTTTCTCTTCGCCGCCCGGACCTCCGCAAAGCATCCGCACTGAACGCACATGCCGTTTTGCAGGTCATCACAGGTCCGGCAAAGCGCAAGCCTCCGGGCATACTCCTCCCCGGAGGCTTTCTGCTCCTTAGGGAGATTCTCAATATAGCGGTAGATGGACTGGAAATATTCCCCATCCAATTCCCGCAAAAGGCAGCGTTTACAAATGGGTCGGTTCATCTGAGCAGGAAAGACGCCACAGAACAGGCGGGCAGATCGGCCTTGAAGCCGCTTTCCGTCAGCTCTGCCTTCAGGGGAACGGGCTTTACCCGGTCCTCCGCGCCGAAATCATTGAACGCGCCTCTCTCCCCGGTGAGTACCCGGCCTTCCGCCCGGCTCATTTTTCCCATACCGGTGAGAGCGCAGTCCAGCTTTGCGCTGTCCGTGTCGCTGAGATTCGCTACCGTCACCAGCACGCCCTTGTCCGATACGCTGGAGGAAATGTGCAAATTCGGCACCTGATGCTCTCCCTCGCCGGTGAGAGCGGTCTCCACATAGCTTTCCAGCTGCTTTGCTCCCTGGTGGCCCTGATACATCTCAAACACATGATAGGTGGGAGTCAAAAGCATTTTTCCGCCCTCTGTGAGGATTACAGACTGTAATACATTCACCACCTGAGCGATATTCGCCATCACCACAGTGTCGCAGTGATTGTTGAAGAGATTCAGGTTCACAGCCGCCACCAAGGCGTCTCGCATGGTGTTCTGCTGGTAGAGAAATCCCGGATTTGTCCCGGGCTCCACATCGAACCAGGTTCCCCACTCGTCCACGCACAGGCCCACCTTTCTCTCTCCCTGGTACTGCCGGATGATGCGGCTATGGTTCTCGATGAGCTCTTCCATGTACAGTGTCCGGGAAAGGGTGGAGTAATACTCGTCCCGGGAAAATCCGGTAGCCGGTCCCTTGTCATCCCAGCTCTCGGTGCGCGGGGTGGTGTAGAAATGCAGGCTCACCGCGTCGATGAACTGTCCGGCTTTTTCCATCACCACCTTGGTCCAGTGGTAGTCAGCTATATTGGCGCCGGAGGCGATCTTGCAGATCTTATGGTCGTTATCGTAGTTTCGCAGATAGGTGGAATACTGGCGGCAAAGGTTGGCGTAGAACTCCGGCTCCATATTGCCTCCACAGCCCCAGGCCTCATTCCCGATGCCCCAGTATTTTACATTCCAGGGGGCATCCTGACCGTTTTTTCTGCGCTCCTGTGCCATGGGGGACTGTCCGCCCATATTGCAGTATTCGATCCAATCAGAAAACTCCTGCACCGTGCCGCTGCCCACATTTCCGGAAATATAGGCTTCGCAGCCCAGCTGGCGGCAGAGCTCCATAAACTCGTGGGTGCCGAAGGAGTTGTCCTCTGTCACACCGCCCCAGTTGGTATTGACAATTTTCTTCCGGTTCTCCTTAGGGCCGATGCCGTCGCGCCAGTGATAGGTATCCGCAAAGCAGCCGCCGGGCCAGCGCAGCAGCGGGATCCCCATCTTTTTTAATGCCTCTACCACATCGGTGCGCATCCCCTTTACATTGGGAATGTCTGAGTTTTCCCCAACAAAAATGCCGTTGTAAATACACCGGCCCAGATGCTCGGAAAAGTGTCCGTAAATATTGGGGTCGATGGTCCCTTTAGAGCGTTTTCCATTGATGATTGCTTTTGCCATGATGCTGCCTCCCAGAATGGACGAATGATCAAGCCTGCCGGACTGATCTCGCTATCTTAATAATAGCCGTATTTTACGGGCTGTCAAGAGAGTTGTTGGACTTTAGATATTAGATGTTGGACAAGGGCAAGGGCACGACCCCTCAGTCACGGCTTTGCCGTGCCAGCTCCCCTTACGCCGGGGAGCTAAGGTCAAGAGATTTAAGGAATCTACTTCCCATCTAACATCTAAAATCCCGCCTCAAAACACAAAAACCCCTCCCCATGACAGAGCACAGGGAGGGATCACTGCTTGATAAATGTCGGGATCAAAAATGGGCCTGCTGTCAGGTTTCCTGATAGCGGGACAAAAACTGCCGGGTGCGCTCCTGAGACGGGGATTCGATCACCTGTCTGGCCGGACCTTGCTCCACGATAGCGCCCTCATCCATGAAGATCACCTCATCCGCCACATCCCGGGCAAAGGCCATTTCATGGGTGACGATGATCATGGTGGTCTTCTGCTGGGCGAGGGAACGGATCACCCGCAGTACTTCATTTGTCAGCTCCGGATCCAACGCGGAGGTGGGCTCGTCAAAACAAAGCACATCCGGGGAAAGGGCCAGCGCCCGGGCGATGGCCACCCGCTGCTGCTGTCCCCCGGAAAGCTCGTGAGGATAGTGTCCCGTCCGCTGAGAAAGGCCCATCTGCCCTAAAAGCGCCCTGCCTCTCTCCTCGATCTCTTTCCACTTACCCTTGTCCTTTTCCCGCAGCTTTCCCGCCAAAGCGACATTTTCCAGGGCGGTATACTGGGGAAACAGGTTGAAATTCTGAAACACCAGGCCGAAGTGCAGCCGCTTCTGTCGGATCGCCTCTTCGCTGTAGGAGGCCTTGTCATCAGCGTCGAAAAGCGTTTCTCCTTTGACCTTAATCAAACCGCGATCCGGCGTCTCCAAAAAATTCAGACAGCGAAGCAGGGTGGTTTTTCCGCTGCCGGAGGACCCGATCACCGCCAAAGCCTTTCCCTCCTCCAAGGAGAAGGAGATCCCACCCAGCACCTGGGTAGAGCCAAACCGCTTTTCCATTTCCCGAACCTCTAAAAGCGCCATTGTCCACTCCCCCTCACTTGAAATAATCCAGCTTTTTCTCCAGCTTCCCCAGCAGCAGCGTCACCACTCCGTTAAAAATCAGATAGTAGACGCCGGCGAAGAACAGCGGCCAGAGAAGCCCGGAGATCCCGTGAGAGGTCTTCATAAACGCCTGGCCCGCCCAGATGACCTCCTGAAAGGAGATGATACGCGCCAAGGAGGTATCCTTCACCAAGGTGATGATCTCATTGGACATAGGCGGGACAATGCGTTTCACCATTTGCAGCAGAGTGACCTTGAAAAAGATCTGCCTGCCTGTCATTCCCAGCACCATGCCCGCTTCCTGCTGTCCTTTGGGGACTCCCTGAATACCGCCCCGGTAGATCTCGGAAAAATAGCAGGCGTAATTGATGATAAAAGCAATGGAGGCGGCTAAAAACCGTCCTGGCTCCCCTGTGCCCCAGGGGGAATAGCCCATCACCTTCCCGGGCACATAGTAGAGGATGATCAGCTGAAGCATCAGAGGCGTACCCCGGATGACCCAGATCACCCCCCGGGTAAGTAAGCGCAAGGGGATAAAACGGCTCATGGAGCCAAATGAGATGATAAGTCCCAAAGGCAGCGCCCCCAGCAGGGTGACGGCAAACAGCTTGAGAGTCTGCAAAAAGCCTTCGTTCAGGGCATTTACTACAATGAGAAACAGGGAAAGCACCTCCCGTCCATACTGCGGCGCAAAGGGCCGCCTGAAAACAGAGCCTTTACTTCTGCTCGATCAGCTTGTCGCCGATCTTATAGGTATCCGCGATCTGCTGCATGGTGCCGTCTTTATAAGCCTTTTTGAAGAACTCGTTGAGGGCCGCCGCCAGGTCAGAGCCCTTTCTGAAGCCTACGCCGTACTGCTCCTCATTGAGGCTCACCGTGTAGGTAAGATCCGCATAGCTGGTGCCCTCGCCCACCATGGCAGCCGCCATCAGATAGTCCACCACCGCGGCGTCCGCAGTGCCGGAGGAGACCTCTAATAAGGCGGTGGCCTGATCCAACACAGGCGTGTAGGAGGCTTCCAGCGCCTCCACCTGCTCCATTCCCGCGGAGCCGTTCTCCACCGCGAAATTGAGGCTCTTAACGCTGTCTGCCGTCTGGTAATTTTCTGCCTTGTCCTTGGGCACGATGACCACCTGGGCATTGTTGAAGTAGGCGTTGGAGCAAGCCATTGCCGCCTTGACATCGTCTGTAAGGGTCATCCCGTTCCACACCACATCGATGGTTTTTCCTTCCAGCTCGGAGATCTTGTTGTCCCAGTCGATCACCTGGAACTTGGCTTCCACGCCCAGGCTCTCTGCAAAGGCCTTGGCAAGGTCCGCGTCAAAGCCGATCCAATCACCGTTTTCGTCTGTATAATCCATGGGCTCGAATTCCGTAATTCCCACCACCAGCTCGCCCTTTTCCTGGACATACTTCCGGTCGCTTTCAGCGTCCTTTCCCCCGCAGGCGCACAGGGACAAAACGAGAACCAGCGTCAATAAAATACAGATCCATCTTTTCATCGGTAAATTCCTCCAGTAATTTTGATTTCCTGTTGTCGCGTCCGTGCTTTCACAACGCTTTACTATAGTAACACGCTAATGCGAAAATGTAAAGAAAAAGTTTCAGCGAAAGGAAAATTCCCGATTCTCCTTTTCGCTGAAACAAAGAAATCAAAAAAGCTCTCACTGCTTTCCCAAGGTCTCCGCCTCTTCCTCCCGCCTGAGAGAGCGGAAAAAGGCCAAAAGGAAGGGCACACAGCAAATCGCCGTACACAGGTCCGCCGCTGTCTGGGTGATCTGTACCCCGGTAAGGCCCAATGTTCTGGGCAGGATGGCGATCAAGGGCAGGAAAAATACACCCTGGCGGCAGGAGGAGATAAAGGTCGCCTGCCACGAACATCCCACAGTCTGGAAGGTCATATTGGAAAGCACGATGATCGGCTGAAGGACCAGCGTCAGGCATTGGGCCCGCATGGCAAAGGCGCCGATTTCGATCACTTCCCGATCGTCCGCGCGAAACACCGTCATCAGCTGCGGAGCGAGGAAAAAGCCGATCACGCCCAGCAAAGTGAGAACCGAAACGCCCACTGCCACGGCAAAGCGGAAACATTCCCGCACCCGGCCGTACTTTTTGGCGCCGTAATTAAAGCCCACCACCGGCATATAGCCCTGGCCAAAACCGATCATGGTAGAGCCGATGAGCATCATCACCCGTCCCACAATAGACATCGCCGCCACGGCCGGGTCGCCATAGACCGCCGCGCTGACATTTAGGGACACGGTGGCGATACTGGCAAGCCCCTGTCTGCAAAGGGAGGGAAGCCCGGTTTTCACAATGAGCCAATAGGTGGAGAAATGCCGGGAAACCAGCCGGATATCCAGATGTACCGTACTTTTGCCGCTGAGGAAAAAGAACAGCATAATACTGAAGCTGACGCACTGGCTGAACAGTGTGGCGATGGCCGCCCCGGAGATCCCCCAATTAAACACAAAGATGCACAAAGGGTCCAGCGCAATATTCAGCACGCCCCCGGTGGCGATCCCGATCATAGAAAGGGTTGCCCTGCCCTGAGAGCGCAGGATATTGTTGAGCACAAAGGAGGCGCACATGACAGGAGCGCCGAAGAGGATGTATTGGGCATAGCTTTGCGCGTAGGGCAGGATCGTCTTGGTGGAACCCAACACCCGCATCAGCCCTTCTCCCCAGGAAAGGCCCCCCACCGTCAGCAGGAGGCCGAAGGCCAGCGCTGTGAAAAAGGCTGTGGAGCCCACCTGATTAGCCTTCTGATTTTCCTGCTGGCCCAGAAGCCTGGAAATATTGGCTCCCGCGCCCATGCCCAGCATGAAGCCCACTGCCTGGATGATCGCCATCAGGGAGAACACCACCCCTACCGCTCCGGCGGCGCTGGTGCCCAGCTGCGACACGAAAAAGGTGTCCGCCATATTGTAGATGGAGGTGGTCAGCATGCTGATGATGGTGGGAGCCGCCAGCTTTAAGATCAGCCCCTGCACCGGCGTTTGAGTCATTTTGTGGTATTGCTTTTCCTGCGCGGTCATTTCACTCATGGGGAAACCTCTCCTCAAAACAGTTGCGTTTGATACTAAAAAAATACCACAAAATTCGTTCTTTGTCACTCCCCCTCATAAAATTCCCGGATCTCGGGAATACTGAGATCAGAAAATTGCCGGGAAAGCTGGAGATACCGGCTTGAAAAGGGGAACGCAAGAAGCATGAGCAGAAATCGGAAATTCGCGGCGAATTGGAAATTCGTTGTGACGGGCGCGCTGGGAGGCCTCGCCAACGGCCTGTTCGGCTCCGGAGGCGGACTGTTTCTGGTGCCGCTGATGACCAAATGGGGAAAGCTGGAGCAGAGGAAGGCCTTCGCCACCTCCGTGGCGGTGATCCTGCCCCTTTCCCTTGTTTCTGCGGTGGTCTACTTTTCCAAGGGAGCGCTGGAGCTTTCCACCGCCTGGCCGTATCTTCTGGGCGGAGCCGTGGGCGGCGCAATTTCCGGGCTGGTTTTCCGAAAAGTCTCCCTGACCTTCCTCAGGCGGGTCTTCGGTCTCTTGATCCTCTACGGGGGCGTGAGGGCGGTGCTTGCCCTATGAGTTGGTTTTTCCCCATTCTCGTGGGCGCCGCCACAGGCGTGCTATCGGGCTTCGGCATCGGAGGCGGCACATTGCTGCTGCTTTGGCTGACCATGGTTTCCGGCATGGATCAGCTCCACGCCGGAGGAATCAACCTGGCCTATTTTATCGCCTGCGCCCTGCCCGCGCTGTGGTATCACCTGAAAAACGGACTTATCGAGAAAAGAGCAGCCCTTTGGTGTATTCTCGCGGGGGTGCCCGCCTGTATTCTCGCTTCCCTTCTGGCCGCTCGGATGGATGTGACGCTTTTGAGAAGATTTTTCGGTGTGTTCCTGCTGGGGATCGGTTTTCGGGAATTATTCTTCAAATCGAAAAAAGGGGGAACTCCAAATCCTGAGGCGGTGAAAAAGAGCACCCAGGCCGGGGAATACCTTCCGCTGTCAACAAAGAAAGCAGAGAACTCAAAAAAATGAGTCTCTGCCTTTTCTTTTACTGACTCTGTTCTCTGCGCAATCCTTCCAGATAGATAGCTCTTGTACAATCTGTCCACTTTCTTAAATTCGGCAGTTTTCTGTAGCAAAGCACTCTCCGAAAAATAGCAGTGACCTCTTCCGGCGTTTTGACATACCGCTTATACTGAGTCCACGAATGGTTGTGAGCCCCCAAACGACTTTGGAAATGATAAAAGAAAAAGCAGGGCTTTTCAAAATGCACTTCCAAAAGATATTTGTTTCGGTTAACCATCCTTACCTGGATATAGCTAAGAGTACCTATCCAATTCCGGAGCTCCACAATCAGGTAATTATCCTCTATAGCCCTCAAGGAACGAATAATTGCATCGATGATAGCAAACTGCTGCTTGTCCATAGCAAAATTGACAGTAATTGTCCAGGCAGACTTTTTGCGCCTGTTTTTGGAAAAAAAGATCATTTCGGATTTTGCACGCCTGGTTGCCATATTAACAAAAGTCCTCCTGCTTAATAAAAGCCTCCATACTTATCAGGTTTTCAGTAATCCAAAAATCTCTCAGACACTCTGTGTTCTATCCTGGTGTTCACTAAAAACAGACATTTTACAGCGTCATCTGTTCTCCCGCTGTTTCCTCCGCGTCCGGCAGCGCCCCCAAGGCGGGGAGCTTTTTTCGGTAGCGGGCAGGGTTCGAGAGGGCTCCCTCCTCATAGACCCGAGCGCTTATCAGACGCTGGCCCTTTTTCAGGCTCATGGCCTGTACGCCCTGGGTGTTTTTCGTGGTTTTCGGCAGGATCAGGCCGGTGTGGAACAACAGCATCCGGCCGGAAGAAGAGGTCAGCAGCACCTCCGCGTCCTCATGGAGGTAAAGGGCCGCCGTCAGGGGGGATTTATCGCTGTAGGCGCCAATGAGCTTTTTCCGGTTGGTCTTTGTCTGATAGGCACTCATCTCCACCTTGGCCGCTTTTCCGTTTTCAAACAGGAACAGCATAAATCCGTCGTAGTCTTTTGTGACCGCCATGGAAAAAGCCTTTTCCCCCTCGTCCATCTGGACCTTGGCAGGGATATAGTCGCCCAGTACGCTTGCCTTTGAATCCTCAAAATCGGAGGCCCGCAGCTTATAGACCTGGGCCTTGTCCGAGAAGAACATGAGCTCCGCCGAGTTGGTGCTCTCCTCCTGAAGGACGATCTCATCCCCCTCCTTGAGCTTCTGCTCGCCGCTCATGCGCAGAGACTGAGGCGTAATCTTTTTGAAATAGCCCTCCTTTGAGAAGAAAAGCGTCACAGGATAGTCCGGAACCTCCTCCTTGATCTGAATCTCTTCGATCTCATCCGCGTAAAGCAGCATGGTCCGTCTGGGCTGTCCATAGCGCTTTGCCACCTCTTCCAGCTCGCGGATGATGATGGACTTCACTCTGGATTTGGAACCCAGGATTCCTTCCAGCTCATTGATCTCCTTTTTCAGGTCCTCCGCTTCCGCTGTGCGCTTCAGGATATATTCTCGGTTTAAGTGGCGCAGGCGGATTTCCGCCACATACTCGGCCTGAGTCTCGTCAATGCCGAAGCCGATCATCAGGTTGGGCACCACTTCGCTCTCTTCCTCGGTCTCCCGCACGATCCGGATGGCCTTATCGATATCCAGCAAAATAGCCTGTAATCCCAGAAGCAGATGAAGCTTTTCCTTTCTCTTTTGCAGGTCAAAATAGGTGCGCCTACGCACACACTCAATGCGAAAGCCCGTCCACTCGTCCAAGAGCTCCCGGATCCCCAGCACCCGGGGCACTCCGCCGATGAGCACATTGAAATTGCAGGCAAAGCTGTCCTCCAGGGTAGTGAGCTTGAAAAGCTTCTGCATCAGCTTGTCCGGATCCACGCCCCGCTTCAGATCAATGGTGATCTTCAAGCCGTCCAGGCCGGTTTCATCCCGGATATCCGAGATCTCCTTGAGCCTGCCCTGCTTGACCAGGTCCACCACCTTCTCCACGATGACCTCCACGGTGGTGGTGGGCGGGATCTGGGTAATGTCCACGCAGCCCGCGGACTTATCATAGGAATACCGGCTTCTCACCCGGAAGCTGCCCCGGCCCGTCTCATAGATCTTTCCCATCTGTTCCCGGTCGAAAACAAGCTGTCCGCCTCCGGGGAAATCGGGAGCCTGCAGCGTCTCAAACAGATCTGCCTGAGGGTCTCTCAGCAGCGCCGCCGCCGTCAGGCACACCTCCGAAAGGTTAAAGGGGCAGATATTGCTGGCCATGCCCACGGCGATACCGGTGTTGGCGTTTACTAGCACCGAGGGGAAGCTGGCAGGCAGGAGCGTGGGCTCCTTCATGGTGTTGTCGTAATTGTCGGTAAAGTCTACCGTGTCCTTGTCGATATCCCGGAAAAGCTCCTTACAGATATCGTCAAGCCGCGCTTCCGTATAGCGGGAGGCCGCCCAGGCCATGTCTCTGGAATAGGCCTTGCCGAAATTCCCCTTGGAGTCCACAAAGGGGTGCAATAACGCCTCATACCCCCGGGAAAGACGCACCATGGTGTCATAGATCGCCATGTCTCCATGGGGATTGAGCTTCATGGTCTGCCCTACGATATTGGCGCTCTTGGTCCGGCCGGACCCTAAAAGCCCCATCTTGTACATGGTAAACAGCAGCTTTCTGTGAGAGGGCTTGAAGCCGTCGATCTCCGGGATAGCCCGGCTCAAGATCACGCTCATGGCATAGGGCATGAAGTTTTTCCGCATGGTCTCCCCTACATCCTGCTCTACGATCTCGCCCGCTCCGGCGATATAGCCCTTTGCCTTGGGCTGCTTTTCAGGGCTCCCCTTTGTTTTTCTGGGCATCGGTCAGTCTCCCTTCCTCTTTCACACTTTACAGCAATACCATACCTTCGCCGAGGTCCGCTTCGCTGCGGGTCAAAAAGCCGAAGCGCCGGTAAAAGCTCTCCCGCCCCTTAGAAGCGCCCAAATAGGCCCGCAGGTCCGGACTCTCCCGCTTGTATTCCCCGATCTTTTCCATCAGGGCCTCCATGAGCTTCGTGCCGATTCCCTTTCCCTGATAATCGGGATGGACCATCACATCCGCACATAGAGGAAAACTGTTTTGTCCCCCAGCAGACGGGCATATCCTACTAAGACTCCATTTTCTCTGGCGCAGACAGAATAAAGCGTATTTCTTAGCGCCTCTTCCACTACAGAAATTTCTCTCATTCCCCAGCCTACAGAGTCTGTGAGAAAATTAAACTCCTCGGCGGAGAGTTTCTCCGTTGTCAGTTCGATCATTTATTTTCGCCTTTCTCATACTATTTTTCCACTGTCCTCTCATTTCTCCTGTTTTCCTTTTCATCTTTCCCATCCCCTTTTCGTTTTTCAGCTGTTAAAAGGTCCGCAGAATGTGCAGCCTGTCAGCTCACGTCCAATTCCTCGGCGTACTCCGCCCCGTGCTCGGCGATATAGTTCTTTCTTCCTTCCAGGTCGTCGCCCTCCATGATGTCAAACATCCAGGCGGCATAGTCCGCATCTCCGGGCAGCACCTTGATCAGCCGCCGGGTGGCAGGATTCATGGTGGTAAGATTCATCATATCCGGCTCGTTTTCACCCAGGCCCTTGGAGCGCTGAATGGTGTATTTCTGCCCCTCCAGTTTTTTGACGAACTCCGCTTTCTCCCTCTCATCATAGGCGAAGTAGGTTTCGTCCTTTGCGGTGATCTCATACAGGGGAGATTCCGCGATATAGATCTTCCCTGCCTCGATCAGCGCCGGCGTCAGGCGGTAGATCATCGTCAGCAGCAGGGTGCGGATCTGGAAGCCGTCAACATCGGCGTCGGTGCAGAGAATGACCTTGTTCCACCGAAGGTTCGCCATATCAAATTCTCCCAGATTCTTGTTGGCCTTGCTCTTCACCTGCACGCCGCACCCCAGCACCTTCAGAAGGTCGGTGATAATCTCGCTTTTGAAGATCCGGTCATAGTCTGCCTTCAGGCAGTTAAGGATTTTTCCGCGAATGGGCATCACAGCCTGAAAATTGGGGTCTCTTGCCTGCTTGACGGAGCCCAGAGCCGAATCGCCCTCCACGATGAATAGCTCCCGCTCATTCACATCCCGGCTGCGGCAGTCCACAAATTTCGCCACCCGGCTGGTGATATCCATTTTTCCGGTGAGCTTCGTTTTCAGGTTGAGCCTGGTCTTTTCCGCGTCCTCCCGGCTGCGCTTGTTGATGAGCACCTGGTTTGAGATTTTTTCGGCGTCCAGAGGATTCTCGATGAAATAGACCTCCAGATTGTGCCGGAGCATCTCCACCATAGCTTCCTGGATCCCCTTATTGGTAATGGCTTTTTTCGTCTGGTTTTCATAGGAGGTCTGCGTGGAGAAGGAGGAGATCACCACGATGAGGCAGTCCTCTACATCCTGAAATGTGATCTTGCTCTCGTTTTTCGTATATTTGTTGTTCTGCTTCAGGTAGGAGTCGATCTGATAGACAAAGGCGTTTCTCACCGCCTTATCCGGCGCGCCCCCGTGCTCCAGCCAACTGGAATTGTGGTAATATTCCGCCACATGCACCCGGTTGGAAAAGGCCGCGGCCACATTGATCTTCGTGTTGTAAAGGGCCATGTCCGCCCGATCCCGCACCTTTTTCTCGCTCTGCCAGAACTGCACCGCGGTAAGAGCGTCCTCTCCGCACAGCTCCTTCGCGTGGTCCAGGATCCCGTTTTCATAGCAGAAGTCTCTGGTCTCGAACTTTCCGGGAGCGACCTCGTTCTTGAAGTGGAACACCACCCCGGCGTTGACCACAGCCTGGCGCTTTAAAATGTCCAGATAATATTCCTCGCTCACATCGATGTCGGTAAACACCTGTAAATCGGGACGCCATTTAATGATAGAGCCTGTCCCCTTCTTTTCATAGGGCTCCTTATTGAGCCCGCCCACATTTTCCCCATGCTCAAAATGCAGGGTATAGCGGAACCCGTCCCGGCGGATATCCACATCCATATACTCGGAGGCGTACTGGGTAGAGCACAGTCCCAAGCCGTTCAGGCCCAGGGAATACTCATAGTTTTCTCCGGAATCGTTATTGTACTTGCCGCCCGCGTACAGCTCGCAGAAAACCAGCTCCCAGTTATACTGCTGCTCCTTGGTGTTGTAATCCACCGGGATCCCCCGTCCATGATCCTCCACCTGAACCGAGTGATCCAAAAAGCGGGTGATGGTGATCTCCTTCCCGTAGCCCTGCCGGGCCTCGTCGATGGAGTTGGAAAGGATCTCGAAAATGGAATGTTCGCAGCCGTCGATGCCGTCTGACCCGAAAATGACCGCCGGGCGCAGCCTGACTCTGTCGGCCCCTTTCAAGCTCTGGATACTGTCGTTTCCGTAAACCGGTTGTTTAGGCATAAACTCACTCCATAAAAATAACAAAAATAAAAGACTTTGCGCTGGGAAAAAGGCAGCGTGCATCTAGGGCGCTTACAGCAAGAAAGGAACTGCTGCAAAATGTTTCATTTTGCAGCAGTTCCCGGAAAAAACGCCTGCGGGCTGTAACTTAGTCCCGCGTTTCCCGTCCTGACAAGACGCGAAACCGCGTTTTTTCACAGTCTCCTGCTCATTCAAATTACATCCTCTGAAGACAGGGCTTTCGGTGCGTTTTATTCCTTTGCTTTTTCACTGTCCTCCGGCTTTGAAGAGAGAGTCTCCTGGGAATCTATCTTGGGAAGATCAGGCAGCTGAAGATTATCCCCCTCCCCCGTCCTGTCTGTGCCGGGCAGGAGGCGGCCGTCCATCACTTCCTGGAACTGGGCGCCGTCCAGCTTTTCCTTCTCAAACAGCACGCCTGCCAGCCTGTGCAGCTCGTCGATGTGGTCCTTCAGAATCTGCTCGGTGCGGCCGTAGGCGGTGGAGATGATGTCCTGGATCTCCTCGTCGATCTCAGAAGCGGTGCGCTCGGAATAATTGCTGATATGGCCCATTTCCTTGCCTAAAAAGGGGTTGCTGTCATCCGTGCCGTAAGTGATGGGCCCCAGCTTCTCGCTCATGCCGTATTTGGTCACCATAGCTCTGGCAATTTTCGTGGCCCGTTCAATGTCGTTGGAGGCTCCGGTGGAAATATCGGAAAGCACCAGCGCCTCCGCCACCCGACCGCCCAGCAGCACGACCAGCTCTTCCTTCATCTCATCGCGGCTCTGATAAGAGCGGTCCTCTGTGGGCAGGTGCATGGTATAACCCCCCGCCATGCCCCGGGGAATGATGGAGATCTGGTGCACCGGATCCTGTGTCTTGCAATAATAGGTGGCTAACGCGTGGCCGGCCTCATGATAGGCCGTAAGCTTCTTTTCCTTTTCGCTCATCACACGGCTCTTCTTCTCCGTGCCCACCACCACCTTGATGGTGGCCTCTTCGATCTCCGTCATGGTGATGGCCTTATGGTTCCTTCTGGCAGCCAGGAGCGCCGCCTCATTGAGCAGGTTTTCCAGATCCGCTCCGGTAAAGCCGGCAGTGGACTTGGCAATGGTGGAAAGCACCACATCGGGAGCCAGGGGCTTTCCTCTGGCGTGTACCCGAAGGATCTCCTCTCTGCCCTTGATGTCAGGATAACCTACCATCACCTGCCGGTCAAACCGGCCGGGACGCATCAAGGCGGGGTCCAGAATATCGGGACGGTTGGTGGCGGCGATCATAATGACGCCCTCATTGGCGCCGAATCCGTCCATTTCTACCAGGAGCTGATTTAAAGTCTGCTCTCTCTCGTCGTGTCCGCCGCCCAGGCCCGCGCCTCTCTGGCGGCCCACCGCGTCGATCTCATCGATAAAGATGATGCAGGGATGATTCTTTTTCGCCTTCTCGAACAGGTCTCTCACGCGGGAGGCGCCTACGCCCACGAACATCTCCACGAAGTCGGAGCCGGAGATGGAGAAGAAGGGCACTCCCGCTTCTCCGGCCACCGCCCTGGCAAGCAGAGTCTTACCGGTGCCGGGAGGGCCTACCAGCAGCACGCCCTTGGGGATCCTCGCTCCCAGGCTGTTGAACTTGCTGGGATTGCGCAGAAACTCCACGATCTCTCTGAGCTCTTCCTTCTCCTCATCCGCTCCCGCCACATCGGCAAAGGTGGTTTTCCGCTTCTCGTCGCTCATCTGCTTGATCTTCGCCTTGCCGAAGTTCATCTGCTTGTCGCCGCCCATGGTGGTGTTGAGGCGCTTCATCATAAAGATCCAGAAGGCGATCAGCCCGCCGAAGAGGAGCAGCGTGGGCAGCAAGCTGATAAACCAGCTGGTCTCCACGGGCCGGATAATATCCTGCGCCATCTTTCGATCCGGATGGTCTTCGTTATAAGCCTCAATGTATCGGTCCGCGTGGCGGTAAAAAAGGTCCACGCTGGGCAGCACATACTCTACCGTGGTGGTGTTTCCTCCCCCCTCGTCCACTACCGTCAGAGTCATTTCTCCGGTGCCTAAATTCAGCCGGTAAGAGCTTACTCTTTCCGAAGCAAAATAATTCAAAATATCGGAATACTTATAGTTTTCCCGCTCCGGAGCCTGATTGAAGAGGATGAGGATGATGAATAGGACCACCACCGGAAGCCCCAGATAGAGCAGCAAATTGCGAATGGTTTTTTTATAGCCGTTCAAAAATTTATCCCCCTAAATCTCCGCTTTTCGCCCTTACGCGTATACCTGGGGCTTCAACACCCCCACGAAGGGCAGATTGCGGTATTTCTCATCATAGTCGAGCCCATAGCCCACGATAAAGGCGTCCGGGATCTGCGTGCCCACATAGGCGGCCTCGATCTCCACCTGACGGCGTTCCGGCTTATCGAACAGCGTACAGATCTTCAGACTGTTGGGATTTCTGGACTGAAGCAGCTCCACGAGATAGGAAAGGGTCTTTCCGCTGTCCAGAATGTCCTCCACCAAAACAATGTCATAGCCCTCCAGATTGATGTCCAGATCCTTGATGATCTTCACCACGCCGGAGGTCTTGGTCCCGGAGCCGTAGCTGGAGGTAGCCATAAAATCGATGCGGGCCGGAATGTCGATGGAACGCATCAGATCTGCCATAAATACCACGGACCCCTTCAGCACGCTGACCAGCAGCAGGTTCTTTCCCCGATAGTCCCGGGTGATCTCCTTGCCGATGCGCTCGACGATCACGGCGATCTGCCGTTCGGTAAACAGCACCCTCTCAATGTCCTCAAGCATTTCCTTCTCCTGCTCCAAGATCTTTGCCCCCCTTATCCACAATTCCCTTTTCCTCTGGATCTATTACCCGCACAAATACCACCTTCCGCGTCCTGTTCGTAACCTGGAAACGCCTGGATACTCCCAGGCCCTCACAGTAAACGATCTCAGAACCGCAGGTGAGCAGCACCGCATTTTTCCGCCGGGCAGCCGGGATCTTCTCCTCCTGAAACAGCTGCTTCAGGCTTCTGCTCCCCTCTCTTCCGGGAGGAAGGAACCGATCCCCCTCCCTTCTGCTGCGTACGAGGAAAGCTGCTGTAATTGTATCACAGTCAAAAGAATTTTTGAATAACAAATTGTGAAATTTTCTTTCCCCACAGCGGTCAAATCCCTCTCTTTTCTCCAAAATCAGGATTTTTCCGTTGGGAAGAGGCGTTTCCCGCTGAAAAACCGGCTCTTCAAATTCCACGGCCGCCTTCTCTTCGCTCACAAAAAGCAGCCCTTGAAAACATTCTGCCAGCAACCCCTCGGGCAGCTGGAAGCGACCTCCCCCCTCCAGGATCTTCAAAAGCCCCGCAAGGTGCTTTTCCTCTAAGGGACGGCATCCCTTTTCCTTAAACCAGCTTTTCAGCGCGAAGCTTCTCAGCGCCGGATGGGCCTTTTTCAGAACCTCTGCCTGAAGGCCGTCCCTCTCTTTTGCCTCCTCCAAAAGCTTTTTTGCCTCCCCACAGAGGTAATCCTCTATAAGGGCAAGACTTTCCGCGGTCCTCCCCACGGCCTTCAGAAAACCGGGGTTTTCCTCCTTGAAAAAGGGAAGCACCTGAAGGCGGAGCCGGTTGCGGCGAAAGCTTTCGGAAAAATTGCTGCTGTCCGTCACAAAGGGAAGCTCATAAAACCGGCAGTAGGCCTCGATCTCTTCCCGGGAGACACGCAGCAGGGGCCGGAGGATCTCCCCTCTTTTCGGCGGGATCCCGCAAAGCCCGGAGAGGGAGGCTCCCCGCAGCAGATTCATCAGGACGGTCTCCGCGTTGTCGTCCGCGTTGTGGGCGGTGAGGATGGCCCCTCCCGGGCCTTCCTGCTGTAAAAGGCTGTGAAGAAAACGATAACGCACCTCTCGTCCGCACTCCTCCAAGCCCATTTTACGCTCACGGGCAAGGGCCTTTACATCCGTCCTGAAAAGCGCGAAGCGAAGCCCCTCTTTCCGGGCAAAGGCCCGGGCCGCGGCTTCGTCTCTCTCTGATTCCTCCCCCCTCAGTCCATGATTCACATGGGCAAGGAGGATCCTATTCTGTTGTGCCGCGCCCTTCAGCGCGTGGGCCAGAGCCATGGAATCCGCTCCCCCGGAAAAGCCCACCACCAAAGCACCCTCCTTTGGCAGCAGGGAAAAATCCGCTCCGGAAAGCAGGGCGATTTGGGAAAGGCGGCTCCTGTCATTCACGGCGGATCACCTCGCGGGAGGTAAAGCGCATATATTCGCCCTGCCAGTGCATCGGCACCGACTTGCTTTCGCCGTGGCGGTTTTTCGCCACGATACATTCGCAGCTGTTCTGGTCCCCCTCCTCCGAAGCGCCTGCCGCCTCAGAGCCGTAATACTCCTCACGGTACAGAAACAGCACGATATCCGCGTCCTGCTCAATAGAGCCGGAATCCCGCAGGTCGGAAAGCACCGGGCGGTGATCCGTCCGCTTCTCGCTGGAGCGGGCCAGCTGAGCCAAGGCCACTACCGGAATATTCAGCTCTTTCGCCATGATCTTCAGATTCCTGGTGATCTCGGAAATCTCCTGGACCCGGTTGTCGATCCTCTTCGCGCTGCTCATCAACTGGATATAATCCACGAAAATAACATCCACTCCACCCTTTAAGCGGCGCACCTTGGCCTTCATTTCCGGGACGGTGATCCCGGGGCTGTCATCAAAATAAAGCTCCGCCTTGGAGAGAATATCTCCCGCCTCCACCAGGCGGGTCCACTCGTCATTGGTAAGGTCGCCGGAGCGCAGCTTTGTGCCTTCCACCAGCGCCTCGCTGGAAAGCAGACGGGAAACCAGCTGCTCCTTTCCCATTTCCAAAGAGAAGAAGGCCGCTCTGCGATGCGCGGAAAGGCACACATGCCGGGCAATATTCAAGGCGAAACTGGTTTTTCCCATGCCGGGGCGGGCGCCCACAATGATCAGATCAGAACGGTTGAGCCCTGTAATGGTGGCGTCCAGTTCCCCGATGCCCGTGGGAATTCCCCGATACAGATCCTTGTCCGGAGAATTGAGCTTATCCAGCCGGTCAAAGGTCTCGAGCAGCAGCTCCCGCACCGGCTGCAGGCCCTTTACGCTTTTCCCCTGGCGGATGTCATAGATCCTCTGCTCCGCCGCGTCCAGCAGCAGAGAGGATTCTTCCACACCCTGACTGGCATCGTCCAGAATACTGCGGGCCGCCTGCATCAGCATACGGACATCGTACTTGTCCCGCACGATCCCGGCGTAGATCTCCACATTGGCGATAGAGGGGACCAGCTGGGCAAGCTGCGTCAAGTACACCTTCCCCGTGTCCTCGTCAAACTCGCCGCTTTCCTTGAGCCGTTCCAACACGGTAATAAAGTCCACCGGCTGGCCCAGGGTGAAAAGCTCCTGCATCACACCGTAGATCAGGCGGTTATTCACCGCGTAGAAATACTCCGCTCTGGGAAGGATCTCCAGCACGGCGGAAAGACAGGAGGGCTCCAGCAGGACCGCGCCCAGCACAGACTGCTCCGCTTCCAGGCTGAAGGGCATCATGACCCCGGGGATCGCCTGAGCTCCCTCTTCAAATTGCGATTGCAGCTGCTGCGCCATCCCGGCCCCTCCTCTCAAGTCAGTCCGCAAGCCCGAAGCTTACTCCTTCTCACACACCGCCACGCTCATGGTGGTAGAGATCCCAGTGTAAAATTTCACATCGAAGTTATAAGTACCAAAAGCCTTGATGTCGCCGTCCAGCTCGATCTTCCGTTTATCCACCGAAACGCCGAACTGCTTTTCGATCTCCTCGGAGAGCTCCTTGGAGGTAACGGAGCCGAAGATTTTTCCTCCCTGCCCCGCCTTGGCGTAAATCTTCACGGTCTTGCCGCCCAGGATATCGGCGTTTTTCTGGGCCTCCTCCGTCTCGGTTTTGATCTTATACTGCCTGGCGGCCTCCGCGTTTTTCAGCTCGTTCATAGCCTGGGCGTTGGCCTCTTTCGCAAGCTTTCTGGGCAAAAGGAAATTCCTCCCATAGCCGTCGGAAACCGTCGCCAGCTCTCCCTTTTTGCCGATGGATTTCACATCCTGAAGCAATACTACCTTCATGCCGTTGTCCTCCCTTTCCTGATCTCTTATTGTATGAACTGTTTCGGGCGAAGCCGGGAACAGTTTCTGCTTCCGGCTTAAAACCGGACATAGAACCTTTCTCAATCCTGCTGGATCATCTCCGGCAGCTTTTCATCCAACGCACGGATCAGGGCGCGCCGCGCCTCGTTGACGGAGATGTTTTTCACCTGGGCGCCCGCCATATTGAAGTGGCCGCCTCCGCCGAATTCCTCCAGAATCACCTGCACATTGATGTCCCCCAGGCTCCTGGCGGAAAAATTCACATCATTTCCCGTTCGGTAAAGCACAAAGGACGCCTTTACTCCCTGGATGGACAAAAGCTCGTCGGCCGCCTGAGCGGCCGCGATGCGCAGATCCTCCATTTCCCAGCTGGAGGTGGCGATGGCACAGCCCTTATAGACCTCCGCCCCGGACACCAGCTGAGACTTCTGCTTATAGGTGTCCAGCGTGTTGGAAAACAGCTTCTTCACAGCCACGGTATCCGCCCCGCGCCTTCTCAGAAAAGCGGAAGCCTCGAAGGTCCTCACGCCGGTTTTCAAGACAAAGTTCTTGGTGTCCAGCATAATGCCTGCCAGCAGCGCCTGAGCGTCTACCGGGTCAATGGCGGAAGCCTTCATATATTGGGCCAGCTCGGCCACCATTTCCGAGGCGGAGCTGGCATAGGGCTCGTGATAAAAAATGAGGGAATTCTTGATGTGGGTGACCATCATGCGGTGATGGTCGATCACCACCGTGCGCGCCGCCCGATCCAGCAGCTCCCGGCTCTCCACAAAATTGACGGAGTGAGTGTCCACCACGATGAGCAGGGAACGATCTGTCATAGCCTGCTGGGCCATCATGGGACTGATGAAAATAGTCTCCTCCTCATAGGCCTTTTCCACGCTGTCCACCAGGGCCTCCGCCAGCGTGCGGCTTCTCTGGATGACGATATGCGCCTCCCTCTCCAAGCCCTTTCGGATAATGGCCCACATGCCCACCGCCGCGCCCACGCTGTCCAGGTCTGAGTTGGCGTGGCCCATAATGAACACGCGGTCGCTGGAGTTGATATGGTCGGAAAGGGTGGAAGCGATCACACGGGTACGCACCTTATCCCGCTTTTCCACACCCTTGGAAAGGCCGCCGAAGAACTCGTAGGCGTCGCCCTTCTGCTTTACTGCCACCTGATCTCCGCCGCGGCCCAGAGCCATGTCCAGCGCCTGCAGGGCCCATCGTTCGCTTTCGGCCATGCTTTGGGCGTCCCGGCCTACGCCGATGGACACAGTGGCGGACATTTTCCGGTTGGGGCTCTTGATCTCCCGGATCTTATCCAGCACCTGGAAGCGGCGTTTTTTCGCCTCCTCCACATGGGATTCGTCCGTCAGGATCAGGTAGCGGCCGTTGGCAAGCCGGCGGATCACGCCGCCCATCTCTTCCACCGCCCAGCTCCACAGCACCGTATCCACTTCGCCTACTACACGGGAGTCCTCTCCGCCTCCCACGCTGTCCCGCACCAGCTCTTCCCGGTTGTCGAAAGAGGCGAGGCAGACCACCGGCTTTTTCTCCCGGTACTCTCTGTACACCGCCTTAAAGTAGGTGTCGTCTATAAAATAGAGGATGTACCCCGCGGATGCCCTGGCAGCGTATACCGTGTATTCCCGGCCGCCGTGCGAGATCGCCGCTCCCTTTTCCTCCGTGACCTGCCGGAAGGTTTTGGGATAGAGATAGCGCAGCACATTTTCCCCCGCGCACTCTTCTCCCCGGTTAAGCGACTGAGAAAAGGCGGAATTCGCCCACACGATATCTCCCGCCGGAGCCACCACTGCCACCGGCAGAGGATACTCCGTCAGGGCGTATTCCTCCTCGGCGGTAAGCACCTTTTTTGCACTCTTCACCGCCAAAGTCACATTTCGGTGAAACAGAATGTCAGACGCGGCCACCGCCAGGGCGGCCAGGCAGGACAGCGTCAGCTCTGCCGCAAAGATCACCTTGTTATAGCGGTAGGACATCAACGCCATCAGAAACATCGCCAGCGCCATGAGATAAAACAGCGGGGATACCATCCAGACCTTTTTTCTGCGTCTCATTCTCTTCACCTCCTCTTTTCTTTCCGGGAGCCTCGCGTCACACCTCCATGATCACAGGCAGGATCATGGGGTTGCGCTTGGTGCGCTGATAGAGGAACCGGGAGAGCTCTTCCTTGATGCTCTGCTTCATGCCGCTCCAATCCCGAACCCGGTGCTTCGCGCACTCCTCCAAAGTATTATACACCAGCTTTCTCGCTTCGTCCATAAGAGGTTCTGATTCTCTTACATAAACAAATCCTCTGGAGATGAGATCCGGGCCGGAAACGATCTCTCCCGTGCCGGAATCGATGGAGCACACCGCGATGATCAAGCCGTCCTCCGCCAAGTGCTTCCGGTCTCTCAGCACGATGCTGCCCACATCTCCCACGCCCAGTCCGTCCACCATGACGCTGCCCGCGGGAACATCGGCGATCTGCTTCATGGAATTCTCGCTGAGCTCCAGAACATTTCCCACATCCCCGATAAAAATACTCTCCCGGGGCATCCCCATAGCCATGGCAAGGCTCGCGTGCTTTTGCAGATGCTTCTGCTCGCCGTGAACAGGGATAAAGTATTTCGGCTTTGTCAGGCCCTGGATAAGCTTCAGCTCCTCCTGACAGGCGTGGCCCGAGACATGGACCTCGTACATGGATTCATAGATCACCGTACAGCCCTGCTTCAAAAGCTCGTCTACCACCGCGCCCACCGTCTTTTCGTTGCCCGGAATGGGGCGGGCGGAAATGATGATAAAGTCGTTGGGATTAATGGCCACCTGACGGTGGTCGGAAAACGCCATACGGGTCAACGCAGACATGGGCTCTCCCTGGCTTCCGGTGGTGATCAGCACCACCTGCCCCGCCTCATAGCGGTTGATCATGCTCAGATCGATGAGCACCCCGTCCGGGATTTCCAAATAGCCCAGCTCACTGGCGATCCCCATCACATTGACCATGCTGCGCCCGGAGAGGGCCACCTTCCTGCCGTACTTCACCGCGCAGTTGATGATCATCTGCACCCGGCTGATGGAGGAGGCGAAGGTGGCCACGATCACCCGCTTCCCCTCCGCCCGGGCAAACAGGGAGTCCAGAGAGTTGTTTACCGTCTGCTCCGTCTGGGTGTAGCCGGGCCGCTCGGCATTGGTGGAATCCGCCAGCAGCGCCAGCACTCCCTCCTTGCCCAGCTCTGCGAAGCGGGCAAGATCTATCATCTTCCCCTCGGCGGGGGTACAGTCGATCTTAAAGTCCCCGGTGTGCACCACCACGCCGGCCGGGCTGTGGATGGCCAGAGCCACCGCATCCGCGATGGAGTGGTTCACATGGATCAGCTCGATCTCCATACAGCCCATTTTCAGCCGGGAGCCGGGCGGGGTCACCTGCAAACGGGCGGAACCCATCAGCCCATGCTCCTTGAGCTTTCCCTCGATGAGTCCGATGGTGAGAGCCGTTCCGTACACCGGTACATTCAGCTTTTTCAAAAGGTAGGGCACCGCGCCGATATGGTCCTCATGGCCGTGAGTGATCACCACGCCGCGGATCTTATCCCGGTTTTTCTCCACAAAGGTGAAATCGGGGATCACACTGTCCACGCCCAGCATCTCCTCATCCGGGAAGCTGAGACCGCAGTCCACGATCACCATGTCCCCCTCGCACTCATAGAGGGTAAAGTTTTTGCCGATCTCGTTGAGCCCGCCCAGGAAATAGACCCGGATGGGGGGCCTGCCCGACTTTTTCTGCCGTCCTCTGCCGCGCCCGGCGGGCTGAGGGGCGCGCTGTACCCGCTTCTGGGGCGCTGGCGCCTTCTCGGAAAGGGGAGCGGCGCTGCGCCGGCCCTTCTGCTGCCCCGGCCTGGACGATGAAACTTTGGGCTTTTCCTCTTTCTTACCTGTTTCCCTTGAGGTGGGAGAAGCCTGTCTCTGGGCAGCGGGCTGCTTTTTGGCGGGCTGCTTCCTGCGTTCTGCTCTTTTCGCCCCCCGGTTTTCCTTTAAAAGCTCCGTGGACTTTTGGGGCCCGGATATTTTGCCGATCTGCAGGGAGCCGGCCGTGCCGCTCAGGGGCTGGTCCAACTGTTTCTCCACATGCTCCAAAGAGGGTGTGCGTCTGATTCGATTATTCTTTTTTTCTGCCACTAGGTTGCCTCCTAAAATTCTTTCACGGCAAACAAAAAGCTCTTCCGCCCGGAGGTTCTTTCTGAAAAGGAAATTGCGCGTCCGCCTTTTCCCTTTTCCGCTATAAGAACCATTCCCGAAGCCTCTCAAAAAGACTTCGGGTCGCTTTTCTTAAACTGAAAATTGAGTTTTAAAAGCGCAGGAAAGAACCAGCCCCGGGATCTCCCGCGGCGCTGGGCTTTCTGTTCCGGCAGCCGGAGTCGCTCTCTCGCTTGCCTTTTTTCCGTATCTATCAAAGCGGCTTTGCCGCAGATGCACTGGATCAGGGAGGGAAATTTTCCCAAGGGAATACTCTCCCTTTCTATGAGTATTTTACCGACTGCGCCTGATTCTGTCAAGTGAGGGGCCAAAAAAGCCGCCATTTATTTCTTATTTTGGGCTGTCTTTTGAGGCCTTATGCTTTCCCCTTTTTCTATTTTTTGAAATAATTTGAGGGAACATATTGAAAAGTATACTAAAATGGTGTATATTAATTTCTGCACGAAACAAACTACAAAACATGTCGGGTGGGGTCAGCCCTCCCGGTACAGGATAGAGAAAGGATGGCAACAGTTTCATGAGCAGGATCGTTTACGCTGACAACGCCGCCACCACCAGAGTTTCGGAACAGGTGCTGGAGAGCATGCTCCCCTTTTACCGGGAGGTATACGGAAACCCCTCCAGCCTTTACACCCTGGGCCAGCAGGCCAAGGCTCCTCTGGAGGAGGCCAGGGAAAAGGTGGCGAAATGCCTGGGCGCCCGCCCGAATGAGATCTATTTTACCAGCTGCGGGACGGAGAGCGACAACTGGGCGATCAAAGGCGTCGCTCGGGCTCTGAAGGGCAAGGGAAAGAACCATATCATCACCTCCAAATTCGAGCATCATGCGGTGCTGCACACCTGCGAGGCCCTGGAAAAAGAGGGCTTTCAGGTCACCTATCTGGATGTATATGAAAACGGCCTCGTCCGTCCGGAGGATGTGGAGACGGCCATTACGGAAAACACCGCCCTGGTCACCATCATGTACGCGAACAACGAGATCGGCACGATCCAGCCCATTCCGGAGATCGGCGAGATCTGCAAAAAGCACGGCGTGCTCTTCCACACAGACGCGGTACAGGCCGTGGGTAATGTGGAGATCAATGTGAAGGATCAGAATATTGACCTGTTGTCTTTAAGCGGCCATAAGATCCACGCCCCCAAGGGGGTGGGCGCTCTCTATGTGCGCACCGGCGTCCCCCTTCAGAACTTCATCGATGGCGGCGCCCAGGAGCGGGCAAGGCGCGGGGGGACGGAAAATGTGGCCGAGATCGTAGGGCTTGCCACCGCCATGGAGCTTGCCTGCGCGGACATTCCCGGGCGGATCCAACGGCTTTCCGCCATGCGGGATAAGCTGATCCATGAGGTTTTGAAGGTGGACAGGGCCCGCTTGAACGGTGACCCAATTCGCCGCCTTCCCGGCAACGCCAGCTTCTGCTTCCAGGGCGTGGAGGGAGAATCTCTCCTTTTACTGCTGGATTTAAAGGGCATCAGCGCCTCCTCCGGCTCCGCCTGCACAAGCGGCTCCCTGGACCCCAGCCATGTGCTGCTTTCCATCGGCTTGCCTCACGAGGTGGCCCACGGCTCCCTCAGGCTCTCTTTGGGGGATGAGAACACCATGGAGGATGTGGACTATATCATCGAAACGCTTCCCGGTATCATCGAGCGCCTGCGCTCCATGTCCCCCCTGTGGGACGCAATCCAGACCGGGAAGGTATCCTACGACAAGTATTTTACGGAAAGAAAAGCTCCTCATACAAACCGCTTTTTGGCGGTGGAGCATTAATTTGAGAAAGGAAGAAACTTATCATGGCATACAGTGAAAAGGTAATGGACCATTTCGCCAACCCCAGAAATGTGGGAGAGATGAAGGACGCCAACGGCATGGGCGAAGTGGGAAACCCCAAATGCGGGGACATCATGCGCATGTACATCAAGGTGGAGAACAACATCATCAAGGACGTTTCCTTTATGACCTTCGGCTGCGGGGCGGCCATCGCCACCAGCAGCATGGCCACTGAGATGATCAAGGGAAAATCCCTGGACGACGCTTTGAAGCTTACCAACAAAGCAGTGATGGAGGCCCTGGACGGGCTTCCGCCGGTAAAGGTCCACTGCTCCGTTTTAGCGGAGCAGGCCATCAAAGCGGCCATCTCCGATTACTACCGCCGCCAGGGGATCGACCCCACCCCCTTCGTGGGCGAGGTTCCGGAATGTGAGGCCTGCGAGCTCTAAAAAGGAACCGGCCCTGCTTTTTTTTAAAAAGCAGAGCCGGTTCCTTTTTTGCAGAGGGGAGAGAACGCCGTCCCGTCCTCTCCCCTTCGGAAGAAACTATTTACAGCATCTTCCGTTGTCGGGAAGATCAGTGGCCTTCGGGGGGAAGAACTCGTCTGTGGGGAAGTCGATGCGTCTGAACAGCTCGCAGGGGTTGTCGCTGGAGGCCACACATTCCTTTTCGGGAATACAGAAATCGTAAGCGGGGATCAGCATCTGCACGTTGCGCACGATCTGCACGATGATGAACAGGCCGATGGTGGCATACACGGTGTTCTTGCACTGGCCACATTCAAAATTGTCGCCGTAGCGCTGGCAGATACATTCCGGGATCCGGCAATAGGGCTCGCAGCCGCATACGGGATGGTCGCACAGCCTGGCGGAAAGGGCCACGGGCTCCGCCACCTGGACCGTGGCCTTGGGAAGCACCTTGCAGTCCTGTACATCCACGTCCTCCAGACAGCAGTCGGAAGAATACATCTTCACATTGCCCTCGCTGCCGTAGAGGATCACCTTCTTGTTGAAGATGGAAATACCGTTGATGGGTACCGGGCAAGAGGTAGGACCTCCGAACAGATCCAGGCACACATCGAAGAAGAAGGTCATATCCACGGAGTAAAAGCCCTTGTTGAAGGGAATGGGCTGAAGGTCCAGATAGACCGTGATGACGCTTACATCCCGGATGCGCACATTGGTTGCGCTGTCTACCAAAGGCTGTCTCGAGGCGGGAAACAGCACTCTGATATCCTCCAGGCAATCTTTATCAGAACACGAGTCGTAAATACGCATCGCGTCGATACAGACCGCCTCTTTGAAATAGTCCCGGCAGTCGTACTCGGGAATATTCTCGTTGTCGGCCATAGAAATCTCCTCCTTTAAGGTTTCTTCTTTATTGTATGACAAAGGAGGAAATTGGTGCTAAAGGGCGCCCTCCGCTTGAGATGCCCTTACCGGAATTCTTCGGGTATTATGATTTCCTTTCGCTCTTTTTTTCGTTCTTCTTTTCCGCTTTTTCCGTGGGGTCCTGCAGCAGGATCTGGGCTGCCGCCCGTTTGATCCCGGCCTGGGCCGCCAGACACAGAGCCTGCTGCTCCGGGGATCCTCCCTCTGCGCAGGCTTTTTGCAGATCCTTGTGTACCCGGGAAAGCGCCTCCTGATGCGCCTTTAAAAAGTAGTGAAAGGTCTCCTCGCAAAGGGGCATTTCCGAAAACAGCGCCTTGATCTCCTGAAGGGAAAGCTCCGTTTTCAGCATACAGATCATCAAAAGCCCCGCCAGATGGATCCGCCCATACTTCTTCTTTTCCGGGCGGGGCAGGACCCCGTTTTTCACATAGTTGTTCACCATGGAGCTGGTAAGCAGCGCGGCTTCGCCTCCGCGCTCAAAGGGCTCTATGATCTCCTTCAGATAGAGCAGCACCTGATCCATGTATAAAGGGATTGCGGGAAGCTCCCCCCAGCTGGGGAAAACCTTCTCCTGTCCCTCCTTCATCCAAGCCTGTACCTTTTCCCAAGCGGCCTCCATGTTCTGCCCCTTTCCCGGATCACCGTATCGTTTTTCTTAGTCTACCCGTGTTTTCGCGGATTGTCAAATCTCAGGGGAAAGCATCCCTCTTTTCCATTGCTTTGTGCCCAAAAATCAAGTATAATGACAAGGTATGCAAAAAACACGAGAAAGGCTTCAAAACCATGAGCTATACACAGGAAGAGAAGATCGAGCTGAGAAAAAGGGTGCTGAAAAAGGAGTTTTCCCGGATGAACAGCCGCCAGCAGGAGGCGGTGTTCACCACCGAGGGACCTCTGCTGGTGCTGGCCGGGGCCGGCTCCGGAAAGACTACCGTGCTGGTCAACCGCATCGCCAATATCGTGCGCTTTGGCAAGGCCTTTGAAAGCGGCTTTGTGGCCGACACTCTCACGGAAGAGGACCTTTCGGCCTGCGAAAGCTATCTTTCCGGCACAAAAAGCGAACTTTCGGACCTTACCCGGGCGCGGCTTTCCGTCAGCGCCTGTCCCCCTTACCGAGTGATGGCCATCACCTTTACCAACAAAGCGGCCAAAGAGCTGAAGGACCGGCTGTGCCAGATGCTGGGCGAAGAGGGGGAGGACATCTGGGCCTCCACCTTCCACTCCAGCTGTGCAAGGATCCTGCGCCGGGACGGGGATCGGCTGGGCTATACCTCCCACTTTACCATCTACGACACGGACGACAGCCGCAGGTTGATGAAGGACATTATGAGAGAGCTGGATCTCTCGGAAAAAAGCCTTTCTCCCAAAGCGATCCTGGGAGAGATCTCCCGGGCCAAGGACGAGCTGATCCCCTCTGAGGAATACGAACGGCAGGCGGGGGATGACTTCCGGCTGAAGCTGATCGCCAGGGCCTACCGGCTCTATCAGCACCGGCTGAAGGATTCCGACGCCATGGACTTTGACGATCTTATTGTCAATACCGTGCGCCTTTTTCAGAGCTTCCCCGACGTGCTGGAATACTATCAGGACAAATTTCGTTATATTATGGTGGACGAATATCAGGACACAAACCACGCCCAGTACGAATTTGTGAATCTGCTGGCAAAAAAAAGCGGGAACCTGTGCGTGGTGGGCGACGACGACCAGAGCATCTACAAATTCCGGGGCGCGACCATTGAAAACATCATGAATTTTGAGGAGGATTTCCCCGGCGCCCAGGTGATCCGGCTGGAGCAGAACTACCGCTCCACCCAGAATATTCTGGACGCGGCCAACGCCGTGATCTCCAACAACACCGCCCGCAAGGGAAAGAACCTGTGGACCAGCAAGGGCGCGGGCGACTCCATCTCCCTGCACACCGCCGAGGATGAGACGGATGAGGCGGACTGTATTGCCCGGGCGATTTTAGACAGCGTTTCCGGAGGCAGGAAATTTTCAGACCACGCCGTGCTCTACCGCATGAACTCCCAGTCTCTCTCTCTGGAAAGAATGTTCGCGAAGCAGGGGATCCCCCACCGGATCATCGGCGGGACCAGGTTCTTTGACCGGGCGGAAATCCGGGATATGATCGCCTATTTAAGCGTGATCAACAACCCGGACGACGAGGTGCGCCTGCGCCGTATTATCAATACGCCCAAGCGGGGCATCGGCGAAAAAAGCGTGAATACCGCGGGGGAAGCCGCCCAGCAGCTGGGAGAAAGCCTTTTCTCCATCATGACCCACCCCAAGGATTTCCCGGTCCTTTCCCGGGCCGCGGACCGGTTTCTGGAATTCTCCGGCATGATGGAAGAGCTGATAGAGGAAAACAACTCCGGCGAGGCCCTTCCCAGCGAGCTGTATGAGCAGCTTCTGGAAAAGACCGGGTACCGGGAATATCTTAGAGCGGAGGATCCGGAAAAGGCGGAGGAGAAGCTGGAAAACATCGGCGAGCTTTCCTCCATGCTCCGCCGGTACGAGGAGGAGACTGGGGGCGCGGGCGACCTCTCCGGATTTTTGGAGGAGGTTTCCCTGTTTACCGACATCGACAATTACGACACGGATTCGGACTCCGTGGTGCTGATGACCATCCATTCAGCCAAGGGCCTGGAATTTCCAGTGGTGTTCCTGCCCGGCTGGGAGGAGGGGGTCTTCCCCGGCTCCGCCGTGCTCTATGATCCCTCTCAGGTGGAGGAGGAGCGGCGCCTTGCCTATGTAGCCATCACCCGGGCAAGAGAAAAGCTGTATCTCTACCACGCCCAGTCCCGGATGCTGTTCGGCTCCACAAACCGCAATCAGATCTCCCGGTTCGCCCAGGAGATCCCGGAGGAGCTGGTAGAAAAGTCCCGCAGCCGGGAATTCCCCTCCTATCTTCCCAGCTTTGGGAAAACGGGCTTTTCTGAAGCCCGGCCCCAGGTGTACACTCCCACCCCTCAGAAGCAGGTCCCCCAGGGCACCTACAAGGCCGGGGACTCGGTGGAGCACAGGACATTCGGCACAGGGCTGATCCTCTCCGCCACCCCCATGGCCAACGACACCCTTCTGGAGATCGCCTTTGAAAAGGTGGGGACGAAAAAGCTGTTTGCCAATTTTGCCAAGCTGAAAAAGCTGTAGAAAAAGCGTTTTTCCTTCCTCTTTAAATCCCGAAAGGTGGTTTTCCCATGAGTTTAGCAGAGCTTTTCATTCTGGCCGTAGGGCTTTCCATGGACGCTTTCGCCGTGGCGGTGTGCAAGGGCCTCTCTTTGAGACAGGTCAAACCCTCACAGATGGCGCTGGTAGGCCTCTGGTTCGGCGGCTTTCAGGCGCTGATGCCTGTTTTGGGGTATCTTCTGGGAGTACGTTTTCGGGACAGCATCACCGCCTTTGACCACTGGATCGCCTTTTTCCTGTTGGGGCTCATCGGCGTGAACATGATCCGGGAAGCGCTCAGCAAGGAAAAGGAAGCCCAGGAGGAAAGCGCCTCCCTCTCACCCCGCGCCATGCTTCCTTTGGCGGTTGCCACCAGCATCGACGCCCTGGCGGTAGGCGTAAGCTTTGCCTTTTTGGCGGTGGATATCGTCCCCGCCGTCTCCTTTATCGGCGTGGTCACCTTTTTGCTCTCCGCGGCGGGGGTCAAAGCGGGGGCCGTATTCGGCCTGCGCTATAAATCCAGGGCGGAGCTTGCCGGAGGAATCATCCTGATCCTGATCGGCGTCAAAATTCTCTTGGAGCATCTGGGGCTTTTGCCCTTTTGACCGGAGGAGGCCTTGCTATGAACGAGCTTCAAAGCTTTTCCTTCTCTATTAACGGCCTTGTGACAAGGGTTTGCTACGGGAAGGAGGAGATCCATTCCCTGTTCCTGCCCCTGATCTCCGCTCTCAGGAAGAGACAGGCGGAAAAGGAGAAACGGCTCATCGTCTTTCTGGCCGCGCCTCCCGGCGCGGGAAAATCCACCCTTGCCTCCTTTTTTGCCTTCCTGTCTCAAAACGATGGGGGAACACACATCGAAGCTTTGGGGTTGGATGGCTTTCACTACCATCAGGACTATATCCTCTCCCATCAGGCGAAGGACTTTGCGGGAAACCTGCGCCCCATGAAGGAGATCAAGGGAAGCCCCGAGACCTTTGACCTTGCCCGCTTCCGGGAAAAACTTCTGGCCTTACAGGCGGGAGACCCGCCCTGGCCGGTTTACGACAGAACCCTCCACGATGTGGTAGAGGACAAGCTATTTCCCACCTCCCCTATCGTCATTCTGGAGGGGAACTGGCTGCTGCTAAGGGAAAAGGGGTGGGAAGAGCTTTCCGCCCTTGCCGATCTCTCCATCTTTATCCGGGCAGAGGAAGGGCTTCTCAAAAAGCGCCTCATCGCCCGAAAGATCCAGGGCGGCCTTTCCAGGAAGGAGGCCGAGACCTTTTACCAAACCGGCGACGGGCCCAATGTGCTGAGGGCGCTGCAGGGCAGCCGGGAAGGAGACCTGATCCTCTCCCTTTCCGAAGAGGGGAGGTTCTCCCTTGTAAAGGGAAAAGAACTGCTTTGCGGCGGAAAGACCTCCCATGAAAATCCCCTCGTTTTTTAAAAGCAAGCCCATTTTTCTGTGGCATATTGACGGGGATTATGCTATACTGAATTCCAGATGTGATTTTTATTTCGGCCAAAAGATTCCGGGAAATTTCTTGAGGGGGAAACAGAATGGAAACGGGCTTTGACAACGACAAATATCTCAGTATGCAATCCAAGCAGATCCGGGAGCGGATCGATCAATTCGGCGGGAAGCTCTACCTGGAGTTCGGCGGGAAGCTCTTTGACGACTACCACGCCTCCCGGGTGCTGCCGGGATTCCAGCCGGACAGCAAGATCACCATGCTCAAGCAGCTGAGCGACCAGGCGGAGATCGTCATCGTCATCAACGCTTCGGACATTGAAAAGAACAAGGTGCGGGGAGACCTGGGCATCACCTATGACCTGGATGTGCTTCGCCTGATCGACGCCTTCCGGGAGATCGGCCTCCTGGTAGGCAGCGTGGTGCTGACCAGGTACAGCGAGCAAAACGCCGCCAGAGCCTTTCAGGACCGGCTGGAATCCCTGGGGGTGAAGGTATACCGCCACTACACCATTCCCGGCTATCCCTCCAATGTTCCCCTCATCGTCAGCGACGAGGGCTTCGGGAAAAATGATTATATCGAGACCACCCGCTCTCTGGTGGTGGTCACAGCTCCGGGACCCGGAAGCGGGAAAATGGCCACCTGCCTAAGCCAGCTCTACCACGAGCACAAACGGGGCGTCAAGGCGGGCTATGCCAAGTTTGAGACCTTCCCCATCTGGAATCTGCCCTTGAAGCACCCGGTAAACCTGGCCTATGAGGCCGCCACGGCAGATCTGAACGATGTGAATATGATCGACCCCTTCCATCTGGACGCCTACGGCGTTACCGCCGTAAACTATAACCGGGATGTGGAGGTGTTCCCGGTGCTCAGCGCCATCTTTGAAAAGATCTCCGGCGCCTCCCCCTACCGTTCTCCCACCGACATGGGCGTGAACATGGCCGGAAACTGCATCGTGGACGACGAGGTTTGCAGCCGCGCCGCCCGGCAGGAGATCATCCGCCGTTACTACACCGCCATGTGCGAACAGCGCCAGGGCGCCGGCACCAAGGAGGAAGCCTATAAGCTGGAGCTTCTCATGAACCAGGCGGGCGTTGCTCCCGCGGACCGCCCTGTGATCTCCGACGCTTTGAGCCGGGCAGAGGACACCGGTCTGCCCGCCGCCGCCATAGAGCTGCCGGGAGGGAAAATTGTCACAGGGAAGACCTCTTCCCTGTTAGGCGCGGCCTCCGCCATGCTGCTCAACGCCCTGAAAGCCCTGGGCGGGATCCAGAAGGATATCCACCTCATCTCTCCCATCGTCATCGAGCCCATTCAAAATCTGAAGCTCAAGCATCTGGGCAACCGGAACCCAAGGCTTCACACGGACGAGATCCTGGTGGCTCTCTCCATCTGCGCCGCCACCAATCCCACCGCCGAGCTGGCCCTGCGCCAACTGCCCAAGCTGCGGGGCTGCGACGCCCACTCCTCCGTGATCCTTTCCCATATCGACGAGACCACCCTGCGCAAGCTGGGGATCAACCTCACCTGCGAGCCCCAATACCAGACGAAGAAGCTCTATCATCCCTGAATGAAAAGCCCGTCGCATACAAAAAGGAAGCGCTGCTTTACGCAGCGCTTCCTTTTTGTATGCAGGCACTTTGCCTCCCAGCTTCCGGGAGACAGGTCCCCCCTGAAAAACATCTTCTCTTTCAGGGCTTCCCCTTTTGCCTACTCCTGTGCCTTTCCCTCTTCCAGAATCTTCACTCCCCAGGGCTCCAAATGCAGCTTTGTCCCCTTGGCCACCAGATCGCCGGAAAGCAGCTCTACCCCGTGGTCGTGAACATATTCCTGCTCCACCGCTTCCATGGAGTAGTTGAAATAGTAATGCACCCTTTTCCCCAACCCGTTTTCACCGCTTCTGATGATGACGGGAAACTGGGCCTTCTGCGTTTCTCCCCAAAGGCTGGCACGGGTGAGGCGTCTGCGCAAAAAGGCTTTTAAGTACGCCTTTTCCGGCAGGCAGCCCACATAGGCGGCAGAACCCTTCCCATAGGAATTTTCCGTGATGGCTGCGTATTTTCCCCAATAGGGATGGTCGTAAGAGGCGAACACATTGGCGGTGGTGGGCTCAAGCAGCTCCATCCAGGCGGAGACCTTCCGCTCTTCCTTTGTCAGGGTCAGGTCATCCCCCGTCAGAGTCACATTCCGAGGCTCGGTGAATTCGTCATAGGTGACCCCGAAGCAGTCGGTGAGCAGATGGGGCTGGGTGTCGTGGGCGACTGTCAAATACTCATTGGCAAAGCCAGTTTTGAAGGTGGCCAGCAGATGACCGCCCTCCTTTACATACCGGGAGAGGGCCAAAAGCAGGGAATCGGGCGCGCTGTAAAGAGCCGGAACAGCGATAAAGTCATAGTCTGAAAGTCTTTCTTCGTCTTCCGGGAACAGGATATCGCACTCCACATTGAGCTCATAAAGGGAGTCGTACAGACGGCGGAAGATGTCGTTATACAGAACTCCTTCCGGCAGCGGGAACTTCTCAAGCCCTGTGAGGGACTCGTTGCTCACCAGAAGAGCCGCCCGGTTCTTTTTCTTCAGATTGACCAAATGTTCGGAAAGCCTCTCAAAATCCGCACCGATGGTACAGGCCTCCCGATAAACGGCATTCGGCTTCAAATCGTGGCTCAGGATCCCCTTCCAGTAGGTCTCAATGGCGTTGTGGATGGAGTGCCAGTGCCAGTACATCACCGAATTGGCTCCGCTCGCCAGATGGCTGAAGGCCTGCAGGCGCAGCTGGCCGTCAAAAGGCGTCCAATCCGCGTGGCCCTGGGCCTGGGTCTCGATCACCAGGTAATTGTCCCCCTTGAGGCTCCGGCAGACATCGCCCCCGAAGGCGATCTCGGCCCCGGTGAGCCTTTCCTGGGTGGGATGGTAGATGTCGCAGCCCGAGATGGTGAGGGCCCTTGCCGTCTCCTTGTGGTTGAGTCCCGGCTTCACGCCGAAGGAATAGCCCCTCCACTCGTAGTCAAAATTGTGGGTGATGAACTGTCCCTCTTTTAAGTATCCGCGCACAATGTCAGACTGCCACTGAAGATATTCCGCCACCAACCCCCGGCGGAACTTGTCAAACTCCGCCAGGAAGCTGCCGTTGATGGACCCTGTCACATCCGGCACATTTTCCCAGGCGTCGATCCGGTTGCTCCAATAGTTAAAGCCGAATTCCCGGTTAAGCTCCTCCAGGGTGCCGAATTTCTCCCGGAGATACCGGACGAAGGCCTTCTGTACATTGGGGCCGGAGGTGTTGTAATGTCCTGTTTCATTGTCCAGCTGGAATCCGATCACATTGGAGTATTCCTGCACGCAGGAAAGAAGCTTTTCGATGATCCGCCGGGCATAAAAACGATAGACGGGGCTGGTGATGTCCATGTTCTGCCGGTGGCCGTACTTTCCCCTGCCCTTTTCCGTGACGGCCAAAATTTCCGGATGCTCCGCCGCAAGCCAGGGCGGGATCGCATAGGTAGGCGTTCCCACGATCACGGAGATCCCCGCCTGCCCGGCGGCCTCCAGCGCCCGCCTTACATGGGTAAAATCGAAGACGCCGTTTTCCGGCTCCTCCGTCGCCCAGGTAGACTCCGCGATACGGATCACGTTGATCCCCGCTTTCTGCATCAGCTCCATGTCTTCCTTCAGCCGCTCCACTGGCATATACTCATCGTAATAAGCGGCGCCGTAAAGCAAATGATCCATCATAATTGACCTCCTGAAAGGGTTCTTTTCTGCCCTATCATAGCAAAAAAGAAAGGGAAAGAAAAGCCTTCTTTTTCCCAAAATAACGGGTAAAGGGAGAGGCGGCAGGGAAAACCCCCTGCCGCCCCATTTTCCCGGCAAAGTACCGGTGATCTTTTTTGATTACGCTACGGGATGAGCGTCGCAGTATGCGTCGATCTGCTTCTGCATCTCTTCGACGACCTTCTCCATACCGGCTGCCTTCATCTTCTCGGTGTAGTCAGCCAGACCGGACTCCAGATCCACAAAGCCCAGCTCCAGAGGCAGGAAGTATTCCTGCGTGACATTCTGGACAGCGGCGAACTCTGTCTCCATCATGGAAGTATCCAGTACGAAAGCGGCATAGCGGGCTGCGCCCTTGCCGTTCTGATCAGCAATGTACTTATCCCACTCGGCCTTGTATTCCTTGACACTGGAAGGAGAACCCTCGGTTGCCATATGGAACTCGGGAACACGGGCAGCCCAGCAGGCGGAGGTGCCGTAGTTGTCTGTATCCAGCATCTTCACCTGGCCGTTGACTTCCTCATAAGAGGTGCCCTCGATGCCGAAGTAGAAGGCGCGATAGGCTTCCTTGTCGCTGGTGATCAAATCGTACAGAGCCAGTGCGCGCTCGGGGTTCTTGGCGGTGTTGGAAACCACCAGGGCGTCCTGAGTGAAGGGCAGATAGGAAACGTCCTTACGGAAGTCAGCGTACTCGAACTTCCACTCGGGATGCTCGATATAACGGCTCTCATAGGTGTCAATGTTGTGGATGGTGCAGGCAGCCTTACCGCCCTGCATCTTCTGGGAATCGGTGTCGGACAGAGCGGACTTGCTCCAGTAGCCCTTCTCGTTCCAGCGATGAGTCATCTCCAGATAAGGCTTGAGCTCGGGGATGTCATAGGAAGGAACTACGGTGGGCTTGTCGGCGGTCACATCGATGTAGCAGGGCACGCCGTTGGCGTTGCCTACCGCATACTTGTAATTGGTGTTGACGCACAGATACCAGCCAAAGTAGCCAAGGCCGTTAGAGTACACATTCAGGGGCTCCATCTCGGGAGCGTTGGCTTTTACGGCGTCGCAATAGGCTTCCAGATCCTCAAAGTTCTCCATCTTGTTTTCCCAATCAGTACCCTCCAGGATATCGGTACGATAGATGGGGCCCTGAGAAGAATAGGTGGGAAGCAGGGTGGGGATGCAGTAGAGCTTGCCATTCACAGTGGCCTGCTCTTTGGCAGCGTCAGTCTGCTTCGCCCAGTTCTTGGGCGCGTACTTGGGCCACAGCTCATCCAGCTCCATAAAGGCGCCCTTCTGGGCCAGGGAGGAGAACTTCAGCCAGGTGGCGGTGTAAGCCAGGTCAAACTCTTCGCCGGAAGAGAACAGCAGCGGATACTTGTTGCTGTACTCGGCCCAGGTAATCCAGTTGACCTTCAGGGTGGTGTTGAGCTTCTCCTTGAAGATCTTGTTGAAGTTCGCGTCGATCTCATCTTGCTTGGCAGGGCGGTCGCTGACTACATACATGACGACCTCCACTTCCTTGGAAGTATCCAGGTCGCCTGTTTCAGGGGTGGACTCGGCTTTGCCCGTGCTGCTGTTGTTTGTTTCTGCGGGCTTGCTCTCCGCCGGTTTGCTTTCGCCACCGCCGTTTCCGCCGCAGCCCGCAAACGCTGTCAGGATCATGCACAACGCAAGCAGTAAAGCTGCAAGTCTCATAGACTTCTTCATAACTTACCTCCATGTTGGAAATTTATTTTGGCACGATCGGTTTTATCCTTTCACGGAGCCGATCGTAATGCCCTTGACAAAGTACTTCTGCACAAAGGGATACAAGAGAATGATGGGACCGGTGGCGATCACCGCCATGGCCAGCTTCAGGGCGTTGGAGGGCAGATCCTCCGCACGCACCCCCACCTGGCTGGCAATGGCCGCCAGAGCCTGGGCTCTTTGCAGCATGTTGTAAAGCATGTACTGCAGCGGAAATTTGTCTTCCGTGTTCATATAGAGCATGGCGTTGTACCAGTCGTTCCAGTAGCCTAAAGCCTTAAACAGGCCGATGGTGGCAAGACCGGACTTCAGAAGCGGGAAAACGATCTGGATGAAGGTCCTGAATTCTCCCGCGCCGTCGATCTTTGCCGACTCGATCAGAGCGACGGGCACATTGTTTACAAAGCTTCTCATGATCAGCAGATAGAACACATTCATCATGCCCGGCAGGATCAGCGCCAGGTAATTGTCCTTCAGATGCAGATACTGGATATAGAAGATGTAGGTGCTGACCATGCCGCCGTTAAACAGCGTTGTGAAATAGAAAAAGAAGGAGATCTTATTGCGGTACTTGAAATCCTTCCGGCCGATGACATAGGCTGTCATCGTGGTGATAAACAGGCCGACGGCCGTGCCTACTGCCGTGATGAAGATGGTCACGCCGTAAGCGCGCACGATCTTTTCAGGATTCCGGAAAAGGAAGGCATAAGCCTCCGTGCTGAACTCCTGGGGCAGAACGCTGTAGCCGTAAAACCGGATCGCGTGCTCCGAACTGAAGGAGCCGGAAACCAGCATGATAAAGGGCAACAGGCAAATAAGCGCCAGCAGACCGATGAACACATAGGAAATGATATTAAAAACGATACGGGATGTAGTAAGCTTGATTTTATTGGAATGTTTCACTTTAGCTGCCGCCATAGAAATACCTCCGTTTCTGTATTTTGGGAATCCGCAGGCCCATCAGAACAGGGCGTAATCCGCCTCGATTTTCTTTACAATAGCGTTCACGATCATGATGATGGCGAAACACAGAAACGATTGATAGAACGCCGCAGCAGCAGTCATGCCGAAGTTGGAATTGTTCATCAGGGAACGGAACACATAGGTATCGATCACATCTGTGGCGTCAAAAAGCTGCCCGTTGTTGCCAACGATCTGGTAGAACATCTCAAAGTCTCCCCGAAGAATACGGCCTACCTGCAAAAGCAGCATAGTGATGATCGTAGGACGGATGGAGGGGAAGGTGATATACCAGATTTTCTGGAAGATATTGGCGCCGTCGATATCCGCCGCCTCAAAGCACTCCGCGTCGATGCTGGTAATGGCCGCTATGTAGATGATAGAGTTGTAGCCCACCCATTTCCAGGAGTTAAACAGGCAGATAATGACGGGCCAGACCCCGGTCATTTCCTTGCTGTACAAATTCACCGGCTCACCGCCGAAAACACGAATAATGCCGTTGAGCACGCCGGTCTCATAGTTGAAGATATTGAACACGAAGGTGCCCACGATGACCCAGGAAATGAAGTAGGGGAGGAAAATCACGGACTGGGTGACCTTCTTATAAATACGCCCGGTCATCTCGGAGATGAGGACGGCCACCAGCACTGCCAAAAACTGAGAAGTGATCAAATTCAGCAGGTTGTAGAGAATGGTGTTGCGGGTAATGATCCAGCCCTTTCCGGATTCAAACAGATACCGGAAGTTTTCCAGGCCGTTCCACGGGCTTCTAAAGACGCCCAAGTTGAACTTGTAGTCCTTGAAGGCCAGTACTAAACCCGTCATGGGCAGGTAGGACATCACAAACACCAAAAGAACCGCGGGAGCCACCATCACGAACAGCGCCTTGTTCTTTTTCAGTTCGTGGAGAAAGCCCGTTTTTTTCATGTACATACCCCCTTATGTGATTTGACCAAAGTCCCTCGAAAATAAGAACGAACGCTTTTATGTATTTGATATATTTATTATACCCTCCCCATTCCGGGGAAAAAAACCGGTTAAAACTACGATTTTCTGGAAAAATATATGGTGATTTGTTGATATTCTCCATATTTGTAATCATAATGTAACCGTTTTATGCTGTTTCGGCAAAGGGTGAGCACGCGCCGGTGGCGCGTTGACGCGAACCGTCCGAGCCGGCAGGCGAGAAAGC
>CAMNSA010000016.1 GCA_946554335.1 uncultured Neglectibacter sp.
AAATGGTTTTGCGCAGGGCCTCGGGCTGCTCGCAGATCTCCTTCATCATGAAATGCTCGTAGCCGCCCTTTTCCGCGGAGGAGATATCCCACTCGATATGCTCGGTGGTTTTCTCCACCTTTTCCCCGTCGCTGTTATAAAACAGGATCTCATTTTCGGAGATCACGGCGGTCTCCTTGTCCTTCAGACGGTAAATATCCCTGGTCTTGCTGAGAATGGCGGGCACATCCGAGGCGATGAAGTTCTCGCCCTGCCCCACGCCCACGATCAAGGGGCTATCCTTTCTTACTGCAAAGATCTTTTCCGGGAAGTCGGCGCAGATGATTCCCAAGGCATAACTGCCCTCCACCCGGGCGATCACCTGACGGATGGCGGAGAGCACGTCGCCCTCATAATGGTATTCCAGCAGCTGGGCCACCACCTCGGTGTCCGTATCTGAGGCAAAGTCCACACCCTTGCGGATAAGCTGGCTTTTCAGCTCCAGATAGTTCTCAATGATGCCGTTGTGCACCACGGCAAATTTGCCGCCGTGGCTTACCTGGGGATGGGAATTCACATCGGAGGGCGCCCCGTGGGTCGCCCAGCGGGTGTGTCCGATGCCCACCGTGCCGGGCAGCTTTCTGCCACCCTCCAAAATTCCCTCCAGCACATTCAGACGCCCTTTGGACTTTACCACATGCAATCCGGAATCATTATAGACCGCGATCCCCGCGGAGTCGTAGCCCCGGTATTCCAGCTTTTGAAGACCATTGAGCAGGAAGGGAGCCGCTTCCTCTTGTCCGATATATCCAACGATGCCGCACATATGCACTCATTCTCCTTTTTAATCGGGCAAAAGCAGAGGCACAAGGCTCCCGCCGACCCTTTATAGTGATTTTTCAAATCATTCTGTGACGGACTCAAGCCTTCCGGTAGATGATGTCCTCCCGGGAAGGTCCGTTTGAAACCATGGTCACGGGCACGCCGATGTGCTTTTCCGCGAACTCCACATACCTTCTGGCGTTTTCCGGCAGGTCCTCGTACTTTTTGATCCCGCCGATATCGCATTTCCAGCCGGGCAGCACCTCCAAAACTGGCTTGCAGTTTTTAAGCTGAGAGGTGGGCGGGAAAGTATCGATCCGCTTTCCGTTAAGCTCATAGGCCACGCACACCGGGATCTCGTCGAGGTATCCCAGGGCGTCCAGCACAGTGAAGGCAACATCCGTCGCTCCCTGTACCATACAGCCGTATCGGGCCGCCACCAGATCCAGCCATCCCATTCTGCGGGGACGCCCTGTGGTGGCGCCGTACTCGCCTCCATCTCCCCCGCGGCGGCGAAGCTCATCCGCCTCTTCACCGAAGATCTCGGAAACAAATTCGCCCGCGCCCACAGCGCTGGAATAGGCCTTGACGACCGTGACGATCTGCCGGATCGCATAGGGCGGAATTCCGCCTGCGCCCACGGAGCCATATCCCGCCAAGGGAGAGGAAGAGGTCACCATGGGATAAATGCCCAAGTCCGGATCCTTCAGAGAACCCAGCTGGCCCTCCAGCAGAATCGTTTTCCCCTCCTTTACTGCGTTGTAAAGCAGCGTGGTGGTGTCTGCCACATACGGGGCAAGAGCCTCTTTGTATTCCATAAGCTTCGCGTAGATCTCGTTCCGGTCCAAAGGCTTCTGATGATAGAGCTCCGTGTACAGCACATTTTTCAGCTCCAGCACATGGTCGATCCGCTCATATAAAGCGTCCTTCTCGTCAAAGAGGTCGCTGATCTGGAAGCCGATCTTCGCGTATTTATCGGAGTAAAAGGGGGCGATCCCGGACTTGGTGGAGCCGAAGGATTTCGAGGCCAAACGCGCTTCCTCCATACCGTCCAGTTCCTTGTGATAGGGCATGACCACCTGGCAGCGGTCGGAGATCAGCAGATTGGGCTTTGGCACGCCCCTCTCAATGATCGAAGCCATTTCCTGCTGAAAATTTTCTACGGAGAGAGCCACGCCGTTTCCGATGACATTGGTGATATTCGAGCGGAACACACCGCTGGGAAGCTGATGCAGCGCGAACTTTCCGTACTGATTGATGATGGTGTGCCCGGCGTTGGAGCCGCCCTGAAAGCGCACCACAATATCGGAATTCTCCGCCAATACATCTGTGATCTTGCCCTTGCCTTCGTCTCCCCAGCAAGCGCCTACGATTGCTTTTACCATAGTTCTCCCTCACGCCTTTCTGTTATTAGACAGCGCTCTGTCTCGCCTGCCGGCTCGGTCAGTCGCTACATGAGCGCCACCGGCGCTCAGCGACCCCCAGCAAGCGCCTACAATAGCTTTTACCATATCTATCCCACAAACCTTTCCAGAACTATTATGTGACCAGCTTAATTTATCTTTTCCTTAGCTTTCCTTATGTTCTTGTCTTTAGCCTCTTTGCGTAAATGGGCTAAAGACAAGAACCGCCCTCTCAGTCACGGCAAAGCCGTGCCAGCTCTCCCAGAGGGAGAGCCAAGGGAAAGGGCACTCCCTTTCCCTTGACCTTATCTAACAACTAATATCTAAAATCTAACAACTGCCAGAGGGAGAGCCAAGCCCTTTTCTAACAACTAACATCTAACAGCTAACAACTGCTGTCACACTTTGATCTCGGCTTTTTCCAAGCCTACCGATTCATACTTTTTCAAAAGCGGCTTTATGACCTGGGACAGGAACTCTTCCGTCTGCCGAGGCGCCCGGCCCACATATTTTTCCGGCTGAACGATCTCGGAAAGCTCTTCCAAAGTCACGCCGAAAATGGGGTCCGCCGCGATGCGGGAAAGCAGATCGTTTTCTCCGCCCTCCTCCTTGACCACCTTCGCCGCAGCCATGGAGTGGATCCGGATGCGCTCGTGCAGCTCCTGCCGATTTGCGCCCCGCTTGGCCGCGTCCATCATGATGTTCTCCGTGGCCATAAAGGGAAGCTCTCTGAGCATATGCTGTCGGATAACCTTGGGGTACACCACCAGCCCGTCTGCCACATTGGCGTAAAGCTCCAGGATCCCATCTGTCGCCAGGAAAGCCTCCGCCACGCTGATGCGCTTGTTGGCGGAGTCGTCCAGAGTGCGCTCAAACCACTGGGTGGACTGGGTCATGGCCGGATTCACCGCGTCGGCGATCACATATCTGGCAAGGGACGCGATGCGCTCACTGCGCATGGGATTGCGCTTATAGGCCATAGCGGAGGATCCAATCTGATTTTTCTCAAAGGGCTCCTCTACTTCCTTCAAATGCTGCAAAAGCCGGATATCATTGGAAAACTTGGCGGCGCTTTGGGCGATCCCGGACAAGATCGACAGCATCTGGCTGTCAAGCTTGCGGGAATAGGTCTGACCAGAAACAGCGAAGCACTTCTCATAGCCCATCTTCCGGGCGATCTTTTCATCCAGTTGGCGGCATTTTTCGTGGTCGCCCTCAAACAGCTCCAGGAAGCTTGCCTGGGTCCCGGTAGTTCCCTTGCAGCCCAAAAGCTTCGCCTTGGAAAGCTGGTATTCCACATCCTCCAGGTCCATGACGAGATCCTGAAGCCACAAGGCGGCGCGCTTTCCCACGGTAGTGGGCTGGGCCGGCTGGAAATGGGTAAAGGCCAGTGTGGGAAGCTCCCGATAGGTCTCGGCAAACCCCGCCAGCGCCCGGATCACCCGGATCAACTTGTCACGGATCAGCTTTAAAGCCTCGGTCATCACGATGACATCCGTATTATCTCCCACATAACAGGAAGTAGCCCCCAAATGGATAATTCCTGCTGCTTTCGGACACTGCTGCCCATAGGCGTACACATGGCTCATCACATCGTGGCGCACCAGCTTTTCCCGCTCTTCGGCCACCTCGTAATTGATATCCTCCTGATGCGCTTTCAGCTCTTCCACCTGTTCCTTTGTAACAGGCAGGCCCAATTCCATTTCGGTTTCGGCCAGCGCGATCCACAGCTTCCTCCAGGTTTTGAATTTCATATCCGGAGAGAAGAGATATTTCATCTCACGGCTTGCATATCTTGCACTGAGGGGAGATTCGTAGCTGTCTTTTGCCATTGTCGCAACTCCTTTTCGGTAATATTCAATTCTCCACACGGCTCCGGTACTTTCCAAAGCACCCGAAAATAGAATTCGGGCGTACCGCGGCACGCCCGAATTCTTTTTTGTAAAAGAAAGCGGGCCGATTTTCCCGCTTATTTAAGGCCCAGCCTCTTCATCATTTCCTCGTAGGCTTCCTCTACTCCGCCCATATCTCTGCGGAACCGGTCCTTGTCCAGCTTCTCATGGGTATCGGCGTCCCAGAAGCGGCAGGTATCCGGAGAGATCTCGTCTGCCAGGATGATCTGGCCGTCGGCGGTCTTGCCGAACTCCAGCTTAAAATCGATCAAGTCCACCTTCACACCCTTGAAGAATTCGATCATCAGCTCGTTGATGCGCAGGCTCATGGAGGCGATCTGATCCAGCTCTTCTCTGGTGGCGAGGCCCATGGCGAGAATATGATAGTCGTTGACCATCGGATCGCCCAGCTCGTCGTTCTTATAGCTGAATTCCAAAACAGGAGCCTTCAAAGCCGTACCCTCCGGCAGGCCCAAGCGCTTGGAAAGGCTTCCGGCCGCCGTGTTGCGCACAATGACCTCCAGAGGAACGATCTTCACTCTTTTTACCGCTGTCTCCCGGTCGTTGAGCTCCTCCACAAAATGGGTGGGGATCCCCTTCTTTTCCAGCATCTGGAACATGAAGTTGGACATCCGGTTATTCACCACGCCCTTTCCCACGATGGTACCCTTCTTCAGGCCGTTAAAGGCAGTGGCATCATCTTTATAGGAAACGATATAGACCTGCGGGTCCTCTGTCTGATAAACCTTTTTTGCTTTGCCCTCATAAAGCAGTTCTTTCTTTTGCATACCTCATCCCTCCGCCCGATAAAGGCAGACATCCTTTCCCCCCGCCTTTTCAATGCCGCGGGGAAGCTGCTTCGGAAAACCCGGACCGCAAACGCGGCGGAAACCCACTTTTTTCCGTCTCTCATTGTATTAGAAAGCGGGCTTCTTGTCAATCGTTTCACAAAAAAAGATTCGAGGAAACGCAGGAAGTTTTCACAAATAATATGAATTAATCCATTCATTTCATTTCATTCCTGTGCAATTTTTTCGCAATATTTTCTTGTAAATATCGAGATAGTGTGTTAGAATAATTTCATATTTTGCAGGATTCTAAATTGAAACTTGCACTTTGGAGGTAATCGTCATGTCATATGTCAGCGAACAGCTAGACCTTCTCAAGAAGAAAAATTCCAATGAGCCGGAGTTTATCCAGGCCGCCACAGAGGTGCTCACCTCTTTGGAGCCTGTCATCGAATCCAACCCCAAGTACCAGGAGAACGGGATCCTGGAGCGCATCACGGAGCCCGAGCGGCAGATCATCTTCCGTGTGCCCTGGGTGGACGACAAGGGCAAGGTCCAAGTCAACCGCGGCTTCCGTGTCCAGTTCAACTCTGCCATTGGTCCCTATAAGGGCGGGCTGCGCCTGCACCCTTCCGTCAACCTGGGAATCATCAAGTTCCTGGGTTTTGAGCAAATCTTTAAGAATTCCCTGACCGGTCTGCCCATCGGCGGCGGCAAGGGCGGCTCCGACTTTGACCCCAAGGGGAAGTCCGACCGGGAGATCATGGCCTTCTGCCAGAGCTTTATGACTGAGCTTTACCGCCACATCGGCGCGGACACCGACGTTCCCGCCGGAGATATCGGTACCGGCGCGAGAGAGATTGGCTTCCTGTTCGGCCAGTATAAGCGGATCCGCAACAGCTTCGAAGGCGTGCTCACTGGAAAGGGCCTCACCTACGGCGGCTCTCTGGCCCGCACCGAGGCTACCGGCTACGGCCTTTTGTATTTCACCAGCGCCATGCTCAAGAAAAACGGCATGGATATCAAGGGTAAGACTGTGGTCATTTCGGGCGCCGGGAATGTGGCGATCTACGCCGCTCAAAAGGCCATAGAGCTGGGCGCCAAGGTGGTAACCATGTCCGATTCCACCGGCTGGATCTACGATAAGGACGGCATTGATCTAGCCGCCATCAAGGAGATCAAGGAAGTGAAGCGCGAACGCCTCACCGCCTATAAGGCTTACCGACCGAATTCCGAGTATCACGAGGGCCGGGGCGTCTGGACCATCAAGTGTGATATCGCTCTTCCCTGTGCCACCCAGAACGAACTTCTGGAGGAGGACGCCAAGACCCTGGTGAAGAACGGCGTGACCGCCGTGGCGGAAGGCGCCAATATGCCCACCACCCTGGAGGCCACCAGGATCTTGCAGGACGCCGGTGTGCTGTTCGCTCCCGGCAAGGCTGCCAACGCCGGCGGCGTGGCCACCTCCGCTCTGGAGATGAGCCAGAACAGCGAGCGCCTCTCCTGGAGCTTTGAAGAGGTGGACGCGAAGCTCAAAGGCATTATGGAGAACATCTTCAAGAACGCTGACGAAGCCGCTGAGAAGTACGGCCATCCCAAGAATTATGTGGTGGGCGCCAATATCGCCGGTTTTGTCAAGGTGGCAGACGCCATGCTGGCTCAGGGCGTGATCTGAGCTTTCCGGGATATTTGAATTCATAACAGGGGGGCTGCTGCAAAGAAATTTTGCAGCAGCCCTTGAACTCTCCCTCTCAGCCAGCTTCGCTGACAGCGTTTCCACTTCCGGTTCGGTCTGGTCAGAACGGTCTCCACTGGAGACCTTCCCCGCCACTGGCAACCAGCGCCCCAAAAGGGGAGCCAAGTATTCTTTCTGACCCACCAGCGACTCTAAAACGCAAAAAAGCTGCCGCAAAAATTTGTGGCAGCTTTTTCGTTTATCCAATTTGCAAAGCTTTAGGAAATTCAGCCCTTCAGCTGAGAAATACAGTCAATCGACCGCTCATACTCAGCCTTCAGCTCTTCAAAGGGAGACTCGATATCATCTCCATATTCCGTTCTGTCCCGCAGCACATCGGAAAGCACAGCGGAAGCGTGATACAGGGCTGTCAGAGAAAGATTCTGGCTGATCCCCTTCAGGGTGTGAGCAGCCCGGAACGCCTCCGGAATATTCTTCTCTTCCAAAGAGGTAAGCAGCAGCTCATAGCTTTTGTCGTCCAAAACCTTCAAAAGGAACTTCTGTACCCGCTCTTCACTTCTCAACCGGCCTATGACCTCGTCGTAGTCCGCCCCCATCGATCCATAGCACTCTTGTAATGTCATTGTTTTTCTCCCTTCTGTGATCTGTCACCCTGTCCGTTATCCGCAGTGGAACCTTTCCCCTCTTCATAAAAACGGAAAGCACCTCTGCCGTTTCGCTTTACATCGTACATGGCCTCATCCGCCATTCGGAACAGGCTGTCATAATCTCGCTTCTCCGGCGTGGTACAGGCGGCGCCCATACTGGCGCGTATCTCAAAGCCCTGATAGATCCTGTGCAGCTTTTCAAAGATGCGGCTGACCTGAAGCTGTGCAGTGTTCTTGTGCTCCATAAAAATGATGTATTCATCCCCGCCCATCCTGGCCGCAATGTCGGCGCTTCGGATGCTGGAACGGATAATGTCCGCCACGCATTTTAATACCTCGTCGCCGAACAGATGGCCGTAGACATCGTTTGCGTCCTTGAATTTATCCAAGTCGAACATGATCAGTACAAACTGTTTTTCGGGCGACTCCTCAAGCACGGAGGAAATTTTTGCCTTTGCAGCCTTGTGGTTTAAAAGACCTGTAAGAGAATCATGCTCTGCCCGCATCTCCAGGTCCTTCACCTTCTCCATGTCCTCATGGATATCTACGATCTTCCCGATAGCCCCCTCATACTCCGGGTCTTCCTTCTCCACCCACATGGCCCGGCAGATCACCCGGTTCCACCGCTGCTCGCCGTTGATATTGAGAAGATACTTCCCTTCGATGACCGGCGACTTGGGAGTGGTGCTTTTCAGCCTCTCCAACAGGTACTCAAAGTCTTCCTGCTGAAACACACCGGCACCAAAAGCGCTTTCTCTGGGATTCACAATGGTCTCAGGCAGATTCAGATACCGTGCTCCCCATTCAGACAGCACCACGATCTCCGGGATCGCTGTATACTCAAACTGGACCACCTGGGCAAGCTCCGCAAAGAACTGGTACTTCATCCGCTCATGCTCCAGAAGGCGGAAGGTGCGCTCAGACACATCCGCATCTCCCTTTTCCAGCATGCGTTCCGCAGAGCTCATGACCTCCAGCTCAGAGGTTCTTCCGGAAGAGGAAACTCTCAACTCCCTCTTCAGCTGATCCTTGATATCCGTAAGACACTCCAGAAGCAATGGATTAAAGGTTCCACATTCGCCGTTTAAAATCATCTCAACGGCCGTTTCGTGAGGAATGGCGTCCTTGTATACCCGCTTGCTGGTCAGGGCGTCGTACACATCAGCCAGCGATACCACCTGAGCGGCAATGGGGATCTCCTCCCCCTTGAGGCCATCCGGATAACCTTTTCCGTCATACCGCTCATGGTGCCAACGGCAGATCTGATATCCATACTGCACCAGGGGCTCATTGGCCCGCAGAGGGATTCCCTCCAGGATCTTGGCGCCCTCGGCGGAGTGGGTCTTCATGATCTCAAATTCTTCCTTAGTCAGCCTTCCCGGCTTATTGAGGATCTCGGAGGGCACGGCGATCTTTCCAATATCATGAAGAGAAGACGCGTTGCAGATCAGATGAATATCCTTTTTCAAAGAGGGATACCGATCGGTTTTTGACACCAGCTTTCTGAGAAGCAGTTCAGTCAAAGTGTAGATATGCAGCACATGAAGCCCGCTTTCGCCGTTGCGGAACTCCACCAGATTAGAAAGGATCTCGATCATCAGCCGGTTGTCCTTTTCCTTTTCATAGATCTGATCCGCCACCATCTGGGAAAGCTCTTTCTGCCTCGCGGTCAGCATAATGGTGCTGGTGACACGCCGTTGGACAATCCTCTCGTCAAAGGGGCGGCTGATGTAATCCAGCACTCCCAGGTCATAGGCGCGCTCCACATAGGAGGGCACGGTTTCCGCCGAGATCATGACGACGGGAACGTCCTTGATCCAGTTGTTTTTGTTCATCAGTGCCAACAGCTCGAACCCATCCATGACAGGCATCACAATATCCAGAAGCATCAGGCAGTATTCGCTGCTGTGATTATTCAGCAGAACCGACGCCTCCATGCCGTTTTCAGCCTCTATGATCTCAAACTCATTGGAAAGCATGTCGGAAAGGAGAGATCGGTTCATCTCAGAATCGTCCACGACCAGGATCTTCTTTTTTGCGCTCATTGCCTTCTTTCCTCTCTGCGGAAATCCACTTTTCTCTAGGGCTTATCCTACTTATTTCAGGTGTTTTTCCAAAAGCTGCGTGAGACGGTCGATATCAATGGGCTTGGCCACATGCTCATTCATTCCGCAGGCAAGGCAGCGCTGCACATCATCGGAAAACGCGTCCGCCGTCATGGCGATAATGGGAAGGTCCGCATCGGCGCGCTTCAAGGCTCGAATGGCCTTGGCCGCCTCATAGCCGTTTAATACAGGCATACGGATATCCATTAGGATCACATCGTAGAAGCCAATTTCGGAGCCGATAAACTTATCCACGCAGATCTGGCCGTTTTCCGCCCTTTCCAGGGTAAATCCTGCCTCTGAAAGAATATCTTCGGCAATTTCCCAGTTAAGATCGTTATCCTCCGCGAGCAGGATCCGCTTCCCCGCAAATTCCTGGGACTTTTTGGTGCTTGCCGCGCCTGTCTGTTCTTCTTCGTTTTCTCCGTCAAAGTAGCGTTTGAGGCCCAAATACAGGTTGGATTTGAAAAGCGGCTTGGAAATGAAGCCCTGTACGCCGACCTTCTTTGCCTCATCCTCGATATCGCTCCAATCGTAGGCGGAGATGATCAGGATCGGCACCTCGTCTCCCAAATGCTTTCGCATCTCTCTGGCAGTATGCAGGCCGTCCATTCCGGGCATCTTCCAATCCAGCAGCACGATCTCATAACCGCTGCCGGAATCGTGGCGCTTCTTTACCATTTCTACTGCTGTCGCGCCGTCGGTCGCCCATTCGGCGTCAATTCCGATCTCCTTCAGGGAATCCACCGCACTCAGGCAGAGATCCTGATTGTTGTCCACCACCAACATTCTCCAGGGGGGAAGAATCATGTCAGCTTCCTTGATCCTGGCCCTTTCAAAATCCAGCGTAATGTGGAACTCACTGCCCTGTCCGGGAGCGCTTTTCAGATCTATCGTACCCTGCATGGTATCCACGATCGCCTTTGTGATAGCCATGCCCAGGCCGGTGCCCTCCGTCTTATTTACCTGTTCGCTGCTCTCCCTGGTAAAGGTGTCAAAAATCTTCTTCTGGAACTCAGGAGTCATGCCGATGCCGGTATCCCGCACCCGGAAATGGCACCTGACATATTCTTCTCCCCTGGGAGACTCCTCCTGCTCCAGGTAAACATTGATGGTTCCTCCTTCCGGAGTGAACTTCACTGCATTGGAAAGCAGATTGACCAACACTTGGTTGAGCCGAATACTGTCACAGTATACCTCTTCTGCCAGGATCTTCTGAATGAAGATATCAAAATGCTGCGCTTTAGACTTGATCTGAGGCTGCACGATATTGACGATGCTGTCCATGGTGTCCCTGAGAGAGATCTGGCTGATATTCAAGGTCAGCTTGCCGCTTTCGATCTTGCTCATATCCAGCACATCGTTGATCAGGCCCAGCAGGTGCTTACCCGACAGATTGATCTTCCTCAGGCAATCCTTGACGCGGGCAGAATCCTCGATATTGGTCATGGCAATGGCCGTCATGCCCATAATACCGTTCATAGGCGTTCTGATATCATGGCTCATGCTGGACAGGAACTCGCTTTTCGCCTTATTGGCCTTCGTAGCCTCCCGCTCTGCTTTGGCCAACTCCTCCATCTGTCTGCGGGATATCTGAGAGTAGATCAGGAATACCATCAACACTGCCAGGAGAACCAGTACTGATGCGACCAGCATAATCATCAGCCGCTGGGCATCTAAGCTCTCCAGTATTCCATCCAGGGCGCTGAAAGGCATCACAGAGACCAAATACCATGCTGAGTCCGGCATATGCGTGCACAAAAGGCATCGAGTCTCTCCATCCACAGAAATAATAGTGGAATAGTCCTTGTTTTCATTGACTGCAACCTGCATCTGCTGCACATACTGCCGCGGCGTGATCCCGTTAAAAGCAGCAACGCTTTCCTCCATAAAAGTATAATAATCGCCTTCGCTGCGGTCTCTCACCACATAAGTGCCATCATTGCGGATAATAAAAGAAGACATCAGATTGCTTTCTTCATCCAGCGCCAAAACCTCTTCCAGATAAGACATAGGAAGCGCCGCCACCATGGCAGAACTGGTCTTCCCGTCCTTCATGGGATAAGCCGCGTCTAAAAGCAGGCATAGCATTTTTTCTCCGGAGGAGTCCGCTCCGGAAAACACCCGCAGACTACTGTCTTTCAGTACATTGCGGAAGGTGGTTTCATCATGGTACTGCACATCGGTGCCGTAAACCGTCTCGCTTTCTCCATCCTCGGTATAAAGTCCCAGATAGGAAAAGCTGCGCACCTGAGCGCTGAAGGCCAACTCTTCCAGCATCTCTTCTCCGTATTCCACCGTCTGAGGCGGAGTGCGCTCTACGATGCCCTCCATCTCAGAAAGCCGCAGACTTACCACCGTGTCAAACTTCTGGTGCATTTGCCTTGCCATGGCGGACATATAGATCTCGCCGATCCCACTGATAGCCGTGCTGCTTCTTTCAAAAATCAGCATTGAGGCTGAAATGATCACTGCCGTACAGAAAACAGCCAGAGAGGTAAAACTGATCCACAAAAATTTCTTCGTGTTCTTCATATCTTCTCTTTCTCCTCATGATGTGAGATGGCCTGGCTGTTTTCTCCGCCGAAACACAGCGGAAAAAGCCTTAGCCCCTTTTTCAGATACTCGCGCCGCAAAATGCTTTCCCACACGCTCTGCGTCCGCTTTCACATTTTAAATTTCAAAAAACTTTTCCGTTGCGTGGAAGATATAGGGCACTCTTTTCCACTATGATAATCTATGATAATCATTATATAGAGGATTTGAGAAAAGGTCAATAGCAGAAAACGCTTTTCCCTGTCTGTTCGGCAGTAATTTCCCCTACGGTGAACGCACCCAAAAACACTCTGATAAAACAATTTTTTTGCCGTCATGTATCTGTTTGTGTTGTGAAGTGTCTTACTGTGTGATAGAATAAATTTAATTTCTCTCCGGATCACGATCTTCACCGTTGCCGTTTTGGAGGATCGCTGCGTCAAAATTCGGGAAGACTGCGGAAAAATCCTTCCATTTTTACAAGCCTGGAGGCGGTTTTATGAAAAAGTTCTTTTCTCTATTCTTTTTTGCTGCGCTGATGCTTTCCCTGCCTCTTTGCGCCAGGGCTCAAACCGCCGAGGTAATTCTTCCTGACCTGGAGCTCACCTTCCAGATCCCGGACGACTATCTTGTTGTGACAGAAGAAGATATCAAGCTGGAACACTCTCTTGATTTCGGCGCTGTATCCGATGATTTTTCCCACCAGATCCTTGTGCGAATCGTTTATCCCACTACTCCCTTTGATTACGATTCCATCAGTGACGAGGCGCTCATTTCCGCGCTGCGTGAGGAAATGGCCGAGACCCACGAGGAGATTACGGATCTCACTGTCAGTCACCGTCCCCACCCTAAATTCAGATTAATTGAGGCGCGGCTGGCTGCCTCCGACATGACCGTGCTTCATTGCTATGTGATCCTGAAAGACCGTATGGCCGACCTGGGGATCTTTTCCGAGCTTGTAGAGGATGCGGAAGAATACCGTGAGGAGCTCATGGACGGGATCCTCGACACGCTGAAGATCGAGGGCGCCGCGGCAGAAGGCTCCGCCTATTCTTCCGGGCAAAACCTGGAAAGCGGGAAACAGGGCCCCTTTGAGTACCAGGAGGAAGAAACATGGCTTACCTTTACCGTCTCCTCAGGCTGGGAAAGTATCGATCTGCCGGAAACCACGCTTCCCTTACGGGCGGCCATTTCCTGCACGGCAGACCCTTCCAAAAAGCTTTACTTTGGAGTGGATACCAGCATATTCAGAAGTCACTTCAAAAATGGGGAGGAAAGCTCTGACTCGTCCGTCACCGAACTGTTCATGCCCTATGATCCTGCGGAAATTTCCGCACACTTTCCGGAGCTTGAGGCAGATTTCCGAAAAGTGACCATTGGTGAGGAAACCTATTTTACGGGCGTATCCAAGGCCTCCGAACTGGGCTTTTCCACTCCGGCTGTGGCCTGGGTACATGTGGACCTGGGCTGCTGGTATCTGTTTCTCTATTCCGGGACAGAAAACGACCCCCATTACGCCGAGGTCTATTCCATCATAAAATCAACGGAATACCCCAGCCTGACACAGCTTATTTTGGGAGACCACGCCTCTGATTTTGAGGGCGACGCTTCCCGGGCGCCGGAGCCAACGCCTCTTCCGCCTATCTCCTCCAAGCCTGAGGAGGAGGCCGAACCAAGCCCGGAACCGCAGGTGCAAAGCGAGCGGGAAAGGACGCCTCTTCCAGTCATTTTTATCGTCTGTGTTCTTTTCCTGCTTCTGGCTATAGGGCTGTTGTGCCTTGTTCTTTTCAAGCTTTTGAAGAAAAACAAAAAGCCGGCGTTCCCGCCGATGGCCCCGCCAATCTTTATCCCTCAAAAGCCGGGGAACATGCCGCCCCCAGGCCCCATCCCACCGCCTCCCGGCTCAATTCCTCCGCCTTCGGGACCGCAGAATAGACAGCCGCCGGACACAAGAGAGAGATAGCTTTCGCTCCCGCTCACAGCTGTGAGCGGGAGTTCTTTTCAACATGACATATCAAAGAAGCTATGATCCTTCATTTCCCGGCCTCGCTCTTTTTACTCTGCTTTTAAAGTCTGTTCCCCGATTGCCCGGAGCAGTTTTTCTTTCTTAAAAATTTCATCTTCCTTACCGCCGGGTTTTGTGATAAAATAATCGCAGAGTGATCATAAATGACCACTCTGCGGTCATTCAAAGAATCCCTGGGCCCGGATTGTGAAGCAGTTCTCTTTTGTCTCACAAAAGCGCCGGGCTTCAGGCAAAACAACCGCGCAGCAAATTTCCTTTCTCAGCAAATGAAGGAGCGAAACAAGATGTACCAAATCATGAAAAAGCGGGAGCTCAATCCCACCGTTACCCTGATGGAGATCCAGGCCCCCTTAGTGGCTGCAAAAGCTCAGCCCGGACAGTTTATCATTCTCCGGGTGGATGAGCGTGGAGAGCGGATCCCTCTGACCATAGCCGGCTATGACCGGAAAAAGGGCACTGTGACCATCATCTTCCAGATCGTAGGCGCCACCACCCAGCTGCTCAACCACAAGCGGGAGGGCGAATTCCTTCAGGATTTCGCCGGCCCCCTGGGAGTGGCCACCAAAACCGAGAATCTAAAAAATGTGTGTATCGTAGGCGGCGGAGTGGGCTGCGCCATCGCCCTGCCTATTGCCCAAAAGCTTCACAACGAAGGGTGCGAGGTGACCTCCATCATCGGCTTCCGCTCCCGGAACCTTCTGATTCTGGAAGAGGAGTTCCAGGCGGCCAGCCAGCGGCTTTTTGTCATGACGGACGACGGGAGCTGCGGAAGGAAGGGAAATGTATGCGTTCCCCTTCAGGAGCTGCTGGACGGCGGCGAGACCTTTGACGAGATCATCACCATTGGGCCGCTGGTCATGATGAAGTTTGTGGTGGAGACCGCAAGGCCCACCGGCATCCCCTGCACCGTTTCCATGAATCCCATTATGATTGACGGCACCGGCATGTGCGGAGGCTGCCGGTTAAGCCTTTTACAGGACGGAAAACGGGTGACGAAATTCGCCTGTGTGGACGGGCCGGACTTCAACGGCTATGAGGTGGATTTTGACGAGGCCATGTCCCGCGCCGCCATGTATCGTGATTTTGAGCGACACGCCTTTGAAGAGACCTGCAACTTGCTCAAACAAGGCGAACAGAAATAAGAACCCTCCTATGAAAGGATTGACCCTATATGCCAGCTGATATGAATCCCAAAAAGACGCCCATGCCCACCCAGGCCCCTGAGGTGCGCGCTCACAACTTCAACGAGGTGGCCTGCGGCTACGCGGAGGAGGACGCTCTGGGGGAAGCTCTTCGGTGCTTAAACTGTAAGAATATGCCCTGTGTCAGCGGATGTCCCGTGAATATCCATATTCCGGAATTTATCGCCAAGATCAGAGAGGGCGATTTTGAAGGCGCCTATCAGGTGATTCTGAAATCCTCCAGCCTGCCGGCCATCTGCGGGCGGGTGTGCCCTCAGGAAAACCAGTGCGAAGCAAAATGCGTGCGCGGCATCAAGGGCGAGCCCGTGGGCATCGGCCGCCTGGAACGCTTTGTGGCGGACTGGCACAACGCCCATGTGACGCAAAAGCCAGAACCCGTCCCCTCTAACGGTCACAAGGTGGCTGTGATCGGCTCCGGCCCCTCGGGTCTCACCTGCGCCGGGGAGCTTGCCAAAAAGGGCTATCAGGTCACCATCTTTGAAGCTCTGCACACCGCCGGAGGGGTACTTGTCTACGGGATCCCGGAGTTTCGTCTGCCCAAGGCCATCGTGCAGAAGGAGGTTGACAACCTCATCGCCCTGGGCGTAAAGATCGAAACCAATATCATTATCGGAAAGACCCTCACTATCGACGAGCTTTTTGAGCAGGGCTTCGAAGCTGTTTTTATCGGCTCCGGCGCAGGCCTGCCCAATTTTATGAATATCCCCGGAGAAGCGCTCAAGGGCGTTTACTCCGCCAATGAATTTCTCACCCGCAGCAATCTGATGAAGGCCTATGAGAAAAGCCCCGTCACCCCTATCATGAAGGGTGGAAAGGTCGCCGTGGTAGGCGGAGGCAATGTGGCCATGGACGCTGCCCGCACCGCCCTGCGTCTGGGGGCGGAGCATGTGTATATCGTCTACCGCCGCTCCATGGAAGAGCTGCCCGCCCGGAAAGAAGAGGTGGAGCACGCCATTGAGGAAGGCATCGACTTCAGGCTCCTGAATAATCCGGTGGAGATTCTGGGCTATGAGAATCGTGAGGACAAGCGTGACCCCAAAAACGGTTTTGTCACCGGAATGCGCTGTATTAAAATGGAGCTGGGGGAACCGGACGAAAGAGGACGCCGCCGTCCTGTGCCCGTTCCCGGCAGCGAGTTCACTTTAGATGTGGACACCGTGATCATGGCTATCGGCACCAGCCCCAACCCCCTGATCAAATCCACCACCCAAGGCCTTGAGACCCAGAAGTGGGGCGGGATCATCATTAACGAGGACACCGGCCTTACCAGCCGCAAGGGCGTTTATGCCGGCGGCGACGCCGTCACCGGGGCCGCCACTGTCATCTCCGCCATGGGCGCCGGGAAGCTGGCGGGCAAAGCTATCGACGAATATCTGTCCTCGAACTGAGTTCTTGCAAGGACCGATCAGCTCATTCGAAAGGAGGCTGCTATGGACCAAAAGACCTATTCCTTGCTGGAAGCTTACATGCTTCGCTGCATGGAAGACGCCGCCCACGACAGAGAACATGTCTACCGCGTGCTGTATTACGCGCTGGAGATCGCAAAAGCGGAAGAGAATGTGGACTATGACGTTCTGATCGCGGCCTGCCTATTACACGACATCGGCAGAAAAGAGCAATTTGAGAATCCTGCTTTATGCCACGCAGCGGTAGGGGGCGAAAAAGCCTGCCAATTTCTTTTGTCTCACGGCTTTGAACCGACTTATGCACTCAAGGTAAAAGAGTGCATCAAAACACACCGCTATCGAAAAAACGAACCGCCCCAAAGCCCGGAAGCGAAGATCCTGTTTGACGCGGACAAGCTGGATGCGGCGGGGGCCACCGGGATCGCCCGGACCCTGCTTTATAAGGGTGTCGTCTCCGAACCCCTCTATTCCCTGCTGCCAAACGGAAGCGTCTCCTCCGGAGAGGGAGACAAAGCTCCTTCCTTTTTCCAGGAATACAAGTACAAGCTGGAAGGGCTTTACTCTCACTTTTACACCGAAAGAGGAAGAGGGTTGGCCGAAAAGCGGCGGCAGGCGGCGGTGGCTTTTTACAGCAGCCTCTATGGGGAGCTGAGCTCCTCATACGAAAACGGAAGAGCGGAGCTCGACCGTCTTTTCTCCTCCCCCGCCTCCAAAGAACCGGAATAAGCCAAACGAAAAAGGATAAAGCCAGACAGCGAATGTGCTGCCTGGCTTTTGTTTTGGAATTCTTCCCCGGCTTTTCAGATCGCCGAAGATTCGCTCTGTTTTTCTTTCTCTTGCAGATACTGAAAGAATTTTTTGAGGATCGCTTTGTCATTTTCAAAGGTGACGGTTTCCAAAGCCTTGTCGCAGGACTCCCAGCGGATCTCCATGACCTCCTCCGGCTGGGCCTTCATCTCCCCTTTTTTCCGGCAGGCGGCAAAATAGATCACATCCTTTTCCACCCCCGGCTTGGGAGAATAGCTAACCACCTCCCGGAACCCGGTGTCCAGCTTTACTTTTAAGCCGGTCTCCTCCCGGATCTCCCTTAGGGCAGTCTCTTCTTCCGTTTCCTTTTTTTCCACATGACCCTTGGGGAAAGCCCAGTGTCCGCCGTTTTTATGCTTGATGAGAAGCACTTCCACCCTGTCGTCCTCCTCCCGGAAGATGATCGCGCCGCAGGACTTTTCCTTTTTCAGCTCCCCTTTTCCCATGTGACCGCTTCCTTTTCCACGCGCTCCGAAAGCCTTCGGAGAACGCTGTTTTTTAAGCAGGAACTTTCTGACAAAAGCTTCTGTCATAAGAGAGGCGTTTCTTATCCTCTTACGGAAAAACGATAGACCGTCTTAGAGCGGAAGGTCTCTCCCGGCTTCAAAAAAGAGAAGGGGAATTCCGGATGGTTGGGAGAATCCGGATAGAACTGGGTCTCCAGGCAGAAGGCGGTGTGGGGCTTAATAAGCTCGCCGTCCTTGCCCTTGGAGCGTCCGGCATGATTGCTTGTGAACAGCTGCACGCCGGGCATATCGGAAAACACTTCCATCACGCGGCCGCTTTCCGGCTCATAGGCTTCGGCGATCTTCCGGAAGCCCTCGCCGTCCAGGCAGAAATTGTGGTCATAGCCGCCGCATAGCTTGATGAGATGATCCTCGGAAAAAATGTCCTTTCCGATCTTCTTGCCCTTGGTGAAGTCCAGAGGCCCGCCCGCCACGGGCAGCAGCTCTCCGGTGGGGATCAGGTCGTCCGTGACCGCGGTTACCTTGCCGGCGTTCAGGGTGAGCTCGGTGTCATAGATTTCCTTCTGGAAATCCCCGGACAGGTTAAAGAAGGAATGGTTGGTGGGGTTAAAGGGCGTCTCCTGATCGGTCACCGCCTCATATTCCATGCTCAAAGCGTTGTCCGCCGTCAAAACATAGGTGACAGTCATGGAAAGGGTGCCGGGGAAGTTTTCGTCCCCGTCGGGGCTCACATGAGAAAACACGATCTTCGGCTCATCCCCGTCCACAGTCTCTTTCACCTGCCACAGCACCTGATGATAGCCCTTGGGGCCGCCGTGCAGGGAGTTTTCTCCGTTATTCTTAGAGAGCTCGTAGGTCTTGCCGTTCAAGGTAAATTTTGCTCCCTTGATGCGGTTTGCGTAACGCCCCACAAAGGTGCCGTGGAAGCTTCCTCTCGCATACTCCTCCAAAGTGCTGTGTCCCAGCACCATATCCCCCAGCTTTCCGTTTTTATCCTTGGCCATCAGGGTCAGGATCCGGCAGCCGAAGGGAGTGACGCACACGCTCATCCCGTTTTTGTTTTCCAGCGTGTAGGTGTCTACCGCTCTGCCGTCCGGCAAGGTCCCAAAGTTTCCTTTCACAATGGACATTTTCAATACCTCCTGGAATAATAAATGAAACCTCTGATTTCAAGAAAGCCGTCCTTCGCGAAAGCAAAAGGAAACGGTTTCACAGCTTCAGGGCTTCTTATAACAACAGCCTTGCTGTTGTTATTTTCCTTTTGAAAAAGACAGCCGCAAAGCTTCTGTTTCGCGGCCATCTTTTTTCCCCATTTGATCTCAGCTATCCATCTTGCCCAGCAGCGCGGCGCCGATGATCCCGGCGTCGTTGCCCAGCTCCGCCCGGCAGACCACCGTCTTCTTGGCGGAGTTCATTGCGTACTGCTCTTTTTTCACAAATTCCCGCACAGGAGCCAGCAGCGTCTCGCCCTCGTTGCAGATCCCGCCGCCGATGCAGAAAATGTCCGGCTGGAAGATGTTGATCATGTTGACTACGCCCACGCTCAGGTCCTTGATATACTCGTCCACGATCTCCTGGCCGATGGGGTCGCCCTGGCGCATGGCGTCAAACGCGGTGCGTCCGCTGACCCGGTTGATGTCCCCTTCCACCAGCTTCCACAGAGGGGAATCCTTAGGCGCCTTCTCCATGTGGATCTTCGTGGTCTTGATCAGTCCGGTAGCGGAGGCGTAGGTTTCCCAGCAGCCTAAACGGCCGCAGGTGCAGGGGCGCCCATCCACCACGATCACAGTGTGTCCCAGCTCACCGCCGGCAAAATTGCTGCCGGAGTAAACCTTTTTGTCAATGATGATCCCGCCGCCCAGGCCCGTACCCAGGGTGATGGCGATGCCGTTATTCGCGCCCTTCAAAGCGCCTGCCATAAACTCGCCCACCGCCGCAGCGTTGGCGTCGTTCTCCAGATAGACCTTCTTTCCCTCCAGGCGGTCGGAGACCATCTGGCGCAAAGGAGTGTTCCTGAAGGGCAGATTGTTCGCATACTCGATCACACCGGTATCCCGATTGGCGGACCCGGGAGAGCCAATGCCCGCCCATTCAATGTCCTTGAGGGTAAGCCCGGCGTTTTTCAGAGCGTCATAGGAGGTCTGCGCCATGCCGTCAGCCACTTGCTCAGCCGTTTCCACTCTGGTCTTGTTGGAGGCCTTGGCGACGATCTTGTTGTTGTCGTCCACAACGCCTACGGCAATATTGGTGCCGCCCAGGTCGATTCCCAAATAATACATAACTGATAGCTCCTTTGTAAAGATATTGGCAAGGATGTCCCATATGAATTCAGTATACTATATCCGGCGCGCAAAAGCAAAGGAAAAGGGAAAATTTTTCCCCTTTTTTTCCGAACGGAAATCTTGATTTTTCCGTCCCGGTATGGTAGGATGAAAAAGTTATAGGCCGCTATGGCGGAACTGGCAGACGCAAGGGACTTAAAATCCCTCGGTGGAAACACTGTACCGGTTCGATTCCGGTTAGCGGCACCATGAAAAAGCCTTTCTGCTTTTGCAGAAAGGCTTTTTCAATGATATCCGTTCCCTGCGGTCACGGATGATAACTCTTCGAGATGATATCCACCTGCAATGAGCATGACGCGAGCCGCAGGTCTCTTCTATATTTTCACCGTGCGGCCCGCATCGGAAACTGAGCTTTACCTTATCTGGAAAAAATCTCAGGTTTTTTCCAGGGCCTCCAAGGAGTTTCTGCAGGAGATCGAAAAGGAATGGAAGGAAACCGGAACAGAGTATTTTTAAACCCGGGGCATAAAAAGCAGGCGGAATGTATTCCGCCTGTTTTCTTTTCAGGTTTTGGAAACCTTTGCCTTCCACCTCTGATAAAACAACAGCTTTTCCATGGTGACCCTCGGTCGAGACCAATCCCGCGCTTGCCTGGCTTCTTCCGGATAGGGCGTACTCCACTTCCAGCAGATTTCAAAGCCGCCATCCTCCATCTGCTGCCTGTCCAGCGAAGCGAGCTCCTCCTCAATCAGTCCAAGCAGAGTTTCCGGCAGAAAATCACTGTCAAAATAGGAGGGCGCCGGAACATATTCCACTCCGTATTTAGAGCTGTCTGTGCAGACGAGCTCTTCCACTTTTTTCTCCAGAGAGCGCCGTACCGAATTCAAATCAATCACATCCTTGATTCCGGACTGCTTCAACAGACGGTAAGCCAGAATATAGCAATTCAGGCCATCTCCCTTCTGCTCTTTTTCCAGGACCTTAAAAGCGCTTTGCACTACCTCTCGATATTCTCTCTCACCCATACATACTAAAAATGCCGCCAGAGATACCGTAGGATTCCAGAAAGAAAGTCCCTCCCTCACTTCCCACCAGATGGCGTGAGGATGCTCTTTGTTGCTGTCGATCACAGCGGGCCAGTACCCACCTTTCGGATTCACGGACGCTTTGAGCCAGTGAACCAACCCTGTCGTCATCTCCTTTGCATCTTCCAGGGCCCCGGTGCGAAAAAGGATCTCCAAGGCCATATTGGCGGCAATGGGATGAGAGGCCGGGTTCCAGTTATCCGGCTCCAGTCCGTGTCCAAATCCGCCGTCCGGATTCTGATAGTAGCTCAAGGCTTCTATCACCGCCTGCCTGGATCCGTTTTGAAAATAGTACCCAAATTCTGCCCGCTCAATGGGGCGTGCGTTTTTTAAAACAAATTGCTGCGCTTTTTGAATATCCATTCAAAATTACTCCTTTCCTTTTTTCAGCTTCTTCACCTTCCGCTCCGGAAGCTGGGAGAACATTTCCTGCACCATGGCGCACAGGGCCTCCGCGTCCTCTAAAATCGTCACCGGCAGCATCTCCTTCGCACCCTGATAGGGCGGCCTGGGTATGCTGTACGGCATGGCCTTTCGGGCGGCCGGCACATTCTTTACCAGAAAATCTCCCCCATAGATGCCACCGAAGATCCGCTCCCGGTAATAAAAGATCGTCCCTCCCATCATGGGGATGCTTCGTACCTGTTCCAAAGCGCTCAGCTGCTCCAGCACATATTGTGTAAGCTCTCGGTTTCCCATTTGACCTCCTCCTTTTTCTCTCAGGATAAAACAAGGAACATGACGGCAGTCTGTCATGTTCCCTGTTTTTTATTCGCGATCTGTGTTTTTTCTCAGCGCAGCTCGAAAAGGGCCTCTGTCTCCACCGGGATATTTCCGGGCAGGACGCACTGGCCGATGGCGGAACGGGTAGGCGCGCCCGCCTCTTCCCCGAACAGGTCCATCAAAAGCTGGGTGCCGCCGTTGGCTACCTGGGGCTGGCGATAGAAATCGGGGGTGCTCGCCACGAAGCAGGTAACCTTGACGGCGCTTTTCACCAGGTCCAGGTCGCCGATCTCCCGCTTGAGCACAGCCAGCACATTCAACATACAATTTCTCGCGTACTCATACCCCTGCTCTTCCGAAACCTCCGCCCCCAGCTTACCCTCGATGGAGGCGCCATCCAAAACAGGGCCGCAGCCGGAAATATAAACCAGCTTCTCCCCAAAGCGCTTAGCAGGGGAATACAGGCCTCCCTTTGCGGGGGGCTGGGGCAGAGAAAGCCCTAATTCCTTCAGTTTTTCTTCGACTTTACTCATGATTGATTTCTCCTTTTTTTGTTTTATTTCAAAAATCGTCATTTTTTTTAAAACTTTCCCCTGTCTTTCACAGGCTGGCGCTCCGTTTACCAGCACCAGCTCAAGGCCCTCTGAAAGCCGCTTGGGCTCCTGCCAGGTGGCTCTGTCCGCAAACTTGGCAGGATCAAACAGCAAAAGATCCCCATAGTTTCCAGGGCGAAGCGTTCCCCGATCCTTTAGTCCCAGCCGGGCGGCGGGAAGTCCGGTCATTTTATGAACCGCCTCCCCCAGAGTCAACAGCTTTTTTTCTCTTACATATTCCCGCAAGAATTTAGGAAACGCTCCATAGAGCCTGGGATGGGGACTCTCTCCCCCTCCATACAGCGCATCTGAGATCAGCGAGACCCAGGGAAGGCACAGCACCCGGTCCACGTCGGCCTGGGCCATGCTCATCACGATGACGCCCGCCTTCCCGCCGCTGGCGGAAACCAATCGGCAGAAAAGCTCTTCTTCCGCTATATTCAGAGAACCGGCGGCAGCGGAGAAATCCAGACCTGCCAAAGACTCATATTCCCGATTTGCCGCAGAGCTGATTACGACCCGCTCCCAGCCGATGGAGGACACCATATTGTCCCAATCTGAAAATTCCTTTTTGATCTCCTTCGCAAAGATCTCCCGGCCCTCTTTGGTGCTCAGATACGCCGAAAGAGACCCTTTTGCCTCCTCCAGCACCGTGGGCGGGACCAGAGACAGGATCGTGGTGGAGCCGCCCGTATAGGGATAGGCGTCCGCAGTGGCGTCCTGCCCCGAAGCCCTCGCCCGCTCCAATAAAGTGATGGCACGCTCGATCCCCCTTCCGTGGTTTTTCAGCCCTGTCACCTTGAAGTGGCTGACATTCACCGGGATCTGAGCCCTCCTGCCGATCTCCAGCACCTCTTCCACGGACTGAGAGAGGGAAGCGCCCTCTCCCCGGATATGGCTGGTAAGATATCCCCCGTACTCTCTGCAAAGCTTTGCGAGAAACACGAAGTCTTCCAGAGTGCTCCAACACTCCGGCGTGTACATGATACCGCAGGACAGGCCCAAAGCGCCGGCCTCCATGGCGTCTCTCACATACCCTTCCGCCGCCTTCCGGCTTTCCTTGTCAAAGGGGATATTGCCGAAACCCTTCGCCGCCGTGGTGATTGCTCCGGTAGCCCCCAGCACACCCAGATTGATCGGGTGCTTCCGGGATTCCAAAGCAGAAAAGAACTGTGACACCCTTGGGAAAAAGCTGCTGCCGGGGGCCGTCCCCAGACAGGGCTCCAGGAAGCTATACAGCTCTTCCCTGTTTTCAGGCGTACAGGGCGCGGGAGCCAGCCCACAGTTGCCCATCACCGCCGTGGTGATGCCCTGAGAGAGCTCAATTTCCCCGAAATGCTCGTCGTAGAGCGCGGCCAGGTCACAGTGGCGGTGGGCGTCGATAAAGCCGGGGGCTGCGATCATTCCCGCCCCGTCGATCACCTGGGCGTCCACCTCCCCCAGAGGGACGGGGGAAACCGCCTCAATCTTTTCTCCCTTGAGCAGAAGCTCACCGGGATAGGGCTCTTTCCCGGTGCCGTCGCAGATCAGCGCGTTTTTAATGTGTATCATACCAGCATCCCCCTGGCCGCTACAGGCATTCTCCGCAAAGCGCCGTTTTCCCAGAGAAATACAGAGTTTTGCAGGTTGACGGCAGTACACACATGAATGGGAATAAGCTCTAAAAGCTGTCCTACCCGCAGGCCGGTGATACCGTTTTCCGTGGTGAGAATCCCATGCTCCTCGTTCATGCGTCTGAGATGTAAGTTCCCATTGGGCAGTCCAGTGGCGGGATCGATGGGGATGGCGTAGCCGGGATAGTCCTCCAGAGAAATGTCCATGGGAAAGGTCTTGGTGCCCCCGTCGATGACAGCATAGTCCGGAGCCGGTGTGCTGACCACCGTGGCGTACAGCCGCACAGCGATTTGCTCAAATGTGGCGCATCGTTCCTTCGTCAGCATCCAGTCCCCAAAAATATAGGTGCCGGGACGCACCTCGGTGACCAACCCTGTTCTCGCCGCCTGAAGCCCTGTGGGGGTAGAGCCGGCGCTCACTTCCCGAATGTCCACGCCGTTCTCCCGCAGGGCCTTGGCCATTTCATTCATCAGCTCCGCTTCTTCCCGGGCGGCAGCCTCGTTATCCTCTGTAGGCTTCCCGTTTAAAATCAGGCTTTTAAAGGTGTAAATGCCTGTCAGATTCAGATGAGAAAGAACGGAAATCTGTTTGCCAAGCTCCAGATAATGCTCCCGCAAAACGCCGGTCCGTTTGGCGCCGGTGTCGATCTCTAAACGCACCTCGCACACAAGCCCCTCTTTTTCCGCCGCGACATTCAGAGCGAGGGCTCCTTCTATGCTGTCCACCGCCAGGATCAGCCTGCGAATCTGCTTTTGAAGGGCTAACGCCCGGCGGATCCGGAACTCTCCCACCATGGGATAGGCGATAAAAATATCCTGTGCGCCGCCTTTTGCCATCACTTCGGCCTCGCTTATCTTGGCACAGGTGACGCCGTCTGCACCGGCATCCAGCTGCAAGCCGGCAAAATAGGGCATCTTGTGAGTTTTGATATGTGGGCGCAGCTTACAGCCCGAGGCGCTTACCTCGCGCTGCACTCGTTCAATATTCTGTTTCGCGATCTCCCCGTCTATGAGGATCGCAGGCGTCTCCGGCAGGGAGACCGCTTCTTTTCGCACCAGCTCAAAAACCGTTGCCATGTGTTCTCCTCCTCCATGATTCCTACCGCTATCATAGCACAGCGGGAAGAAAGGATAAAGTGTTTTTTCCCATATAGATCCACAGAGAATTTTCAAAAAGCTTTCTCACAGCTTGGAAATATGTTAAAATAGAGGCGTTATTCTTCGGAAACTGTGAAAAAGGAGCGGAAAAGATGGATCTTACTAAGATGAAGCGCAAATACGCCTACACCCTGGCCCGGGTAGGGCTCAATGTGCAGAAGGGGCAAACCGTTCTGGTAGAGGCCGCCATTGAAGGCTGGCAGTTTGTCAGCACATTCGCGGAGGAATGTTATAAGCTGGGAGCCGGGAATGTGGTGGTGCATTATCTCGACCTGCCCAATATGAAGGTGGCCGCCCAATACCGCAGCGACGAGGACATGCGCCGGGTGGAAGACTGGGAATACGCCATGCACCAGGGGTATTTGGATGAAGGAGCCTGTTATGTACGGCTGGAGGGTGTAAACCCCAAGCTGATGGAGGAGGTTTCAGAAAAGAACTCCAACGCAATCTTCGCCCATGTGGACACGGTGCGTAATATCATGCGCAAGGCCAGCCGGGAAAAGCACTGTCAGTGGCTCATCGCCATGATCCCCACCGTGGAGTGGGCGGAATATATTCTGGACAAAACCGGAAAGGAAGCGGAGGAGGAGCTTTGGAAGCTGCTCTTCAAGCTCTGCTATATTGACGAAGACAACGATGTGATCAAAACCTGGGAGGAAAAAGACCGGAAAACCGCCCGGCGCGGCCAGTCAGTGGACGACCTGAAGCTTACAAAGCTTCACTATACCGCCTCAAACGGCACCGATCTCACAGTGGGGCTTACCCCCTGGTCAAAATTCGGCAGAGATGTGGCCGCTCCTGAGGAAAGCTCTGTTGTTTTCCATGCCAATATCCCCACGGAGGAAATCTGCACCACGCCCAGCAAATTTGAGACCAACGGCGTCGTCTATGCCTCCCGCCCTCTGGTGCTGGGCGGAAAAAAGATTGACAAATTCGGCTTCCGCTTTGAAAAGGGCAAGGTAGTAGAGGTCATCGCCGAAGAGGGAAAAGAAATGCTGGAGGCCTTGATCGCCACCGATGAAAACGCCGGATATCTGGGAGAAGTGGCTTTGGTAGAGTACCACTCCCCCATCAGCATGAGCGGGCTTACCTACTACACCACGCTGATTGATGAAAATGCCAGCTGTCATCTGGCCCTGGGCCGTGGCCTGAACGCCGCCTCCGAAGAACAAAAGGCAGTATTTAACGATTCCACCATCCATGTGGATTTCATGATCGGCACTGCTGACATGAATATCACCGGAACGACAGAGGACGGGAAAGAAGTGGAAATCTTCCGAAATGGGGATTTCGCCATCTGAAAAACGGCTTTTCAGGAATGAGGCAAGGAAGCTTTGGAAAATAACTCCTGAAAGCTGATCCCCAAAACGTCGATCAAAGCCACTACTTCTATATCCGTCACAAACCTTTGCCCGGATTCGATCCGCTGGACGGCGTTCTTGTCCAGGGACAGCCCGCAAAGCTGCAGCCGGTCTGCCAGCTCCCTCTGGGAGAGCCCGAGCTGCTTGCGCACCGCCGCCACATTTCGGCCGCAAAGATTGTTCCTTCCGTCTGCCGCTTTATTGATAAACAAATATTTCTCCACCTTTTTTGACATTTGGTGCTTGTCACCAAGTGGATTATATGTTATTCTATTTTCCGTTATGACATTCAGTAAATGTCATCCAAGAAGTTCCGTACAAAATAATTAAGCGGCGGCCTGTTCCAAACCGGCTATCTTATCTCTGAGGAGAGGTGCAGATGAAAAAATACTGGATCGTATTTAAAAAATCCCTGAAGTCCGAGCTCATTTACCGCTGGGCGGCACTGTGGAGAATTCTGGGCGCAGTGCTGGAATTCCTCATCCAGATATTCCTCTGGCGGGCGCTGCTGGGTACAGAGGCCCACAACGGCGTAAGCTTTTCCGATATGCTTTTGTATGTGCTGATCAACTCCTTCATGATGCAGCTGACTCACACCAATGTGGCGGGAATGATCGAGAACGCCATGATAGACGGCACTGTTTCCATGGAGCTTTTGCGCCCCATTTCCTACAAGGGCTACCTGCTGTCCCAAATGCTGGGGAAAAACATCTACGGCTCTCTGACTGCTACAGTGCCGGTTCTGCTTTTGAGCCTCTTTTTCCTTTCCGGGGCTGTTTTGCCGGACTTCGTACATATCCTGCTGTTTTTTCTGTCTGCGATTTTGGGCATTGCCTTGCTCTTTGAAGTCACCTACCTTTTTGGCCTCACGGCCTTTTGGCTCCAGCGCTGCTGGTTTATCCGTTTTTACCTGTACGGATTTCAGAACATTTTCGGCGGCACACTGGTGCCCATCTGGTTCTATCCGGAGCTTTTGAAGACATTGAGCTATTGGCTTCCCTTTCGCTACATGACCTTCGAGCCCATCAATCTCTTTCTCATGAAAACTCAGCTAGAACAGGCGTGGATACCCATACTGGCAGCATTCTTGTGGCTGGTTGGCCTAAGTATAGCGGATAATCTGATATGGCGGGCGGCGGCAAGAAAGCTCACCGTCAACGGCGGATGAAAGGAGTGTGGACGATATGAAAGATTTCTGGCGGCTGTTCACCAGCTTTTTCAAGGTGGCCCTGCGCCGGGAGATGGCTTACCGGGGCACCTTTCTGGCAGGGATCATCGGACAGTGGATCAGCTACGGCGCCGCCTTTTTAGGCCTCTACATCACGGTTTCCAGCTTCCAAGTTCTGGGCGGCTGGAGCGGCCCGGAAGTGCTGATCCTCTACGGACTTTCCCTGATGTCCTACGCTGTGGGCGCATCCTTTTTCTTCAATTTTTCCAACGGGCTGATAGGGCGCATCCGCTCCGGTGAATTCGACGCCTCGCTGACAAAGCCCATCCACCCGTTTCTCCACGAGGTATTTTCAGCGGGGTATAATGTGGGCTATATCAGCCATTTTACAGTCTCGCTTGCGATCATGGTACTCGCTTTTGCTAGCCTCTCCTACACGCCCACTGTACAGAGCATCCTGTTTTTGATTTCCGCACTGCTGGGAGCGTCGCTCATTCAGGCGGCAGGGCTGATCGCTTCCTCCACCATGAGCTTCTTTTCGGTGGGAAACAACCCCATCGCAGACTTTCTGCTCTATGACATGAAAGAGTTTACCAACTACCCCATCACCATCTTTCCCAGGGGAATACAGTTTGTGCTCACCTTTCTTCTGCCCTTCGCGTTTATGAACTTTTACCCAGCCGCTGCCCTGCTCGGCAAGCCCATTCCGGAGGGCTATCCCGCGTTTTTGCCCTATCTCAGTCCGCTGGCAGGCGCGCTGGTGTTCACGCTGAGCATTTTGCTGTGGAACTGGGGACTCAAGCATTATAAGAGCACCGGCTCGTAAAGAGGAGGAGCGACATGAGTTTTATTGAAGTAAAGGATCTTTGTAAGGAATATCGGATCGCCAAATCCGAAAAGGGGATCGCGGGAGCCGTCAAATCTCTGTTTCACCGGGAGTACACGGTAAAGGAAGCGGTCAAAAACATATCCTTTTCTCTGGAAAAGGGTGAGATGGTGGGCTATATTGGCCCCAACGGAGCGGGAAAATCCACCACCATCAAAATGCTTTCCGGTGTGCTGCTGCCTACCAGCGGCACAGCGAAAGTCGGAGATATTATCCCCTACGAGAACAGAAAGGAAAACGCCAAGCGGATCGGCGTGGTGTTCGGCCAGCGCTCTCAGCTCTATTGGGACCTGCCCATTTCAGACACCTTCGACCTGTACGAAAGCCTTTACTCCGTTCCAAAAGAGCGCTTCCGCAAGAACTGCGATTATTTCACCGAACTGCTGGACATGAAGGACTTTCTCCATCAGCCGGTGAGGCAGCTGAGCCTGGGACAGAAGATGAAAGCCAATATCGCCATTGCCCTGCTCCACGACCCGGAGGTGCTGTATCTGGACGAGCCTACCATCGGTCTGGACGTCACCAGCAAAAAGGTGCTGCGCGACGCGCTGAAAAGCATCAACGAGGAAAAGAAAACCACCATCATCCTCACCACTCACGATATGGACGATATCGAGGCGGTATGCAAGCGGCTGATCATGATCGACCGGGGGCAAAAGCTGTTTGACGGGACCCTCAGGGACTTCCGGGAAACCTACAACGACGGCTTCACCATCAAGCTGGAATTTGACGGAGCGCTTCCTCCCTGGCAGGAAAGCAGCAGCTACGAGCTTCTGGAAGAGGCCGAGCATCATTGGCTTATCAAATCCGGGGCAGAAACAACCGCCAAGGCCGCCATGATTGAGCTGATCGAACGGTACAACCCTGTCAACCTCTATGTGCAGGAGGAGAGGATCGAGGATATCGTGCGCAGGGCCTATGCCCTAGACCGGGAGGCCCCGGAAGACGCCTGATCACACATTCCAAAAGAGGCTCCACCGAGAATTGTTACCGCTTCTCGGTGGAGCCTTGTTCGTATACCTGTTTTATTCCCCGGCGGGATAGCTCTCCTTTTCCCGCTGAGAGCACTCCCACAGCTGGGACGCGGTAGGAGACCAATGCTCTGCGTAGGCCTTGCACTTCTCACAGAGATGCTCCGCCGTCTCCGGGGATTGCAGGTCCGTGGAGTGTGCTCCGGTACGCTCCACCATTTCCCGCAGCTTATCCGGATTCTCCAGCATGGGACAGGGCATCAGATGGTTGTCGTTAAAGGGCTGTCCGTCGTGGTAAGCCATAAAGATCGGAGAACGCAGCACATCCAGCAAGCTCATCTCTCGAATATTGGCATTGGAATAATGGATGAACACACAGGGATCGCAGTCTCCGTTGGCATTGATATGAAAATACCGTCTTCCCCCTGCAATACAGCCCTGCACAAACTCTCCGTCATTTTGGAAATCCATGGCGAAAATGGGCTTGTTACGCCGTGCCTCCCGGATCTTATGATACATAAACTCCCGCTGCTTCGGCGTAGGCAGCAGCTCGGGCACAGCGTCATTGCCGATGGGCATATAATGGAAATACCACACAAAGGACGCGCCCCACTCTACCATCTGGTCGAAATATTCATCACTGCTGATGGAGGCAAAATTCTGGCTGGTATAGCAGCAGCTGATTCCAAAGGGCAGGTGTTTTTCCTTGAGCAAAGACATGGCCTCCACCACCCTGCGGTAGGTGCCTGACCCGCGCCGCTCGTCCGTAGCGGCCTCGAACCCCTCTACGCTGATAGCGGGCATAAAGTTCTTGACGCTGAGCATCTCCTGCGCAAATTCCTCGTCGATCAATGTGGCGTTGGTAAAGCAGAGAAACTGACAATCGCTGTGCTTTCTGCACAGCGCGATAAGATCACGCTTTCGCACCAGAGGCTCTCCGCCGGTATAAATATAGATGTACACTCCCAATTCCTTGCCCTGCATGATAATGGAATCGATCTCGTCAAAGCTCAGATTCAACCGGTTTCCGTACTCCGCCGCCCAGCAGCCGGTGCAATGCAGGTTGCAGGCAGAGGTGGGGTCCAGCAGGATAGCCCAGGGGATATTGCAGCCGTACCTTTCCCTTAATTCCTCCTGGCGGGGCCAGCCTACCAGATTGCCGTTGATGATGAAATTCTCAAAGACTGCCTTGAGCACCTCTTTATCCGTTTGGGTAAAAATACGGATCATCAGGCGGTGCATGGCACAGTCTCTGTCTTCGATCACCTTTCGAAAGGCCGCTCGCTGGACAGGGAAGCCCTCATCCCCTTTAGGCGCAAACCGGTCTACCCAGTCCATAAGCTTGGGTAGATTCTCCTCCGGGTCGCGTTCGATATACTCAAACGCTTTCTTCAGTCCGAATCGTACCATTCTGTTTGACGTATCCATGAGATAACCTCCTTGCAGTTTTTTCTGCTGCCAGTATATCCCATGAAAACCTTCGACATCAATCGACAAAATCCGCCCTTGTCTGAATTTAAGACAAGAACGGATTTTGTATAAATACTTTATTTCAGAAATTTCTCCAAAGCGTTTTCCATGCTGCCGTCCATGATCACAAAATAGTCCTCCAGCTTGACATGGCGTTCATCCGGCATGCCCGCCTCTACCCACTCCAAAAACAGCGCGGTGATCCCCCGGGCGTATATCATACAGATAAACTCCCGCTTGTCCTCCGGGACTCGCTGCGCCTGGGGATACAGCTCTATGATCTCCCCCACCGTTTCCGCAGCCCGCTTCACCATGATCCGTTCGTATTGGATCCGGTTGGTGGAATCATAGGCGTGCAGGATCACAGGCTTGTGCAGGTAAAAATAGTGAAACAGCAGTCTGATTTTTTCCTGCCAGTCCGTCTCCTTTTCAAAATGCAGATCGATGTAGCTTTCGATCTCCCGAACCAGCGTCCATTCGATCAGGTCGTAAATATCGTGAAAATGATAGTAAAAGGTCTGCCGGTTCACTCCGCACTGGGCCGCGATATCCTTCACGGAGATCTTTTCAATGCTCCGCTTCAAAAGCAGCGTTTCCAGCGCTTGCGCCAGCGCCTCCTTGGTGGTCTGCCGCATATAAAAACCCTTTCCCTTTAGTTATGAAAACTATTATATGCCGGAAAGAGGCAGATTTCAAGCGTTTTTCTCCTGATAAGGCGGGGAAACTCCGGCCGGTCTGCGACAGCGGAAAAAGATTACGCTAATGGGGCGCTGGTGACGAACTCAGCTGTGCGGCAGCTCCGGGCCAGCAATCACTCCGTACGAAGCGCCACCACAGGGTCCTTCTTCGCCGCGCTGCGGGAGGGGATGATGCCGGAAATCAAGGTCAGCAGGATACTGATCAGCACCAAAGCGACAGCCACCGGCACAGGCAAAAAGGCATTGAGCCCGGCGATACCGGTAAAGTGATACATCAACCGATTGATGGGAATACAGAGCAGGTAGGTGACCAGAACTCCCAGCAATCCGGAAATAAACCCGATAATGATGGTCTCCGCATTGAACATGCTGGACACATTGCGCTTGGAGGCTCCGATAGCTCTCAAAATGCCGATCTCCTTTGTACGCTCCTGCACGGAAATCAAAGTGATGACGCCGATCATGATGGAGGAAACGATCAGCGACACCGCCACAAAGGCGATCAGCACATAGGTGATGGCGTCGATGATAGAGGTCACAGAGGACATCATCAGCCCTACATAATCTGTGTATTCGATCTTCTTCAGATCCTCCACCGTGTCGTTGTAGGCGGTGATCGACTCTTCGATAATACCCTTGCTGCCGAAGGTGGCGGCGTACAGGTTGATGGAGGCGGGGCTTTCCGGGTCCACATATCCCAGGGTGAGAAGGTTCGCGTCGTAATCTGACTCGGAGAATTCCAGCACCTCGTCATAATATCTTGCGCACTGGGCGTCGGTGTATTCCGGTAGCTCCTGGGCTAAAGCCCCTGCCAGCTGCTGGGTAGTAAGCGCCGCCATCTGCTCCCGCACTCCGGCGGAATACCGGGCGTAATACTGCTCTTCCCACATCTGGGTGAACAGCTCCTCCAGGTCCTCGTCGCTCATGGAGGCAAGGTATTCCTTGATATTCTCCTCGTTCATGCCGGCCTGCTGGGTAATGCCCGTGAGCAAAGTTTCTTCCATGTCGGCGCGGGTCATGGAGCCCAGCTGCTCCTTTTTCGCCTCTTCCACCTGCTCTTCGTCGGGCAGACTCTTGATAGTGAGGTAGGCGTCCGCTTTTCCCTGCTCGTCCAGGGCGTCGATATGAGATATGAAATCCGCCGCCTTGCTTGCCTCATCCGCAGTCTCCGCGGCGTCCCGGAAAGGAAGGCCGGTAAAGATATCCGTATCCGGAGAATCCTGCTGGGCCTTGACCGTTTCGGAATCCTTCGCCTTTTCCATCAGGTATTCCGTAAGCTCATGAGTATAGCCGATAGACCCTGACAGCATGGAGGAGGCGGCCTCCTCGTTGGGACGAATGATGCCGGAAACCTTCAGGGAGAGGCCGTTGTCGTAGAGATACCGAAGCCCCGCCTTGGTGTCTCTCAAATCGGTATAACAGCCGGTGGTCTCATCCAGGGCATAGCAGTCAGAGCTCAGAATGGTGCGAAACTCCATGCCGCAGATCTCTTCATAGCTCCAATTTTCCTCTTTCTTTTCCGCCTTTGTCTTATCCCTCACCGCCTGCATCAGGGCGTCGATATCCTCCTCGGGTTTAAGCCCCAAAGCGTAAAGGGTGATGTCGTCGATCTCGTTGTTATCGTCCACCACCAGCACGATCTCGTTGTACTCCCTGGGCCAGCTGCCGCAGATCAGATCGTACTGCTTTGTAAGCAGTGGATTGACGGGTCCGCCGTCCATGGCGGGCAGCAGCTCTTCCCACAGGATCATAGAGCTCCCCATGGGCATGAAGGCGTTCATGGTCTCCATACCCATTCCGTACTCCTCGCTCATGCCCAGCATGGAGGACATATCCATTCCAAAATATTCCAACAACAGCTCCTGCATCAGGGCCTGAGGGTCGCAGCGCAGGATCTGATCATCCACACTTTCCGTATAGACCAGCAGATCGGCGTCATAGGTGTACTGCACACCGCTGACCGCCTGGGCAAGCTCGCTTTTCTCCCCTTCTTCATCGGTCTTTTCAAGCTCCTCCTCCAGATACTTCTTGAAGGAGGCAAGGTCATTCTTCGTTTCGGTGGAGGAATTCAATGCGTTGACCATGTCATAGACCATGGATTTTTCATAGACTTTGTCCCTGGGATGCTCCTTCCCGGCATGGGCGGCTCCGATAAAGGAGGTCATCAGGCTTCCCAGATCCATGGTCTGAGCCTCTAAGGTAATGGGATAGGAGGAAAGGGTGTCCTCCTGCAGGGCGTTAATATAGGAGGTCATCCCCTGGGACACCGCGAAGATCAGGGAAATGCCGATGATGCCGATGCTTCCCGCGAAGGCGGTGAGGGCGGTGCGTCCCTTTTTCGTAAAGAGGTTTTTTAAGGACAGACCGAAGGCGGTGGCGAAAGACATGGAGGGCTTTTTTGCCGCTTTTCCCCGAGGGGCGGCAGGGACCTCCGCCTCCTCCTTCAGTTCTTCCTCTGTCAGGGGGGCTGAGTCCTCCGTAATAAGGCCGTCCAGCATCCGCACAGTGCGGGTGGCGTATTTTTCCGCCAGCTCCGGATTATGGGTCACCATAATGACCAGCCGTTTTTGGGCGATACGCTTTAAAATATCCATCACCTGCACACTGGTTTCCGTATCCAGCGCGCCGGTAGGCTCATCTGCCAGTACGATCTCCGGGTCGTTGACAATGGCTCTGGCGATGGCTACCCGCTGCATCTGCCCGCCGGACATCTGGCTGGGCTTTTTCCGCAGCTGGTTCCCCAGCCCCACCTCCTCCAAAGCTTGTTTTGCCCTCGCTCTGCGCTCCCTTTTGGACACGCCGGAAAGGGTCAATGCCAACTCCACATTCTGCAGCACTGTCTGATGAGGAATCAGGTTATAGCTTTGAAAGACAAAGCCGATGGAGTGATTGCGGTAGGCGTCCCAATCTCTGGCCCTGAAGCCCTTGGTGGAACGGCCGCCTATGAGCAGCTCGCCGGAATTATAGCCGTCCAATCCGCCGATGATATTGAGCATGGTAGTCTTTCCGCAGCCGGAGGGGCCCAGCACGGCCACAAACTCGCTTTTCCGAAAGCACAAGCTGATCCCTTTCAACGCGTGGATGGCCTCCCCGCCCATATGGTATTCCTTCTGGATGTTTTTCAGCTCAAGCATGCTGAGACTCCTTTCATAACAACCGGCTTCTGAAAGGGCTTTCCGCGCCGTAAAGCCCGGATCGGACCTTCGCATTTCAGAAAATTATCATACTCTTCTTTTCTCCGCTGTGTCAATGCGGGAGTAAAATTGTTTACAGTTCTTTTACAGAGCTGTCATTTCCCCTCCTTCCAAACACGAAAAGGGAAGGAACGCTTTCCCCAACAAAGCGTTCCTTCCCTCCTGGAGCAGGCTGTTTTTTCAGTTCTTCAGCTCTACCTTTTCCACCTCGATGGAGCCGGAGACCACCCGGTAATAGGGCTTTCCATCCTTTCTGCCCACCAGGCCGTAGCCGGTGTCGGTGCAGAGGAAGGTTTCAAAGTCCCCGTCGATTTTGGGATCCAGATACAGGGTTTTCCGGTAGGCGTCGTAGCGCACGCCCGTCATGCCTTCCAGCAGAGCGTAAGACGCTAAAGCTCTGGCGTACCAGTGGCCGCACTCGTACTCGTCAAAGGGATTTCGCACATCCCCCTGATACCGGCTGCGGCAGGCCCGCACGATATCCAGACCCTTTTCCACCTCTCCCATGAACATCAGATGGGACGCCACCTGGTACTCGATGCCGGTCCACACCTCGTCGCTGTAAACAAAGGGCAGTGCGGGCTTCTCCCCGTGAGGCCAGGAGCAGAGCAGCAGCCCTGCCTCGTCACCCAGGCAGTAGCCGGGGCGCTGAGGGTTTGCGTGCTCCAAAAGGCTATCCATCAGATTGTAGCGGTGTACACAGTTTAAATGGCTCTTGATCTTTTCCCGATCCACCGCCTCATCCATGCCGCTCAGCTTCCCCAGCCAGAAGCCCAGCACGCCGTCGGAGATACAACCCTTTCCGTACTGATATTTCGGGCCTTCCTCATGGATCAGCGCCTGTGCCTCCGGCGAGATCCGGTCGTTGATGGCCGCCTGGCCCGGCTTGGAGTGCAGAGTTTTCCACTCTACCTCCTGATAAAAATACTCCCCGTTATAAAGCCGCTCTTCCAAATAGCGAACGCCCCTGTTCAGAAGCGTTTCATACTCTGACCCATCCTCTCCCAGCACCGCGGCCATCTCCGTCATGGCCTGCAAAGCGGAGAGATAGAAGGAAGAGCACATGGCGTCAGCGCCCCAGAATTCAATGTCATAGGTGTTGTGGTGCGGCTCCTTCAAAACGCCCTCCCGTTCTCTGTCCCACAGGTTGACGCAGTAATTCATGGAGGCCTTTACCCGGGGCCACAGCTTTTGAAGCCACTTGACATCCCCGCAGATCAGGAAATCCCGGTACACCTTGACGATACCGCCCAGCTGCCCGTCTGCGGCGGCGTGGAAATCGTGGTTGGGCTCTCCGATAGGCAGCGCGGACCGGAAATTCTGGTGGCCCTCCTCGTTCTGAGAATCGAAAAACTCCGTCTGCCTCAGACTGCGCTCCATGGCGGGAAACAGGTGGCAGATGGCCTGTGCGTAATTCCACACATGGGTGCAGGAGCCGGAACAGGAGCCCACGCTGTCGCAGCAGCCCTCCCAGCACCACAGCCTGCCGTCCGTCTGGCGCAGCACCGTGGGAGATTTCAAGATGCTCAGGTTGGCGCCCACCGCCTCCAGCACGATGTCCGGTAAGGTGGAGGCATAGAAGGTGTCGGTGAACAGCGCGGTCTCGTCCCGCAGCCGCTCGTACTGAGAGGCCGCGCACCGCGCAACCTCCTCCACGCTGTGGAACTTGGTGGTATACCAAGGGCGATACCGCTCCAGCTCCAGGAGCTGCGCGTCGGTATAGGGCTCCTTCTCCCCCTTCTGCCCGGTCCTGAGCCTGGAATCCGGCACATACCAGCAGCACTGGACCACAACAGTCTTCGCCTCTCCGGGCTCCAGATGGAAGGGCAGAGAGAGGCTTCCGCCGGGATTGGGATGGGAGGCGTCGTTCTCCCGGATCCTCTCTTCCGCTTTCCCGGCCTGGATATCGTTCCAGAGCATGGTGAGGGAATCGTACCACCCGCCGCGAAACAGCGCCGTATTCACCTTTACCGCCGGATCATGGATCGAGACGGCATAATACCCCTCGTCCCAAGGCGTCTGAGGCGTCCCCTTCTGGGCCAGGACAAAACCGTTTTCCGTGGGATAGACCGAGCGCTCCCCGCTGCCCTGGGCCATAAAATTCATGGAACTGTAGTAATACACCGCATCAATGGCGGACTTCTGCCTGTTTTCAAACCGGTATTCGAGATACGCCATGGGATAGCTGGACTCATCCGCATCCGGCGGCGTAAAGGGGCTCCACGCCTTCAAAGAGACCTCCAGCGGGATTTTCGGATCCTCCAGGCGAACCTTCGCAAAGGGAAACCGGAAGGAAAACTCAGCGTTCTGAAATCTGGGCAGCCCGTAGCTTTTCCCGTAGGAACCGGTGCCCTTGGCAAAGGTCTCAGCATAGAGCGCCGAGGATGTGGTGGCCGTGGCCGCGCCGTAAATTTTATATTTCGGCACCTGGCCCTCCAGCACCCGGCTGACATTCTTTTCCCCCTTGACGGTGACGGCGGAAAACAGACAGGGCTCCAGGTTCACATTGGGCGCGTTTCTCAGGGAAAAGGCGGAAAAGGCTCCCGTGCCCTCCACAGTAAACATGCCTGCGCCCATGCCCCCCAGCGGGAACCCAATATAATCCAGCTGCTTTCCTGTATAGGTTTTCACTTTCATTTTAAGATCTCCTCTCCATGGTTCAGATAACCTCTAAAGCGTCTCTGTCACCCAGCTTCGGATAGGGCTGGGTCTCACCGGTCTGATACCAGAAGGCCGCCGAGGCGATATCGTCCTGCAGGGGCAGATACCTCCCCCCCTCTCGCCATCCGAGGGCCTGGATCGTCACTTTCAGGTCACTTTCAAAGCGGATCGGGTCCATGATATGCCACCGGTATAAGCTGAAGCGCTGCTGGCTCTGATAGAGGCCGTCTGGCTTGGAAACATAGGAAAGGCCCGAATAGGGCGTTGTGAAGGTTTCGTACTGATGGATCTTCTGGTTTTCAAAATTGTAGGCCCCGCAGAAATAGTCCTCCGTGCCGGTGCCGCAGATCGTGGGATACTCTCCGTCGCCATCCAGGAAGAACTTGATCTCTCCCTCTCCCCACCAGCCGCTGTTGTTCACGCCCCAGGCAAGATATGTGCCCACATACTGGCCCTTTCCCTTTACGCCGTCCAGAATGATATAGTCCTCCTTATAGGGAAGCGGATTCACCCGGCGAAACTGAGCGTGGAAGTACGCGGCGTCCTCCGGAAGATTAGTCAGGGTATAGTCGATCTGATAATAAATGGTCATGGGCTCTTCACCGCGGTTTTCCATGGTGATGAGGCAGTGCTTCCGAAATGGCATGGGCCAGTAGCAGTTAAAGGCCTTGCCCGGATTCACGCACACCGCCAGAGAGGAAAGGGGTGCGTATTCTTCCCAGCCGCTGGCAAAGAAATCTCCCAACGGACACTCTACGGCAGGCCTTTCTTCCCCATCCCAGTACATGCGCAGGATCGTGCTGCGCCACTTTCCGGTGGGGGTCATCCAGATATGCTGGATGCAGCCGGGGCCGTCCACATCCGCCAGGGTGATGGTCTTGCCGGGGGCGATGACCAGATAGGGGTTTACCTTCCAGCCCTTGCCCAGATCCCGTGCGGCTCGGCGGGCGCTGCCGTTTTCCAGCTCACACATTCCGCCTTTTCCCTTTTCTCCGGTCACATTTTCCGGAGAGAGGGAACGAGTCTTCCCGTCGGAGACCCGGAACAGGTTCCCGAGGTTCATCTGTAGTCCGTCAAACATCGCTGCTGCTTCCTTTCGTATGAATAAAGGTTATTTATAGAGGGGTCCGTAAGCCTGGCAGGCACGGTAATCCTGGCCCTCCTTATCCATTCCAAAGGAATTCCAGGCCGCGGGGCGGAAGATCTTCTCCTGAGGCACATTGTGCATACACACCGGGATGCGCAGCACAGAGCAAAGGGTGATCAGATCCGCTCCGATATGCCCGTAGCTGATGGCTCCGTGGTTCGCCCCCCAGTTGTTCATCACATCATAGGCGCTGGCGAAAGCGCCTTGTCCTGTCACTCTGGGGGCGAACCAGGTACAGGGCCAGGTATAATCCGTGCGCTTCCAAAGCTTGTCCGTGACCTCCTCCGGCAGATGGACGGTCCAGCCCTCCGCCAGCTGCATCACGGGGCCTAAGCCCTTAACAAGATTCAGGCGCATCATGGTGACGGGCATTTCCGCCCTGGTGCAGAACCGGGAAGAGAATCCGCCGCCCCGGAAATAGCCCAGGTCAGAGGTACACCACTGGGTGGCCTTCAGGCAGGCCTGCTGATCGGCTTCACTCATTTCCCAGAATGGCTTGATGACCGCGTTTCCCGCCTGATCCTTCACTTCCCCACAGGCGTCGATACAGGCAGCGCCGGAGTTGATGAGATGCAAAAAGCCTCCCGCCTCCTTCGCCCTGCCCTCCAGCTCGTACCCGTCCGCCGCTCTGCGGACGGCGTCGGCGCTCCAGTGAGAACGCACATCGGCAAAGATCTGGGCCCGGTTTGTGAGGAGTTTCCCGAACAGCATGGCCGCCGCGTTGAGGGTATCGTTTTCCGTGGCCAAAACAAAGGGCTCTCTGGCTCCCTCCCAGTCAAAGGAGGAGTTGAGCATGGCCTCGGCAAAATCTCCGTTGGGATAAAAGTCGGTCCACTGGCGCTGGCCCTGGAATCCAGCGGCGATGGCGTTGTGGCCGATGCGCTCTTCCTTCCAGCGTTCCGGCAGCTTTTCGTTGCCGCGGCACAGGTCCTTGATGATGCACATCATCTTGACGGAGAACTCCCAGTCGTCCTCTTTCTGCTCGGGGGTGCGCTGAAGCTCCTTGGGGTTCTTGTCGAAGCCCTCCGGGCAGTTTTTCTTCGTCCAGGCAAGGGCCTTCTGATACTCTTTCTCATCGTAGATGTTCTGGGACATCCGGCGGATCAGCTCTACCTCGTCCACCGATTCCACCCGTATTCCCAGATACTCCTCGAAAAAGGCGGGGTCGATAATGGAGCCCGCGATGCCCATACAGGCCGAGCCGATCTGGAGATAGGATTTTCCGCGCATGGTGGCTGCGGCCACCGCAGCTCTGCCGAAGCGCAGCAGCTTCTCCTGCACATCCTCCGGGATCCGGGTGTCGTCCGCCTCCTGCACATCCCGGCCGTAGATCCCAAAGGCGGGCAGGCCCTTCTGGGCATGGGCGGCCAATACGGAAGCCAGATACACCGCGCCGGGGCGTTCTGTGCCGTTGAACCCCCACACGCCCTTGATGGTTTTGGGGTCCATATCCATGGTCTCCGCGCCATAGCACCAGCAGGGCGTTACCGTCAGGGTGATGTCCACACCCGCCCTGCGAAATTCGTCTGCACAAATAGCCGCTTCTCCTACCCTGCCGATGGAAACGCTGGAGATCACCGTTTTCACAGGCTCTCCATTGGTGTAGCGCAGATTCTCCTCAAACAGCCTGGCGGCAGCTTTCGCCATGGCCATGGTCTGTCCCTCCAGAGATTCCCTCACCTTCAGGGCTCCTGTACGGGCGTCGATCACCCGGCGGATGCCGATCACAGGATATGCTCCGCGATAACGATTTTCTGCCATAACTCATTTTCTCTCCCTTCCTGCTGAGAAAGTTCATTTTTTTCATTATATCCCTGTATTTTCTCTTTCTCTTGTGTTATCATGGCAAAAAGTAGGATAATATTCACTTTCGGAGGAATCACTATGCAGGGCCATGCGTATAATGAGCTGCTTCCCAGAGGCGAACCCGATTTTCCCCTGGAGCTCTATCACATTTCAGAGGGACATCCCCGCTTCATCATGCCTCACCACTGGCACATGGAATATGAGCTGGTCAGGATGGTCACCGGGCATTTGACCGTCTGGCTGGACGGCGTGGAATACCGTCTGGAGCCGGGAGACCTGCTTTGGATCGCGGGGGGAGTGCTCCACAGCGGACAGCCGGAGCCGGGAGCGGTTTACCAGTGCATCGTCTTCGATCTGGACCTGCTCAAAAGCTCCTGCGGGCAGTGGTCCCGGCATTTGCGGGAGCTTTCGGCGGGCCGCCTCTTTCTTCTGCCAAAGCCTCCCAGGGTGGACTCCACCCTCTCCCTTCTGGCAGAGCTGCTCTTCACCCACGGGACCGGGAAGGAAAAAGGCGAGCGTCTTGCGGCCTTTGGAGCCCTCTGCGGTCTGTTCGGCCAGATGATCGAGCGGGGCTGGTACACTTCATACCTTCCGGAAAACGAAAGCAGGCGGAAAAATATCCGCCTGCTCAAAAAGCTGTTCTCTTTTATCGAGACCCACTATGCCGAGCCTCTCACGCTGGAGGCCCTTGCCCGGGAAGCGGGCATGTCTCCCAAGTATTTCTGCCGCTTTTTCCGGGAGATGACCCAGCACACTCCCATGCAGTACCTGAACCTGCGCAGAATCAGCCACGCCTGCGAGCTCTTGAGCGAGGGAAGCTGCTCCGTAACGGAAGCCGCCTTCGCTTGCGGCTTTAACGACCTGAGCTATTTTATCCGCGCCTTTCATCGCAGCAAGGGGCTGACGCCCAAGCAGTACGCCCTGCGCCAGGCGGCGAAGCAGCGTCAGGAGCTATCCGCCTCCTGAAAAGGCGTGAGAAGCTCTTCCGGAAGTTTCCTTACTCCACCTGGAGCCGGTAATATTCCCAGAAGCTCATCTTTCTCAGGTCCTCTTCATACTGTGCGGGAAGTTCTTCAAAGAGATTTCCGCTCTCGTCGATCCCCGTACCCTTATGGTACACCGGCAGTCTGCGGCGCAGGTCGTTCAAATAGGAGAAGAAGCTGCTTGAATCCCGCCGTCCGGTGAGCTCCAGCACCGCAGCCCCCAGGTAATTGGCGTTGATCACGCCGTTTTCCGGCAGCTCCAGGGCCTGCTTGGCGGAAGAGAAATCCAAGAGCTTTTCCGCCGCGTCGTTCACCCACAGCACAAAGGGCGTCTCGAAGGTAGCGAGGGTGGTGTCAGCGTCCTTTCCCTCTCCCAGGGAGATCCCCAGCTGGCGATAAGCGTAGTAGCTGTCCCCCATATTGGGCAGATGGTCGCCGAAGAATACCAACAGTACCGGCTCCTCCCGGCCACTATAATACTCTGTGAGGTTCTGGAGCATCTGATCCGCGTCCCGCACACCCTTCGAGTAAACGGAAAGCATACTCTGCGCTTTTTCCTCCACCTTCACGGAAAGGGGCGCCTGTTGGATGGGCAGATCGCCGTACTTCGCCTCCGAATAGCTCATGTGGTTCTGGATCGTCACCGTGTAGTTGAAATAGGGCTTACCCTCTGAAACGGCGGCCTCAAACTCCTCTTTCATGATCTCCAGCACCGCTTCGTCCGACACCCAGTTTCCCAGCCGTTCAGGGGAATCCATATCGTCGATGAACATCAGCTTTTCCGCGCCGAAGTACCGGTACACATTCTGACGGTTATAAAACCAGGCCTGTCCCGGATGAATGAAGCTGGTCTGGTAGCCCTCCTCGGAAAAGACACGGAAAATGCTGTCCACATCCTTATTGAGCACCCGGAAGGCGGAGGCGTTGCTGCCGCCGATGAGGTTCGTCTGCATTCCGGTGATCACATCGAACTCCGTGTTCGCCGTGCCCGCGCCGAAGTTGGGCGCCACGATGTGCCCCGCCAAAGCGTTTTCCTCGTTTTTCAGAGAGTTGAAAAACCGAAGGGGCTCCTCCCCCTCGGGGTAATCAAAGGCCGGGTGGTTGGTAAGGTCCGAGAAGGCCTCGTTCATCACGATCACCACATTGACGGGAAGGCCCTCTTCCTCCTGCTCTGGGTGCTCGGAGGCGTAGGAGGCAGCCTCTGAGGCGGAGAAGCCCTGAGGCTTCTCCACCAGGTACTGGTTAAAATTATAGCAGAAGCAGTAGGGAAAGCCCAGCTGTTCAAATACACCGGCAATATAGTATTTCGCCCGCACTGGGAAAGAGTTGTACAGCTCCTTGGAGGCGTACACCGTGTGGACACAGCCGATAAAAACCCCCACACAGGCCGCGGCTCCTCCCAGGGCAAGACACAGGTTTTTCCAAACCTTTCCAAAGGGGCGTTTCCCCCGGAAGAAAAATCCCAGCAGCAGCATGAGGACAAGAAAACCGAAGATCGCCAGCAGTGACGGGATGTGCAGACTCAGGTCATAGCTCTGCACGGCGTTTCCCGCCTCCTTGATCAGGCGGAAATCCTTGGGCGTCAGCGGCTCGTCCCGCTTTTCCACCATGGTGCGGTTGACAAGGGACAAAATGCCGCCCAAGGTCCCCACCAGCGCCGCTCCGTAAAAGGAGTTGGAAAACAGGAAGCCCGCGGCGAGGGTCAGAAGCCAGAAGGGCAGGAAGTTTAAAAGCAGCAGGTTAAGATGGGAGAGAAAATACCGGCAGATCGTTCCTATAGCCCCCGGCTGGATATACAGAGCAAGTCCGGTCTCCAAAAGCGCCAGCGGGACCGTCAGCACAAGCTGCCAGACAAGCCCCAGCTGCCGCCGGGGCAGGGAAAATTTTCCGTTCATCAAAAAAGGTCACATCGCTTCTAAAAAAATAACGGCAGATTTCTCTTCATCCACCGGGGTAAGTATAGCATTTTCCATGGGTAAAGTCAATTTTCCCACCCTACCGGGGCGGGTTTTCCTCTCAGTGCTCTCTTTAGAAGAATAGGAGCTTTGAGGAAAGCATATACTACAGAATCAGAAACGAGCTCCTCCCGGGCGGATTTCCTGCCCGGCTTTACGCCCTTTGGAGGTGTTTCCTTGAAAATCCAGTGGAAAAAACTGATCCTGTGCGTGGCGATCCCTCTGGGCGTAGGAGGGCTGGCCGCTCTGCTGACCGGGGAGAGCATGAAAAGCTTTGAAACACTGAATAAGCCGCCCCTCTCTCCCCCGGGATGGCTGTTTCCCATCGTCTGGACCATTCTGTATCTGCTGATGGGAGTTTCCTCCTACCTGGTACTGGTGTCTGCGAAACCGGGAAATCTGGCTTTAAAGACCTACGCGGCACAGCTCGCGGTGAATTTTTTCTGGCCCATCTTCTTTTTTAAGCTTCAGTGGTATCTCTTCTCCTTTTTCTGGCTGCTCCTTTTGTGGTGTCTCATTCTCCTCACAGCTCTCCTGTTCCGCCGCTTCTCAAAAACGGCCGCTTTCCTGTTGATCCCCTATCTGATTTGGGTCGCCTTCGCGGGATATTTGAATCTTTCCATCTATCTGCTCAACTGACGAAACAACCGAAAACGGACGGGAAATCCCGTCCGTTTTTTTGACAGGAAAATGAAAAGGCCCGTTTCCCCGCCGGTCAATATTCTTTCCTGCCGGTCAGTCTTTGAAAACACTCCTTGTAAATGGCCTGTGTTTTCCTAATGACTTCCTCCGGCAGTTCCGGCCCCGGCTCCACGCCGTCCAATTCACGCTCCGTCAGCCAGTCCCGCACAAACTGCTTATCAAAAGATTGGGGTGAAATGCCAACTCGATATTCTTCAGCCGCCCAAAACCGGCTGGAGTCCGGTGTAAAGATCTCATCCCCCAGGGTGAGCACGCCCTTTTCATCATAACCGAACTCAAACTTCGTGTCCGCAATGACGACGCCCTTTTTCAGAGCGTGCGCCGCGCAGGTTTCATAAAGCCGCAGGCAGATCCGACAGATCCTCTCCGCCTCCTCGACCCCCAATTCCCGCCGCAGGCGTTCCATGGAAATATTCTCATCGTGCCCTGCGCTGTTCTTTGCTGCGGGCGTCAGAACAGGCTCCGGCAGTTTTTCTGCCAGTTGATACATATTCCCATGATAATTTCCAGCCGCCTGGTACTCTTTCCACAAGCTGCCAAACATGTATCCCCGCACGATGAATTCATAAGGCAGCATTTTCAGCTTTTTGACCAGGACAGTGCGCTTTTCATATTCTTCAGGCAGCCCCGCGGGGGCAGCTGAAAGGATATGATTGGGCACGATGTTACGGGTAAAGTCGAACCAAAAATTGGATATCTGTGTAAGCGCGATCCCTTTGTCCTTTACGACAGAGCCCAAAATCACATCAAATGCGGAGATCCTGTCCGTAGCCACGATAGCCAACTGGTTTTCGCTTACTTCATAGACTTCTCTTACTTTTCCGGAAATAAGTTTTCTCATATTCTGTTCCTTTCTCAAAACATCAAACAGGCGCGGTCTGCTTCACGGCATACAGGGTATCCATGCAGTGCCGGTGAGGCGAACCGCCGCTCATGCAGTCAAAGATCTTCTCCTCGCAGTGGACGATAAGCCAGTCGGCATAGTAAGAAAAGAGTTCTCCGGAGATCCATTTATAGCGTCCTTCCCGCTTGTCAGACTCCGTAACCAGAAAGGGCTTTCGCACAAAGACATTCAGGGCGTGAAGGCCGGAATCTGCCGTATGCTCCTGGTAATTTTCCAGAATCTCTCTGCGCAGCTTTTCCGGGATATAGTGGAGAGAACCGGAGCAGAACACGATATCGAATTCGCTGTCCAAGCGGAAATCTCTCAAATCAGCCTGAAAAAAATTCACATCTGCCCGGGATTTTTCCGCAAGCCGCTTCGCCTTATCAAGCCCTACCCTCGCCGCGTCAAACGCTGTGACGCGATAGCCGTTTCGGGCGAAAAACACGGCGTTTTTTCCCTCCCCACAGGCCACATCCAGCAGGCGCAGAGGTGTTTGAGGCGGACGGAGCTTCATCACCTCATAACACATATGGGACGGCTGCACGCCCCAATAATACCCTTCCTCCTGATAGCGCTCCTCATAATCCGTAATGCGTTTCTGCTCGGCCGCGTATCCCATCAGCTGATCAATGCTGCAATGCAGGGCGTTGGCAAGCAGCGGAAGCATGGAAACATCCGGCAGCGAATTGCCGTTTTCCCATTTTGACACGGCCTGAAAAGACACCTGCAAAAGCTCCGCCAGCTCCTCCTGGGTCAGTCTCTGCTCCTTACGCAGCGCATGGATCCTTTCTCCGATTCGGTTATTCATGGCGCTCCCCCCTTTACGGTCAGTATAACACAAAGTAAGCAGAAGAAACATCATCTGCTTTTTGAGTTCCGGGATAGATTCAACCGGAAGTAGAAAGTTTTCCCGCCGCTTTTCAAGAGACAGAAAGAAGCCGTCCTCTTTCTTTTCAGAAGAGGACGGCTTCTTTCCGGTCATTATTCTTTTCTTTCGCTGAAAGATTCTCAGCTGTCGTTTCGGTCAGTTCGCAGCTTGTGTCCCGTTGGGACATGCTCACCCCCTTTTACGCAAAGGGGCTAAGGCCAAGGGCTTGGCTCTCCCTCTGGGAGAGCTGGCACGGCAAAGCCGTGACTGGGAGGGCGTTATGGCTCATCAAAAACACTGGCTTTTCCAAAACGGACAGCTTTGATGCCCTCTCAGCCTCGCTCACGCTCGACAGCTGTCTCGCCTGCCGACTCGGTTGCTATGCCCCAGTGGGGCATGCCCAGCAACGACCGGAGCGGAAGCGTAGACCGGGTCAGAACGGTCTACACTGGAGACCTTCCCCTCCACCGGAGGCAAGGTCAAGTGGGCTCTTCCCGGTTTTTGAGGGTCATCTCCCGGATGCGCTCATAGCTTTCCTCGCTCAGGTCGTGCTCGATCTTGCAGGCGTCCAGCGCGGCAGCTTCCTGAGAGACGCCCAGCTGGGTGAGAAATTCCGTCAAGAGCTGATGGCGGGAGTAAATGCGCCGGGCGATCTCTTCCCCAGGGGGAAGCAGGTTGATAAAGCCATCCTTATCCATTTGAAGATACCCGTTCTCCCTCAGGTGCTTCATGGCCACGCTCACGCTGGGCTTGGACAGGCCCAGCTCCCGGACGATATCGATGGAGCGCACCTCGCCCTTTCTCTCGTGAAGCATTAGAATACACTCCAGATAATCTTCTGCGGACTCGTAGATATTCACAAAAGTCCCTCCCGAAAATACTGTTTCGCCTAGATTAGCATATTCTAACCGAAAAATCAAATTTTCCAAAAAAGCGCTTGACAAGTCGAGTTAGTGGCAGTAAACTGGTATCGATTTTTAAGTTAGTTGTCACTAACTAAATACAAGGAGGCGAAACAAAATGCCGCTGACAATGGCAAAGCCCGGGGAGACTGTGACCATCCGCAGGATCACCGGCAGAGATGACATGCGCCGGCACCTGGCCCAGCTGGGCTTTGTGGTGGACAGCGATGTGACGGTGGTAAGCGAGATCGCGGGGAACCTGATCGTCCAGGTGAAGGACAGCCGGATCGCGCTGGACAAAACCATGGCAAATCGTATTATGATCTAAGAAAACAAAAGGGAGGAGTGCAAATGAAAACACTGAAAGATGTTAAAGTGGGCGAGACAGTGACTGTGGCACGGCTCCACGGAGAAGGCCCTGTGAAGCGCCGGATCATGGATATGGGCATCACCAAGGGCGTGGAGATCTTCGTGCGCAAGGTGGCTCCCTTGGGCGACCCTATGGAGCTGAATGTCCGGGGCTATGAGCTGTCTGTCCGCAAGGGCGACGCGGAGATGATCGAAGTCCAGTAAACGAGCGCGGCGGAAGGCCGCTGTTATTTACGCCATAAGTTAGCCATAGCTAACATTTGAAAGGAGAGAACCACATGGACATCAAAATTGCCCTGGCGGGCAATCCGAACTGCGGCAAGACCACACTGTTCAACGCCCTCACCGGCTCCAGCCAGTATGTGGGCAACTGGCCGGGGGTCACCGTGGAGAAAAAAGAGGGCAAGCTGAAAGGACACAAGGATGTGGTCATCCAGGACCTGCCCGGCATCTATTCCCTGTCCCCCTACACGCTGGAGGAAGTGGTGGCCCGCAGCTATCTGGTGAACGAAAAGCCGGACGCCATCCTCAACATCGTGGACGGCACCAACGTCGAGCGCAACCTCTACCTCACCACCCAGCTCATCGAGCTGGGCCTGCCCGTGGTGGTGGCGGTGAACATGATTGATTTGGTGCGGAAAAACGGCGATACCATTGACCTTGCCAAGTTGGGCAGCGCCCTGGGCTGCGAGGTAGTAGAGATGAGCGCCCTCAAGGGTGAGGGCGGCATGGAGGCCGCGGAGAAGGCCGTGGCATTGGCCCAGCGCCATCAGGCTAGGGAATTGCCCCATGTGTTCACCGGCAGCGTGGAACACGCCCTGGCCCACATTGAGGAATCTATCCAGGGCAAGGTGGCGGACGGGTATCTCCGCTGGTACGCCATCAAGATTTTCGAGCGGGATCAAAAGGTCATGGAGGAACTGAGCCTCTCCGCCGACCTGAAAGCCCATCTGGAGCAGCATATTTCCGACTGCGAGAAGGAACTGGACGATGACGCCGAAAGCATCATCACCAATCAGCGGTATGCCTACATCAACTCTGTTGTGACCAAGGCCGTGAAGAAGAAAGCGGCGAGAGGAAGTCTGTCCGTCTCCGATAAGATCGACCAGATCGTCACCAACCGCATCCTGGCCCTGCCCATCTTCGCGGCGGTCATGTTCCTAATCTACTCCATCGCCATGGGCGCCTCTATTGCGGACGGAGGCTTTGCAATCGGCACCTTCGGCACCGATTGGGCCAATGATGTGCTCTTTGGCGAACTGGTCCCCAGCTGGTTTGGCAATGCCCTTACCGCCCTGGGTGTGACCGAGGGCACCTGGCTCTATGGACTCATCATTGACGGCATTGTGGGCGGCGTAGGCGCCGTGCTGGGCTTCGTGCCCCAGATGCTGGTGCTGTTCCTGCTGCTGGCCATTCTGGAGGACGTGGGTTACATGACCCGGATTGCCTTCATCATGGACCGCATTTTCCGCCGCTTCGGCCTTTCCGGCAAGAGCTTTATCCCCATGCTGGTGGCCACCGGCTGCGGCGTTCCCGGCATCATGGCCTCCCGCACCATCGAACAGGACCGGGACCGGAAAATGACCATTATGACCACCGGCTTCATCCCCTGCGGGGCGAAAATGCCCATCATCGGCCTGTTTGCCGGGGCGGTGTTCGGTGGCTCTCCCTGGGTAGCTACCTCCGCTTTCTTCATCGGAATTGCCGCCGTGGTAATTTCCGGCATCATGCTCAAGAAATTCAAGGCGTTCGCCGGGGAACCCGCTCCCTTCGTCATGGAGCTGCCCGCCTACCACGCTCCTTCGGCCTCCAACGTCCTGCGGGCCACTTGGGAGCGGGGTTGGAGTTTTATCAGTCGGGCCGGGACGGTAATCCTGCTGTCCACCATCGTCCTGTGGTTCCTCCAGGGTTACGGCTTTACTGACGGCGTGTTTGGCCCGGTAGAGGACAACAATTCCTCCCTGCTGGCCGCTATCGGCAATGCCATCGCTTGGATTTTCTATCCCCTGGGCTGGACGGGCGACATGGCCTGGAAAGCAACTGTGGCCTCCTTCACCGGCCTCATTGCCAAGGAGAACGTGGTGGGGACCTTCGGCACCCTCTATCACTTTGCCGGGGAGCTCAGCGAGAACGGCGATGAAATTTGGGCTTTGGTCGGAGCTGACTTTGGCGCCATCACCGCTTACAGCTTCATGATCTTCAATCTCCTCTGCGCTCCCTGCTTCGCCGCCATGGGCGCAATCAAGCGGGAGATGAGCAACGGCAAATGGACCGCCTTCGCCATCAGCTATATGTGCGTGTTCGCCTATGTGATCGCCCTGATCGTCTACCAGCTCGGCGGACTGTTCACCGGAACTGCAGGCTTCAATTTCTGGACAGCTATTGCGATAGCGCTGCTGGCCGGGCTGATCTGCATGCTGTTTCGCAAGGGCTATCAGGGAGAAGCTTCCGCCCGCCGCTTGAGCTCGGTGGAAGCGGCGGCGAAATAAACGGCACGGAAAGGAGTGCTTGTAATGCCCGGTATTTTGGGTACTGTGGCCGTTCTTACGGCATTGGCCGCGATCGCAGCGCTGGCCGCTCGTTCTCTGTGGAAAAGTCATAAAGCCGGCGGCAGATGCACCGGCAACTGCGCTGCCTGCGGTGGATGCTGTCACAAAGCACAGAAAAAGTAAAGGCCGCACTTTAAAAAAGGACGGCAAGCGCCGTCCTTTTTTGTAACAGAAAAAGCCAATATAGTCTTTTCATTTTTCCATGCCCTCTGCGCATAGCGAGTATTTACCATAGGCAGTTTACAAACCGTCTGCTATTTTGCTATACTAAAGTCAGAATGGGATCAGGCTTCTTTCAGGAGATCACGGTTAAAAAATCTCCGTTTTTCCAAAGGAGGAAAACGCTATGGAATACGCGAAACTGGGCAATTCAGATCTGCTGGTCTCCCGCATCTGCATGGGCTGCATGGGCTTTGGAGACTCGGAGAACGGCCAGCACAGTTGGACCATCGACGAGGAACATTCCCGTGAGATCATCAAGCGGGGGCTGGAGCTTGGGATCAATTTCTTCGACACCGCCATCGGCTACCAGAACGGCACCAGCGAACAGTATGTGGGCCGGGCTCTGAGAGACTTCGCCAAGCGGGAGGATGTGGTGGTCGCCACGAAATTTGTCCCCCGCAGCGCGGAGGAGATCGAGGCGGGTATAACCGGGCAGCAGCATATTCAAAAGCTGCTGGACGCCAGCTTGCAGCATCTGGGCATGGACTATATCGACCTTTACATTTACCATATGTGGGACTACGCCACACCGGTTTTTGACATCATGGAAGGTCTCAACAACGCGGTAAAAGCGGGCAAGGTGCGCTACATCGGCATCTCCAACGCCTATGCCTACCAGTTGGCCAGAGCCAACGATCTCGCCGGGCAGAACGGTTTTGCCAAATTTGTGTCCGTGCAGGGCCACTACAACCTGATCTTCCGGGAGGAGGAACGGGAGATGGCAAAGCTCTGCCGCGAGGACAACATTGCCATGACGCCCTACAGCGCTCTGGCGGGGGGAAGGCTCAGCAGACGCCCGGGCGAGACCTCCAGGCGTCTGGAGGAAGACAGCTACGCCAAGGGAAAGTACGACGCCACCGCCGGGCAGGACGGCAAGATCATCGCCAGGGTGGCGGAGCTTGCGGACCTGCACAAAGTGACCATGACGGAAGTTTCCCTTGCCTGGCTGCTGACAAAGGTCACGGCCCCGGTGGTGGGGGCAACCAAGCTGAACCATATTGAAGGAGCGGCCAGGGCGGTAGACCTGAAGCTCACCGAAGAGGAGCTCAGCTTCCTGGAAGAGCCCTATGTCCCCCATGCCCTGGTGGGTGTTATGGCCCAGAACACACCCACGGCGGCAGGAAAAAAGCAGGTCTGGTCATTGGGAAAGAAATAATCTTGAAAATATTCTCAAAAGCCTCCGGCAAGCACTAAGTTTCCAGTTTCATAACAGAGATAAGCTGCAATCACAATATCAATTCAGACGCAGGAAAAGGACAAAAAGAAGATGGAAGATTTGAAAAATCCGGATCCCTTAACAGCGCTTGTTAGCTTCTTAGAAGATAGAACAGATTCCAAGGGGATCGTGAGTACTTTGCAGAAAATAGAAGCAAAGCTGATCAACGAATTTGTGCTCCAGGTGGGGGCTGTCGCCATCGAACCATTGCTTGTTGAAGCATATTATTATAATTGTGATAAGGCGCACGCATTTTTAGATGAGAACTGTCACAGGCATCCGGAACAAAAGGGTCTGGAACACTTTAAAAGGCTGTACTTTCACAAAAAGGGTTATGGCGGCGTTGACTTGTGTCTGTCAAGAGGAGAGTATTATCTCTCCTTTCTGCTCAAATGCTGCCGTACAGCAGATCAGGCAATTTGCCGGCAGACCGCCCTCCGGGATCTGCTGTTCCGTCAAACGGGCGAAGTGCGCCTGATCCCAAAAGCTTGTGAAGATCGCGGTCAAATCGTTTATCTTCCGCGCAAGGGGCTCAAAAAAGAGACCTATCAACCGGCGCCGTTGGCGGCGCTTTCCATACAGGCAATCGTTCACGGGCCTGTAGCGCTGTCCCTTGCAAAAGGCAAGCAATGGACGCTTGCGAAATACGCTATAGAAAACGGAAAGAAAGATAGGGAATCAGCAAGCGCTTTTCTGAAAGAGCGCGGACTCTATAACTCCAAATTGGAAAACAGGTATTTTGAAGAAGCTTTCAGGTCTCGGTCTCCAGGCCATACAGGCTGAGGTAATCCGATTTGAAACCGTAATCATCTTCGCTGACCAGCATTTCTTTCCTGTTCTTGTCCAAATATCGGTCGTCTGTACGGTTCCTTTGAAGTACGCATCGCCGCTTTCTATGCTCACATAGAAGGCGGCATTGCTTTTGTTAAAGGTAAACCCGCCGGTTTTCTCATCTTTGGTATAAACAGGTTCGTTGTCAATGGCAATGCCGATATCTGGATTCATGGCAATTTGCTGCCCGTGAGAGAAAATCTTGAACTCCGCGTCGTGAAGCTTTGCCCCGGTTTCGTCCACCTGGAATACCGCTGCTTCGCCATCGGCTGATTTCCCTTTCACCAACAGTGACACTTATGAGGATGATCCCCAAGTTATAAACCGGCTCTTCTATTTTGTACCTGACCTTTCTGGTACAACGCCGCGCTGCTTTTTCTTCTTTGAGGAAAATGTATTCTCTAAGGACGAGCTTGGCGATCTAATTCCCCAGAAGTCCTCTTTCCACACTTTTGATTCCTGATATTTTATCTTCTTGGGCAGTTCCCTTTGGACGACCACCCTTCCCTTCTGCACTCTTTTTACCACGGCTCTCTCACAGCGCGCCACAGTTCTGCCTCTGTACACCTGCGGCTCTTGCCCTGGTATTTACAGGCAGAACAAATAAGCGTCCGCCCCCAGATGAAATTGAGCGGGATATAAATTCACTTTCCTGCAAAAAACACTCCTTTTCGGCATAGTCATGACCACCCCTAAGAGTGAAAAAGTCAATAGATAGTAGACAGAAAAAGCCACAAAATCTTATCCAAAGCTC
>CAMNSA010000017.1 GCA_946554335.1 uncultured Neglectibacter sp.
ATCCTCAGATCCAGCTCTCAGATATAAAAACTACCTAAAATGTAAGTGAAAGATTGGCGGAGTTGACAACAGCATCTACCTCCATGGCAGTGATATCCTGCCGGACAATGGTAAGAGGCATGGCGGTTCTCCCTCCTTCTGCCGCTTTCGGGCAAAACTTGCCTATTGGAAATGATTTTCCACAGCATATGTACAGTCCTTATCCTAACGCAACATCCAACACCATCATCACTGTAAATCCCAAAGCAAACATAATTGTCCCGATATTGGAGTGTTCGCCCTCTGACATTTCCGGGATCAATTCCTCAACGACCACATACATCATAGCACCGGCTGCAAGGCTGAGAAGATACGGCAGGATCGGGATCACGAACCTTGCCGCAAGTATGGTCAGAAAGGCGGCGATCGGTTCTACAACACCGGACAGAACTCCAAGCGTCAACGCTTTAGACTTTTTCATGCCTTCGGCTTTCAGCGGCATGGAAATAATTGCGCCCTCAGGGAAGTTTTGTATTGCAATTCCGATGGAAAGCGCCATTGCGCCCGCCAAAGTAAGCCCTGTGTTTCCGCTTGCGTAGCCGGCGTACACTACTCCGACCGCCATTCCCTCCGGAATGTTATGCAATGTTACTGCCAATACAAGCATAGTCGTTTTCTTAAAGGATACCTTCGGTCCTTCCGGCTCTTCACTGTTTTGGTGCAGATGCGGAATAATTTTGTCCAATAAAAGCAAAAGCAAGATGCCCAGCCAAAATCCGACAGCAGCAGGAACGAACGCGAACAGTCCCATATTTTCCGATTGTTCCATTGCAGGGATCAACAAGCTCCAGATCGAGGCTGCCACCATGACGCCCGCGGCAAAGCCCGTTAACGCCCTTTGTATGGCGGCGTTAAGCTGGTTTTTTACAAACAGCACACAGCCTGCCCCAAGTGCCGTCCCTAAAAAAGGAATGAGCAAACCCTGTATCACATCCCAACTCATCATGTACCTTCTCCCCTAACCATAAGATCAAATGAAAGAGATTCGAAGCTTTTCCTGTCGAATTCTACAAGTGAATCTTACCACACTCTTCAGATAATAACAACCAATCGCTATTACCGGAATTTGCACATCACTCGTATGTCCTAAAACAGTGAGCGATGAAATGAGCGATGTATTGCTTTCTTTGCGCCGGATTGGTATAATAACGGCAACAACTGACTTGCGAGGAACACCATGAAAAATCCACCATTTGAAATGACAAATTCCATGATCAACTCTACAGCAGAGATCGCGGAGCTTTTGGGACAGCTAACCACCATGAACAAGCTGTCGAGCAATCCCGTTTTACGGCGGACCAACCGGATCCGAACGATCCATGGGTCGTTGGCCATCGAGCAGAACACCTTAAGCCTGGAGCAGGTCACCGCTGTCTTAAACGGAAAGCAGGTGCTGGCTCCGCTCAAGGATATTGCCGAGGTCAAGAATGCCTATGAAATCTACGAACGGCTGAACGAGCTGGACCCCTACTCGGTGGATGATCTGCTGACTGCCCATGGGATCATGACGAGAGGGCTGACAGTGGAATCCGGTGTGTTCCGCTCCCGCCCGGTGGGCGTAGTAGATCAAAAGGGGCGTGTTCTGCATTTTGGCACGCTGCCGCAGTATGTTCCAAAGCTTGTCATGGAACTGCTGGACTGGGTGAAAACCAGTGATGTGCACATGCTGATCCGCAGTTGTGTATTCCACTATGAGTTTGAGCTGATTCACCCCTTTGCCGATGGCAATGGCCGAGTGGGACGGCTGTGGCATACGCTGCTGCTTTCCCGCTGGAATCCCGCCTTCGCCTGGCTCCCGGTTGAGTCCATCATTCATGACCGGCAAGAGGAATATTACGCAGCAATCAACGCTTCCAACAATGCGGGAAACTCCACGATTTTCATTGAATACATGCTTTCAGCTATCAAAGCATCGCTCATGGACGCTATCAAAACGAGCGATGAAATGAGCGATGGAAAGGTAGATAAGGCCACCCTCCGCTGGAAGCAGATCCATAAATTCCTAAAGAGCCACGACTGCATCATGAACGCTGATGTACGGGAATTGTGCGGAGTATCGGCAGCAACGGCAAATCGAATTCTTTCAGGTCTGGCAGCAGATGGGAAGCTTGTAAAATACCGTAAAAATGGCCATTGGGCATACAAATAGGGAACTGTCTTTACAGCTTTCCCGGCTTCTCCCGCAACTCCAATCCCCTTAGTTCTCCACCCTCCGCCTTGTCACAAAGCTTTTGAGTCTCTGCCCCCTTATTTCTCTCCCTCAAACTCTTTTCTCAGCTTTTCCAGGGCTTTCTTCTCGATTCGTGACACATAGCTGCGGGAGATCCCCAGCTTTTTTGCCACCTCCCGCTGGGGAGTGGGATCCTTCCCCATAAGCCCGTAACGCATCAGGATGATCTCCCGCTCCCGGGGAGTGAGGGCCTTGTTGATGAACCCGTAGAGACTTTCACTTTTCATTTTCAGGTCGATATGGTCGACGATGGTATCGTCCACGGCCATGGTGTCCATAATGGTCAGGGCATTGCCGTCCTTGTCGGTGTCAATGGGCTCGTTGATGGAAACATCCTGGGCGCTTTTTCTGCCGCTTCTGAAAAACATCAGGATCTCGTTTTCGATACACTTGGAGGCATAGCTGGAAAGCCGGATCCCCTTTTTGGCGTCAAAGCTGTCGATGGCCTTGATCAGTCCAATAGTCCCAATGGAGATCAGATCCTCCTGATCGTTCTGGTTGGCGTAGTATTTCTTGATGATATGAGCCACCAGGCGCAGATTGTGCTCGATCAGCTTCTGCCTTGCCTTACGGTCTCCCTCGGCCATCCGTTTGAGACATTCTCTCTCCTGGGCGGCGGAAAGAGCCTTGGGAAAGGTTCCGCTGCCGGTGACATGAAGGATCAGGTACACGATCCCAGACAAAAAGTTGAGTATCGATAAAAAAGCCATGCTCCCATCTCCCTTGGTGGTAATGGAAATATATATGAGAAAAAAAGGGAGAATGTGCCTGTACTCTTCCGGAAACACGGGAAAACAAGTTGCAGCTTGCCTTAATTTCCAGTATAATATTCTCACGCTGTATCCCAAAGCCCCGAAGAACCAGGCTTTTGACAGCTGAGAGAATAGTGTTTCAGAGGAGGAATCCGCTTTATGATCCTTTCCGGAAAAGAGATCGCCCGGCGCATGGGTAAGGAGATCGTCATCGAGCCCTACCAGCCGGAGCGGCTCAATCCCAACAGCTACAATCTCTCCCTTCACAACGAACTTCTGGTCTATGAGGCTTCCCAGCTGGACATGAAAACGCCAAATCCCACAAGGAAGCTGACGATCCCGGAAGAAGGACTGCTTTTAGAGCCCGGGAAGCTCTACCTGGGGCGCACCAACGAATACACTAAGACCAAAGGGCTTGTCCCCATGCTGGAGGGGCGCTCCTCCATCGGGCGGCTGGGGCTCTTCATCCATGTGACCGCCGGCTTCGGCGATGTGGGCTTTTCCGGCTACTGGACCCTGGAGATCTTCTGCGTCCAGCCTATCAGGATCTATCCCAATGTAGAGATCTGCCAGATCTATTACCACGATATTCTGGGAGACTACGAGGAATACAACAGCGGGAAATACCAGAATAATTCCGGAGTGCAGCCCAGCCTTTTATATCTGGATTTTCAGAAAGATCAGGATAAGTAAGCTTCTCAAAGCTTCGCAAAGGAGGAACCCCATGAGATGTCCGAAAATGATCCTGTTCGATTACGGCCAGACTCTTGCTGACGAGGAAAAATTTGACGGATTGAAGGGGACCGCGGCCGTTTTGCGGTACGCAGTGAAAAACAAGTATCATTTGTCAGCGGAGCAAGTGCAGGCCAAGGCCGATGAAATCAACCGGGAGCTGGGGCGGTTTGGCCCCGAGAAACGGCACCTGTCTCAGGTGGAGATCCCCAACAGTATGTTTTCGCCATATCTTTATGAATCGCTTGGGATCGAAATTGCCCTTGACAACGAGGAGCGGGACAAAGTATTCTGGGACGCCTCCGCTCCGGGAGTACCCACGAAAGGCGTCCGGGACTTTTTAGAATATTTAAAAGGCAGGAAGATCCGCACCGGCGTGATCAGCAATATCACTTATGCTCCCGCCGTGGTCAAACAGCGTATCAACGATCTGCTGCCGGAAAACGAGTTTGAATTCGTGATCACTTCCAGCAATTATGTCTTCCGGAAGCCAAACAAAAGGCTCTTCACTCTGGCTTTGGAAAAGGCCGGGCTGCAGCCGGAGGAGGTCTGGTATGTGGGAGACCGGTATGACTGTGATGTAGAGGGCGCTCAAAACGCCGGGTTGTTTCCGGTGTGGTACATAGGGGCCATCGATCCGCCTGACACAAAGGATCCCCACATTCTGACCGTAAAAAGCTGGGAAGAGCTAAAAAAGCACCTGGAAACCTGACCGATACAAAAACGGTGTGGCTTTGTAAAATGAGCCGCACCGTTTTTATCAAAATTTCCCGATCCCGCGTTTTACCCTTCGTCCCCGATCAAAATTCCCATCGCGGAAAGCAGATTGACCGCCTCCGGCAGAGAGAACCTGGCCTTTGCCGCCCGGTTGTTCTCCAGAGAGAAAAGATACCCCTCGGCTCCTCGAAAATCCGCCGAACGCATATCGTTATGAGAAAATCCGGTTTCCTTTAAAACGGTGTTTCGGAAATCCGTCTCTAAAAGGCAGCAGTCCTCAAAGTAAGAGCCTGTGAAATCACAGCCGGAAAAGTCCTGTCTCTTCAGGTCCAGCCCGAAAAACACGCAGTGCAGAACATTCGAGCTCCGGATCGCGTCAAAGGGGAGAAATCCCATCTCCCGCTTTTTGGCGTCCAGCAGCTCCGCCCAGTCGATCCCCAGGAGAGAACAGTCCTCAAACCGGTTGTCCATGGCTTCGATCCCCTTTGGGTGAAGCTCTGAGATTCTGCACCCTGAAAAGCGGCAGCCGGTAAACCGGCAGCTCTTGAGAACGAGCCCCTGCATTTTACAGTTTTCAAACAGGCAGTCCTCAAATATCGCGCCGGAAAGCTCTTTGCCGATATATTCTTTCCTGGAAAAGACTTCGCCGATATACTCCATGCTGTTTCCTCCCTTGAAAAGCCGCCGGGGCTCCCGGCAAAAGCTTAACATAGAGAAAGCAGAATTGCAAATCACCTTCTCCCGGCAAAAGGCAGGATCAGCAGCTTTTTTCAATGACGCCGCAGGCGATTTTCCTGCCGGAATTGCCGGAGGGCTGGGTCGTAAAATCGTCGGGCTTGTCGTGGATGACGACCACCTTACCCAACACCTCATTTGCGGAAAACCGATTGGTCAAAAACAGAGAAAGCGCAAATCCGTCATTTCCAAACAAAACCGGCAGATCTCCGGCGTGATCGGGATGCTCGCACCCTCTGGGGTTATAGTGCGTCATTGCGCCCGCAAAGGGATCCTCCCCATCGCCTTTGCACTCGGTTCCTCCATGGATATGAAAGCCGAAAATTCGCCCGCCGCAGGCTCCCGCTTCCTTAGGCAGACCAGAAATTTGAGCCCACACCAGCACGCCCCGGCCCGTTTGGTAAAACCGAACCATACCGGACAACTCCGGATGCTCTTCCCCGCCTGAAATACGGGCAATAGCCTGAGGCCGGCCGCGTAAAATCGCCGGAAGATTCATTCTATTGCTGCAAGACCGTCTGTTCATAAAGCCGCTCCCTACCATTCAGTTTGAGATATTCCAATTCTATGCGGGAAAGCTGCCGGGCGTTCTCCCATTCTCTGCTTCGACAGCTTCGCAGCGACTGAAATTTGCGTATTACAAAAGCCCTCGAAAGGAGTTGCGCCTTCCGAGGGCTTTTGGGGAGCTACTGAACCATTTTTCCTGTTGTGGATCAAGCTAAAGCTTTTAGCCGCCGAGATACATCAGCGCTCTCCGCGCCCCGCACAGAAGAAAAGGATCGCCCCACCGCCGAAGTCAACCAGGCTGTAGATGCAGTACGGGATCAGGATCGAGCCGGTCTTGTGGTTGGGGATAATACCACCGTGGGCGAGTGGGCAAAGATATGGTTTGATACCTATAAATCCAGCCTGCGGGACAGCACCAAGCGCATGTACCGCACTGCTTATAATGTACATATTCTCTCTCACCTTGCCACCCTAAAGCTGCGGGATGTACGCCCCGTCAATATCCGTAAAGTCATGCAAGCCGTATCAGAGCAATCGGAATCTCTGCAGCACAAGGTATTGATTACCATGCGGCAAATTTTTGCCTCCGCCAGGCAAAACGGCCTCATACTATCCGATCCTACAGAAGGAATTAAAACAACCCCACATGCTAGGCCAAACCGCAAAGAGTATCTGGATCTGGATGAGCAAGAAGCCTTAATAGTCTCTTTGGCAGATACAGACCATCGTGCCAGGAGCTTTGTGGGGTTGTGCCTATACTGCGGTTTGCGCCGTGAAGAAGCGCTTGGATTACAATGGGGAGATATCCAAGGCGATAAGCTTACAGTCAACCGGTCACTAACCTTTTTAAAAAACAACCAGCCTGACCCAAACCAGGATCTGAAGACAAAAGCATCTCACCGCACAATCCCAATTCCCAGGCGCTTGCAGGATATCCTAAAGAGTACGCCTCACACTGGAATGTATTTGCTGACTTGTTCAGATGGCAGCCCCATAACTCAATCCGCATTCCGACGGCTATGGGACAAGGTAACAAAGGTTTCTCCCTGCTATGTTCACCCCCATATGCTCCGTCATACTTACGCTACCAACCTCTACCGGGCAGGTATCGATCTAAAAACCGCTCAGTATCTGCTGGGGCACTCCACGATCCAGATGACTGCTAATATTTATACCCACATGGAAAAAGAAGACGCTGCTACCTCTATCGTACAGTTGGAGCAATACCTTGCAGGCAGCAACCAAACATCCGGAAGTATTGAAAAAGTAGTCAAAAAGTAGTCAATATGAATTTTTCACAAAAAAAGAACCGCATCGAAAGCCCAAAAACGGCTTTACAGTGCGGTTCTTTTTGGAGCTACTGATGTGACTCGAACACACGACCTGCTGATTACGAATCAGCTGCTCTACCAACTGAGCTACAGTAGCAAGGCTGAACAAGGTTTAGCAAGGCTAAGCTACGGGAGCTATTATACTAAAAAATTTTCTTACAGTCAAGGCAAAGTTCCACTTTTCTCTGTTTTGAATCTGTGTTACAATAGAAAGAAACTGCGAAAACGATTTTTCGTAAAATAGTCTTCCTGAATTTCCGGGAAGTAAGGGATGAAAATGATGGGATATCAAATAGATCTGGGCGCGTGGAATTCTGTGTTTGCCGTTCCCTGCGCCCTGGTGGACCGCCATTTACGACTGGCGGAAAAGGAGCAGCTTCAGGTGCTGCTTTGGGCGCTGCGCCACGCGGGAGAGGCCTTTGACGAAAAGACCGTCTCCGATGCGCTGCGCCTTCACCCTGACACGGTGCTGGACGCGCTGGATTACTGGACGCAAAACGGTCTTCTCAGAAGAAGCGGCGATACCCTTTCCCCCGCTCCCGAAAAGGAAATGAACGCCCCTGTGATCGTTCAGCCGGAAAAGCAGCCGCCAAAGGAGCCTGTCCTTCCCCCCAGGCAGGACAGAATGGTCCGGCCGGACAGCCTTCATCTGGCAGCCCGCATGAAGGAGTCGGAGTCCATCCGCTACCTGATGCAGGAGGCTGAGCTCACCCTGGGGAAAACCATCTCCCCCGCTCTCTCCGCGATCTTGGTCTCTTTGTGCGACGATTACGGCCTTCCCGCGGAGGTGATCGCCATGATCCTGCACTACTGCAAGGATGTGGGAAAAACCGGCACCGCCTACATTGAGTCTGTAGCGCGTGACTGGGCACAAAGCGGGGTTTTGACGCTGGAGGCAGCCGAGGAGAAGCTGCAGGAATTAAGCGAACGCCGGCTTGCCTGGACAAAGGTTTCCTCCGCCGCCGGATTGCCGCGGCGCTCCCCCACAAAGAAGGAGGAAGAGGCAGCCTTCCGCTGGATCAGGGAATGGGGTTTTTCCCAGGAAATGATCAGCGCGGCCTATGAGCGCTGCGCTGATCACACCGGGAAATTCAGCGCAAGCTATCTTAATAAGATTTTAGAGCGCTGGCACAAGCAGGGCTTTACCCAGGTCTCACAGGTGGAAGAAGAGGAGCGGCAAAAGCAAAACAAGCAGGATTCCTCCAAAAGCTACGATATTGACGAGCTCAGCCGCCTGAGCTTCTTCGATGTTCCGGATAAATTATAAGCTTATGTTAGTCCGGCAGGCGTCGGACTTTAGGAAGGGTCAGGTGTTTTTCCATGGGATACGGAAAAAAGATTTATGACGCCGCCCGGGAAGAGCTGAGAAGCCGCCGGGTTTTCGCCGAGGAATCGGCTCAGCGGCAGCTTTCTCAATTTCTCGCCAAGTGTCCACGGGCGGGAGAGATCCGCCAGGAGATGGCCTCCAATGCCGCCAAGGCGGCCAGAGCCGTGCTTTCCGGAGGAAACGCCCGGGGAGAACTGGAAAAGCTGAAAAGCACCGGTTTAGCCCTACAGAAAGAGTTTTCCCGGCTGCTCTCAGAGCATGGCCTGACAAAAAGGGATATTGAGCCTCGCTACTCCTGCGAGCTTTGCAAGGATACGGGCTTTCAGGACGGCAAAATGTGCGGCTGCCTGAAGCGCCTCCAGCGCCAGATGGCTTATGACCGTCTGAGCCTTTCCGTGCCCCTCTCCCAATGCACCTTTGAACGGTTTTCTCTGGACTACTATCAAAAGGACCCCGCCGTGCTCAGGCAGATGGAGGGGATCCTGAACACCTGTAAAGAATATGCGAAACAATTTCGGAAGGACTCCTCCAGCCTTCTTTTCTGGGGCGGGACAGGCCTGGGAAAGACCCACCTCTCTCTGGCCATCGCTAACGAGGTGTTAAATAAGGGCTTCGGCGTGATCTACGGTTCTGCCCAGACCTTTGCCGCCGCCCTGGAAAAGGAGCGATTCCGGCAGGAGGACGAGGAGGAAAGCACTCAGTCCCAGCTTCTCTCCTGCGATCTTCTGATCCTGGACGATTTGGGCACTGAGGCCGCCACCCCCTATGTGTGCGCGGCGCTTTATCACATTCTCAACACCCGCATGATGGCGACTCTCCCCACCGTTATCAGCACGAACCTGGACATCAAAGGACTGGAAAGCCGGTACGGCGCTCCTTTCGCCTCCCGGATCAGCGGGTATTATGGGAAATTTGCCTTTATGGGCGACGATGTCCGGGTACAGGGACTAAAAACCAGAACAAATTGAAGGAAAAGAGGCATTGGCCTATGGATCATGCCAGCGCGCTGGAACTTTCCTTTGCGATGGGAGAAACCTTGCTGCGAAACGGGGCGGAGATCTCCCGGGTGCAGGAGACCATGGAACGGGTGGCCCGCTCGTATCAGGTACCGGAATTTGATGTCTATGTCCTCACCAACGCCATTTTCGCCAACGGAGTGGAGAACGGAGTCAGGCACACCACCCAGCTCAAGCATATTCCCTCCACGACCATCCATTTCGGCCGTATTTCGGCGGTGAATCAGCTTTCCAGAGAGATCGCGGAGGGGAAGCACACCGTGGAAGAGGCTTTTGCGATTTTGGAGGAGGCAAAGAACCTCTCTCCCTCCAGGCTTCCTTTGACGCTTTTTGCCTGTGCCGTGGGCAGCGCCTGCTTCTGTTATCTTTTCGGCGGCGGTCTTCTGGATTCCATCGCGGCTTTTTTCTGCGGCTTTCTGTTGGAGGCTTTTCTCTTCTTCTGTGAGAGGCAGAAGCTTTCAAAATTTCTCAAAAACCTGCTGGCCAGCGTCCTTGCCGCTTTTCTGGCCGCCTTTTTTCTCCTTCTGGGCCTGGGAAACGATCTGGACAAGATCATCATCGGCTCTATCATCCGCCTGGTTCCCGGCGTTTCCCTCACCACCTCGATCCGGGATTTCTTCAACGGAGATTATCTCAGCGGCGCCATCCGCATGATCGACGCCGTTTTAGTAGGCGGCTGCATAGCCGTGGGCGTGGGCGTGGTGGTCAAGGTGATCTCATTTTTCCCGGGATTTTTTATGTGAAAGGAGAAGCTTTTTTATGCTGTCGCTGCTCTTGTCCTGGTGTATTCAAACCGCAGTGGCCTTCCTCGCCACCATCGCTTTCTCCATCATTTTTCACACGCCGAAAAAGCAGTGGATTTTCACCGGCATCACCGGAGGCGCAGGGTGGCTGTGCTATTTGATCTGTATCCATTTTCACTCCGGCGTTACCGCCGCTTCCTTTTTCGCCGCGGTGGTCCTGACGCTGCTTTCCCGCTGCTTTTCCATTCACAGAAAAGAGCCTGTCACCGTGTTTTTGATCTGCGGCATTTTCCCCATCGTGCCGGGTGCGGGCATTTACTACACAGGCTATCACTTTTTCATGAGTCAAAATACCCTGGCGTTGGACAAAGGCTTGGAAACCATCAAGATTGCCATCGCCATTGCGTTGGGCGTGGGCATTGTGCTCTCTCTGCCCCGCTTTTTCTTCACCCTGGAAAGGAGAACCCGCCCGTGAAAACAGTTCTCATCTCGGAAAACGACGCCGGTCAGCGGCTGGACAAGTTTCTGACAAAGGCCTATCCCAATCTGCCGGGGTCTATGCTTTACAAAAGCATCCGAAAAAAGGATATCAAATTGAACGGAAAGCGCTGCGGGATCTCTGACCGGCTGAAGACAGGCGATGTGCTCACCCTGTATCTCAAGGAGGAATTCTTTCAAAAATCTCCCCGGGAATACGATTTTATGAAGGCCCCCAACAAGCTTTCCATCCTCTATGAGGACGAGAATATCATGATCCTGGATAAAAAGCCGGGGCTGATCGTCCACCCGGACGAAACCTATCACTTTGATTCCCTCATCGCGCGCATCCAGCGCTATCTCTTTGAAAAGGGGGAATACCTCCCCTTTCAGGAAAACTCCTTTGCCCCCGCCCTCGTTAACCGGATCGATCGCAACACCGGGGGTATTGTCATGGCCGCCAAAAACGCTCAGGCCCTGCGGATCATGAATGAAAAGGTGAAAAACAGAGAGCTGCGAAAGCTGTACCTGTGCTTAGTACACGGCTCCCTTTCCCAAAAGGAAAGCCTGCTCTCCGGTTATCTGGAAAAAAACGAAGCCCAGAACCGGGTGTATATCAGCGCTCATCCCTCTGAAAACAGCAAAACGATCCGTACCAAGTACCGCGTGCTGGAGGAACGGGGCGGACTTTCCCTTTTGGAGGTCGAGCTTTTGACAGGGCGCACCCATCAGATCCGGGCCCATTTCGCCTCCATCGGCCATCCCTTGGCGGGAGACGGGAAATATGGAAAGAATGCAGACAACAAGCGCTTTTCCTTCCCCTATCAGGCCCTTTATTCCTACCGCCTCAAGTTCACCTTCTCCGCTCCGGCCGGAGAGCTGGAATACTTAAACGGAAAAGAGTGGAAAGCCCAGGATGTGTGGTTTCTGCCGGAATTTTACCGGCTGCCCGTCTATCAGGGAACGGCGCCCATAAATAAAAAGGAGGTCGCTTCCCATGAAAAGAAAAGAAACTGAGGCTCCCCTTTCCTGGAAGCGCCTGCTTCTGCGCACGCTCAGCTGTGTTATGGCAAGCATGATGCTGACGGCTTTTCTCTTCTTCCTGTTTCGGGGGATCCCTTTTTTCGGCCTTCCGAAGGTCTCTGAGGTGACTGCCGTCTCTGTGAAATACTCGGACAAAGGAGAAAAGGAATTCCGGGATGAGGAAAAGATCCAGCAGGCTTTGAACCTCTGTTCCTCTCTCACCTGGCTTCCCGGGGCCGCGCAGCAGGGAAAGGCCCTTCTCACCTACACCTTTGTAAAAAAGGACGGGACCCTCATATCCCTGGGCGTGAACGACAACACTATTTTTTTCGGCGGCACGGCCTACCGCCGAAAAAATCACGGCACTTCGTTTCAGAAGCTTTCGGAGGCGGTCTTCTTTTGGGAAGAAGCCGCTCCCGATCGAGCGCCCTGAAACTCACCGCAGGAAAGGAAGGTTGATCCTTATGAAAGTGATCCATCTCATCGGCGGCGGCGACACCGGCGGCGCCAAGACCCATGTTCTCAATCTGCTGAAGGAACTGAATCAACACATTGATGCGAGACTGGTCTGTTTTCGCAAGGGCGAGTTTTCCGAAGACGCGGAGAAGCTGGGAATTCCCATTGACGTCATCGAGTCCGGAAACCCTGTGGTAGGACTTCGGGAACTGAAAAAGCTGATTGGAGATCAAAAGGTGGATATTCTCCACTGCCACGGCGCTCGGGGAAACCTGATGGGAAATCTCATCAAGAAGCATGTGAACGCCCCGGTAGTCACCACCGTACACAGCGACTACCGGCTGGACTATCTGGGCCGCCCGGTGGCCCGGCTCTCCTACGGCACTACCAATATGCTGGCTTTGAGGCGGGTAAACTACTATATCGGCGTGTCCGACCCCATGACGGATATCCTCATTGAGCGGGATTTCCCCGCGGACCGGATCTACACCATCTATAACGGCATCGACTTCAAAACTCCCATCTCCTGCGTCCCCAAGGAGGAATATCTCGCCTCTCTGGGCGTGAAGTATCAGGAGGGAGACATTCTGGCGGGCATCGCGGCCCGGCTCAATCCGGTCAAGGATTATCCCACCCTGCTCAAAGCCATGAAGCTTGCCTGTGAAAAGGAGCCCCGCCTGAAGCTCGTTTCCGCCGGGGACGGCGAGGATCTGCAAAAGCTTCAGGAGCTGGCCAAGACTCTGGGAATCGAAGACCGCGTCTTTTTTGCCGGATGGGTAAAGGATATGAATTCCTTTTACCACGCCATCGACATCAACCTGCTCACCTCCCTTTCAGAGACCTTCCCCTATGCCCTGACAGAAGGGGCCAGGATGCACCGGGCCACCATCGCTTCCCGGGTGGGCGGCGTCCCGGTGCTCATCGACGACGGGAAAAACGGGCTGATCTTCACGCCGGGAGACGAGAAAGAGCTTTCAGAACACCTGCTCACTCTCGCGCAGAATGAAGAGCTGCGCAAAGAAATGGGTGAAAAGCTTTTCGAAAAGGCCTCCCGGGAGTTCTCCATCGACCGTATGGTAGAGCACCAGCTGGAAATCTATGAAAGCATTTTACAGCGGGAAGCGCGCCGCAGGGAAACCGGAAAAAAACGGGACGGCGTGATCATCTGCGGCGCCTATGGCTACGGAAACGCCGGCGACGACGCCATTTTAAAGTCTATCATTCAGTCCGTGCGGGATCTGGACCGGTACATGCCCATCACGGTGCTGGCCAAGAATACCCAAAGCATCAAAAAGCGCTATCAGATCAACTCCATTTACACCTTCAATGTGTTCCGGATGATCCGTGCCATGAGGAGGTCCCGGCTCTATATCAACGGAGGCGGCACGCTGATCCAGAATGCCACCAGTCACCGGAGCTTGTGGTACTATCTGTTCACTCTGCGTCTGGCAAAGCTTTTAGGGAATAAGGTGGATATGTACGGCTGTGGGATCGGCCCGGTGCTGGGCAAAAGCAGTACGAGGCTGGTAAAAAGGGTGCTGGAGCACTGCGTGGACACCATCACCCTCAGAGAGCCGGACTCCATGGAAAAGCTCCAAAGCATGGGGGTAAAAAGTCCCAATATCATTTTGAGCTCCGACCCCGCCCTTTTGCTTTCCCCCGCCCCTGAGGAGGACGCCGTTTTATACCTGCAAAAGCACGGTCTTTCCTCTGACGGGAAATATCTCTGCCTGATGCTTCGCACCTGGTACGGCTTCGAAGAAAAGACACAGGCCTTTGCCGCCTGCTGCGCCTACGCTCAGAAAAAATACGGCCTTACCCCCGTGTTTCTCTCCCTCAATGTCTTTCACGACACCAAAGCAGCCAATCAGGTGCTCTCCCATATGAAGGCCTCCGCTGTCATTCTGGAGGAGCCCGCCGATCCGGAGCTGCTCATTTCCGTGCTTTCCCATATGAGCGCAGTCATCTCCATGCGCCTGCACGGCCTGATCTTCTCCTCCATCACGGCGGTGCCCCTCATCGGCGTCTCCTATGACCCGAAGATCGTTTCCTTCCTGAGCTACCTGGGCAGCGGGGAGTGCATTGACCTCAAAGAGGTCACAAAGGAAAACCTGTGCGCCGCCATCGACGCTGCCGTCTCCTGGATCCCCCGGAAGGAAAAACTGTTGGAAAAGGCCCAGCCCCTAAAAAGCGTGGAGGAAAGAAATATCGAAGCAGTGAAAAAGCTTTTAGACTCCTGATTTCTTTCAGAGGAGTTTGCATACAAGAGAACTGAAAGGAAAGCTCTATGAATATTGTGGATTTTGAAAACCATCACATCGAGGAAGCTACTGCTCTCGCCCTTGACAATTATCAAAAGGAACGGCAATTTGTGGGAGCGCTTCCCAAGCTTTCTCCGGTTCATGATTTAACCCAATTTGCCGAAAACGGATTGGGAGTAGCCGCCTTTGAGGGCGGCAGAATGATCGGTTTTTTATGCTGCTATGAACCATTTGATCACGCGTTTCGCTCCACGGATGTAAAGGGGGTCTTTTCCCCGATGGGTGCAAACGCCTCCGTTTCCGAAAACCGTTCTCAAATTTATGCCGCCATGTATCAGGCCGCAGGGGCAAAGTGGGTGCGCGCCGGAGCAGTTTCCCACGCGGTGTGCCTGTACGCTCACGATGAAGAGCTGCAACGGCAGTTTTTTCGCTATGGCTTTGGTTTACGCTGTGTGGACGCCATCCGCCTCATGGAACCCATCGATTGCGAGCCCTGCGAGAGCTATGAGCTTTTCGAGGCTTCAACGGCTGAGTGCCATTTGATCTATCCCCTCGATCTGGCGCTTTACCGGCACTACCGCAGCAGTCCTTTCTTTATGAACCGCACGCCCGAGACAGCGGAAGAATTCGAAACGGATTTCAGAAAAGACGATGTACGGTACTTTGCGGCCAGGAAAAACGGCAAGCTTTGCGCGCATTTGAAAATCTCGTCTACCGGCGAGACCAGCGCCGCGGCGGGAAATACCTACCGGCATATTACCGGCGCCTATTGCCTCCCGGAGCACAGAGGGATAGGCGTCTACCAGAATTTACTGAACTTTGTCATATCCACGCTGAAAAGAGAGGGCTATTCCAGACTGGGTGTAGACTTTGAAAGCATCAATCCGGTGGGCAGCAGATTCTGGCTGAAGTACTTTTCCCCCTACACCAGCGGCGTCGTGCGGAGAATTGATGAGCGAATTACACAGTGCATGGGATAAGGTTCAGCCTACCATGTGCTCAGCCGGAAACCCGGGAGGAAGGGAAAGCGGCTTTTTGCCTGGAAGATAAAAAGACCGATTCGGCACGATATGCTCCCGCAGCCGCAGTTTCCGGTAAGTTTTAATAAAAAAGGCTTGCTGCTTTCCTCTGAGAATAGACGGTGTCATATCATGATCCAAAGTGGATATACTATACTATATCACCGTTTATCGAGGGAGGCTTTATTCATGATGGAAAAAATCAGGGTCGTACAGTATGGCTGCGGCAAAATGTCAAAATACACCCTGCGTTATCTTTACGAAAACGGCGCGCAGATCGTGGGCGCCATCGACGTAAACCCCGAAGTGGTGGGCATGGATGTAGGCGATTATGCCGGGCTGGGGTTAAAGACCGGCGTGCTCATCTCCAAGGATGCGGATAAGGTGCTGGACGAATGCGACGCTGATGTGGCTATTGTCACTCTGTTCAGCTTTATCGGCGACATCTACGAACATGTGGAGAAGTGCGTGAGCCGCGGTATCAATGTAATTACCACCTGCGAGGAGGCCATCTACCCCTGGACCACCAGCTCCGCTCAGATCAACCGGCTGGACGCCCTGGCGAAAGAGAACGGCTGTACCATCACCGGCTCCGGGATGCAGGACATTTTCTGGATCAATATGGTGGCCATGGCCGCTGCCGGATGCCACAAAATTAAAGAGATCAAGGGCGCGTACAGCTATAATGTAGAGGAGTACGGCCTGGCGCTGGCCGAGGCCCATGGCTGCGGCCTGACGCCTGAAGAATTCGAGAAGAAGATCGCCCATCCGGAGGAGTTCGAGCCTTCCTACGCCTGGAATTCCGCCGAGGCCATCTGCAATAAGCTGGGTCTCACCATAAAATCCATTGACCAGAAGCATGTGCCCTGTATCATTGACAAGGATATCTACTCTGAGACCTTGGGCAAGGCCATCCAGGCTGGCAGGTGTATCGGCATGTCCGCCGTGGTGACCATTGAGACCGTACAGGGGATCACGGTAGAGGAAGAGACGATCGGCAAGGTGTATGGTCCGGAGGACGGCGACCAGTGCGACTGGTGGATTTCCGGCGAGCCTAACACCGAATACCATGTGGTAAAGCCCGCCACGGTAGAGCACACCTGTGCCACCGTAGTAAACCGTATTCCCTCTTTACTGACCGCCCCCGCCGGTTATGTGACCGCCGACCAGCTGGATCCGGTGGAGTATCTGACCTACCCGATGGAATACTATCTGTAATTTTTGAAACGGGGTCAACGCCGGGATTCAAATACCGTATCATCATAAAGGGCAGCCGCCTCCCAGCGGCTGCCCTTTATTCAACACTCTGTTTTTTTAGTCCTTCAGACACACTCAAATCAATCATAGAGGCCGGGAATGATTGGGGGCCAATCCCAGCGTTTTTGTTCGTAGCGCTGCAGGAATGTCACGATCTGCCCCCTGGTGCAAATGCTGTTCGGGCTGAATTTCGTCGCGCTGGTTCCCTGGGTGAGCCCTGCTTTCACCGCCCAAGAAACCGCTTTTGCATAGTAAGCGTCGGGACTCACATCTGTAAACGAATTGCCGGATGCCCTGCGCTCCCCTGCCGCTCTCCAAAGGAAGGTGACGATCTGCGCTCTGGTACATTTCCCGTTAGGGTTGAATTCTGTCTCGCTGATTCCGTTGGTAATGTCATTCCTCACCGCCCATCGGACAGCATATTTGTAATAAGCGTTCTCCGGCACATCGCTGAACTGATCCCATCCGGATTCAGGGTCGGGAGATCTGTAGGTTCTCCACAGGAAAGTCACCGCCTGGGCACGGGTGCAGCCTTGATCGGGGCTAAAGTGGGTATCATCTGTCCCGGCGGTGATGCTGCGCAGGGCAGCCCATATCACGGCGTCGGTGTAATACTTTCCGGCGGAAACATCCTTAAACCGTGCGAGAACGCTGTCGGAAGTGGGGATCTTCCCGGCGGCAAAAGGAATACCGTTTTCCTTTGCAAAGGTCTCCGCATAGCTTCCCTTTTCCCCGTAAATCGTAAGCCATTCGTCACTGTCAAAAGCGGTGGCATCGATCCGCTCCACACTTTTGGGCACCTCTACGGCATACAGATTGCGATTGCCGGTAAAAGCGGCAAGCCCCAGTGAGGTGACCCCCTCCGGGATCACTACGGTAGTCAGATTATGACAGCTGCCAAACCCGGATAATTCCTCGACCCCTGCCGGGATCTCCACAGAACTCAAGGCAGAACCATTAAATGCCCACACGCCGATTTTCTTTAAGCCCTTAGAGAGCTTCACGGAAGCTAAGCGATGACAAGACCAAAACGCCTGACCGCCGATCTCAACCACGCTGTCTCCCATTTCCACAGAGGCCAGGTGATCACACATATCAAACGCACCGTTGCCAATAGACTCCACTCCCTCGGGGATCACCACCGCTGGCAGCTTGTAACAGCTGCCAAACGCACTGTCGCCGATTCTTTTTACGCTGCCCGGAATACTCACAGCGGTACACACCTGGAACCCTGCAAATGCGCAAGCCCCGATAGAGGTAATACCCGGGTTGATGATGATCGTTTTTACATACTCGAATAAGTAGTTATAGGGCGAGGCGGTTTCCTTATAATTTGCCATATCTCCTGTACCGGAAATGGTGAGGGTCGCTGTTTCCGCGTCGTAGCTCCAGGTGGCATTTTCTCCGCAGGTTCCCGAAGCAGATTCCGGCGCCGCAGGTTCTTCCGCTCCCGCCGTCATCGGCATACAGCCTATCAGCAAACAGAAAACCAGCAGCCAGCACAGAAAACGATTTTTCTTTCTCATATAGTCACACCCCTTTTTCATGTGTTGTAAATACGCAAGCACGAGCTTATACAAACACTTTCATGGGTTTTGCCGATGCTTTCCGTTCCCTGTCCGTAGTCCGCATCGTCAAACCCAGCTTCAGTATAGCATAATACACCTAGATAAAACAAGGGGCGGCAAATTTTGCCACCCCTTAGCTTCGCATAAATTCATTCCTCGTTCGCAATCCCTCTGCCCCGCCGCGCTTTTAAACGGTACAGATTCTTCCAACGCGGGGCACAAGAACCGGCAAACCTTACTCTTTCAAACAGGCTTCCAGAAGCGCCAGCGCTCCTTCTAAGGACTTTGCGTTTCCGGGGTACTTCTCTCCCCTCTCCTCCAGAAGACGATGAACCTTGCTGTAAGCTTCCTTTCCGTGCTTTTGGAGAAACAATGCCGCCGCCTTTGCCGTGTAAAAGTCGTCTGCACCGTAGTAGCCCTTTTTACATTCGGAAAGCTCTTCGCAGGCAAAGCAGCCCTCAAGTCCCCTTTCCCGGGAGCAGGAAACATTGGGGCAGACGCCGTCCTCAAATAAACCGGCAAAAGAGCAGTGAGGGTACACACTGCGGCAGCCGCCGCACCACTGCCCCAAAAAGCAGTGATCGCAGTGATGCCCGCAGGGAGAGATGGGGTCGACCCCCTTTCTCGCCTCTTGCACCAAGGCCGCTTTCAGTTCTTTACAACGCTCGATTCTCATTCCCTTTGGGGTATCTCCGTGGGTCTCGTCATTGGAGTAGCTCTGCAGCAGCTCACAGGGAAAGCTTTCACATTCCCCGCAGAAGCCTCGCTTCTTCTCTATTGCGCAGCTTGCCACCGCGCATTCTCCATGGAAGGGGCGGCCCTTTGTGGCGATACAGCCCTTGCAGCCCGTTTTCTCCCGGTATTCGCAATCCTCGCAGCTCAGGCCGCAATAGGTATCTATTTTCTTTCTGAGCTCTTCAAACTTTGTCATTTCCCGATTCCCTCCCTAAACAATTTCTATGCCTTTTTGGCCACCAAAAAGAAGCGGTGCTCTTCCATTTGGAGAAAGCCCAGAGCCTCCCGCCGCGCTTCCAGCCCTAACAGCTCTCTGAAAAAGCCTTCAACAGAAAAGCCGGGGAACAGGCCTGCGCGCCTCTTCAGGTAAAAGCACAGCGCCCCTACATCCGAAAATCTCACCTGCGGGTAAGCTTCGTCCGCCGTGCGGATCCGAAAGCCCGTCTGTTTGAGCTTTGGCAGCTCATTTTCCAGATTAAAATCCGGTCTGACGCCCCATAGGCTTTCTCCGGCTTTTTGAAAAAGCCGTCCTCCGTTTTGCCCTCCGGCCTGCTGCGTGATCAAAAAGCCACCGGGCTTTAACACCCGTCTGACCTCATTGAGCTCATAGGCGTCCTCAAAGCAGATCACAACCTGAAAGCTTTCGTCTTCAAAGGGAATCGGCTCGCCTTTCTCAGGAGAGTATTCCCTTCTTTCGATCCCTCGAAAGGCAAGCCCTTTCTGAAGGGATGTCCCACAGGAACCGGGCCGCCCCGCGGCGCTTAAGAGCCTGCCCGGATGGTTGAGGGTGAGCAGAAAGCTCCCGCCGTCGGCGGAAAGATCCAAAATCCTGGAGCCCGGCTTCAGGAAGTCCTTCACCTTTTCTTCAAAGCTCCAGGGCAGAGGCTCGCTTCTCCTGCGTTCCAGAAGGTAAGCGTCTTCCCGAATGGCGAAGTTCAGAGCCTTATCTTCCTCTTCCTTCCAAAGCTTTTTCAGCTCTGCTCTGTTCATGTGTTGTGATCCACCTGATGAAAGGTTTTCAAATTCCCGGTTTTCCCGCTGCGCAAAGCGAGCTCGGCCTCTACCGACTCCAGGGGAATATTCTCATTCACCATCAGCACCACCAGGTGATAAAGCAGGTCGCTGAGCTCTCCCACCGTGTCCTCCTGCTTTCCGTTTTTCGCGGCGATGATCACCTCGCTGCATTCCTCCCCGCACTTTTTGAGGATCTTGTCCAGTCCCTGCTCAAAGAGATAGCAGGTATAGGAGCCCTCCGCCTTCTCCGATTTCCGGGAAAGCACGGTGTCATAAAGCTGATGAAGCACGTCTTCCATTGTACCATTTCCTTTCCTGAAAGGGCCTTTTCAGCCCTGGAGTTTTTTAAAGAAACAGCTGTGGCTGCCGGTATGACAGGCGCTGCCGGTCTGGTTCACCCGAACGAGCAGGGTGTCGTCGTCGCAGTCTGCCGAAATGCTGACGATCTCCTGGAAATTTCCGGAGGTCTCGCCCTTGTTCCAAAGCTGCTTTCTGCTTCGGCTGTAAAACCAGGTTCTGCCTGTTTCCATAGACTTTAGCAGGGATTCCCGGTTCATATAGGCAAGCATCAGCACCTCCCCCGTGGCGTCCTCCTGAATAATGGCCGGGATCAGATCGGACTTGAGAAAATACCGTTCCAGTTCATCGTCTACCCCGTTCCGGTTCTTCGCGGCCTTCCCGGAGATCTTCTGACAGGCGATAATGGCGTTGCGCAGATCCAGCGCCCCCTCGTAAACGGATTTCCCGGCAATGGCGCCGTAAAGGCCCAGATCATATAAGGCTACGATATCCAGAAGACTGCTGACTCCGCCGCTTGCGATAATATTGCAGCTCACCGCTTGATTCAAACGGTCCAGCATCGCGAGGTTCGGCCCGCCCATGGTGCCGTCCTGCCGGATATCCGTACAGATGAGATACTGTACCCCGATCTCCTCCATGCGTTTCGCAAGCTCGAGATAATCCACCTCGCTCTGGTTGGTCCAGCCATCCGCCGCGATCTTGCCGTCTACGGCGTCGATCCCTACCGCGATCTTCTTCCCATACTTCTTTACAGCCTCTTTTACAAACTCCGGATCCCGAAGGGCGGCGGAGCCTAAAATCACGCGGCTGACGCCCCGGCTCAGGTAATATTCCACCGTCTTAAGATCCCGGATCCCTCCCCCCACCTCAATGTGGAGATCCACGCTCTCCCGAACCTCAAAAATCAGCTGGGAGTTCTGGGGCTTCCCGCTTTTGGCCCCGTCCAGATCTACCATATGCAGCCATCTCGCGCCCTCTGCTTCAAATCGCCGGGCCGTCTCCACAGGGCTTTTAGCCACCACCTTGGCGGTGGAATAGTCCCCTTGAAACAGGCGGACGCATTTCCCCTCATGCAGGTCGATCGCCGGTAAAATGATCATAGGTCCTCCTCCTTTTACAAACCCCGCAGCTTCCGGGGCCTTACAGGCTTCCCTTGGAAGAGAGAATAAAATCTCCGTTTTCCACAGAAGCCGCCTTAGACAGGGCGTGTGCCGCCGCCTTGAAAAGCGCCTCCACCATATGGTGAGAATTTTTCCCGTATTTACATTCCAGGTGCAGGGTAACGCCGCTGTTCATGGCAAAGGCCCGGAAAAACTCTTCCGTCATGCAGGTGTCAAAATCCCCGATACGCTCCTGGGGAAAATCCGCGTGGAACACCAAAAAAGGCCTGCCGCTGATGTCAGCCGCCGCGAATCCCAGCGCCTCGTCCATAGGGATGAACACACTGCCGTACCGGCAGATCCCGCCTTTATCGCCCAACGCCTCCTCAAAGGCCTTTCCCAAAACGATCCCGGTATCCTCCACGGTGTGGTGGCAGTCCACATGCCAGTCCCCCACCGTCTTGACCCGCAGGCCAAAGCCGCTGTGGACGGCAAAGGAGGTGAGCATATGGTCAAAAAAACCTACCCCGGTGGAGATCTCGATCTGACCGCCGTCCAGAGAAAGCTCTACCGAAACCTCCGTCTCCTTGGTCTTTCGTTCCAAAAATGCGCTGCGTTCCATAAGATCCTCCCTTTCCCTCTCTGCGCTTCGACAAAGATATTTGATATCAAAGGCCGCAATACTCCTCCAGGGCCTTTAAAAAGGCGGCATTTTCTTCCTTCGTGCCGCAGGTCACCCGCACAAGCCCCCCGGTAAATCGCACAACGATCCCCTTTTGGTCCAGAAATTCGCAAAGCTTTTGGGGGTTTTCCAGCACGAAGGCGAGAAAGTTGGTCTCTCCCGGCAGTAGGGTAAAAATCCCCGGATAATTCCGGCCGATCTTCTCCACCCCTGCCCGCAGCTCGTCCCGAGACCGCAGGATCGTCTCAAGGGCCTCCTTCAGAAGCCGTTTCCGATTTAAGACCTGCGTACCCAACGCCTGTGTGACAGCGTTCACATTATAAGGGGATTTCACCGCTTTGATGGCGTCGATCACCGGATGACCGGCAACGGCGAAACCCAGGCGAAGCGCCGCCATGCCGATCGCTTTGGAACAGGTGCGCAAAATCACCAGATTGTCATAGCGCTGAAATTCCGGCAGCATGCTCTCGGTGCTAAAATCCATATAGGCTTCGTCCAGCACCACCAAGGCCTTGACCCCGGAAACCAGCCTTCTCACCTCTTCTCTGGGAAGCACCAGCGAGGTAGGATTGCAGGGGTTGCTGAAAATCAGCAGCTTTACTTTCTCATTGTTGCAGATTTCAATGGTTCTGTCAACATCCAGCGTAAAGTCCTTTCCTTTAGGGATCGCCACATGGCGCGCCTCCTGAATTTCCCCGTTCACAGCATACATGGAGAAGTCCGGCTCTATCGTTGCAAAGGCGTCCCCCTTTTCCAGGAAGCCGGAAAACAGCACGGTGATCAATTCATCTGAGCCGTTTCCCGCCGCCGTATTTTCAGCAGGGATCCCATAATGATCCGCAAAGGCCTGGCAGACCAGCCGCGCCTCGGGGTCCGGATACCGGTGAAAGGGGATCTCCCCCATCGCCTTTTGAAATTCCTCAAGAAGCTTTTGAGGCACAGGCAAAAAAGACTCATTGGCGTCCAGATGGATCTTTTCCCCCGCCCCCACCGGTGAATAGGGCTTCAGGCCCTTTAATTTGTCATTTAAGCTGTACAGAAAAACCGCCCCTTTTTAAGGGAAAAGGCGTTTGAAGAAAAACGCCCTTCCTTCTATTTTTTCCGAACCTTGATAGAATTGGCGTGAGCGGTCAGCTCCTCCGTCTCCGCCAGGCGGATGATGTCGTCCGCAGCCTTTAGCAGCTCCTCCTTGGGATAGTAGACAAAGCTCATTTTCTTCACAAAATCATCTACAGACAAAGGAGAGAAAAACCGTGCCGTTCCGCCGGTGGGCAGCACATGGTTGGGCCCCGCGAAATAGTCCCCCAAGGGCTCCGGTGAGTAATGCCCCAAAAACAAGGAGCCCGCGTTGTGAAGCTTCCCGAGATAGTCAAAGGGGTTATCGCAGCAGACCTCCAAATGCTCCGGGGCCAGGTCGTTTGCGAACTCCACCGCCTCTTCCATACTGCCGCAGACAATCACCGCGCCGAAGCGCTCCAAAGAGTCCTCGATGATCTCCCGGCGGGAAAGGGTCTCGATCTGGCGGGAAAGGGCCGCTAAAGTATCCCCGGCCGTTTTCTTCGAGGTGGTAATCAGAATGGCGCTTGCGAGCCGGTCGTGCTCCGCCTGGCTCATGAGATCCGCCGCCAGATATTCCGGATCGGCGGACTCGTCCGCCAGGATCAGGATCTCACTGGGGCCGGCGATCATATCGATGTCCACCACGCCGTACAGCTGCTTTTTCGCCGTGGCCACAAAGATATTGCCCGGGCCCACGATCTTGTCCACCTTGGGCACGGTCTGCGTGCCGTAGGCCAAAGCCGCCGCCGCCTGGGCGCCGCCCACCAAAAACAGTCTGTCCACCCCGGCGATCAGCGCCGCGGCAATAATATTTTTATCCGGTTTTCCTGCTCTTCCGGGAGGCGTAGCCATGACGATCTCCTTCACGCCTGCCACCTGTGCGGGAATCACATTCATCAAAACGGAGGAGGGGTATCCGGCCGTACCTCCCGGCACATAGACCCCCACCCGATGAAGACCGCGCACCCGCTGGCCGGTGATGATCCCGTTTTCCATGGGGTCGATGCGGCTCTGCTGCTTTTGGCGGCTGTGAAAGGTCCGGATGTTCTCCGCCGCCTTTTTGAGTGACTCCAAAAAGGCGGGGTCGCACTGCCCGCAAAGGTCTTCCATCTCTTTTCTGGAAAGCTCCAGGTTTTCCGGCGTCCAGCCGTCGAACTTTCTGGAATACTCCTTCACCGCCTCATCCCCTCTGAGCTTTACCCCCTGAAGGATCTCGGCTACCGCCGTCTCTACGGCCTGTCCTGTCTCTCCTACCCGGGCCTTCAGCTCCTCGATAAAAGCGAGGCAGGTTTTCCGGTCTCCGTTTACCATTCTCATCATATTCGTTCTCCCCGGCGTTCGGCTGCCTTCCAAAGCCTCGCCGCTTCCTTTCCTGGTTATTTTGTCCTGTTGTCACACCTTTTCCCTGATTGCCTGTTCCAGGCTTCCGGCCAGGGCTTCGATCTCGTCCTTTCGCAGCTTCATACTGGCAGAATTCACAATGAGCCGAGCGGAGATGTCAGAAATGCGCTCCGCAATCTCCAGGCCGTTCTCTTTTAAAGTAGCTCCTGTCTCCACGATATCCACAATGCCGTCCGCCAGCCCCAGCAAGGGGGCCAGCTCCACGGAGCCCTCGATCTTGATAATGCGTACATCCATCTGACGGCTCTCAAAAAAGCGCCTCGACACATTGGGATATTTGGAGGCTACCGTCTTACCCTCATAGCCTTCAAAGAAGTTTACGCCCTTTGGAACGGCCAGGGCAAAGCCGCAGCGGCCAAAGCCCAGGTCCAGAATTTCAAAGAACCGGCTGCCCTGCTCCATGATGGTGTCCTTCCCCACCACGCCCAGATCACACACGCCATGCTCTACATAGGTGATAACATCAGGCGCTTTGGCAAGCACCGCCTCTAAAGAGCCGTCTCCCACAGGGAGGATGAGCCTTCTCCCCTTCTCCCGCAGGCTGGAGCAATCCAGGCCGATGCGTTCCAATAACTCCACGGTAGCTTTCTCCAGGCGCCCCTTGGTCAGGGCGATCCGCAAGGGTTTCATCAGAACTCCACCTCCCGCACTTCTTCTCCCACGGCCAACAGCTTCTCCGCTTTGACTGCGCGGGCGTAGCTTTTGACCTCTTCCAGGGTATCAAATAAAGAGGCTTCGCACATCTGCCCCTCGTCAGTGAGGTGAGAGACCAGCCGCTGTGCCTCCGGCTCAAAGCCCGGCTCTCCGTGCACGACCGTAAGGGAAACTTGCTGCTTCTTCACTTCTTCCGGCAGCAGGGCGGCCAAAGCCTCCAGATCCGCCCCAAAGCCCACTGCTGGCATGGGACACTGGAAGAGCCCATAGAGGCTGTCATATCTTCCCCCCAGCAGGACCGCGTCTCCTCTATTATGTACATAGGCGCTGAACACGATCCCGGTGTAATAGTCGTTGCGCTGCACAAGCCCCAGGTCCACCATCAGCTTTTCTCCCAGACCCAGCTGCCGCAAGGCCCCGTAGAGCCGCTTGAGATATTGAAGCACCTGAGAGGTCTCCTCGTCCGTGCAGAAAGCCTCCGCCTCTTCCAGAGCCTCTTCCCCACCGAAAAGCCGAGGCAACCGCTTTACGGCCTCCACCTCCGGAGAGTCCCCAAGAGGATCCAGAAGCTCACTTAAGGCCGCATAATTCTTCGCCTCGATGGTGGCCCGGATCTCCTCCTTCTGCTGGGAGGAAAGAGGAAGGCGGTTCAAAAGGGCGGAAGAAAATCTGGCGTGCCCCAACTCCAGCCGGAATTCCTGTGTGCAGGAGGCCATGGCGCTTACTGCCAAAGTGATCGCCTCCAGGTCGGCCCGCAGGCCCCCCGCGCCCAGCAGCTCGATGCCCATCTGCACCGCCTCGTCGTTTCTGCCGGAGAAATCCGGGCGGTTGCGGTAAACATTCTGGTGATAATAGAGCCGTAAAGGCTTGGGCCTGCCCTGTAGGCGGGAGGCCGCCATTCTGGCGATAGGCAGGGTGGAATCCGGCCGGAACACCAGAAGACGCCCGTGGTTATCCGTGGTTTTATACATCTCCTGTTGAGGAATGGCTGCGCCGGGCAGGCGAAACACATCGTAGTATTCCAGCCCCGGCGTCATCACTTCCTGATAGCCTCTGAGAGAAAACACCTGGGAAAGGCGGCTCTGGACCTTCCGCTGGGCGCGGCACTGCTCAAAAAGAATATCCCTGGTCCCCTCAGGTGTGAGATTGCTGTAGGTCTTCATGACATACCCTCCACTTTAGTGTGCTACTATAGTAAACTATCAAGAGCGCTTTGTCAAGCCCTAAAGGAAAGGGGCTGAAAATCACGCCGTACCGCTTTCCAGTATCGTAAGCCACACTTTCTCGCAGCCGATTCCCGCCATAGTCCGGAGAGGCCACGGGAGCATAGAAAGCCTTAAAACAGCGTTGTCTGGCTGCTTTCCGGCAGATCGTGAAGGGCTCCGACAGAGCGCAGCGTATCCAGAACGGCGCTGCTCACCTTTGTTCTTCCCTGTAAATCGTCGATGGAGATATATTCCTCTCCGGACTGCCCCGCCTCCATCAAGCTCAGGGCGGCCGCCTCTCCCACTCCGCTTAAAGAACAGAAGGGAAGCCGGATCTTTCCCTCCTCCACCTGAAATTTTACCGCGTGAGAACGGTAGAGATCCACCGGAAGAAGCTCGATCTTTCTCAAAAGCATTTCATTGATGATCTGTAAAGTAGAAAACTCCGACTCCTCTTTCGCAGAGGCCTCCCTGTTTTTGATTTTCAGATCCAGATCCTTCATCTTTTTCGCCACCGCCTCCTGACCCTGAATGGCAGTTGCACCGTCAAAGTCGTCACTGCGCACGGTAAAATAAGCCGCGTAGAACTCGGTGGGACGGTGGACCTTATACCACCCCAGGCGCAAGGCGGCGATCATATAGGCAGCCGCGTGGGCCTTCGGGAACATGTATTCGATCTTAAAGCAGGAATCGATATACCACTGCGGTACATCGTGCTCCTTCATGGCGGCGATATGTTCTTCTGTCAGCTGTTTTTTTGCCTTTCCCTTTCGCACGATTTCCATGATTTTAAAGGCCATTTTCGGCTCCAGGCCCTTGTTGATCAGATAGACCATGATACTGTCTCTGGTACCGATCACCTCAGAGATGGTGCACACCTTATTCTGGATCAGCTCCTGGGCGTTTCCCAGCCATACAGCCGTGCCGTGAGAAAGGCCGGAGATCTGCAAAAGGTCCGAAAAGGTTTTAGGCTGAGATTCCTCCAGCATGCCCCGCACAAAATTCGTGCCCAGCTCCGGCAGGGAAAGGGTGCCGCTTTTTACGCCGTCCAGGTCTTCCGGAGTAAGTCCCAGTGCCTGAGGGGAATGAAACAGGCTCATCACCTCCGGATCGCTCATGGGCACCTGCATCACCGGGATCCCGGTATAGTCCTCCAGATACCGGTAGATGGTGGGCACGTCGTGTCCCAGCTCGTCCAGCTTACACACATTGTCGTGAATGGAATGGAAATCGAAGTGGGTGGTGATATTATCTGACTTCTGGTCGTTTGCCGGGTGCTGCACCGGACAGAAATCATAGACCTCCATCCCCCTCGGGATGACGATCATGCCTCCGGGATGCTGCCCGGTGGTGCGCTTGATCCCGGTACAGCCCAAAGCCAGACGCTTTTCCTCTGCCTTGTGGAAGGTGATTCCCCGCTCTTCTCCGTATTTTCTCACATACCCGATGGCCGTCTTGTCCGCCACCGTGGCGATGGTGCCGGCCTTGAACACATTGTCTCTGCCGAACAGCACTTCCGTGTAGCGATGAGCCCCGCTCTGGTATTCGCCGGAGAAATTCAGGTCAATATCCGGCACCTTGTCCCCGTCAAAGCCCAGGAAGGTCTCGAAAGGGATGGTGTGGCCGTCCCGGTCCATGGCGGCGCCGCAGTGGGGACAGTCCTTGGGGGGGAGGTCAAAGCCGGAGCCTATGCTGCCGTCCGTAATGAATTCGCTGTGCTTGCAGTTGGGGCACACATAGTGAGGCTCCAAGGGGTTCACTTCGGAAATGCCGGACATGCTGGCCACAAAGGAGGATCCTACAGAGCCTCGGGAGCCCACCAGGTAGCCGTTGGCTTCAGAATCCTCCACCAGCTTCTGCGCCGTCATATAAAGCACAGAGAAACCGTGTTTATTGATGGAGCCCAGCTCCTTTTCCAGGCGTTTGGAAACGATCTCCGGCAAGGGGTCTCCGTACTTCTCCTTTGCCCGCTCCCAGGTGATGGAATTGAGCTGCTCCTCGGCTCCATCGATAAAGGGCGGAAAATTGCCCATGGGCACCGGGCGTACCTGCTCTATCATATCCGCAATCCTATTGGGGTTCTTCACCACCACCTCAAAGGCCTTCTCTTCTCCCAGATAGGAGAACTCCTCCAGCATTTCCGGGGTAGTGCGCAAATACAGCGGCGCCTGCTCGTCCGCATCGGAAAAGCCTTTGCCCGCCATGAGGATCCGGCGGAAATCCGCGTCCTTCGGGTCTTTGAAATGCACGTCACAGGTGGCCACCACCGGCTTTTGAAGCTTTTCACCGATTTTGACGATCGTGCGGTTATACTCCTTGAGCCCCTCGATATCGGTATCGCCGTTTCGCACCATGAACATATTGTTGCCCAGAGGCTGGATCTCCAGATAGTCATAGTACTCCGCGATCTTGCAGAGATTTTCAAAGGATTCTCCCCGGACGATCGCCCGGAACAGCTCTCCCGCCTCGCAGGCGCTGCCCAGGATCAGCCCCTCCCGGTATTTGTCCAGCAGGCTTTTGGGCGTTCTGGGAGTGCGGTAGAAGTAATTCAGGTGTCCTTCGGAGATCAGCCGGTAAAGGTTCTTCAGCCCCGTCTGGTTTTTCACCAGAATGATTTGATGATAGGCGGGAAGCTTCTTCGGGTCTCCCCCCGCCAGAGCAGAATTGATCTGCTCCACCGTTTTGATCCCCTGATCCTCCTTCAGCCGGGAGATGAGATTTAAAAAGATCTCCCCCAGCACAGCTGCATCGTCCTGGGCTCTGTGGTGCTGGAAGGGCTTCAGCTTCAGGTAAGAGGCCACAGTGTCCAACTTGCAGTTCTTGATGTCCTTGAGCAGGGTGCGGGACATGGGCACCGTATCGATATAGGTGTTGGAAAACTCCCTTTCGCACCGCTCACAGGCCGCCCGCAGAAAGGCGGTGTCAAAGCTCGCGTTATGGGCGACTAAAACGGCGTTTTCTCCCCCACAGAACTCAAAAAACGCCTGCAAAGCCTCCTGCTCTGAGGGGGCGTCCTGTACCATTTCATTGGTGATCCCGGTAAGCTCGGTGATCTTCGGGGGAATGGACATCTGAGGGTTTACAAAGGTATCGAACCGGTCCGTGATCTCCCCGTCATGCAGGCGCACCGCGCCGATCTCCGTAATGCGCTCTTTTTGGGCGGAAAGCCCGGTGGTCTCCAGGTCAAAGCAGATGAAGTCCCCGGAAAGAGGCGCGTCATTTTTCCCGAACACCGCGGGGACCAGGTCGTTGACAAAATAGGCCTCCGTCCCGTAAATCACCTTAAAGTCGGGATCCTCCTTCCGAATGGCCTCCGCCGCGTTCATCGCTTCCGGAAAAGCCTGCGCTACCCCGTGGTCGGTGATGGCCACTGCCTTGTGCCCCCAGCGATGGGCCTGCTGGATCAGATCGGTGGCGGTAGACATACCGTCCATATCCGACATATTGGTGTGAAGGTGCAGCTCTACCCGCTTTTGCAGGGCGTCGTCCACGATCTCCACCTGCTCCACCTTGGCGATGGCTCTGGGACGCATCACATTTTCCCTGTCGTATTTATCGTAGGAAAGCTCTCCCCTCACCAGGATGGACATGCCGTTTTTCAGGTTGTCCAGCGCCTTGCACTGGGAAATATCCTGAATAATCTTTAAGGTGAGAGAACCGGTATAGTCTGTGATATCCACACTGTAGATCTTTCTGGACTTGTCCCTGGTCTCCTTGCTCTCCAGGGAGAAGATCTCCCCCCAAACCGTCACGCTGCCGTTTTCAATGGTGACCTCACGGATGGGCACAGGCTTTGCCTTCGGGATCTGCCCCAGAACCTCTCTGGCCGTTTCCGGCAAAATACAGGGAAGCAGGGTCTCCTCCTTCCGGATGCTGACCCGCCTGCGGCTGTTCTGCTCCTTCATGCTCTCGTCGTAGCGCTCCAGCTCTTCCTGAACAGCCTCCCGCTTCTTCTTTTCCTCCTCAATGCGGATCTTTTCCATCAGGGATTCATCGGCGCTGTCCACACTGAGCTTCCCGGTAAACTCCACCTGACAGTCCAGGGAAAACCAATCCTTGATCAGGCTCTTGAGCTTGAGGTCCATGTTTTTAGCCGCCAGCAGCTCATACCCTCCATGGGCAAGGGCGATGGAAAGCTTTCCGTCCTTTAATTCGCTTTGGGCATGGCGGAAGGTTCCGTTGAGGGAGGCGTCCATCTCCTTCAGGGCAGCCGCCAGGGAAGGAAGACAGTCGTCTGAAAAACAGCTTTCCGGAAAATGGGGCAGGATACGGATCCGGTTTTCCCCGGTCCTCTGCCCCTCCAAAGCTTTTTCCAGCTTTTTCAGCTCTTCAAATTCCACAAAACCGGGAAAAGCGGCGTTCACCTTTACAAGCCTCTCCTTCCGGCTGATGGCCAGATTCACGATTTTCCCAGCTGTAAGCTCGGAGGAAAACAAGTCCTCCCCCAATTCCTTTTGAAAAAAACTGCCCAGTGTATTCAAAGCATCCATCCGTCTCTCACCTTTTCGGGGGATCAGCTCCCCTGACTTCTTTTTACCGGTCGCTTCATAGGCCCGGCTTTCTTTCAAGCAGCGGAAAGCTTCCCACTGCTACAACTTCTCGATTTCACTGAGCAGCGCCCGCAAAAGCTCCCTTTCCGGCACCTTTCTCAGGATCCTTCCCTTTTTGAACAGAAGGCCCTCGCCCACGCCTCCGGCAATTCCGATATCCGCTTCCCGGGCCTCTCCCGGGCCGTTGACCGCACAGCCCATCACTGCCACGGTAATGTCCTTTTGGCAGGAGGCTAAGGCCTTGTCCACCTGATTTGCCAGAGGGATCAGATCGATCCTGGTCCTTCCGCAGGTGGGGCAGGCGATCAGGCGCACGCCCTTTCTCAGGCCCGCCGCCTTCAAAATGTCGATCCCCGCGCGCACCTCCTCCACGGGGTCGGCTGTCAGCGATACCCGGATCGTGTCGCCGATCCCTCTGCACAGCAGCCCTCCGATGCCCATGGCGGACTTGATAAGCCCCATGCGGGCCGTCCCCGCATGAGTGATCCCCAGATGAAGGGGATACTCACATTTTTGAGCCGCCAGCTCATAGGCCTCCATGGTGCGGTCCACGGAGGAAGCCTTCATGGAGAGGACGATATCCGTAAAGTCAAATTTTTCCAGAAGCCCCGCGTGGTACAGGGCGCTTTCGCAGAGCGCTTCCGCCGTGGGATGACCGTATCTTGCCAGAATATGCTTTTCCAGCGACCCATCGTTGACGCCGATACGGATGGGGATCTTCTTTTCCCGGCAGATGTCCGCCACCGCCTTGACCCGGGAATCCTCTCCGATATTTCCCGGGTTGATCCGGATTTTATCAATTCCCGCATAGGCAGACTCCAAAGCCAGCCGGTAATCGAAATGAATATCGGCTACTAAGGGGATCCCGATCTTCTCCTTGATGGCGGGAATCAGCCCTACGGCCTCCCGGTTGGGGATCGCCACCCGCAGAATGTCGCAGCCCGCCTGCTCGAGAACCACCGCCTCGCGCACATTTCCTTCCACATCGTCAGCCGGTACGCTGAGCATGGACTGCACCAAAACGGGGGCATTTCCCCCCAGGGTGAGCTTTCCCACCTTGATTGCCTTTGCCCTTCTTCTTTCCCTCATTTTCTGTCTTCTCCTCTTTTGCGGGCCGAAGCCCCTTCTGTTATCCTCCGGTGATCAGCCTGAAAATATCGTTTCCGGTGATCACGACCATCAGGCCGATCAGCAGCACAAAACCAACGGCGTGAATATACCCCTCATATTTCTGGGGAACGGGCTTGCGGGTAATTCCCTCCCAGATCAGGAACAAAAGCCTTCCTCCGTCCAGCGCGGGCAGCGGAAGCAAATTGACGACGCCAAGGTTTACCGTGATCATGATCATCATCATGATGATATTGCTCACCGCAGCGGAAAAGCTCTGCTTTAAGCCTTCCCCCGCCGCCTGGGTGATCACCTGGGCCGTGCCCACGGGCCCTGCCATATCGTTGAGTCCAAAGCGGCCGGTCAGGATCCCTTTCAAGCTTTCGATCACTATGCGCACCATAGAAAAGGTGTCCGCCGCCGAACGGGCGATCAGCCTCCAGGGGGTAGGTTTTACACCCACCACGCGGAAATCATACTGGACCACGCGTGTGCCGTCCTCCCTGGTTTCATAGGAAAGCTTCACCTTTCCAAGATCGATGGATTTGCCATCCCTTTTGACCACTAACTGCACGGCGTCCGGATCAGCCATGCTTAGGGCAAAGCCAACATCCCGGTCTGTGTAGATGCTGTAGCCGTTGATCTTTGTCAGATAGTCCCCTTCCTGCACGCCTGCCGCCTGTAAAGCAGAGCCGGGAAGGAAGCCGGAGATCTGGTTTGTGGCAAACAGTTCCTGCCCGCCCTGCATAAACAGCATCAGGATAAAGCCCAGGATAATATTGAACACACCGCCGGCGATCACCACCAGGATCCGGCGCCACACCGGCTTGTTCCCAAAGGCGCGTTCGTCGTCACTCTCCTCATCTTCCCCCTCCATGGAGCAAAATCCGCCGATGGGCAGCAGGCGCAGTGTGTACTGCGTTTCACCCTTCTTGAACCCAAACACGCGGGGACCCATTCCCAGGGCGAATTCATTCACCCGGATTCTGGACGCTTTTGCCAGAAGGAAATGGCCCAGCTCATGGAAGAAAATGATAAATCCAAACAGCAGCACTCCGATCAGGATCAAAAGGATCACCATCATTATCTGCAAGCTACTTCAACCTCTTTTCCAGAAAAAATAGGAAGGTCACCCATTGGCGTTTTGTTCCGTCAGCTCCCGTGCCCGGCGGTCCGCCTCCAGAATTCCTTCCAGCGTTACCGCATCTGAGGGATCCTGCAGTGAAAGGGCCTCCTCCACCAGCTGAGGGATCTCCAGAAATCTGATCTTCCCTGCCAAAAACAGCTCCACTGCCTTTTCGTTCGCCCCGTTCACCGCCGCAGGAACCAGACCTCCCAGTGTCTGCGCCTTGACGCAGAGCGCCAGACAGGGAAACGCCTCTTCGTCCGGTTTCCCGAAAGTGAGGCTGGGACGCTCCCAGAGATCCAGCTCCTTTACCGGGGAAGGATACCGCTTGGGAAAGCTCAGGGCGTACTGGATGGGGATGCGCATATCCGGGCAGCCCAGCTGGGCGATAATACTGTTGTCCTGATATTCTATGAGGGAATGGACGATGCTTTCCCGGTGCACCACCACCTGGATCTGCTCCGGCGGCACATCGAAAAGCCAGGAAGCCTCTATGACCTCCAGCCCCTTGTTCATCATGGTGGCAGAGTCAATGGTTATTTTCGCGCCCATGGACCAGTTGGGGTGCTTGAGGGCCTGGGCAGGGGTGACATTTTGAAGTTCTTCCCGTGTTTTTCCGTAAAAAGGACCGCCGGAAGCGGTGAGGATCAGCTTTTTCAGCGCTTTTTTCTCGGGACAGCCCTGCAGGCACTGGAAAATGGCGGAATGTTCGCTGTCCACCGGAAGAATCTCTACCTTATTCTTCCTTGCCTCTTCCATCACCATACGCCCGCCGGCCACTAAAGTCTCCTTGTTGGCAAGGGCCACCGTCTTTTTTGCGCGGATCGCGGCTAAGGTAGGGCGCAGCCCCACCATTCCAACCACGCTGTTCAGAGTGATATCAGCCTCTTCCCAGGCGGCCGCCTCACACAGACCCTCCATTCCCTCCAAAACAGGGATGGACAGATCCCGAATCCGCTCTCGAAGATTCTTTGCCGCCGCCGGATCAAACAGCACCGCGGCATGGGGGGAAAATTCCCGGATCTGCTCTTCCAGAAGCTTCGCGTTGGAATGGGCACAGAGCACCACCGGAGAAACCGGAAGCCTCCCTTGCCGGTTCAGGCTTCGGACCACCTCCAGCGTCTGGGTACCGATGGACCCGGTAGAGCCCAGCAGAGAGAGCTTTTTCATAACTATGACCGTCCTTTCTAAGGAAGACCTGTTTCCCTTCTTCCGCTCAAAAAACAGAAATCCCGGAGTTTACGCCTCCGGGAAAAGTCCGCTTCCGTTACCCCACCACTACGGGGAGGTATTCCACCAGGAGATAGACAAAGGGCGCAGTAAAAATCACACTGTCAAACCGGTCCAAAATCCCGCCATGACCGGGGATCACCTGGCCGAAGTCCTTGATATGGCAGCTGCGCTTGATCACGGAAAAGCTCAGATCCCCCAGAATGGAAATAAAGGTGCCGAAAAAACCGATCAAAAAGAGAGAGAAATAGGAGACCGTTTTCGTTCCGCCGTAGTACACCTGGGAAAAGAAGAGCCCACACAAAAGCATGGCCGCCACATTGACGATAAGCCCCCCGATCATCCCCTCCACCGTCTTTTTCGGGCTGATCTCAGGACAGAGCTTGTGTTTTCCGAAAAAGGTCCCCGCAAAAAAAGCTCCCACGTCCGCAACCCAAGCAGAAAGTACCGCAAGCAGCACATAGAACATACCGTGATGCTCGCTGAGAGACCTTAGGGTCACCAGAGACTGCAGGGCGCAGGGAATCAGCACCACCATGCTGTAAAGCACCGCCACCTCTTTAAAGCTGGTCTCCCTATGGTAAAGAATCATCGCGGAAAAGAGCAAAAGAGTGAACAGGCAGTAGACGAGAAAGCGAAGATCGCCGGTTCCGGAAAAGGGCACTGCCGCCGCGGTCAGCAGGGCGGGTGCAAGCAAAAACCATTTCTTTTCTAGAGAAAGCGCCTTAATCAGCTCATAGACCGCCACGGCGGAGATCACCGCCACGGCGATATTCAGCGCCAAAGGAAAGGATTGATTGAACACAATGATAGCGGCGAAGAAAACCGCCAGCACCGCTCCGGAAACAATTCTCTGCTTCATAGAAATCACCGTTTCTCACTGAATTTCAACGATCCGCTTGTTCTCGATCCTCTCAAACGCCTCCAAAGCGGCGCTTTCGGGAGGAATATATGGAAATGGCCCGTTCCAGATCCCGCGGCCGGAAATCTGGCCAGAGAATATCAAAATAGACGAATTCCGCGTAGGCGCTCTGCCACAGGAGAAAATTGGACAGACGCTCTTCCCCGCTGGGACGGATGATCAGGTCCGGGTCCGGCTGTCCGGCCGTGTAAAGATACCCGGAAAAGATCTTTTCGTCCACCTCTTCTTCCCGGACTTTTCCAGCCTTCACATCGGAGGCGAGAAGCTGGGCTGCCCTTGCGATCTCCGCCCGGCCTCCGTAATTCATGGCGAGGTTTAACACCATGCCGGTTTTCGGGGCGGAGGCTTCCTCCACCTCCCGGATCAGCTCCCGCAGCTCTTCCGGAAAACGGGAGACATCGCCGATAAAGCGTACCCGGATATTCTCGTCCATAAAGTCCCGCAGGGCTTCCTCCAGGTACTGTCGGAAAAGAGTCATCAAAGCCCCCACCTCTTCCTGAGGGCGCCGCCAATTCTCTGTGGAAAAGGCATAGACCGTCAGGTACTTGACGCCGATCTGGGAGGCGTAGCGGGTGATGGTTCGAAAGTTTCCGGCTCCGGCGCGATGGCCTGCCGAGCGGGGCAGCCCCCGCTTTTTGGCCCATCTGCCGTTTCCGTCCATGATGATACCAATATGAGCGGGAAGCACGCGAGACTGCTCTGCCGCCTTTTTCTGAAACAACAAGGACAAAAGCCCCCCTTCCTCCCAAGGCCGTCAGATCTCCAGAATCTCCTTTTCCTTACGGGAGAAACATCCCTCTACCTTTTCGACATACTTATCCGTAAGCGTTTGCGTTTTTTTCTCCGACTGCTTCAGATCGTCCTCAGTGATATCGCCGGCCTTTTTCATATCCTTCAGCTTTTCGATAGCGTCCCTGCGCACCGCGCGGATGGCCACCTTGGCCTCCTCCGCCATCTTGCTGATCTCCTTGGCCAGTTCCTTTCTGCGCTCCTCATTCAGGGGCGGGAATACCAGACGGATGATCCGCCCGTCGTTCTGGGGATTGACGCCCAGATCAGAGGTCTGGATCGCCTTTTCGATCCCTTTGAGCACGGAGGCGTCCCAAGGCTGGATTACCAGCACCCTCGCCTCGGAGACGGAAACCGCCGCCAGCTGATTGATGGGCGTGGGAGTGTTGTAGTAATCCACCATGATCTTATCCAGCACCGCGGGGTTCGCCCTGCCAGCCCGCACAGCGGCATACTCCTCCTCCAGATGGTCCACGCTTCTGCCCATCTTATATTCTGTGGTTTCAAATACTTCTTTCATCTCTGCCATTGTCCTTCATCCTTTCCGGCTTATGCCGCTTGTTTGCGCCATTTTTACTCCACCAGAGTGCCTACCTTTTCGCCTGAGACGGCACGCACGATGTTCTGGGGATCTTCGATACTGAACACTAAAAAGGGAATGTTCCTGTCCTTGCAGAAGGAGGCCGCCGTCATATCCATCACAGCCAGATTCTTATTGAGTACATCCATATAGGTGAGCCTGTCAAATTTTACCGCGTTGGGGTTCTTCTTCGGATCACTGTCGTACACGCCGTCCACCATAGTGGCCTTCAGGATCACATCCGCGTCGATCTCGGCGGCACGCAGGGCGGCGCCGGTATCGGTGGAGAAAAAGGGATTTCCCGTTCCGCACCCAAACACCACTACCCGGCCTTTTTCCAGATGCCGCACGGCGCGGTTGCGGATATAGGGCTCCGCCACCTCCTGCATGGCAATGGCAGTCTGCACCCGCACATCCAGCCCCAGCTGTTCCAGGCCGTCCGCCACTCCCAGGGCGTTGATCACCGTAGCCAACATTCCCATATGATCCGCCCTGGTGCGGTCCATGTTTCCGCTGCTGCGGCCCCGCCAGAAGTTTCCTCCTCCTACTACAATGGCTACCTCCGCCCCAAGCTCCACGCAGGTTTTCACCGGCTCGCAGATGTTCAGCACCGTGTCAAAATCAATGCCGTGAGAAGCGCTTCCCGCCAAGGATTCTCCGCTGAGCTTGAGTAAAACTCTTTTGTATTTCAACGACATATCATTTCCCCCGTTCCAGAGAGATTAATCTTACCTGTATTTTACATGATATCCCCCTCTTTGTAAAGCTATCTTTTCCACCTTTTGGGAAGAGGATTTTGGGAAAGGCAGAGCGCCGAAGGGGAAAAGCCCTTCAGCGCTCCGTGAAAAATTATTCAGAAAATTCCGGTCAGGAAAGATGCCAGATCTCCTCATTATACTGAGAAACCGATCGGTCCGAGGAGAAAAATCCGGCTTTTGCGATATTGGTAAGCATTTTCTTAGCCCAGCTTCTCCGATCCTCAAACTCATGCAATGCCTGCTCCTTCTTCTCAATATAAGCCTTCACATCCAGAAGGGCCATAAACCAGTCCTTCCGGGTCATGTCCTTGTAAAGGCGGGCAAGATTCTCCGGGTCTCCCATGCGCATAAGCTGGGGGTCGATGATGAAATCCACAAGCTTCGAGATCTCCGGGTCCTTCCCGTAATAGTCAGAGGAATGGTAAGCGCTTTTTTCGTAAAGCCCGATCACCTCTTCACTGGAGCGGCCGAAAATATAGATATTCTCCTCCCCCACCAGGTCGTGGATCTCCACATTGGCGCCGTCCATGGTGCCCAGGGTCACCGCGCCGTTTAACATGAATTTCATGTTTCCGGTGCCGCTTGCCTCCTTGGAGGCAAGGGAGATCTGCTCGGAGATGTCGCAGGCCGGGATCAGCTTCTCCGCCTTTGTCACATTGTAGTTTTCCACCATGACCACCTTCAGCCAGGGGCTCACCTGGGGGGCGTTGTTGATTAGGTCCTGCAGGCACAGGATCAGGTGAATGATGTCCTTCGCAATGATATAGGCAGGAGCGGCTTTCGCGCCGAAAAGCTGGGTGATGGGCCTTTGGGGGATGTTTCCCGCCTTGATCTGCAAATACTTCCAGATAAGATACAGGGCGTTCATCTGCTGGCGCTTGTACTCGTGCAGGCGCTTGATCTGCACATCGAAGACAGAATCCTCCCGGACCGTGACCCCCTCTGTCTTTTCCAGATACCGGCAAAGGTCCCGCTTGTTTTCCAGCTTGATCGCAAGCAGCCGGTCAAGAACTTCTTCGTCCTCCCGGAAGGCGAGAAGCTTTTGAAGCTCCTGGGCGTCCTTTTTCCAGCCGTCGCCCACAAGCTCCGTGATCAGCCCGGAGAGCCGGGGATCGCAGTGCATCAGCCACCGGCGGAAGGTGACTCCGTTTGTCTTATTGTTAAATTTCTCCGGATAGATCTGCGCGAAGTCCCTCAGTTCCGAGCTCTTCAGGATCTCCGTATGCAGCGCCGCCACCCCGTTTACAGAAAAGCCGTAATGGATATCCATATGGGCCATATGAACGAGGCTCTGCTGATCGATGATGGCAAAACGGGGATCCGGATACTTTTCCTTGACGCGTCTATCCAGCTCGCGGATGATGGGCAGCAGCTGGGGGACCGCCTCTTCCAGATAGTCGATAGGCCATTTTTCCAGAGCTTCCGCCAGAATGGTGTGGTTCGTATAGGCGCAGGTGTTGGTGACAACCTCAATAGCTTCACTCATGGGAACGCCCTCGTTCGTCATCAGCCGAATGAGCTCCGGGATTACCATGGAGGGGTGCGTGTCATTGATCTGGATCACCGCGTATTTAGAGAGCTCCCGGCAGGAGTGTCCTTTTTCCTTCAGCTCCTTCAAGATCAGCTGAGCCGCATTGCTCACCATAAAATACTGCTGGTACACCCGCAAAAGGCGTCCGGCCCGATCGCTGTCGTCCGGGTAGAGGAACAAAGTCAGGTTGTGGCGGATATCCCTCTTGTCAAACTCGATGCCGTCGTGGACGATCTCCTCATCCGGCAGGGAAATGTCAAAGAGATGAAGCTTGTTTTTTCCGTTTTGATAGCCCGCCACATCGATATCATACATTTGGGAGCGCAGGGTGAAATCCCGGAAGGGGACCTCAAAGGAAATCCCTGTATCCTGAAGCCACCCGTCCTGTTCTATCCAGGGATTGGGAAGCTCGTGCTGCTTGTGGTCACGGTACTGCTGTAAAAACAGGCCGAAGTGGTAATTGAGCCCCACGCCGTCCGCGGGCAGGCCCAAAGTGGCGGCAGAATCCAAATAACAGGCGGCAAGGCGGCCCAGACCTCCGTTTCCCAGGGAGGGCTCCGGTTCCAGCTCTTCTATTTCGGAAAGCTGTTTCCCGGACTCCTCCAAAGCGCTTTTGACCTCTTCAAAAAGACCCAGATTGATCAGGTTATTGGAAAGCAGCTTTCCCATCAGAAACTCCGCGGAGATATAGTAGAGCTTTCTCTCGCCGGAAAGCCGGGGGACCTTTTCCATTCTCTCCTTTACAAAGGCGGTCAAGGCCTGATAAATCTCCTCGTTGGAAGCTTCACAAATGGGCTTATGAAGCTTCTCCGCCAATTCTTCTTTCGCTGTCATAGCAGCACCTCCTACTTTCCTCTGTATCTTCCGTAAAGCTTAGCCATGCGGTTCATTCTTTCCGCCAGCTCCCTGGTGGGCTGATCCTTGGTCATGCGCCAGCGCCAGTTGTTTCCGCCCAGTGTGGAGGGGGTGTTGATCCTCGCCCCGCTGCCCAGGTCCAGATAGTCCTGCATGGGCACGATGGCAAGATCCGCCACGCTGCTGAGAGCCGCCCGGATAAAGGCCCAGTTCCCATCCTTGTCATCCTTGAGGCCCAGATACTCCAAAGCGGTGGCCACATCCTCCTTGGCAGCGGAGGAAAACCAGCCGCGCACCGTGTCGTTGTCGTGAGTACCGGTGTACACCACGCAGTTATTCTGATAGTTATGGGGCATATAATCGCTTTCTTCTCTGGAATCAAAGGCGAATTCCAGCACCTTCATGCCGGGATAGCCGCTGCTTTTCAAAAGGCGCTTCACCGCCGGAGTGAGATAGCCCAGGTCTTCCGCAATGATATTCGCCTTCCCCAAAGCGCCGTTGATCGCCCGGATAAAGGCCATACCCGGGCCCTTTTTCCAGCGACCGTTTCGCGCGGTCTCGTCCCCATAGGGGATGGCGTAATAGCTTTCCAGCCCCCGGAAATGATCGATGCGAAGCACATCCACCATAGTGAGGTTGGCTTTCAGCCGCTTGATCCACCACTGGAAGCCGTCCTTTGCCATTACATCCCAGCGATACAGCGGGTTCCCCCAAAGCTGGCCGTCCGCGGAAAAGGCGTCGGGCGGGCAGCCCGCCACCTCGGTGGGCACATTGTTCTCGTCCAGCTGAAAGAGTCCCGGGTTCGCCCACACATCCGCGCTGTCCATGGCCACATAGATGGGCGCGTCCCCGATGATGGAAACTCCTTTTTTATTGGCATACTTTTTCAGCGCCTTCCACTGGTCGAAGAAGAGATACTGCACAAAGATATGGTAATCCACATCCTGGGCGCATTTCTTTCTCCAGGCCTTCAAAGCCTCCGGGCGGCGCATCCGGATGTCCTCGTCCCACTCGTTCCAGGCCTTCAGGCCCATCTTTGCCTTCACAGCCATGTAGAGGGCGTAGTCCTCCACCCAGGCGGCGTTTTTCTTACGGAACTTTTCCAGGGCCTTCCGGTCGTCAAAATGGGAGAAGGCCTTTCTCAAAAGCTTTTCCCGATGGTCATAGATGGCGCCGTAATCCACCTGAGCGTCACTTTCTCCCCAAAGGATCCGCCTGCACTGCTCTTTTTTCAAAAGGCCTTTCTCGCACAGCAGCTCCAGATCCACAAAATAGGGATTGCCCGCAAAGGCGGAAAAGCTCTGATAGGGACTGTCACCGTAGCTGGTAGGCCCCAAAGGCAGCACCTGCCAATATTGTTGCCCCGCTTTGCGGAGAAAATCCACCCACTTGTAAGCGGCCTTCCCAAAGGTTCCGATCCCGTATTTGGAAGGCAGACTGCTGACAGGAAGCAGCACTCCTGCCCCACGGGTCATCCAGGATTTTACCATGATCATCGATCTCCTTCTTTTCATTTCTTTTCGAAACAAAAGGCAATACACAAGGGTTTTCCAAAGTTTAGTATATCATTTCTCTTTCGGGAAAGACAAGACCTCAACCGCGATTGGGGTACAAAATGCCATCTCCTCAAAAAAATCATATGAGTTTTTGACCTTTCCCGGCTCAGCCGTCCTCACGATCCTTCTCCGGATATTTCCGGACCCCGCACCCGGCGTCCAGCCGCCTTTGCCAGGCTCCGCTTTCGTATTCTTCCCGCAGAATCGAATAGCACTCGTCGTCAAACACCGCGCCGTCATACCGGCAAAAAGCATGTCGGATCGTGCCCTCATGCACGAATCCGCATTTCTCGATGACCCGGCGGGAGCGCTCGTTCACCGTAAAGTGGGCGATCCCCAAAGCCTCCGCGCCTCTCTGTTCAAAGGCGCGGCGGACCATGGCGGCAAGCGCCTCCGGCATAAGGCCCTGACCCCAATACTCCCGGGAAAGCTCATAGGCGATGGAAAGGGAATCCACCCGATACCGGCGGATATCCTTCTGGAACTTGATCTGCCCGATAGGGGCGTTTGTCTTCTTGAGTACGATGGCATAGCAGCCGCTGTCCCGCCGGGCCCGCCCAAAGAGCTTTCCCGCCTCCTCCGAATCCCCGGCCGGCTTTGCGCCGGAGGCCAGCATGACCTGAGGGTCTGAAGCAAACTTCAAAAAATCCTCAAAGTCAGAGGATCTCCACTTTCTCAGCAGCAGGCGCTCTGTTTCCATAGGCCGCTGTAAAAGGGAAAACAGCTTTATCATCTCTCCCACCTCTGTTCCCGGCTTTCATTTAAAGAACTGGTAAAACTGGCATTTGATCATTCCGTTATAAAGCTTTCTGCGCTTATCCGCCCTTCTGCCGAAGAGCTTCTCAAAGTCCTCGTCCGGTGTGATCACGCTGTAGCTCCAGCCCTTTTTGGGCACGAATACCTTCCCCATCGCCCGGTAGATTTCCTCGCTTTCCCTCAGGTCCAGCAGGCGCTCTCCATAGGGAGGGTTGCACACCACGCAGCCGTAAGGGGAGCTTTCCGCAAACTCCTCCACTCTCCGCACCCGGGCCCCAACATGGGCGATCACCCCGGCCTTTCTGGCGTTTTCCAAAGTCAGCTCCACCGCGGCAGGGTCGATGTCGTACCCCGTGGCCTGGAAAGAGACCTCCGGGCGCGCCAAAGCCCTCAGGCGCTCCCTCTCGTCTTTCCACACCGCCCGATCGCTTTGAGCCCACTGCTCCGCTTCAAAGGAGCGGCATAGGCCCGGCTTGAGATTCATCGCCAGCATGGCCGCCTCGATCAAAAGCGTCCCGGAGCCGCAGAAGGGGTCAAAAAAGGTCCCATCGCTTCGCACTCTCGAAAGCTTTACCATGCTTGCGGCCAGGGTCTCCTTGATGGGGGCTTCCGCCGAGTTCCGGCGATAACCCCGCTTGTGCAGGCCCTGTCCGCTGGTGTCGATCATCACGCTCACCTTGTCCTTCAGGATCCGGAAACGGATCTTGTGCAAAGGCCCGGTCTCCGGGAACCAGGAAAGGCGGTACTTTCCTTCCAGCCGCTTGACAACGGCCTTCTTGATGATCGCCTGACAGTCCGGGACGCTGTGCAATGCGCTTTGCAGACTGCTTCCGGAAACCGGGAAGGTGTCTTCTTTAGAAAGGTATTCCTCCCAGGGCAGCGCCCGCACTCCTTCAAACAGCTCTTCAAAGGAAAGGGCTGTAAACTCGCCCAACAAAATCAGGATCCGCTCCGCGTATCGGGAGCCCAGATTGGCTATTGCAAGAGTCTCCTCATTCCCCTCAAAGAGCACCCGGCCGTTTTCCGCCTCCACCTTTTCGCACCCCAGCTCCCGTAACTCATTGGCCGCAAGGCCCTCCACCCCCATGAGACAGGGGGCGCAGAATTTCATTTTGTCAGTCATTTCGTTCCTTCCCAGAGGCGGCGGTTTTCGCCGCATTTTTCAATGATATTGGCCGTTTTTCTGTTCTCCCGCCCTGCGATAAGCAAAGGGCGAAAGCCCATAACAGGCCTTGAAGTGTCTGGCAAACAGCGACGCTTCTCTATACCCGCAGGAAAAGGCGATCTCCGTTACGGAAAGCCCTGTTCCCCGAAGCATACCGGCGGCTGACTTCAAGCGAAGCTGCGTCAGATATTCCTTGGGAGAGCGTCCCGTCTGCTGCCGGAACAGCCGGTAGAGATAGGTTCGGTCGATCCCCACGGTACGGGCAATTTGTCCCACGCTGATCTCGTAGCTGAAGTTTCGGTGAATGAAATCCAGCGCCTTGTTTACATAAGTTTTTTCCGTTTCTCCCCCTCGCTTTCCCTTTTGCGCCATGTGAGAAAAACAGAGATAGAGCCGTCCCAGGAGCGTATAGCGATTATCCCCCTGGTCGCCGAAGGAGTCGATGAGCCGCAGCAGCTCCTCCTTGAGAAGGCCGCCGCTTTGGTCTTCGTAGATGGGAGCGTCCCGATTGAGTCCACATTCCTTTAGGATCTCGACCGCCTCGGTGCCGTCAAAGCCGATCCAGCAGTATTCCCAGGGGTCCTTCTCCTGAGCGCCGTACCGGGTGGACTCCCCGGGAAAGATCAGAAATCCTTCTCCCGCGCCCAGCTCCCAGCGCCTCCCCTCCTTTTCAAAAAAGCCTTTTCCGGAGAGGATAAAATGAAAGAGAAAATGGGGCCGCACCGCCGGGCCGAAGGTGTGGCCGGGCGCGCACTTTTCCCAGCCGCAGAAATGAAAGGCCAGCGCGCCGCCGGAGTGGACCTCCCGCACATATTCTCTCATCCGCTCATCCGCCATGACCCGCCCCTCCTTTTGCTTTCAGTATACCTTTTTTTCGTCCTCTCTTCAAGCGGAGAATGGCGGCCCCATCCCAGAGCCCCTTCCCGCAGCACACCTGTTTCCCTCCCCTTCTCGCCTTTATCGTTTTTGCTAATTTTTTAAAGTAATTTCACAAAAATCTGGGCATTTCATTGACAAGCAATTACTGTTGGCGTACAATCACACTATAGCCCATGGCAAAAACCGGAAGCGGGCACAGAAAAGAGGGTTATTATGAAAAAGAAGAATTTAAAGCGGCTCCTCTCACTTGTACTTGCTCTCACCCTGCTGGTGGAAGCGTGTCCTCTGTCAGCGTCGGCGCAAAGTGACTCGTCCGTTCCCTCCGTTTCGGAGGACCTGCTTCTCCCGGAAGACTACATAGAGGAAGATACCTCCTCTCCTCAAATGGCTTATGAAATTCCGGAGGAACGCGGCGCGGCCGAAAAGCGTTTCCGTTTAAGCGACGGCTCCTTTGTCTTAGCCTCCTATCCCACCGCCGTGCATTATCAGGCCGAAAACGGCGAATATGAGGATATCGACAACACTCTGACTTTGGCATCTTCCCGGACAGGCCGTCAGTCGCTTTCCTCCTCCGCCCAAAAAAGCGGCGTAGTCTATCAGGCGGAAAACGGCGAAGAGACAAAGTATTTCACCTCCGTTTTGTATCCGGACTCCCCGGTCATCGGGCTGCAAAACGAGGCGCTGGGACTTGCCATGTCCCTTCTGCGTCCGGAAACGGCCCAGGCGCTGATCGATTCTAAAGCGCCGGAAGGCAGCCTGCTGGATGAGAAAATTACAGTCTCTTCAGAAGTTTCCTCCGAAATACCGGAAGAAACGCCTGACGCCCTTCTCTCCTCCCCGGATTTGCCGGAAGAAAGCGAAGACTCCCCTGTCTCTTCATTAGACCGCGAGGCGAAAAGGGAGGAAAGTTCTCCTGCTCTCTCTGCGGCCTCCTCTCAAGGCACTGAGATCATCGAGGAAGCCTCCGGTTTGGAGGAAGAGCCCGCTTCCGGTCTTCCCTCCGAAAGCTCCGATATCAGCGCTCTCCCTTCCCTTGACCCGGAGCCTTCTCCCGTCCTTCCCGCCCCAACTCTTACGCCGGACACTCCGGTAGAAGCAGAGAAGGATTCTCTCATGGCTTCTTCTGTGCCCGCAAAGGTGGAAAACCCCCAAAAGGCCAATCGGCCTATGGGTATTGCCTCCTCCGGGCCCGCTTCTATCCCTCCGCTGGAGGAGCAGGTACAGCCTCAGAAAATTTCCTCAAAGGTCACCTATGAAAACGTGTGGCCCGGCGTTGACCTGCAATATCAAACCTACGGCTACAACATCAAAGAAAGCATCATCCTTCAAAACCCGCAGGAAACCTACCGCTACAGCTTCCTTCTGAATCTGCAGGGCCTTTCCCCCGTGCTGCTGGAAACCGGCGAGATCGACCTGAAAAACGAAAAGGGCGAAACCGTATATGAAATTCCGGCCCCTTATATGACGGACGCCGCCGGGGCAGCCTCCTTTGACGCCCATTATGAGCTTCACGAAGCCTCTGAGGGCTATGTGCTCACCATTGAAGCGGAAAAGAAATGGATCGAAGAGGAAGAGCGTCTTTTCCCGGTGACCATCGACCCCTCGCTGATCCTCATTGGAAGCGATTTCGGCACCAGCTTCACTGCCTCCTGCCCGTCCCCAGACAATCCCGACCAAACCGCCTTTGGAGGAGAAAGCCTCTATATCGGACATCGCCAGGATGGAAATGATCTAGCAGCCTTTTTCCAGTTTGGCTCCCTTCCCACCTTGCCGGACAATTGCAGCATAACTAATGCGACCTTAAACCTGTATCAATACAAATACGACCCTGTGGGGGGAATGGACCGGTTGTTTGCCCGGGTCCATGAGGTCACCTCTACCCGGCCCGCAAGCTATGCAACCGACGCGGACTGGATCCGCGGGATCACCTGGAACACAAAGCCCGCCTTCGACAAAAATACCGCCGAGGTCTTTGCCCGCTTAAACGCCGGCAAAACCAACAGCTATGTCTCCTGGGACATTTCCCGCCTGGTGAGCAAATGGTATGAAACCAGCCCCCAAAGCCGTATGCTGGCGATCGACGCCATAGGCCCCTCCGCCTTCAGCTACTCTTACTGCGCTGCAAGCGTGTTCTGGATGAATATAAACCAGCAGCCTTTCTTTCTGATTCATTACCGGAACACGGTAGGCCTGGAGAGCAGGTTTACCTATCAGACGGCTTCCGCCGGAAAAGCTGGCACGGTAAACGTCAGCGATTACTCTGCCCAAATGACTCTTGCAAACACGCTGTTTTCCTCCAACAGCGAAGTGCTTCCCTTTGACCTGACGCTTTACTATAACTCTCCTTATGCCGGAAAGTACTTTACCGCCAATACTGCTGCAGGGATCCACACCGCCAATTATACCAACATGAAGCTGGGCACAGGCTGGAAGCTTTCCGCCCAGGAGACCGTGGTGAAAACGACGGTAAAAACCCAGGACGAGTCTCTGGATTACTATGTCTATACCGATGAGGACGGCACCGAGCACTATTTCCAGATTGACCCCTCCAAGAGCAGCTATCCGGATGAAGACGGGCTGGGGCTTACGCTGTCTGCCTCCGGCGTGACCCATACCCTGAAAGATGAGAAAAATAACCGGAAGGAGTTTTATAACGGCTATCTCTATAAGTACACAGACCGCAACGGAAACTGCATCTATTATCTCTATAACGACACAACCGCCTATTCCTCTTCAAATCCCTTCTCTCTTTCCTCCACCACATGGAGGCCGTCGGCGGGAGGCTCCAACAAACTGACACAGATTTATCAGATCAACGACAACGGCAGCGCAGCCGATGTCTTGACCCTGCTGTGTAAGCTGAATTATTCCGGCAGCAACCTTTCCAGCGTCACAGACACTGCCGGACGGGCCTATACCTTTGACTATTCCACTGTTTCCGGGAAGCTTTTGCTGGACTATATCAATTTCCCGGACGGTATGGACGCGGAATATCTCTATGACGACAGCGGGCGGATGACGATCCTCCACGATCAGGAATCGTGGCACGGTATTGTTCTGGAATATAACCGGACGGGAGTCAAATCTCTGCGGGAAAATAGCGGGGAAACCGCATATGAGAGTCCTCTTGAGCAGGGGTTTGCCTGGCACAGCTATTCCCCCAGCCTCCAGCAGCGGCAGTACCGCTTCTATGGCTTAGACGGCACAAGAGACACGGAAGACGACGTGGTTACCCATTACGCCTTTGACCTTGAGGGGCGTACCACCAATATCGTTTCCCACAACACGGACCGCACCAAGGTACTGGGCACCTCCGCCGTCTCCTATACACAAAACACAAAGGGCTCCAAAAAGAATAACCGGGTCACTGGCTCCTCCGGCTCCGGGATCATGGCCGTCAATCTGATCCACAACAGCGGCATGGAAACTCTCCCGGACAGCAACTATATGTGGACCTCTCAATCCACTGTTTCCACAGGCAGCTCCGTGTTCCGGCCCAATATGACAGAGGGCGGATATACCACCCTTCCCAGAACCGGCGGCTACCTGATGAAGATGTACCTTCCCTCCGCCTCCGGAAAGGTCATGCAGCACCAGACCGTCTACCTGCAGGCCGGAAAAACCTATGTCTTCTCCGGCTATGCCAATTCCGCCAAAATCACAAGCTTTTCGGGAACCGGCGGCTTGAGCCTGAGCTTCCAGAACACCGCGGGAACCGTTTTGGCCAAAAGCCGTGTTTTGAATTACGCCACCTCCCGGAATGTGGAATCCGGCTGGAGCAGGCTGGAGGTGGCCTATACTCCCTCCTCCAGCGGAAGCTACCGGGTCTGTGCGGCACTGGAAAACGCCTCCAAATACGCAGCCTTTGACGATTTCCAGCTGGAGGAAAGCGTCACAAGGGCAGCGGCCATGCCCGCGGAACGCTCCGCCTCTGCCAGTGGGGTCAACCTTCTCCAGCTGGGCTCCTTCGATGTTCCCGTGGCCTCCGGGTTCAGCAAATCAGAGCTTGCGAAATACTGGAGCTATAACTCCAACGCCTCCGTTCCCCTGGCCTCCGGAGAGGACGCCGGACGCGGCTATATCATGCAGATCCCCGGCCATCCGGACGCCTCCCGCCGGGCCTCTCAGACCGTCACCCTGAACCGCAGCTCCAATTCCACCTATATGCTGTCCGCCTGGGGAAAGGCCCGCTCTGTACCCGACTGCGCTCCCGCTTCGGAGCTTTCAGGAGACAACATATACTATAAGCGCTTTTTCGGAATGATTGCAAAGCTTGTCTATTCCGACACCACCACGCCGGAATACCAGTATGTGGCCTTTGAGCCCCAGTATGACGGCTGGCAGTACACCTCCGGCTTTATCGTTCCCAAGCGAGCGGGGAAAACGGTCTCCACCATCACGGTGTCTTTAGCTTATGACTTCAATGTAAACACCGCCTGGTTCGACCAGGTCTCTCTCACGGAAGAGCCTGCCCAGACCTATACCTATGACGACAACGGCAAGCTGACCTCCGTCACCTCCTCTGCCAAGGGGACCGAAACCTATACCTACACCGGAGCGGACCTTACCAAGTATGTCTCCCCCGCCTCCGGCACCTTTACCTATACCTATGACGGAAGCCACAATATGACAAAGGCCTCCAATGACGGGGTAAATATGACCGCCTCCTATGACGGGGCCGGAAACGGCACCTCGTCCAAGCTGCAAAAGGGGACCTCCGGCATCTATATGCAGTCAAGCTCCACCTATACGGCGGATCAAAATCACACTGCCTCTTCCACCGACGCCTCCAACCTGACTACCCAGTATGTCTATGACAATCTGGGCCGGACAAGCGAGGTGAAGACCCCCTATGAGGGCGGGACCCTTACGGTAAGCAGGCGGTATGTAGCAGGGTCTCAGGCCCTCCCCTCCTCCACCTATGTTTCCGGCACGATCTCCCTGGGCAATTCCTACAGCAAAGGCGTGCTTGCCTCCACCACCCGGAAATCCTACCGGAGCGGCACCACCAAATGGCTGAAATATTCCACCCCCACGGACAAGTGGAGAAACGTCACCTCCATCAATGTCTCAGGCGGCAGCGGGACAGACAGTGAGGCCAATGTCTCCTGGAGTACTCCCATCACTTTAGCCTCCTACCAGTATCTTCCCAAGAACGGCCCCATGAGCCGGGCCACCTTCGGAAACGGAAGCTATGAGGATTACAGCTATGACCTTTACGGCCGCCTCGCCTCCACCCAGCACCATAAGAGCGCCAGCACTCTGGGTAACAAGGAAGCCTATACCTATGACGCCTGGGGCAATATCTCCCATGTGGCGGTCACCACCTCCGGGGGCAATCTTACCGAAAGCTATTTCTATGAGTACGACACCCTGGGAAGGCTCATCCACAGT
>CAMNSA010000018.1 GCA_946554335.1 uncultured Neglectibacter sp.
TCTCCCGGATACCCAGCCACTCCACATAAGGCGCACAGCCCCTTACAACATACTTAAAGCGCGGGTCTATATTTTCATTTACCAGAGCCTCCGTACAGGCATAGGCTTTCAGGTGCTGAATCTGGCACCGTATCCCAAGCTGTGCCGTATCAAAGGACAGCCCCTTCACCCCGTTCCGCGTCACACCCATACCCGCAAAATTATTCTGTTCCAGCGTCACCGCAGAACCGGAAAACGTAAAATTCCCCGTCTCCAGGCAGGACTGGGCAAAAGCCACGTCACCCCTCACGCCTTCCGTCTCCCCCTCGGACAGATACAGCGACACCATGTCCAGAACCGACTGCGCCACATCAGGATTCTTCCGCTTCACATACTCCCGCATCTGCTCCGCCGTCGCCGCAGCCTTCCCCATGATCCCCGTAAGCCCGGAAACACCGTCACCGGAACCGCCATTCCCACCGCTCCCGTTCCCGGTTTCAGAACCGTCCATGGCCGCCCGAATGTCTTCCCTGAACTGCCCCATGGACAGCCCAAACCGCTTCCAGATATGCTCCACGTCCCCGTGGTTGCTGGCAATCCCCCTCTTATACCCTTCGGAATGGGAGATCACCACCCCGTCCGCCAGAGGGTCCAGCCCATGCACCCGGCACAGATAAGCAAACAGCTCCACAGCATATTTATAAGCGGCAAGCACATGGCTCTCCGTGTTCCTCCCGTCCCCGGTCTCCACCCAGTCCGAACCGCCCGTATACCGGATTGTCGCAGGCTCCGTCATCTCCACGCCTATATGCGTCCCGTTTGCATCACCTCCGCAGTGCCATCCCCGGCAGTCCCAGGGCAGGAGCTGGTACACGTCCCCTCCCGGCTCCACAATGGCATGGACACAGGCCCCCGCGTCCGCCTTATCCCAGTTACTGATAAAAGCAGAAGCCCTCGGCTGTGGACACCCCACCGAATGGATCATCAGCCCCTTCACCGCAATCTTCCTCCCCGCCCGGTAACACCCGGACTTCGTTAAATATTTTTGAATCAGCTTCATACAAAACCACTCTCCTTCTCCCGTTCCCTGCCCGGAAACATTCTCCAATTCTCCGCATGAAAAAAGGCACCAGCTTTTCACACTGATGCCCTCTCATAAAAATCCCAAACCATATCCCCTGCCACACTTTACTGCACTTAACCGCATTTATCCTCCATACCGTCTCCTACTCCTTCCCCTTTTCCTCCCGCAGCTGCGCCAGAACCCCTTTCAGCTTCTCCGGCACCGGAAGCCCAATCCTGGCCGCATTCTCCAGAATCGAAATCCCCTCATTGGACAGATAAAAGAAAATCACCGCCGTCCGCACCGCGCTCCCGTTCCGGATGATATGCGTATCCAGGATATGCCCCAGAGCCACCAGGCAGAAAACCACAATCTTCTTAAAAATCCCCCGAAAGCCCACGCCGCTGGACAGCTTCTTCTCCACCGCCGCGGCCATCAGCCCCGTCACATAATCCACCGCCACAAACACCACCAGGGCATACAGAAAACCGTCAAACCCTCCCATGGCCCAGCCCAGGTATCCGCCCATGGCCGCAAACCCGCACTCTATCACACTCACAAACTCCTTCATCTAAAATCCCTCGCTTTCTCTGCTTTTCTATATGGAAAAAGCGGCCCGCTCCTAAAAGCCGCCGCCCTGTTCCCGATCCCATTATCAGAACATCATTTCCTAACATTCCATGCCATTTTCACACATCTCAAACCATTCCCCAACACCTCATATCATTCTCCCATATTCCAAATCATTTTCAGCACCTCATACCACTTTACCCCCGCCGCTCACGCCCCGGCATCCTCAACCTCCGTCAGCGTATAAGTGATCTTCATGGTCTTATTAGCGTCCTTCACCACCGCCGAAGAAAGATTGTTAATAGTAGCCAGATACGGCGTCAGCAGATACATATGCCGGTACTCATTCCCGTAACTGCCTCCCCACCCCACCAGAAACTGCTTATACTGGAACAGAGGCGTGGCCGCACTCCCCAGCCTTGCGCTCCCCTGGGTATGAACCACCGTGTCCTCCGCCGTCACCTGAAAATCCCCGCCCACAATCAGATCCCCAACCAGCGTCAGAAACAGCTCGCAGGTTCCCGACTCGCACAAAGGCTTCATCTTGGAAGTGAACCCAAAAGCAATCAGCGACACGTCCGCCGTATTCGCCACATTGATCTTATAAATCCCCTTCTTGTCATAGGCCGGCACATACAGATACCCGCCCCGCATACAGCACCGGCACTTCCGCTCCGGATAGCTCCCGGTCATGTCCCGCTCCCCCACAGCCATCAGCTTCGCATTGGAAAGCGTCCACTCCCCCTCCGTCATGGAATAGTCCGTTTTGGAAACCCTCACCCACAGCACCCTGGCATTCCCGGAGGAATTGCCCTCATTGGAAAACCCGTACCAGTACCCGTCCTGCCCGTCCAGGAACTCCCCGTACTTCGTATAGCTCCCCAAAAACAGAAACGTCTGTACAGGCACCGCATGGTCCTCCAGCACCGTATAAGTGGAATCGTCCAGCCTCTCATTCAGCCCGATACTGAAAACCGGAACCCTCACCTTCCGCACCCGCACACTGGAATCCTCAAACGTAATGGAATACAGCAGGTTCCTCTCAAAATCCATCTCCGCCGCCTCAAACAACACAATCTGCTTCGCCTTCCCCAAGTCCCCGATATCCAGCTTCTTGATCTGCAGAAAGGCGCTGGCATCCCCCACCAGGCTCCCGTACCCGTTCTGCCCGCCCTGGGCGCTGGTCAGCGCCACCGCCGCAATCGTCCCGTTCCCCTGGCTCGGCGTAAACTCCCAGACAAACTTATACCCGTTCTCCAAAACCTTGCTCTCCGTCTGGTTCAGGCTCCCCCTGGCCGCATTCGCCGTGGTATTCACGTTGTTGGAAGCATAAGCCACCGGCAGGTTGTCCGACATCTCATAGATATGCCCCGCGTCCTCTTCCAGCGTCTTCGGGAACAGCAGAATCCCCCCTATCATGTTGGGGCAGACCGGCAGCATGGTATCATTCCACGACATCACATCCGCCAGCCGTTCCTCGGAATAGAACACCCCCATGGGATTCATCCCCAGGATATTGTTCACCGCCTCCGTCACCATGTTTTCCTCCGTGACCGTCTCCACGTCCCCCGTGACCCCATCCGTCAGTTCCAGAACCATTGTCCCTTTCAGCTTCATACGCATCCGCTCCTTCCTATACCAAATCAATGGGCTTCCCAAACGCCCCGATCAGCACCTTCCCCATACTGTCCGCATAACTCTTCCGCACCAGCTCCATGGTCTCAATCCCCATCTCCCCGGCAACCCTCTTCATGCCCAGGCCGCCGCCAAAAGCAAAACGGGAGACATATTCCTCCACCGTGACCGTGCCGTCCCATGCAGCCGCCGCGGCCATGCCCTGCCCGCTGATGGAAGCAATGCACCCGCCGGTCCCAATCTCCCCCGTACCGTTCTCCATCCGCAGATACACATTGAACGTGTTGGTAATGTTCGGCACAAGATTGTCAATAGGATAATACAGAGACAAAATGTGCTTACCGCTCCCCCAGGTCTCCGTCGGACAGTGCGCCAGAATCTCCGAATCATTAAACTCATAAGCAACATAAGCCACAGCCTTCCCGTCCTCCGTCCAAGTGACCGGAAGCTCCACCTCCACAATAACATCCTGCGTACTTCCCCCGGCTCTGGAACTGCCCCCTACACTCCCCTCATCTTCTCCGGCACTGTCCCCGTTTCCTCCGGTTCCAGCCTTCTCCCCGGCCATGCCGCCGTCTGCACCGCTTCCGCCAAAACCCGCTTCCCCGCCGTCACCGGCCCCAACAGCCTCCCCACTGCCCTCTCCCTCTTCCGCCGCCGGAATTGGAACCACGATACTCCCGGATGCGCTGGCCGTCCTCTCCGCCTGCACCGCCCTCACGTCCACAACCGCCTGCCCGAAAAACTGCACATGGGTCTCTTCCTTCGCCGCAAACTCGATACTGATGATCCGCACATTATCCTCCGCCACCGTATAAGCAGAAGCATTGGTAAACGTATGAATCCCCACCTTCCCGGCCTCAATCTGATTCAAAAGCCCGGAAATATTCTTATCATTCTTAGACTTCGCCTGGGCCAGCCGCGGGTTCTTCCCCACACATTTCAGGCTCTGCCTCCCTCCGATCCTGCACTGAAAAGACGTGATACAGGCCATCTGCTCCCCGTCCGCCTGCCCTCCCGAAAAAGTCAGCACGTCCCCCAGATCCAGAGCCGGGTTCCCTATGGTGCTGGAATCAAAAGGCACATAATTCACCACGGACAGGTCCGCCAGTATATTCCTGCACAGCTGCCTCCTGGTCTCTTCCAGACCAAACTGCAGGAGCGGGTTCACCCCCAGGTTCATGGTCAGCCCGTCGTCCGCATCCAGCGCATAATACTCCGCCGTCTGCGTCCGCAGGTTCGTGGAGCTCACCGCCGTATACCTGGTGATAAAATCCGAAAAACTGCTGGAAAACCTGTGCCTCCCCTGCACCTCCATCACCGGCTCCGCCCCGTACTTCCGAAGCTCCAGCCTTCCCCTCCGGTTGATACAGAAAAACCCGCCCAGCACCTGCCCCACAAAAAACAGCACGTCCCGATACGTCCCAATATCATTCTCCGGATAAATAGAAAGCAGCTCCCTCCCGTTGGGCATACCCTCAATCTCCGCCCTCGTGTTCTCCATCTCCACGCCGCAGGCCTTACAGCACAGCTCCAGAAAAGCCCAGGCATTCCCCACAGACTCAAACCCGTTAAAACTCTTCTCAAACCGCAGCATATAGTCATAGGCTTTCAGTTCCAGACAGTGCGCCGTCCGGTTCGCCTCGCTCACCTCAAAAATGCCCATGGGCACTTCCTCAAAACTGCCGTCCGCCACCCGCAGATGGTAGGACAGCTCCACCCTCGCCCCGTCCAGCGTATACCGGTCAATCTGTGAAAACAGCGTAACGCCCATCTCCGCCGCATACACCGTCCCCAATTCAATCTCCGCACTCCCGCAGCACTGGGCGGAAACATACCCGCTCCCCCTCACAATATCCTCATACCCGAACGGATACACCGCCCCGCCCTTTGTGGTGATCTTCCCCGTCCAGTAATACCTCCGGGTATTCTCCTGCACCGCCCGCAGGAACGCCTCGCTCACCGGATACATGAAAACACCCCCTTCCCACACAAAAAGCACCAGCCATTCCTGACTGATGCCTTCCCTAAAAACAATCATAATCTCTCAAAAAATAAGAATTTTTCAAAACACTTCTTAATCAATAAATATATGCACCGATTACATAGGCTTTAGATTTTTATTAAGCCTATCCACCATCCACGCAATCCGCTTTTCCCGCCCTGCATCCGTCTTTGCGTCAAAGAACGCCCGTGTATAAGTCTTCTTCACAGATAAAGACATCGCCTGAAAATTTGTGTGGGCTGGCTCATAACTTTCCAATATCGCAGAAAGCTGTGCAATCTGCTCTTCCGTAATAACCGCAAGCGGATTTACCGCATCCCATTGGCCGTTCTTTTTGGCATCCGCTATTTTCTTTCTGCCAAAATCAGTCATACGCCCCTGCTCTTCAAGCCTTTTGGCTAATTCCTTATTTTTGTCCGACCACTTGCTATTCTCCCTGCGCATCGAAAAATACTTTTTATAGGTTTTCTCGTCAATCTTTTCCATCTGGCCGTCAATCCATCCAAAGCAGAGCGCTTCTTCCAGCGCTTCTCCCGCCTTTATTGTTTTCGGTCCGCCAGCCTTTCCAAACAAAACCCAAATACCGGCACTTGAAAGGCAGTTATCATAGAGCCACTTTCTAAACTCATCTCTGCTCCCAAATTCCATTATATCGCTCATTACACACCACCTCTTTCCTATGTCTTATCCGCCAAAGGCCCGCTATCTCCAACAAAAATGAATTGAAAATACCTTTAAATCAATTCCAAAGCCCTTTTATAAAGCGGGTCCATCTCACAGCCGCAACTCCCGCATTCCTTATCTGCCTGCTTAACCGCCGATATTAATGCATCCCTATCAAATTTTCCGTCTAACCATTGCTGTGCTGGAATAGATATTAAATCCCATCCCGATGCAGCGAACTTCCCCATAATAGATTTTAATTCTTCCATAATGTACTCCCTTCATAATAACAGTTTTTGGCTCCTTGCCACCATTATACTGGACATCCCGCCAAAAGCTCCCGACTGATACCCATTGATACAACCATACCCGGCACACAAAAGCCTATCTGCCCCTGTGCTTCTCCTTCCGCTTCTGCTGTTTCAGCTCAAACATCCGCTGCTTCTCGGCCTCCTTCTGCTCCCTGCCGGCCTGCCTGCGCTCCGTCTTCCGCTCTTCCCTCTGCAACTGTAACGCCTGCTGGGACTTCGTGCCTATCCCCGCCTGCATGGTCTGTCTCCCGGCCTCCCTCTGCCTCCGCTTCGGGTTCACTTTCCCGTCCTTCACAGCCACCTCAACAGCCGGACTAAATTTCAGGCCATAGTAATTTTTGAGGACAAAATCCAACACCTCATAGTCCCTGGGTTCACTCCCGAAGACCACCCGGCATACCGAAAGTCTCCCATCTTCAACCCTCTCAAATACGCCGACCCAGAACGGCCCCTCAAAAAATACCGTCAAGCCTGCCTTTCCTCTGTCCATAACGAAACCCTCCTTAAATGTGTTATGAACAAAGAACGGACAACCCAGGAGGGCAGGTTACTTACCCTGATACCATCAGGACGGCCGGGCTACCTACCGGCTCTGGCACATCCAAAAGATGCACGTTGCGTTTTTATCTTTGCTTTCTTATATTTCCAGCAGGATAAACTCCCGCTAAAAAAAAATCTTACATTTTCGGCATAGATGCCGTATAGTATCCCAATTTATGAAAATTATACCACTCCGATACCTTTTCTTCACTTGCTACATTTAAAGCAAGCAAAAGCTCTTTTGCAAACTCCATAGGCGCCGTACCATTTGCCGTAATGATATTTTTATCCCTGACCGCCTGTTTTGCAATATACTTTGTTTCTCCTGTGTAAACTGATCCCGCCCACTGTTTCAGGTCATTCATATCGTTACTCGTATGCAGTACGTCATTCAAGACACCGACTGTACCCAAAAAAGCAGAAGCATCACAAATACCGCCTAATACTTTGCCCTTTTGACAACATTCCTCTACAAGAGTTTTGACCTGCTGTGCATTCCCGTCTCTCCATGTCATTCCGCCAATTAAAATCAGAGCCTCATAGTCCTTTGGAACAGATGCAATATCATAATCAGGCAATACCCGGAAGCCGCCTATAGACTGGACATAATCCTTTGACAACGATACTGTTTTTATATCATACTGTCCTTGTCCCAACATGGTTATTGCCGATGTTATATATGCCGCTTCCCAATCTGCATACTGCTGTAAGATCACAAATAAAATTGTTTTTTTCATGCTGTCTTCTCCTTCACAGATTTCTCCATACCATTATACAAGACATCCCGCCAAAAATCATCCTCTATTTCCTTAAAATTCTTTCAGCGTAAACGACACCTTCCACAGCCCCTTATAGGACGTATCCTTCACCAGCACCGCCTTATACCCCTCAACAAACATCTCCGTCCGCTTCGTCTCCAAAGTCTCCGTATCAAAATACTCCACGGAAATCTTCTCCCTCTGCTTAAACCCCGTCAGCACTTTCAGCCACTTCGGGGAAACCGAAAAACTCACCGGGATGGACACCACCCCCAGCCTTACCACGTCCCTCTGGGTAGTCCCGGCCTCCGTCTCCCCGCCGGAATCCGCTTCCACGTCATCCATCTGCACCTCATAAGAATCCGGCAGAGGGAGCGCAACACCGTCAAGCACCAGATACTGTACAAACGCCATCCCTATCTCCCTCCTGATCTAAGATTCTGCCTCGCCTGCGCGTCCACCACCACTTCGTCCAGCAGCGTGCCGCCCACATACACCGGAATACAGATCGTCCCCATCCCGTCTCCGCCCTGCATCCCCGCAAACATCTCCTGCAGGTCGGAAACCATCTGCCGCACAGCCTCCATGGAAGCCCCCTGCGCCTGGACCGCCTGCATATCCGCCAGCTTCGGGCTGACCACCATATCCCCGGCCACGCCCTCCACAGCCTTCCTCACCAGCCCCCGGCTCTTCTCAATCCCTCTCGCCAGACCGCCCATAAAATCCGGCATCCAGCTCTCATAATCCGTCAGAGGCCCCACGTCCGGCACAGAGAAATGCAGATAAGACCGGATGGCATCCGCCACATCAGAAACTGCGCTCACCACGTTCCCGATGGCCCTGCGGACACCCTCCGCAATCCCGTTGATAAAATCCATCCCCCACTGCAAAGCCCTCCCCGGCAGGGACGTGATAAACCCAATGGCCGACCGGAACCCGTCCTGCACCACGCTCCCCAGAGAAGACAGTGCCGAACCGATCCCCGACACCATCGCCCGGAAAGCCTCCACCGCCGACTGCTTCAAATCCGACGCCGTGGACACCACCAGATTTTTCAGCCCGTTCCAGGCCGAAGCCGCCGCAGAGGACACCGCAGACCACAGGTTCCCCATGAAATCCCGTAGCCCCGACAGCAGGATAGAAACATGGTTCACCAGCCCCTGCACCGCAGAACCCACCATCTGCCGAATGCCGGACCAGATCGCGAAAGCCGCCTGCTGAATGTTCGTCCAGATATGCAGCGCGTCCTCTTTCAGCTTCGTAAAATTCCCCGTCACCAGGTCAATCAATAGAAGCACCGGCCCCAAAATGACATTCTTAATCAACTCCCAGGCACCCGAAGCCAACCTCTGAATCCCCTGCCAGATGCCCTGCAGGGCAGCAGAAAGATTCTCCCAAAGAGACCGTATCATATCCACAATCCCGGACAGCACCGGATTCTCCATCATGCCCGTCCAGACATTGTTAAAAAGGTCACCCACCGACTGCCACAGCCCAGACCACCACGCCGGAATCCCCTGGAAAAACGAAACCAGGGATTCCCACGCCGCCGGTATGGTCTCCGTAAAAAACGAACAGATGACCTCCCACGCAGAGACAAAAAAGTCCCTCACCTGCGCCCAGACCGCATTCACCGCGTCCCGGAACCACTCACACTTATTATAAAGCAGCACAACAGCCCCGATCACCGCGGCAATGGCAATGGGAACCCACCCGATAGCCGCCACAACCGCCGAAAGCGCCGGGATCACCGTCCCCGACACAAACCCGACCACGCCGGAAACCGCCCCCGCAATCTTCGGAATCACTGTCAGGATTGTCCCCACGGCGCCTACCACTTTACCAACCACAATCAGTACCGGCCCCAGGGCCGCAGCCACCAAAGCCACCGTCACAATAATCTTCTTCGTCCCCTCGTCCAGCCCGTTCAGCCAGTCCACAAGTCCCTGAATCCACCCCACAATCTGCCGAATGGACGGCATCAGAATCTCCCCGATAGAAATCGCCAGTTCCTCCAACTGGCTCTTCAAAATCGTAAGCTGCCCCGCCAGATTGTCCTGCATGGTCTCGGCCATCCGCTCCGCCGTGCCGTCACAGTTGTTGATGGCGCTGTTCAGCTTCTCAATATCCCCCGGAGCCGCATTCATCACCGCAAGGAACCCGCTCATGGCGTTCTTCCCAACCAGAGCCTCCGCATTGGCCGCCCGCTCCGACTCCGACATCTGCGCGAACGCCACCCGGCAGTCCGTCAGGATATCCCCCAGGCTCCGCATACTCCCGTCCGCATTGGTAGTCTGCACCGTCAGTTCCCCGAACGCATCCCCAACGAAAGTCACTTCCCCCGTCAGGCTGGTCAGCATGGTCCTCATGGCCGTGCCGGCCTGGGAAGACTTGATCCCCGCATTCGCCATCAGCCCGATGGCTTCCGCCGTATCCTCCGCCGTGAACCCCAAAGCCCCCGCAACCGGCGCACAATACTTGAACGTCTCCCCCATCATAGATACGTTCGTGTTCGCATTAGAGCTTGCCGCCGCAAGAAGATCCGCAAAATGCCCCGAATCCGCCGCCGACAGCCCCAGCGCCGTCAAAGCGTCCGTCACAATATCCGAAGTAGCAGCCAAATCCTCCCCGGAAGCCGCGGCAAGGTTCATGATCCCCTCAATGCCGTTCAGCATGTCCCCGGTCTTCCACCCGGCCATGGCCATATAGTTCATAGCCTCCGCCGCCTCGGAAGCAGAGAACTTGGTCTTGCTCCCCATCTCCCTGGCCTTGTCCCGTAGCGCCTCCAGCTCCTTCCCCGCGGCCCCGGACACTGCCGCCACCTGGCTCATGGCAGAATCAAAATCAGACGCCACCTTCACCGCAGCCGCGGAAAGCCCGCCCACAGCCGCCGTGACCGGCATCAGCTTCCGCCCGGCCCCCTCAATGGCAGAGCCCACGCCCTGCAGCTTCTCCCCTGCAGCCCCGATCTTCTGCAGCGCCACCGAAGACTGCTCCGCCTGCCGCTCCAGATCCCGAAGGGCCTGCTCCGTCTCCACAATCTCCCTCTGCAGGGCATCATACTGGCTCCTGGAAATCTCCCCCTTCGCCAGCGCCTCATTGGCCTGCTGCCCCGCCAGCTTCAAAGCGTCCAGCTTCTCCTTCGTCTCACTGACCGCCTGGGACAAAAGCCTCTGCTTCTGCGCCATCAGCTCCGCATTGCCGGGGTCCAGCTTCAACAGCTTGTTCACGTCCTTCAACTGCGCCTGCGTGTCCCGGATCTCCTTATTCACCTTTGAAAGCGCCGTGGAGAGCTTCGTAGTATCCCCGCCAATCTCCACCGTAATCCCCTGAATCCTGGATGCCACGAACCCTCACCCGCCTTTCTCCAACGAAAAAAGGAGCCGTCACTGGCTCCCATAAAAATGCAACAAAAAAGCGCCTGCCATTTCTGACAAACGCCTTATGTAAAATTATATTGTTTAATCAAAATGTCAATTTGGGATATATTGAAGATTTTTTGAATATCTTCATCATGTCCTCATTACCTACAATCATGCAGCAAGTATTTCCTATATAGTACCGCCTATGATAATCTGATAATGTATCATCATATGCCTTACTACCGTGATCTTTCCCAGTCGTGATATGTGCTAATTCATCAAGTATCACATTCACTAAAAAATCCTCTTTTTGTTGGGGGGAAATTTTTTGCATTATCGTTAAAAAATCATAATTCGGTGCTTTCATAATTGCCGCTGTCGATATACCTATTATCTTTTTATCAACATTACAATAGCCGTACCTATAACTATTTGGTAAAACAATAGGTGAGTGCAATATACCATTTTTCATACATGGTTTTTCATTAAAAATCACCCATGTTATTCCTTCATCCGATAATCCTATTTTACTTAGAACTCTATTTATGGCTTTCTGCAATATAATTCTGTATACTGTGAGATTAGTTTCGTCATAACGGATATTGCTCATTAACTTTTCCTCCTTTTAAAATAATGTAAAACTTATTTGACCATTTTTAAAGCAGGACGATTTTGTCTTTCTAGGACTTTCTCATAAACGTCCTCTACAATTTCTTGAATTAACTCTTTGTGATATTCATCCCATCCGCCCCTTTGTTTAATATATCTTAACTGCGCAGCTCCTCCTCCAAGTAAATTTCCATTTTTCCCAACAACTCTTAAATTTTTTTGTGACATAAAAAAACATCCTTTCTTTATATTTTTAAGAAGAACTTTTCTCTTGCCACAAATATACCATATTTTGATTATACTGTCAGGGTATGAGTTTTTCAAAAAAGTCAGATTATTACCAGTTTCCTCATTTTTTCAAGAAGATTAGCATTTACTTTATACAGAGACACAAGTGCATCTTCAAAATCACATAACCAATATATTTTTAATAGTAAATCATGCAATTCACTTGTAAATGTTATTTTCGCATAATAATCCGCCAAAAGTCCTTTTTCTCTGAAATATCCCCTACTTATCTTTTCTCTTACAAACAAATATTGACTTTTTTTATCAAATTCAGGAATCGTTTCATTCTTTTCCACCGCCATGTCAACTTTTTCAATATAATCCTCCACTATCTTATGTGCTTGTTGTCTTCTGTATGTAGCCTTACTTATATAAATTTCCCTAAAATATACTTTTAAATCTTGTAAACAGTTAGAGTAACATTGCCTTCCACCGTAATCTCTCATAATATCAACAAATCTACGAGTTGTAGACAACTTTTCTTTGAACCGATAAATCGAATCTCCTTCCGTAATAATTTCCTTATATTTTATAATATCTTCCTCCGGCAATAATACTTTTTCTGCTATATACTCTTCTTTTACTAAGTCAAATAATTCTGGAAACTGTTCTGCTTCCTTTTTCAATTCTTCATAAATATCTATCTCTTCTTTTAACCTACTACGATGTTTTAAATACGCAACAAAATAATCCATTACCTGGCTTGCGGTTAAAATATCATCTTTTTTCTGTTTCCTTCGTTTTTCGTCTAATTTAACATCAAGCTCATTAGTAAGTTTTTTTACTTCTTTTGATAATTCCTGCAAAGCAACTAACGTATCTATATCAGAATTGCGAATAATTTTATAAACGACTAACTGCATTATATCATTTATAATATAATCAACATATTCCCTTATATATGTGAGATTTTCAAATCGTAAACCCATTGCATAGAATGACTTAATTTCATCTACCAACAGCTGAATTAATGTCTCATTTGAAGTTTTAAGATAATCCAACATCAAATGCGCTTCTCGTTCACTTCTAATAACTTTTCTGCAACATATTAGCATGGAATTTATATCTATTGGCTCAAAATCTGGCATTTCATCCTCAAAGAATCCTTCAATAACCGTATCTTCATTTTCCATCTCAAGATTACAATAGTCTTTATCTGCATCTATCTTGTTCAAATTACTAACTATTTGTCTTTCGCCTATTTCTTCTAAAATAAAATGTAACAGCCTAACCTGCTCTGATATATTTAAACAAGAAAATGATAATCCCTTATATACAGATTCCGGCTTATTCAATTTTGCCAGTAAATTACGCACTTTTTTTCTTTCATTTTTAATTGTATCTTCATCACTAATATCTGGGAAATAGATCTCTATATATTTTTCCACTAGTATTCTATCCAAAATCATCACTCCAATATAATATGCACTAATAGACAGCCTTTTCCACTACCCATCATAGCAGAAAAAGGCCGCCATATCAATCAGATTTCAGAACCGGTCCATATCCGCCTGCGTCCCAAGTTCACAGTACCGATACCCGTCATTCACCTGCTCCGTATACATATCATTCACCAGCCCGATAGACAGAAGCTCCGTATCTGCCATAGACAGCCCCAACTGCACACACCTAAGCAGGAACAGCGGCGTGGTCATCTCCCGCTCTGTAGGGCGAAGTTTTTTTTAGCCTCCGCATCCGTCTGCACATTCAGCCCCCATAGCTTGATCAGCTCGGGCAGCACCTGGTAAATGGAAAACGTATTGAACCCGTCCAGCCATTCCTCCACATCGTTCGGGATTGCCGGGTCTGCATGCTTCGCCATGGTATAGGCGATATTCTCAAACATCTCCAAGGAAAACAAATCCAGGTTGGAATGTTCCTCATCCCCCTCCCCAATGCTCTTCTCCAGAATCCGCAGGTCCTTATAAATATCCCTCTGGAACTTCAACCGGTAAATCCTCGGGATTGCCGCCGAAGCCTTAAACAGCACCTCTTTCCCGTCAATCCCCACTTTCTTCACAATGCTCATACCCTTTCAGCCTCCTTACCCCTGACCTTCCAAATCATCTCCACCGCCGCCCGTCTCCGCCTTCGGAACCGGCAGATACACGCTCTTATACCACCCCTCATACGTCTCCGCAGAAGTCCTGTTCCCCGTCTTCGCCTTCACATACCCGCTTGCCAGCGGCCTCGCCTTCACCGTCAGCGTCTCCGTCTGCACCTCCCGGCTTTCCTCATTGGTCTTCCCCTCAATCTTCGGCCTGCTGGCAGAACAGTTGTACAGCACATGCCGGATCTTCCGGACATCCCCGTCAAACTCAAACAGCAGGGCAAAAGCCCCGGTCTCCGAATTGGCATTCTCCACCAGCACCTCATTCCCGTCCGCTTCCTCCTTCAAAACATCCGTCCGGAAACTCTCCGGGATCAGCGCCAGCTCCAGGTCCCCGTCATAGCCCATATTGTTGGCAATGATATAATACTCAATGCCGTCCGCATAAAAAGACTCCGGCTCCCCGTTGGGGTCCAGCGCCAGCGAAACCGCGCCCGGCATCGCCACCGGCGTATCAAACGTCATCTCCCCGTCTTCCGCCGCCCTCTGCAGCGCATAATGGCAGTTGCAGATATTGAACTTCACCTTGTTATTCATCCCGTCTATACCTCCGTCTCATACAGAACCTCATACAGCTTCTCCGACTCGATCCACGCCTCGCTCTTCCCGTAGAAAATCCCGTGCCTCAACAGCACCGCCTCCACCGCCTCTTCCAGCTCCGGGTCCTTCAAGTCCGTATACAGCTCAATGTCCAGTTCATTCTTCTTAAAATACGCAATCCCGTCCGCCGAAAAATTATCGGCCCTGGGATACAGAAACACCGCAAACGGCGGCTCCGGCGCCTCCCCTTCCACGAAATGGTCATAGGCAAAAGGAAGCCCCATTTCCTCCATCATTTCCAGCACGCCCTCATGGCTCATTTAGACAGCCCCCTTTTTATCCCCTCTTCCAGCTCCCGGATACCCTTTTCCTCTGCCGGGGCAATATGCGGAATGGCTCTCACCCTGCCGCCGCCCCGCTTCGCATGGCCCTTCTCCAAAAGATGGGTAAGCTGATACCGGTTCCGGCTGTGTACCACCACCTCCAGCGTATTGGAAGTCTCCCTCTGCCGCTTCACCGCCCAGTTCTTCTTATACTTCCCGGTCCTCACCGGAGCGCCCGCCTGCGTCTCCTTCTTCACCGTGTTCCCGGCCTTCTTCACGCAGTCCTTCATCACGTCCGCGGCAAGGTCCGCATACTCCAAAAGCCCCTCCATAACGGCATCCGCCATCTGGTCCACAGACACCCTCCGATTATCCGCCATCCCGTCACCTCTTCGCCAGAGAAGCCCGCAGCTTCAACGTCCTATTCTGATACCGCACGTTATCAATAAAAGAGATATTGTAAACCTGCCCCCGAAACAAAATCCGGTAATGCTCCGTGTCCATATCAGCCACTTCCGAACAATACCGGATAATGAAATACATATCCTTCTGTGCGTTAATCTGCGCCGCCTCCCAGTATTCCTTCCCGGAAAGACTGTTCACAAAAGCAGAGCAGGAAAAATAATCCTCCCAGGCCAGCACATGGTTCCCCGCCTTATCGTTCCCCAGGGAGCTCTTCTGGATCGTGATCCGCTCCTTCCACTCCCCCAAAGGATACCTCTGCCGGGAACTCCCGCCTGCCCCGCTGTTTCTCCATTCCTCTGCCATCAGAACACTTCCTTCCTGATACCGAACAGCAGGGAACGTAAAGTCTGCACCAGTTCCTCATGGTCCGCCTGCTCCCTGTGTTCATACAGATAGGCAGTGACATACAAGACGGCAATCCGCGCCATGGGAAGATGCCCTTCCAGCTCTCCCGCTTCCATCCGCGCCATATCCGCGCACATGTTCTCCCCGGTCTCCAACAGCCCGGAGATAAACCCGTCCTCGTCCGCACTGTCCACCCGGAGATACTGCTTCGCCTCTTCCAGCGTCACAACCGCCATCCTGCATCCCTCCCGCCTTTCATACTTTATTTCATGCCGGAGATTTCACACCCCCGGCATCACTCACCATACGCCGGAACCTTACGCCCCGGTGCTGCTCCCCTTGATCGCCATGGTCTTCACAGCCTCCGACAGAATCAGCTTCCCGTCCACCCTCTGGCTTGCCAGGAACCCCACCTGCCCGTTTGCCGCAAACAGCTCATTCAGCCTCTTAAAAGACCTTCCCTGCCGGTCCGCAATCCAGTAATAAGAGAAATCCCCGAAGGCCATCACCTTCGCCCCCGCCGCGACCTCCGGCACATAGGCGGAAGTATGGTACGGACGGTTCAGGATCATGTCCGGCTGCCCCGCCTGCACGGACGGCTGCCAGATATAATTGCCGTTATTGTCTTTCAGCTTCCGCAGGGCCTTCACCGTGGTATCATTCAGCACCCAGACCGCCTTCTTCCGGTACGGCGACTTCACCGCATAGAACAGGTCCATCACATCGTCAAACGTGATACCGGCAGCCGCCGTGGTCACTCCGTCAGAAGCCCCGCCCGTGGAATTAAAAATACCCGTAGGCTTGCCCTTCCCGTCCCCGGTAAAGAACGCCTCTTCCTCCTTCGCCCCGATCCTGCGCCCGAACTCCTTAGAGATATACGCCTCCAGGTCAAACACACTGTCATTCAGAAGCTCATCCGACACTTTCAGCATCGTCGCCACCTTGTACGCCCCGATGGAAACCTGCCCGAAAGAATCATCCGACTCCGGGTAAGCCCCTTCCTCGTCAATCCAGGAAGCTGTCCCCTTCGTGGCAGCCACCGGAATCTTCCGGTCCCCGCTGGAAGTCTTGATCACCGTGGCGATACTCCGGAAAAAGTTCTCTTCCTCCAGAGCCTCCACCAGCGTATGCTCAAACTCGTCCGGCACCAGATACCCGCCCTCGGAATCCGTCCCCACCTGCAGGGCATTCTCCACGTCATAAAAATTCTTCCTCCGCATGGCATTCCAGAACGTCTTTTTATACCTATCCGTCGCCCTGCCCTTCTTCTCTTCGCCGTCCGGATTGTTGTTCGGCTTATTCGTGATCGGCTCGGAGACAGGCTTATTCAGCTCCGCGTCAATCGCCGCCTGCCGTTCCAGCCGCTCAATCTCCTTCCCTAAGTCCACAACCTCCTGCTCCATCTTCTCATAGGCAGCCGTATCCTCCGCCGACAGCAGGCCGTCCTCACCCCGCTTGTTGTCCAGAAAAGACTTTGCCACCTCCCATGCCTTCGCACGCTTCTCCCTCAACTCCAAAATCTTCTTCATCTCCATACCTCCGTCAATCTTTTTTTGAATTTACAAAAACCTCTTTTCCAGGCCCCGCACCGCCACAGCACCTCAAAGCCGCTTCCCAGGCTCCACAAGCCGCAGTACCTCTAAACCGTTTCCCAGGTTCCACATAGCCGCAGTACCTCACAGCCTTCCCCTGCTCCGCCGGTTCACAGGCCGCCGCAGCCCATGACCACTCCTAAAACTCAATGCCGCAGAAGTCCCAGCCGCTTCTCCAACTGCTCCACCGGAACCCTCTTTTCTGCCTCCTTCGGCACCAGCTTGGACAGCAGGGAATTAGTCACCGCCATGCGCGAAAACATCACGCCCTCCGGCTCCGTGCCTCTCACCGCATCTTCCGTACCTTCCCCTTCATGCAGAACCCCGTCCGCAAACCCAAGCTCCACCGCCTTCTTCGCATTGAACCAGCTCTCCGCATCCATCAGATGGGAAATCCTCGCCCGGCTCATGCCCGTCTTAATCTCATAGGCGTTCATGATGCTCTCCTTCACCTCGTCCAGCATCTCCCCGGCCCTCTGCATCTCCTTACTGTCACCGATAGCAATCGTCATGGGATTGTGGATCATCATCATACCCACCGGGGACATCAGAACCTCCGTCCCGGCCATGGCAATCACAGACGCCGCCGAAGCCGCCAGAGCATCCACCTTCACCGTCACATCCCCTTTGTACTCCATCAGCATGTTATAAATCTGCGCCGCCGCAAACACGTCCCCGCCCGGAGAATTGATCCAGACCGTGATATCCCCCGTCCCCGCATCCAGCTCCTTCCGGAACAGCGCCGGCGTCACCTCGTCCCCGTACCAGGTCTCATCCGAAATCTCCCCGTTCAATACCAGAGTCCTCTCCCCGTCCGTCTCATTCCGTATCCAGTTCCAAAACTTCCGCTTCATCCCTGCACCTCACTTTCCGCTTCTTCCAACACTTCCCGCCAATCCCCTTAAATCAGCGCACAAAAAAAGCCGCCAGATATCTCCGCCTGCCAGCTTCCAAAACTCCTTTATTCTGCTTTTATGCCTTTATACCTTTATGCTTTCATGTTCCCATACCTCACGGCTCCAATCCGGAACCTCCCTGCCGAAGCTGTCCCCCGTCCGGCGGCTCCTGCTCCTGTAGGTTCTTCCCCGCAAACAGCCCTGCATCTTCCAGCTTGCACAGATTCCCGTTCACCAAGTACAGATCCCCGCCTTCCTCCGCCGGGATCGGGTTCATATCCTCCATCTCCCTGATATCATTCGTGGACAGCCACCCATTCTGCCGCCCCACAGAATATCCGGCCATCCGGCTCTGGTAATCCCCCCGCAGAAGCCCGTCCACGTTCAGCTTCACAAAATACTCCCGCTTCTCCTGCGGCAGCAGGAGCGCCTTCTGTAAAGACTGCTCCCACCGGATCACCCATGGGTCCAACGTATACTTCACGAACTCCAAAGACTGCTGCTCAATATTAGAAAAACTGCTCTTGTCCAGATCCCCGACCATATGCGGCGGAATCCGATACAGCCTGGCAATTTCGTCCACCTGGAACTTCCTGGTCTCCAAAAACTGCGCTTCCTCCGGCGGAATCCCGATCTGCTGGTACTTCATGCCCTCTTCCAGAACGGCCACCTTCCCCGCATTCTTAGAGCCCCCGTAGACAGCGTGCCAGCTCTCCCGCACCTTCGCCGGGTCCTTCAACACCCCCGGATGCTCCAGCACGCCGCCCGGCGTGGCCCCGTTCTCAAAGAACCCCGCCCCGTATTCCTCACAGGCCAGCGTCATCCCCACCGCATTCTTCGCCATGGCAATAGGAGAATATCCCACCAGCCCGTCAAACCCAAGCCCGGGGATATGCAGCACATCCTCCTGCGGAAGATACACCCTGCCGTACTCCCCAAAATTTGGGTTCTCGTCACTGTACCGGTTATAGACATAATAAAGCTCCCCCTTACCGTCCCGGTCAACCTCCACCTTGTCCGGCAGCAGCGGGTACAGCCCCAGCACCCGGCCCCCGCCGTCCCGTATGATCTGCGCATAGGCATTCCCCCAGATCAAAAGGTGACTCATCAAAGTCTCCCGGAACACAAAAGAAGTCATCTCCGGGTTCGGCTCGTCATGCAGGAGATAATACAAAGGATGGTCATACACCCGCTCCTTCCCCCTCCCCGCATACCGGTACAAATGCACCGGCAGGGAAGCAACCGCCTCCGACAGAATCCGCACACAGGAATAGACCGCCGTGGTCTGCATGGCCGTCCGCTCATTCACGACCTTCCCGCTGCTGCTCCGCCCAAACAAAAAGGAATAAGCCGTACTCCCGTAACTGTCCCTCGGCTTATCCCTCGCCCCCCTGATACCCAAAATAGACGCCAGCTTCATACACACCTCCTAAAAATACGCAAAAGAAAAGCACCTATTATTTTCAAAAATAGATGCTCACATATCTATTATCTTATTTTAATTCCTTGATTTTATCTTTTTGCGCCTTATATAAATCTTCTCCCCACTGATATAAAAATGTATTTAGAAACAGCATTGCAAATGACAATAAAGAGAGACAGCTTATCTGCTTATTGACTGCAACGCTATTTGGTATGTCTTTAATCGGAGTTATAATTGCCATAATAAAAATAAAGATATATTGGAAATATGATATTACCTCCACAAATCTCTCTACAATTTTATCTTTCTTAATTTCTTTTTTCCTGTTATACCCTATCCTTTTTTCAATATACTTCACTAATCGGAGATTCTTAGACAAAAACAAAGATACTGTTTTTACCAATTCAAGCACCGCTAACTCTAACGATGCCCATGCAACAAAATAATACACCTGTATTGCCAAAAGATTTTCATTTACGGCCTGAACAATAAATAAAACACCATATGCTAAAGCCATTCCCAGAAAGAAAATATTGCCCCGGTATTTCATTCAATCTCCCCCCTTATCTTTTTAGCCATTGTAGCATAAATTCCGACAAATTAGAATGACAAAATCCCCCTCTCATCATACACGCTCCCCGTGCTCCCGCCATGCCTGATTGCCCTGTCAAGCGCCATGATCGCCGCCACCGCACCGTCAATCTTCTCCGTGGACTTCTCCTTATCCGGCTTGATATTCCCCGCCGGGTCCGTCCGCACAAAAATATTGTCCATCATCCACCTCAGCACCGGATGCCCGCCGTGGGCAACATTCCTCTCCAGGACCAGTTCCATCAGCCTCTTGGACGGCGGCGACATATCCTTGAACCCCTGCCCGAACGGGACCACCGTAAACCCAAGCCCCTCCAGGTTCTGGACCATCTGCACCGCTCCCCACCGGTCAAAAGCGATCTCCTTTATGTGAAACCTCTTCCCCAAATCCTCTATAAAACTCTCAATAAACCCATAATGGATCACGTCCCCCTCCGTAGTCTCCAGAAACCCCTGCTTCTCCCACACGTCATAAGGCACATGGTCACGCCGTACCCTGCGCACCATGTTTTCCTCCGGTATCCAGAAATACGGCAGGAACACATACTTCTCCGTATCGTCCCTGGGCGGAAAGACCAGCACAAAAGCCGTGATATCAATAGAGCTGGACAGATCCAGCCCGCCGTAACACTCCCGCCCCAGAAGCTCCCCCTCGTCCACCGGGAAAGCACAGGCATCCCACTTCTCCATCTGCATCCACCGTGTAGACTGCTTCACCCACTGGTTCAGCCGAAGCTGCCGGAAAATATTTTCCTCTGCCGGATTGTCCCTGGCGCTCAAACACGCATTCCGCACCTTCCCAATGTCAATCGTATGCCCCAAAGACGGGTTCGCCTGGTACCACACTTCCTCCGAAGTCCAGTCCGCATCATCCAGAGCCCCGTAGATCACCGGATAAAATGTCGGGTCCGCCTTCCTCCCGCATAGAATATCCTCCGCCTTCTGGTGCTGCTCAAAACACACAGAATGCCGGTCCGTCCCTGCCGTAGTGATCAGGAAAAACAAAGGCTGTGTCCTGGCATCTCCGGAACCCTTCGTCATAACGTCGAACAGTTCCCGGTTCGGCTGGCTGTGCAGCTCGTCAAAAATCACCGCATGGACATTCAGCCCGTGCTTCGTATAAGCCTCCGCAGAAAGCACCTGGTAAAAACTGTTCGTCGGCTTATACACCAGCCGCTTCACCGACATCACCGGCTTGATCCGCTTCTTCAACGCCGGGCACTGCTCCACCATGTCCACCGCCACGTCAAACACAATGGAAGCCTGCTGCCGGTCCGAAGCGCACCCATAAACCTCCGCGCCCCACTCATTGTCCCCGCAGGTCATGTAAAGCGCCACCCCCGCCGCCAGCTCCGACTTCCCGTTCTTCTTCGGAATCTCCACATAGGCCGTATTATACTGCCGAAACCCGTCCTCCTTCACCGTCCCGAACACGTCCCTGATAATCGTCTCCTGCCACGGCAGCAGGTCAAACGCCTGCCCCCGCCATCTCCCCTTCGTATGTTTCAGGCAGCGGATAAACTCCACAGCCCTCTGCGCCTTCGCCTCGTCAAACACTATCCTCTGCCTCCCTTGAACAACAGGATCTCCATAGCGTCGCTCTCCTTATCCTCCCCGGCATCCGCCACGATCCGGCTCCGGGAAGAAGGCGTAAGCCCGAACTGCTCACAGAACCGGTTCATGATCTTCAGGTAAGTCTGCGCAATGGACACCTGCGGGACCTGCTGGCAGTACCCCGAAGGCGTCTCCATGATCGCCCCATGCTCGGAAATATATTCCTCCGCTTCCTTCCACCTGGCATACGCCTGGCAGTACCCCGCAAAAGCCGCCATGTCAATCTCCGTCAGAATCCCAAGCCGCTCCATCTGCTTCGCCATCCGCTTCCATTCCTTCTTCGCCTCCGCTTCCAGCCACGCCGGGCATCTCGGAGCCTTCTTCTCCGGCTTCGGCTCCCCGGCATTCAGCCCCCGCTTCCCAGGGTTCCCCTCCAGCATCTTCACCGCCGTAGGCTTCGGCTTCCGCCCTCTCTGCGCCACCGCACTCACCTCCCTCCGTACCGGCTCACACACTTTCTAATTCAGAAAATCAAAATCCCCATCAGGCCCCGCCCCGGAATCCCCGGACAGGCCGCCTGCCGTATCCCCAAAGTCCTCCCACGCCGTCCCCGGCACAAAGCCATCAGCGCCTTTCCATTCAGCCTCCCGCACGGAATCCCCGAACTCTTCCCACACAGCCTCCATCTGCGCCAGAAGCTCCCTGCTCTCCGGCAGTGCCATGGCGACCGCATAAGCCACCGTCGCCGTGACCGCATTCCCGGCCTGTTTGTAAAGCTGTGTCTCCGAATTGACAGCCGCCGCCCGCTCATACAGCTCATCCGGGAACCCCTGCAGGCGGAAACACTCACGGGGAGTCAGCCTCCGTATCTTCCCGCACTTCGTCACCGTCCCCATCATGCACCCCGTATCCAGCGTCTGCGAACAGCCCTTTCCAACCCGGCCCCGCCGGGATTCACTCTTCGGATACGACAGGCACACGCCGTCCCCCGGAAAAGCCAGGTCATACCCCTGCTTCGTGCCGTTCCTCACCGGCAGCGCCGTCTCCGCATCCCCGGATGCATCTTCCGGCAGGTACACCCCGTGCTGGTCCTGCGCCGTCAGCGTGAACATCGGCTCCCCGGTTTCCTTCATCCGCCTCCCGTTCTGCCGCTTCTCCACCCGGTCCGGCGTCAGCACCGCCCTAGCTTCTAATACACTTCCGTCCTTATTTTCTGATACCGTATCCGCAGCCTCCAAAACCCCGGAATTGCCAAAATTCGTAAGCCCGCCATTATACTGCGCAATCAGACATTTAGCAACATCCCGCACCTTCGGATGGTTCAGCGTCTGGTCAATAAAAACCTTTCCGCCCTGTCCGCTTTCAGACGTGACCGTGAGAGCCAGCCCCCTGGCATCATAAATGCGTCCATTCATCCCCTGCCCGCCTGGGTTCACATTCCCCACACAGTACAACCCGGTCTTCGATCCCATTCCCCCGCCGTTCGCCCCGATACTCACCGAAACCCCGGACGGGTCATACACCCGGTATCCCTGCATCCCGCCTATAACCTCTTTAAGAGCTCCGCCGTCTTCTCCGGAGACAGATAATATTTCCCGTCCACCTCTGCTTCTAAGAACTGCGATAAGGAATACCCTCTCCCGGTTCTGCGGGACTCCGAAGTCTTTAGAATTAAGCACCTGCCACCGCACGTCATACCCTGCCTCGTCCATTTCAGAGAGAACGGCGGCAAAATCGAATCCTGCATTGACTGATAACAGGTTCTTAACGTTCTCAACAAGTAGGTATGTGGGCTTATCACCTTCCTCTTTGCCTTTGATGAGGTCAATAATGCTGTAATAGATTCCACTTCTTTTTCCTCTAAGCCCTCTCTGCTTTCCTGCGATGGAGATATCCTGGCAGTTGTGGGCTGCCAGTCCTCCTGCTGTGTATGAATTGTCATCTTCCACCTCCATGTTGTAGACGTATCCGTCAAACGGGACCTTCCTGCTGCCCCTGTAACGGCACCAGACATATCCGTCCATGAAAAAAGAGCCGTCCCTTTCAGACCGCCCTTCCTTGAACCTCACCGTATAAAAATCATGCTGCCGTACCGTCCTGCCCTCGATTACGCAGGTCTCCGGCATCTTATTTCTGTAAACCGCACAAGGCATACGGTACGCCTTATGCACACAGTCCCGGATTCCATAAGCAAGCTCCCTGGAAATCGTGGATGCCTGATGATACTTTCCCACAATACACCCTTCCGTCTCAAAATACCCTTCCAGAAACGCCCGCAGCAGATCCCCCGGCAGATTGAAGACCGCTTCCGTCAGCCGCTTTCCTCCCGCGCCCTTTCCAAACTGCATCAAGAATACCGTCAGCTCTTTATTCGTAAAATGCACCTTATAAGCCGTCCGCTCCTTCGCCACGCTGTAACGGAACATTCCGTCCACATGCCTTTTCAGCCGTTCCAGCTTTTCCTCATTGCAGGCAACCACCACCCGGTAATTATCAGACGCATTCTTCCTCTTGGTGACACGATACCAGCCGTCACCCATATAACAGCCCACGAACCACCAGAAATCCCGGCTCCCAAGGTCAAGGCCGTCCAGCCTGTACTCCCTCCCATGCCGCTCATAAGTAATCCCATCCCATTCCGGCAGCTCCGCCTTGTTATTCACCGGAACCGCGATCAGATCACCCGCCTCCAGTTCCTGTACGGCCTTCCATTTAGCAGAATCCCCTTCTTTTACCAGAAACGGATGCTCACCGGTCACTTTTAGATTCTCTACGCCGAAAACGTCCAGCTCATAAATCTCCCCGGCCTTATGCTTCATGGGCCTCACCACCGGGCGGAACCTGTTCTTATGCGTCAATACCCGGTCCCCGGCCCGGATATGCTCAATACACTTATATCCCCGGTCCGTCATCACCAGCGTCCCGGCCTCAAAGCAGGGGAACCCAAAGCACCACGCATCCGCATAGGGGATCTCTTCCGGCGTCAGCTTCGTCACATCCTCCGCCTTCCATTCCCCTTCCGTGTCATACATGGCCTCATAGGAAGCCCTCGCAAACTTATCATACTCACAATAACCAACGCATTTATGCCCGGCCCATTCCAGCCCCAGCCGGAACCCGCCGATCCCCGAACAGATATCCAGAAACGTAAGCCTTCCCATGGTCAGTCCACCTCCCCGTTTCTCTTTCTTCCGTCTCCTTCCGGCTCCAGGACAACGCTGCTCTCCACCTCGTTCCCCCACGCTTCCCAGCCGGGGACACGCTGCCTTGCGAACAGCTCCACCCTCGGAAGGTCTCCCATCAATTCCACAATCTTCTCCCTCGTCTCGTCCGGCTTCTTGCTGTGCGCTTCCAGCGGAGAGATGATAAACTGGTGGACACGGGCAGACCTGCGCCTCGGATGCCCTTTCACTCCCAGCAGGCAGATCTCCGCATTCCCCCTGGTCCAGAACCCCAGCCCGTAAAACCAGCCCGGAGACTTCCGGTTCTGTTTCAGCCACACAAAAGCCACTGTCTTATACCGGAACCCCCAGCTTTCCATCACGCGCAGGGCCTCCGGCAACTGCGGGAACGTAACCCACAGAAACAACGTACAGTCTTCCGCGCAGATACCCGCCACGGGCAGCGCACAGATATCCTCCGTGCCCATCGTCCCGTAATGCTTCTCCGCTCCGCCCTGCACCCGTTTGTTGTCATACCGCCACGGGGGATCGGCATAGACGATATTATATTTCTGCCCTGTCTCCATCCCTGCCTAACCTCCCATACAGTTCCTTAAAAAACTCCTTCCCCCGGATGCGCTTTCCCTCCCGGAGCCGTTCTTCCTCAAACCGGAACCTGACTTCCAGCTCCTGCGCAGAAAAATCCTTCCGGAAATTCCGCCAGGTTTTGGCTTCCCATTCCAAAAGCTGGCTCCACAGCTCCGGGAACTCCCAGCGCAGCGTCCACAGTTCCTCCAGCCCCTGCAGGGGGCAGCACCAGCAGGACACCCGGTCAAACAGCCGGTACAGCCCGCCCCAGTCATACCCCCGCTCATAGCAGTAATCCAGGCAGTCCTTCTCCGTCATCCCCCATTCCACCAGGGGATACCGGTACTCCCTCACCCTCTGCGGCTCATCCGCCGCTATGCCGATATACTGCACGATCTCATATCTCTTCCTAAGCCCTGACAGATACCTATTGATCACCGCCGTCTTCAACACGGAAGTACACCAGCGGTTCCTAGGCCCCGCCCAGCTCATGCCCGGCTTATCCGCATAAAGGGAATCCGGGTCCTTCCGCTCCGGCGTATAACAGAGCAGGTAATACTCAAAGCCCTTTTCCTCTTTCAGACGCACCACCGGAACCGGCAGGGCCTTTTCCAGCCTTTCCACATGCTCATACATCTGGGGAAATTCCAGCCCCGTGTCACAGAACATCACAAAATCCAAAGGCCAGCCTTCCTCCACCAGCCGCAGAACCATAGCCGTGGAATCCTTCCCGCCGGACAGCGAAGCCGCATACAGCTTTTCCTTTCCGCCGTCCTCACGCACCCGGCATGGCGGCACCATTCTCCGCCATCTCTTTCTGCAGGTTCAGCTTTGCCGCTTCCCCATAGCCTTCCATCCCGTTCGCCTTACAGTAATTCCTCACAATGTCACGGGACAGCCCCACGGCAGAAGCAGCAGCCTTATAGCCTTTCCCCTGCATCCGCAGTTCTTTAATCTGCGCCGCCTGTTCCTTCGTCATACCTTCACCCCCAAAACAAAAAGAGCCAAAAAACCACCTTTTTTCGATGGTTTTTCAGCTTCAAAATGCAGGATTTACAGAGATTTCAGGTACAGAATAATCCGCCGAAATACTTATAAATCCTGCATTTATGTATGCCGGGATCATGCGCCGCCTATCCCCCCTGTCAATTTCTGCGAAAATTCACGTTTGAGGGGGCGGCGGTATCCGTAGGGACGGCTTCTGGAGATTTGCACCGCCCCTCCCCCTCCGGCCTCAGGCAGAACCCACAGCTCACGGAGAAAATCTTTGTGGAGATTGCCGGCCAGATTTCGCTGGAGATCCGCACGGTTCCCCGGTAAAATAATAGTCAGCACCACACCAAACCTAAAGGAGGCACACGTCTATGAAATCAAAGCTGATCAAAGTAATCACATCCTCACGCCTTACCTATCCCAAAAACCCTTTTGATGACACCAAATACATCCGGACACCCAAAATCCAGATAGAGGGAAACTGGCTGGAATCCCTCGGTTTCCACATCGGGGACCGCCTGCAGGTGGACTATGAAGAAGGCTCCATACACATTCACCCCGCACCGCCGGAATCAGAATGTCCCGCCGAACCCGCATGACAAAAAAGCATATACTGCAGAAAAGCCCTGAAAGCTCCCAGGGCTTTTCTGCCGTCAGTACCTGTATTTCTGATACCTGTCCTCGGTCATGGTCTTGCTGTCATGGCAGCTCTTACAGAGCGCCTGCCAGTTCGATTCATCCCAGAACAGCTTCCCATCCCCTCTGTGCGGCACGATATGGTCAACCACTTCTGCTTTCACGAACCGTCCCCGCTCCTTACACTTCTCACACAGCGGATGCCGTTTTAGAAAAAGTTTCCTTGCCTTCCGCCACCTGCTGTCATATCCACGCCCGGAAGCGTCCGCACGGTCCGCCCTGTGCAGTACCGCATGTTCCTCACAGAAATCACCGTCCGTCAGCTCCGGGCATCCCGGATGCTTACACGGCTTCTTCGGCCTTCTCGGCATGATCACCACCGCCTCACTCCGCCGTAATATTTATCCGCTATGGCGTCCTGCTGATGCTCCGGCAGGCTCCTAAGCCTCTCCCGTGCTTTCTCCAGGGACCGCTCCTGTTCCTCCTTCGTCTTATGAAAACCGCAGGGCTCCCCCTGGCACTGCCTTCCGATCACGCCGCAGTGCCCGTTCCCGCATAACGCAAAACAGTCCATCAAAATCTCCCTTCCATCCTCTCAATCTCAAAAAGGGCAGCGGTGAAAGGATGAAGCCCGCCGCCCTGCAAAGACAAAAGAAAAAGCCCCATGGACATATCCACAGAGCTCCTTACAGTTCTTCGCATTCTAAGAATACCACAGCTTCCAATAAACTTTCAATAAACCCTTACTATACCTTTACTAAACCATTACCCAACCATTACTAAACCAGGCCCCGCCGGTCAGTCCAGAAGATACCGCCCTGCCGTCTTCTCCCGTATCCGGTACAGCTCCTTCATCTCCGCCAGCGCTTTCTTCCGGTACTTCGCTATCATCGTCTCGCTCACATTATACTTTTCCGCCATCTCCCGCCACGTCATATCCTCCATCACCATATCCCGCACCACCTCCGGCAGCCTCCCGCTCAACTGCCCCACGGCATACTCAAAAAAATCCAGTTCCTCTTTCACCGCCTGATACCGCCCCAGCAGGTAATCAAACCAGTCATCATCCAGACGCTCCTTTACCTGCCGGTACTTCACCGCCGCATTCCCGGTCTTATCGGAAGCCCCGCCGCCCTGCACACGCTCCCCCTGGGGCCGCCCCAGGCACATGCTCCTTATCACGTCCTCATACGGAACACCCTCAAACCGGGACAACTCAAACTCCAGAAGCCCCATGTCCTTCTTCCAGCTCCGGTATTCCTTAAACAGCTTCTCTGTCTCCATCCTTTCCGCCTCCAATCCTCGCCCTCACCGCTTCCACAAGCGCCGCCTGCCCGCAGTCCTTCCTCTCCAGGGCCGCCATCACCCGTTCGTCCAGCGTCCCCTTCGCAATCAGATGGTGTATCACCACCGTATCCTCCTGCCCCTGCCGCCACAGCCTTGCGTTCATCTGCTGGTACAGTTCCAAAGACCAGGTAAGCCCGAACCATACCAGCGTGGAGCCTCCCGCCTGCAGGTTCAGCCCATGCCCTGCGGACGCCGGGTGGATCACCGCCACCGGAATCTCCCCGGCATTCCACCTCCGCATATCATCCGCCGTATCCAGCTCCACGGCTCCCACCCTTTCTACAATCCTCTGTAAATCATGCTTATACCAGTAAGCCACCAGCACCGGCTTCCCGTTCGCCGCCTCCATCAAATCCTCCAGGGCTTCCAGCTTCCGGTCATGGATACGCCTCACCCTGCCGTTCTCGTCATAGACCGCCCCGTTCGCCATCTGCAGCAGCTTGTTGGAGAGCCCCGCCGCATTCACCGCGTCAATATCCCCGTCCGCAAAAGGCAGCAGCATATCTTTCTCCAGCTTCCCATACAGCTCCATCTCCCTCCCGCTCATGGCAACCTCCACCCGGTTATACACACACTCCGGCATATCCAGATAGTCACACGCCCTCATGCTGATACAGATATCAGAGATCAGCCCGTAAATCGCTTCCTCCGCCCCGTCCCTGGGCTTGTAGGAGAACACCATCTGCCTGCTCCGCTTATCCGGCAGGAAGAACCGCTCCCGGTATCCGCCGATGAACCGCCCAAGCCTCTGCCCCATGTCCAGCAGCCCGATCTCCGCCCATAAATCGATCAGCCCGTTCGGCGCCGGCGTCCCGGTCAGCCCCACTATCCGCCTCACCTTCGGCCGCACCCTCTTCAAAGCCTTAAACCGCTTCGCCCTGTGGGACTTGAAAGAAGACAGCTCATCGATCACCACCATGTCAAAATCCCACCTGCAGGAATCCACCAGCCACTCCACATTTTCCCGGTTGATGACATACACCTGCGCCTCCCGCTCCAAAGCCGCCAGCCGCTCCTTCTCCGGACCCAGCACCTTTGACAGCCCGATCCCGGACAGATGCTCCCACTTCTCCAGCTCGCCGCCCCAGGTATCCCTCGCCACCCGCAGAGGCGCGATCACAAGCACCTTACGGATATCAAAATAGTCAAACAGAAGCTCCCACACCGCCGTCAGCGTGATCACCGTCTTCCCAAGCCCGCAGTCCAAAAACAGCGCGCTCACCTTCTCCCTGATGATAAACTCCTTCGCATACTCCTGATACTCATGCGGAACATATCTCATCCAGCACACCTCCAATCTGCTCCAGGCTGTCTACCACATAAACCGGAAAGCCCAAACCCTCCAACTGCCTCTTCCTCTTCTCCTGCAGGGGCCTTGGCCTCTTCCCAGGGGCCTTCAACTCCACAAAAGCAATCTTCCTTCCCGGCAGCAAGACAATCCGGTCCGGCACCCCATCCAAGCCGGGGGAAACGAACTTCACCGCCATGCCTCCCATCTCCTTCACCGATACCGCCAGCCGCCGTTCAATCTCACTCTCCCTCATCCAGACACCTCCGTCCCGTCACGGAACAAAGCCCGGAACATGGATACAAAAAATCCCTTATACCTTATACGTGTATATAACACGTACATATATGCTTCTTTTTCTTATTACCCATACCCCACTAAGAGATTCTTGTTCCCTTGTTCCAGACCGCCCCGCAACCCTTGATTTTACGGAATCCCCTGTACGGGAACTACCGTCAGAACAAACTCCCTCTTGTTCCGCTCGTTCCGTTCCGGCTTGTTCCCATACAGGCAGACTTGTTCCGTCTATTCCCTGTCTTGTTCCCGCACATATGCCCGCTGTTTCCCATAGATCGGAAAGCCGGACATCCCGTTCTTCGTCTCCGTATATTTCCCCCAGCCCTCAATCTTCCGCATGATGCCGCTGATCTCATAGGAATCTATCTTTTTCAGCGCAGAGGACTCCCTCCCGAAGCACTCACACCAGATCTCCATGTTGCACACCATCGTCCGGCGCACCGTACCCGTCTGCCGTTCCTCCCCAAACTCGCTGCCGTTCAAAAAATTCCTCCGGTCATATAAGCTCATGGAATCCCAGTTTTCCGGCAGGAGCGTGTCCAGGTACGTCCGCACCAGCCCTTCCCGGTCATCCGTCTCCATGGCCTCCGCCTGCTCGGATGTAGCCATGGCCGCAACTTCCCCTTCCAGGTACAGCCGCTCCCCGCTCTCATAGACGGCCTTCGCCTCCGCCCATACCTGCAGCACATCCTCCCCGGAAATCTGCCACGGCTTCCTCACACTCTCACCGTTTACCCGCACCGGCCAGAAACGCCGGTTCCCGGTAATGTCACGCAGGAACCCGCTCTCCGTATTTGTACTGCCCACGATCACGCACTGCCTTGGATGGCTCTCTACATTCAGCCCATAGCTGGCCCGGTACTTGTCATCCACCCTGGAAAGAAAAGACTTCACCGTCTCCACGTCCGTCTTCTTCATCCCGGCAAGCTCCCCTAATTCCAGAATCCAATACCCCTGCAGCTTCTCCGGCCCGGACTTATCCCGCATGTCCGTAAGCGTCAGGCTGTCCGAAAACCACGTCCCTGCCAGTTTTGCAAAAAGCGTGGACTTCCCGATCCCCTGCGGGCCATTCAGGATAAGCACGCTGTCAAACTTCGTCCCCGGCTGGTAGATCCTTGCCACGGCCGCCGCCAGTGTCTTCCGGATGACCGCCCTCGTATATGCGGAATCCTCTGCCCCCAGATAGTCCGTCAGCAGCGTGTCGATCCGCTTCACCCCGTCCCACTCCGGCAGGGCATCCAGATACTCCTTCACCGGATGGTATGCCCGCTCCGACGCCACAGCCAGCAGGGCATCCTTCGTCTTTGTGGGCGCATACACCCCGTAACCCTTATTCAGATAAACTTTCAAAGACGCAAAATCAGAGTCATTCCACCCCGGCTTGATCTGCTTCCAGGGCAGGCTCTCCCCGGCATCAATCCCGTCCCGGTGCAGATTAAAAGCGATGGACTGCAGGCCCTTATCATGCCGGATTGCCAGCACCAGATTGTCCAGCGTGTCCTTCACCTTCCCCTGCCGGTCCAGTTCCAGCCCCTTGCGCCAGTCATCTTCCGAAGAAAACTCCTTCCGGGCAGACTGCGCCCTGTCCTCTGCCAGCGTCAGCTTCACCTTTTCGTCACTGACCGCAAACTCACTCATAGCCTTAAAGGACGGCAGCTTAGAAGCCTCCGTATCCTCCGGAGCCCTCACGTCCAGCTCCCCGAACTTATGGATACGCACCATGTCAAAAGCGTTCATCAGCTTCCCGCAGGCCGGGTCCGTGGCATGATGGGAATAGGCAAACTTCCCCTCATAAACCACAACCCCCGCCTGGGAATCCGCCGGGATATAATCATACCGTCCCTGCATGGCGCTCGGCTTATACACGTCCGCCAGGAACACCTCCGCCGCTTCCTCAATGCTGTACGTCCGGCAGAATGCCCCGACCACGCCTTCCTTTTCAAGCGGGTCCGCCTGCTTCTTCATCTCCCTCAAGACCACCGCCTGCTGCCGCCCGCTCACCGGCCACTCCGAAGAATCCCGCCAGTCCTTATACCTGGAGAGCACCGTGTCCGGGTCCAGAATCTCCCCTGCAACATCCCGGAACACAAATTCCCCGTCCGCAGACGTGGACGGTCAGTACATCAGGCGGGACGGCTCATAAGTGGTATCGTCAAACATCTCCATGCCGATGTCCTCCGCCACCTTCCGCGCCACCGCCGCGTACTCGTCCGGCGACACATTCCTGGACAGCGGGACCACCAGCCGAAACCTGGGACTCTCCGGCGTATGCTTATGCGTGGAATAGATCAGGCACCGGAAGTCAAAGAACATCTCCATCCGCTCCGGGATATCCGCCTCGGCATGGTCCATGTCCAGCGTCAGGGCGGACCGGAACACCACGCAGTCCTTCTTCCGCCTGCCGCCCTTCAGCTTCCCCATCACAAAGCCGCCCACGTCCTTGATGGAATCCTGCCTCGCCTTGGACAGCTTCCGGTACTGCTCCACCGTCTCCGCCGTCCGTATCGTCCGGGAAATACGCCGGACAAAATCCTCCAGCTCCATCTCCCCGCCGTTCCACCGCTTCTCCATCCTCGAATTGCCCGTAGAAACATAAACCTTCATACACACATACCCCCTGTCCCTCTTCCTGCATCACTGTACCCCATGAAAACGTCCTCCTACTGTTTCTGATAAAACGGGCACTCATACCCGTCCGCCCGCAGCGGCAGCCCCTCCGCCCAGGAAGGCTGCACCGCCATCACCCCACACATCTCTTCCACGGAACCCATGCCCTCCGGCACCTCCGCAATGATCTCATCATGGCAGTGCATCACAATGGGATAGCCCTTCCTCTCCACCCGCAGCATGGCTTCCGCCAGCAGGTCCCTGGCCGTCCCCTGCACGATATTCTCCACCAGCTTCGGCCCGTAGGTCTCAATCCGGCCCCACTTCTTATTTTCCAGAATCCCCTCATAAGTCAGGCCCTCCCGCCCGAACTTATTCACCGCCATCCTGGGCTTCACATACGCCAGCTTCCTGCCGGATGGGAGCGTGACAAACAGAATCCCGCTCCGATACTCAAACCCGATCCTCCCTGCCCGTGTCCCCGCCCTCTTCGTCACGGCCTCCACAGCCGCCTTATCCACGTCCCACCAGAACTGCGTGATATGCGGGTTCGCCCTGCGCCATGCAGCCACCAGGGGCGGCAGATCATCCTCGGAAAGCCCCATATCCAAAGCCCCCATGGAGACCAGCGCCCCCGCCGCCCCGCCATACCCCAGGCCAAGCTCCGCGATCTTCCCCTTCTGCCGCAGAGGGGAGCCCTTCGTCACTTCCTCAATCGGAACATGGAACATAGCAGACGCAGAAGCCTCATAAATCTTCCCATGGGAAGAAAACACCTCCAGCCTCCACCGCTCCCCGGCAAGCCACGCCAGCACCCTTGCCTCAATGGCAGAAAAATCCGCTACCACAAACCTGCACCCCGGCTCCGGCACAAACGCCGTCCGTATCAGCTCCGAAAGCACCCCCGGCGTGGAATCATAAAGCATCTCCACATCCTCAAACCTGCCCTCTTTCACCAAGCCTCTTGCCAGTCCCAAGTCCTGCAGATGGTTCTGGGGCAGGTTCTGGACCTGCACCAGCCTCCCCGCCCATCTCCCGGTCCGGTTCGCCCCGTAAAACTGCAATAAACCATGTACCCGCCCGTCCGAACAGACAGACCGCTCCATGGCCTCATATTTCTTCACGGAAGTCTTCGCCATCAAAAGCCGGAGCCGCAGAAGCTCTTCCACCTCCCCGTCCGATTCCCCGATCATCTCCGCCACCGCTTTCTTGGACAGGCTCTCCGCCTCCACCCCGTTCTCCCCCAGCCAGTCCTTCAACTGCGCCACGGAATTGGGATTCTCCAAGCCGGTAAGCTCATATGCCCGCCTCGTCACAACCTCCTTATGCAGCCGCTCACAGACAACCGCCTGCCGCACCAGCCCCATATCCACCAGCACGCCCCGGTCATTGATCCTCTGGTCCAGCCGGTACAGCTCCATCTCGCCCTCCGGTATCGGGAACTTACACAGCTTCCTCCGTATGGCTTTCTCCACATCCACGTCCCTCATGCAGTAAGCCTTGAACAGCTCCCACTTCTCCGGCGCATGGCAGGGCAGGTTCCGCCTCCTGCCGCCGTTGGCCTTCGTCGGCTTACACGGCACACAGAAATACCGGATCAGCTCCTTCCCCTCCTTCATCTTCTGCTCGTCCAGCCCCAGCACCGCGCCCACGTCCTCCAGGGACCGGGGCAGCGCCAGCACCGCCGCCTGGACCGCGCTGCAGTGCCAGGAATCCGGCGGAAGATACCTCCCGAAATGCTTAGAAAGACACGTCCGCTCAAAATTCGCATTGAACGCCGTCTTCACCACAGAACCGTCAAAAACCGCCTCCGCAACTTCCCCCGGCAGTTCCTCCCCCTGCGCCAGATCTATCACCCTGGTCTCCCCACCGTCAAAGGAATAGGCAAACAGCAGGACTTCAAAAGCAGGGCTGTCCGCATAAGCGTAGACCCCGCACTTAATCAAATCCACATCCGAAAACGTCTCAATATCCATCTCTAAAATCCGTCCCATAACGCCACGGCTCCCTTCCTCCTGCATTTCTCCCCGCCGGGAAACGGGCGGCAGTCCCCCGCCGCCCTGATACATCTACCCAAGGAAATCTTCCTCTTCGTCCACTTCCACCGCGTCAAAATCATCCTCTGCGCTCGTCCTCCCGCCCAGGAATTCCCCGTCACGCAGCTTCTGGATATTTCCCAGGCCGGCCGCAATCCCGCGGTTCCCATTGCTGTTGAACCCGTAAAAATTCACGCTGATCCGCCCATAGCACCCGGAATACACCTCCGACTGGTCCAGGATCGGCTGCACGTTCTTATCCACCACCTGGGGCGCCTGCCTGCTGTTGGCATTAAAGAAATAGCTGTCCGCATAAGCCTCATCCTCCGGGCGGTCAATATCCCCGTCCCGGAGCGGCAGCTTCAAATTCGCCGGGACCTTCCCGCCCCATTTGGAAACCGAATCCTTCTTCGCCTGCTCAATGGCCCTTTTGATCTTCCCAATGGTCTCCGTGTCCGACTTCGGGATAATTGCCGACACCGAATACTTCGGGTCCCCGTCGTTCACCGCATTGGGCTCCCAGCAGTGCAGATAGGAAAATCTGCACGGTACGATCACTTTCGTCAGGTTCACATTCTCATTGCTCATTTTATTCTTCCTCCTTAAAATCCGCCTCTGCGGTTGCTGCCATTACTTCCTGCCTCTTGTCCGATTCCGGCACCAGCGTGATCTTGCCCTGCGGCTTATACACCAGCTTCCCAAGAACCTCCGCAAACCTCTTCCTGCCCATCAGCTTCTCCATCTCCGTAATCCCGATCAGCGACTTCTTATAGATATCCGTGTACCCGGCAGCCACAGCCGCCTCCGCCGCCTCTTCCTCGTCCGTATACTTCCGGCAGGTTCTGCCCTCCACCAGCTTGAAGCCGTCCCACTTCTTCCCTCTGGTCACGGCCTCGTCCTGGGCATAGGCATACACGTCCGCAGACCACCTGGCAAGCTCGTCCGCCACTTTCAGCACCTCCGCGATCTCATCATCCGTCAGAAGCGCCGGAGCCTTAAACTCCATCTGCGCCAGCCTCAAATATTCCTCCGCCCTGGCCCTGCAGGTATCCTTCGCCTTGCAGAACCGGCACCAGGAACCGCTCCGGAACTCGCCCTCACCATTGATGGCAAGCGCCGCCTTCGGCTTCAATTCCTTCTCCACCCACTCCATCAATTCCGGTACGGAAATCTCCCAGGTGCTCACCGATTCCAGCCTTGGCTGATAAATCGTCATACGCACCGTATCAATATCATAGATAGCCCCGAACAGCTCCAGCGCCCCAAGGCCATACAGCATCATCTGCGGGTTCCGCTCCGCATCCACGGCAACGCCCTTCCCGTACTTCAAGTCCACCACCGTCAGCATCCGGTCCGCCACGATCAGCAGGTCCCCCGTGCCGAACCCCTCCGGCACATAGGCCGAATAATCCAGCCGCTGCTCGATCAGCACCACCGGGTCCTTACACTCCTGCCTGGCAAGCTCCACCTGCTCCATGGCATAGGACACATACCCGTCCGTGCATTCCTCCATCTCGTCACACTGGTAATCCGACACCGGACGCTTGGAACGCCGTTTCAGGCACCGTTTCAGCTTATGCTCCGCAAGGGCATGGGCGGCAGTCCCTTCCTCCGCATACACGCTGTTCCCCGCTTCCTCCGCAAACCGCTCTTCCAGCCGTGCGGACGGCGTACAGTTCAGCCACCTCCTGGAAGAAGACGCCGACAATAACGCATGTCTCCCCATATCAAAGCACCCTCGCTTCCTTCAAAAGCGCCGGGTAATGCTCCGGGCTCACCGCGGACAGCTTCACCGCACCGTACCTCTGCAGCAGGTCCTTGATCTCCTGTGATTTCCCCTCCTGGGTCTTCTGCGCCATCACCGCCCGCACGTCCTCAATGGCGACAGCCTTCTCCTTCCCGGAACCAGCAGCCTTCTTATCCTCTTTCCCGGCCTTCTGCCCCTTCCCGGCATCCGAAGCGCCGGCCGCCCCGGAATCCGCTTCCGCATTCCCGTCCGTATCCACGGCTCCTGCGCTCCCCGGCACGCCCGCATCCTTCTCCGCCATATCGACAGCACCGTTCCGCTCCATACCGGCAAGCCCTCTAATCCCGTCCGCCACCATGGAAAACCCGTCCGCGATCCTCAACAATTCATTTCCCATCATCACAATCCCTCCATATCTTCCAAACGCTCTATCAGTTCCTCGGAATACATCGCGCACACCAGCAGCTCCTTCCCGATCTCCGGATGGCTGAAATACTGCGCCTTCTCCCCGTACATCTTCCGTACCTCTGCCTCCATCAGCCTGCGCCGCTCGCCCCTCTCAAAGCCGAACACCCAGATCCCGTCCGCCTTCTCCATCAGCCGGGAGACCAGGATGCCCTCCACCGCGCTCCCAAGCTCATCCTTGAAAATGCCATGGAAACACAAAAACGGGCTCACCGGTATCTTCCCCTTATGGGCCGCATACCGGCAGTATTCCTCCGCCCTCTGCCGGTCCAGTTCCTCACTCCCCGTCAGATGCGTCAGCACCAGCACCATCTCCATACGCGCCGCCCCCTTCCAGTTCTTCCGGCTCCATGAACCGCACCTCAATCCCCTGCTCCGCGGCAAAGGCAATCTCCGAAGCCATCCCTTCCGTGGCCTCCCCAAACACCCACACCTCGTCACAGCAAAGGAGCAGTTCCAGCCCCATGGCAAGCCCCGCCTGCCGCTCCGCCTCGATCCCCTCATTCAGAAACTGCGGGAACAGCAGATGCGGCGCAATCGGCAGAACCCCTTTTTCCCAGGCCGTCCGGCAGTACCCGGCCGCCTTCCTCGCATTCCCCTCCATGTCCCCACGGAAAGGGCTGCAGATAAACACCTTCTTACACATCACCGCTTCCATCCTTTCTTTGCTTTCCGCCTTCCGGCCACTGCTGCCGTACCGGCTTCATACGCCTGGACACTCTTCTCAATCTGCATCAACTTCACCGCCAGACTCTTTGCGACAATGCTGATCGCCTGCAGGATACCAATAAGCTCCTGCGTATTCTCTCTTTCCATAGGCTCCATTCCTCCTTTCCGGGGCTGTCGCATCTATCCCCTTCACTGCCGTAATGACACTTTTTTAAAAATAGGCAACGAAATCCCAAAACTTTTTCAAAAACCATTCGACATAAACAAAAAATATTGTCGAATGCCCGGATATCACACGTCTATCCCCCGCTCCCGGAAGAAGCGGCGCAGTTTCTCCAGCACCTTATTCTTACGGAAATCCAGCGTCCGCCGGTTCTTCCCGCTGACCCTTGCATACTCATAAACACTCATTTCTTCCCCAAATACCTTCTCCGCTATCTCCCTTTCTTCCGGCAGCAAATCATCCAGTGCGTCTTTCAATACACCCAGCAGCATCCTCTTCTCCGCCAGTTCCTCCGTATCCTCCGCAAACAGCTCATCCCTCATATCGTTCTCCTTCCATTCCTCATAAGACTCTTCCGTATACCCCTTTTCCTCCATCGCCTCCCGGTTCCTCTGCTCCCTCTTCTTCTGCCGCCACCACGGGCGGAAATACCTCTGGTACTCTTCCTCCGTAACCTCCATCCTGACTTCCTCGTTCCCTGACCTGATGGTAATGATCCTCTTTTCAGACATAAAGCGTTCCTTTCTTTACGCCTTCGTAAAGCCAGAAACGCCGGAAGCTCTATATGGGACATTACCGTAAAACCAAAAAAAGGCCGGAGTAAGCTACTTGATCCCTAGCTTTACTCCGGCCATTCGGTGACTCGACACTATGCGGTCCCACTCGCTCGGTCGTAAAAATATATTCAGTTCTTCAACCCTGCACGGGCTGGCAGCACAATCCTCACAATCTTCCCGCAGTGCGGACACCGCAGTTCAAAAATGACCTCATATGCCCGGTCCCGCTTCACGTCCAGGAGCCTCCTGTCACAAAGCGGAC
>CAMNSA010000019.1 GCA_946554335.1 uncultured Neglectibacter sp.
AAGTCCTGGGGCGCGAAGCGCCCCTCTTTTCTTTCAGAAAAGCACCGGACTTCTTAAAATTCAGATAGTTTTTTTAACGGCAAAGCCGTTGTTTGTGAGAAGTCTATAGAAAAATTGCCCCCGGAAGAATATTCCGGGGGCTTTTGTGCTGCTGTGCTTTATTTGTGAGAGATGTCCTAAATGCTCTTGCCTTTATCCAACCATCTAATGTCCAACATCTAATAACTGCCATCTGACAACTTTTCCCCTGCGCTCTGTATACTCAGCTCCGGGGAGAGCTTCGGGAAGCTGTCTTTCTCATAAAGCAGGCCGTCGCCGCCTTCCAGGATCAGAAGCGTAAGCTCTTCCTCGTCCAGCAGGAAATCTGCCAGGTCGCTCCAGCACAAAACGGCTCCGTTCTTTTCCGTGACCTTTCCCGGAGCGAAGCGAAGAGAGAAGATTCCCCTTTGGCCTGCCTTTGGCAGCTCCCAGGGGCCTTCCGAGAGGGAAAGCCTTTTGAGCACCGCTTCCGGCAGGGCGGCTGTCACGGTTCCCTCCTGCATTTCCCCGGCAAGAGAGGAAAGAACTTCTATCGTGATCACTGCGGTGTGGGAGAAGTGCGAGCCGTCCTCCCGCTGAAGCTCCAGGTACTGGACGGAGACGATCTCGCCCAGAATTCTTACATCATACGCTCCTCTATCTTCTGACAGGGATTGGGAGGCCGCGGCGGTGGGTCGTTTTGGATCGGCGGAGCCGAAGGCCTCCGGCTGTTCTTCAAAATAGGCGTGAAGACCTGTGGAATCCCGCAAAACAAGCGCTGTCTTTCCCTCTCCGGCAACGGCTCCCGGTGCGGCGAATTCCGAAACCATATCTTCCGGGACTGCTTCCGACGCTGTTTCCAAACCCTGGAAGTCTTCTGCGCTGCTTTCCGGGGCGCTCATGGCTGCCGGGAAGCTTTCCGCGTTGTCTGCTTCCAGTCCGCCGGTTTCCTGACCCTCCGCGGAACGAGGCGCTCCATCGGTCTCGAAAGCGGGGGAGAAAACGCCCGCAAGGGGAAGCAGACAGCAGCACAGCAGCAGACAGCTCAGAGCCAGGATCCAGGCGTTTCGCGGGTTGGAAGCACGGGGGGCGGGGGCGTCCTTTTTTTCCAGGATCCGGGCGAGCATCCGATCTTTTGTCTTATCATCAGGCGTGAGCCTTTCCCAGGCGTCGTGCAGGCGTTCCTGTTCCGGGAAAGCTTTTTGGGAGCCCCGGTCAAAACGATCATCCTTCAAAAAGATCACCTCCCAGTTTGCTGCGAAGCAGTTCTCTGCCTTTTTGCAGATAAGTGCGAACGGTGGAGGGCGGCTTTTTCAGAAGCTGAGCGATCTCCCCGCTGCGGTAGCCCTCATAGTAGAAAAGATAGAGGGGAAACCTGTATTTTTCCGGGAGAGACAGCAGCGCTTCCAGGGTCTCGTCCAGCTCTGTTGGGGGAGCGGCCTCCGTCTGTTCGTGCCATTCTAACGGCTCCCGCTTTTTCCACCAATGGCGCAGCTGATCCCGGCACAGGTTGGAGGCGGTGACGATCAGCCAAGCCTTTTCATGCTCCTGATCCTGAAACTTGGGATCGGAGGACAGCAGGCGCAAAAAGGTGTTCTGTACCGCGTCCTCCGTGTCCGCCGGATTCTTGAGGAAGGAAAAACAGACGCGGTAAACCAGATCTGCCCTGCGCAGGTAGATCTCCAGAAAACGGTCCTGTTCCCGCTGTATCTTACTCACCGATCATTCCCCCCATAGAAAAAACGAAGGACCCGTGGCTTTTGTCGAGGATTCGCCGAAATTTGAAAAAAGGGGGTAAGAGGGTGCGCCCCTCTTACCCGTGTGACAGTTGAAAGAAGATAGGGAAGCTTTTAAAATACATACCGGTAAAGGTCTGCCGAGGGAACAAACTGTACCCGGACATCAGGCCCCACAAGCTCCTTGACCCACACGGCGGCATATTTCATGCCCAGCTCCTCCGAATTGATATGTCCCAAGTGGATGATCGCCTTGTTTTTCCCCAGCTGGGCGGCGTCTCTGGCGAAGCAGGCGGTGGTCCAGTCGATCATTTCGCCGGGGATCAGCACATCCACATCGTCCCCCATAAGCAGGCGGGTAGTGGACTTTTCCTTCTCCTCGTCTCCCGGGAGAATATGGCCGCACACCACCACGTTCTGCACCTTCGCGTCCAGGTTTCCAATGACCCTCACGCCGTTTAAGCCGATCTTTTCCTTTAAGTTGAGGGCAAGCTCCCTGACGGTAGTCTGGGGAAGATGGAACCGGATTGGCTTGTCGCCGTCCTCAAGGAGATACTCTTCCCAGTGAAGCTCCTTCATCAGTCCATAGCTGATACCGTCCGGCTTGTGGGTGTGAATGTGGTCGTGATCCCGCCAGATGGCGATGCGGTGCTCCTCACAGAGACTGCGCTTTTCGTCATACACCTGGTTTTTTCCCTCCAGCCAATCGGTGGGATCCATGTGCAGATAGTAGGCGGGCTCGTGGCAGATGATCAGGTTTGCGCGAAGCTCGATGGCCTTTCTGATCACCTCTACGCTGGCGCAGCAGGTGGTGACGATACCGGTGACCTCGTCCTCCGGATAGCCGCATTTGAAGCCGTCGCAGGTTTCTTCCCGCTGCAGGGGCGGATGGTAGGCGAGGATCTTGTCGATCACAGTCTGAATTGTCATGTCGGACGCCTCATTTCTTGATTCTATTCTTTCAAAAGCCGTAATCCGGTCTTTAAAGTTTTTAAAAACTCTTTGTCAAATGCCCTCTCAGCCGGAAAAGGCATCCACCAGTGAGATCAGCGCCTGGATCAGCAGGGGAAACAGCAGGACCACGCTCATGTTTCTCGCGGTGTGCATCACGGCCACCTTAGGGGTGTCTGCGCCCAGCTCGTCAGAAAGCAGAGACATCTCCTGGATCCCGCCCGGAGTGGAGGCCAGCATGGCGGTGCAGCGGTCCGTTTTCGCAAGGCGGCGGATCAGCGCGGAGGTGAGGAAGGTAAAGGCGAAGATCCCAAAAAGCATGACCAAAACTGGGAAAAGCAGCTTCTGCGGCTCCGACAGGATCTCACGGTTTAGCCTCATGCCCACATAGGCGCCGCTGAGTATCTGCAAAACCGATTTCAACAGTTTGGGATACCGCTGTTTTCCCAGCTTCACACAGTAGAGTGTGCTGCCGATCATGGAGCCTATCATGGCTCCGGCGTTGACCTTCAGGAAGTAGAGGATCATCCCGCCTGCAGTGCCTGCCAGCAGCATGAGAAACAGGCTCTTCCTCCAAACAGAAAGCCCCTCTCTCTGCGCGGCAGCCTTCTTTTTTTCCGTGATCTGTCCGGTCTCCCGGCGATCCAGAAAGCGGATGAGGGGGGGAATGAACAGGTAGATCAGAATAAGACGGCAGACCTGCAAAATGGCCACCATTCCCACATCTGCGCCGAAATCGGCGGACATGATGGTCATATCCTGGCTGCTGCCAGGAGCGGCGGCAAACAGGGAGGTTTCAAAGCTCAGCCCCGCGAACAGAGAAAGCAGAGTGGCGAACGCCAGGTCTAAGAAGACCATGGAGGCGATGAGCACCAGCACGGCCTTCCACAGGCTTTTCATGTCCCGAAGCTCTTCCTTCCCGATGCGGGAGCCCACCATCGCTCCGGAAAAGATCTGCAGCGCCACCCGGACGCTGCTGTAGAACTTGCCCATTCCGGTGAGAAGATGAAAGGCGGCCACAAAGACCATGGCGCCCACCAGGAGCCCGCCGGGAAAATGCAGCTTCTTTCCCAGAAAGCCGCCCAAAGAGGCGATCAGCACGGTGAGAAGAAATTTCAGCAGCTCCTGCATAGGCATGCTCCTTTTTGAGTTTTTGATAAGAAAAAAGAGCCGCCTCCTGGAGGTCAACTCATTCTGTGCGGTATTCATGATCAGCCCTGCTCTGTGAGGCAAAGCCGCCGCTTCTCTTCATTTTTCACCGGAAACGGCATTTTAAATGAAAAGTGAAAAGAAACGGCACTTGCCAAGGCAAATTGCCGTTTCTTTCTGGTCCGAGTGGCGAGACTTGAACTCACGGCCTCTTGACCCCCAGTCAAGCGCGCTACCAGCTGCGCCACACCCGGACAACATGCTATATTATATCCGATATCCTTCTAAATTGCAAGAACTTTCTAAAAAGAAAAGAGAAAAAATTTTGTGGAGAGAAAAGTTTTCTTTGAAAAGAGAAATTTTCTCTTTTTGTGCGGTGCCTCTTCCTGTTGTATTGTTTCTTTGCGACATTCTCCAGTCAGAAAAAACTTGCTTTTCTTTTCCGTCCGCGGTATACTTTGCGCTGGACAAAAAATGAGGGGAGGAAGGCCAGTTGGGAAGCAGACGCACTGTTTTGCTGCGCGGGGCCCGGGATGGGGCGCCCATCGCCGTGGGCTATTTTGTGGTGGCCTTTACCCTGGGCTTCGCCGCGAAAAACGCGGGATTTTCCCCTGTGCAGGCCATGGTGGAAAGCCTTTTGAACAACGCCTCCGCCGGAGAGTACGCAGTATTTTCCCTGGTGGCCGCCGGCGCGGAGTATTGGGAGGTGGCGGTGATGACCCTGGTGGCCAACGCCCGCTATCTTTTGATGAGCTGTGCGTTAAGTCAGAAGCTTTCCCCGAAAACCCCGCTTTTTCACCGGCTCCTTCTGGCCTTTGACCTGACGGACGAGCTGTTTGGGATCTCCATCGCTTATCCCGGGGCTTTGGATCCCTTTTACACCTACGGCGCTATGGCGCTGGCCATACCCGGCTGGGGGCTGGGCACTTTTTTGGGAGTGGCAGTGGGAAATGTGCTGCCCCTAAGGCTCGTCAGCGCTTTGAGCGTAGGTCTTTACGGGATGTTTTTGGCCATCATCATGCCCCCCGCGAAACAGGACCGGGTGGTGCTCATACTGGTGCTTCTCAGCTTCGCTCTAAGCTTTTTCGCCTCCCGTGCGCCTTTTCTCTCCGGCATTTCTCCGGGGATCAAAACCATCTGCCTTACCGTGATAATCTCCTTTGGGGCGGCGATCGTAAAGCCGCGGGAGATCAGTTGTCAGATGTCAGTGGATGGATAAGAGCTTTTGTTTTCAGAAGAAATTTTTGAATAGGGAGAGAGAAGCGTGAAAAATATCTGGATCTATATTTTGATCTCCGCTCTGGTCTCCTATCTGATCCGGGTGACCCCTCTGGTGCTGATCCGAAGAGAGATCACCAACAGGACCCTGCGCTCCTTTCTCTATTATGTCCCCTATGTCACCCTTTCCGTAATGACCTTTCCCGCCATCATGGACGCAACCTCCAGCCCTGCTGCGGGGCTGCTCGCCCTGCTTGCGGGGGCCATTCTCGCCTGGAAGGGAAAGAGCCTGTTTTTGGTGGCGGTATCCTGCTGCGCAGTGGTGTTCCTTTTCGAGCTCTTTTTGTGAGGGCGTTCCTCCGGCTTTTGTTCACTTGCTCTAAATTTCTTAACATCAGAAAAGAATTTATTAGATATGACTGTTTCAAATTTTTCGTTTGCCCTTCTTACAGGGGGGGCGTTTCTTTTTTGCGATTTTTCCTTGACAAATCTGCAATTTCGCGGTATATTTGCAAACAGTAGTTTTCCTTTTGAACATTAAAAATTGAAGGGAACACTTTCTAAACTTGCAAAAAGAAGGGTATCGGTATGAAAAAATTTTTGAGAGCGGCAGCGCTTTTGTTAGCAGCTGTCCTGGTGTGTGCGAGCTTTGCCGCCTGCGGTTCGGCGGGGCATACAGCCAATAATACGGAATATGTGATCGGCCTGTCCGGCCCCCTGACCGGCGGTGCGGCCGTGTACGGCGTGGCGGTTCAGAATTCCGCCCAGATGGCCGTGGATGAGATCAACGCGGCCGGAGGCCTTAATGGAGTACGGTTCAAGGTGATTGCCAAGGACGACACCCATGACGCCGCCAAGGTGGCCGCCAACTACTCCTCTCTGATGGAGGAGGGGATGCAGGTGTCTCTGGGCACCGTCACCACCGCTCCCGGTTTGGAGTTTTCCAATCTTTCCAAGGAGGACAACCTGTTCTTTCTGACGCCCTCCGCCTCCGGCAACGACATCCCGAAGAACGACAACGGCTTCCAGATGTGCTTCGCCGACGGCAACCAGGGCGCTGTGGCCGCGGGCTATGTGAATTCCACGGGCCTGAAAAACATCGGCATTTTCTATAAGTCTGACGATCCCTATTCCAAGGGCATTTACGAGCAGTTCATGGAGAATCTTGACAGTTCCATCGAGACGGTGGAGGCCGTATTCACCGACGCCAACACCTCCGACTTCTCCGCGCAGATCAGCACCCTGAAGGACTGCACCTTCATCTTTATGCCCATCTATTACACGCCGGCCTCCCTGTTCATGACCCAGGCAAAGTCCATTGTAAGCCCCACCGCCACCTATTACGGCTGCGATGGCTTTGACGGCATCGAGTCCGCGGAGGGCTTTGACATCACTGCCATTCCCCAGGAGGTCACCATGCTGTCCCACTTCAATTCCAAGGCCACCGACGGCGCCGCCGCGGAATTTGTGAAGAAGTACACGGAGAAGTATGGCGCGGATACGCTCAATCAGTTCGGCGCTTCCGCCTATGACTGCGTCTATGCCATTTACAACGCCATGAAGGAGATCGCGGAGGGCGGCAAGGAGATCCCCGTGACCATCTCTCCCTCTGAGCTGTGCGATCTTCTCAAGGGGAAATTTACCGGCGGCTTTACCTATTCCGGCGTCACTGGCAGCGAGATCAAGTGGGAAGCAAACGGCTATGTTTCCAAGGAAGCCGTGAAATATGTGATCAAAGAGGCAGACTGAACAGAATCAAAAAGTCTTGAGGACTGAACGCTTCGGAGAGGAACACCTGAAAGGGGAGAAAGCTCCCAAAAGACAACTGACCCTTCGAACAGGTGTCCTTTCTGAAGCATACCGGCGCCGGCGGGGAAACCCTAACCGGCGCACTGCGTTATAGAGGATGGGGAAGCTATGGAAATTTTGGAGACCTTGATCAACGGCCTGAGCTCCGGCGGCACCTATGCCATGATCGCCCTGGGGTATACGATGGTCTACGGCATCGCAAAGATGCTGAACTTCGCCCACGGCGATATCATCATGGTGGGCGGATATACGATTTTTGTGACCATGGGACTGACGGGAAACCCTATTCTGGGGCTTCTGGCTGCCGTCCTGTTCTGCGTAGTCCTGGGGGTCGTGGTAGAGCGCGTCGCCTACAAGCCCTTACGGGGCGCCACGCCCCTTGCCGTGCTCATCACTGCCATCGGCGTCAGCTACCTGCTGCAAAGCGTGGCCCAGATGATCTTTAAATCCTCGCCGAAAATGGTGATGATCGCCGATTTGGGCAATGTGGAGTTTTTGGGGCTTTACATCCCCATGTATGTCATCGTCACCCTGATCTGCTCTGTGATTATCATGGTGGTCTTGAGCCTGTTCGTGCGCTTTACCAGAACGGGGCGGGCGATGGTGGCCGTGTCAGAGGACCGGGGCGCTGCCCAACTGATGGGGATCAGCGTCAATCGGATCATCACCGTCACCTTCGCCATCGGCTCGGCGCTGGCGGCTTTTGCCGGCTTCTTTATGCTGATGAAGTCCCCAAGCCTCACTAATACTATGGGCGCCATGCCCGGCATCAAGGCTTTTACGGCCGCGGTGATCGGCGGGATCGGGTCTATTCCCGGAGCCATGGTGGGCGGCATCGTGCTGGGGCTCATCGAGGCCTGTTCCTATAAGATCACGGTGATTGCCCCCTATACTGACGCCATCGAGTTTCTGATCCTGATCCTGCTTTTGCTGGTGCGTCCCACCGGCATTTTGGGCAAGAAGAGGAGGGAGAAGGTGTGATGACAGAGAAATTGAAGCGTCTCAAATGGAAAAACTTTCTCAACTGTGTGGTGGTGGCGGCCTTCACTCTGGTGTTCGGCGTCCTTTCCCTCACAGGCAGTCTGAACGGCTCCTCCATCATCCTCATCGAGCGCATTGCCATCTCCATTCTGCTGGCGGTATCTTTAAGTGTCGTGGTGGGCTTTCTGGGAGAGCTCTCCCTGGGACATGCCGGCTTTATGTGTATCGGCGCGTATCTGGGCGGCAAGGCGGCGGCACTTCTGGATCCCGTGCTGGGCACAGGCGTGCTCTCACTTTTGATCTCTCTTCTGGTGGGCGGCGTTTGTGCCGCGGTGTGCGGTCTGATCATCGGTCTGCCCGCTTTAAGGCTTCGGGGCGATTATCTCGCCATCGTCACCCTGGCCTTCGGGGAGATCGTGCGCTCGCTGTTTATGAATTCCTCCGATGAAAGCTTCGGCGGCGCGCTGGGTCTGGAGACCCCCCGCTTTGACAAGCAGAGCTTGTTTATCTACGCCTTTTTGCTGGTGCTTCTGTGCCTTGTGGTGATTCAGAACCTGCTGCGCTCCAAGCACGGCAGAGCCATCACCGCCATCCGGGACAACGAGATCGCGGCCAGGGCTACGGGCATCAATGTCACCTATTACAAGCTGCTGGTGTTCTCCGTTTCCGCATTCTTTGCCGGGCTTGCCGGGGTGCTTTACAGCTTCAGCAATTTCACGGTGCAAAGCGGCAAATTCGGCTATAATTACTCCATCGAAATTCTGGTGATGGTGGTGCTGGGCGGCATGGGCAGCATCAACGGCTCCATGATCTCCGCGGCCCTCATCACCTTCCTGGATGTGAACCTGCAAACGCTGCTCACCGGCGATATGGCGGTGCTGAAAAACTTCCTTTACGCCCTGATCCTCATCGGCCTGGTGTTGTACAACAATGCCCCCGCCCTCAAGGGCTTCCGGGAAAAATACCGGCTGCGGGCGGTGATGGAGCGGATCCGGGAGAGAAAGCCGGACCCCTCAAAGGAACGGGACGACGAGGCCAAGTGGGACCGGGTGCCCACAAAGATCGATATGGACGAGGTGCTTTCGGTTTCTCCTCTGAAGTCTCAGGGGGATGAGACTTCAGAGCCCGGAGAGGAGGAGCGGCCATGAGCGAACTGATGCTGGAAACCAGAGAGTTGGGCATTACCTTCGGCGGACTGAAGGCCGTAGAGAATGTAAATCTGAAGGTGGAAAAGGGATGCCTTTACGGGCTGGTGGGCCCCAATGGAGCGGGGAAGACCACGGTCTTCAACCTCATTACCGGCGTGTACCAGCCCACCTTCGGCACCTTCCTTTTGGATGGAGAAGAGCTGAAGGGCAAAGGGCAGGAGACCATCTGCCGCAAAGGCATTGCCCGCACCTTTCAGAATATCCGCCTGTTCAACAATATGACGGTGATCCGCAATGTGATGGTGGGGCTTCACAATCTTCCGGAATATGCCTACAGCCCCTTTACCGGGATGCTGCGCCTGCCCAAATACTTTGAGGCGGAGCGGAAAATGCGGGACAAGGCCAAGGAGATCCTGAAAATTTTCGACCTTTATGAAGAGCGCAACGGCCTTGCCTGCAACCTGCCCTACGGCAAACAGCGCAAGCTGGAAATGGCGAGAGCTCTGGCCACAAACCCCAAGCTTCTTCTGCTGGACGAGCCTGCGGCGGGCATGAATCCCAACGAGACCGCCTCTTTGATGGAGACCGTGCGCTATGTGCGGGATCATTTTCAGGTGACCATTCTGCTCATCGAGCATGATATGAAGTTTGTGTCCGGACTGTGCGACGAGATCACGGTACTGAATTTCGGTACAGAGCTTGCCAGCGGCCGGCCTGAGGAGGTCCTGAAGGATTCTCAGGTGGTGGCGGCCTATCTGGGCGAATAAAAGGAGGGAGAGGTCGTGGCATTATTAGAGGTCAAAGATCTCGCGGTATATTATGGAGTGATTAAGGCCCTGGACGGGGTTTCTTTTACGGTGGATGAGGGAGAGATCGTTGCGCTCATCGGCGCCAACGGAGCCGGGAAAACCACCACTTTGCACACGGTGACCGGTCTGCTTCCCCCGAAAAGCGGCACAGTCACCTATCATGGGCAGGATATCACCAACCTGCCCGCCCATAAGATCGTGACTCTGGGGATCGCCCATGTGCCGGAGGGCAGGCGGATCTTCCAGCAGCTTTCCGTGCTGGAGAATTTGAAAATGGGCGCCTATACCAGAAAGGACAAGAAGGAGATCGCGGAGAGCCTGGAGCAGGTATACGCTCATTTTCCCCGGCTGAAGGAACGGAAAAACCAGGTGGCGGGCACCCTTTCCGGAGGCGAGCAGCAGATGCTTGCCATGGGCAGGGCCATGATGTCCCGCCCCAAGCTCATTGTGATGGACGAGCCCTCTATGGGCCTTTCGCCTTTGCTCGTAAAAGAGGTGTTCAAGATCATTCTGGACCTGCACAAGACGGGAGCCACCATCCTTCTCGTCGAGCAGAACGCCCAGATGGCCCTTTCCATCGCGGACCGGGCCTATGTCCTGGAAACCGGCCGCATCGTCTCCGAGGGCTCCGGCCAGGAGCTGCTGCAAAGCGACGAGATCAAGAAGGCTTACTTGGGCGGGTAGTTGTTAGCTGTGAGTAGTTGGTTGTTAGAGAAAGCCTCTCCTTGGGAACAGGGAGAGGCTTTTATGTCATTTGGTTCCCCACTAACTTCCCTTGGCTCCCCTTTGGTAGTTGTTAGCCATTAGTAATTAGTTGTTAGAAAGCCCTTGGCTCCCCCTTAATACCCTTGGCTCTCCCTCTGGGGTGAGTACGCCCCGGTGGGGCGTTGCCACGAACTGACCGAACCGGCAGGTGAGACGCTGTCACCGTAGGTGACTGAGAGGGTAAACTTCATCTCTTTTCTACTCAACATCCCCTCCGTCAAAATCTTCGATTTTGCCACCTCCCCTTAATACCCTTGGCTCCCCTTGTTCCCAAGGGGAGCTGTCAGCGAAGCTGACTGAGGGGATACGGGAAAGCTTCTTACCTCTCCGTCAAAATCTTCGATTTTGCCACCTCCCCTTAGAAAAGGGGAGGCAAGAAGGAGGGGAGCAAGGGAGAGGCAAGCGGTTTCTGCGGTTCGCTGTTTAGTTTTCCTGAAGTAAACCGAGAAGGAATTTGCAGCTACCCCTTGGCTCTCCCTCTGGGGTGAGTACGCCCCGGTGGGGCGTTGCCACGAACTGACCGAACCGGCAGGTGAGACGCTGTCACCGTAGGTGACTGAGAGGGTAAACTTCATCTCTTTTCTACTTAACATCCCCTCCGTCAAAATCTTCGATTTTGCCACCTCCCCTTAGAAAAGGGAAGGCAAGAGGAAGTAAGCGTTCGCCGCTCCCAACAGACTGTGAAACAGTCTGTTTTCTAACGACTAAGCTCTAACTTCTAACAACGAATCACGGGGAGAAGGAGTTGATTTTCCCGCTTAGTTATGCCATAATATTCCTGTATGTATTTTGGGAAAAGGTAGGTTGTTTATGTCTTTGTCAAATTCACAAAAAAGAAAGAAAGGGCTGATCCGCAGATTCCTGCCCTATTTCAAAAAGTATAAGCTGGTGCTGCTTTTTGACCTGTTCTGCGCTGCCCTCACCACGGTCTGCGAGCTGCTTTTGCCCATGCTGGTGCGGTATATCACCAATATGGGCATCAACCATTTGGAGGCTCTCACTGCCGAGATCATTTTGAAGATCGGCGTTTTGTATCTGTTTCTGCGCCTGGTGGACGCCGCCGCCGACTTCTTTAGGGCCTCCGTGGGGCATATTATGGGCACAAAGATCGAAACGGATATGCGCTCTGACCTGTTCGCCCATCTGCAGAAGCTGTCCTTCAATTATTTTGACAACCACAAGATCGGGCAGATCATGTCCCGTATCACCTCCGACCTTTTCGATGTGACGGAGTTCGCCCATCACTGCCCGGAGGAGATCTTCATTTCCGGCATTAAGATCATCGGCGCCTTTGTGATCCTGTGCGGGATCAACCCCGTGCTTACGCTGGTGGTGTTCTCCGTGGTGCCCTTTATGCTTTTGGCCGCCGCCTTTTTCAACTCCAAAATGAGAGAGCAGTTCCGCCGCCAGCGGGTGCAGATCGGTGAGATCAACGCCCAGGTGGAGGACAGTCTTTTGGGCGTGCGGGTGGTAAAGTCCTTTGCCAACGAGGATCTGGAAACGGGAAAATTTGAAAAAGGCAATAAGGTTTTTTATGACATCAAGCGGAAAAGCTACCTCTATATGGGCGGCTTCGACGCCTCCAACCGGATGTTTGACGGCCTGATGAATCTTCTGGTTTTGATCGTGGGGGCGCTGTTTATGATCAACGGCTGGATACAGCCCGCCGACCTGGTGGCCTACATGATGTATGTGAGTACTTTGATCAGCTCCATTCGCCAGCTGGTGCAGTTTGCCGAGCAGTTCCAGCGGGGCATGACGGGCATTGAGCGGTTCTTCCAGATCATGGACGCGGATGTGGAGATCTTCGACGAGCCTGACGCCAAGACCCTTCAGGTGAAAAAGGGCGATATCGATTTTGAAAACGTGAGCTTCAGCTATGCTGACGACGACAAGCAGGTGCTTTCTCAGATCTCCCTTTCCGTAAGGGCCGGGGAGAACGTGGCGCTGGTAGGTCCCTCCGGCGGAGGCAAGACCACCCTTTGCAACCTGATCCCCAGGTTCTATGATGTGACTCAAGGAAAGATCCTTATTGACGGCCAGGATATCCACGGCGTCACGCTGGATTCCCTGCGCTCTCAGATCGGCTTTGTGCAGCAGGATGTGTACCTGTTTTCCGGCACGGTGTTTGAGAACATCCAGTACGGAAAGCCCGGCGCTTCTAAAGATGAGGTGGTAGACGCGGCAAAGCAGGCGGGGGCGCACGAGTTCATCATGGGGCTTTTAAATGGATATGATACTTATGTGGGCGAGCGAGGCGTCAAGCTTTCCGGCGGACAGAAGCAGCGCATCAGCATTGCCAGAGCATTTTTGAAGAATCCGCCCATTATGATTTTAGATGAGGCCACCTCCGCGTTGGATAACGAAAGCGAGCGGATTGTGCAGGCCTCTCTGGAAAAGCTTTCCAAGGGGCGCACCACCTTTACCATTGCCCACCGGCTGACCACCATTAAAAACGCCACCATGATCCTGGTGCTCACAGACAAAGGCATCGAGGAGAAGGGCACCCATCAGGAGCTGATGGCGAAAAAGGGGATCTATTATCATCTCTATAACAGCTATTCTGACGAACCGGGGCAGCAAAGCGCCCCAAACTCAAACAGAGAGGAAGCGCCTGCGTGAAGAAGGTAGAAGAGTATTTTCAGAAGCTTGAGGGGAAGGAAGTGGCGTTTTGCGGTATTGGCCGCAGCCATCTGCCCCTGATGGAGCTGTTTCGCGAGAGAGGGATCTCAGTCACTGCCAGAGACCGCCGCACTGAGGAGGAGCTGGGGGAGACCGCCGGAAAGTTAAAGGAGCTGGGTGTCAAGCTGATTTTGGGAGACGGCTATCTTTCCGGGCTTTCGGAGGATGTGATCTTCCGCACCCCGGGCATGAAGTATTTCCTCCCCGAGCTCACAGCGGCCAGAGAGCGGGGCGCACAGGTCACCAGCGAGATGGAGGTCTTTTTCCGGCTTTGCCCCTGCAAGATCTATGCCGTTACCGGCAGCGACGGGAAGACCACTACTACCACCATCCTCTCCGAGTTTTTAAAGGCTCAGGGAAAACGGGTGCATCTGGGGGGGAATATCGGAAAGCCTTTGCTGCCTGAGATCGAGTCTGTCACACCGGAGGACGCGGCGGTGGTGGAACTAAGTAGTTTCCAGCTGATCTCCATGCGCCAAAGCCCCCAGGTGGCCGTGATCACCAATCTCTCTCCCAACCACCTGGACATGCACAAGGATATGCAGGAATATATCGATGCGAAGAAAAATGTGTTCCTCTATCAGGGAGAAAATTCCCGCACGGTGCTGAACCTGGACAATGAGATCACCGCCTCCTTCCAAGACGAGGTCAAGGGGGAGCTTTGGGGCTTCAGCCGGAAGCAGCCTCCCGAAAACGGCGTGTTCTGCGACGGCGAAAATATTCTTGTCAACGGGGAGAAGCTGATGTCCGTAAAAGAGATCAAGATTCCCGGCTGGCACAATGTGGAAAACTATATGGCGGCTATCGCCGCCGTGTGGGGCGAGGTGGAGACGGAGAAGCTTCGTCGGGTGGCCGCCTCCTTCGGGGGCGTGGAGCATCGGGCGGAGCTGGTCCGCGAGGTGGACGGCGTGCGCTATTATAACGATTCCATCGCAAGCTCTCCCACCCGAACGATCTCCGGCACTTTGTCCCTCTACGACAAAAAGATCATTCTCATCTGCGGGGGCTATGACAAAAAGATCCCCTATGACCCGCTGGGGCCGGTGATCTGCAAAAAGGTTAAGGTGCTGATCACTATGGGCGCTACCGGGGAGAAGATCCGGCAGGCGGTGGAGAACGCCCCTGAGTTTCAGGGAAGCGGCCTGAAGCTATTGCGGGCGGAAAATATGGAAGAGGCGGTCAGCCTTGCAAAAAGCCAGGCTCAGCCGGGGGATATCGTATCCCTGTCGCCCGCCTCCGCCGCCTTTGACCTCTATCCCAATTTCGAGGTGCGGGGCAGACATTTTAAGGAACTGGTAAACCGGCTGTAAGGGGGAGCTTCCCCGGAAAGGATTTTATGCCGAAAGAGAAAAGAAAAAGACGCTCGTCCTTCCTCTCCGGAAAGGGCGTGAAAAAGGCGGGAAGAGGGACGAAAGGGAAAGGCGCCCGAGCTTCCCATAAAAGAGGAGAGCCCTTTTCCTCTCTGGAAAGAGCCCTGCTTCTGCGCCTGGAAAAGGCGGGGGAAACAGACCTCAGAGGCCTCAAAAAAGGACTTCAGGCCTCTCCCCGGGAACTGGACTTCGCTTTGAAGTCGCTGATGAGAAAGGGAAAGGTAAAACGGGCGGGGGACCGCTTCCTCCTTTCCGCCGAAGCCCAGGGCCCCTCTTTGAAGGGACAGATCGTCTCCCTCTCAGAGAACTTTGCCTTTGTAAGGCCTTTGGAGGGGGACGGGGAGGATATCTTCATTCCCGGGCGCTTTCTTTCCGGCGCTTTTCTGGGGGACGAGGTGCTGATCTCTCACTTGGAAAGCCAGGAAAAAGGGCCAAGCGGCAGGGTAGAGCAGATCCTTTCCGCCGCTTCCAGAGCTTTGACCGGCACCGTCCGTCTGGACGCCTCCGGAGCGAGAGCCGTTTTGGACCACGCGGTGCGCTATGACCTTACCCTGCGCCCCGGCTCCCTCCTGGGGGCGAAGGACGGGGACAAGGTGCTTTTGGAGGTTCAGCAGGACCGCTTTGGAGAGTGGACTCTGGGAGAGGTCAAAAAGGTGTTTGGCAGCGGAAACCGGGCGAGAGTGTGCGCGGACGCGGTGATCCAGCGCTTTGAGATCCCCACGGAGTTCTCATCCGAGGCGCTGAAAGAAGCGGAAAAGCTTTCCGCTTGCTCGGTCACTTCCCGGGAGCTTGCGGGCAGGCTCGACCTGCGGGAGGAGCCTGTTTTCACGGTGGACAGCGAAAGCGCCAAGGATCTGGACGATGCCATTTCTGTGAAAAAAAGCCGCTGGGGCTATCAGCTGGGGGTGCATATCGCGGATGTGTCCCACTATGTGAAGGCGAAAAGCGCCTTGGACCGGGACGCCTTTGAACGGGGCACCTCGGTGTATTTCGCGGACCGGGTGATCCCCATGCTGCCCGAGGCCCTTTCCAACGGGGTCTGCTCCTTAAACGCAGGGGAGGACAAGCTCACCTTTTCCGCTCTGCTCTCCTTTGACAAAGAGGGGAATATGACGGCTTACCGCTTCCAAAAAAGCGTGATCCGCTCCAAGGTGCGGGGCGTCTACCGGGAGGTCAACAGCCTGTTTGAGGGGACGGCCTCCGGGGAGCTGAAAGAGAAATATGAGCCGGTGAAGAACAGCCTGAAAAACGCCAGAGAGCTGGCCGCTCTGCTTCGGGAAAACGCCCGGGCAAGAGGGGAAATGGAGCTTTCCAGCACAGAACTGCAATTTGAGCTCAACGAGGAGGGCGTCTGCACCGACATTGTTCCCCGCACCTCGGGGGAAGCCCAGGAGATGATCGAGCAGCTGATGATCAGCGCCAACCGGGCCGCCGCCAAAACGGCTTTAGACTATGAGCTTCCTTTTTTGTACCGGGTCCATGAGAAGCCCCGGCCGGAAAGGGTGGAGGAGCTTTCCGCGCTGCTTTTGCGGTTGGGGATCTCCTGCAGGGAGCTGCAAAAGGGAAGCCCCGCCACGGCGGACTTCAAAGCGGTGCTGGAACGGGTAAAGGGTACGCCCAAGGAAGCCCTGGTCTCCCAGCGGGTGCTGCGCACCATGGAAAAGGCCCGTTACTGTGAGGAAGAGCTGGGACATTTCGGCCTGAACCTTTTGGAATACAGCCATTTCACCTCTCCCATCCGCCGGTATCCGGATACCCTGATCCACCGGATTTTAAGCGGCCTGTGCGAGGGAGAGGAGTTGGGGACCCTCAAAAGGCGGTTCGGAGCTTTTGTGGGGGAAAGCGCCGCCCAGTGCTCCAAAAATGAGCTGAGGGCTGTCTCGGCAGAACGGGCGGCAGAGGACTGCTATGTGGCGGAATATCTTCATGCCCATCTGGGAGAAAAAGCTGTGGGCATCATCAGTGGAGCCACGGCACGAGGCGTTTTCGTCCGCCTGAAAAACGGGGCGGAGGGCTTTGTGAGTCTCCAAAGCTTTGAAAATGCCCGGTTCCAGTTTGACGGAGAGGTGTCCCATCGGGACCCTGTTTCCGGGCGGGTGCTGATGGTGGGGGAAGAGCTGTCTGTGATCATCGCTTCCGCGGATGTGGCCACCGGCCGGGTGGATTTTCTGCCTCAGAACCCCTAACGGCCGGAAAAAGCCCTGCAAGCGGGCTCACGGCTTTTTTGCCGGGAATAACCGGGGCTTGTTTTTCATAAGTTATAAACAAAACTTGGAAAAACAAAAAAAGAGAGGATCCCGCCATGAAAAGCTTTCTGCTGTCCGCGTTTTTCGGCTTCTGCGCTCTTATTGTTCTGAACCTGTTGGGCCCTTACACCGGGGTGACTCTTCCCGTAAGCCGCCTGACCCTGGCCGTGACGGGAGGACTGGGCGTGCCCGGCGTCACGCTGCTTGTGTTGTTAGATCTGTTTTTGTAATGCCTTTGGGGAAACAATAAAAATCGGAAACGGACCGCCCTGTGTGAGGGGCCGGTTCCTTATCAAAGAATCAGGAAGAAAAAAGGGAGTGGTAATATGATTTTTCGCGGCGCTTCTTATCTTGACGGAGACTTTCAGCTGGTGTCGGGAGATATCGAGATCGACAATGGGCGGATCCTTCGGGTGGGAAAAGAGCTTCCCTCAACGCAGGAGGAGCTGGTGATCGACTCAAAGGGATATACCATCGTTCCCGGCTTTGTGGATATCCATATCCACGGCTGTATGGGCGCGGACGCCTGCGACGGCAGCCGGGAGGCCATCGACACCATGGCCCGGTTTCTGTTGGGCCACGGGATCACCTCTTTTTGCCCCACCACGATGACCACAGGGGTGGAGGTGATCGAAAAGGCTCTGATGGCGGCCAAAGAGTGCGCGGATTCCCCCCTGGAGGACGGAGCCAGAGTGGTGGGCGTGCACATGGAGGGCCCCTTTATCTCCAAGGAAAAGAAGGGGGCGCAGCGGGAAAGCGCCATCCTGCCCCCGAACTATTCCCTTCTCTCCCGACTGCACAAAGAGAGCGGCGGGCTTGTGAAGCTGATCGCCGCCGCGCCGGAGGTGGAGGGGGCCATCGAATTTGGGGAAAGGGCCTCTGAGCTCTGCACGGTTTCAGTCGCCCATACCACGGCTGATTACGAGATGGCAAAGAAGGCTTTTGCCCATGGCTTTACTCACGCCACCCATCTCTTCAACGCCATGACTGGCCTCAGCCACCGCGCTCCCGGGGTAGTGGGAGCGGTTTTGGACGAGCGGGATGTGACCGCGGAGCTGATCTGCGACGGGATCCATGTGCATCCCGCTGTTTTGCGCACGGTATTTCGGCTTCTGGGAGACCGGGCCGTGATCGTCAGCGATTCCATGCGGGCAAATGGTCTGGAAGAGGGGGTGCCCTTTGACCTGGGCGGCCAGCAGGTCACGGTAAAAGACGGCAAGGCCACTCTGTCAGACGGCACCATCGCGGGAAGCGTGACCAACCTGCACCAGGAGGTGAAAAACCTGGTGAGCTGGGGAGTTCCCTTCCCCCAGGCGGTAAAGGCGGCCACCCTCACTCCGGCAAAGGTCATCGGCATGGATCATGAGATCGGCAGCATCGTTCCCGGAAAGCGCGCGGATCTGCTGGTGATGGACGACGCCCTGGAGATCGTGGGAGTTTACCGTGGGTAGTTGTTAGACTTTAGATATTAGATGTTAGAAAGGGCTTTTATCCCTTTGGCTCTCCTTGTCCCTCCTTCTTGCCTCTCCCTTTGGGAGAGGTGGCGCGGCTTTGCCGCGACGGAGAGGGCGGCTTTTAGCTGTTGTTTTTTAGTCGTTAGTTGTTAGAAAGGGCTTTCATCCCTTCGGCTCCCCTTATTGTAAGGGGAGCTGTCAGCGAAGCTGACTGAGGGGATACGGAAAAGCTTCTTACCTCTCCGTCATGGCTTTACCATGCCACCTCCCCTTAGAAAAGGGGAGGCAGGGTGGGGAGCAAGGAAAGGCAAAAAGAAGCGGATGACAAAAAAGGTTCCCCTGCCGGGGAACCTTTTTAATCTAATATCCAACATCTAGAATCTAACAACTATCATCTAAAAATCAATAGATTATTCAGCGCCCGGGATGGAACGCCCAACAGCCAGAAGCCGTCTACATAAAGGGTGGAGGAGCCGCCGCCGTCCAGATTCATGGCGTCCTGGCAGCCCAGGGAGACCAGCAGAGAGGAAAGTTCCCCTAAGGTACAGTAGGCGCTGACGATCATCAGAGAGCCGTCCTTCTTGATGCCGATGCTCACTCTTCTGGCGGAATAGGTGGTGATGTTGGGGTCGGTAAAGCCCTCCTTCTGATAGGTGGAAAGGTCTCCGTAAGCCTTCCCGGCCTTCACCAGCCGGGGTCCCGCGCCGATGGAAAGCTCCGGTGTTCCGGAGTCCAGTCCCTCATAGGTGTGAGAAAGCTCCACAAAATCTCCCACCTCACTGCCGGTAAAGAAGCTCCCTTCCTCCTGACGTTTTGCCCGCTGGGCAAGCACATAGCCCTTGGAAAGCTCCGGAATGGGAATCTCAGAGCCCTTCTTGTTCTCATATTTTGCCGTGATCTGGCCCGCCTCATCCACTTGCAGGGCGCACCAGGCGGGGAAGGCCAGATCCCGTCCCCAGTCTCTGGTAAAGACGATCCGGGTGCCGTCCGTGTTGGTCACGGGCCAGCGGTTGAAGCCCACCTCCTGCACGGTGGAAACGCTGCCGTCCTGACCGTACCGGGTGGCGGTGTACCGCAGGGCGAAGCTCTCGATGGAAAAGTTGCCCAGGGCGTCCATGGTAAAGGAGGGGCGGTCCGGCGCGTGGCCGTTATCCACGGTAAGGACCCGCCCGTGCTTGATGATGGTGGAGTAGGGCATATAGCTGCTCATGTCGAAAAAGGCCGCGTCTACGGCGATCTTCGCGCTGCTGCGGGAAACCATGGAGGTGGCGCTTTCCCTGCCGTCCACCAGGTCGTTGCCCATGAGCACATCCGCCTGATAGAGGGCGGGGTCGAATTCCAGCGAGCAGTAGGAAACACCGTTTAGGCGCTTGCGGGTGATCTTGTAATCGTCGGAGACGCGGCTGGAGGAGAGAAAGCGGGAGAAAAGAGCCGCGGCCTCCGCACGGGTGGCCAGACCCTTCGGGCGGAAGGAGCCATCCTTGTAGCCGTTGATGATCTCGCAGCGCTGGCACAAGGCCACGCTGTCCTTCGCCCAGGAGGCGATCTTCCCGCTGTCCGTAAAGGAGGCGGAGGGAAGGGAGGGAGTGAGCTTTCTGCCCACGGCATTGGCGAAATTCGTCACCATCTTGGCAAGCTCCTGCCTTGTGATCCTGCGATTGGGCTGGAAGGTGCCGTTTTCGTAGCCGGACACCACGCCATTTTCCGCGCACCAGTTCACTGCGCTGTTATACCATTTGGAAGGAGCCACATCCTTGAAGCTGCCTCGGAAGTCAAAGGCGGAAAGCTCCTGCTTTGTCAGGACCGTCTTGGCCAGAATGTTCGCAAAGGCTCCGCGGGTCAGATACCCCTTTGGGGAAAAGGTGGTAGGAGTGGTGCCGGAGATGATGTTCTTTTCCGTCAGCTCCAGCACATAGGGGGCGTACCAGGCCCCCGGGGGCACGTCGGAAAACCCTGCCGCCTTCGCTTCCTGGGGCAGGACCGGAACCAGGAGGAGGCAGGATAACAAGAGGGAGAGAAAGCGTCTTTTTAAGTGGTGAGTGATCCTTTTTGTCTGTTTCAATGCCTGCTCCTCCTGTGGAAATATGATTTTTTAAATTGCTTTTGGCCGATCCTGTTTTACCGTTTTGACAAGGAGAGGATCTTGCGAAAATAGTTCTTTTTGGAAAAATTCCCGGAAAAAACTCAATATTCCTTATTCTACTCTGCTTTACATAATTTGTCCAGCCCTCCGGGAAGAAAAGAGGGGTTTCTGCTTTTTCCGGTTGCTTTTTCCTGCCGGTTCCTGTATGATAGGGTCAGAAATCCCTGGAAAACGCCGGGAGCACTTCTTGGCTTGGGAGAAATTTTTGGGGGAGAGAAAATGATTTGTCCAGACTGTAAAAAAACGGTGCCCGATGACGCCATATGTCCCTGTGGGGTTGCGGACCCCATTCTCTCCTCCAACCAGGTGATCAACGCCATGAAGCAGCTGGGGTCTTCACGGCTGTTTCTCGGGGGAGCCTTTCACTGTCTCATCGCTTTCGCGGTGATCGCGGCGTGGGGTGCGCTCGGCTTGTCCGTGGATCCGGAGCTGAGCGCCTTTACCATCCTGTGCGCTTTTGTTCTGCCCGCCTTTTACGCCGTCATGACCCTGGGACTCTTTTGCCACTATTTTGCCAGCAGGCGTAAGAATACGGGGGAGCTTCCCACCTTTGGGCTGAGCATTTTGTGGGTGCTGTTCCTGGCGGCGGCGGTGTGCTGCGGCTGCTTGATCCTTTGGCAGGGGATAGAGCTTTTTTCAAAAGCCAGCCTGGGCAGTGCGCCCCAGACCTCCGGCGGAGAAATGGATCACTCCTTGTCGGCTGGGCTTTTCCTGATCGCTGTCCTCATCTTTTTCCTGGTGCTGTTGATTCTGAGCACAAAGCAGGTGGGGGCCATCCGGGATACGGCGAAAAGCGGCATGGCGGATTCCGTGGTGTTTCCCTTTTTGAGCAAGGTGCTGCTGGTTGCCGGGATTATGGGGTCTCTGGTTGTGCTGGTGTCGATCCGCCGGGCTGGGCTGAGCTTTGCCCTGCTCTTCTACCTGGCCCTGCTGTCTCCTCTTGCTACTCTGTCCGTCATTCTGGATCACTACCGGCAGCGGATGGAGGCCCTCGTCGACCTGCGCAGGAAGTCCCCGGAGGAAGCAAAAAAGGAGATTTTCGGCGCGCCGGGGTACGGGCTCCCTTCCATCCTGGATAGAAGCACGATCCTCGTAGACGAGAAAAAGAAATAACCTTTGCTTTTTCTCATCGTTTCCTGTAGAATAAAGACGAGATTTTCCCCCTCCTTTCTTTTGGAAGGAGAATTTAGCTTGGAGGTATTTACCATGATTTGTCCGAATTGCGGCAGACAGTTGCCGGACGGGGCCATGTGCCCCTGCGGCGGGACCCAGCGGCTGCTTTCATCCAACCCCGCCTTGCACGCTTTGAAATCGGTTTGGTCCTCTCCGGCCTTTCTGGCTATGGTGATCCTGAACACCGTTGCCCTGGCGCTTTCCCTGATCTCACTGTTTTCTACCGGGTCTGTGGATTACGGCGCTTACTACTATTATGTGGAGGACGGCGGCTATCTTGTGGGCCGGGTGCTGGGCATTTTGCTGGGCAGCGTTCCCTCGATCCTGATGACCATCGGTCTGTGGATCCACTACTCCACCTGCCGTCAGATCCAGTCCGGCAATATCTCCACCGCCGGCCTTACCCTGTGGAGAGTGGCCCAGATCATTCTGGCCTGCCTGTGCGGGTTGTTGATCCTGATGCTTTTTATCCTGATGATCTTTGTCAACCCCTTTTCCTCGCGCTATTCCAATGCCTTTTATGACTTGCCCTTTGGCTCTTTCTACGGTGAGGCATTGGTACTTGTTTTCCTTATTCTGATTCTTGTCTGCGTTCTGATGCTGTGTTATGAGATCGCCTACGCGAAAACCCTGGGCAGGCTCCGCCGCACGGCGCTCTCCGGCGTGGCGGACAACAGAGTTTCCGGCTTCGTCATCGGGATGCTCTGGTTTTTGGGCTGTGGAAGCGGCTTGATGGGGCTGATCAATCTTTTTGACATGGATACCTTCCTGGGCGGAGTTTCTTCCTGCTGCTCTGCGGCAAGTATGATCCTGCTGGCCATTCTGTTTTCCCGGTACAAGAAGCGCATGGCTTTAGTGATGTATCCTCCGGTACAGCCGGTGTATCCTGCCGGCTACGGCGGGGCTCCCAATGCCTATCAGGCGCCGGGGGTTCCGCAAAGCTATCAGGTCCCGCAGAGCTATCCGGTGCAGCCGCCCCAGGTGCCCCAGCCTCCTGTGCCTCAAGTGCCGCAGAGCTATCCGCCTCAGACAGCGGCTCCCCAGCCGGAAGCTCCTGCTCAGGCAGCGCAGGCCCCGGTTGTGCCGAACGCTCCTCAGCCGGAGAGTTCCGTACAGGGTCCCGAGGCTCCGGTTTCTCAGCCTGAAGCAGCTCAGCCTGAGACCGTACAGCAGGACGCTGCACAGCCCCCGGAAGACGGGAATGAGTAGTTAGTAATTAGGTATTAGTCGTTAGAGAAAGCCTCCCTTTCCCCTTCTCATTCTACGCAAGGGGGGCCTAAGGGCACGAAAATCTCCCTTGCATAGGAGAGGTGAAAGGGCGATCCCCTGAGGCTTTTGATTTGAGTTTGTTCCCATGTTTTGGAGGAAAACCATGCCCTATCGTAAATTGAACGATCTAAATTTATATTACGAGGAATTTGGCAGGGGAGAGGCTTTGTTGTTTCTTCACAGCCATTTCAGCCGTGGTTTGCTTGCGTTCTCCGGACAAATTCTTCCTTTTCAGGGACATTATCGCTGCTTTTTCCCTGATTTTCGTGGACACGGACGAACCATTTGTCAAAGTCTTGACTGGGACTGTCGCCAGATAGCGGACGATATGGCGGATTTTCTCGATATTATGGGAATTGAGCGCGCTCATTTGGTCGGATACAGCTGCGGTGCTTATGTGGGATGCTACATGGCGGCGAAATATCCTGAGAAAGTTAAAAGCCTTGTGACGATTGGCGGTGGCGCTTATCCCAGACCGGAGGATGCGGAGGAATTTTTGCCGGAAAATCTGATTGCCGATCGTAAGCTGGATTTTATTGAAGATATGAAAGTGCGTCATTATGAAGCACACCGTGGTGATTGGCAGACTTATCTGAAAACCACTGTGGCTGATTGCAGGGCTCATCCCAGTCTTACCGAGGAAGAGTGGGCGGCTATAAAATCGCCGGTTCTTTTTATCAATGGAGAGCATGATCCCCTTGGCACCTGCGGGGAATTACAGGAAAAAGTGCCTCACGGAAAGGTTTATGAGGCGAAAGGCGGCAGTCATCGCCCACACTTTGTGGACGAACAGGCAAAGGAGCTCAATCAAATCATGCTTGACTTCTTGTCCTCTGTCGACCGGCAAACCGTTGATTGAAACAAATGGGATAAGTGCCCCGATAGGTAGCAGTTAGTTGTTAGTAATTAGCTATTAGTCGTTAGAAAGGACTTTTTCTAACAACCAAATTCTAACAACTAACAACTAAAGCGAAAAAAGGCTCCCCAACCGGGGAGCCTTTTTGATGTCCTTGGCTCTCCTACATAAGGAGAGCTGGCGCAAAGCGCCTGAGAGGTCGTGCCTTTTACATCTTTTCTCTAACATCCAGCATCTAGAATCTAGCATCCAGCATCCAGCATCTAGAATCTAGCATCCAGCATCCAGCATCTAGAATCCAGCATCTAGAATCCAGCATCCAGCATCCAGAATCTATCGAATCACCCTGACGCGGATATTGGATTCCAGCGCCTCCAAAGCGGCGATGGCGGCCTCTGTTACCGTGCTGGAAACGTCCAGAATAGTGTAGGCAAACTCGCCTTTTGACTTGCTCTGCATGTTTTCAATATTGATCCCGGCGTCGCCGCAGGTAGAGGTAAACAGGCCGATGGTGTGAGGCACGTTTTTGTGCAGGATACAGATGCGCTCTGTGCCCGGTTCCCGCTCCATGGAGATGGCGGGAAGGTTCACGGAGTTGACGATATTGCCCCGCTCCAGGTATTCCTTGAGCTCATCTACCGCCATCTGGGCACAGTTATCTTCGCTTTCCGGGGTGGAAGCGCCCAGGTGGGGAATGGCGATCACGTTTTCGGCCCCCAGGAGGCTGTCGTCCGGGAAATCGGTGGCATAGGCCGCCACTTGGCCGTCTGTGAGGGCGGAAAGCAGGGCGGGAGAATCCACCAGCTCGCCTCTGGCGAAATTCAAGATGCGCACGCCGTTCTTCATCTTGGCGATGGACTCGCTGCCGATCATGCCCCGGGTGTCGCCGGTCAGCGGCAGGTGCAGGGTGATATAGTCGCAGTTTTGATAGATCTCATCCAGTGAACGGGCGTGATTGACGGCTCTGGAAAGATTCCAGGCAGAATCTACCGAAAGGTAGGGGTCAAAGCCATAGACCTCCATGCCCAGACTCTTAGCGGCGTTTGCCACCAGAATGCCGATGGCGCCCAAGCCCACAACACCCAGGGTCTTTCCCTTGATCTCAGGGCCTGCAAAGGCGCTTTTGCCCTTTTCCACCAGCTTGCTCACTTCCGCTCCCTTGCCCTTGAGGGTCTTGACCCAATCCATGGAGGCGGCGATCTTACGGGAGGTGAGGAACAGGGCGCACAGCACCAGTTCCTTCACGGCGTTGGCGTTGGCTCCGGGGGTGTTGAACACCACGATGCCCTGTTTCGCGCACTCCTCGATGGAGATATTGTTGACGCCTGCTCCGGCGCGGGCAATGGCCAGCAGCTCCTTGTTAAACTCCATCTCGTGCATGGAGGCGGAGCGCACCAGGATCCCTTCAGGGGAATCCATTTCCGTGGAGAAGCTGTAATCCTCTCCCAGGCGGTCGGTTCCGATGGGGCTGATCTTATTCAGGCATAAAATCTTGTGCATCAGGATCATCCTTTCTCAAAGTGAACTTCTCAGGGAGAAGCTTACAGATTGTTCTTCTCAAATTCCTTCATAAAGGCTACCAACTTTTCCACGCCCTCGACCGGCATGGCGTTGTAAATGGAGGCTCTCATGCCGCCCACGCTGCGGTGGCCCTTCAGGTTGACAAAGCCCGCCGCCGTGCTCTCCTTGACGAATTTCGCGTCCAGGTCGGCGTCTCCCGTGACAAAGGTCACGTTCATAATGGAGCGGCTGTCCTTCTGAGCGCAGCCCTTGAAGAGCTTGGAGGAATCCAGAAAATCGTAGAGCATCTGCGCCTTTTTCACATTGCGCTCCTCCATCTTTTTCAGACCGCCGATCTCGTCTTTGATCCACTCCAGCACCAGCTTGCAGATGTAGATGGGGTAGCAGGGAGGCGTGTTGTACATGGACTCGTTTTCCGCCATCACCTGGTAATTGAGCATGGTGGGGGTACCCTTCTGAGGCTCGCCCAAAAGATCTTCCCGCACGATGACGATGGTAAGCCCGGCGGGAGCCACGTTTTTCTGGGCCCCGGCGTACAGCAGGCCAAATTTCGACACATCGATGGGGCGGCTCAGGATACAGGAGGAAATATCCGCCACCAGAGGCACGTTGCCCGTTTCGGGAAGGGTATTCCACACGGTGCCATAGATGGTGTTATTCAGGCAGATGTGGAAATAGTCCGCGTCCGGGCGAAACTCCTTTTTGTCCAGCACCGGAATATGGGAGAAGGTGTCCTCCTTGGAGGAGGCCACCGCTTTGCAGTCGCCGTACTGCTGGGCTTCCTTGTAGGCCTTGGTGGAGAACTGGCCGGAAAGCACATAGTCCGCCTTGTGGGACTTGGTCATCAGATTGAGAGGCACCGCGGCGAACTGGGTGGAGGCGCCGCCCTGTAAAAACAGCACCTTATAGTTTTCCGGGATCTCCATCACTTCCCGCAAAAGGCGCTGGGCCTCCGTGATGATGCCGTCGTATACCTTGGAGCGATGGGACATCTCCATGACAGACTGGCCGCTTCCCTCATAATCCAACATCTGGTCCGCGGCCTTTCTGAGGACGCTTTCGGGCAGCATGGACGGCCCGGCGGAAAAGTTATAAACGCGAGACATATTCTGTACCTCCTGAAAATAATTTATCGGATTAAATTCTTAAAGCGATTTTTCTTATTATATCTGGAATCCCCCGGAAAAGCAAGAGAAAATCCCCCGGAAACAGGAAGAAAAAGGAGAAAAGGCGAAAAAAAGAGAAAGCGCGGGAAAATATCAAAAAGCTCGATACAATTTCTTCCAAAATATTTGATTTGCCGGAAATGTTTGTGTTATAATCTCCTCAAGGCCGAAGCCGGGAAAATAGCTTTCCATTTATACCTATCGCGGGAAGCTTCGGCAATAACCGCGAAGCTGTCATTGCCCAAAGCCCGGAGCAGTACGGCAATTCTCTTTTACTTGGGAAAAGCGCCGGTCTTCTTCAAAACAGTGTCATGTCATATTGTCATTTGCGATTGGAAGAGAAACTTCCGGTCTGCATCAAATAGCAAGGAGGAACGCATATGAAGGTAAAAGAAATCGTAGAGATCTTAAAGGCAGAGATCCTCTGTGAAGGGAATCTGGAGGAAGAGGTGAAAACCGCCTGCGGAAGCGACATGATGAGCGATGTGCTGGCCTTTGTAAAGGACCAGTCCGTGCTGCTGACGGGGCTGATGAACCCGCAGGTGGTGCGTACCGCAGAGATGATGGATATGCACTGCATCATTTTTGTGCGGGGCAAGAAGACCGACAACTCTGTGGTGGATCTCGCGAGGCAAAAGGATATCACCGTACTCGCCACGCCTTACCGGATGTTTACAGCCTGCGGGCTGCTCTTTTCCAACGGCTTGCGGGGAGGATGTGATATTTCATGAGTATGCTGCATTTGACCTATCAAGTCCCCGGAGATGATTTTACCCGGGCGGGAGAGGCCTCCAGTGATGTAAAGCACAAGCTGAAAAAGCTGGGGTATGATCCGGACGCCATTCGGCGGGTAGCCATCGCCATGTACGAGGGGGAGATCAACATGGTCATCCACGCAGGCGGCGGAGAGGCCATTGTGGATATCGATCCGGACCGGGTGGAGATCCGCCTGGAGGATCAGGGTCCCGGCATCGCCGATGTGGAGCAGGCCATGCAGGCCGGATGGTCCACGGCCCCGGACAATGTGCGCACTCTGGGCTTCGGGGCGGGCATGGGGCTTCCCAATATGAAAAAGTACACCGACGAGATGACTGTGGACTCTCAGGTGGGAGTAGGAACCACCGTGTTTATGAAGGTGTTCCCCGGAAAAAAAGAATGAAGGAAAGCGGCGGCAGATCCGGCCGCCGTCACGGAGGTACAGATCAGTGGCTGAATTTTATCATGCGGTAACACTGAACGAAGAGATGTGCGTAGGCTGCACCAACTGCATCAAGCGCTGTCCCACGGAGGCGATCCGGGTGCGAAACGGCAAGGCCGTCATCTCTTCCGAGAGGTGCATCGACTGCGGAGAGTGTATCCGTATCTGCCCTCATCACGCCAAACGAGCGCATTTTACCCATTTGACGAAGCTGTCTGAATATACATATAAAATAGCCCTTCCCGCCCCCACCCTTTACGGACAGTTCAACAATTTGGACGATATCGACTATGTGTTGACAGGGCTCAAGGAAATGGGCTTCGACAGTGTGTTCGAGGTGTCCCGGGCGGCGGAACTGGTCAGCGAGGCCACCCGGAAGCTGATGGAGGAGGGCAGGCTCAAGCGCCCGGTGATCAGTTCTGCCTGCCCCGCCGTAGTGCGGCTGATCCGGGTGCGCTTCCCGGATCTGTGCGACCATGTGCTGCCTTTGAAATCTCCGATGGAAACGGCGGCCGCCATGGCCAAGGAAGAGGCGGTCAGGGAGACTGGCCTGCCCATAGAGCAGATCGGCTGCTTTTTCCTGACCCCCTGTCCCGCCAAGGTGACGGATATCAAAATGCCTCTGGGCATCGAGAAATCCATGGTGGACGGAGCCATCGCCATCAGCGAGGTGTTCCCGGAGCTCTCTCACAAGATGGATCATCTGAAATCGGTGGAGCCTATTGCCAATTCCGGCATCATCGGCGTGGGCTGGGCCACCAGCGGAGGAGAGTCCGCCGCGCTGCTCAACGAGAAGTATCTGGCCGCGGATGGCATTGAAAATGTGATCCGGGTGTTGGAGGAGATCGAAGACGAGCGCATCGGCGACCTGGACTTTATCGAGCTTAACGCCTGCTCCGGCGGCTGTGTGGGCGGTGTGCTGTGCGTGGAGAACCCCTATGTGGCCAAGGCCCGCATCCAGAAGTTGAGGAAGTATCTGCCGGTGTCCCAGAACCATCTGGCCGGCGGGCCCATCCCTCCGGTGATGGAGTGGAACAGCGAGCTGGAATTTTCCGATGTGCTCACTTTGTCCAGCGACCTGAACCAGGCCATGCAGATGATGCAGAAGATCGACGAGATCGAATCACAGTTCCCGGGCCTGGACTGCGGCGCCTGCGGCGCGCCTACCTGCCGAGCCTTCGCAGAGGACGTGGTCAAGGGCGTGAGCAGAAAAACAGACTGTGTGTTCGTCTACCGGCAGCAGATGAAGAAGGTGGCCAGCACCCTTTCCCAGCTGGAGGGGGACGCCGCCATCCTTCCAAAAAAAGGAGAGGATGAGGATGCAGATTAAGGAGATGGCTGAGCGCTGCGGCTGGAAGCTGCTGTGCGGCAAGGCCGGAGAAGAGAGAGAGGCAGAGGGCTGCTATATCGGAGACCTGCTCAGCTGGGTCATGTCCAGGGCGGGGGAAAACAATGTGTGGCTCACGGTGATGGGGAATATCAACGCCATTGCCGTGGCGGCGCTCACAGAAGTCTCCGCCATCGTGCTGACGGAGAGCGCCTCTCTGGACGAGGAGGCAAAAAACCGGGCCGAGACCCAGGGAATTCCGGTTTACTCCTGCGAGGAAAACACTTATGACACCGCCGTCAAGGTGTATGAGATGCTGAAATGACCGGGGAGTTTTTTTACGATCTGCACATTCATTCCTGCCTGTCGCCCTGCGGGAGCGACGATATGACCCCCTCGAATCTGGTGAATATGGCGGCTCTTTCCGGCTGTGAGATCATCGCCATCACAGACCACAACACCTGCAAAAACGCCCCGGCCGCTTTGAAGGCGGGGGAGGAGGCAGGGGTGCTGGTCATTCCGGGCATGGAGCTGTGTACTGCGGAGGAAGCCCATGTGGTGTGCCTTTTTGAAACGCTGGAGGGGGCGCTGGGGTTCGGCGACTATGTGTATGACCATATGCCCCATGTGAAGAACCGGCCGGAGATCTTCGGAGAACAGAATATCCTCAATGAGTGCGACGAGCTCCTGGGGGTGGAGGAAAACCTTTTGCTGGTGTCCTCCTTCATCGGGGCCAATGAGGTGATGGAGCTTGCGGGCAAGTTCGGCGGGGCTGCCTTTCCCGCCCATGTGAACCGGGATTCCTATAGTCTCATCGCCTCCTTGGGCGTCATCCCGGAGGAGGCGGGCTTCTTCGCCGCCGAGGTGACAAGGGACTGCGATCTGGAAGCTCTTGCAAAAACCAACCCGGAGCTTTTAAAGCTTCGGATCTTTCGGGATTCCGACTCCCATTACCTGGAATCTTTAGCAGGGGAGCCGCTCAGCCTTTCACTCCCGGAGAAAAGCCGCCGGGCGGTGCTTGACCTGCTTTGCGGATGAGCGGTTTTTTATATTCGGTAATTCGTTATCGATATTATGATAATCATTTACAGAATTGGAAGATATTTCCGTGAAAAAATTGTCATTTTCAAAGTTATAATTCTTTTAAAGAATTATAATTGCACAGCTCTTTGTTATATTTTAACTAATGCTTAAATGCAGAAACCATTAAAACTATCCTCAGGAGGAACCATCATGCAGAAGCGTATCAGTAATTTGCCGTTTCACGATACTCCCGAGCAGGCTCAGAAGCTCGACGAGGTCATTGAAGGGCTGAAGGGACAGCCCGGCGCTGTGATGCCTGCCCTTCACGAGGCACAGGAGATCTACGGTTATCTGCCCATCGAGGTGCAGAAAAAGATCGCCGAGGGTCTGGATGTCTCTTTGGAGGAGGTGTACGGCGTCTCCACCTTCTATTCTCAGTTTTCTCTGACGCCCAAGGGACGCAACCACATTTCCGTGTGTCTGGGCACTGCCTGCTATGTCAAGGGCTCGGATAAGGTTCTGGAGCGGCTGACGCAGCGCTTGGGGATCCAGCCCGAGGAATGTACGGAAGACGGAGCCTTTTCTCTCACGGCCTGCCGTTGCATCGGCGCCTGCGGTCTTGCTCCTGTCATGACGGTAAACGAGGATGTATACGGCCGTCTGGTGCCGGAGGACGTGGACCAGATCCTGGCGAAGTATACAGAGTAAGGCTCATGCGGGAGCTCTCTTTGAATGTGATGGACATCGCTCAGAACTCTATCTCCGCCAGGGCGACTCTGATCACCCTGCGGGTGGAGGAGGATGTTCGGGAAGATGTGCTTTCCATCACGGTAGAGGATAACGGCTGCGGCATGACGCCCCAGCAGGTCCAGCATGTGATCGACCCCTTCTATACCACCCGCACTACCCGCAGCGTGGGTTTGGGAGTGCCGCTTTTCAAGATGGAGGCGGAGATGACGGGAGGGGATTTTACCATCCGGTCCCAGGTGGGCGAGGGCACGGCTCTCACCGCCCGCTTTAAGCCCTCCAGCGTGGATATGATCCCCCTGGGGGACATCAACGGTACCTTGCAGCTTTTGATCACCTGCAACCCTGATCTCGACTTTCTCTACACCCGCAGCTATCGGGGAGAGACAGGGGAGAAGAGGGAGTTCTCTCTTTCCACCAGGGAGCTCAGAGAGGTGCTGGGGGAAGAGGTCCCGCTGGATTCGCCCGATGTGGCGCTGTGGATCCGGGACTACTTAAAGGAGCAGACCCAAGAGCTGCTGGGCCTTTCCTAAGGCTTATTGTATTCTAAGGAAAAAACGGGGGCATCCCGATAAAAGGCACGATTATTCTAGGAGAAAGGAAGGGCGCTTTCCTTTGGAAAACAGGAGAGCGTTTGGTGAAGAGCATCATGAAATCGTTAGCAGAACTTCAGGCGATCAGAGACAAGGCCCGCGGCTCCCTCAATATTCGGGAGAATGCCGAGGCGCAGACCAGGATCCTGGTAGGTATGGCCACCTGCGGCATCGCCGCCGGCGCGAAGCCCGTTTTGAACGCCTTTGTGGAGGAAGTGGCCAAGAGAGAGCTCAAGGATGTTATGGTCACGCAGACAGGCTGCATCGGCATCTGCCAGTACGAGCCCGTGGTGGAAGTGATCACCCCCGGCAAGGAGAAGGTCACTTATGTGAAGATGACGGCGGAAAAGGCCCTGCGGGTGGTCAACGACCATATCGTCAACGGCAATGTGGTGAGCGAGTACACCATCGGAGCCAACGCCATCGGCGCGAAATAAGGGGGAGGGAAATCAATGTATCGTTCAAATGTGCTGGTTTGCGGAGGTACGGGCTGTACCTCTTCTCACAGTGAACAGATCATCGAGAGGCTCAACGAGGAGATCAAGGCGCAGGGGCTGGAAAAGGAAGTCAATGTAATTCGCACCGGCTGCTTTGGTCTGTGCGCGTTAGGCCCTATCATGGTGGTATATCCGGAAGGCGCTTTCTACAGCCGCGTCACACCGGAGGATGTGCCGGAGATCGTCTCCGAGCATCTTTTGAAGGGCCGTATCGTCAAGCGTCTGCTGTATCAGGAGACCGTGGTGGACGACAATACCACCAAGAGCCTCAATGAGACCACCTTCTACGCCAAGCAGATGCGTATTGCCCTTCGCAACTGCGGCGTGATCAATCCGGAGAAGATCGACGAGTACATCGCTCTGGACGGCTACGCCGCTCTGGGCAAGGTGCTTACCGAGATGACTCCCCAGGAGGTCATCGACCTGATGCTGGCTTCCGGCCTTCGCGGCCGCGGCGGAGCCGGCTTCCCCACGGGCCTCAAGTGGAAGTTTGCCGCTGCCAATGACGCGGACCAGAAGTATGCCTGCTGCAATGCGGACGAGGGCGACCCCGGCGCGTTCATGGACCGCTCCGTGCTGGAGGGCGACCCCCACAGCGTGCTGGAGGCCATGGCCATCGCGGGTTACGCCATCGGCGCTTCCCAGGGCTACATCTACATCCGTGCGGAGTATCCCATCGCCGTGAAGAGATTGCAGATCGCCATTCAGCAGGCCAGAGAGTACGGCCTTTTGGGCAAGAATATCTTTAACTCCGGTTTTGACTTTGATATCGACATCCGTCTGGGCGCGGGCGCTTTCGTGTGCGGCGAAGAGACGGCTTTGATGACCTCCATCGAGGGCAAGCGCGGCGAGCCCAGAGTCCGCCCGCCCTTCCCGGCCCTCAAGGGCCTGTTCGGTAAGCCCACGGTGCTGAACAATGTGGAGACCTACGCCAATATCCCTCAGATCATCCTGAAGGGTGCAGACTGGTTCCGTTCCATCGGCACGGAGAAGTCCCCCGGCACCAAGGTGTTCGCCCTGGGCGGAAAGATCACCAACACGGGCCTCGTGGAAGTGCCTATGGGCACCACCCTGAGAGAAGTGGTGGAAGAGATCGGCGGCGGCGTGCCCGGCGGCCACACCTTTAAGGCTGCCCAGACCGGCGGCCCCTCCGGCGGCTGCATCCCGGCTAAGCTCATCGATACCCCCATCGACTATGACAATCTGATCGCCATCGGCTCCATGATGGGCTCCGGCGGACTGATCGTCATGGACGAGACCACCTGTATGGTGGATATCGCCAAGTTCTTCCTGGAGTTCACCGTTGACGAGTCCTGCGGCAAATGTACTCCCTGCCGCGTGGGCACCAAGCGCCTTTTGGAGATCCTCAACAAGATCACCTCCGGCAACGGCACCCTGGAAGACATCGACAAGATGGAAGAGCTGTGCTATTACATCAAGGAAAACTCCCTGTGCGGCCTGGGCCAGACAGCGCCCAACCCCGTACTTTCCACACTCAAGTATTACCGCGACGAGTATGTTGCCCATGTCACCGAGCACCGCTGCCCGGCGGGAGCCTGTAAGGCCCTGACCAACTACACCATCGATGCCGACAAGTGCAAGGGCTGTACCCTGTGCGCCCGCAACTGTCCGGTAGGGGCTATCAGCGGCACCGTAAAGCAGCCTCATGTGATCGACACCAACAAGTGTATCAAGTGCGGCGTGTGTATGGAGAAGTGTAAGTTCGGCGCAGTGGTAAAGAAATAAGAGAGGAGTGTGTGAAAATGGAACTGGTAAACATCAAGATCAACGGCGTATCCTATGAAGTACCCGCGAATGCTACCATTCTCGAGGCTGCCCGGGAAGCCGGAATTGATATTCCCACCCTTTGCTACCTGAAGGATATCAACCAGATCGGCGCCTGCCGGATGTGCATGGTGGAGGTCAAGGGCGCAAGAAGCCTGGTGGCCGCCTGCGTGTATCCTGTCAACGAGGGGATGGAGGTCCTTACAAACTCCCCCAAGGTACAGGAATCCAGAAAGATGACTCTGGAGCTACTGCTTTCCGTTCACGAGCGCAAGTGTCTGACCTGTGACCGCAGCGGAAACTGCGAGCTGCAGAAGCTGTGCAACGATATGGGAATCGAGGAGGAGGACCGCTTCCAAGGCGTTATGCCTGCCGGCAGCAAGGACGACTCCACCCTGTATCTGAGAAGAAACAACGCGAAGTGCGTGCTTTGCCGCCGCTGTGTGGCCGCTTGCCAGAATCAGCATGTTTCGGTGATCGGCGCCAATAACCGCGGCTTCGATACGGAGATCGGCTGCGCCTTTGAGCAGCCTCTGGGCTATGTTTCCTGCGTGGCCTGCGGCCAGTGTATCGTCAGCTGCCCAACCGGCGCATTGACGGAAAAGGACAACACCCAGGAAGTGATCGACGCCATCAACGATCCCGAGAAGATCGTCATCGTCCAGACGGCTCCCGCCGTGCGCGCGGCTCTGGGCGAAGAGTTCGGCCTGCCCATCGGCACCAATGTGGAGGGCAAGATGGCTGCCGCTCTGCGCCGCCTGGGCTTTGACAAGGTGTTTGATACCGATTTCGGCGCGGATATGACCATTATGGAGGAGGCCAACGAGTTTATCTCCCGTGTGAAGAACGGCGGCACTCTTCCCATGATTACCTCCTGCTCTCCCGGATGGATCAAGTTCTGCGAGCACTACTATCCGGATCTCATCGACAATCTTTCCACCTGCAAGTCTCCTCAGAATATGACCGGCGCTCTCATCAAGACCTGGTATGCCCAGAAGGAGGGCATCGATCCCAGCAAGATCGTCTCTGTCTCGGTGATGCCCTGCACGGCCAAGAAGTTTGAGATCATGCGTGAGGATGAGAATGCCGCCGGGCTTCCCGATGTGGACATCAGCCTGACCACCCGTGAGCTTGCCAAGCTGATCAAGAAGGCTCAGCTCAACTTCAACCGTCTGCCGGACGAGAAGTTTGACGACGCCATGGGCGTATCCACCGGCGCTGCCGTGATCTTCGGCGCCACCGGAGGCGTGATGGAGGCCGCTTTGCGCACGGCCGCCGACCTGCTGGAGGGCAAGGATCTGGAGTCTGTGGATTACAAAGAGGTCCGCGGCGTAGAAGGCTTCAAGGAGGCCGTCTACAAGGTAGGCGGCATGGATGTGAAGGTCGCGGTAGTCAGCGGCCTGAAGAATGCCGACGCTCTGCTGAAGAAGGTGCGCGCGGGAGAGGCGGATTATCACTTCATCGAAGTGATGTGCTGCCCCGGCGGCTGTGTCAACGGCGGCGGACAGCCTATTCAGCCTTCCAGTGTGCGCAGCACCATCGACCTGCGTGCCGAGCGTGCCAAGGCCCTTTACAACCAGGACAAGAATATGCCCCTGAGAAAGAGCCACCAGAACCCCGTGGTGCAGAAGTGCTACGAGGAGTTCCTCACCGAGGGCCCCGGCGGTCACACCGCCCACAAGATCCTGCACACCTCTTATGTGAAGAGAGGCAAATAAAAAGCTGTGCTGTTAGTTGTCAGTGTTTAGCTGTTAGAAAAGGCTCCCCGGTGGGGAGCCTTTCCTTTTAGTTGTTAGTTATTAGTTGTTAGATACTGGATTCTAGATGCTGGATATTGGATAGGCCGTCCTTGACCTCCTTGTTTCACTCCTTGGCTCTCCCTTTGGGGTGAGTACGCCCCGGTGGGGGGAAGATTGCCGGTGGCAATCGTTCTGACCCGACCGAGCCGGCAGGCGAGACCGTTGCCACGAACTGTTCTACGCTTCCGCTCCGGTCGTTGCTGGGCATGCCCCACTGGGGCATAGCAACCGAGCCGGCAGGCGAGACCGCTGGTCTCCGGTGGAGATCGTTCAGCGCTGACCGAACCGGCAGGTGAGACGCTGTCACCGAAAGTGACTGAGAGGGTAAAAAAGGCTCCCCTTGATAAAAACAAGGGGAAGCTTCTTTTGCCTCTCGATTTGTTTCAGCCTGAT
>CAMNSA010000020.1 GCA_946554335.1 uncultured Neglectibacter sp.
CGCTCCCCGGTTCTGAAATGGCTCCGCTGGCATATAGCAGGCTCTCCGTCAAGGTTGTCTTTCCAGCGTCTACATGGGCAAGAATCCCGATATTGATAATGTTCATGTCTATCCTCCGTATATTGATAATGTTCATGTCTATCCTCCGTACAAGGCCCAAATGGGCGCAAAAATCCCCAGCGGCTAATACTTTTACCGCTGGGGATCATGACTTCGGACACACAGAAGTATGCACGGCTTACATGAGCCGCTCTCCGTCACGATATTTACCAAAAAGGCAAAAGTATTCTTAAATTGGGTACAAAAACTAAGCCCCTGCAAGGGGCAATCATTTTTGCGCCCATTATCAAATTTTATTTAAGAATACCTTGCCGCATATTTGGTAGACTCCTCAAATCAGGATAATAGCAGTATATCATAGTACGCTCTAAAAAACAAGAAATTATTTTACCCGATTCCCCAAATAAATCAGGAGGGCATTCACTGGAACACCCTCCGGTTTTGGTGATTATCGTGCGCCTACCCTTGTTTTTTGCCTTGCGGCCCGTTTCCGTTCCTTTTCGGCCTGTTCCTGCTGGTAAGCGGCCTCTAATATTCTGTCCGCCTGTTCCGTGCCAATGGCCCGCCTGACCCGCTCATAGTCCCTGACCTTTCCCTTTAGACTGTCCCTCTCGGCGCAGACCTCGTAAATTCTTTCTGATAAGGTGCTGTTTTTGCTGACCTCCTGGCCATAGTCCGCTTGCAGCTGCTCAAATTTGGATTTGAGGTCGCAGTAGGCCCGGTAGACAGACCGCAGCACCTTGACGATCTTCGCCCATAAGGGCTTGGCCTTTTTCTCCCGGTAGGCCCTGGCCGATTCCAGCGGTCCCGCTTCTGGCAAGACCTGTTCCAGGTCGCTGGAAAATTCCTCCGCCAGCTTCTCCATGCCTTTCAGCATGGGGGCCACATCGTTTAGTTTGGCCTTGGCCTGGGCCGCTTTCTTCTCGGCAGCTGCCGCCTCCCTGTTCTTTCGGTCAACCTCGGCCTGGGCCAGCACAGCCGCCTCCTGAAGCTGTGCAAGCCGCTCCTGTTCACACTTCACCTTGAACTGCGTGACCGTCAGATGTTCCTCGGAACTGCCACGCTCTCCACGCTCCAAGTCCGTGTAGCCAGCGGAGCGCATCTGCTTAAAGAAATCATCCTGCAAGACGCTGTACGACTTTCTCAGCACAGGCTTGCCCTTTGCTGTTCGTAATGGCTCCCCGGTAGCCTCGTCTACTGCGGGCCGGGACGCCCACTTCTTGCTCATGCTGACCTGCATAACGGTTTCTTTGACCTTGCCCACCAGGGATTTGTCCTTACACCGCTTTGTCCATCGTATCTCCTTCTCCACCACCGGGATATAGACCACATGGAGGTGGTAGTGGTACACGTCCTCTCCCAGCGCCTCGGACATAGCCCGGTTGCGTTCGTCGGCGTGCATGACCGCCGACAAAATATACTGCTCTCCACCTACGATTTTGATTGCGGATTTGTATGCGTCGGTGTAAAATTGTTTTGCAAAGTCATAGCCGCCGTGATTGTAGAAGTAGGCAGAGTTCACATCAAAGACCAACTCACCGTATCGAAATGCGTCCGCCTTAATGCCACGGGTGGAGATCACACCATCGGCCTCCATTTGGGAGAACATCTCCCGATACCCGGCGGACGGGGTTTTGAAGTGGACATTGAGCGGCGTCCGCTCCAGTACAATGTCCTGATTGATATAGGAATCCTTCTCACGCTCGTTGTGCTGCTGGGTGTTGCCGATCTTGGTTTCGGTCAGCCTCATATTTCTTGCGTTGGTACGATCAATGCCGTCGCCTCTCGCCATAGGCAAAAATCCTCCTGTTTCAGATGTTGGGTTGTTGAAAATGGACGGGGTTGGGGGAGGCACTTCCTGCGGGAAGTGTAATAACCCACTATGACACTTTCGCCCCGTTGGTGCGAAAGTGCCGTGGGCTCTCCCGAGGGGGTGTGGGGGCTTTGCCCCCGGCAACTGCGGTTGCCTCCCCCAGCAGGGCCGCCCTTTGAAAAGGGCACCCTGCACCCCGCCTAAACTTTGCCACTCGCCGTTGGGCAGGTGGGAAAGGCACAGCCTTTCCCACCACCCGGCAAGTGTCCTCCGTGGGCCAAAAGTCAAGGGGTTCGGGTTGTATTGCCTTGCGGCAATCTCCACCCGCAGGTATGCCCCCTTGACTTTTGACCCCGCTCCCCGTGACGGCCGTGACGACCGTGACGATGTTTTACACACCGCCCCCGCTCTCAAAAAAGCCGTCACAGCCGTCACGGTCGTCACGCCTGGGGCGGTTCCAGGGTGAGGGTGATACTTCTCCCGGCGTGGCTCCTGCTGTTCTCATAGCGGATATGGTACTCCGCCGCCAGCCTCCCGGCCCGGACATTCAGCCGCATAGCCAGGGCGTTGGGCTTCATGTCGGTCTGGAGCGCCGCCGCCAGCTCCGTGGCCGTACCGCCCCAGGCGGGCCTGTCCGCCGTCACAAGGGCGGCAACGGCCTCCAATACCGGGTCGGGTGGTTCCACCCACGGCTCCGTTTCCAGCCGTTCCAGCTCCCACACAAGGCGTTCCCTGTCCTTGGTGAGATACATCCGCTGGTCTTGCTGGTCACGCCCTGCCACGTCCAGAATGGCGTTGCCGTCCGTCCGCTTCTCCTTTTGAAGAAGAAAGGCCCCGTCCGCAGCTCCCAACAGGCCGTTGGTGCCGGAAATCATATCAAACTTATCGTCTGCCTGTTGCTTTCGGGTGTGGTGTACCAGCAGGAGACAGATACCGCAATCATCGGCAAGGCGTTTCAGCTTGCCCACCACCTCGTAATCGTTGGCATAGCTGTACTTGTCCCCGCCGACCTCCCGGACTTTCTGGAGGGTGTCAATGATAATCAGCTTGGTGTCGGGGTGTTGCCGGACAAACTTCTTTAGCTGTTCCTCCAGGCCCAGGCCGAGCTGTTTGGCGTAGATCGCAAAGAGCAGGTCGTTGGTGCCGTCCATGCCGAACATCCGATACAGCCGCCCCTGCAAGCGGCGGTGGTCGTCCTCCAACGCCAGATAGAGGACGGTGCCCTTGTGGACGGGGTAGCCCCACAGGGGGAGGCCCATGCTCACATGATAGGCAAGCTGGGCCATCAGGAACGACTTGCCCACCTTGGGCGCTCCCGCAAAGAGGTACGTCCCAGGGTAGAGCAGACCGTCAATGATTGGCGGTCTGCTCTGATAGACATTCTGGTAAAGCTCGTTCATGGAAACCGTGTGGAGGTAGGCCGGGTCGCTTGTCCGTTGAAGCTCCCGAAGAATATCCTCCATACTTTCATCCTGGGGGTTGTTTTCGGTAGCCGCTTCTGATATACTGGCCGTGGTACATATTTGTGAATTGGGCTGTTCCCCGTCTGCGCCAACAGACGGAACCGGGACAGTCCTTTTCGTTTCTCTGGAATCCATCAATCTATCAATCCTCCTTCATGCCGTCCAGCGTCACGGTGATAAGGCGGATGGTGGCGAGAAGTTCATCATCCACCCCGCCCCCGGCCTCCATGCGCCGCAGCTCCCCCAGGACGGCGGCGAGCTGGTCACGCAGGGCCTTGTAGACCCTGGGATTGCCCTGCACCACAATGTCCCGGTTCAGCAGCCGCCGGGTGATGTAGTCCTGTTTGGTCAGCCCGGACAGGCGGACGGCAATCTCAATCTGTTCGTTTTCCTCCGGGGACACCCGGAACGCTATGGTCTTGCTTCTCCATCGGTTGTGGTTGTCGAGATTTTTCGCAGACATGATTTAAGCCCCCTTTCGCTCCATGTTCAGCTTGTCCGCCATCTCCGCCTGCCGGGTGGGGAACAGGTGAGCGTAGCGGTAGGTGATGTCGATACTCTCATGCCCCACCCGGTCAGCGATTGCCAGGGCGGTGAAGCCCATATCAATCAGCAGGGAAATGTGCGAATGTCGGAGGTCGTGGATTCTGATCCGCTTCACTCCCGCCGCTTTCGCACCTCTGTCCATTTCATGGTGGAGATAGTGCTTGCTGACAGGGAAAATCCGTTCATTTGCTCCGGTGCTGTAAAACATCTTTAAGTAGTCCTCCATCTCTCCGCAGAGGAATTTGGGCATCTTAATGACACGGTTGCTCTTTTTCGTCTTGGGGGTGGTAATCACGTCCTTGCCCTTGAGCCGCTGATAGGATTTGTTGATGGACACTGTACCCGCCTCGAAGTCGAAGTCCGTTGGGGTGAGAGCCAGCAGCTCCCCCTCCCGGATACCGCACCAGTAGAGCATTTCAAAGGCATAGTAGGAGAGGGGCTTGTCCATCATGGCATCGGCAAACTTCAAATACTCGTCCTTCGTCCAGAACAGCATTTCACGCCGTTCCTCCACACCCATGTTCCCGGCCTTGGCCGCAGGATTAACCTGGAGGCCGTAGTAGCGGACAGCATGGTTAAAGAGGGCGCTCAACTGATTGTGGACGGTTTTGAGATAGGTAGGGGAATAGGGTTTTCCTTTGGCGTCCGTCAACCCCCGGATCGCATTCTGCCAGTCCATCACGTCCTTGGCGGTGATTTCCGACAATTTCCGTTTTCCAAAATACGGCAGGATTTTCTTCTGGATGATGCTCTCTTTTGTCAGCCAGGTGTTCAGTTTCAGCTTGGGCTTCATATCCTTCTCATAGAGCTGGGCGAAGCTCTCAAAGGTCATGTTCACATCGGCCTGCTTCTGCATCAGAAACTCCCGTTCCCACGCCTGGGCCTCTTTCTTGGTGGCAAAGCCACGCTTTAACTTCTGCTGGCGCTCTCCTTTCCAGTCCGTATAGCGGAACTGGACGTACCAAGTGCCGTTGGCCTTGTTCTTAAACGCCGCCATAGGTTAATCACTCCTTTCGCTCTGGCCTCTTGTGCCATAAAATTTTTCGTGGAAGAATTTGCGGTCGATGCGGCCTGAAATGGTAATACAGCCCGTCTTTTTCAACTCCGCATTCATAGAACGAATCAGCTTATAGGCATAGGGGACAGAAACCCCTAATTCCTCCGCTACCTCGTCCACCCGCATGAACATGGTGCTTGCCATTGTGCGCTCACCTCCTTTCACGGCTCCAGGACTAAGCCTTTATGCTTAACCTATTATAACTAAGCAAATTTGTTTTGTCAAGTGGCTTGCGGAATAATTTTTAACTTTTTTGTTTAAGATACTCTTGACTGTTACTAAGCGAATATGTTATACTGCTTTCGACAGAAACCACCAGATAGGAGTTGGCATTTATGGCAATAGGAGAGCGCATCCATTTTTTTCGCACCCTCCGGGGTATGACACAGAAGTATCTTGGTATGGCGGTGGGCTTTCCAGAGCGTTCCGCCGATGTTCGTCTAGCACAGTACGAAACAGGCACCCGGACACCGAAGGCCGACTTGACCGCTGCCCTGGCGCAAACATTAGATGTATCGCCCCAGGCGTTGAGCGTCCCGGACATAGACAACTACATAGGTTTGGCCCATACGCTGTTCGCCTTGGAGGATGTTTACAGTCTGAAAGTGGTAGAGGCGGATGGACGTGCCTGCCTGCAAGCAGATATTTTTCAGGGAGGCCGTCAAGCCAGTGAGCTGAACAAAATCTTGATTGCGTGGCGGGAACAGGCGGCGAAGCTGGAGGCCGGGGAGATCACCAAGGAGGACTATGACCGCTGGCGCTACAACTACCCGAAGTACGACACCACCCAGCGGTGGGCCAAAGTCCCCTCGAAGGAATTAAGCGATGCTCTGATAAAAGGATTGAAGAAACAGAGGAAAGATAAATAGCAAAAAAGGTCTTGCCGACTGGTGAAAGTCAGCAAGACCTTTTTCTTAGGATATGAAGGATTTACCCGCAAGCCACCCGCTGTACGGGAGTGAACAAAGTAAATCCGGTTTTGGTATCTGCTATCAATTTGCTATCAAATGCCCCGTTTCCGTTTCAAAAACCCAGTATTTTCAAGGCTTTGCGGGTTTTGTCAGTTATTCCCACTCAATGGTCCCGCTGGGCTTGGGCGTCAGGTCGTAGAGCACGCGGTTGACGCCTTTGACTTCTTTTGTGATCCGGTCTGTAATGTGCTGCAAAAGGGCGAAGGGCACATCCTCCACTGTAGCGGTCATGGCGTCCAGGGTGTTTACAGCGCGGATAATGACGGGATAGGCGAAGGTCCTCTCGCCGTTTTCCACGCCTACGGACTTGAAGTCGGGGACGGCGGTAAAATACTGCCACACCTTGCCCTCCAGGCCGTTTTTGGCGAATTCCTCCCGCAGGATAGCGTCGGACTCCCGCACGGCCTCCAGGCGGTCACGGGTGATGGCGCCCAGGCAGCGCACTCCCAGGCCGGGGCCCGGGAAGGGCTGGCGGTACACCATGCCGTCGGGCAGGCCCAAAGCCTTCCCCACAACGCGCACCTCGTCCTTATACAAAAACTTCAAGGGCTCCACCAAAGTGAACTGAAGATCCTCCGGAAGCCCCCCTACATTGTGGTGAGCCTTTACGCCGCCGCTCTCGATAATATCCGGGTAGATGGTGCCCTGAGCAAGGAATTCAATGCCTTCCTGCTTCCTGGCCTCTTCCTCAAAGACTCGGATAAATTCTGCGCCGATGATCTTACGTTTTTTCTCTGGATCCGCCACGCCTGCAAGCTTGTCTAAAAAGCGATCCACCGCGTCCACATAAACGAGGTTTGCGTCCATCTCGTTCCGAAATACCTTGACCACCTGCTCCGGCTCGCCTTTACGCAGCAGGCCGTGATTGACATGTACACACACAAGCTGTTTACCGATAGCCTTGATGAGCAGTGCCGCCACCACAGAGGAATCCACACCTCCGGAAAGTGCCAGCAGGACCTTCCTTTTTCCCACTGTTCTGCGAAGCTCTTCCACCTGCTCGTCAATAAAAGCTTTGGCCTGCGCCTCGGTTTTGATCCGTTCCATGCTTTCAGGACGCTTGTTGTTTTCCGGCTGCATTTTCATCTCTTCCTCTCTATTCGATTATCTTATTCGTTGGTGTAATTGTCAAAATATCCCTGAACCAGAACGATGGGCGTTCCCTTATCTCCGGAACCGCTGGTAAGGTCGCACAGAGAGCCGATCAGGTCCGTCAGCTGTCGAGGCGTCGTGCCCTCAGATACCATCTTCCCTACCAGGGCGCCGTCCTTCTCCCGGATGCTCTGGGAGATCGCCTCCTTCAGCGCCTCTCCGGAAAGCTCGCTGTAATCGTTATCCGCCAGATACTTCAGCTTAAGCTCGTTGGGCGTACCCAACAGGCCGTCGGTAAAGGCGGGAGACACCACCGGATCCGCCAGCTCCCAGATCTTTCCTTTGGGATCCTTGAAGGCGCCGTCGCCGTAAACCATGACCTCCACCCGCTTTCCGGTGGCGGCAAGGAGCTTCTTCTGCACTTCTATCACAAAGGGACGGCAGTCTCTGGGGAACAGCTTGACCTTGTCCTCCGTGGACTTGTTGGAGCCCAAAAGCCCATACTGTTCATTGCAGCCGCTGCCGTTTACGGGAGCACACAGAATATCGTCTAATCCGCACACCACCTTGGCCCCCGCCGCTTTCAGGATCCGCTTGGTGCGGGCTCTGGTGTGGATGTCGCAGGTCAGGATATGGTCCGCGTAAGGGAGGATCGCCTTAGGCTGGTTGGCGAACAGGATCTCCGCCTCGGTGCCGCTTTCCCGGATCAGCTGCTCATAGTATTCTACATAGTCAACGCCTGTGAACTCGTGGAGATTGACGCCGAACAATTCACGGTACTTCTGCAAGGAAAGCACATCGGAATAGGGGTTGACCCCCGCCTCGTCCAACTTGTCCAGGCTCACCAGCTCGTTCCCCACCTCGTCGGAAGGAAAGCTGAGCATCAGCACTACTTTTTTCGCTCCCTTCGCAATGCCTCGAAGGCAGATGGCAAAACGGTTGCGGGACAGGATCGGAAAAATGACGCCGATGGTCTCTCCCCCCAGCTTCTCCCGCACATCCTGAGCGATATCGTCTACAGAGGCGTAGTTTCCCTGAGCGCGGGCGACCACAGACTCAGTGACCGCAATCACATCCCGATCCCGCAGGGCAAAGCCCTCACTTTGAGCGGCCTCCAGCACACTTTCCGCCACAATAGCCGCCAGATCGTCTCCCTCACGGATAATGGGGCAGCGGATCCCTCGGGATACGGTGCCCACTCTTCTTTCCTTCTCTTTCATGCTTTCATTCCCCTAACTTGATGGATACTGACTGTTTCTGAGCAAAAACTCAGAGCTACACTCTATTATAACTTTCTGAGGAAAAGATGTAAAGTAAAAGAGTGCAGATCCCGGCGCGAAATCAATCATTTTCTCTTTTCATAGGAGAAGATCCATGATAAAATGATCGCAGAATTCTTCCGCAATCCTCACAAAGAAGCCCTAAGCCACGAATCGGTTTCCTTTTCGGGCAGGCTCGAAAAGGACCGGACTTCTCCAAATCGGATGGCGCCTTCGGCGCTTATGTTATACCAAGGTCTATCCAAGCGACATTTCCGGAAAGGAGAGAAAAATGGGAAATTTCATCACCGCGCTGAAAGAGAAGGATCTGGAAAAAATCAAAGCTTTCCCAAAGGCGGACCTGCACAATCACTTCGTGCTGGGCGCAAGCCGAAAGTATCTGCGCCAGACGCTGGGGCTTGAGATCTCCCCCATCAAGCACCCGATTCTTTCTATGGACGAAATGCACGCATGGAATCAGGAAAATCTTGGAGAGCGCTTTCACACGCCGGAAATGAGAAGGCTTTTGATCCGGGCGGCCTTTTATCAGGCGAGGGAAGACGGCGTCACTCTGCTGGAAACCGGTGAAGATGTCTGGGGGTTGGGCGAGTTTTTTCACCACAATATCGAAGAGCTTGTGGAAGCGTTTACTGCGGCGCAAAAGGAGATTGCTCCCCAAACTGAACTGCGGCTGCAAATCGGCTTGTCAAGACATTGCTCCATCGAATATCTGGAAGACTGTCTGTCCCCTTTTTGGGGAAACAAGTCTTTTTATTCCATCGATTTATCCGGCGATGAATTTGCCCAGCACATTGAAAACTTTAAGGGGATCTATCGACGGGCAAAAAAAGAGGGACTGCGCCTGAAAGCTCATGTGGGCGAGTGGGGAACCGCTGCGGATGTGAGAAGGGCGGTAGAAGAGCTGGAGCTGGATGAAGTCCAGCACGGGATCCGCGCGGCTGAGGACAAAAGCGTTGTCCGCTTCTTAGCGGACCATAAGATCCGCCTGAATATCACCCCCACCAGCAATTTGCTTCTCGGCAGAGTTTCCTCTCTCGCACACCACCCCATCGGAGAGCTTTACCGCAGCGGGGTTGAGGTGACTATCAATTCGGACGATGTGCTGATTTTCGATTCCGATGTATCCAAGGAATACCTGCGGCTGTATGAGTCAGGATGTCTGTCTGCTGAGGAATTGGACTGCATCCGGCAAAAAGGGCTGGAACCTCGATAGCCTTTTCAGCGTGCCGCTGTTCCGGAGATTCCGGTAATTTTTCATTTCTGACAAAAAGCAGGCCATAGCAATCGCTATGGCCTGCTATATGTTCGGTTCCTGTAAAACACCTGACGCATTGCGGGAAAACTGCTATTGGGCTTTCCGGTAAAGGGGGATCTTGATCTGCACCTCGGCCTTTTCCGCCCAATCCAGCAGAGTATTGGTGGCTGTGCGGGTGATCTGAGCCTCCTCTTTGAGGGCCGCAAGGTCTGAGCGGATGTCTCTTTGACCCGCCTCCAGCGTGTCAAGACGCTTGTCAACCTGATCAAAGCGGGCGTCCATTCCAGCCAGACGCTCGTCCATCCCATCCAGGCGGGCGTCCATCCCATCCAGGCGGGCGTCCATTCCATCCAGGCGGGCGTCCATTCCAGCCAGACGCTCGTCCATCCCATCCAGGCGGGCGTCCATTCCAGCCAGACGCTCGTCCACCCCATCCAGACGGGCGTCCATTCCAGCCAGACGCTCGTCTATCTTGTCAAGACGAGTTTCCACCTTATCAAGGCGGGCGTCAACCTTGTCGAAACGCTCGTCCATCTTGTCGAGGCGGGCGTCAACTTGGTCAAACCTGCCATTCATCTGCTCCAGCAAACCTAAAATCTTATCTTCGCGATCCATAAAAACGACTCCTTTAAGGTACTCTTCCGCCAATGAAAGTCCGCTTCTTTTCCCTGCCTATATATTATCACAGATCCCTACAGTTTGGCAATCTGTTTTTGAAATATTACATATGGAAAAACCGGGTTTCCTGCCCAACTGCCTTTATTACGCGGACGCTCATAGCACATCTCCATAATCGCCGGGGAGAGTTCTTTTCATCCCCGCTGAGCAGGCAGCAAAGCTTACTCAGCTAAGGCTGTTTTACCCTGTATTTCATCCTTCGATCTGCAAGGATAAGGCGGCATGTTACAGAAGGCTATACAACTCCTCGACAATAGGCTGACAAATATTCTCTAATGTACTTCCAGCAAATGGATTGGATAAATGAGCGATCTCCAATAATTCCGAATAGGATTTACTTCCTCCCGCACCGCACAGTCTCATATAATCTGACCATGCCTGCTCATAGTTGTTTTTCATCTTAAGGTAAAACTCATATGTACTGATCTGTGCAATATCATATTGCACATAATAAAACGGCCTTTCCACGATGTGGGTTTGGCGCGGCCAACACTTTCCCTGACGGATGTCCTCCGGAGGTATCCTGTTCCAGGGAATATATTTTCGGGAAATATCGGCCCACAATTCGCAAAGCTGCACCCTTGACAGCGCTCTGTCATACATCACATGTTCAAATTCATCTATAGCGCACCGATATGCCAGATTTTCAAGCTGCTGCATCAAATGATTTCGCTTATATTCTTTTTGATATTCCCCTACAAACAGTTCTAAATAAGGAAACATAAAGTGTTCCATCGTTTTGGAATGTGTTTCATTCACAGTGGGAGAAGAGCGATGGAATTCCCATAACGGCTGCTTTCGTGCCGCAGTATAAAAAGCGAACCCATGGCCGAATTCATGAACGGCATACCCCGTTTCCATTCCATCGCCTGTATTATTTCCAATCACGAAAGGGAGCTTTGCATGCGGCAGCATACAGCAGGTAAACAGGTTCCCTCGCTTGTTCTCCCTTGACTCCAGATCGTACAGTTCCTTCTGCATCATCTCCTCAAAATAAGTTCCTGTTTCATAAGACAGATCCTTGAACATGGCGGAAATAGCGGAAATCAGTTCCCGTGAGTTTGCAGGAACTGCGGGAGGATGACGAAAATTCATTTTCTTTGCCTTGATTTCAGCCACGGCAGGCGTAATATATTTTTGAATATGACGGCGAAAATCTGCTATTTCGTTTGTTCCGTAATCCTGTTTCCCTTCAAGGCGGTATCCAAGCTCAATGTAGCTGTCATAACCAAGGCTGTCTGCCAGCTCACAGCGAGTCTCTATCAATTTTCGGAACACTTGATACAGCGCTTCCTCATCACGGCTGTCCTTTGCCATCAGCTTCCTGTACTGCATTTTTAATGCAGACTCTTCCGTCTGCAATCTTAAACTGTCTGAATTTTCAAACGCCCTATGCCGGTTCACATGCGCAAAAAGCTGCTTGCCGAATTCCCGCTCCAGCTCATTGCGGTACCCGGAAGCTGTCGCCATTGTGTCACATTCGTCACGCAGCGCATATACCAAGGGATCTTCCCTGTTTTGTATTTCGAGTTCTTCCAGGCTGTGTTGATTATAAAAGGGGCTGCCTGGTCGTTTTCTGAGATCGGGCAGCTCTTTTCTCTGGCCTCTCCCCAGCGCTGCGTTTTGAAGCGATCTCCCGATCTGACGCCGGTTAATGTTGACAAAGAAAAGCAATATGCTACAATGAAGACCAAAGGAGGTTTGTATTATGAAAGTTGTAGCCGTACTGGGCAGCCCCCACAAAAATGGCCCATCTTCCACCATTGCGAGGGAAGTTTTAAGAGGCGCGAAGGACGCGGGACATGAAGTTGTGATCTACAACCTCAATGAGATGAACCTCAAGGGATGCCAGGCGTGCAGATACTGCAAGGACAACTATGCGGACTGCGTGATAGACGACGATCTGAAGCCCTATTGGAAGGATCTGCACGAGGCGGGAGCCCTGATTCTTTCGGCGCCCAACTATGCTTCACAGGTAAACGGGCCGATGATCACCTATATGAACAGGCATTACTGCCTGGTGTCCTCCACACCGGGAAAGCCTCCCGTCAGAGTCCATCCGGGGATCAAACTCATCGGTGTATTCTCTCAGGGAAACGGTGACGAAAAGGCATATCTTGACGCCTACAAGTGGTTCCTGGGGGATTTTGAAAACCGGGATATGAAGCTGCAGGAGCTCATCATTCACACAAGCAAGATCCCCTATGACGCGGACAGCGGGATCATGAAGGAAGCCTATCAGGCAGGCAGAAATCTTTGAGCGGCCGGAATACGGAGCAAAAAAGAACTGACAGAATCTTACATCAGCGCGATTGAATGTCGCCGCCGCAGTATATCGCTGGAGAATACTCAGCACATCGCTGACGCACTGGGAATCGAAACCTACAAGCTATTCATGGAGGACTGGTTATGGAACACCGAGATCGGGCGACCGGTTGGCATCACGCCAAGCTATCCGGCCATGAAAACGAAAACCGTGTAAAATGGCGCTTAGACCATGACGAGTTTTTTTCAGCTTCTCTGCTGAGCAGAATGAAGAGACCGTATGCCCATATTACAGACACCACGGTTGGCGGACTGCATGAAACAAATGTCCCAAGCGTCAATGGACGAAAAACAAAATCAAAAACAGATTTAAGAGTTTATGTTGACACAGGCGAAGTATTCAATATTTCCATAAAAAAGAGTCTGGGAGGGCAAGTATACCTCATAGGGGCGGAATCATTCATTGACATATTTGGCAAACAGTTTTATACGGAAATTCCTTCTGATGTTCAGAAAGCCATAAAACTGTTTTGGGACGCCGATGTCAGCGCCGTTGATATTCTTGAACAGTATGGAGATAGAACTATCCAAAAGAATTATGAATTGCAGCGGAAACATAGGAGCCTAAACGCAGAAAGTCCCTTCAGCGTGTCTTTTAGAATACCTTCTGTTAGTTCGCCTATATCACAATTCAGCATTTTAACCTTCGGGTGATTCAAGGTATAAGCAATAGCAATATCGTTCTCAATTTCATTTGCCGCCACGATATGGAACTGGGGAAGTTCTGAAAATCCATAGGTTAATCCCCCAACGCCGGCAAATAAATCTACGATGTTATATTGTTTCATATTCATACTCCCTACCGTGACGCGTTCAGATTCCGTTTTCTCCCCTGGATGCCCGCGGGATTCCAATACTCGCAAAAGTAACTCTCCGTCCAGCGGCTTCTAAATCTGTTTGGAATTTATTTTCTGTCATATGCGGGGCTTGTTTGTTTCAAAAGCGCGAAAAAAATAATCCGCGGTATCTACCGGTTTCGCGTAGAAATCACGATTTGATGAAACACAAAGTGATCTGTATTATCTGCCTCCGCAAAAGCCTGCCATTCCGGGGTTTAAGCCCAGCCGGTACTGGAGCTCGCCTCCAAATAGCGCTTGCCGTTCTCATCCACCGCGCTCTGGTAATGCGTGCTTCTCCAGAACGAGTGATCCCGCCCCTCCAGGTCGCAGATCAGCGTCGCCTGGATATCGAGCTTCGGCGAAAGGGACAGCAGCCGCTTGAGCAGCTCTTTCGCCGCTTCATCCTGCAAGTTGATTTTAAATGTTCTCCGGTTTACTGCGCTCTCCTCTTCCTGTTTCCAAGCTCCGGCCTTCAGCGTCTTTTGCAAATAGTCCTGAGCCTGCTCAAGCACTTTCGGATCCTCGCTGGACAGATATAGCTGCACTCTGTATCATTCCTTCCTGAAAGCTGTCAATGGCCGGTTCTTTTTTTCGTCTATTCCAGCTCCACGGTCGCCGGGGGCTTAGAAGTGATGTCGTAGAACACCCGGTTCACGCCGGGCACCTCGTTTACAATACGCACGGACACCCGGTCCAGCACCTCATAGGGAATTCTGGCCCAATCGGCGGTCATGAAATCGCTGGTGGTCACGCCTCTGAGCGCCACGGCGTAATCATAGGTCCTGCCGTCCCCCATGACGCCCACAGAGCGCATATTGGTCAGGGCGGCAAAATACTGGTTGACTAACCTGTCCTGACCGGCGGCGGCCATTTCTTCCCGGAAAATGGCGTCCGCCTCCCGCAGCATATCCGCTTTCTCTTTTGTGATGTCCCCGATGATGCGAATGGCAAGGCCGGGCCCCGGGAAGGGCTGACGCATGACGAGATAGTCCGGCAGACCCAGCTCACGGCCCAACTCCCTGACCTCGTCCTTAAAGAGCAATCTCAGGGGCTCCAGGATCTCCTTGAAATCCACATAGTCCGGCAGGCCGCCCACATTGTGATGGCTCTTGATCACGGCGGCGTCCCCCAGGCCGGATTCGATCACATCCGGGTAAATGGTGCCCTGGGCCAGATACTCCACCCGCCCGATTTTCTTTGACTCCTCTTCAAACACACGGATGAACTCCTCGCCGATGATCTTCCGCTTGTGCTCCGGCTCATCTACACCGGCCAATTTCAGCAAAAATCTTGTCTCCGCGTCTACCCGGACAAAATTCAGGTTCCATTTGGCGAAGGCGGCCTCTACCTCGTCTCCCTCGTTTTTCCGCATCAGGCCGTGGTCCACAAATACGCAGGTCAACTGGTTTCCCACCGCTTCTGCCAGCAGGGCCGCAGCCACAGAGGAATCCACGCCGCCGGAAAGAGCCAGCAGCACCCGGCCGTCTCCGATCTTCTCCCTGAGCTCCCGGACGGCGATCTTGCAATAATCCTCCATGGTCCAGTCACCCACGGCGCCGCAGACCTGATACAGGAAATTGTGGATCATTTTTATGCCATTTTCCGTATGGTTTACCTCCGGGTGGAACTGCACGCCGTAAAAGCCTCTGCTCTCATCCGCGATGGCCACATTGGGGCAGACGGCAGAGTGGGCCGCAAGGGAAAATCCATCGGGCGCCTTCGCCATATAATCCCCATGGCTCATCCAGGAAACGCCCTTTTCCGGCAGCCCGGAAAAGAGCCTAATGGAGGTATCAAAAAGGGTTTCCGTCTTTCCGTATTCTCTGGCAGACGCGCCCGCGGGGTCCTCTTGGGCATCCACCACCCTTCCGCCCAAATGGTACGCGAGAAGCTGGCAGCCGTAGCAGATCCCCAGAATGGGGATCCCCAGCTGAAAGATCCTGGGGTCCGCCTTGGGAGAATCCGGCAGATACACAGAATTCGGCCCACCGGTAAAGATGATACCGATAGGCCGCATTGCCTGGATCTCTTCTATTGAAATGGTGTAGGACTTCACTTCACAATACACCTTACACTCCCGCACCCGCCGGGCGATCAGCTGGTTATACTGCCCGCCGAAATCCAGGATCAGTACAAGCTGACGCTGTGAAGAATTTGCCATAGGACTTCCCGTTCCCTTCCTCTGTAAGCTGATATTATCCTACCACAATCGGAAAAATTCTGCAAGAGGGGCAGTTGTGAGCGCCCGGGCGCCTGTGTGTTTTCTATGCTCTGCAAAGTGGAAAAAGGTAAAAGCTTCCCCTGCTGTTGGAAAGTCCGCCACTCCGTTTTAAAAATTCCTTGACAATCTTGATGCGGCGATATATACTAAGTATATATTCTGAGTATATACAAAAGGAGAGGACACGATGAGTGTACAGCATATTTTTTTAGCCCTGCTTACAGAAAGCGACCTGCATGGGTACGACCTGAAACAGCGCTATGACCAGCTGATGCTTCACGAGACAGAGTTGAATTTTGGACAGGTCTATTCCACCCTGCTGCGGCTGAAGCGCGACGGTCTGATTGTTTTAAACAAGCCCGATGAAGAGGACGACAAGAAGACCTACGCCATCACAGAGCGCGGGCGACAGGAGCTGCAAAACTGGCTTTTGAGTCCCGGCAAAGGAAGCCTGGTAATGTGCGATTCCTTTTCCTACAAGTTGGCCGCTATGCAAATACTGGATACCAGCATGTTCCTGCGCATCGTAAAGGAATACCGAAAGCAGATGATGGAGGAAATGCGCCGCTTGACCCAAAAAAAGCTGGGAACACCAAAGGGGCAGACAGGGGCGCTACTTCTGCTGGACCGCAGTATTCTAAAGCTTGAGGCAGATATCGTGTGGACGGGAAAATGTCTGGAACAGCTGGAAAAGGAGGAAGCAGAAAATGCTTGAGCTAAAGCACATCCAGAAAACCTATCAAGGCAGCGCGGGAAAAACAGAAGCGCTCCGGGACGCCACCCTGCGGGTGAAGGACGGAGAATTCATGGCGATCATGGGAAAATCCGGCTGCGGAAAAAGCACCCTGCTGAATATTATCGGCTGTATGGATCGCTATGACGGCGGAGAATATCGAATTGACGGAAGCGACACCAAAGATCTCAAGCGGAAGGAGCAGGCTGTTCTGCGCAGGGAGAAATTCGGCTTTGTGTTTCAATCCTTTCATCTGCTGCCCGAATACGATGTATTTCACAATGTGGCGCTGCCCTTAAAATATAAAAAGATCCCGAAAAAGAAATACCGTGACATCGTTCTTCCCCTGCTGGAGGAGCTGGGGATCGCCCATCTGGAAAAGCGGATGCCCGGCGAGCTTTCCGGCGGAGAACAGCAGCGCACGGCCATTGCCCGCAGCCTTGTCAACGACCCCGGGGTCCTGCTGGCGGACGAGCCCACCGGGAACTTGGACAGCGAAAACGGAGAAACCGTCATTGAGCTTCTCACAACACTGCAAAAGCGGCTTTGCAAAACGCTCATCTTAGTGACTCACGATATAAAAATTGCCTCCTATGCAGACAGGATCGTGGAAATTCGGGACGGCAGGGTTTTGTGAGGTGCGCCATGCTGAAAAAAACTTACCGCGCTCTTCTTGTTTTCGGCATTGCCGTCGGCGTTGTGACAGGGGTTTTCTTTCTTTGCTCCGTGCAGCGTCAAATCGCTACAGGAGCGGAAGAAGCGGAGCTCCGCCGCCGGAACGAGCAGAACGCCAGAATTTGGATGGCCCCCAAGGAGCTGGAGGACACGGTGATCTTCGCCTCCTCTTCCATCCCCTGGGAGCTGTACCAACCGGCGGCAAAGCTGATCCCAGATGGCTGGCAGTATGCGCCCGCAGCTATCTCCAAAGAAAGCTATGGCAGTATTGCCGCCAACAACACCCAGGACATGGGGGCCTCGGTGGTCTACTCTACGCCGGAGCTCTTCTCTGTGGCCGCGCTGGAAGTGACCGCCGGATCTCCCGCCTTGACCGCCGGGACCTGCGCCGCAAGCGATGATTTTCTAAAAAGCTACGGTCTCAGCGTGGGCGGCACGGTACAGGTGGACGGGCAGGAGATACAGATTGCCGCCTCTTTTTCCATGCCGGAGAAAGCTTCTGAAGCGGATTCCTTTCTCTCCCTGACGGAAAGCTCCCGGTTTCTCATCCTGCCTTATGAAATGGCCGGAGAAAGCAACGCCTTTCTCCAGTACATTTCCCTAAAAAAGCCGGAAGCACTGGGCCTGGACGAATTTGAAGCCAGCCTTGCCGAGCTGGAAGCACGGCTAAACCAGCTTACCGCTGAACATGACAACAAATTTTTTGCGAAAACCGAGGCACGGCTTTTGGAGGATTCCGATTCCAGAAGAAGAACTTCCGGTCCGTCCATTTTTGCAGCGATCCTTTTGCTGGCCTTTTTAGGAGAATTTCTAGCGGGGATCAACCTGATGAGCTTGGCCAGTGCCGGGATTTTAGAAAGCCGGCAAAAGCTGGGGATCCGCTTAGCAGTGGGCGCCTCTTATGGAGCGCTGTTTCGGGAATTTGCCGGGGAGCTTCTGCTGATCTGTGCCAAGGGCGCGCTGCTGGGAATATCTGCGGCCTCTGTACTGGTATATTCCTTTAACCGCGCCACAGGAGAATTTCTTTTCCTGTTTGACTGGGCCACTGTGCTGATGGCCGCGGGCGTTATTTTCTGCGCCTGCTTTGCCGCCGCCTATTTCCCCTTTCGCACGGTTCTGAAGCGTCAGCCCATGACTTTGCTTCGGCAGGACTAGGAGGTTATTTATGATACTCAAAAGGATCTCTTATTTTCACTATTTTCTCACCGCTTTCGCGCTGGGGCTGACTCTATCTATCCACAGCTCCTATCAAAAAGGGCAGTTGTTTGCCGGTTCGGCTTATGAAACCGCCCTGCTGATCCTAAATCTCTTTGCCGCGGGCGTCATTGTTATTTGCGCCTTGGGGCTGATTGGGAACCTGCTCACCGCGATCCAGCAAAATCGCCGATCCCTTGGCGTACATTTAGCGGTGGGAGCCAAACCCGGCGATATTCTTCGCCTGGTGCTGTTGGATACCGTTTTGAAACGGGCCATTCTCCCTGTACTGCTGGGCGGAGCAGGTTCTCAGCTTTTTGCCGCTTCCCCCATTCCAAAGCTTTTTACTCTGCCGTTTTCCCCGAGCCTCGGCAACACCGTGTGGTGTATTCTGGCTTCTCTCTCCTTTTTGCTGCTTTGCGCCCTGTATCCCGCGGTGACCGCGGCGCGACTCCACCCGGCGGAAGCCTGGAAAGGAGAGGGAATATGAGCCGTTCTGCATTTTTTTCCAAGGCCGCGTCACGGGCCTTATACATTTTATCCGCCATAGTCCTTCTGCTTTTTCTGGGGAAAAACCAAACTGCCTATGAGGCCCATCTTTTGGATGTGAGAAATTCCGCCGGGGCCCCTCTTCCGATAGGCGTGGCGCTTCCGGAATTCTCCGCCGAAACATTGGACGGACAGGTGCTGGAAAGCGGCAGCCTTCCCGCCCGGTTTGTTCTGATTCTCTCCGATATCAGCTGCACGGTCACCCCTGCCTTGCTGGAGGACTGCCAGGCAAACGGCGGCTATCAGGGAATTCCAGAGGTTTACGCTGTCTATTCCGGAGTCCATACCGATGAGGACCGGCGACAGCTGACAGAGCTCGCCCGGCTGTTTGAAAGCGTCCATATCTTGAGGGACCATGAAAATTCCGCGAAATGGAGCTTCAAATATAGCGCTTCTCCCACTCTGTATAGGATCGAAAACGGGAAAACCACTGTTAAACATGTGGGGTATATTCGGGATTCCGCAGAACGGTGATAGCAGGACAGCAAAACGCATTTCTCTGCCCATCGTGCAGCTTTTTTACGAGAACAGTTTTTGAAAGGAAGAATCGCCCCCGATCAAAATCGAGGGCGATCTTTTTCTATCCCAGCTTTGTTTTTTATTTCATCATCACAGACTTTACAAGGTTCCCGGCGTACTGATGTCACAGCCCTCCGCCGCCCCTGCCAGTTCAGGAGAAGCAGGGAAAGAGAGGAAAGCTAAAGGCGCCGGTCCGATGGTGTTTTTTGAATTTTTCAATCTGTCAGTTGATATTTCCGATACAGCTCCAATATCGTCTTATAAAGGAGCCGATTTCCCAAATACTGGCGATAGGTCGCAGACTTTTCCTTGCCTTCGGCCTTGAGCCTTTCCATCTGCTTCAGCTCATGGTCAGACTGTTTTCTGAGATCCGAAAGCATTGCTTCAAACGCGGCAAGTCGATCCATAGATTCCTCCATACAGTTTTCCTGTTCTGCTCTTTTCAAGCTCCGGCGGTCGATCCAGGGATGTCTTGGTGGAGACGAAAGGACTAATTGGCTCTATAATGCAAAAACGACAGGATCCCCACCGGCGCAAAATAGGCGCACCAGAATTCCAGCGCAATCACTCCGGCAATGCTGGTTTTTCCATTCGCCATTGAGCGAAACGCCCCCGTCATCGGCAGAAGGAAGCAGCCGATAAAAAAGATCCCGTGGAGCAGCATCAGGTATTTTAGGGCCTTGTCCGCTTTTGTCTTCGGCTGGATCGTGAATCCTACAAAGAAGGTGGATAACGCCATCATACTATATCCCAGCAGGTCGTAGCTAAAAAACAGGCCGCCTCGTGAAAAATCAATGATCCTCATGGCTTCATCACTGAGCGCGCCTGACCTGACGGCGGTCGTCTGTGCAAAATACACAAGCAGCGCCAAAGCGGCGTAAATCGCCGCAAATACTATCCCGGTATTCGCCGCCGCTCTATGCGCCTCATCACTTTCAGCGCAAAACCCTGCGGTCATCATCACATAGCCAATGGGCAAAAGCATGCACACAAAATAGCTTCCAAAATCGAACGGGATCAGCATACAGATGGCAAACAGCAGCACTGAGACCGTCACGATCACAGAGCCGGTCTTCGCTATTACCCTGTTCATAGCAACCGTCTCCCCGCTTACAGCTTTTTGATAGGATGCCTGATGACCGTTTTCCGCTTCTCAGCAGGAACCTTCCGCGCGTCGGAAAGATAGATCTCGTGGTGCAGGCGTTCGCTGCTAAAGTCATTTACATAGCCGTTTTGCCGCAAATAATCGTCCATCAGGGCCACAGTTTCCGGCTCATCATCATATGCTCCGACATGCAGGATCTGGACACACAGGCCCTCCTCCACAGTCAGAAACTCTGCCTTGGAGCAGTCCAGCTTTTTCTTTTTTTCCGCCGTTTGAACAGCCCACTCAAAATCCGCCTTTGAGATAAACTCCGGCACACGGATCACCGAGATCCAGTGAAAGGCCGCTTTGTTGGAGTAGTCCACCCCATCGATGCCCTCCTGCCACCAAAAGCCCTCCAGGGGCGGCACAACATATTCAAAAAAGCCCTCTATTTTATGATCGGTCTTGTGGCTCATTTTCAGGGTATAGGCCACGGAATACAAAACGCTGATCGCCTGCTGATACGCGCCTCCCGCTTCGTTCGGGTCTCCTTCCCCCCTCACGGCAATGTAGTTCGCCGCCGGGACATTCACGATCTCAGGCCGGTTTTTCGGGCTGTAAAACTCCTTATATTCCTTCTTAAAATCAAATGCCATTCTGTTCCCTTCCTTCTCAAAAATCGGGAAAACCACCGCTTTCCCCACAAGAAACGCTTAGGAGCCTTTTTTACACAGCGGCTCCCAAGACATGATCTCTTATTTGTCGAATGAAAAACCCGCAAAACGGAGGCACACCGGAATGTTTCCCCTTTATTCCACCGTAACGCTCTTTGCCAGGTTCCGGGGCTTATCAATATCGCAGCCCTTCATGGAGGCCACATAATAGGCAAAAAGCTGTAGAGGGATAATGGAGAGAGAGGGCAGCATAAAATCGGAGATTCTGGGGATGCAGAAGGTGTAATCCGCAGCCTCCTGCAAAGCGCTCTTCTTCTGCTGGGTGGTAATACCCAGCACCACCGCGCCTCTTGCCTTTACCTCCTTGATATTGGACATCATTTTATCAAAGAGCTTTTCATAGGTGCTGATGGCGATCACCAGAGTGCCGTCCTCAATAAGGGAGATGGGCCCGTGCTTCAGCTCTCCCGCCGTATAGGCCTCGGAGTGGATATAGGAGATCTCCTTGAGCTTCAAAGAGGCCTCCAGAGAAGCGGCGTAATCCACATTCCGGCCGATGAAATACATATCCCTGGCGTTGAAATACTTCGAGGCGAAATACTGGATGGTCTCCCGGTCGGAAAGGCAGGCCGCCACAAATTCCGGCAGGCGCTCCAGATCCGCCACATAGGCGGAAAGCTCCTCCGGAGAAATAGTACCCAGCTTCTCTGCCATATATAGAACGATCATATAGATCACCGCAAGCTGGGTGCTGTAAGCCTTGGTGGAAGCCACGGCGATTTCCGGCCCCGCCCAGGTGTAAAGCACATCGTCCGATTCCGTTGCGATGGTGCTTCCCACCACATTGACAATGGAGAGAACTCTTGCCCCCTGCTTTTTGGATTCTCTCAAAGCCGCCAGGGTATCCGCCGTCTCACCGGACTGGCTGATGATAATCACCAATGTTTTATCGTCGATGATGGGGCTGCGATACCGAAATTCGGAGGCCACGTCCACCTCCATGGGCAGCTTCAAAAGCTTTTCAAAGGCGTATTTTGCCACCACACCCACATGATAGGCAGTGCCGCAGGCGACAATGAACACCTTGTTGATGTCCCTCAGCTGCTCCGCGGTGAGCTCAATATCATCCAGGACGATGTGGCCGTCCCGGATCCTGGGGGAAATGGTTTTGCGCAGGGCCTCGGGCTGCTCGCAGATCTCCTTCATCATGAAATG
>CAMNSA010000021.1 GCA_946554335.1 uncultured Neglectibacter sp.
ACGATGTAGAACATACCTGCCCGGATTATGGGATATATCCGCAGTTTACCGGAACTGCCTACGGCTTTTTGTCGCGCGGCTGTCCACGGGGCTGCGGATTTTGTATTGTAGGGGAGAAGGAAGGCAGGAAAGCCGTAGCGGTGGCAGACCTTTCTGAGTTCTGGACAGGGGAAAAAGAGATCAAACTTCTGGACGCCAACCTGTTAGCCTGCCCAGACTGGGAACGGCTCTTAGGGCAGCTTGAAGAAAGCCAGGCGTTTGTGGATTTTACACAGGGGCTTGATATACGACTGATCACGCCGGAAAAAGCAGCTGCCTTAAACCGGGTAAAGACAAAGATGCTTCATTTTGCATGGGATGATCCGGAGGATGATCTGACCCCATATTTTAAGAGGTTTTCGGAACTGACTTCCATAAAAGACTGCCGGAAGCGGCGGGTTTACGTTTTGACCAATTATGGAAGCACCCATGAGCAGGATCTGTACCGTATCTATACCCTGCGCGGCATGGGGTACGACCCGTATGTGATGATATATGAAAAACCTACTGCCCCGTCTGTCACGCGCCGGCTCCAGCAGTGGGTGAACAATAAATGGTTCTTCCGCGCCGTGCCGGATTTCAATGATTTTGATCCAAACTGGCGCAGGAAGCAGAAAGGAGCAGGAAATGAAGATTGAACGGCTGAAAGCGGATCTTGAAAAGGCAAGGCAGAAAGCCGCTGAATGGCAGGCGAGGGCAAAGGACATTGAACGCCAGATCACGGAGCATGAGAATATGGAGATCATCCAGACCGTGCGCGGGATCACTGCCTCGCCGGAAGAACTGAAAACGATCCTGGGGCTTATCCAGTCCATGAAAGAGCCGCCCCAGGGCAAAACCATAAAAGAGGAGGAAACAAAACCATATGAAAACTAATATCCGATACGCGTCTTTTGCACTTGTGCTGTGCATAGGCGCTTTTTTATCGCCTATGACAGCATTTGCGGCAGGAGGAACCGATACCACACCGCCTACAGTCAGAGCGGAAGCTATGGACGGTATGCTGCATATTGAAGCAACGGATGATGATTCCGGTGTGGAAGCAGTGTATATCGGTGGGAAACGCATCAATTACCGTGTAGACGGTGCCATTGACCTGGATTTTGAGGACTTTGCCCCGGACGGGCAGGAAACCGTGGATGTCTATGCCATTGATTTTGCCGGGAACCAGTCAGAGACCGTGGAAGTGAAAAACCCGCGCTACCAGGCACCGGAGCCGGAACCGGAACATAAGCCGCTTACGCCAGACGGGCAGGCTTCTGTCCTTGACAATGCAACGGACGGGGAAGGCAAGGAATTTTATACTTTTACCACGCCGGAAGAAAATATTTTCTATTTGGTGATCGACCGTCAGAGGGAATCGGAAAATGTATATTTCCTGAACGCTGTTACAGAAAATGACCTGATGGAACTGGCAGAGAAAAGCAAAGAGGAAAGCGCCGGAGGGGAAAGTGCCATACCAGCGGTTGAAGTCTGTGCCTGTGTCAAACAGTGTGAAGACGGGAAAGTGGATACAGCCTGCCCGGTCTGCAAAAATGACCTGAAATCCTGTACCGGGGAGCCGCAGGAAACAGACAGAGAAGAAGAAGCAGAGCCGGAAAAACCCAAAAAAGGCGGTAGCGCGGGAATGGTCATCTTTATCCTGCTTGCTGTTGCGGCTGTAGGCGGAGCCAGCTACTATCTGAAGGTCTATAAGCCGAAGCACGACCTGGACGACGCAGAAGACCTGGATGATCTGCTGGATGAGGACGAGGATGAACCGGAAGTCAACGAAGATGCAGAAGCGACGGAAACAGATGCGGAAGAAACGGGGTATACGGATATGGATGCTGCCCTTTATGACGACTACCCGGACGATGATGAGTCGGAACAGGAGGAATAATGGCATGGCACGGTTTACGGATTCCCCGTATGAGTACATGATGGCGCAGAAGCCGTCCGCCCGGCAGGAAAGGGATACCGGGCCTCCGTCCGGCCAGCCTGAAAAGTGCAGGGGCTGTCCATACGGGATCAGCCGCCCCTGTGTGGGGTTCTGCATGAAAGATCTGCTGTCCGGCACCAGAAAGAAAAGGAGGAAACATGAAACAGACACATAAAAAGGCACTTTTGATCACTGCGCTTTTGTGCGCTGTCCTTGCCGGAGTGGTTCTGGCACTGTTCCCTGCATGGGGGCGGCACAGGGAAGAACAAAAGCAGGAGGCGATGGTCTTGCGGATTCAGGAAGCTGGAGAAAAGGAGGAACCTTCCATGCCCCCGGAGCCTGCCGCTGCCCCGTCAGAGGCCGCATCACATTCAGCAGAACAGGATATGGAGCCTGTAGCGTCAATGCCGGTGGAAGGGGAAACAGCTGTTCAAGCCGTGCATATACCGGAGGAAGGCACAGAGATCGGGATACTTTCCATTCCCCGGATCGAAGCAGAACTCCCGGTCACGGCAGGCGTATCAGAGGAACAGCTTAAAGTTTCCGAAGGGTGGGTACGGCAGACAGACCGGATAGGCAGTGAAGGGAACGCCGTGATCGCCGGCCACCGGAGCTATACTTTCGGGAAGCATTTCAACCGTCTGGAAGAACTGTCAGAAGGGGATGAGATCCTTTTTACCACTGTAGAAGGAGAAACCATGCGGTTTGTTGTGAGCGAAACCCTGACGGCTGAACCTGACGACCCTGTAGTATTTGCCCTGCCGCCGGATGGCGGGGCACAATTAACCCTTTATACCTGCACACCAATAAAAATTGCAACGCACCGCCTGATCGTCCGTGCGCTGCTCCTGGAAGAATGAGAGGAGGAAATATATGTTCAAAAGAATCAGCACTTTTTTTATGGCCTTGTGCCTGTCTGCTGTCATGGCTGCACCCATGGCTGTGCGGGCAGAGGAGGAAATACCTGCTGTCGGGGAGACACAGAGCGTGTCCGGAAACGACCTGGAAGAACCGGGAACGGGCGGGGAAACTGAGGCAGAGACAGATCCGGCTCCGGAAACAGAAAACGGATATCTCCGGGTAGTAAAGACAGACGCGGATACCGGCACGCCTTTGTCCGGGGCATCGTTTTGGGTGTATACCCAGGATGGCGCACAGGCCGGGGAACTGGTGACAGGAAGTGACGGAACCGGGCAGGTGTCTCTTGTACCGGGGGATTATTACCTGTTAGAACAGTGTGCCCCGGAAGGGTATCAGCTGTCCAAAGAGAAATACACGGCTTCCATAACGGGCGGGGAAAACAAAGACCTTGAGATCACCAATAAACGACTTCCGGAGCCGGAACCGAAAACCGGAACCGTGAATATCACTGTGGCGGATGCGGACAGGAAAGACAAGATGCTGTCTGGAGCCGTATTTTCCATTTATGAGACAGGAAACGGAAAGAAAGCCGGGGAACTGATGACCGGAAAGGACGGAGCGGCAAGCATTGAACTTCCTGCCAGCAATTACACCATAAAGGAAACGGCTGCCCCGGAAGGGTATGTGCCTTCTGACCCGATCGAGATATCCCTGCAGGCCGGGAGCGTGAAGGAACTGGCTGTCACAAACCATAGAACAGGAACAGACAGCGAGAAACCTGGCGCGCTGCGGATCACAAAACGGGATTCTGAAAGCGGAAAACGTCTCAAAGACGCTGTTTTCGGGATCTATGATGCGGATACGGATAACCGTATGGGGGAGATCACGACTGACCGGAAAGGTGTGGCTGAGATGGAACTGGAAGCAGGCAGCTATTATCTTTTGGAACTGGAGGCTCCGGCAGGATACCGGCTTGATGAGGAAAAGATCGGCTTCCACGTCCGTTCCGGGATCACTACGGAAAAGACCATTAAAAATGTGAAAGAGGAAGCTGACGAAACAGAAGAAAAGAAGGAGACTACAGTGAGGGAACCGGATGCACAGCAGCCCCTGTCCTCCCTTTTTTCCAGTCTCCCCTTTTCCCAAATGATGTCAGGGGAGACCGAGAGCGAAGCAGAACAAACTGAAAAAAGTAAAAAAACAGGCACTTTGCAGGTGATCAATTCTGCCGCCGGCACGGGGGAAAAGTTGTCCGGACAGATCCTGGCTGTGTACAGCAGCGATGGAAAAAAAGCCGGGGAACTGACAGTAAAAAGCGGAAAGGGATCGCTTGCTTTGCCGGAAGGGGAATATTATCTCCGGGAGAGGAAATCCCCGTCCGGGTTTTTCGGGGAACCGGCCCGTATCCGGTTTTCTATCACCGAAGGCATGGCGACCGTGGTGGAGATCACAAGCGAAAGGGATTTAGAAAATACCAACCCCCAGGACATCATACCAAAGACCGGGGAAACACGCCCCCTTCTCCCATTTGGGCTGTCAGCGTTGTGCTTTCTCGCAGCCATGCCGTTGGGCGTCCTGCTCTGCCGTATGAAAAAAAGACACCCGTAAACAGAATGCCGGTGCAGGACATATCCCCTGCGCCGGCTTTATAAGACAGGAGGAATTGATTTTGCCAACTTATACCCTGATCGTAACAGAAAAACCAAGCGTAGCACAGGCGATCGCAAAAAGTATCGGTGTGATCGGGCGCAAAGACGGCTACTTAGAGGGCAACGGCTACCTGATAAGTTGGTGTGTCGGGCATCTGGTAGAGCCTGCCGCTGCCGACCTCTATGACCCGCGTTATTCCAGATGGGAACGTGAAGATCTGCCGATCCTGCCCGACCCCTGGCTCTTTTCCGTATCGCCAGCCACAAAAAAGCAGTTTGAACTGTTAAAAAGCCTGATGGAACGCGGGGATGTGGAAGAACTGGTAGAAGCTACAGATGCCGGGCGGGAAGGGGAACTAATCTTCCGGCTGGTCTATCACAAGTCCGGATGCCGGAAACCTTTCAAACGGCTCTGGATCTCATCCATGGAGGACAGTGCTATCCGTGAGGGGATGGAGAAGCTGCGGCCCGGCAGAGAATACGATACGCTTTATGAAGCTGCCCTGTGCCGTGCCAAGGCGGACTGGCTGGTGGGGATCAACGGAACGAGGCTGTTCACTACCCTTTACCGTGGAAAGACGCTGAACGTAGGCCGTGTCATGACGCCGACCCTTGCGCTCTTGACAGAACGGGAACAGGCTGTCACCGGGTTCCGGAAAGAAAAGTTCTATACGGTGGAACTGGACTGCGGTGCCCTCCATGTATCAAGCCGGCGTTTTGGGAGCCGGACAGATGCGGAAAAGGTGCGGAAAGCCTGTCTGGGGAAAACTGCTGTTGTGCAGTCGGTGAACCGGCAGGAAAAAACGGAAAAACCGCCGAAACTGTATGACCTTACGACACTGCAAAGGGAAGCGAACCGGATCTATGGCTATACAGCACAGCAGACACTGGATTATATCCAGCTCTTATATGAGAAAAAACTTGCAACTTACCCGCGCACGGATTCCCGGTATCTGACAGAGGATATGGCTGGTATGCTCCCAGGGCTGTGTCAGGACATCGCGGACGCATTCCCAGCTGCTTCCGGTTTTTCCGGCGCGGTGGATGCAGCACTTGTGACGGATAATTCCAGAGTCAGTGACCACCATGCCATACTCCCGACAAAAGAAGCTGCCCGGACAGACCTTGCCGCCCTTCCGACCGGGGAGAAAAATATCCTTTCGCTGATCGCCGTCCGGGTTTTATGTGCTGTCTGCCCGGAGAAATATACCTTTGCAGATACAGTGATGACCGTCCTGTGCGAAGGGGAAGAATTTACCGTAAAAGGCCGTATGGAACTGTCTGGAGGCTGGAGGTCTGTAGAAAAGCCGTTTTGGGAAACGCTTGGCGCAAAGCCGGAAGATAAAGCCGGGCCGCTCCCGGAACTGTCAGACGGGCAGGTTATGGCAGTTTCAGACGCACGGCTCCATGAGGGCGCGACAAGCCCGCCAAAACGCTATACCGAAGACTCCCTGCTCTCTGCCATGGAAAACGCCGGTGCAGAAGAATTTGCACAGATCGAAGATGTCGAACGGAAAGGCCTGGGAACTCCGGCTACCCGTGCAGGCGTGATCGAAAAGCTGGTAAAAAGCGGGTTCGTAGAGCGGAAGAAGAAACTGCTTGTGCCTACTGCAAGGGGAATGGAACTGATAAATGTACTGCCGGAGACCGTAAAAAGCGCGAAGCTGACTGCGGAATGGGAAGCTGCCTTAAAAGAGGTGGAACGCGCACAGCGAACTCCGGAAGATTTTATGGACGGGATCACCCGCATGGTCTGCGGGCTGGTAGAAGCCTATAAAGACGCGCCTGCCGCTTCTGCCCTCTCCGATCCTGGGCGGGAGGCAGTCGGTGTATGCCCACGCTGCGGAAAGCCGGTCTATGAGGGGAAAAAGAGTTTTTATTGTTCCGGCTATAAAGGCACCCCTCCCTGTGGTTTTGCACTGTGGAAAGACAATCCGTATTTCAGGAGCAAGCGTAAGGAACTGACGAAAAAGACTGCCGCAGCCCTGTTAAAGCATGGAAAAGTGAAAATGACCGGGCTTTATTCAGAAAAGAAAGGGATTTTTTATGACGCCACGATCATCATGGAGGACACCGGCAGCAAATATGTGAATTTCAGGATGGAATTTGACCGGAAGAAATAAAAAAAGGAGGTAATCTATTTGGAACCAAAACAGAAACTTGAAGAATTTGCCGAACAGCAGCCAGACCGATACCGCTATTACATCACTAATGAAGCACTGTTAAAAGGCACCTGCCCCCAGATGGAGGATATGAAGCTGGTAGAGGTAGCGGAGATCGCCCCTGTTCTGGTAGAGAACGGCTCTGTCAGGGCTTTTGGGTATGTGGAATATCCGAGGCCGCTGACAAAAGAACAGGAACGGGAATATGCCCTTGCACCTTCCTCGGAGAATGCGGATCATTTAAGGGCGGCAGAACTCTCCACGGAGCAGAACATGAACATGATCGATGGGATTCCAAACAATGAGCCGCCCCGCGTCAACCAGGGTTATATGATCCTGGAAAGTGAAATTGTGGGCCACATGGAGTATGTGCTTGCAGAAAACCAGAAAGCACCACAGCCTTATGCCACATGGGCGCGCAATATGCGGAATGATGAACAGAGCGGGGGCGAGAATTTTTTCTGGGGGCATTATTTCTGTGATCCGGAAGCAGCAAGAAAAGACCTCTATGCAAGGGCGGATGAGCAGAGGGATTCCATAAGGGAGAGCCGTCCGTCTCTCCTTGGTATGCTCCGGCAGGACAAGGAAAACGCTGCCCGTTCCATACAGGAGCCGCCGGCCATGGATCATGTGAAGCGGGGGCTGGAAAGGTAGGGAAAATGAGGCTGTCAAATTATGAAAAAGAAAGTGTGATCAATTTTAATGAAGCAGAAAAAGCGGCAAGCATCTATACCCATAACCCGGCCCTGATCCGGCAGCTTACCGCCCTGTGCAGTTCCCACCCAAAACAGGTGCGGCAGACCGGGGATAACGGCTATGGCGGCCTGACCTTTGAACTGCCGAAAAAATGGCTGAAGGTATCACCGCCCCGTGTCCTGTCTGAAGCACAAAAGGAAGTGCTGGCAGAAATGAACCGGAAACGGTGGGGAAAAACTTAGGCGTCCTTCCCCATGCTCTTTACAAGGCCAAGGATAAATTCCTGGAACAGTTCCTGTTGTGCGGGCGGCAGGGTGCTTAAAGCATCTTTGACAAGGTTCCCTGATTCCACTGTAGAAAGGCTGTCCTGAAGCAGATATTCCGGGGAAACGCCTGCGGCATTGACGATACCGACGAAAGTTTCCAGTTTCGGCGCTTTCAATCCCCTTTCGATGTCTGCAAGATACCGTTCAGAAATCCCGCACTGTTCCGCAAATTCTTTCATGGTCTGTTTTCTGGCGACCCGGCAGGCACGGAGGCGCTCTCCCATAAGCAGCATGTTAAGTGATTGTTCCATGGCTGACTTCTCCTTCTTGATATGTTCGTATCACATGAACTACTGGTACATATAAAGTATAGATAGCGCCGGGCTTCCTTAAAATGATTTAACAGGCGTAAAAAGTTCGTATTTTATGAACTAATAAATCATAAAAAATTTATAAACAACAAGGTTCGACAGATTGTGCGCTTTTTATCTGCTATGATAGTGATATGAACTAATAGAGCATATAAACGCGCAATCAATTCATAAGGAGAGCAGATATGAAAATGAAAAAGATACTGAAGCAGGTTGCAAAGGAGAATGGCGTCACAGTGGAGGAAGTATTGGCAGACATGCAGGAAGCCATAACGGAAGCCTGGACGAACCCGCCGAAGGACGGCGGCGTAACAGCGGCTTACCAGCGCAGGGTGCCAAGCCGGGGGGAAATCCCGACACCGGAGGAACTGATCCGCTATGCAGCCGGGGAAATCCAAAAGCAGGCAGGCCGTAACCGTTAAAGGTGCCAAAAGGCAGCTGCCGGAAAATAAAAAACAGGGAAGCCCATGGATACGGCAGACAGCCGGGCATGGGCTTTCCTTCTGTCAAAAATCATGCAAAAAAGGAGGTTACGCATGGCAAGAAAGTTACAGCTTGTGTCGCAGCTTGCAGACCAGACGGCCCGTGATGTCACGCGGGATGTGGACGGCTGGAAGAAATATCTGGACAGTGCTTCACGGCTCTATAAATACAAGTTTGAGGATCAGCTTCTGATCTACGCACAGCGGCCAGACGCTACAGCCTGTGCTGCTATGGAATTATGGAATGAAAAAATGCACCGGTGGGTAAAAGCCGGCTCGAAAGGCATCGCCCTGATCCGTGAGAATGAAAACGGGAGGCCGCGCCTGCAATACGTTTTTGATGTATCCGACACCCGGCCCGTGCGCGGCGCAAGGATGCCTTACCTGTGGGAAATGAGGGAAGAACACCACCCGGCTGTCCTTGCTGCGTTGGAGAAACAATACGGAAAAAGCGACCGGCAGGAATTGGGCAGCTGTCTGATGGAAGCAGCCGCCCGCGCCGTGAAGGAATCCTATCCAGAATATCTGCGCGATCTGGCCTATGATGCAGAGGGCAGTTTTCTGGAGGGGCTTGACGATTTAAACAGGGAAGTGTGTTTTCGGGATACCCTGACCGCCAGTGTCCAGTATGCCCTACTTACCCGCTGCGGGCTGGATGCGTCCGATTATCTGGAGGACGATGAACTGAGGGGGATCACGGAATTTTCCACTCCCGCCGTCCTTCACCATTTAGGCGACGCTACAAGCACCCTCTCTATGGGGATACTCCAGGAGATCGGGCGGACGATCCGGAACTTTGACCGGGAAATGATACAGAGCCGCCAGAAAAATGCAGAAAAACCACTTGAAAAAGCGGCAGACATCGGTTATACTAAAGACACAGAAGAATTTAACACTTTAAAGCGTGAAAGCAAAGAAAGGAGTATAGAAAATGGAAGGACTGACATACAGGAAGAACGGGGATTATCTGATACCGGATCTGATGATGGACGGGGAGGACGAGGCGGAGGAGACCATGTTAGGGAAATACGGGCTTCTGAGACAGAGCTTCCTGAAGGAACACCACCACGGAACATACACCTCCAGACTGCTGACCGGGAAACTGATGGAACATCTGCAGGAGACGGACAGACAGGCACAGGAACAGGTAGACCAGATGGTAGCCGAGATGATGAAACAGAACGGAGTGGACGAAGCATTGAAGGAACGCGATCAGATGGCGTGGCTACAGACAGTGAACAGCTTCACGGCACAGGCGGAGGAAGTGGTGCTTCGGGAGATCGTCTACCGGTAAGCCCGGAAGAAGTCGGACAGGAAACAAAGGAAAGACAGCAGGATAAAGAGGAACAGGGAACGGCAGGTGAAGAACCTGCCGTTTCTGCGTCCGGGGAAAAGGAGCCTGTGGAACCGAAGTATTTCCAGATCACCCTTTTCCCTACCGTAGAGGAACAGGTAGGGCTTATCGCTCAGGCGCAGGCAGACGAAAAACAGGCTAAAAAAGCGGCTGTAAACCAACCTGTGCTGCCCCAGGTGCCGGATGCAGTGATCGGGCGTGCGCTCACCAGCGGAGGGAACGAAAAGGACAGTATCTTACGGATCGTCGCCTTTTTTCAGAAAGACCCGGACGAAAAGGCTGCCGCGGATTTTCTTGCACAGGAATATCATACAGGCGGTAAAGGGCTTACGATCGGGGGCAGGGATTATGCCATGTGGTTTGATGAGGGCGGCATTCGGATCGCACCAGGGCGCACAGCAAATATCCCCGGCGCTACTTCTGTTCCATGGGGAAAGGCTGCGGCACTGGTGGCTGAACTTTTGGAGAATGGCACCTATGCCGCACAGGAAAGGCTGGACGCTGCACGGGCGAATGAGTATAAGGAACTGGCGGCAAAGCTGTGGTATCTCAGGCAGGATTTGAGTGATGAAGGCCGGGAAGCGGGCGTGCTTCCCTATGTTTCTGAACTGTACCAGGAGTTTCCGGGATTTCCGGAAAGCACAAATAAAATAGCAGAATGCCTGGAAAATGCGGAAACCCGGAAAAGGCTTCTGGACGAGATCACCGCGTTTGCCAGGGAATACAGCCAGAACCCGGAACTGCTGCGCTTCCACAAAATCCATGATCCGGAACTGCTTTCCCGGCGTATTGAGAGCCTGTTTATCATGCCAAAAGATTTCCACGCCATGGAAGGCTATGAGCCGGCGCGGGCCAGTTTCATCACAGAGGACGAGATTGACCGTATGCTCACCAGGGGAAGCGGCGTATCCGAAGGCAGAATGCGGATCTATTCCTATTTTGTACAGGGGCATGACGCAAAGGAACGGGCTTCTTTTTTAAAGGATGAGTATGGGATTGGCGGGTATGGATATACCGGATATGATGAATGGCACGATTCCAAAGGGATCAGATTTACCCGCGGAGATGATATTTCCGGCTATGAAGGCTACGACAAAGTACAGCTGAACTGGGATAAAGTACAGAAACGGATAGGAAAGCTCATTAACGAGGGCAGGTATTTAAACGCAAAAGAGTTGGCGTATACTGCCCAGTATGAAAAGGTGCAGCTTGCCCGGAACATCGTGACATTTTATTCCTGTGACCCCAACCGCCAGGCCAATATCTCCCCTTACGACCAGAGCTACAGTGAGGCAGAGAAACAGATCCTTCAGGAACTGGGCGACCCGGAGAGAAGCGCAAAGATGTATGAGGATATGGTAAAAAGGTTTGCGCTGGTATCGCCGGATGAACGCAATCACCACCTCATGCAGAAGGCCATGGACAATATGGGGGCATATCAGAGGGGCGAATATTCCCTGTTCACCCCGCTTCCGGAAGAAACACTGAAAGCGCAGCGACAGAAAAAGGAATCATCGAAAAAGACGGCCCCCCCAAAAGAACAGAAGCCGCTCGACGAACTGGAAGAAGCCGCGCGCGCACTGGCAAAAAAACAGCGCCAGAAAGCAAAAGAAGGGGCGGACGGACAGCTTTCTTTTGATTTCCTGGCAGGTACAGGAGAAACAGAGGCCTCTCCGGATATACAGGAGCAGGCAGAATGGGAATCTGTAAGGACAGAGGCTGCGGGTATTCTGGAGGAACACGGGCTTGCGGTTTCTGATGAAATGCTGGACAGGGTACGGGAAGAAGCCGGGCAGGAAGCCGGAAGCGGCGAAGCACTTGCCTATCAGGTAGAAGAAGCCCTGCGCCGGGATGAGGAAGAAACAATCCTCTCCCAGTATGATCTTGGATATGGGTTTCTTGGAAACGGGTTGACTGTATGGAACCGTATGGAAGAAGTAAATGGGGATTATAAGACGATCGCGCATATCGATCCCGACCGCAGTGTGACATTTCAGGATGAAAACCTGCCGGATATTATCAAAGAGCGGATAGAACAGATCGCGTCTACCGCAGAACTGAATATCTCTGCAACCCAGGACATACCGGTATTTTCTGCCCCGCCGGAAAAATCGCCGGAACTTGCAGGAGATAAAAAGACGGAAGAACATGCAGCCAGCCAGCCGGAGAAAACCCTGGAAGCAGAATATGTGGAGAAAACCCCGGCAGACCTTTACCGGGAAACCCTTACGACCCTGATTGGCGCCATCCAACAGAGCAGCTTTTATAGTTATCTGCGTGACCGGGAAACAGACTATGACGACGCAGCCACAGAACTGGATAATGAACTCTCCTATTTCATAGAGGAGATCGCAGCCAGCCAGCCGGGTCTGTATGAGGCGTTCCATTCGCTCCCCCATTTCCGTGAATGGATGGTGGAGGACATCCTGCAACGTACTTATGATGATATACTGATCGACAGCCGTGATGCGCTCTTGCGCTATGCAGGGGAAAAAGATTTCCCGGAGTGGGCGGGAGGAACAGCCGCACCAGAGCAGGTAAACGAAAACCGGCAGGAACCGGAAGCCGCAGAAGTTACGCCGGCAGATGTGCAGGAGCCTGGTCTTGTCCCTGACGTAGAAGGGTACTTAAACCTGAAAGCACAGTACCCGGATAAACTTGTCGGCGTGCAGGCAGGGGATCATTACCTGTTTTATGGGGAAGATGCAAAAACGGCTGCCCCGGCTCTTGGTACAAAACTGGTAGTAAAAGAGATCCCCGGCCTTGGGGAAACTTTCGTCACCGGCAGCCAGACATGGCAGACTGCTTTAAAAAAGCTGCTTGAGCATGGGCACAGCACTGTGATCGCCGGGAAAAACCCGGAACTGGGGGAATCTGCCCCTTACCACATCATAAAAGAACGTGATATCGCCGACTATATCCCCCTCGGTATGCAGCTTACCATTGACGGGCGGCATATGGAGATTGACAGTGTTAATTATGAAAACGGGCGGGTCAGTTTAAGAGACCTGGATATGCAGGGATGGTTCCCGATCTTCCGTGACGAGCCGGTTGCTTTTATCCGTGAATGTGTGGAGAAGGAACTGGAAAAAGAGTCCGGCGCCATGGAACAGGAAGAAGAAAACCCGCAGCCCGTTTTCCGGGAACATACAGAAGCTACAGAAGAACTGCCGGACAGCCCGGACATGAGGGAAGCAAAGCGTCTGATCGAGGACTTCATACTGGAGGAATATAATGAGGACAGTGTGGATTTCAGCAACCCAAGGGAGATCGGGATTGCTTTCGGCGTTACAGAGAACGGCGGTTTTGAGATTCAGGTAGATGTGAACCTTCTGGATTTTTCGATCAGCCAGTCTGTAGATGGAAAGTGTGTGGAAACACGGAAGTATGGCAGCCTGCGGGAACTGATCGACAATGAACTTGCATTTCTGGACTATGACCAGCTTATCTACCTGGAACCCCATATTGAAGAACAGCTGGAAGCCGACTTAAATGAGCGGATCATGTGGGAAGAAGCGGCAGGTGCCAGGGAGGGCGTGGAACCGACAAAAGAAGAAGCCTTCCCGACACAGGAAGAACCGCCGGAAATCGTGGAGATCGAGGGCGGCACGATCAATGAGGACGGCCCTCTTTTATTTACCGGCCCCCGCCTGCCCTATGATATTGTTATCGAGAAACTCCCCACCGGCCCGGAGCGGTCAAATTTCCATATCACGGATGATGAACTGGGAACCGGCGGACAGAAAACAAAATACCAGAACAATGTGGCTGCGATCCGCACTTTAAAGCAGATCGAGGCAGAAAACCGCCTTGCTACGCCCCAGGAGCAGGAAATCTTATCCAACTATGTAGGCTGGGGCGGGCTTGCACAGGCATTTGACCCTGACAATGAAAAATGGGGAAAGGAACATGTAGAATTAAAGGAACTGCTGACGCCAGAAGAATATGCTTCTGCACAGAGCACCGTGCTGAACGCGCACTATACAAGCCCTGTCGTTATCAAAGCCATGTATGAAGCAGTCAGCCGCATGGACTTCACACCGGGGAATATCCTGGAACCTTCCTGCGGCATCGGGAACTTTTTCGGGCTGGTTCCGGAAGGATACCAGAATGCAAACCTTTATGGGGTGGAACTGGATTCCCTGACCGGGCGCATAGCCAGACAGCTTTACCAGAAGGCGGATATAGCGATTAGCGGTTTTGAGGACAGCGAACACCCTGACGATTTCTTTGACCTTGCTGTGGGGAATGTGCCGTTTGGGGAATATAAAGTACATGACCGACGCTATGACCGGCAGAACCTCATGATCCATGACTATTTCCTCACAAAATCCCTGGATAAACTGCGTCCGGGCGGCGTGGCGGCTTTCATCACCACAAAAGGAACCCTGGATAAGCTGGGCAGCAAGGCAAGGGAGGAACTGGCGCAGAAAGCAGACCTCTTAGGGGCGATCCGCCTGCCGAACACAGCATTTAAGGCTAATGCGGGAACCTCTGTCACGGCAGATATCCTCTTTTTCCAGAAGCGTGGGAGCGCGCCGGAGAAGCTGCCGGAATGGGTGAAGATCGGAAAGACGGAAGATGGCGTACCATTAAACAACTATTTTTTACAGCACCCGGAAATGGTTCTGGGGAAGATGGCGTTTTACGAGAATATGTATGGCAATGCCACGGAGACAGCCTGCCTCCCCATAGAAGGGGCTGACTTAAAAGAGCAGCTTGCGGAAGCGATCCGGCATATCGCACCCCCTGACCGGGAACTTTTGCACATGGACGCAGCAGAACCGGAGCCGGGGAAGGAAACGGAAACCCAGACCGTACCGGCAGACCCTACAGTGCGGAATTTCAGCTATACGGAGAAAGACGGGAAACTTTATTTCCGGGAAAACTCCCGTATGAAGCTGGCAGAGCCGGGAAAGACACAGGCTGCCCGTATCCGGGGCATGATCGGAATCCGAGACAGCGCGAGAAAACTCATCGACCTTCAGATGAACGGGGCCGGTGATGAAGAAATACAGGCAGAGCAGGCACAGCTGAACCGCCTTTATGACCAGTTCCAGGAGAAATACGGGCTTTTGAACAGCGTCGGGAACCGGCTGGCCTTCCGGCAGGATTCCTCATATCCCCTGCTCTGCTCCCTGGAGGTACTGGATGAAGAAGGGAACCTAAAGCGCAAGGCGGATATGTTCAGCAAGCGCACCATACAGCACCGGAAGCCAGTGACCAGCGTGGATACGGCAGTGGAGGCATTAGGGGTATCTATCGGGGAACGTGCCTGCGTAGACCTTGGCTTTATGGCTTCACTGATGGGAGGAAGCGAAAAGATACCGCAGATCGTTTCCGATCTGAAGGGTATCATATTCAAAGACCCGGAGAGCGGCCCCTTTGATATGGAAAGCGGCGATGACAGCTGGCAAAAGGGCTGGCAGCCAGCGGATGAATACCTTTCCGGGAATGTGCGCCGGAAGCTGGCAACCGCCCGTGCTGCTGCTGAAGAACACCCGGAATTTGCCGCCAACGTGGAAGCACTTGAAAAGGTGCAGCCCAAAGACCTGACAGCACCGGAGATCAGCGTCCGGATCGGCTCCCCCTGGATCGACACAAAGTATTATAAGCAGTTTATGTTTGAGCTGCTCCAGACCCCTGAATTTTTGCAGGGGAAAAAGATCAATATCGTATATTCTGACATATCCGGCGAATGGAGCGTAAAGGGGAAAAGCGAGGACAGCCGGACAAATACCCGTGTCTGGAACACTTACGGAACCAAACGCATCAATGCCTATGCGATCCTGGAAGCCAGCTTAAACCAGAGGAGCGTCCAGGTATTTGATACCCATTATGACGCAGACGGCAAGGAGACCCGCGTGCTGAATGAACGGGAAACGGCTATCGCACAGCAGAAACAGGAGGCGATCAAGGACGCATTCCAGAACTGGATATTCAAAGACCCGGAACGCCGCAGCGATCTTTGTGCGACTTATAACCGGCTGTTTAATTCCATGCGCCCCCGCGAATATGACGGCAGGCACATCAATTTTATCGGAATGAACCCGGAGATCCATATGGAGACCCACCAGCGGAACGCAGTTGCACGCGCTCTTTACGGCGGAAACAGCCTGCTCGCCCATGTGGTCGGCGCAGGAAAGACTTTTGAAATGGTAGCCGCCGGCATGGAAAGCAAGCGTCTGGGCCTGTGCAAAAAATCCATGTATGTCGTGCCGAACCACTTGACGGAACAATGGGGAGGCGATTTCCTGACCCTTTATCCCGGCGCAAAAGTGCTGGTCGCTACAAAGAAGGATTTTGAGCCGAAGAACCGGAAGAAGTTCTGCGCCCGTATCGCCACCGGCGATTATGACGCCGTGATCATCGGCCACTCGCAGTTTGAAAAGATCCCGATCTCACCGGAACGGCAGAAAGCTATCATTGAGGAACAGATCAATGAGATCGTGGACGCGATCGCGGAGGCAAAAGCAAACAAAGAGGAAAAGTTCTCCATTAAACAGATGGAAAAGACAAAGAAAAGCCTGAATACGGAACTGAAAAAACTCTATGATAAGAAAAAAGACGATACCGTCTATTTTGAAGAACTGGGCATTGACCGCCTGTTTGTGGATGAAGCGCATAGTTTTAAAAATCTTTACATGCATACAAAAATGAGGAATGTGGCAGGTATCAGCCAGACAAAGGCACAGAAATCCAGCGACATGTTTGCCAAGTGCCGCTATATGGATGAGATCACCGGCGGGCGCGGCGTAGTCTTTGCCACCGGCACCCCCGTGAGCAACTCCATGGTGGAACTGTATACCATGATGCGCTACCTTCAGTACAATATGCTGGAACAGGGGTATCAGGACAGTAACGGCAGGCTCCATAGTTTAAAGCACTTTGACAACTGGGCAGCGACATTCGGGGAACAGGTGACGGCAGTGGAATTAAAACCGGAAGGAACCGGATTCCGGTTAAAGACGCGGTTTGCAAGGTTCTATAACCTGCCGGAGCTGATGAACCTCTGGAAAGAAGCGGCCGACATACAGACTGCCGACATGCTGAAACTCCCGGTTCCGGAAGCAGAGTACATCACAATACAGACCGAACCAAGCGAAGCACAGAAACAGATGGTGCAGGGGCTGGCAGAGCGTGCGGAAAAGATCCGGAGAGAAAAGATCGACCCCAGTATCGACAATATGCTGAAGATAACGTCGGATGGACGGAAACTTGCTTTAGACCAGCGGATCATGAACCCGCTCCTGGGCGACGACCCCGGAAGTAAAGTCAATGCCTGTGTGGAGAATGTATTCCGTATCTGGCAGGAAAGCACCCCGTCAAAGGGCACACAGCTTATCTTTTCAGACCTCTCCACACCGAAAGGGCGGACAGAGGCGAAAAAGGAAACCGAAGGGGTTGACGAAGGGAAAGAGGCGGAGACCGGAGAAGAAACGGTTATGGAAGCCAGTGTCTATGAAGATATACGCAAGAAGCTGATCAGCAAGGGGATACCGGCAGAAGAAATCGCTTTTATCCATGATGCCAATACTGAGAACCAGAAAGCGGAACTGTTTGCCAAAGTCCGCAGCGGCCAGGTGCGTGTCCTTTTGGGAAGCACACAGAAGATGGGCGCCGGCACCAACGTACAGACAAAACTGATCGCTTCCCATGACCTTGACTGCCCATGGCGTCCTGCCGATCTGGAACAGCGGGCGGGCCGTATCGTCCGGAGAGGAAATGAGAATGACCATGTGAAGATATTCCGCTATGTGACGAAAGGAACCTTTGACGCATATACCTGGGGATTGGTGGAATCGAAACAGAAATTCATCGGACAGATCATGACCAGTAAATCCCCTGCCCGCTCCATTGAGGACGTGGACGCGACTGCCCTTTCCTATGCGGAAGTGAAAATGCTGGCTACCGGCGACCCAAGGATCAAGGAAAAGATGGATCTGGATATCCAGGTGACCAAGCTGAAAATGCTCAAGTCAAACCATACGGCGCAGCAGTATGAAATGCAGGATAAAGTAAGGGGGTATTTCCCGAACAAGATCAAGGAAACGGAGTTGTTCATTGACTGCCTGAAAGCAGATCTTCCGCTTCTGGAGGCGCACCCCGTAAAAGAGGACGCTTTCACCATGGAGGTCATGGGCACTGTTTATACAGACCGTAAGGAAGCTGGCCAGGCGATCGTGGCGGCCTGCCATCTGATGGATGACCCGGATAAAGATATCGACCTGGGAAAGTACCGTGGCTTTCCGATGAAACTCTGCTTTGACGGTTCCAAATTCAAAGTGACCATGAAGCAGCATCTGACCCATACAGCAGAACTGTCCAGCGACGTGGTGGGAAACATCACCCGTATCAACAATGCACTGGAGAAGATACCGCAGAGCCTTGAAAACCACCAGGAGAACCTAAAGAGGCTTCATACGGAACTGGAAAGTGCCAAAGAGGAAGCTGACAGGCCGTTCCCGCAGGAGGAAGAACTGGCAGAGAAATCCGCCCGGCTTGCAGAACTGAACACGGCCCTTGATAACGAGGAAAAAGGGCGGAAACCGGAAAAAGAATCCATGGAAGAAGAACCGGCCCCGGAAGATACCGGCAGGCAGGATACCTCTGCCAGAAAACCCTCCATACTGAAATCCCTGAAGGAGTATGAACGTCCTGCGCCGGCAGTTTCCGGCACGGAACGGAGCCAGGAACGGGAGGTGATCTGATGCGGAAAAATGAGGGGCGTACCATTGGCCTGTTCTTCAAAGTTTCACCGGAAGAAATGGAACTGATCGAAAAAAAGATGGAGCAGGCAGGCACAGGAAATAAGAGAGCCTATCTCCGGAAAATGGCTGTAGACGGCTATATCGTACACCTGGATATGGAAAGCGTGAAGGAACTGTGCCGGCTCCTGCGTTCCATATCCGCAAACACAAACCAGATCGCCCGCCGCTGTAACGAAACGCGGAACCTCTATGCAGAGGACGTAAACGACCTGAAAAAAGGGTATGCGGCGGCACAGGCGGGGCTTCTGGAACTGATCCGGAAGTTTGCCAGCCTGTAACAGATGGGCGCAGGAGGGAGAACCTTTCCTGCGCCTGTCTTTTTTTATTTATTTCAGATAGGAGGTAAAATGTATGCCCGGAGTAACAAAGGAACAGATCGAGCGGGCAAAAGAATGGGATCTGCTCTCATATTTACAGACTTATGAACCGCATGAGGTTAAGAGGTGCGGCGGCAGAGAATACCGTACAGTGACCCATGACAGCTTAAAAATATCCAATGGGAAATGGCACTGGCACAGCCGGGGGATCGGAGGAAGGACGGCCCTGGATTATCTGATCAAGGTGCGCGGTATGGGTTTTGTATCTGCCGTGGAATTGCTCTGCGGGGAACGGGGGGCGGTTTCTGTGGAAATGGCAAGACCGAAGCCAAAGGAGAAGCCCCGGAAGCCATTTTCCCTCCCGAAAGGAAACCGGTGCGGGCGTGCTATGGTGGCTTACCTGCAAAACCGTGGGATAGATGCAGACATCATCAGCCAGTGTATCGGAAAAGGAATCCTTTACGAGAGCCGCGACTATCATAACTGTGTTTTTGTGGGGCGTGACCCGGAAGGGAATGCGCGTTATGCCTTTCAGCGAGGCACATACGGGCAGTTCAGGAATGACGTGGAAGGAAGCGATAAACAGTATGGATTTTTCCTGTCTGCGGCGGATAAGGAAAGCCCCTTCCTTGCTGTGGCAGAAAGCCCTATTGATGCGCTCTCTATAGCCACGCTCTTAAAACAGCAGGGGGAGGACTGGGCAAAAAACCATTACCTTGCATTAGGTGGAACGGCACCCCGCGCCCTGCTCCAGTTCCTCCATGACCATCCGGCTGTCACATATATAAGTTTGTGCCTGGATAATGACAGAGCCGGTATTCTTGGCATGGAAAAGATACGGGCGGCGCTTCAGGAAGAACCGGCGCTGTCCGGGCGTATCCGGATGATCGTGGACAATCCGCCTCCCGCTGGCAGCGGCAAAGACTATAATGAGCTGCTGCAACAGAAAAATGCCATGCGCCCTGTGTCTAGGAACCGGGAAGCCGGGCAGCATAAAGGAATGGAGAAATAAAAGAGACGAAGTATCAGAAAGGAGGGAAACCATGGCGATCTCCGACCTGTTCCCGCGTAAGAGCATGGGGAGCAAATCCCGCAGACAGACACTCCATGACCGTCTGGATTATGACCAGAAAGAAGAAAAGACAAAAGACGGGGAACTGGTGTCCTCTTATATGTGCAGCCCGGAAACCGCCGCTGAAGAATTTGAAATGAGCAAGCTGCTCTATGAAGCCGCTACCGGACGGAGCCAGCCGGAGGGAAGGGAGATCATCGCCTACCGTATCATCCAGTCCTTTAAGCCGGGGGAGATCACACCGGAGGAAGCCAACCGCTTGGGATATGAACTGGCGATGAAGTTCACAAAAGGAAAGCACCAGTTCATCGTTTCCACCCATGTAGATAAAGCACATATCCATAACCATATAGAGTTTAACAGCACCAACCTGGAGTGTGACGGTAAGTTCAATAATTTTTACAATTCCTCTTTTGCCTTGCGCCATCTGAATGACCAGATATGCCGGGAACATGGTTATTCTGTGATCGAAAAGCCGAAAGCGAGAGGCCAGAGGTATCAGGAAAAAGCGGCGGCAAAACGTGGGCGCAGTTATAAGGAACAGCTGCGTCAGACTATTGACCGGGTACTGCCTGGCAGCAAGGATCTTGAAGAATTTTTATCCCGCATGAGAAAGGAAGGTTATGAGATCAAGCATAGAGGGAAGTCACTGGAATTTCTGGCTCCCGGACAGATCCGTTTCACACGCTCCTACCGATTGGGTGATGATTATACAAAAGAAGCCCTGCAGGAACGGATCGCCGGTATACGTCAAAAAGCTGTACCACAACGGCAGAAGCGTCCGGTTCCTGGGAGAGAAGTCAACCTTCTTGTGGATATACAGGCAAAGATACAGGCAGGCAAAGGGAAGGGATATGAACGGTGGGCAAAAGTTTTCAATCTGAAGGAGGCTGCAAAGACCCTGAACTTCCTTGTAGACAATGGCGTTACCGACTATAACGAACTGGTATCGCGGGCAGAGGCGGCCGGGGAATCCTTTGATTCACTCTCCGTCCGGATCAAGCAGCTTGAGGGGCGTATGGCAGAGGTAGCACAGCTAAAGACCCATATCATCAATTATTCCAGGACACGGGATATTTATAAGGAATACAAAAAATCACGGCATAAAAAAGAATATCGGGCAGAACATGCAGACGAGATCCGGAAGCACGAAGCGGCAAAAGCCGCCTTTGATGCACTGGGCGGCAAGGCTATCCCCAAAGTAGCACAGCTTTCCGAAGAATATGCCGCCCTGCTGTCAGAGAAAAAGGAACGGTATGAGGAATACAAGGCGGCCCGGAAAGATATGATCGACCTTCAGAACGCGAAGCAGAATGTTGACCGGATTCTGGGGCTTGTTCCACCAGACAATGAACAACAGAAAAATCAGGAAAACGAACGGTGACAGTTTATGCCACAGATGATATAGAAATGAAAGAAAGGATATAGCTTGTTAGTATGGTAGCTGCATCCTTTCTTTTTTATGCGAAAATAGTATTTTATAGGTGGTAGTTTAATGATGAGGAAGGGCTGTTTGCTATAACCCTCTACTTTATTTTTTAATTAGAAATTTCAAGTGTATTTAGTAGATCGACAAAATCAATATCAGATGGTTCGGGTATACCATGATAAGTTCCATGCATGTATTGATTCCGAATGCTAGTATTAGCGTGAATTTTGCTATCATAATAGGTAATGCACTGAATTTCTTTGTTTCCTTGTTCTAGTTCATTGATAACATAAATACATTCTTTTGGAATATTAGATTCCATAAGTAATGTATTGTGTGTTGTCATAATCAACTGACCAGAAAGGTTTTTAAATAAAGACTGAACAATTTTTTTAACTAACAGATCATGAACACCTGTATCGAATTCGTCAATTATAGCTACAGAGCCTTTTACAACAACTAGCATAAAAGGAAGTAATTGAAGTAATGATTGAGTACCAGTAGACTCCATGGCAAACTCAATATCCCTTTCGTGTCCGGCGATCATTTTTTTCTGCATGAGTTGATAGTGTATACTATTCTCTTTTTTTGATTGTTTATAGTATACTGCACTGATATCCCGATAGGTGTGTTGGAAAAAGGCATTTAACATATCTTCAGTTTTATCAAGAAGAAATTTGTCCTCTAAGGAGATATAACCTTCATCAAAGTCACCAAAGATTTCATGCGGCAAACCGATGATACCGCGTTCTTGGTAGCTACCGAATTTAACTTTACAAGAGATTTTACTTAAGAAACTCAAACTTCGCACATAGATTTTAGCTACGGACCTTGAAAATTCAATATCTG
>CAMNSA010000022.1 GCA_946554335.1 uncultured Neglectibacter sp.
AACTCTAAAGAAAGTATACTGCCACCCTGCATAATATGAGGGCTGTGTTGAAATTTAATTTTGGAAGCATATTCCGGGATGGGGTAAGGGAAAATATCCCACTTGCTTTCCTCTGTAGGAAAGGGTCCCCCCTTCAAGTGATCATAGTGGGCAAGGTCTTCCGTACACCACAAATTACTGAATGCCTGGGAAGCATCGGAGAAACAGACCCAGCCTGTAACCAGTGAAAAGACCGCTAAAATAGCGCCTGTTATGCGCAAGAATACCTTCCGCTTCGACAGCTTGCGCCTGCCCAATGCGAAGGCCAGAATCAACAGCGTCAGGGTCAGAAATACCCATAGAAGCTTCCAGGGAAGAAAACTGAACAGAAAGAAAAATTCAGCGCCCATCAGAGCAATCCAGCAGATTGTTTCCAACAATACGGCAACCCAGTCACGCTTTTTCTCCATGTGTATCGCTTCCCTTCCCGAAAATTAAGTACAGCATAGCAGAAAAAATGAACTATGTCAAACACCATTGCATCATTTTGTTGTTGATATTTCATATTTTTTATGATATATTAATAAACAATTTAAGGGGAAACGCCTTTTGAATCTGTAAAAATCATTTTAGTGAAAGGGTGTTATTTATGAAAAAAAGAAAATTTCCAGCGGTTCTGCTTGCAGTATGTATTTTCTTTTCCTCTACTGCCGCAGTGACCGCATCTGCCGCAGACTTTTCTGACATATCTGGTCACTGGGGTGAGTACTACATCAACCGAATGACGGATGCTAAAATTGTAACAGGTGTAAGTCCTTCTAAATTTTCTCCCAATGCGGATACGACGCGGGCACAAGTAGTTGTATTTTTAGGGCGTTTGCAGGGCATCACCGTCAACAATAATGTGACCACAAAGTTTACAGATGTTCCTTCCGGCCGTTATTATACCGGCTATGTGGCTTGGGCGGTAAATAATGGTTTTGTCAATGGGACAAGCGATACTACCTTCTCTCCAGACAAGGCTATTACAAGACAGCAGTTTGCTGTTATTGTTTACAGATATATTAACAAGTATTTAAGCTCCAAGATACCGAATAATCTTCCCACTCCAAGCTATAGCGATTATTCTTCAATAGGCACCTCTTACAGAGCGGCTGTGGACCGATTAGGGCGTGCCGGTATTATGTTGGGGGACGATAATAAATTTAATCCTAAAAACACGCTGACAAGGGCACAGGTTGCCGCTGTGCTTTGCAGGGTCTATGCATTAAAGCGTTTTGGCAGCGGGGTCTTTGTTACAACCATGGATAGCTCGGCGAAAGCAAATAAAGAAGCTTTTATGAAAAAGCATGACACCATGGATCCTGTACAGAAAGCACTTATGGCAAACGATTTAAATAGACTGTACGTTCTAGCACTGGACGGTGTTGCATATAAATCTAAAGATTGGCCTAACGCTGCGAAGTTGCTTGGCCACTATTTAGACGCATCCGGTACAAAATATACCACGTTTCCCGTAAAGTCAGTTTTGACTACACTGAATGACAAAGATCCAGATAAGGCAAAGAAAAATTTTAATTATCTGATTAACGATATTATACTTGCCGCTCAGTGTTATGGGGCAGGAAAAACTTTTTCACTAAGCTATGAACACTCCTTTACAACAAGATATATGGATACTGACATATTTCGATCACTCGGCGCTACCCGCGTTGCCACCCAAACAACGAGTATCACTAAATCGGGAACAAGATATACAGCAAAGGTGAAAATCTATTTGAAGGATTTTTATGACTGGCAAGCCGATAACACGGGAGACTATGATTACGACGACATATCTCAGAGTATGTTAGATATGGCTGCTAATATTCTTTACCTATTTAATACCGCAGGCAGGGCAAAGGGTTTTGATAATGAAAATTACATTACTGCCACTATAACATGGACTTCCGGACAATATTATGGAAAAGGAGCATCTGTAACATTTAATTAAGAGAGGTGGATTATCATGAAAAAGAAGTTATTGTTTACGATTAGTTTGATTCTTGTTTTTGCAATTTGTATTTCTGTTGCAATGCTTTCTGCTAATGGCGCAGAAACCGATACCATGAAAGCTTTTCAAGTTGCCGCACAGTCTTATAAAACAATTCGTGATACAGATACTTCCTTCGATACAGAAGCTCCAGACCTCGGTGAGCATGCTATTGTAGGATATTATAAAAATGTTCCTATTACTCAAAATCAAGTTGCCTACAAACGAGCGATGGATCAACTCAATCAAAATTCAGAAAAGACTGAAAAAGAGACTGTTTTTGCGGTCGCTCAGGATCTCTTTACTTTTGAGCAGGCCAAAAATTTGGGGCTCTATCCTTCAGAAGAGGAGATGGATGAAGCTTTTGTTGCAGAAACTGAATCATTCCAGGCAAACCTGGAAGAAAATTTGGAGCTTTGCACACAGATTGGATTCACTCAGGATGAATTGATTGCGTGGATGACACAACAAAGAATTGAAAACATTGCTAAGTGCCGGTTTATGGCTCAAGTATTAATCTCCTTGCGGGAAGAGGAAGAAATCGATGATGAAATATTGGCGGAACTGGTTCATGCATTGGTGTTGAGAGAGGAGGGGACTGATTTACTGACAACACTTGACAAGCTTTATGACCGCTATGTAATCATACAAGTAGGGGATCAAATCACCTATGTCAATGAAAGTATTAGTGAAGAGAGCGATGTTGTTTCTAAGTGATACTGACCAGATGTTTCAACATCAACTCATAAGTTAATAACCAATAACATCTTGTTCGTTACGGCCTTTATGATCGAAACAGTTTGCTTATATTTGAAAAGAAGTAAGAATTCAGAAAGAATTTACAGTTTATAATTGAGAATGTAGTCAGTTCGTTGGCACGGAATTGTGTACTGCAAAAGTGATTGCACTGTAAAAAAATCCTGGCCTTAGACACAAAAACCACCCTGTATTCACTGTGCCGTGATTATGGGGTGGCTTTTTGCCTATATGTCCTCTTGAGTTGGTGACGCCGATCATGTGAGTATTGTTAAGGAAGTGGAGAGTGGAAGGATTTATACCATAAAAGGTAACTCTTACGCCCCAGACTTTTTTCGGCAGTTGAGCTATTCCATGGGCTGGCGGCAGATTCGGAGGTATGGAGCAAGTGTTCTTTCCCCTTCTACCTATGCAGAAAGAAACAGGACAAAGAAAAATGAGAAGGAGAAAGGTGCCGGAAGCAGAAAGGGTCCTGAAAGTCAAAGCTTTCAGGGCTTTTTTGTGTTTGTGCATGTACAGGCCGGAAAATTTATGATATGATTAATTTTGGATAGGAAGGAAAAACATGGCGTATGCCGTAAGGAGGATGAAAATGGAAAAAATGGTATCGGAAATGCGGCAGGAGCTGACAGAGAGGATCATCCCCTTCTGGAAGGGCCTGCATGACGACGCCGGCGGCTATATCGGCTGGGTGGATTACGACCTGACCCGCAGGCCGGAAGCGGAAAAGGGTTGCATTTTAAACAGCCGGATTCTGTGGCTCTTTTCGGAGGCCTATCTCGCTTTGAAAGACCCCAGCCTGCTTGCGGAAGCGAAGCACGCTTATGAAATGCTCCTTCGGATGATCGATGAGAAAAACGGCGGGGTATACTGGTCCGTCCACGCGGACGCCGCGGTGGCAGACAGCACCAAGCACACCTATAACCAGGGCTTTGCCATCTATGCTCTGTCCGCCTACTACCGGGCGAGCGGGGATAAGGACGCGCTGGAGCTCGCCAGCTCTCTCTTTCGGCTGGTGGAGGAAAAATGCTTCGACGGGGAAGGATATCTGGAAGCCTTTACTGTGGACTGGAAGCCCGCGGGCAACGACAAGTTGAGCGAAAACGGGGTAGAGGCCGGACGCACCATGAACACGCTCTTGCATGTGCTGGAGGGCTATACCGGCCTGTATGAGGCGGGGCGCGATCCAAAGGTAAAGGAGCGTCTCAGGTGGATCATGAAGCTCTGGGCGGATAAGGTTTATAACTCGGAGCTGCGCCGTCAGGAGGTGTTCTTTGACCTTTCCTATCACACCCTTATCGACCTTACCAGCTTCGGCCATGATATCGAGACCTCCTGGCTTGCAGACCACACCCTGGAGGTACTGGGGGACAAGGCGCTCACCGAGCGGCTGCGCCCCATGCTGCTCTCTCTGGCGGAGAACACTTTAGAGACTGCCTACACCAAGGGCAATGGCTTTTCCAACGAATGTGAGAAGGGGAAGGTAGACGCCACCCGGGTCTGGTGGGTACAGGGCGAGGCGCTGGTGGGCTTCCTCAATGCTTGGGAGCACACCGGAGAGCAGCGCTATTTGGACGCGGCAAAGAGCCAGTGGGAGTATATCAAGGCAAAGGTGATCGACCCCAGAGAGGGTTCCGAGTGGTTCTGGTCTGTCCGGGAGGACGGCACTCCCATTGAAAAGCCCATTGTTGAGCCTTGGAAATGCCCCTATCACAACGGCCGGATGTGCCTGGAAGTGATCCGCCGTTTGGGAACCGAGTAAAAGAAGGAGTGACAAAAATGACTTATCAGGAGTTAAACGAACGCTATGAGGCGCTGATCGCCAAAAAGAACAGGGTAGACGAAAGCCGTTATAACGGGATCTATGAGCGCTGGGAAAACCCGGTGCTCACCAGAGACCATGTGCCGCCCTTCTGGGTGTACGATCCCAACCCCGCCACCAACCCGCACATGATGCAGCGCATCGGCGTCAACGCGGCCTTTAACAGCGGCGCCATTCTGCTTGACGGCAAGTATACTCTGGTGGCCCGTATGGAGGGGGCGGACCGTAAGTCCTTCTTCGCCGTGGCCCAAAGCGACAGCCCCACAGAGGGCTTCCGATTCTGGGACGAGCCGGTGATGCTGCCCGATACCTGCCCGGAGGAGACCAATGTATACGATATGCGCCTGACGCAGCATGAGGACGGCTGGATCTACGGCGTGTTCTGCTCTGAGAGCAAGGACCATTCGGTAAACGACCTGTCCGCCGCTGTAGCTGCCGCCGGGATCGTGCGCACAAAGGACCTGAAAACCTGGGAGCGGCTTCCCAACCTTGTTACCAAGCGTTCTCCCCAGCAGAGAAATGTGGTGCTGCACCCGGAATTCGTGGACGGAAAGTACGCCTTCTTTACCCGGCCCATGGACGATTTTATTGAGACCGGAAGCGGCGGGGGAATCGGATTCGGGCTGTGCGGCGACATCACTCACGCCGTGATCGACGAGGAGCGCATGACCTCTATCCGCCGTTATCACACCATCACCGAAAGCAAGAACGGCGCGGGCGCGGTGCCCATCAAGACGGAGAAGGGGTGGATCCATATCGCCCACGGCGTGCGCAATACGGCGGCGGGACTTCGGTATGTGATCTATGCTTTCGCCACCTCTCTGGAGGATCCCGCCAAAGTCATCGCCGAGCCCGGCGGGCTGTTGATCGGGCCCTTGGGAGGCGAACGTGTGGGAGACGTGAGCAATGTGGCCTTTACCAACGGCGCTATCACTACCCCGGACGGCAAGGTCTATATCTACTATGCTTCCTCCGATACCCGGCTGCACGTGGCCTCCACCGACCTTCAGCGCCTGACGGACTATGTGTTCAACACCCCCTCAGACCCCCTGCGCAGCGCGGACTGCGTGAAGCAGAGAGTGGAGTTTATCCGGAAAAACCTGAGTTATCTTGGACGCTAGCTGTCAGATTTGAGATATTAGCTGTTAGATTTGGGATATTAGTTGTTAGAAAGGGCTTGCCCCGAGATTTTGCCTTGAGGTTTGAAAAACTCAAAGCAAAATTCGCTGAAGCTTGAGCTTTGCCCAAGCTGTTTTGACCTTAGCTCCCTTGCGTAAAGGGAGCTGGCGCCATTAGGTGCCTGAAGGATCGTGTCCTTTGGCTCCCTCTGACGAGGGAGCTGGCAGCCGTTAGGCTGACTGAGGGAGAGAAAATTTGACTCTAAGACCTTTCATCCTCCCAATCGGTATTTTCACCCTCTCAGTCACGGCCCTGCCGTGCCACCTCTCCCATAGGGAGAGGCAAGTCTTGGCTCCCCCTTTGGGGGAGCTGGCGAGCGTAAGTGAGACTGAGAGGGAAAAGCGCTGACAGCAAAGCCGCCTAAGAAGTTCTTGGCCCCCCCTTTGGGCGATGTGCCCCGGTGGGGGGAAGCTGTCCGGTGGACAGCATTCTGACCCGTCCAAGCCGGCAGGCGAGAAAGCGCGTGTCGGACGCGCGATCCGCAGCGCATGATCCCACAAAAGCAGCCGCCTTATCAGGCGGCTGCTTCTGCGTTTCTGCTTCAGGAAATGCCTGCTGTTACGCAGTGCTTCTCACACCAGCTTTTTCAGTTTGTTGCGCAGATATACACTGCAGCGGAGAAATAGAAAAGAGAAAATATCTTACCGGTTTCACTGACCCGCGGAACAGGCTCCGTTGAATTTTGCGTTGGATTAGAATATACTATTTTTTGTGAATGGGGAAGAGGACAAAAAGGGGACGATGATCGTTTATTAGAAGAGAGGGGAAAATGGATATGGGCCGCCTTGGATTTACCATTGGGACAAAGCAGGATCTGATCGACGCGATCGGGAGGATGGGCTTTCTTCCACTGTTTAAAAATTCCATTCCGGGTTTCTCGGTGGAGGAAAATGTGGATCCATCCATCTGGTTTACCAACAAGCCGGGACCCTGGGAGTGGAAGGGCCCGGTGATCCGGGAAACTGGCTGCAGGCCCAGTGCTATGTGCTGATCAGCGATTTCAAATACAAAGAGGACAAGCGGGGCAGGCGTTACGGCTGGGGAGTGGCGGAATATTCCACACCGGAGAAGCTTTTCGGCGAAGCTTTCACAGAGCGGGTCTATCAGCGCAGCCCGGAACAATCTTACTCGAGGGTACTGGCACATCTGCAAACGCTGCTGCCGGATGCGGCCATCCAGAAAATTTTATGACAGGAGCTGATCTTATGCCTCGTGTCACTCCCAGCCGCGGCCGGAAGGATACCGCGGCGCTTTCTCAGCTATGCCTCTATTCTGCCGGGCATTTCTGGGTGGACTTCTCCTGCGCCCTGTTACTGCTGGCGTCGATCTACGGAACAGGGGAGTGGGTACTGTGTGCGCTGCTCTATAATTTCTGTGCTTTCGCCCTGCAAATGCCCATTGGCCTGCTGGCCGACCGCATGGGCCGGACCGCCCCTCTGGCGGCCTTGGGCTGTGCTCTGGCGGCAGCGGGATGGGGACTGAACACCGTTCCCGTGGCTGCCGCGATAACGGCGGGGGTGGGCAACGCCTGCTTCCATGTGGGCGGCGGAATGGCCGTCCTCCGCAGGAAGATAAATCGGGCCGCCTCTCTGGGTGTTTTTGTCTCTCCGGGAGCTTTCGGCATTTACCTGGGCTCCCTCCTTGGGCGGCAAGGCGGCCTCCCCGGCTGGGCGGCCGCTGTGGGACTGATCCTTTTCGCCTTGATCTTCCTTCTTGAGACACGACGGACAGGGGAGAGCTCCTCTCCACAGCGGCCCGTTCCGGACAGGCGCGGGATGTTCGTCCTGGTGTGCTGCTTTCTGGTGGTGGTACTGCGCTCCTATCTGGGGATGGTGCTGTCCTTCCCCTGGAAGACCGGGGGCTGGGCTTTTGTGCTGACCTGTGCCCTGGTGCTGGGCAAGGCGGTGGGAGGCTTTTTCGGGGACCGGCTGGGCATGGCCCGGGCGTCCATTTTCTCTTTGGGACCGGCGGCGGTGCTGTTCTGCTTCAGCGGTTTTCCCTGGGTCGGGACGGCGGCGGTATTCCTGTTCAACATGACCATGCCCATTACTCTGTGGGCGGCGGCCCAGCTGCTTCCGCCGGGGTTTGCCTTCGGAACGCTGACCTTTGCCTTGTTCCTGGGATTTCTGCCTGCCCTAATGGGGTGGCCCGTCCTGTTCACCGGCGAAATTGGGTATGCTGCCGCGGCGCTGTGTTCCCTGATCCTGCTGGCTCTGGGACTGAAACGGGGGCGGTTTTGATGGAACTGTTTCGTTCCCTGGGAATCTCCCTGATATTGACCCTGGTACTGGAGCTGGCCTTCGCCCTGATCTGGCGGGTGGAGCGGTCCGATCTGCCCGTCGCGGCGCTTGCCAATCTGCTCACCAACCCCGTGGTGGTGCTGTGCTGTTATGCCGTTTCCCGGTATTGGCCGGGATATCTGCCGGCCGCCACCCTGGCCCTGGAGCTGTGGGCGGTGGGGACAGAGGGCCTCATCTACCGGCTGCGCAGCCGGATCTCCCATCCCTGGGCCTTTTCCCTGTGTGCCAACGCGTTGTCCTATCTAGTCGGACTGCTGCTGTCCTGACGGCCTCTCTCAGAGAGGAAACCAACATTTGAAAGGGGTATCACAATGAAACGAAAATTCTTCACCCTGTTCCTGTCTGCAATGGTCCTGCTGGCTTTGGCGGTTCCCGCCTTTGCCGATGTGATCTGGATACCCGAAGACGAATTCTTTCGGAGCCACGAATGCGACCGTGTGGACCGTCCTTATGAGACGGCGGGACTTGACGGGAAGGTGACCGTCTTTTCCGAGCCGGGAGGCAGGGAAGTGTCTGCCCTGGAAAACGGAAAGCAGGTGACCATCCAGTACACCTGGGAGGGAAACGGGGCCTCCTGGGGTTACCTGAGCTATTGGGACGGTGAGCAGACGATAGAGGGCTGGATCCCAATGGACGACATGACCCAGGTCTATGACAGCCAGAGTTTTTTCAGCGATTATGCCGAGGAGATCCAGGAGACTGATCCCGTCCCGGTGGACTTCCACGAGGCGGTGCTTTACAGTTACCCCAACGGCCCGGTCGTGAGTACCCTGAAGGAGGATAGGGACTATCAGTCCTTTGACGAGTTGTTCACCCAGATCTACACGGACAAAGAAGGTCTCAGGTGGAGTTATGTAGGCTACTATATGGGGAGACAAAGCAGCTGGATTTGCCTGGATGACCCCATGAATGAGGAGTTGGACACCGGGATCGTGCCCGCAGCTCCTTCGGCTGCCCAGCTGCGGGGCAGCGAAACTGCCGCGGCGGGACCGCCCCTTCTCCTGATCGCCGGTGTTTTGGTGGCCGCCGTGGTCGTAGTGACGGTGATCCTTCTGGTCAGGCGGAAAAAGCCGTCGAAGGATGTTTGATACTACCTTTTCATTTGACCCGCTTTAACGACAGCGCAAGGAACGAAACTTAAAGGGAATGATGTTCGCTGTAAAAATCGCTGTTGAATTTTACAGCAGATTGGCGTATGCTATGGAGTAGAAAAGGGATGAACAATATGCCGAACATTAAACCGATTTCCAATCTGCGAAATTATAGTGAGGTTCTGCATGATGTGGCCATAGTATATGGATGGTTTATCTGGCACGGGGGCCCTTGTCATTAAGCTAAAAAGCTTATGAAAAAACTACATAGGCACCACATTACTTGTTCTGTACTTTGTGTCACGAAGACAGCTGCCGTTTTTTGATGGAGGAGGTTAAATTCACCGCCTTTCTCATGTATCGTTCAGTTTTCAATGGTATCTTCGTTTATTATGCTTCATTTGTTTTTGCGCGGAAATACGCCCTCATCTCATCCGGGGTCAGCCAGCCCTCCGTTTCACCGGACTTTCGGCCCTTCAGAAGCTCGCTCATAAGCCGAAGAGCAGCCTGTGTCTTTTCGTAGTCCTGCATATCCAAAATAGCGTATCTCCCACGGCCATTCTTTGTAAGAAAAACAGGTGCGCCTTCCGCCACATCATCTAACATTAAGTTTCAATTACTAACTTGAAAAACAGACCAGCAAAAAGGAAGGCCGCAAGAGCCCAGTGGTTCATATGGCTTCTTTGTAATAGAGATAAGCGGGATACTTCCTTCGGTCGTGCGGCTGCGCCGCCCCTCCTGCGCCTTTCCCTGCGCTCAAGGCGCGTTCCAACCGCGGTTTTGTTTGCCAACTCGGTCGTTTCATGGCAACGCCCACCGGGGCGTACTCAACCCCGCAAAACAAAAAAGGAACACCATGAAGGTGTTCCTTTTTTGTTTGGTGGAGATAAGCGGGATCGAACCGCTGACCTCTTGAATGCCATTCAAGCGCTCTCCCAGCTGAGCTATACCCCCAGATGAAATTCTGTGCCCTAAGGCTTGATTATCATATCATACCCGGTAGAAAAAAGCAAGCTGTTTTTGCGCGGATTTGAAAAATTTTTTTCTCAGGCACAAAAATCCCGGGTCTCCTATAAAATGGGATAGAAGTGGAAAATTTCCCAAGGGGTGATTAAAGCGGAGGAAAGAGGACAAAAATATCCGTGAAAAATCTTTATCGGAGAGTGAAAACCGTGATCGTACACAGAGGAGATATTTACTATGCCGATCTAAGCCCGGTAGTGGGCTCGGAACAGGGCGGGATCCGTCCGGTGCTGATCGTTCAGAACGATGTGGGCAACAAGTACAGCCCCACCGTGATCGCCGCGGCGATCACCAGCCAGAAGGATAAGGCCAATCTGCCGACACACATTGAAGTGCAAAGCGCGGGATCCGGCCTTGTAAAGGATTCCATCGTGCTTTTGGAGCAGGTGCGCACCATCGATAAGCACCGCCTGAAGGAGAAGATGGGCCGCCTGGATCGGGACTCTATGTCCCGGGTGAACACCGCCCTTTCCATCAGCTTCGGTCTTCCTACATAGGAAGGCCCAACGAAAAACAGCGCCGTGAGCTTTCGCGGCGCTGTTTTCTGTGAAGGGCGCACCGATTCGGGGCGGGAAGGCTTTCGGGAGAAAAACCACGACTTCGTTGACAGATTTTGAGAAAAATGGTAAAGTAGGGGCGAAAGGGTAGAAAATATCTGAAGTTGAGGGGTGAATCGGTTTGTCATTATACGAGGATTGGCGGGCCTATGCACAGAAGAAACAGAATGAGCCTAACGGGACGAAATTCTGGGAGGACTATTTTAAGACCGAAACGGAGATCTACAAGAAGATACTGGAAAGCAAGCCCCGGAAAAACACTGTGAAGGGCTACGCGGAGAAGTACAAGGTAGACCTGATGACCATGGTGGCTTTCCTGGATGGGATCAACGATTCCCTGAAGGAGAAAAACACTCTGGAGGAGCTGGAAGAGGAGTCCGCTGTCAACCTGAATTACGACAAGGAGCTGCTCTATAAGAACATGGTGGAGGCCAAGGCGGACTGGCTCTATAACCTGCCCCAGTGGGACGCGCTTTTGACCCCGGAGAGACGCCAGGAGCTTTATAAGGAGCAGAAGCGTTCTAAGACCGTGGTCAAGGACAAGAAGATCGGAAGAAACGACCCGTGTCCCTGCGGAAGCGGAAAGAAGTACAAGAAGTGTTGTGGTCGTGATCTTTAAAAAGAGGCTTTCATCTGGCTCCTTCCGCTCGCGGAAAGAAGCACATTTCTAGTGGTTAGTTGTTAGTCTTTAGTCGTTAGAAAGGCTTTTTCAGCGACTGAATTTCTGTTCACAAACGGCTTGATTAAAACTCAACAAATCTGCAAACAATAACCTTCGCAGAATACTTTGCGAAGGTTATTGTTTTTTTAGCCTTCCAACCAGGACTTGGAGGGATTTTTATGCAGGGAAAAGTTGAGATCTGCGGAGTGAACACAGCGAACCTGAAGGTTTTGAAGAACGAGGAGATGCGAGAGCTGCTTGTGCGCAGCCATCAGGGAGACAAAGAGGCCAGGGAAAAGCTGATCTCCGGAAACCTGAGGCTGGTTTTAAGCGTGATCCAGCGTTTTCACAACCGGGGAGAAAATCCGGATGACCTGTTTCAGGTGGGGTGTATCGGTCTGATGAAGGCCATCGATCACTTTGACATCACCCAGGGCGTTCAGTTCAGCACCTACGGGGTGCCCATGATCATCGGCGAGGTGCGCAGGTTCCTTCGGGACAACAATTCCGTGCGCGTCAGCCGCTCTATGCGGGACACGGCCTACAAGGCAATCTCCTGTAAGGAGAAGATGACCGCCCAAAACGGTAAGGAGCCTACGGTGGAGATGATCGCCCAGGCTCTGGGGATGAAGCGGGAGGATGTGGTGGTAGCCCTGGAGGCCATCGTGGAGCCGGTATCCCTTTACGAACCGGTTTTTTCCGACGGGGGAGACACCATCTATATCATGGACCAGGTAGGCGACGGAAACGACAGCGACTGGCTGGAGGAGATCGCCATCAAGCAGGCTATCCGGAATCTGGGCGAGCGGGAGAAAAAGATCCTTTCCATGCGCTTTTTGTCCGGCAAGACCCAGATGGAGGTGGCAAACGAGATCGGCATTTCCCAGGCCCAGGTGTCCCGATTGGAAAAGGGCGCGCTGGGAAAGATCAAGCGGGAGATCCGCTGAGCTCGGAAGGCAAAAAAGCGTTCACTTTATCAGTGGGCGCTTTTTTAATACTTGAATTTTACCAACTGGACTCTGGCGGCCGGTTCATTAGGAGATCCACATACAAGAGGGGTCTTCTATTTCCCAGATCCCCTCTTTGCAGCGCGCTGTGGTCTCATAGCCGGTGGCCGCCAGCCCGCCTTTCCACTTCTCAATGGAAAAGGAGACCTTGCCGCCTTTTGCCTCCTCCTTTGAAATGGTAAAATGGACTCCGTCCTCCCAATAAAGGTGTTCTTCATTGATATATCCTTCTTCCATCAACTCTGTGATTGAGCCAAAGAGAGGCGTTGTGCCGTGTCCTTCCGAAAAGCTTTGGGCCAGCAGCTGCTTTTCCCATTTGGAGAGGGTAGCGATTTCGGTGAAGTCGAATCCAAAATAGACCAAAGTGCCGCCGTTTAAGCCTGTGTCCTCTCCCCAAATATCTGAGAGAGCTTTCCGGTAAAGGGAGAGATAGTCCCATCCTTTTTCCTTGACGGTGACTTTTTTGGGGATCAACTGCATGGGATAGGTTTCCATGACGCCGCCCTCAAAGGCCACCTCTACCACCATACCGGGTGAAAGAGGAGTTTCCCCTGGGATAAGCTCCCAGGAGAAGGAATAGGGGCCGCCGTCCTTGTCAACTGCTGTAAGCTGTTTTCCCTCTACTGTGCACAGCTTTAGGGTGAGAGACTCTGAAGGAGCGGAAAGCGAAGAGGCAGGTTGAAAAAGGGAAGAGCTTCCGGGGAAGGAACTTCCGGGGAAGGAACTTCCGAGGAAGGAACTTCCTTTGGGAGGGGCTCCTGTCTCTGCCCCGCAGCCGGGCAGGAGAAGAAAGGAGAGAAGGAGTGGGAGAAGGATCTGTTTTTTCATTTTGACGCTCCTTTTTTAGGGGAATAGAAAGCAGGGGATTTTTCATATCTATCGAAGACACGAAACAGGAGGCAAAACTGTCTAAAAATAAAGGAGGAATTGCCATGAGCTGCCGGATCGGGGATCTGCGCAACAAAGAGGTGATCAGCACGAAAGATGGGTCGCGCATTGGATTTGTGTGCGATGTGGAGCTGGATCTTTCTTCCGCCCGCCTTCTTTCCATTGTGGTATATGGGAAGCTTCGGCTGTTGGGGCTTTTGGGGAGGCAGCCGGATGTGGTGATCCCCTGGGAGTCCATCAGCCTCATCGGGGGCGACACGGTGCTGGTGGATTTTGAGGAAAAGAGGGAGAGAAGGGAAGAGGGGATCTTAGGATCGCTGCTGCAAAAGCTGAATCTGTAAAAAAGCCGGAAAATGGCAAAATAATGCTTGATTATGAAAAAGGGACATGATATAATATTTCAGCAAAACACACGCCGTGCCTTTCGGATCGGTGCCCGTGAAACACGGGTCTTCCCGAAAAATCCCGCGCGGCGGCGGAAAAACCAAGGAGGTATTTCAAAATGGCAGTTGTATCTATGAAGCAGCTTCTGGAAGCCGGTGTACATTTCGGACACCAGACCAGAAGGTGGAACCCCAAAATGGCTCCCTATATTTTCACGGAGCGCAACGGCATCTACATCATCGATCTTCAGAAGACGGTGAAGAAGCTGGAGGAAGCCTATCACTTTGTGCGCGACCTCTCTGCTGAGGGGAAGAATGTGCTGTTCGTGGGCACCAAGAAGCAGGCGCAGGAGTCTGTGAAGGAAGAGGCTGTGCGCGCCGGCGCTTACTATGTAAATGCCCGTTGGCTGGGCGGTATGCTCACCAACTTCTCCACCATCCGCAAGCGCATCCAGCGCCTTGCTCAGCTGCGTAAGATGGAGGAGGACGGCACCTTCGAGCTGCTCCCCAAGAAAGAGGTCAGCAAGCTTCAGCTGGAGATTGAAAAGCTGGAAAAATTCCTGGGCGGCATCAAGGAAATGAAGTCCTTCCCCGGCGCCCTGTTTATCGTAGACCCCCGCAAGGAGAGGATCGCTGTTTCCGAGGCCAAGAAGCTGGGAATTCCGATTGTCGCCATTGTGGACACCAACTGTGACCCGGACGAGATCGACTATGTGATCCCCGGCAATGACGACGCCATCCGTGCTGTCAAGCTGATCGCCGGCGCTATGGCCGACGCGGTCATCGAGGGCAGAGAGGGCCAGATGGGCGCCGCTGCCAGAGAGGACGAAGCCGAAGAGGGCGAGGCTGAGGCCGAGACTGCCGAAGAGCCTTCTGAGGAAGCGTAAACCGATTTCAGAAATTCAGAGAGCGCCCGTGGGTTTTGGCGGCGGGGTGTGTTCCTGAGGGCAGGAGCGGCCTGCCCGTTCGTTTCCCACGGCGTTTTCCGGTTATAACAGAAGAAAAAAGAAAGGATAGATCGAAAATGAATTTTACAGCGAAGGATGTTGCCGCTCTGCGGGAAAAGACCGGATGCGGCATGATGGATTGCAAGAAGGCTCTCACAGAGTCTAACGGAGATATGGACAAGGCCATCGATTTCCTGCGGGAGAAGGGCCTGGCCGCTTCCGTCAAGAAGGCTGGCCGCATTGCCGCCGAGGGCGTGGCCTTTGCCACTACCGACGCTTCCGGCAAAGTGGGCGCTGTCATCGAGATCAACGCTGAGACAGACTTCGTGGCCAAGAACGCCGAGTTCCAGGCCTTTGTCAAGACCTGTGCCGACACGGTGATCGAGAAGAACCCTGCCGATCTGGAAACCCTGCTTGCCGAGAAGGCTTCCGGTTCCGAAGAGACGGTTGACGCTCTGCTCAAGGAGAAGATCCTCACCATCGGCGAGAATATCAAAATCCGCCGTTTTGCCCGTTATGAGGGCGTTGTGACCTCTTATGTTCATGCGGGAGGCCGTATCGGCGTTCTGGTGAAGTTTGACGCCACCGACGCTGTTGCGAATACCGACGGCTTCAAGGCTTACGCCAAGAATGTCGCCATGCAGATCGCCGCCATGAACGCGGAGTATCTGGACGAGAGCCAGGTTCCCGCCGAGCGCGTGGAGAAGGAGAGGGAAATCCTTACCCAGCAGATCGTGGACGAGGGCAAGCCCGCCAATATTGCGGAGAAGATTGTTTCCGGTCGGCTGAGCAAGTTCTTTAAGGAGATCTGCCTTGTGGACCAGATCTATGTGCAGGACAGCAGCATGACGGTGAAGCAGTATACCGAGTCTGTTGCCAAGGAGCTGGGCGGAGACATCAAGATCGCCGCTTACACTCGCTTTGAAAAGGGCGAAGGCCTGGAGAAGAGAGTGGACGACTTCGCTTCTGAGGTAGCGGGGATGGTAAAGTGATCGCAAAGCGATCACTTACGAGAACCCCTGAAGTGCAAAGCACTTCTCTTTTCCTTCGGAAAAGCATCGGGCTTCTCCAAGCGGTTTAAATTGTTACGGCTCTGCCGTTGTTATTCTGGAAGAAGTCCTGGGGCGCGAAGCGCCCCTCTTTTCTTTCAGAAAAGCACCGGACTTCTTCTGGATCGTTCTATGAGTCCGGTTTTGAAATGATCGCAAAGCGATCACTTACGAGAACCCCTGAAGTGCGAAGCACTTCTCTTTTCCTTCGGAAAAGCATCGGGCTTCTCCAAGCGGTTTAAATTGTTACGGCTCTGCCGTTGTTATTCTGGAAGAAGTCCTGGGGCGCGAAGCGCCCCTCTTTTCTTTCAGAAAAGCACCGGACTTCTTCTGGATCGTTCTATGAGTCCGGTTTTGAAATGATCGCAAAGCGATCACTTACGAGAATCCCTGAAGTGCGAAGCACTTCTCTTTTCCTTCGGAAAAGCACCGGGATTCTCCAAGCAGTCTAGATTATTATGGCTTTGCCGTTGTTATTCTTGATATGCTCAATGAGTCCGGTTTTAAAATGATTGCGAAGCAATCACTCTTAAAGAAGTCCTGGGGCGCGAAGCGCCCCTCTTTTCTTTCAGAAAAGCACCGGACTT
>CAMNSA010000023.1 GCA_946554335.1 uncultured Neglectibacter sp.
CCCGGCCTCAATCCCAAGGTGGTGGAATACTGTCTGAGCGTCAACATTCCGGTCTATCCGGGCTGCGCGACGCCCACAGAAGTGGAAACCGCCCTGTCTCTGGGCCTTGATACCGTCAAGCTGTTTCCCGCCCAGGTGGTGGGCGGAGTAAAAATGCTCAAGGCCCTTTACGGCCCCTATCCCCAGGTGCGCTTCATGCCCACCGGCGGGATCTCCACCCAGAATGTAGTGGAATATTTAAGCCAACCCAACGTGATAGCCTGCGGGGGAAGCTGGCTGTGCCCCCAAGGCGCTTTGGATAAGGAAAACTGGGAAGAGATCGCCTCCATAGCGAAGACCTCTGCTGAGCTGGTGAAAGAGGCAAGAAAATAGTTTGTTGGTTGCTTAGTTATTAGTAGTTAGAGAAAGCCCTTGACCTTTGGCTCCTTCTGACGAGGGAGCTGTCAGCGAAGCTGACTAAGGGAGAGATACCTAAGAGCGGACAATACAGTCCCTCAGATAAAAGCATTAATTCATTCTTTCTCCCTCCTCTAACAACTCCCAGCCAAAACCTACTGTACAAGGCAAAGGCCCCTTAGCTCTCCCCAGGAGAGCTAAGGGGCCCTTCTAACAACTAATTACTGACAGCTAACAACTACATATTGTAGACTGCCTCGGCGGGAAGGATCTCGAAGCCGTGATCCTGCAGGGCCTGGGCGGCTCTGGCCCCATCGCTGGTACGGATGATCACATAGGCTCTTCCCTGATCCCGGCTGATGAAGGCGTACATATACTCCACATCAAAGCCTTGATCCGCCAAAAAGCGCACCGCCTTAGAGAAGGTTCCGCGCTCGTCGCTGATGCCTACCGCGATCACATTGGTCAGCGACACGGTCATACCGTGCTCCTTCAAAGCCGCGATGGCCGCGTCAGGTTTATCCACAATGACGCGCAAAATACCGAAATCGCTGGTATCGGCCACCGAAATGGCACGAATATCTACCTGGGCCTCGGCCAGCACCTCTGTGATCTCTGCCAGACGGCCGGGCTTGTTTTCAATAAAGACGGACAGCTGTTGGATCTGCATAATGACACGACCTTTCCCAATAATTTAAAGGATCTCCCCGCGAAAGGACTTTGAGGAACAGCCCTTTTCTTCATTGTAGCAGAAAGTATTCCGTTTGTCGATAGGCGAACTTCCTCAGGACTTGAACAAATCCCGGTTATCGATGACCCGCTTCGCCTTGCCTTCAGAGCGCTCAATGGACTTGGGCTCCATCAGGGTGACCTTGGCGCCGATGCCCAGAATGGACTGCAGGGCGCTGGAAATAGAGCGCTCCACCTTCTCCATATTCTTCACGGTATCGGAGAACTGAGCCTCGTTGACCTCCACCTGCACCTCCAGGGTGTCCAGATTGTTCTTTCTGTCCACGATCATCCGGTAGTTGGGTTCCATACCCAGCTTCAGAAGCACCGTTTCGATCTGAGAGGGGAACACATTCACGCCCTTGATCACCAGCATATCGTCGCTGCGCCCCATAGGCTTGCTCATCTTTACATGAGTGCGCCCGCAGGAGCAGGGCTTACGGCTCAAAACACAGATGTCACGGGTGCGGTAACGAAGCAGCGGGAATGCCTCCTTGGTGATGGAGGTGAACACCAGCTCGCCCTTCTCCCCCTCCGGCAGCACCTCTCCGGTGTCCGGGTCGATGATCTCCGCGATAAAGTGATCCTCATTGATGTGCATACCGCTTTGCTCACTGCACTCAAAGCTGACGCCGGGGCCGCTGGTCTCCGTCAGGCCGTAGATGTCATAGGCCTTGATCCCCAGCTTTTCTTCGATATTGTGACGCATCTCCTCTGTCCAGGCCTCCGCGCCGAAGATACCGGCCTTAAGCTTGATCTGATCCCGCAAGCCGCGCTCGTGAATGCTCTCCGCGAGGTAGGCAGCGTAAGAGGGCGTGCAGCAGAGGATGGTGGAGCCCAGGTCCACCATAAACTGAAGCTGGCGGTCCGTATTTCCCGAAGACATGGGTAAAGTCAGGCACCCCACCTTATGGCTGCCGCCGTTGAGGCCGGGACCGCCGGTAAAGAGACCATAGCCGTAACACACATGACACACATCGTCCTTGGTTCCCCCTGCCGCCACAATAGCTCTGGCGCAGCAATCTTCCCACAGATCCAGATCGTGCTGGGTGTAAAAGGCCACCACTCTTCTTCCGGTAGTGCCGGAGGTGGACTGGATCCGCACGCAGTCGGAAAGGGGCCTTGCCAGTAAACCGTAGGGATAGGCCTCTCTCAGGTCATCCTTACACAGAAAGGGAAGCTTGTAAAGGTCCTTGACTCCGGTGATATCCGCCGGCGTCACACCCTTTTCTTCCATTTTCTTCCGGTAATAGGGCACATGCTCCCACACATTCTGAACCTGCTTGACGAGGCGCTCGTTCTGCCACTGGAGGATCTGCTCCCGGGGGGCGCACTCAATCTCGGGCTGGTAGTACCGCTCCATTTTGGAAACTCCTTTCAATTTCTTATTTTATGCCTCCCAGCCCAACTGGAAAGCTTTTTGATTCAGTTCCAGGAACTTTTCCTGTACGCAGTGCTTCAAGGCGTCAAGCCAGATCTCCTTGGGGAAGGACATCTGCCTTGCCATGGCGCCGATCAGCACCACATTCACCGCCTTGGAGGAGCCCGCCTCTTCCGCTAGGGAGAGCGCGTCCACCGCCGTCACCCGGATCCCCAGCTTTTCAATGGACTCGAAAAGCCCTTGGGGGTATTGGGCCGTCCCGGTGACCACGGGCATGGGGTCGATCTTCTGTGTATTGGCGACCAAAGCCGCGCCGGGCTTCAGATAGGGCAGGAACCTGGCGGCCTCCAGCTGCTCAAAGGCCAGCAGCACATCCGCCTCTCCCGTTTCGATGATGGGGGAATGTACCTCATTGCCGAAGCGGACATAGGTTACAACGGACCCGCCCCGCTGGCTCATGCCGTGGACCTCGCTGACCTTTACGTCATAGCCCTCCTGCATCATCGCATAGCCTAAAATGCGGCTGGCAAGCAGGGTTCCCTGCCCGCCTACTCCCGCAATGAGAACGCTTGTTACCTGATTCATTTTCTCCATTCCTCCCATTCTCTCAGCCGATGGCCTTTTTCGGGCATAGAGAGCTGCACACTCCGCAGCCCACACACTGTGTGGGATCGATCCACGCCTTATTGTCTCTGAGGCTGATGGCGGGACATCCCAGCCCCAGACAGGCCTTGCAGCCGATACAACTTTCCTCCCTCACGGAAAGCGGGGGCGAATGTTTCACATATTTGAGCAGCACGCAAGGGCGGCGGCTGATGATCACCGAGGGCTCCTGTGCGGCAAGCTCCTCCCGCAAGGCAGCGGTGACAGCCTTCAGGTCGTAAGGGTCCACCACCCGCACCCGGCGGATGCCCACGGCCCTGCACAGCGCCTCCAGATCCACACTGACGGCGGGATCGCCCTTGATATTGTAGCCGGTGGTGGGATTCTGCTGGTGGCCTGTCATACCGGTAATGGAGTTATCCAAAACGATCACCACGGAATTCGAGTGGTTATAGGCGATATCGATAAGGCTGGTGACGCCGGAATGAATGAAGGTGGAATCTCCGATGACCGCCGCCGAGCGCTGTTCAGAGCCCGTCTCCCCTCTCGCCTTGTTAAAGCCATGCAAAGCGGAGACCGAGGCGCCCATACAGATACAGGTATCCATGGCCTCCAAAGGCGCCGAGGCGCCTAAGGTATAGCAGCCGATGTCTCCACTGACCATGACCTTCTCCTTTTTCAGGGCGTAGAACACGCCCCGGTGGGGGCAGCCGCAGCACATGGCCGGGGGCCTTACTGGCAGAGACGCGTCCAGAGAAAGGCTTTTTGCCTCTTCCCCGCAAAGTATCTTTCGCACGAGCTTCTGAGAGAGCTCGCCGCACCGGGGGAATTTCTCCTTACCGACGACGGTGATCCCCATAGCCTTGAGCTGATCCTCCAGGAAGCTGTCCAGCTCTTCCACCACATAGAGGGTGGACGCCTTTTTCCCGAAGTCGAGCAGAAGCTTTTCCGGCAGGGGGTAGACCATGCCCAGCTTTAAGTAGTTCACCCTATCCCCCATGGCCTCCTTTACATACTGGTAGGAGATGCCCGAGGTCACCACCGAGATGGGGGCGCCGTTGTCCTCCACCCGATTGATCCCGCTCGTTTCCGCCCACTGGGAGAGCTTCAGAAGCCGCTCCTCCACCTTGGGGTGCTTTCCCTTGGCAAAGGCGGGCAGCATCACATTTTTGGCGGGAGCCTTCTCATAGGGCTTCAAATCCCGCTCCATCCAGTCCTCTTCCTCCACGATACTGCGGGAATGGGCCACACGGGTACACAAACGCAGGATCACGGGAGTGTCGAACTCCTCGGAAAGCTCATAGGCAAGCTTGGTAAATTCCTTACATTCTTTGGAATCGGCAGGCTCCAGCATGGGGAGCTTGGCAGCTCTCGCGTAGTGGCGGGAATCCTGCTCGTTTTGAGAGGAGTGCATTCCCGGGTCGTCCGCCACCGCCAGCACCATGCCGGCGTTCACGCCGATATAGCTCATGGTAAATAAGGGATCCGCGGCCACATTCAGCCCCACATGCTTCATGGCGCAGAAGGATCTGGCCCCGCCGATGGCCGCTCCGGAGGCCACCTCAGCGGCCACCTTTTCATTGGGCGCCCACTCGCAGTAGATCTCCGCATACTTGGCCGCCGCCTCCGTGATTTCCGTGCTGGGCGTTCCGGGATAGCTGGAAGCCACCCGGACTCCCGCTTCATAAAGACCTCTGGCAACCGCTTCGTTGCCAAGCAACAGTTTCTTCATACCTCGTACCCTTTCTCAAAATTCAGCTCATCCAAAAAGACTTATTCCTGCTCCTCGTTTCTCAGGTCCAGCACCCGCTTGGCCTTTCCCTGGAACCGTTCCAGGCTCTTGGGCTCTACCAGCGTCACCCTGGTTTCCAGGCCCAGAACGCTCTTGAGCTTGTCGTGGACCTTTTCCCGAAGCTGCTCCAGGCCGCTGAAGCTTTCCAGCAGAGAGGCGTCTGTCAGCTCTACCTTCACCTCTAAGCTGTCCATAAAGTTTTTCCTGCGCACCACCAGCTGATAATGGGGGCCCACCAGCTCGGTGGCCACCAGAACGCTTTCGATCTGCGAGGGGAACACATTGACGCCCTTGATGATCAGCATATCGTCCGTGCGCCCCATCACCTTGTCCATACGCACATGGGTGCGCCCGCAGCGGCAGGGCTCGTAATTGAGACGGGTGATGTCCTTGGTGCGGTAGCGCAGCACCGGCATCCCCTTTCTGGTCAGCGTGGTCACCACCAGCTCTCCTGCCTCTCCCGGGGCCGTAGGCTCCAGAGTGTCAGAGTCGATGATCTCCGGCAAAAAGGCGTCCTCGGCAAAATGCAGGCCGCAGCGGTATTCGCACTCCCCGGAAACGCCGGGGCCGGTAAGCTCTGTCATGCCGTAATTATCCGTGACATTGACGCCCAGGCTCTCTTCGATGCGGTCTCGCATCTCTTCCGTACAGCCCTCGCTGCCCAGGATCCCGTGGCGAAGCTTTGCGTAAGCCTCGGGAGGATAGCCGCTTTCCTTTTTGAGCTCTCCCAGATAAAGGGCGTAGGAGGGCGTGGCCACCAGCCCCGTCACACCGAAATCTCGAAGCATCATCAGCTGCTTTTCGGAATTTCCGGAGGAGGCCGGGATCACGGTAGCGCCCACCTTTTCCAGGCCGTAATGCAGTCCCAACGCGCCGGTAAACAGGCCGTAGCCGAAGGAGATCTGGATCACATCCTCCTCGGTGACCCCCGCCGCCGTCACCACACGGGCCACATAATCAGACCAGTTTTCCAGATCCTGCCTGGTGTATACGCCCACCGTAGGCTTTCCGGTAGTGCCGGAGGAAGCGTGGATGCGCACGATCTCCTTCATGGGCACTGCCAAGAGCCCAAAGGGGTACTGATCTCTGATGTCGTCCTTTGTGGTAAAGGGAATATACCGGATATCGGAAAGGGTCTTGATCTGGTCTCCGGAGGTGATCCCAGCTTCCCCCAGCCGCTTGTGGTAGAAGGGAACATTCCGGTAACAGTAATCCACCATTTCCCGAAGCCTTGTGAGCTGAAGCGCCTCCAGCTCAGAGCTTTTCATCGTCTCGATCTCTTTTTGAAAAAACATAGTACTCGCTCCCACACTGTTCCGTCAGTAATAATATTTCTGCGCTTTAAAACGCCAAAGTGTATAGTCCATTTTACCGCAAAACTCAGGAATTTGCAATCTTTTTCCTATATTCTTCCATCTTTCGCCCCAAATACGGCAAATGGGCCTCAAATTTGGGGCCAAAGCGAGGCTCCGCCCCGCTCTCCCGAGTGCTGACAATACACCGATGGGTAAATTCCACCGCTGTCTCACAGGCAAGGGAGAGGCTCATCCGGTTGAGAAGCCCGCCTAATAGCACCGCGGAAAAAAGATCCCCCGTGCCGTGATAGCTGCCCGCCACCCGAGACAGAAGGAAAGTTTCCATTTTTCCCTTGGACCGTTCCAGACAGGCGGCTCCCACCTGCTGTTCGTCAAAGCACACGCCCGTGAGCACAGCCCCGGAGAGGCCAAGCTTTAGCAGCTCCTGCAGGATCTCCAGGATCTCCTCCTCCCGGTAAGGACCCGGGCAGTAGGGCCGCCCCAGCAGATGGCAGGCCTCTGTCATATTGGGCGTGATCAGATCCGCGCTTTCGCAAAGCTCCTTCATCCCCCTCGCCATCTCCTGGGTGTAGGTTCGGTACAGCTTCCCGTTGTCCCCCATGACGGGGTCCACCAGCACCAGCGTTTCCGGGGCGCGAAACAGGGAAAAGATCTCCTGGATCAGCTTGATCTGCCTCTCGCTTCCCAGAAAGCCGCTGTAAAGGGCCCCAAAGGAAAGGCCGCAGCTTTTCCAGTGGCGGGCCGTGGGAAGCAGATCCTCCGTCAGATCCCGGTAAGTAAAGCCCTCAAAGCCCCCTGTGTGGGTGGACAGCACCGCCGTGGGCATCACAGAGGTCTCCACCCCGCACACGGAGAGCACGGGCAGGACTACGGTAAGAGAGCATTTCCCCGCGCCGGAAAGATCATGGATGGCGGCGGCGGAGGGAATTATTTTATTTGTAGAAGGCATGATGTTCATTCCTCTCCTTCTCTTTTAGGAAAAGTTTATCTCACTGCCGCCCGCTTGTCAAATCTCACCTTTACTTTTGGAGGGACAAATGGTAAAATAATGGTCAAAGCCCGCGGCTTTTGCCAATGGCTGTTTTCGGGAAGAATAAGGATAGGAGAGGCTCAGAATGAAACACTATCAGGATAAGAGCAGAAAGCTTTTTGTGCGTATCACGGCCTGGGTGCTGGTTATTTTGATGGTCCTTTCCGTGCTTTCTGTTCTCTTCTTCAGATAATTCTTACCAAACAGAGAAAGGAAGAGATACCATGTTGTTCGGAAAGAAAGAAAAGACTCAGATCACCTTAAACATTGAGGGGATGCACTGCGAAATGTGCTCTTCCCGAATGCAGAAGGCTTTTCTGGCGGCCAAAGGCGTGTATGACGCCAAGGTGGACCTGGAAAACAAATGCGCCCAGGTGACCTACGACGCCGGGAAGCTCAGTGAAGAGGATCTGAAAAACATCATTCGTGAAACAGGCTATCAGCCTGCTTGACCTTCACACAGAGGAAAGGACTGCTTTCACTATGCAGAATAAAGGAAAATACTATCTGACTACCGCCATTGCCTACACCTCCGGCAAGCCCCATATCGGAAATGTGTATGAGATCGTTTTGGCCGACAGCATCGCCCGCTTCAAGCGCCTTGAGGGCTATGACGTCTATTTCCAGACCGGCACGGACGAGCACGGTCAGAAGAACGAGCTCAAGGCTCAGGAGCAGGGCGTGACGCCAAAGGAGTTTGTGGACCGGGTGGCCGGGATCATCAAGGGACAGTTTGACCTGATGAATGTCTCCTACGATCACTTTATCCGCACCACGGATGACTACCACGAGAGGGAAGTGCAGAAGATCTTTAAGAAGCTCTATGACCAGGGCGATATCTACAAGGGCGCCTACGAGGGCCTGTACTGCACGGACTGCGAATCCTTCTTCACCCAGTCTCAGCTCATCGATGGGAAATGCCCCGACTGCGGAAGAGAAGTCCATCCCGCCAAGGAGGAGGCCTATTTCTTCAAGATGAGCAAATACGCCCAGCGGCTCATCGACCACATCAACACTCATCCGGAGTTCATCCAGCCGGTCTCCCGGAAAAACGAGATGATGAACAACTTCCTGCTGCCCGGTTTACAGGATCTCTGCGTTTCCCGCACCTCCTTCAAATGGGGGATCCCGGTGGAGTTCGACCCCCAGCATGTGGTCTATGTATGGCTGGACGCGCTGACCAACTATATCACCGGCGTGGGCTATCACTGCGAGGGCGAAAGCGACTCGCTGTTCCAGAAGCTGTGGCCTGCCGACCTGCACCTGATCGGCAAGGACATCATCCGCTTCCACACCATCTACTGGCCTATTTTCCTCATGGCGCTGGATCTGCCCCTGCCCCGTCAGGTATTCGGCCATCCCTGGCTTTTGATGAACGGCAACAAGATGAGTAAGAGCAAGGGCAACACTATCTACGCCGACGACCTGGTGGATGTGTTCGGGGTGGATTCCGTGCGGTATTTCGTGCTGCACGAGATGCCCTATGACAATGACGGCAACCTGACCTGGGAGCTGGTGACCGAGCGGAACAACTCGGACCTCGCCAATATTCTGGGGAATCTGGTAAACCGCACCATCTCCATGAGCAACAAGTATTTCGGCGGCGTGGTAAGAGATCCGGGCGTCGCGGAAAGCGTGGATGAGGATCTGAAATCGGCGGTTCGCTCCTGCCGCGACAAGGCCGCGGAAAAGATGAAGGATCTGCGGGCGGCGGATGCCATCACGGAGATTATGAACCTCTTCAAGCGCTGCAACAAATATATCGACGAGACCATGCCCTGGGCTCTGGCAAAAGACGAAGCCTCTCTCCCTCGCCTGGAAACCGTGCTTTACAATCTGGTGGATTCCATCTGTGTGGGGGCCTCTCTCATGTCCCCCTTCCTGCCAGGCACCTGTGAAAGTATTTTCCAGCAGTTGAACACCTTCCCCAGAAGCTGGGAGGAGCTGAACCAGACCGGTCTTTATCCTCAGGGGAATAAGGTGACGGACAAGCCACAGATCCTGTTCGCCCGCCTGGATGAAAATGAAGTGATCGAAAAGGCGGAGGAAAAGCGTCTGGCCGCGAATCCCCAGCCGGAGATCGAGACAGAGCCCCAGCTTCCGGATCAGGTGGACTTTGACACCTTCTGCAAGTCTGATTTCCGGGCGGTGAAGGTCAAAGCCTGTGAGGCGGTAAAGAAGAGCGAGAAGCTTTTGCGGTTCACCCTGGACGACGGCACGGGAGTGGACCGGCAGATCCTTTCCGGCATCCACAAGTGGTATGAGCCGGAAGACCTGATTGGGAAGACCCTGGTGGCTATTGTGAATCTCCCTCCCAGAAAGATGATGGGCTTAGAAAGCTGCGGAATGCTGATCTCAGCGGTCCATAAGGAGAAGGGCGAGGAGTGCCTGCACCTGCTGATCGTAGACGACTCGATTCCCGCCGGGGCCAAGCTGTGCTGATTAGTTGTGAGTTATGAGATGTTAGTTGTTAGAAGGGGCAGAGATTTCCCATGGCTGGAAAAGTCATTATGATAGTCTGCTGCTGGATTTGCGGCGGCCTCTTTCTCGGCTTCGGCGTATATTCTTCCTATCGGAAAGAGCCTATGTGGTTTTGGTCCGGCAGTAAGGTTTCTCCGGAGAGCATTTCTGATGTGCCCGCTTATAATCGGGCACAGAGCGCCATGTGGAAGGTCTATTCCCTTCCCTACTGGGTTGCCGGAGCCGTTGCCTTTTCCTCCCCCGCAGGGGCGGGAATACTTTTGGCAGCTGCCTGTGTCCTCGGTATTCCGCCGTTGCTCATTGCCCACAAAAGAATCGAAAAAAGGTACAGGAAATAAATGAAAGCTTTGATTTTTGACACCCACGCTCATTATGACGATGAGCAGTTCGATACAGACCGGGAAGAGCTGTTAGGGCAGGTGCTCCCCCAAAAGGGCGTCTGCCGCGTCCTCAATATGGGAGCGGACCTCGCGGGCTGCCGGGACACGCTGGCTCTCACCCGAGCCTATGATTATATCTACGGCGCGGTGGGCATTCACCCGGAATGTGCAAAAGAGCTTCCCGCGGATTGGCTTTCTCAGCTTCGGTCTCTTTTGAAAGAGGAGAAGATCGTGGCTGTCGGAGAGATCGGTCTGGATTACCACTGGTTAGAGGAATGTCCCAAGGACCGGCAAAAGGAAGTATTTGAAGCGCAGCTTGCCCTTTCCAAGGAGCTTTCCCTCCCTGTCGCCGTCCATGACAGAGAAGCGCACGGGGACACTTTAGCCCTTTTAAAGAAGTTTCGTCCGAAGGGAGTAGTCCACTGCTTCTCCGGGAGCCTTGAAATGGCCCGGGAGGTGCTGAAGCTCGATATGTATCTGGGCTTTGGAGGCGTTGTCACCTTTAAAAACGCGAGGCACGCCCAAGAAGTGGTAAGGGAGATCCCCTTAGAACGATTGCTGCTGGAAACAGACGCCCCCTACATGTCCCCCGAGCCTTACAGGGGAAAACGGAACGACTCTTCCCTGATTTACTATGTGGCCGAAAAGATCGGCGAGCTGCGGGACATTTCCCCGGAAATGGTCCTAAAGGCCGCCAGGGATAACGCCGGACGCCTGTTCGGCATCCCTACAGAAAGGAACTAGACACCCTATGGAACACAAGAACGCGCAAAAAACCAGCATTACTTATGAGTACGAGGACAATCTCTACATCAACCTGACAAACCGCTGCCCAAACCACTGTGATTTCTGCCTTCGCAGCAACAGCTCCGGCAGCCTCTATGCGGACAATCTCTGGTATGAGGGTGAAGAACCTTCCAAAGAAGAGATCTGGCGGGAGCTCACAAAAAGGGATCTGGGTAAATATCAGGAGATCGTCTTTTGCGGCTACGGCGAGCCCGCCTGCCGTTGGGACGACATGATGTGGCTGTGCGACCGGCTGAAGGAGCAGGGCTCTCCGTTCCTGCGCATCAACACCAACGGTCTTGCGGACCTGATCACAGGCAAAAACGCGGCGGAGGAGCTGGACGGCCGAGTGGACGCCGTGTCTATCAGCCTCAACGCCAGCACCGCGGAAAAATATGACGCCATCTGTCACAGCGAATTTGGACTTAAGGCCTTCCCCGCTCTTTTAAAATTCACTTCCACCGCCGTGTTCAATGTGCCCCATGTGTTCATGACTGTGGTGGATACTCTGCCTGCGAAGGAGATCGAAGCCTGCCGGGTCATCTGTGAAAAAACAGGCGCCGATTTTCGCGTTAGGGAATATATTGAAGCTTAAGTTTGGAAATCCTATTTTCAAAACAGAAAGGTAGGTCTTTATCATGAAAAAGTTTTGTCTGTTCGCTTTATGCCTCTGCTTTCTGGCATTTACCGGCTGCGCCTCCTCTTCGCAGCAAAGCAGTGAAGCCGCGGGAAATATTGAAGGGACACTGGACGAGCTGATGCCCAAGGTCATCGAAGGGCTTAATCCGGAACTGGCCCTGACGGAGCAGGCTATCCTCAGTAACAATTTCTCTTCCTATTTTTTCATCGATTATATAGCTGGGAGCATGGGACTGGCGTCTGACGCTGCGATCAATGCGATCCCCCATTCCGTTGCACTTCTGCGTCTGCCGGAGGGCGAGGACAGCAAGGCTGTTTGCGCTGAAATTGAAAAGAATCTTGACCCGCGCAAATGGGTCTGCGTAGAGGCCGAGGCAAGCAAGGTCCTTTCCAGAGGAAACCTGATTCTGGTGGTCATGTCCGATCAGGCCACGGTAGATTTGGTCGTCAAGAACTTCGAGGCACTCAGCTGATGGCCGCTCAAAGGAAGCGGTTTGCGCTCCTCATCGGTTTTCTCCTGTTGGCGGCGCTGCTGTCCGCCTGCTTGGGACAAAACGAATATACCTTTCAGCTGGAAACCGGAGACACCCTTAAAATCAGCGGGGAAAACGGTTATACCCTTTCCGGAGAGATCCCCTTTACTCTCTCAAAAGACGAAACTCCCTGCCTGACCGGAAGCTTTGTCTCCCGGGACGGCTATGAGCAGTATGAGGAGATCATTTTAGAGGAAAACGGCGTCCTCACCCTATTGGAAAGGGGAGCCAGAGAAGACTGCGACTACCTTTTCTATCACAGCGAAAGCGAGGGCGGCTATGGGATCCTGCTGGCCCCCAAGGGCTCAGCCAGCGGGGTACTGCTGGAAAGCACTCTCTCCGAGCAGGAGGTAAGAGACGCTTTTTCCGCCCTGCGATTTTCCCTGCCCTGACATTCTTTTCACAGACAAAGAGCAGCCCGGATTTTCTAAGAAAATCCGGGCTGCTTTTCTTTTTTTACCGTTCAAAGGGCTGTTAAAGAAAACTTCTCACAGCAGCTTTCTGCGCAGCTCTTCCGGAGATTCCGGATGCAGCAGGGCGGGGGGAATATCCAGAATGGTACGGCAGCCGGTCTGCCCCTGCTGGGAAAGGCGGAAAGCCGCCCTGGCACAGGCCGCCAGTACGCTGGAGGTGAACTCTGGATTGGAATCCAGCTTCAGCTTATACTCGATCACATGATGGTTTTCCCCATGCAGCCCGGTGGTACCGGTACGAAACACCATACCGCCGTGGGGGATCCCCCCGTGATCTCTCAAAAGCTCTTCCTCACTGATGAAATGGACGGTGGTATCGTAGTCCGAAAAATAGTTGGGCATGGTGACGATCGATTCTTCGATCTGCTTCTTGTCCGCCCCTTCTTCAGCCACCACAAAGCACTCTCTGGTGTGCTTCTCTCTGGCGGTAAGCTCAGGCTGTTCCCCGCCTCTCACCCGCTCCAGCGCCGCTTCCACGGGAATGGTGTACTGTCTCGCGTCCTTCACGCCGGGAATTCTCCGAATGGCGTCAGAATGACCCTGGCTGACTCCCTTCCCCCAGAAGGTGTAATCCTGTCCGTTGGGCAGCACAGCCTGGCCGTACATCCGGTTGAGGGAGAACAGGCCCGGATCCCACCCAGCGGAAATGATGCTCAGCTTCCCGCCGGAAAGGCTTGCTTCATTGACTTTTTCAAAATGCTCCGGGATCTTTGCGTGAGTGTCGAAGCTGTCCACCACATTGAAAAGCCGGGCAAGCTCCGGGGTCTGATGAGGAAGATCCTTCGCGCTTCCGCCGCAGAGGATCATCACATCGATCTTCTCCGCCATAGAAGGCGCGTCCTCCATTTTGTAGACAGGAAGCCCCGTCAGGGTTTTCACTGTCTCCGGCGCACGGCGGGTGAATACCCCCACCGCCTCCATATCAGGCGCGTTTTTTACAGCCGCCTCTACCCCGCGTCCCAGGTTTCCGTACCCTGAGATCCCGATCCTGATGCTCATAAACGATTCCTCCTTCTCTGTCCTGTTGCGTATCACAAAAATGAGGCGGGAACCGAGCAGGCCCCCTCCAACCAAAAGCAGGTATCTCACCGGCAAAGCAGCCGGAAATACATCTGATAGGCCGGAGATAATATAGCACAAAAGACCGAAAAATTCAATCTTTTCAGAAACGACTCCTACATTTCTAATTAACTGTTAGTGGTTAGAAAGGGCGCTTTCGCCCTCTCAGTCACCTTCGGTGACAGCGTCTCACCTGCCGGTTCGGTCAGCGCCTGAGGGGATAAACTTTTAGCCTCCTCTGTGTAAGAGGAGGCTAAAGAAAACAATCAGGTGATATGCCGATCTGGTTATAAAGATCAGCAAGAGAGTTTTCGGGAGATCTGTTCGCCCACAAAAACCGTAATATTTAGAGATTTGCCTTTCACAAATCAGTTTTGTACTCTACAATATCCTCTAAACGGCATGATAAAGCAGCACATAATTTGTTCAGTGTTTTTGTTTCTACATTTTCATTGGCTCGGAGTCGCCGAATCGTTTTGCTATCAATTCCACATCGTTCCCGTAACTGGTATGTGGAAATGCCTTGTTTTCTCATAGTTATCCATAAGCGATCAAATATTATCATAAGGCACCTCCATATTGACATCAACCAGTATGGGGGTTATAATCTGTTTTATTAAGGGGATATAATCCCCATGTATTAAAAATTAATTGACATCCGAACCTAATACAAAATCAGATTTTGGGCCTATCAGCAACATATTCTACAATATCCTCTAAGTGGCATGATAAAGCAGCACATAATTTGTCCAGTGTCTTTGTTTCCACATTTTCATTGGCTCGGAGTCGCCGAATTGTTTTGCTGTCGATACCGCATTTTTCTCTTAACTGATATGTAGAAACACCCCGTTTCTCCATTGTAGACCATAATTTATTAAATAAAATCATAATGCTACCCCCATACTTTTGAAATTAGTATGGGGGTTATAATCCGATTTATTAAGGGGATATAATCCCCATGTTGCCGTTAGATATTAATCTATTTGTGGGCAGAGATGATATGTTAAAGATGGAGGAAATCTATGATTTGCAAAAAAGACAAAATCGGTTCTGTATAAATGAGAGGTTATAGATATGTTTAATAGTTTTTGTGAAACCTTGGAGGCAGCATTATGTACATAGATACGACAACAGGCCGGGGCTGTGCCCTGAGCATCGCTTCAAAAACCGTCACCAGAAAACTGGTCGCTG
>CAMNSA010000024.1 GCA_946554335.1 uncultured Neglectibacter sp.
GGTTTTAGTTTTTTGTTTCTCTTATAAATTTCATATGGGCCTTTAGCTCAGCTGGGATGAGCGCATGGCGCTCTCTGGAAGGCTGGCACAGGGTTTTAGTTTTTTGTTTCTCTTATAAATTTCATATGGGCCTTTAGCTCAGCTGGGATGAGCGCATGGCGCTCTCTGGAAGGCTGGCACAGGGTTTTAGTTTTTTGTTTCTCTTATAAATTTCATATGGGCCTTTAGCTCAGCTGGGAGAGCGCCAGGTTCGCAATCTGGAGGTCAGGGGTTCGATCCCCCTAAGGTCCACCAAAAACAGGAAGACAGTCCTTGTGACTGGCTTTCTGTTTTTTTATTCCTCGAAAGGGGGATCGAACCCGAGAGGGTCTGGCCGCTAAAAAATGTGCTGCAAGTACTTTTTGCCGGATCAGCAAAACAGCCTTCAAAATCCTTTTATTTATGCCGAATTATTTCTGTTTTTCAAAAAAATCCGGCATTTTTCCTTCTTCCATTGTATTATAAGTGAAAGGAGTGAAAACACATTGCAAAACAAGTTGGTGCGCACAACTGAGGAGATCGCGGAAATCTATCAGCGACAGAAGGAAACTATCTATCGTATCTGCTTTCTCTATCTGAAAAATCCCGCTGACGCGGAGGACGCAGTACAGGATACTTTTTTTAAGCTGATAAAGGCCAGACCGTCTTTTGAGAGCCAGACGCACGAAAAAGCCTGGCTAATCAGAACAGCGGCCAATACCTGCAAAAATGCTCTGAGGCATTGGTGGAAAAAACGGGAAAGCATTGAGGAGCATTGCGATATTTCCGGTCCGGAGGATACAAATACAGGCGATGTTGTCAAAGCCATTCTGGAGCTTCCGGACAAATATAAAATCGTAGTCGTCCTGTACTACTATGAAGGGTATACCGGTGCAGAAATAGCAAATATCCTTCAGAAACCGCCATCCTCTGTGCGCAATTATTTACATGATGCCAGAACCATTCTCAGAAAAAGGTTAGGTGACGATTTTTATGATGGATAATAGAATAACCGATTCTCTCCGGACAATCAAACTCTCTGATGCTTCTGACAATCGTCTGATGACTGTCATTCTGGAAGAAAGCTGCCGTGAACAGGAAAAGGAAAACCGAAAAAGGAAAACCGGAAGACATGTACTCATTCTCGCGGTATCTGCCGCACTGGTTGCCATTCTGGCAATCGGAGCGGGCGCTTCCGGAAGCCTGGGAAGACTGTTCCAGCTTATTACAAAGAACGATCACTCGAACGATTATAATTTTGACAATCTCTCTGTTATTACGCAGCATATGACACCGGTAGAAAACCAGATTACAAAAACTCTGGCAGGCGATATGAAGTTTTCTATCAGGGAAGCCTATTATGACGGTATGACCATTTACTGTGTGGGTGAAATAGAAACGAAAAATGACCCTAATGCGAGGCAAACCGATTGGAATTACGATATCTCTGTCAATGGCATACCACTGGATTTCAACTATTCTCTGCGCTCCAGAGCCTGGATAAAAACGGAAGAGGGCACCTATATCAACGACTCCCTTTCTACCAAAGTTCCCGCCGAGTTCCGTCCCTCAGACCTTAAAGACATCCGGGTGAAATATACGGCAACTCATTACAGTTACAAAGAAGAAGGAGATAGCCTCGGCGCAGGGGACTTGGGAAAGGCAAGCGCGGAATTTACAGTTTCCTGCATAGATGAAACTGTCAGCATTTCTGCGCCCGCAGAGCAAAGGGGGATCAAATTCCTGTATCTCTGTACTTCCCCCGCAACCACTGAAATCAGTATGGATGTGCCGAAAAAGCTTGCGGGATTTGATCCTGACCTCCTCTCTTCCATTGCGTTGACAACAGAAGATGGCAAGCCGATTACGCTGAACACAGGCGAAAGCCGCGAAAGCAGAGAAGATCCAAACAACTGTGATCAACTTACATACTCGGGTGAAGCCATTCCTCAGGGCGTGACAAAGCTGATTGCAACGCTATGGACCAGTGACACTTCCAATGGGAGCAGTACAGCAACAGCCTCCTTCCAAATCGACCTTGAAAAAAAGACGGTTATCCCGCTCGATTGATAGCCGTCTGCACTTCCTGGAGAATTTTACAACAAAAAGCGGACTCTTAAAAAAGAGTCCGCTTTTTGTCTGTTCGCCGCTTTATCAGTGGCGTATTAGTCCGAAAGTCCTTGCGCGTCGCGATAGAGGAAGGTCACGATCTGTCCGCGAGTGCATTTCGACTTCGGGCTGAACTTATTTTTCCCGGTGCCCAGAGTGATGCCGTTCTCCACTGCCCAGGCCACAGCGTCAGCATAGTAGGCGTCTGCGGGTACATCCGCAAAGCTGCCGCCGGAGGCAGGAGGCGAGCCGTTCGCCCGATACAGGAAGGCAACTGCCTGTCCGCGGGTCACCTTGGAATTGGGGCTGAAGGCAGTCTCACTGGTACCGAGAGTGATTCCCTTCTCCACCGCCCACAGGACAGCGTCATGATAATAGGCCTTCTCCGGAACATCCCGGAAGGGATTGCTGCCGGGGGCTTTGGGAGAGCCGGCCGCACGCCAGAGGAAGGTCACCATCTGGGCGCGGGTGGCGGGAGAATTGGGGCTGAATTTTGTGGCGGTGGTACCGCTGGTGATCTCGTTCTCCACTGCCCAGGCCACAGCATCGTAGTAATAGGCGCCCTCCACCACATCCACAAAGGAGGGACGGTCTCCACCGCCCAGGGCAGGGATTTCTTCTCCCTGCTGTAAAACATGCCCGCAGGTAGTGCAGACGGTGTCTCCGGTATAACCCGGTCCCTCCATGGTGGGCTCCTTCTGGCCACGGATCTCCGTGGCCAGATGGGGACATGGTGTCACGGTAAGCCCGTATTCACTGCTTTGCGCCTGAGCGCTTACGGTGTCCACAGTCGTGGTCACCGTGAGCGTATACTTGCCCCCGTGGTATACATACGCATCCTCGATCTCAAGGGTCCTGCCGGTCCTGCCCTCCAGCTTCTTTCCGTCCTTGTACCACTGGAAGGTCTGGATGGCGTCCGGCTGTTCGGCCACTGTAGGCTCGATGATCAGCCCCTTGCCCTCATCCACTGTTCCGCCGGTGGGCATCTGGATCTGCGCCGCTTCCGCTATGGGCCTTACCGGGGCCTCACCCTTTTGTTCTTCCTTCTCCGCGACCGCCTTGGCCACAAAGTTTCCGCGAACGATGGGATTGGAACTTTCCAGATCCCTGCTGCTTACCGTTACCGTCATAGACTCTTTATTTGCCACTTCGATCTCCCTGCCGCAGACGGTGACAGACTCGATCTGGTATCCCTCATAGGGTGTGAAGGTAAGAGTTCGGCTTTCGCCTTCCTTCAGCTTGATGATACCGGAAGCGTCCAGTTTATTGCCAGTCACTGTTCCTCCGTCAGAAGTGGTCACAACCACGCTCCTTTCCTCTGCCACGATCTCGTCCTTCTTCACCGCGGCGATCATAAAGGGAGAAAATGCGTCGCAGGTAAGGATTAGGCCGTACTGGGTGACCACGCAGTCGATCTCCTCAACGCCGGTCACATTGCCTTGGCTGTCTCTCGTGAAGTGGTAGGCTTTAAAGGTAACGCCCTCGTCATTAGGTCCGTAACCCGCAGGGAAACCAAGGCGCACCTTGACCTTGTCTCCGGTTTTGATAATCATAGATTTACAGAGCGAAAGAGTGATATTGTAAGTTGCACTGTCAAGAATCTCTTCCTTGATCTCCGTGCTCACCAGGGAGGAGATCTGTTCTTCCTGCACCTTGGTGGTTTTGGTAGTGACTAATGTCAGGCGGTCCAATAGAAGATCGTCAACCTTCTGCCCGTTGGACATCTGCCAGCCTTTTAGGGAAAGGTCGTCACTCTCCAGCAGAGTGGGCTTGCCGAAAACATCCCAGTTACCGTCGCGGGCCATAATGCTGGGGCAAGGTCCTTTATGTTTAGTACCATAACAAATTGGATTCGGAGTCTTTTTGCTCTCTTTGCCGACCAGACCTTCCAGATAGATGTTATAGTTGACATTGTCATCCGCATACATCATGGAGAACTTTATATCAAACTCTACGGTTTTGTTGCCATCCCATTTAAAGTTTTTAATCTCGGTATACTGACCACTGATGACATCAGAACCCAAATGGTCCCAACACTTGACTCTGAGCTCGTCTTCGTTCTTTCCTTCCACCCTCTGGAGTGCTTCGTCATACTCTACGGTAATATGATAAAATCTGTTGGTCATATTAATGACGCAGGTTTGGGTGGGAGTCTGCCTCGCGATAAACGGAGGGGGAGTGTATTTTGTCTGGTTCGGATTGTAAATCTTCCCGGTCCTGGCAATCAAAGCGGAGTCATCCCCCTGATAGGTGAGATTCGCATAGGGCTTATCTGCCGGAGGATTTTTTTCAGGCGGGACAGTTGTGGCAGCGATTTCCACATAGGGGACCTTGCCTTCCCGGATCACGGTAACTCCATCTTCCTGTTTTATGTTGTATGTATCCGGATCCAGATAAAACCAGCTGCCGTATTCGCTGTAAATAGGAGTGATCTCGCCGTCTTCCTCCTGATAATAACGCCAGACCAGATAGATGCCCTTCTCCCTGGCCTCGCTGACGGTCATGCCCAGGTAACTGAACTGGTATTCACTGATCGTTTCACCGGAAGCGCTGTCCATCACATCCTTGACCACCACATGAAAACCATCCAGATCATTATTTACGGCTGTGACTGCAAAATCGTACTCCTCCAACAGGGGGTAAGAAAAGTGGTACCCGCCAGCAGCGACAACTTCCTCTGCCTCAAAATGCTTTTCATTCATAGTCAGCTGGCCTACCAGAAGGTACTTTTCCTGTTCAAATTGGTCGTTGCCGTACTCGTCAAATCTGTTGTGATAGTTGTGAAATTCAAGGGACTGTTCGATCGGAGTAACAACAGGGATCTCCGGGTCGTCCAGCGTGGCGTCTACTGCATACCATCTGCCTCCTGCCGCTCTGGTGTCAGGGACTGCGGCGGCATCGGTGATCTCCACATAGTTCCACATATGGTTGACTGCCACTTCACCATCGTATTGATGGACACCCTGCACCAGAATACAGTTGATACCCAATTGATCCATGACCGATTTGAACGCGCGGGCATAACCCTCACAGACGCCCTGCTTCTTGATCAGCACGCCGTAAGGGGTACCCAAAAGAGACGCATTGCCCACAGCGGCAGTGTTTTCCAGACGATAGGAGACATTTCGGATTATTTCATTGTGGACATACCGGATCTGCGCAGCCTGCAGGCTTTCCCCGTTTCCCACTGCAATTTCCTCCGCACCGTGAACCATCTCGGCTACCCGTGCATCGAATTCGGCTATGGCGGACTTCACCGCACTTTCACCCTGAAAAGCCTCCACCAGATAGCTGGCATTTCTGCCGGAGCCGATGTAAACATGTTTGTTCCCGGCCGCATCCTGTGTGATTCGCAGGGTCAGCTTTGGAAAATCCACATAGAACACTTCCGGATGGTCCGCGTAAAAGGCGTACCGCGCCGCATTCATGGCCTTGTTCAGCTGAGAATTTCCCGGCAAGCTGCTGCCGTTCAGACCATGGCCCACCAGATCATATTCCGCTGTCCCGGTTTTCAGGTCCAGCTGTCCGATACCGGTATAGATCGCCTGGGAAAGGCTGTCCTCCAACTGATCATAATGATATCCTCCGGCCGCACGGCTTTCAGCAGCCGGGGCAGCCGAAACAGGCACGAGGCTGCTAAAGCTGAAAAGCATGGCCGCTGACAGCAGAACAGCGATCCATTTCTTTCCTTTCATAAACCATTCCTCCATTCTGATGTGTCCACCCGTAAAGTGCAGCGGGAAAGCCGTTTTCCCCTGTATTAGCGTGAGTATAGCAAAGTTCCGGCGGAATTTCAAGAGCTTTTTATGTAAACTTGCGGGATTCATTTTAAAAGGAAGCAAAAGAGAGTAATTGTTTGCTTTTAGAGGTTAGTTATTCGCTGCCGGCGGGCTTTTAGCTGTTAGTTTTTAGTTGTTAGTTGTTAGATACTGGATGCTGGATACTAGATGCTGGATATTGGATAAGCCGTTCCCAGCCCTCCTTCTTGCCTCTCCTTGCTCTCTTCCCTCTTGCCTCTCCCTATGGGGCGCTGGTCGCCGGTGGCGACCGTTCAGCGCTGACCGCAACCGGCAGGTGAGACGGTGGCGCGGCTCTGCCGCGACGGAGAGGGCAGGCTTTTAGTTGTTAGTTTTTAGTCGTTAGTTGTTAGATACTGGGTGCTGGATATTGGATAAGCCGTTCCCAGCCCTCCTCCTTGCCTCCCCTTGCTTGAAAAATAAGGGGAGGTGTCAGCGAAGCTGACGGAGGGGATCGAAAAGGAAACACAACCCCTCAGTCACGGCACAGCCGTGACAGCTTGCTCGCTCGTGAAACCCTCTCAGTCACCTTCGGTGACAGCTCCCCCAAAGGGGGAGCCAAGCCCTTTCTAACGACTAATATCTAAAATCTAACAACTACTAAAAGAGGGCCAATCCCTTCCTAACAACTAACTACTAATAGCTAACAACTATTATGAGAATCACTCAGCAAGAACAGGAGGCGAGCCTTTCGGTCCGCCTCCTGTTTGTTATTCCTGATCCCGATCAAAGCGGGGCGCTGCTACAGCCCCTTTCTCTCCCGGTTGAAATTGATGAGACTTCCGGCCTTGACGATGGCCCGCTCGTCCTGGGTCATGGGGGCGATGGACAAAGCAAGCTCTCTCACAGTTCCGTCTTGGATCACATAGGCGGGAATCTCCTTTAAATCTCCGTCCAATGCGGTGCGGATCCCGGGGACGAAGAGATAGTCGCCCACCTCAAAATCCGGTTCGCCCGCAAGCTGGAAGGGGATCATGCCCCAGTTCATCACATTGGAGCGATACCGCTTGGTGGCGTATTCCCTCGCGATATTGGCAAGCCCTCCCAGTACCCGCTGGCAGGAGGCCGCCTGCTCTCTGGCGGAGCCGTCCCCCGGCTTCACCGCATAAATCACAGAGCCGATCTCCGTTCCCAAAGCGTTCAGCTTTTCAAAGCCGGGAATGGAGCGCACCGCGGCAAACGCCTCTGAAAGAGCCTCTTCCGGATCTTCTCCCGCAGCTCTGGCTTTTTCCAGCCGGTCCACCTCTTTGGCGCGTTCCACATATTCCGGATCCCGGCGGCTCAGGGTAAATTCCGCCAGCCCCAGGGGGTTGGAACGATAGGAAGAGGTCTCCCCGGAGGGGATCAGCTCGTCGGTGGTGGTGACCGGATCCAGGATCTTGGAGCAGACCTTCAAAAGAATATTTTCCGTCAAAGCGCTCATTTTGGGCCAGTCCTTAATATTGGGGCCGTAGATCAGCTCTCCGGCTCCGGCCTTTCCGAAGCCCTGGTACACCCGGCGCTCGTACACCGTTTTGTCAAAGTGGTACTCAGGCACATCTCCCCAGCAGGAAAGCGCCTGCGCACTGGTGAGGATCCCGCCGTTTACCGCAGTGGCGGCGATGGATCTCGCGTCCATCAAAGCCACGGCAGACATCTGCCCGTTCCCCGGCTTGGAGCCCTCCCGGTTGGGGAAGTTGCGGGTGGTGTGGCGGATGGACAGGCCGTTGTGGCCGGGAGTGTCCCCTGCGCCGAAGCAGGGGCCGCAGAAGGCGGTGCGCACAATGGCTCCGGCCTCCATGAGATCGGCAATAAAGCCCTTGCGGGTCAGGTCCATGAATACCGGCTGAGAGGAGGGGTAGACGGAAAGGGCGAATTCCCCGTTTCCGCAGCTCCCTGTTTTCAGGGCGGAGGCAGCCTCTGCCACATTGGTATAGTTTCCTCCCGCGCAGCCGGCGATGATCCCCTGCTGCACATGAAGCTTTCCGTTGACGATCTTATCCCGCAGGGTGTAGGAGGCCCGTCCTCCGGAAACCTTTTGCGCCTCTTTTTCCACTTCGGCCAGAATATCCTCTAAATTCTCGTTAAGCTCATCGATCTCATAGGTATTGGAGGGATGGAACGGCAAGGCGATCATAGGCTTGATGGAGGACAGATCCACAAAGACGCAGCCGTCGTAATAGGCCACACCTTCGGGGTTCAGCTGCCGGTAATCCTCCCCTCTGCCATGCTCCTCCAAAAACGCTTTCGTATCCTCGTCGGTACGCCAGATAGAGGAAAGGCAGGTGGTCTCCGTGGTCATCACATCCACACCATTGCGGTAATCGGTGGTCATAGAGGATACGCCGGGGCCCACGAACTCCATCACTTTATTTTTTACATAGCCGTTTTCAAATACGGCGCCGATAATAGCCAGGGCAATATCCTGAGGGCCTACATAGGGCTGAGGCTTTCCCGTCAGGTAAACCGCCACCACGCCGGGATAGCTGATATCATAGGTATCCTCCAACAGCTGCTTAACCAGCTCGCCTCCCCCCTCGCCCACAGCCATGGTGCCCAAAGCGCCGTAGCGGGTGTGAGAGTCTGAGGCTAAGATCATCTTTCCGCAGCCGGCGTGCATCTCCCGCATATACTGATGAATTACCGCGATGTGGGGAGGCACATAGATGCCTCCGTATTTTTTCGCGGCGGAAAGGCCGAAAAGGTGGTCGTCCTCATTGATGGTCCCTCCCACCGCGCACAGCGTGTTATGACAGTTTGTCAGCACATAGGGAAGAGGAAATTTTTTCATGCCGGAGGCCTTGGCCGTCTGTACGATCCCCACAAAGGTGATATCGTGAGAGGCCATGGCGTCAAAGCGCAGACGCAGATCCTCCATGCTGTTTGAAGTGTTGTGCGCCTTTAAAATGGAATAGGCCATGGTTCCCTTTTTGGCCTCTTCCCTGTCCACCTGCCTGCCGCAGAGAGCCGTAAGCCTTTCCCTTTCGGCCTCTTCCACGATCTCGCTGCCGTTTACGAGATAAATTCCTCCGTCATAAAGCTTGATCAAGTTGTCCACACACCTTCCCTGTGATATTTCGGTCTCAAAGCCGGGAACAGGCCCCAAAGCTCAGTTTTTCTTTCCCAAGCCTCGGAAGATCTCCCCAAGCAGGGAAATCCCTTCGCGCCCTTTTGATTATTGTAGCATTTTTTCCCCCCAGGTGCAATCATCCGCTGCTTTTCCCTTTACATCTCCGGATTTTTCCGCTAACATAGAGAAAAGGAAAAGCCAAAAGGAGGATCGTTATGGCAGATATTTTATCGGCAGGCGAGCTGATCATTGATTTCACTCCCGCCGGAACAGAGGCGGACGGACGGCTGCTGTTTTCCAGAAACCCCGGAGGCGCCCCGGCCAACCTGGCGGTGCAGGCAGTGCGAAGCGGCGTTACCGCCAGCTTTTTAGGCTCGGTGGGAAAGGATATGTTCGGCGTCTTTTTAAAGGAGACCTTGGACCGGTGTCAGGTGGACACCTCCGGCCTGACTCTTACGGAGGACTTCGCCACCTCTTTAGCCTTTGTGGAGTTAAGCGAGACCGGCGACCGGGATTTCAGCTTTTACCGGGACCCCGGGGCCGACACCCGCCTGGATTTTTCGCAGGTGGATCTTTCCCTCATCGACCGGTGTAAAATTTTCTGCTTCGGCTCTCTGCTGATGACAGCCGAGCCCTCCAGAAGCACGATCCCCAAGCTTGCGGCCTATGCGAAATCTCAGGGAAAGCTTACCGCCTATGACCCCAACTGGCGTCCCGCCCTGTGGAAAGACCAGAAAGAGGGCGTCCGCTTCATGCAGAGCCTGGTGCCGCTTTCTGACATCATGAAGGTTTCCGACGAAGAGCTGTTCCTTCTAACCGGAAAAAACAGCTTAAAGGACGGCGCCCGGGCGCTTTTGGACCAGGGTGTTTTCCTGGTGGTGACCACCTTGGGGCCGAAGGGCTGCGCGGTGTTTACCAGGGCCTTCTCCTTTGAAGCTCCCACCTATAACACGCAGGTCAAGGACACCACCGGCTCGGGAGACAGCTTTTTTGGCTCTCTGCTTTCTAAAATCGTCCAAAGTTCCTCAAGTCTTGCGGATCTGACAGAGCCTCAGCTGAAGGAATTCGCGGATTTTGCCAACGCCGCAGGCGCTGTCTGCGCCACAAAGCCCGGCGGCATCCCCGCCCTGCCGGACCTCAGCGCCATTGAGACCTGCCGGAAAGAGATCCCTCTGCTCAGATAAAACCGGTCTCAAAAGAACAGCCTTTGGAAGTAAGCCGCTTCCAAAGGCTGTTTTCTTATTCTTCCGGCAGCCAGACTCTCATCTGGTTTAAGCCCCGGTTCCCCCAGGCGTAATAGGGGATCAGGCGGAGCTTTACGACCTTTCGCTCCGGCCGCCGGAAGCTGTAAAGCTCTTCCTGGTCTTTGGCTCTCCAGCCGGGTACCTCCAGCATCGGCAGCCCCAGGTCCTTTGCCTGTCCCGCGTCTACGGGCTCGCCTGATTTGTCCACGGACAGCGCCAACACCTCTCCCCCGTTGTCCACTCCTTCCGCGCAATAGATCAGGGGGCCTCTCTGGAACGCCACCTTCCCGGTATCCGCAGGCACTTTGGGGCTCGAATACACTTTTCTGGGCGTGAGGTCCAAGGTGAGAACGATCTCGTCCCCCTCATGGAACGCCCCGGAAAGCTTTGCATATCCCGTTTTTCCAGCATCAGAAAGGTCTATTGCCTTTCCGTTCAGCGTGAGCGCGGTTTTTTCGCTCCAGCCCGGAATCCGGAAGGCGAGAGCGGCGCTGGCTTCTCCATGGAAGGTGTACTTCACTTCCCCTCGGAAGGGATATTCCGTTTCACAGGTGAGGGAGTAGCCCCACCCCGTCTTGACCGTGCCGCCCAGATACAGATGGGCATACAGGGTATTGTCCCCCTGGGTATAGGCATAGCTTCCCAAGGAGGAGAGAAGCCTTGCCACATTGGGCGGGCAGCAGGCGCAGGCGTACCACTGGGGCCGCTGGGGCAGCACATGGCGCTGTGTCACCGCCTTTCCGGAAATACCCGGGGTCACCTCCAGGGGATTCACATAGAAAAACCGCTTTCCGTCCAGCTGCATCCCCCCCAGCACCGTATTGTAAAGGGCCCGCTCCATCACATCCGCGTACTCGCCCTTTTCCGTGAGGCGCAGCATCTGCCTGGCAAAAAAGATCAGCCCGATGGAGGCGCAGGTCTCCGCATAAACGGTGTCGTTGGGCAGATCGTAATCCACCGTGAAGGCCTCTCCCAGCACCGTGGAGCCTATGCCGCCGGTCACATACATCTTCCGGCGGGTAATACTGTTCCACAGGGCTTCACAGGCTGTTTTCAGCCTCTCGTCGCCGGTCTGCGCTGCCAGATCCGCCATGGCCGTATAGAGATAGACTGCCCGAACCGCGTGGCCCACCGCCTCCGTCTGCTCTCTCACCGGCTTGGTGCTTTGGGTATAGTCGGTATCCTGGGCGTCGTTTCCATCCGTTCCCCACACATTCCAGCCGCGCACTTTCTTTTCTTCTATGAAGTAATTGGGCGCTTCTCCCCGCACCTCAAGGAAATGCCGGGAGAGCTCCAAATACTTTTCCTTGCCGGTGGCCTGGTAAAGCCGCAGAAGCGCCAGCTCGATCTCCGGGTGGCCGGAATAGCCGTGGGGACATTCCTCCATAAAGTGCCGGTAGATGCAGTCCGCGTTTCTCTCCATGATCTGAAGCAGGCGAGCGCTTCCCGTCACCTCATAATGGGCGCAGGCCGCCTCGATCAGGTGCCCCGCGCAGTAGAGCTCGTGGGCCTCCTGCAAATTTGTCCACCGACGCTCCGGCTCCTTCACCGTGAAGTAGGAGTTCAGATAGCCGTCCTCTCCCTGGGCCTGCTCCAACAAATCGATGACCGAATCGATCTTCCCCTCCAGCTCCGCGTCCGGGCAAAAGGCCAGAGAATAGCAGGCTGCCTCCAGCCATTTCGCTAGATCGCTGTCCTGAAACACCATGCCGTAGAAGGCGTCCTTTGCAATTTCCCCGCCCTGCATTTTCCGGGCGGCCAGACGGAGATTTTCCAGGGCGTGGCTCTTTTCCACCCCGGGAATCCCGTCATTTAAGATCTCATACTGATAGGGGATCACGCTGCGCTGGATCAGCCGCTGCAGCTCGGGCAGAAGCCCCTTCCCCGGCTCAAAGGCCGTCACCGGTACCGGTCTTACGCTCATTTTTCGAAACCACCTTTTTCGTTATTTCCGCTTCCGCTCCCCGCTTTTTAGGGGAGCGGGATATGGTAAGTATAGCATAATTAAGTTGTACAGACAAGTGTATCTTTGATTTTCGTATAATAAACATTTTAAATTATTGTTGACATTTAAGGTAAACTTATTTATAATACCTTTAGCAGTTCTTGAAGGAGGTCAGAAGATGAAGAATCTGGAACAGCTTTCTCCCCGGGAGCTTCAGGAGGGATACTGCTTTTCAGAGGACGAAAAAGCGTATCAGTGTCTATCCTGCGGCGAGCTTTTCCCTTTGGAGGAGGTATTCCCCATGGACGGGAGGTTCTTTTCCGCCAAGGCGGCTGCCGCCCGCCACGCGGCCTCTCACGGAGACAGGCTCTCGCTGCTTTTACAGGAAGAGAACCGATACATCACCTTTACCGAAAATCAGAAGGAGCTTCTGTCCCTGTTCTCTCAGGGCCTCACGGACAACGAGATCGCCAAAAGGCTTTCTTTAAGCCCTTCTACCGTACGGCATCAGCGCTTTCTGTTCCGAGAAAAGAGAAAAACCGCTAAAATGACCCTGGCCCTGCTGGAGCTTGCTCTCATGGGCCAAGGAAAACATCATATCGGAGAGGAGTTGATCGATGTGCATGAAAACGCCAAAATGGTAGACAGCCGGTTTGAGATCACACAAGAAGAGGAAGAAAAGATTTTAAAAGGGGCTTTTTCTTCTCTTTCCCCCTTGCGGCTGCTTCACTTTCCCCCAAAGGAAAAGAAAAAAATCGTGGTGCTCAGGCGCATCTCTCAGGAATTTAAACCAGGGAAGCGCTACACAGAGAAAGAGGTCAACGAGCTTCTGGGCAGCATTCATGAGGACTTTGCCACCCTTCGCCGCAGCCTCATCGAGTACGGCTTTTTTAACCGGGAAAAGGATTGCAGTGCCTACTGGCGCAGCCAGTAATAACTTTTCAGTTTCCCCTTTGCCGCTTTCTCCTGCTTTTCAAAAAAGAAAGTAGGAAAAAATAAATTCAAACAGGAGGAAATTGACTTGAAAAAATGGTATGATGAAGAATATGAATGGGAAATAGAAGTAATTGGATTTAATAAAGCTAATGAGGAAACAGAGAGGTTTTGCCGCAACGGTGAGGAGATCGGAGATCAATATACTTGTACCTATGGCTGCCCGGTAAATTCACAAGGAGAGGGGATTTGCTCTAAAGTAATGATGATGATGTATCCCATTATGGAGGCTGTCAGAAGCGGCGGCAATTTAGAAAATATAGGAGGGGATAATAAGTATAGTAAAGTCATTATGTGCCCAGACGGCTGCGTTATCTTCAGGATGACAGCAAGGCCGTTAGGAAATAAAAATTTTTTTGAAGGCAAATTTTTTGATTAAATTACGGATTAAGAAGCGAGGGCGGGGGGGGGGGGGGGGGGTATGATGGTGGGGGGGGGGGGGGGGGGGGGGGAGAGGTGAGGGGGGGGAGTGGATGTATAGGTGGTGTGTTTTG
>CAMNSA010000025.1 GCA_946554335.1 uncultured Neglectibacter sp.
AAGGGTACTTACGGCAGTATTCGGCAGTCCTGCAAGGGGCGTTCCGCTTTGCGGTGTTCCCCAAGCGGCTCATCAGCTTCAACCCCATGCAGTATGTGGTCTGGCGGGGAAAGAAAGAGGAATACGAGCTGTTCTCCCAGGAGGACGGGGACGCCCCTGCAATGCCCACCCTTACCCATGAACAGTTCCAAGCGTTGGAGGACTTTCTGAAAAAGAAAGACAACCCCGCCCTACTGCCCATCCAGATCGCCTACTACACCGGGCTTCGTATTGGGGAGGTCTGTGCCCTCACCTGGCAGGACATCAACTTGGACGGGCAGTATCTCACGGTGCGGCGGAGCATCCGCTACAACGGGGCGAGGCACAAGACGGAGATCGGGGCCACCAAGCGGAAGAAAGTCCGAACCGTGGACTTCTGCGACACGCTGGCGGCGATCCTGCGGAGGGCCAAAAAGGAGCAGATCGGGAACCGCCTGCGCTATGGAGATCTTTACAGCCTGAACTACTATACCGAGGTCATGGAGAAAGACCGGGCCTATTACGAGGTCTATACCCTGCCCAGGACGGTGGATGTGCCGGAGGGGTATCGGGAGCTGTTCTTTGTCTGTCTACGCCCTGACGGGGCCATTGAGACGCCGGGAACGGTAAGTATCATGTGTCGTCAGGCGAAGAAGAAAGTAGCGGGGCTGGAGGATTTCCATTTTCATATGCTCAGGCACACGTTCACCAGCAATCTGCTCTCCAATGGGGCTGCTCCCAAGGACGTGCAGGAGCTGCTGGGCCATGCCGATGTCAGTACCACAATGAACATTTACGCCCACGCCACAAGGGAGGCCAAGCGCACCTCCGCCCGACTGCTGGATAAGGTAGTCTGCGGGGAGTAAAAAGTTTCCCTTGTTTCAGCCCATAAGGGCAAAAACAAGGGAAATTACATAAGGCTTGAACATTTAATCAGCGGGAAGCCTTGATATATCAGGGTTCTAAGAGGATTTGATGGATAAATTTTGATTTATCTGTTTACCTACCGGTTGGGCTGTACTGTGGAGACCGGCGGCTGCTATCTTCTGCACAGCCAGAGGCTCCTGTTAGGTAGCTCTGAAAAAGAGGTATTCCGTTTTTCCTTCCACCGTGACCTGCCGGGAAGAGACGCCAAATACTCGGTCGGCGATCCTCTCCTCGAACACCCGGGCGCTCGGCCCCTGACAAAGAGCGCGGCCTTCGGCTAAAACGGTGATCTCGTCGCTGTAGGAGAAGGCAAGGGGAAGGTCGTGCAGCACCATCACGATGGTTTTTCCCTCGTCCCGGATGAATTTCACCAGCTCCAGGATCTCATATTTCTGCCCGATGTCCAGATAGGTGGTGGGCTCGTCCAGAAACAGAACCGGTGTGTCCTGGGCCAGGGTCATGGCAAGATAGACCCTCTGCCGTTCCCCTCCGGAAAGGGAGGAGAGAAGCCTGTCCTTTAAGGGCAGGGTTCCGGTTTTCTCCATAGCCGCCGCCACCTTTTTCCAGTCCTCTTCCCTGAGATTCCGGGAAAAGGAGAGGTGGGGATACCGCCCGTGGGCCACCAACTCCATGGCCCGCAGGGCCGGGATATTTCTGGATTGGGGCAGCACGGCGCAGAGCCGCGCGAACTCGCGGCGATGAAAGGCGGAAAGAGGCTTGCCGTCAAAAAACAGCTCCCCGGATATGCTGGGCAGCAGAGCGCACATGGTTTTCAGGAGGGTGGATTTTCCGCATCCGTTGGGGCCGATCAATGTGGAGATCTTTCCCGTGGGAAAGGAGAGGGTGAGATCCCGCAAAACAGGGACTCCCCGGTATCCGGCGGAAAGCTTTTTAATCTCGATCACCGGGGATCTCCCTCCCTTCTTCCTCTGGGACGCTTCAACAGGAGAAACAGGAAGAACGGGCCGCCCAAAAGGGATAAAAGGATCCCCACAGGGATCTCATAGGGGGCGAACAGCAGGCGGCTCAAAAGGTCGCACAGGGTGACCAGGGCCGCCCCGAAGAGGGCGCTGGCCGGAAGAAGGATTCGGTGGGAAACGCCGAAAAGGCGGCGGGCGATATGAGGCACGATAAGTCCCACAAATCCCAGCAGCCCGGAAAAGCTCACCGCGCTGCCGGCCAAAAGACAGGCTAAAAGAAGGAGAGTAAAGCGACATAGCTTTACATTTATCCCCAGGCTTTGCGCGCTGTCATCCCCAAGACGCAGCAGATCGGCATGGGAAGAAAAAAGCAGGGAGAGAAGGAGACTTATGAGGATCAGCCAGAAGGCGGGGAAGAGATCCCGGAAGGAAACTCCGGAAAACCCGCCGATCAAAAAGGAGCTTCCGTTATACAGGCTTTCCGGAGAGATGGTCTTGATAAAATTGATCCCCGCGGTGAACATACTGCTGATAGCCACCCCGGCAAGGATGATGGTAAGCTTTCCCGCCCCGGCAATCGAGGCGGCCCCATACACCAGCAGAGCGGCCAAAAGAGCCCCGGCAAAAGCCCCAAGAGGGGCAAAGGCCAGGTGAGCCGGGAACAGTGCTAAAGTTAAAAAGGTGAAAAAGCCCGCTCCCGCGTTGACGCCAATCACATTGGGGGCGGCCATGGGGTTTTGCAGCACCGCCTGAATCAGCACCCCGCTTGCGGCCAGGGCCGCGCCGGAAAGAAGGGAGGCTGACACCCTGGGCAGGCGGACATACAGGAGGATCCGGGCCTGGGGGGAGGAGCTGTCTCCCCGTAAAACAGAAAGACAGGTCTCAAAAAGCGAAAGCTTTGTGGACCCGCCCCAAAGGCCTAAAAGAGTGCAAAGCAGCAGAAACAGGGCCAGAAGGCACAGCTTCAGGCCCTGCAGGTCTTTACGGAAAAAGCTCCGGGTAGAGGATTTTCGCGAGATACTCATAGCTTTCTCCCCATCTGTCGTTTGGTTTATAGTGAAAAAGGTCTTTCGGCAATATGATACAGCGCTCGTCTTTCACCGCGGAAAGCCCGGTCCAGGCGGGGTTTTGTCCGGTGGCGGATTCCAGATATTCCAGAGCCTTTTCCTCGTCTCCCATGGTGGTGACGAAAATGAAGTCCGGATCCTCCAGGATCACCTCTTCCAGGCTGAGGTCCTCCAGCATGGAGGGGTGTTCGTCCGCGATGTTTTCGCAGCCCAGCTCTTTTAGGATCGCCCCGGCAAGTTCGTCGTCGGTTTTTGCCTTGATGCCGGTGGAAAAGGCCCGCATCAGCAGGACCCTGGGATGGCTGGAGGCGCCGGAGGCTTTCTCCTTGACCTCATCGATCTGCTCTTTTACCTTGACAACGGATTTCTCATAGCAGCCTTCGTTCCCTGTGACCCGGCAGAACTGCTCCATCATAAAGGCGTAGTCCTCAAAGGTGTCCATCCGGAAATAGGCGCAGGGAATCCCAGCGCTTTCCAGGGTGGGGCCGATCTCCATATGAGAGGCGATGTCCAGGGACAACAGGGCAAGTTCCGGCTCCAGGGCGATAATCGCCTCCGCGTTGGGGTCCTTCACCGTGCCGATGATGGAGACCCCTTCGGGCAGAGGCAGCTCCCGCTCTTTTACCGCGTCTTCCGTGACGCCGGAGAGCCCGCCCCCGGCAAGCACCCAGGCCTGAGCGTAGGAGCTGTAGAGGGAAACGGCGCGGGGAGAGGGGGAAACCTCGATCACGGCGCCGGTGGAATCCGTAATTGAGAGGGGAGCGTTCGCCTCAGAGAAAGCCATGGAGGAAGAGGCAGAGGAGCTTTCAGGCTCCGCTTTTGCGACCGGCTCTTCCGGAGAAGCGCACCCGCCCAACAGCAGCAGGCAGAAAAGGAAAGGGAGGGCTCGTTTCATCTTTGCAGGATCTCCCTTTTCAGAATCTCATCCTTGCGGCGCAGCAGATCGTCAGAGAACAGAGCCTTTTCCAGGGCTTCCACACCCAGACGGTCAATGGCCTTCCCAAGACGCTCCTTCTGATAGGCGTTCTCCTTGAACCAAAGCAGGGTTTTTTCCAGCAGGGGAAGCACCTCTTCCTCTGTGACCAGCCGGGAGAGGGGAGTGCCCATGCGGGTGGATTTTCCCCAGGTGCCGCCCACAAAGATCTGGTAGAGCGCCTCACTGTGATCGGGCATGGCCCCGAAGGGGCATTTCCCCAGACACACGCCGCAGTCCCTGCAAAGCTCTTCGTCGATGCAGAGCTTATCTCCCTTTAAGGAGGCGGCCTTTAGGGGACATGCTTTTTCGATCTGGCATACCTTGCAGCCCTTGCAGGCCTCAGAGAGAAATTTGGGAGCACGGCGGCCCTCAATGCCGAAGTCATTCAGGCTGGGCTTCATGCAGCTGTTAGGGCAGCCGCCCACGGCGATCTTGAACTTGTGGGGCAGCGCAACATCCTTCCAGCCCACATAATAGGCGTCGTGGATCTTCGCGGCCAGAGCCTGAGTGTCAAAATTTCCGTATACGCAGGTAGTTCCCTTGCAGGCGGTGACGGGGCGGATCTTGCTGCCCGTGCCGCCGAAGGAAAGGCCGCTTTCCTGGGCTTCCTGGATGATCAGGGGAATGCTTTCAAAGGGGATCCCGATGATCTCTGCGGTGAGCCGGGAGGTAAAGACTATTTTTCCGTTCCCGTATTTTTTCGCGAGAGCGGACACAGCCTGCAATTCATCGGCGGAGAACACCGTCCCTCTGGGGACGATGCGCCCGGAAAACTGATCGGTGCCACGGTTTCTTAGAAAACCTTTTCCTTTTACTTCTGCGACTTGAGAGGGTGTTAAATTTGCCATAGCTTTTAAACTCCTTTGAAAAAACGGACTTGAGCTTTTAACTGTCAAAAATTATACAATACTTCTCCCTGTTTGACAAGAAAAAGAACGGGGGTTGACAGGAGAGAAAAAAAGAAGTACTCTTATGTTCGCCGAAAATTTATTTTTGACAGAAGGAGAAATGATTATGATGAAAAAATGGTATCTTCGCGTTTCAACGCTTGCCATGACGGGCTTGATCGTCTGTTTCACAGCTGCCTGCACCGCGGGGAAAGCGCCTGAGTCTTCCCCTGCCTCTCAGGCGGGGAACAGTATATCCCAGCCTGAGGAAAGCAATTCCTCCGCCGTCTCCCAGGCGGCTCCCACGACAGACGGTAAAATGAATTCCATCAACGACTTCGTGAACACCACGGAATTCCAGGATCAGATCGAGGATCTGAAAGAGACCTTGCGGGATCAGGGCCTGGACATGGAGATCACCGCGGAGGGGAATAAGCTGATTTATACTTATCGCTATCTGGTAGAGGTGGACACCGAGACGGTCAAGGAAACGCTGGAGACCGGTTTGGACGCCCAGGAGGGCACTTTTAAGGCCATTGCCCAGTCAATCGCCACAGCGGTGAATGTGGAGTCCCCCGTGATCGTGGTGCGCTATCTGGATCAGGAGGGAAATCTGATCTGCGAGCGGGAGTTTGCCGCCTGATAAGCGGGAAACCTTTCCCTAACCTGCCGCATCCTGCCCTGGTTTTCAGGGCAGGATGTTTTCATACATGCCCGCGGAATCAAAAATTTTCCAAAAAAGAGAAAGGAGCCGTTCAGTTGGAGGATCAAGCGGAATATGACCTGCTCAAACAAATGCCCGGCCTTTTGCTTCCCTGGTATGACCGCCACTCGAGGGTGCTGCCCTGGCGGGAAAACCAGGACCCCTACCGGATCTGGGTCTCGGAGATCATGCTTCAGCAGACTCGCGTGGAGGCGGTAAAGCCATATTTTGAGCGGTTCCTTGCGGCACTTCCCACCCTGCAGGCGCTTGGCGCCGCCCCGGAGGAAGAGCTTTTGAAGCTCTGGGAAGGCTTGGGATACTATAACCGGGTCAGGAACCTGCAAAAGGGCGCGCGGGAGGTGCTTGAGCGCTTTCAGGGCAGAGTGCCGGATTCTGTGGAGGAGCTGCGCACCTTGCCGGGCATCGGAGATTACACCGCGGGGGCCATTGCCTCTATCGCCTATGATAAGCCGGTCTGCGCGGTGGACGGAAATGTGCTTCGGGTGCTTTCCCGCCTGCTTTGCGACCGGCGGGATATCACAGAACCCTCTGCGAAGAGATCGGCCCGGGAGAAGCTGGAGGCTGTGATCCCCAAAAGGGCCGGAGATTTCAATCAGGCGTTGATGGAGCTGGGGGCCGTCGTGTGTCTGCCAAACGGAGAACCCCGCTGCGAAGACTGTCCGCTTTTAAAGCTGTGCGAAGGCAGAAAGCAGGGGGTGGAAAGAGAGCTTCCTCACAAGGCGCCGAAAAAGCCCCGCAAAAAAGAAGAGAAAACCGTCCTGCTGCTGTTTCGGGAAAACAGGCTTGCCCTGCGCAAAAGGCCCCCTAAGGGGCTTTTAGCTGGGCTTTTTGAGCCGCCCTCCCTTCCCGGAACACTCAAAAAGGAAGAGGCGGAAAATGTTTTGAAAGATTGGGGGTTTTCCTTTGGGCCTCTATTGAAGCTTCCCGCGGCAAAGCATATTTTTACCCATGTACAGTGGGAGATGACAGGCTTTCTCACCGAGGTGAAGGGAAAGGGGATCGGGGAGCTTGTTTGGGTCTCCTGGGAGGAGCTTCAGAAGGAATATGCCCTGCCATCTGCCTTTAAAGCCTATGTTCCTGAAATCGAAGCTCACTTGAAGCCCAAAGAAAAACAGGGCGAAAAAGATCTTCGCCCTGTTTGATATACCGATGCAAAATACGGATGTAAGGCCGTTTTACACGCTTCCGAACTTTTTCCGATTCCAGAAGAGGATCACGCCCCCGACGGCAAAGAGGATCGCCAGGCTGACAACGCCGACGGAATCCCTTCCGGTAAGCTGCGTGAAGGAGGCCACCAGCACGGGGCCGATCACGGCGGCGAATTTGCCGAAAATATCGAAGAAGCCGAAATACTCGTTGGAGCGCTCCGGCGGAATGAGCTTCCCGAAATAAGAGCGGGAGATCGCCTGGATCCCTCCCTGAACGGTGCCCACCAGAAAGGCCATGCACCAGAAGAGAATCAGAGAAAACTGCAAAGCGGCGGGGTCGCCCGGGCGCTGCTCGATATTGAAGCCCATGAGAAAGCCTACGACGCACACGAGAAAATAGATGCACACCGCGCCGGTCAGCACCCGGATGGCCCCGAATTTCTCCGCCAGCTTGCCGAAGAGGATGGAGAAGGGCACCGCCACGATCTGGGTGAGGAGAAGCGCTAAGATCATGCCCACATTGTCAAGCCCCAGCTTGGAGCCGTAGGAGGTGGAGATGGAGATGATGGTGTTTACCCCGTCGATATAGAAGAAGTAGGCGGCGATGAACATCAGGATTCTCTTTTCCCTGCCGATCTCCCTGGCCGTTTTCCCGAGATTTGAGAAGGTGGAGCGAAAGAGATTTCCTTTTTTGGCCTCTACATAGTGAACCTGCTTTACATGGAGCAGGGTGGGAATACTGAACACCAGCCACCACAGGCTCGTGAGAATGATCACCAGCTTAAAGGCCAGCATATTGTCCATCCCCATGGCGAACAAAATAACGATGGAGAGAATGAAGGGAATGGTGCTGCCGCCGATATACCCCATTGCGTAGCCCCAGGAGGACACCCGGTCCATGCGCTCCGGCGTGGTCACATCCGTCAAAAAGGAATCATAGAACAGACAGGAGCCGGAGAAGCCGATGTGGGACAGCACATAGCCGATGAGAAGCAGACGGTAATCCTCCACAAAGGCGTTGGAGAGGGTAAAGGCCACTCCCAGAAACAGGGAGGCGGCAAAGAGCTTCTTCTTGTGGCCTTTGTGGTCTGCCAGGGATCCCAGCACCGGAGCCAGGATCGCCACCAGAAAAGTGGCGGCGGAGGTGCCGTAGGACCACAGCACCAGATTGTTCGCGCCGTTTTTCTCGCAGATCGCCCCAAAATAGATGGGAAAGAGCACCGCTAAGATGTTGGTGGCGTAAACAGAATTTGCCCAGTCGTACAGGATCCAGCTTTTTTCCGTTTTGGTGAATTTTTTAGATAGGGCGGAGCTTTGTGCTTTTTCCATAAAAACATCCCCCTCAAATAAAATCTTCTACTGCTATCATCTCATGAATTGGGAAAATTTACAAGGGCTTTTGAAATTTTTTTCAAAAGCCCTTGTAAATAGTTCCCACACAGGCCTCCTCTCGCGCTTCTGTGATCTTCACCGGAAGCAGCCGGCCATGCAGAGGCGTGGGGGACACCGCCAATACAGGCGTATAGTTGCGGGTATATCCTTCATATACATTCTTTTCCCGCTCCTGTTCAAACAGCACCTCTTCCACAAGGCCTACCTGCTGCCGGAAAAATGCGGCCTGTCCCTCTTTGGCGGCTGAAATCATCAGGCGGCTTCGCTCCTCCTTCACACGATTGGGCACCTGGTTCGGCGCGTGATAGGCCTTGGTGCCGGGGCGGCGGGAATAGGCGAACACATGGACCCTGGCAAAGGCGATCTCCCGCACAAAGGCGAGGGAGGCTTCAAATTCCTCTTCGGTCTCTCCCGCAAAGCCCACCATCACATCCGTGGTGACAGAACAGCCGGGGAAAGCCTTTCGCAGCTGAGAGACGATCTCCCGGTACTCGCCGGTGGTATAGCGGCGGTTCATCCGGGATAGGGTTGCGTCGCACCCGCTTTGCAGGGAGAGGTGAAACTGGGGGCAAAGCTTTTCCTGCCTGGCCATTCTGGCGATCACCTGAGGGGAAAGCTTGTCCGGCTCCAAAGAGCCCAGGCGCACCCGAGAGATGCCGGGCACACAGCAGGCGGCCTCAATGGCGTCGCACAGCTCACACCTCAGATCCTGCCCATAGGCGGGAAGATTGATGCCGGTAAGCACCACCTCCCGATAGCCGTTTTCCCCCAGAAGGGTCACCTCCCGGCGGATGTCCTCCACCGGCTTGGAGCGGACCCGGCCTCTGGCGAAGGGGATGATGCAATAAGAGCAAAAACGGTCGCAGCCGTCTTCGATCTTCAGGAAGGCCCGGGTGCGCCCATGAAAGGAAGACACGGAAAGCTTTTCAAAGGGATCGCCGGGGGCATGGGGAGCAATGTCCATTATCCGGCGGTGGTCGGCTAAGAATTGAAGGACATGAGAGGGGAGAGCGGACCGGTTTTTGGCGCCCAGCACGATATCTGCCTCCAAAAACTGCTTTGCCTCCTCCGGGAAGGCCTGGGGCCAGCAGCCTGTAAGGACGGTGACGGCCTCAGGATTCTCCTTTTTGGCCCTTCTGAGAGCCTGCCGAGCCTTCTGATCCCCGGTAGAGGTGACGGTACAGGAATTCACCACCACCACATCGGCGCTCTCCCGCGCCTCTGCCTGACGGAATCCCGCTTTTTCCATGGCCTCCAGCATGGCTTCTGACTCATATTGATTCACTTTACAGCCCAGGGTGATGAATTTGACTGTCATAAGCGCTCCTTCCTGCTGCTTTTTCCCTTGAAAACGGATTCTCTCATCGACTGTGCGGCTCTTTTTCGGAAAGGGCTCAAGGCGTTTCCTCTTTGCATCTCTCCAGCTTTTCCAGCTCTTCGGAAAGCTCTCCCCAGCGCAAAAGAAGCTCCTCCGCCTTTTCCCGAAGCTCGGAAAGCTCTTTGGAGGTCTCGGCCACCGCCTCATAGTCGGAGACCACCTGGGGATCCTCCAGCTTTTGGGAAAGCTTTTCTGCCGCACTGTCGTTTTCCTCAATCTCCCGCTCCAAAGCCGTCAGCGCGGAGCGCTTTTTCCGAAGCTCCGCGTCCCGCTCCTTGCGCAGCTTGTAGAGGTTGACCTTGGGCTCCTGCTTGACTTCCGGGGCGGCCTTTTCGGCCTCCCGCTTTTCCAGGTAGGCGTCGTAATTGCCCAGATAGAGCCTGGCGCCGTCCTTTCCCAGGGCGTAGACCTTGTCCGCCAGCTTGTTGATGAGATAGCGGTCGTGAGAGACCACAAACAGAGTGCCGTCGTATCCGGACAGGGCGTCCTCCAATGCCTCGCAGGAGCCGATGTCCAGGTGGTTGGTGGGCTCGTCCAGCAGAAGGAAGTTGGCTTTCGAGAGCATCAGCTTCAAAAGCAGGATCCTGGCCCGCTCTCCTCCGGAAAGACCGCCCACAGGCTTGAACACATCCTCTCCCTTGAAGAGAAATACCGCCAGAGCCCCGCGCACCTCCGATTGGGTCATCTGGGGGTGCAGATCCCAGATCTCGTCAATAACGGTCTTATTGTCGTTAAGGCTTAACTGGGACTGCTCATAATAGCCCAGATCTACCCCGGCGCCCAGACGCACCAGGCCGGAATCCGGATGGTACTGCTCTAAAAGGATCTTGAAAAGGGAGGTCTTTCCGCAGCCGTTGGGACCGATGAGAAAGATCTTTTCCCCCCGTTTGATCTCCAGATTCACATGGGAGAACAGGGGCGGATGCCCGTCAAAGGACAAAGAGAGATCTTCCGCCGAAAGCACATCGTTTCCGCTGCGGCGGCTGGCCTTGAAGCGAAATTGGATGGTGTCCGGCTCGTCCTCCGGCTTCTCCAGCGTGGCCTCCAGCCGGTCGATGGATTTCTGCTTGCTGGCGATGGTCACATAGTTTCTGGCCTGATTCCAGCGCCGCTGCTGCTCGATGATGCCTTCAAGGCGGCTGATCTCCTGCTGGGTCTGCTCGTAAACGCGCTGCTTCGCAAGCCTGTCTTCCGCTTTCAGCTTCAGGAAGGTAGAGTAATTCCCCTTGTAAGAGGTGAGGCGCTTCCCCTCCATTTCCAAGGTGCGCAGTGTGACCTTGTCCAGAAAATACCGGTCGTGGGAGATGACGATATAGGCGCCGGAGTAGTTCTTTAAGAAGTCCTCCAACCATTCCACCGAGCTGATGTCCAGATGGTTGGTGGGCTCGTCCAGCAAAAGCAGGTTCGCGCCGCCCAAAAGCATTTTCGCAAGCTGCAGCTTGGCCTTCTGCCCGCCGCTTAAAACGCCCACCTTGTTTTCAATCTGCTCTTTGGAAAAGCCCAGCCCCTCCAGGGCGCTGCGGGCCCGGGAACGGCAGGTGAGCCCCCCGCCGTCCACAAAGCGCTCGGTGAGCTCCGTCTGCTTTGCAATGAGGGGAAGCAGCTGCTCTTCAGAAAGTCCGGGTTGGGAAAGCCGGTCGTTGAGCGCTTCCAGCTCTTTTTCCAAAGCGAGCAGAGGGGCAAAAACGGTCATGACCTCTTCAAAGGCCGTTTTGTGAAAATCCCGGCACACATGCTGCTCCATATAGCCCAGCACGGTATCCTTGGAGAAAACCACGCTGCCGCCGTCCGGTGTGTACTCGCCGGTAAGCACCTTGAAAAGGGTAGTTTTCCCGCTTCCGTTGACGCCTACCAGCCCCAGGCGCTCTCCCTTCTGCATTTCAAAATCCGCGTCTTTTATGATGATCTCCTCGCCGAAGCTCTGGGAGATATGATGAACGGTTAAAATCGCCATAACGGCATCCTCTCCAAATAAAACCGTAAGTATTTGCACACCTGCTTATTATACGGGAATTCCTTTTGTTTCGCAAGTCGTCAAGGGAACAAAAGAGGGAGGGGCGCGCTTTCGACAAGTTTTTAGGAAAACCGCAAATCTTTTGCTTGCCTTTTCCATACCAGATGTAGTATACTAAAACAAAAATGTCAATATATCCGGGAGGCGAATGGCTTGAAATGTCCCTTTTGCGGGTATAGCGAAAGCCGCGTGATCGATTCCCGCCCCACTGACGAGGGCGAGAGGATCCGCCGCAGACGCGAGTGTCTGAAGTGCGCGAAACGCTTTACCACCTATGAGATCATGGAAAACGTGCCTATCGTGGTGATCAAGAAGGATAAATCCAGGGAGACCTTTGACAGAAATAAGCTGTTGAACGGCCTTCTGCGGGCCTGTGAAAAAAGGCCTGTATCCATTGACACGCTGGAGCGGATCGTAGACGAGATCGAGAACCTGCTTCAGAATTCTCTGGACCGGGAGGTGTCCTCTCAGCGCATCGGCACCTATGCCATGGAGAAGCTGAAAACAGTGGACGAGGTAGCCTATGTGCGCTTCGCTTCCGTGTACCGCCAGTTTAAGGATATCAACAGCTTCATGGAAGAACTGAGCAAGATCATGAACAGCAGGAAAGAGTGACAGTTAGAATTTCCCGGAACAGGCCGACAAGGCGGTTCTGGGAAATTTTTTGTCTTTTTTCCGAGGGAAATCATGCCGTCCGGTGTTTTCAGGAGTTTCGTTTTTCACATCTGCATAAGACGAAAAAAACAGCTCATACTGGAAATAGCTGGAAATCGTTGGAAATTTTTCACCGGAAAGGGACGAGACTTTAAATGTTATCAAAAACCATATCCCAAAAGCAGATGGGGCGCTGTGCTCTCTGCGCTTTTCTGCTCACAGCGGTTTTTACCATGTTCCCCTTTGCAGCCTCGGGACAACAGCTTTCCCGGGAGGTGATGCGGCTGCATGTGCTGGCAAATTCCAACTCGCCTGAGGATCAGCAGCTCAAGCTCAAAGTCCGGGACGCGGTGCTCAAAGAGGCGGCGAAATGGTATGAGGGGGCAGCGAGCCTTGAGGAGGCCAACTGTGCTGTCTGCACCCATTTGCAGTCTATTGAAAAGGCGGCGGAAAGCCTCCTTCAGAAAGAGGGGGCTTCCCAGAAGGTGTCTGTCCGGGTGGGCGACCGGTATTTTACCACCAGAACTTATGAAAATCTCAGGCTGCCTGCGGGAAAGTACCGGACCTTGGAGGTGAGGCTGGGAGAGGGGAAGGGCAGAAACTGGTGGTGTATCGTGTTCCCCGCCCTGTGTCTGCCGGGATCCGGTGAGGATCAGGGAGAGCAGGAAGAGACTGTGCTTTCCGGGATCCCCCAGGCTCAGAGAAAGGAGTTTCAAAGCGCCGAGGGGTATGAAGTGAAGTTTAAGCTCTTGGAATGGTACGAGGCCATGATGAAGTTTTTCGACCGGTAAAGTGAAAAGCAGAGTTTTGTTTCGCCCTGAGAGAAGCCGCAATTTTGGGTTTTCTCTCAGGGCGATTTATGTTAGAATAGTGTCATAAAACAACAACAGCTTGCGCTGTTGTTGTTTCGGAAGAACCCCTCAGCCTGCGAAACAGGCTGCTTTTGCTAACGCAAAAGACCGGGCTTCTTCAATATGGATTTTTTGCAGAAAAATAACAACAGCTTGCGCTGTTGTTGTTTCGGAAGAACCCCTCAGCCTGCGAAACAGGCTGCTTTTGCTAACGCAAAAGACCGGGCTTCTTCAATATGGATTTTTTGCAGAAAAATAACAACAGCTTG
>CAMNSA010000026.1 GCA_946554335.1 uncultured Neglectibacter sp.
TTGGCAACATCCAGAAGCTGCGTGACGGGGAGTCGCTGGGCGGAAGGACGAACGCCGAGGATGACTTTGACGCGGTGGAAGTGGATGACGAGGAAGATTTTCTTGGATAGGCATATCGGGGCGGTGGGGAACTGCCGCCCGTCATCCAAAACAAGTACGCAGGAAGGAGCCAAGAAATGGGGCATGAGTTGAGTATCGATCTGGAGTCATTTTCGGATATAGATTTGATTAAATGCGGGGTATACGCCTATGCGGACAGCCCTGCTTTTGAGATTTTATTGTTTGCCTGGTCCTTTGAAGGAGGGGAAACACAGATCATAGATCTGGCGCAGGGTGAGAAGCTCCCGGCAGAGGTGGAGGATGCCATCTTTGATGTGTCAGTGACCAAGACGGCATACAACGCCAACTTTGAGCGCACCTGTTTATCAAAGCATTTCGGGAGGTACATTCCCCCGGAGTCCTGGCATTGCAGCGCGGTACAGGCGGCCATGCTCGCCCTGCCCCGGTCTTTGGAGGATGTTGGCAGGGTGCTTGGCCTGGACGAGCAGAAGATGAAGGAAGGGAAAGAACTGATCCGGTATTTCTGTGTTCCCTGTAAGCCCACGAAAGCAAACGGCGGCAGGATACGGAACCTCCCCCGCCATGCGCCGGAGAAGTGGGAGCTGTTCAAGACCTACTGCAAAAGGGATGTGGACGTGGAGAAATCCATCCGCAGGAAACTGCACAATTTCCCCATCCCGGAGAGCGAGATGGAACTGTACCGCTTAGACCAGCGCATCAATGACCGGGGCGTGCTGGTGGATATGGGGCTGGTAAGGAATGCGGTTTCCTGCGAGCATCTCCATAAGGAGGTGGTGACGAAACGCGCTTATGAACTGACGGGCTTGGAGAACCCCAATTCCGTGGCGCAGCTAAAAGGCTGGCTTGGGGATATGGGGATGGAGGCGGAGAGCCTTTCCAAGAAAGCGGTGGCGGAGATGATAGCGGAAACGGACGGGGAAGTGGAGGAACTGCTCAGACTCCGGCTGCTGATGGCGAAAACATCCGTGAAGAAATATGAGGCTATGGAGAGGAGCGTCTGCTCAGATGGCAGGGTACACGGGATGTTGATGTTCTGCGGCGCAAATAGAACGGCCCGATGGTCCGGCAAAATCGTACAAATCCAAAATCTTCCAAAAAACTATCTCCCCGATCTGGAACTGGCAAGAGACCTTGTGAAGCAGGGGCGTTTTGAAGATATCGAATTATTATACGATTCCACACCGAATGTTTTATCAGAATTAATCCGCACAGCCTTTATCCCGAAGCCGGGATGCCGCTTTGTGGTGGCGGACTTTTCCGCAATCGAGGCAAGGGTGCTGGCATGGCTTTCCGGGGAGCAGTGGCGTCTGGATGTGTTCACTTCCCACGGGAAGATTTATGAAGCATCGGCATCCTCCATGTTCCATGTGCCGATGGAGGAGATTACCAAAACCTCCCCGCTCCGGCAGAAAGGGAAACTAGCGGAGCTTGGCCTGGGCTTCGGCGGGGCGGCTGGGGCTCTCATCTCAATGGGGGCATTGGATATGGGGCTGACAGAAGAGGAACTTCCTCCGCTCGTGGCAGCGTGGCGGAAAGCCAATCCCCATATCACACAGTTCTGGTGGGATGTGGATGCCGCCGCAATAAAAGCGGTCAGGGAAAAGCAGAAAACGAAAGTCGGAAAAATCATTTTTGAATATAAGAGTGGGATTTTATTTATCACACTTCCTTCTGGGAGAAAGCTGTCCTATGTGAAACCACGGATGGCTGTAAACAAGTTCGGCAGGGACGGGCTGACCTATGAGGGTATTTCTGAAAATAAGAAGTGGAGCCGGATAGAGACCTACGGCCCCAAGCTGGTGGAGAACATCGTGCAGGGGACAGCGCGGGATTTACTGGCGGAGGCGATGCTCCGTGTGGAGGAAAAGGGATACCCCATCGTGATGCACTGCCATGATGAGATCATAGCGGAAATGCCGGAGGGCACCGGCTCTGTGGATGAGATGTGTGAGGTTATGGCGGTACAGCCGGAGTGGGCGGAGGGGCTGCCATTGAGGGCGGACGGTTACCAGTGTAGTTTTTATCAGAAAATGTAGGAGGAGAAATTTATGGATTTAAGTAAATGTGTTTGCACATCAGACCTTGAGGTGCTTGACCTGGATGACCCAGGTGCGGATATGTGGTCAGAAGTATGGAAAAAACCCTGCGGCTGGGAGAACCTGGACCGTATTGTCGTGGACGAGGATGAGGCTGACGCGCTTGTAGGGCAGTTGGAAGGGATGCCCTATGAAGGCTCGGAGCTGGTCATGAACCCGGCGCTGCCTGAATTTACGTGCATTGTGCGGAAGGAGGGCAGACAGGAGGAGACGCTGGTGGCTTTCAAGAAAACGATCCTGCCGCCCGAAGGACCGTCCTATGAACAGGGCGGCACAAAGGCTTATTCCCGCCATGCTATTGACGCATACGTCCATATCAACAACGGGGGAAGCCATGCGGACGAGATCATATCAATAGGGCAGTTCATCTTCTCAAAGGGCGGGGAAAAAGTCACATCGACCTATTCCCATATTGTATGGACCCGGTACGACAATTCCATGCTTGCGGACGGGCAGGCCAATGCGGAATTCAGCAGGAATGTAAAGCTGCTGTACATGGCTGTGCAGAAAGCCCTGTATGACCGCCCGTCCGTGTTCGTCACCGGGCAGGGGAGGCCGGCTGTCAGGCATGAGGGCCGGGGGAAGGGCAGGAAGAAAGAGGAATTCCGCAAGGTGAAAGCTGTCCGCATGATCCGGCTGTCCAAAGAGGAAATGACAAAATACTGTGCGGAAAGCAGGAAAATGAACTGCCCAAGCTGGGGAGTCATCGGGCATTGGCGAAACTACAAATCCGGCAGGAGGGTATGGATACACCCTTACCGGAAGGGGCGCGAGCGGAACAATCCGGGGCAGTATGCGGCAAAAGAATATGAGATCGGAGGGACGGGGAATGCGTAAATTATCAATCGCCTACGGCAGCAGCTGCCATGCAAAAAGATGGGTGAACCAGCAGGTCACCTTTGACGAGCTGTGCGAGCGCCTTTCACAAACGGTGCGGACGCCGGAAACAGTGGAGGAATACCCGAAGCTGCCGAAGTCCGAGCGTGACCGGGCAAAGGACAAGGGCGGCTTTGTAGGGGGAAAACTGAAAGGCGGGCGGCGCAAAAGGGACACGGTGGAAGGGCGCTCCATGCTGACGCAGGATGCCGACCATGCGGGCATTGGCTTCATAGACAGCTATGAGATGCTCTGCCCTTATGCTTCATGCCTGTACACGACCCACGGGCATACGCCGGAGGCTCCGAGGGTGAGGGTGGTGGTCCCGCTCACAAGGGACGTGACGCCGGATGAATATGCCGCCATCTCGCGGCTCTTTGCGGCGGAATGGGGGATAGACCAGTTCGATGAATGCTCCCACCGCCCGCACCAGTTGATGTACTGGCCGACCACGCCTGCGGACGGGGAATATGTGTTTAAACGCTGTGACGGGGAGTGGCTCGACCCGGACAGGTACCTTGCGGCGCATCCGGGGTGGCGTGACTGCGCCGGGCTGCCGCATTCCGTCCGTGAGGGAGGCATCGTGGAGAGGGGCAGGAAGCAACAGGAGGACCCGCTGGGGAAACAAGGCGTGATCGGGGCGTTCTGCAGGACTTACGGGATAAATGAGGCCGTCCATGTGTTTTTAAAGGATATATACCAGGAAAGCGAATTGCAGGGACGTTTTGACTATATCCCTGCGGATTCTTCTGCCGGGGTGGTGGTTTATGACGATGTGTTCGCCTATTCCCATCATGCCACCGACCCGGCCTGCGGGAAGCTGCTGAATGCCTTTGATCTTGTCCGCATCCATAAGTTCGGCGGGCTGGATGAGAAAGTGCCGGAAGACACGGAGGCGGCAAAGCTGCCGTCTTTTAAGGCAATGTGCGATTTTGCCGTAAATGATGAAAACGTGAAGATGACCATTGCCGGGGAGCGGATGGAGATAGCGGAGAAGGAGTTCTCCGGGGAAAATGAGGACTGGCTGAAACAGCTTGAATACGAGAAACGCTCCACCGTGGTAAAAAACACCTTACGCAATCTGCTTTTAATATTAAACAACGATGAGAAGCTGAAGGGCATCGTTTTCAATCAGCTCAGTGACGGCATGGAGATCAAAGGGGAAGTGCCGTGGGAGCATCCGAGCCGCTTCTGGCGGGACGCGGACGATGCACAGCTTATCTCCTATGTGGACCTTACCTACGGCACGTTCTCCGCAAGGAACTATGACATTGCGGTGACGAAGGTGGCGGATGACCGCTCCTACCACCCAATCCGGGAGTTCCTCGCGTCCCTGCCGGAGTGGGATAAGGTGCCGCGGGTGGACACCATACTGGTGGACTTCCTCGGCGCGTCCGACAACGCCTATGTCCGTGCGGTCACCCGTAAGACCCTCTGCGGCGCAATCGCAAGGGTGATGAACCCCGGCTGTAAGTTTGACACCATGCTGGTCTTGAACGGCCCGCAGGGGAAAGGCAAGTCCACGCTGATATCGAGGCTGTGCGGCGAGTGGTTCAATGACTCCCTGCTCCTGAATGACACGAAGGACAAGACGGCGGCGGAGAAGCTGCAGGGCTACTGGATTCTGGAGATCGGGGAGCTGGCGGGGCTTAAGAAGACGGAGATCGAGACGCTCCGTGGCTTCCTCTCCCGGCAGAACGACATCTACCGGGCGTCCTTCGGGCGCAGGGCTACCCCGCACCCCAGACAGTGCGTGTTCATCGGCACCACCAACGCGGAGAACGGGTATCTGAGGGATACCGCTGGGAACCGCCGTTTCTGGCCGGTAAAGACGCCGGGGGATGCCGCCCGCGCCTCGTGGGAGATGACGGAGGAGGAAATCCGACAGATATGGGCGGAGGCGCTGGTCCGCTATAAGGAAGGGGAGCCCCTGCACCTCGATAACGAGCTGGCGGGCATGGCGCTTAAGGAGCAGCAGATCGCTATGGAGGTGGACGAGCGGGAAGGCATGGTGCGTGACTACCTTGAGATGCCCCTGCCGGAGCGGTGGGATAAGATGGATATCTTTGACCGCAGGAACTATATCTGCGGCTCCGAGTTCGGCGGGGAGCGTGAGCCGGGGGTACGGAAGCGTGAGCGCGTCTGTAACATGGAGATATGGTGCGAGTGCTTCGGCAAGGAGCGCGGGAACCTGAAACGGCAGGACGCCAATGAGATCAGCGCCATCATGGCGAACATCGAAGGGTGGAAGAAAGCGGACAATAAGGTGCGCTTTCCGATCTATGGCATTGTGCGCGGCTATTGCCGTGACCGTGAGACAAAAGCAAAAAACGGAAACGCATAAATGAAAGTGCAACGGGACGGGGAGTTGCTGTTGCCATAAATGATGCCGGAAAAACAGAATAAATGCAACAGCCGGAAAAGCTGTCAGGCAGGGCGTTAGCAGTCATTGGTTGCTTATGTTGCTGATACTTACTTATATATTGGAATGTATAAATATATAGTAGTGTGCAGGCGTAAACGCACAAATGCACTATATACGCGCGAGGACAGCTTTCCGGCAAAGGCGGAAAGGAAAGATGGTTTTATGGATGAGGAAAGCAGGATAGAGCGGCACCTAAGGGTGTCGGTAAAAAAGATGGGAGGCATGGCGGTGAAGTTCACCTCACCCGGATTGGATGGGGTGCCGGACAGAATCGTATTGCTGCCGGGTAGGAAAATCGCATTCGTGGAATTAAAGGCTCCGGGGAAAAAGCCGAGGCCCCTGCAGGAGAAACGGATGCGGCAGCTTAAAAGTTTAGGATTCCCCGTCTATGTGATTGATGGCGTGGAGCAGATCGGAGGTGTGCTGGATGAGATATGTGCCACATGAATATCAGGAGTATGCAAAAGAGTTTATCATAAGCCATAAGGTGAGTGCATTATTTTTGGATTGCGGATTGGGAAAAACGGTGATCACGCTCACCGCCATATGGGAATTACTGTTTGATTATTTTGACATTCGAAAAATTTTGATTATAGCGCCCTTGCGAGTATGTTATTTAACATGGCCTTCCGAACTGGAGAAATGGGAGCATCTTTCCGGGATGGGGATGTCGGCGGTGCTTGGTTCGGAAAAAGAACGCATAGCCGCACTTGGCAGGAAAGCACAGGTGTATGTCATCAACAGGGAAAACGTGGAATGGCTGGTGGAAAACCATAAATGGGATTTTGACATGGTGGTGATCGATGAGCTTTCGTCCTTCAAGTCCCATAAGGCGAAGCGGTTCAAGGCCCTTAAAAAAGTGCGCCCGATGGTGCGGCGCATCGTGGGGCTGACCGGGACGCCCGCGCCGAATGGGTTGATCGACCTTTGGGCGGAGATCGGCATCCTCGACATGGGGCAGCGGCTTGGGCGGTTCATCGGCGGCTACCGGGAGCGGTTCTTCGTGCCGGACAAGCGCAGCCGGGAGATGGTGTTCTCCTATAAGCCGCGGGAGGGCGCAGAGGATATGATTTATAATTTAATCTCCGACATCTGCATCAGCATGAAGGCCGTGGATTATCTGGATATGCCGGAATGTGTTTATAACCGTGTGGAGGTCATTCTGACCGAAAAGGAAATGGCTCTGTATGAGCGGCTAGAGCGGGATATGCTCCTTCCCTTTGCGGACGGTGACATTGACGCGGTGAATGCGGCGGCACTCTCCAACAAACTTTTACAGATGGCGGACGGTGCGGTCTACGATGAGAACGGGAACGTGAGGCACATCCATGACCGCAAGCTGGAAGCCTTAGAGGATTTGGTCGAGGCGGCAAATGGCAAGCCTGTTCTGATCGCGTACTGGTACAAGCATGATTTACAGAGGATCATGGAGCGCACCGGGGCGGTGGAATTGGACACGGCGGAGGATATGCGGAAATGGAATGCCGGGGAAATCCCGGTGGCGGCGATCCATCCCGCGTCAGCCGGACACGGGCTGAACCTGCAGGCGGGCGGCTCCACGCTGGTGTGGTTCGGGCTGACATGGTCTCTGGAACTGTACCAGCAGATGAACGCAAGGCTGTGGCGGCAGGGGCAGGAGGAGACGGTTGTGATCCACCATATGATTTCCAAAGGCACACTGGATGAGAGGGTAATGGCTGCGCTGGAGAAAAAGGACTGCGGGCAGTCGGCACTTGTGGATGCGGTAAAAGCGAGGATTGGAGGCGATGGGAAATGAGGGAAGAAATCAGAAGGATGTTCAGCGAATACCAGATAAGGGAAAAGGAACTGAAAATACTGAAATTCAGGATAACCAATTTCAAAGGGATAGAGCCGGATGATGTGATAAAGTCCATGTGCCTTTCCGGGCATGAGGGGGAAAAGGTGCAGACCAGCGGACCGTCAGACCGCACGGCATCCGCAGCCCTCAATTACCGCAGGGTGGCGGATAAGCTGGACGATGACCTGTTTGACGGGCTTTTGGAGGAATACCAGAAGAAAAAAGAGGAAATGGACTTCTTCCGTTTCGGGATTAGCTGCTTAAGCGGGAAACTGCCGGAGATCATAACCGACATGGTGATAGAGGGGATGGAGTGGCAGGAGCTTTCCGAGAAATACGAGGTTTCCCACTCCATGATCGGCAAGTACAGGAAGAAGGCGCTGGAGGAGTTGGAGACCATTTACAGCATCCGGGAACACAGCGATACGGCGTTTATGCTGAGTTAAAAAACTTTTTTTGAAAAATTTTAAATTTATTTTTTGCCGGGTGGGGTAAAAATTTTATGGGAGAAAGCCAGCAATTACAAGGGTTGCTGGCTTTACTGCCGCCGGAAAGTAGACTGATGGTAGACTGACGGTAGACTAAAGGTGGACGGCTGGTTTATTGCAAAGGAAAAAATATTGTGCTATGGTTATGATGCGAAGAAGTGTAGGGAGCCCTGATGGAAAATCCACGGGGCTTTTTTCACGTCCTCCGCACAGGGCAGCGGGCTTTATCCTTTCACCGCTGTCCTTTTCTTTTGCGGAAAGGGTGGAAAGGAGTTATCGATGGATTGTTTCGCTATGAAGGATGGGAACTGTAGCATTTTGAGATGTGGGAAGTGTGGAGGCGGAACCTGCCACTTCCATAAGACGAAGGAAGAACAGGCGCAGTCGCTGGAGAAAGTGAGTGAACGCCTGCGGAGCCTGCCGGAGTACCAGCAGGAGGCAATCGCTGACAAGTATTACGGCGGCGTGAAGAAGTGGTGACGCCATGCCGAGGAAACCGATGAAACCATGTAAGCATCCCGGATGCCCGAAGCTGACGGACGGGATGTACTGTGAGGGACACGCAAAGCTGCACGCCTCCGACCGAGCCAGCGCATCCGTCCGGGGATACGATGGCAGGTGGGAGAAAGCACGGATACGTTTCTTGAAAGCACATCCCCTCTGCGTCAGATGCATGGAGCAGGGACGCTTGGTGAAAGCAACCGTGGTTGACCACATCATCCCACACAGAGGGGATGCAGAGCTGTTTTGGGATGAGAGCAATTGGCAGAGCCTTTGTAAGAGCTGCCACGACCATAAAACCATGACGGAGGACCGCTATCAGGAGTTCCATTACTGACGGTTTCCGTGATGGTTCTTTTTCCGTCACGCTCTGACATAGTGTGACATTTCCCGTGGAAATCTGACCGGGGAGGGGCGACATCAATCTCCAAAACCTGACGAAATTCTGACCGCCGCCCCCTCAAACGCGCGTTTTCGCAAATTCGCACAGGGGGGATAGGAAATCGCCCCAAAATCTTACATAAACATTGATTTTTCAAGGCTTTCAGGCACTTTAGTTTTGCGTGAAAGTACCGAAAAACCCATGTTTTTGGGCTTAAAAACCATCAAAAAACGCTGGTTTTTGGGCCTTTTTTGATGGAGGTGGAGGGAAAATGACCGATTTTGAGGCGGCGCAGGTGAAGGAAATGCGCTTGAAGGGCATGGGCTACCGTGCCATTGCGGAGGCCCTTGGGCTTTCCCGCGACATCGTCCGCAACCACTGCAAGGCAAAAGGGATGGGCGGCTATGTGGCGGCAACCGTGAAAAACCTTAAGGAGCGGGAGGTGCAGAACGGCATCTGCCTCTGCTGCGGGAAGGAGACGGCACAGGCGGGGACGGGCAGGCCGAGGAAGTTCTGCTCAGAGAAATGCCGGAGGCAGTGGTGGAAAGCACATCCGCAGGAGGGGAACAGAAAAGCCATTGTCACAAAGAAATGTGAATGCTGCGGCAGGGAGTTTTCCTTTTACCGGAGCAGGAAACCGAAGTATTGCAGTTACGACTGCTACATCAAAGCAAGGTTCTGGAGGGATTAGAGAATGGAGTTTAAGAAGATCAGGATTGCCGACCTTATCCCGGCATCCTACAATCCGAGGAAAAAGCTGAAAAAGGGTGACAGGGAATATGAGAAGATCAGAAACTCCATCACGGAGTTCGGCTATGTGGAGCCGGTGATCGTCAACTCAGACATGACCATCGTGGCGGGACACCAACGCGCCACAGTCCTCACAGATTTGGGCTATGAGGAGATTGACTGCATCGTCATTGACATTGACAAGCAGAAGGAGAAGGCGCTCAACATTGCGCTCAATAAGATTACGGGCGAATGGAACAAGGAACTGCTGGCTGACCTTATCGCAGACCTGCAGGATTCGGACTTTGATGTGTCCTTCACTGGATTCGAGCCGCCGGAGATCGAGCAGCTATTCAATTCCGTCCACGATAAGAAAATCACGGAGGATGACTTTGACATTGATGCGGAACTGGAAAAGCCCGCCGTGGCAAAGATGGGTGATGTGTGGACGCTTGGGCGGCACAGGCTGGTGGTAGGCGATTCCACCCTGCCGGAGACATACGATGTGCTGATGGCAGGGGCGAAAGCGAACCTTGTGGTGACGGACCCTCCGTACAATGCAAATTATGAGGGGACTGCCGGGAAGATCAGGAATGACCACATGGAAAACGAGCAGTTCTATAACTTCCTTTTCGCCGCATTCGTAAATATGGAGCAGAACATGGAGCAGGACGCATCCATTTATGTGTTCCATGCCGACACCGAAGGGCTGAATTTCCGCAGCGCGTTCAAGGCGGCGGGATTCTACCTTTCCGGGTGCTGCATCTGGAAGAAACAGAGCCTTGTGCTTGGGCGGAGCCCCTACCAGTGGCAGCACGAGCCGTGCCTGTTCGGATGGAAGAAGGGCGGGAAGCACAACTGGTATTCCGACA
>CAMNSA010000027.1 GCA_946554335.1 uncultured Neglectibacter sp.
CAGAGGTATTGTAAAGGTCTATCGTTTCCTTACCCAAAATTTCCGCCATCTCTTTCAGAGTGGTCTTTTCCTTCCCTCCGAGGAATAAGGTGGTATCACAATTCCCTTCAATGGTGTCGGCGTTGTCCTTATAAATCGCTTTAAGCTGTGACTTCGACTGCAAAATAATGGAAGCTGATATTTCCCGGCTCCGGATTGTTGCAATCAGCTTCTCAAACTTTGGTATCTGCCCGATGTTTGCAAACTCATCGAGTAAGCAGCGCACATGGACGGGCAGCCTGCCATGATATACATCGTCCGCCCTGTCACAGAGCAGATTGAAAAGCTGCGTGTACATGATTGACACGATAAAGTTGAATGTGTCATCGGTATCAGAGATAATGACAAACAGTGCTGTCTTTTCATCCCCAATCATATCCAATCCCAACTCGTCATAGCTTGTCAGGTCACGCAGCTCCTTGATGTCAAAGGGGGCTAAACGTGCGCCACAGCTAATTAAGATACTTTTCGCTGTTTTGCCGGAGACAAATCGTCAAGGACTTTTTAATCAATTTCACAAAAAATTCACAATTAGGGCAAAAAAATAGAGCCAGAAACCTTTATTTAAGATTCCTGGCTCTACGACAGTGCTTTATGCGTTTCGTTCTGCTTTCAGTTGATTTACTTCTTCAAGAGAAAGTCCTGAAATATTTGCAATTTCCTCAAGCAAGTATTTCCCCGCCTCCAACATTCGGAATACTGTCATCTTTTTTTCTTCCTGTATTCCCTCTTTCAGGGATTCATTTCTCATATCCTCCATGATGCGGCACATCTCACTCACTCCCTTCGGATTTTCTTTCAGATACCGTGTCCGGTCTGCCATCAGTTCAAAATTCATATCGTCTGCGCTGGTACAGTTAAAATCATGCATGAGCTTTCCAAGATTGGATTCGCCCCGGTATTCCCCATTCACATACAGGATATGTTCCCCATCTTCAAAAGATTTACCCGTGGCAAGGTTGATCCTCTCAATCGGATAGACCGGCTCGCCTTTTCCGTAAAAATCTTTCTCGATAATGAAGATTGTATAGGTATCCGGCAGTTCTTTAAATTCCTGTCCGGAATGGAGGTTCTCTACATCCATCACGCTGGAATGGTATCTTGCCCTGTGCGGGTCTGCCCCCTTTTCCTGTCTTTGGATTTCAAGATCGTATTTTTTCCCGTCCGGGTCCGTCCCGTATGCGTCCAGGCAGATAGAGCGTGCCCCGGCCAGCCTTTTCATGTCCTTTTGTGTTTCGCAGTCAGTGATAATCAAATCCTGCTTACCCGTGATAATGCGTAACACAAATTCTGCCAGTGGAATGTTATCTTTAAACAGGCAGCGCATAAAATCATCGTCGATAGGCCGTAAGTCACGCAGGCGCTGTAAATCCTCCTGGTGCTGCTGTTCCGTCGCTGTCAATATCCCCACCTGCCCTTCCTTTCGTTTTCGTAGTTTCATACTACCACAAACCTCCTGATTTTACAAGCTGGAGACCAGTGTATTTCTGATTCCTGGCATCCTGCTGTTATCGTTTTATCCCATCTGCTGTATCTCATTTTTCAGCATACGCTTGATTTTGTCGCTCATGGTCTCCGTGCTGGTCTCACTGAAATGAATCCGCACGATATAGGTGGTGCGGCCTATCTTCTTCACCAGTGCTGGCGGGTTCTCTGCCCTGGCTGTGGTGTCTGCTACATTCTGGATATTCTTCTCGCTGCTCATGGTATTGATGCTCCTTTCCCGGACAGTCCGCTGATATGTATGGGGATTGCCCTTGCTGCTGTTTTCAGGTTTCATTTCGGGGAGACAATCCCCCTCGCCGCCTCTTTGGTAGCCGCCGCCTTTTCCTCCCGGAAGTTCCTGCCGGAGAAAAGGACAGGGGCGCACCGCTCCATGATACGGTCATAGATTCTGGCGTGGGCCAGATCGGGCGGGTTTTTGATCTCTTCCAGTTTCAGGTTGGTCGTGACGATCAGCGGCTTCCTGCTCCTGTACCGGCTGTCAATGACAAGGAACATCTGCTCCAGCGCATATTCGGTATTGCGTTCCACGCCCAGGTCGTCCAGAATCAAAAGGCTGTAATCGTCAAGGGCGGAGATAAACGCCGCCCGGTCCTCGGCAAACATCCCGGTCAACTGGTTCAGGATAGAGGGGATATTCGTCATAAGCACCGGTATGTCCTGGTCGATCAGGGCATTGGCGATACATCCGGCAAAGAAGGATTTCCCCGTCCCCACGTCACCGAAAAGCAGAAGGCCGGTATTCTCCCGGTATGCCTCCTTCCAGTTTTCCACATAGGCACGGGCTTTCTCCATGAGCGGGTTCTGGCCGTTGTCATTGGCAAAAGTGAAGTCATGGAGATAGCGATCCTGCAGGCCCTGCGCCCTCCTGCGCCGGATGCTCTCCATAAGCGCCCTCTGTTCCTCGGCGGCCTTCCTCTGCCTCCCGGCCTCCTGCTGGCAGGGGCAGACACAGCGGGGCATGAGGTAGCTGTGCCGGAGCGGATCGGGGAGGACGGTCTGCCGCCTCCCTCCGCATTTCTTACAGTGGATAAGGCCGTCCGCAGGCTCTATGTATTCATCCTCCGATAATTCCGTACCTCCGGCGGCTTTGTCAATAAATGCCCGGACAGCCTCGTTGATCTCGATCATATGGTGTCTCCCTCCTTTACGGTGTAATCCCGGTTTCTTGCCGGTGGCGCTGCCCCTTTCCTGTCCGCATTGGCCCAGCGCCGGATTGTGGCGGCATGGTTCTTATAGCTCTTTCCCGTAGATGCCATATATTCGGACAGCCGCTCCACATAGCTTTCCCACAAGTCCGGCAGTTCCCTTTTCAGTTCTGACAGGTCTTTCTCCGACAGGACCACATTCTGGTAGCGTCCGCAGGTACGGGCGGCCTGTCCCTTTTCTATCTCTCTCTTTATCTCTATCTCTTTCTCTATCTCTAACTCTATCTCTGGTGGACGAATATCGGACAAATGTCCGCCACGCTTTTTCTGCTCCCGCAAAGCCATCCGTGCCTGCTTCTTCCGCTCGCCCTCGGTGGAGGACTGGCCGATCAGCAGCTCAATGTTGCTCATGTAATAGGCCCCGTCCGTCATAAGCTCTACAAGCCCTAACTGCAGATAGATTTTCAGGGCACGCTCCACGGTCCCTACCTGCTGGCGGGTGAGGGTGGCGATCATCTGCGGCGTGTAGGGGATGTTCTCGTCAAGCTGGAGCCTGCCGCCGTGTTTCAGCGATTTCAGGTACAGCTTCAGCAGGATGTAGGAATACAGGATGCCGTCCTGCATACTTTCCAGCAGGACAATGGAATCCTCGTCAAAATAATTCTCTTTCAGTTTCAGGTAATAGTATTTTCTGTTGTCTGACATATCTATTGCTCCTTTTGGTCTCTGGATAGGGCTGTGAGGCCCATATACGCCATTTAAGGCTGTTTTTGGGCGTCAGTGGTAAAAAGTACTGGCTGCCCTCCGACACTCAAAAAAAGTGCTTGATTTATAAGGCTTTTTCCAATCCTAAAGCGTGACATATACGCCTCTGCTTCCGTTTGCGTTCGGCGGCGTGTTTCCGCTTCATGCGTTCGGCACAGTCCGGGCAGTATTTCGCCCGGTTGGAGCCGGGAAGGAAAAGCCTGGCGCAGACGGAACACTTCTTCCGTTCCAGCCGATGGAAAAGAGCCGCTTCCAGCTCCCGGTCAAGGGGAAGGACGGCACAGCGGAACCACCGGCATAAAACCGAATGGGAGATGCTCTGGACACAGACGCACCCGTCCCCTTCGTCAAGGGCGATACACCGGCCGTTGTCATAGTTGCAGCACTCATGCACTAACTTCCTTGCCCGCCGGAGCTGTCCATAATCCATCATCGGGATGGGTTCAACGCTTTTCTTTTTCATGGCGACGCCGGCACTCATGGCCGGTCTCCTGGCACTGGCAACCGGATTCATGGCAGCCACATTCATCACCGGTATGGCCGTGTCCGTGATGGCAGGAGCAGGAGCCGCCGCAGGCGTGGCGGTCATGGGGCTTCTCCCTTCCCTCTGTGCTTCTGTCCGGTACGGGCAGCACGGTCCGGCGTGGAATGTAAAAATGGATATTGATATGCAAAAGAAAATGTTTCATAGCTGGTTGTTCTCCTTCTTTCTGTTCTGGTTCTGTTGTGGTCTTTCAAGCTGGTCTGCGGCTTTCCGCAGGTTCTCCACCGCCTTGATCTGCTCCCTCATGGAGCGCATCTCCTGATAGTGGATTTCTTTCTGTGCCGCCAGTTTTTCCGATTCTGCCCTCCACTTCTTCGGGGTAATTGCTTCCCCGCCGGATTTCAGTTTTTCCAGATACCGGGCGGCGGCTTCGTAAAGGGCAAGCTCTGTTTCATGCCTCTGCTCAAACTGTCCTTTCTTCCCCGGCTTCACTTTGTCAAGCTGGCGGCGGATGCCTTTGTGCTTCTCGTACTGCTCCCACATGGAGAGGTGTTCGTCCAGAACCTTGATGCGGCGTTCTGCGCTGACGATCTTCCCACGCAGGTCATAGTAGCTTTTATTCATGGCGGAGATTTTCTCATGGAGCTGCCACATTGTGGTGATCCCATTCCCCAGCAGGAGACTGTAAAGCGCCGCCTGTTCTTTCAGGTCTTTTATTTTTCCATACCGGGAATCCGGGCTGTCCATTTCCTGTCGGGCCTGCCATAGCCGGAGCAGGATGCTTTCTTTCCCTTCCGGTTTCTCTGCCTGTTCCTTTGACCAGTTATAGAGCCGGGTAATGCGGGCTTTGATCTCTTTGAGCAGTCTGTTATCGGCGGCAATCTGCCGGTTCAGGTTTCCCTTGCGGGTGGGGATTCCCCGCTTCTCCATCTGCATGGCGGCCACGCCTAAATGGACGCTGGGGATTTTATCTATGCCCTGGCGTTTATAGCTGCGGTGGTCGATCCGCTCCAGCCTCCCGGCTGATTCCAGTGCCTTGTTTGCACAGGCCGCCCATGCCGTCCGCCATTTCTCGGCATTGCCTTTGTCGTTCCAGTCGGTGGTGTCCTCCCGGTGGTTTTTGTAACCGCCTTTCCCGTCCGGGATTCTCTGTCCGTCCTTATCCAGGTCATAGACCTTGCGGCACTTTGCGCCCCACTCACCGGATTCTTCCAGCGGGCGGATGGTGAGCAGGATATGTACATGGGGGTTGCCGGTCCCCTTATCGTGGATGGCAAAGTCGGCGCACATACCGGCTGATACAAAGTTGTCTTTCACATACTCACGGACAAGGGCCAACTGTTGCTCCCTGGTAAGCTCCACCGGCAGCGCCGCCTCGACCTCACGGGCAAGCTGGCTGTTCTTTGAGGTTTCAATCTGCTCCACGCTGTTCCAGAGGATGGAGCGGTCAGAAAATTCCGGCGGGGCATGGGCAGGCAGCATGATCTCCGAATGGATGATGCCGCCCTTTCTGGTGTAGTCGTGGGTCAGCCCGTCCCACTCATTGGTGAGCTTTGTGCCGCTCCGGTATGCGGCGGCAGCCACGGCGGACTTGCCTTTGCTGCGCTGGATGATCTTGATGGGGCAATGGAAGATCGCCACTGGTATTCGCCTCCTTCCAGGATGGGATATACAAGGCTCTGCCGGAAAGGGCAGCCGCAGGGCGGGTGTCGTTTCCAGCGGAGCGCACAAGGGGTTTGGGGAGTGTAGCTCCCCATTGCGTCCAGAGGACGCCACGCCCCCGGCAGGGCGCACGCACCGGAACGGTGCATAAGTGCGCCCTTGTAACCAAGGGACTTAGGAAACATCCCCGGATTTGCGTACATTTGCGGCGGCTTTCTCTGCCCCCGGCAGGCGGGAGAGCGCAAGCAGAAATGCCTTGACTTCCTCGCCGGTCATGGTGACAGTTGCCGGGAAAATGCTTTCCAGGATGGCCCCATGCTCGATCAGGCGGCGGGTCCTGGCACGGCGCTCCATGTCCGTCTTTCGGTTCAGGAGAATCTTCTGGCGGTTCTCCAACTGCTCAATCTCTTTCTGCACTTTTTCCTGTTGGGATTTCAGTTTTTCCAGTTCCTTCATAAGCTGCACCTTCCTTTCCTTCTACCGCTCCGGCTGTTTGGGTTTCTTATCAGGATAGAGCTTCCCGGCGCATACGGTGGCATGGCTTTTGATCTTCACTTCGCCCCGGCCTTCGCTGGCTCTGGCATTCTGATAGCCCTCGTCAGAGAGAAAAAAGCGGTATCTCTCTCCAGGGAACCCCACCGGGCTGTCGCTGTTTAAAATCTCCACCGTTACCATGTGCCTTGTCCCCGGCAGGAACCGCTCCGTTCCGGCCAGGTCATGCCCCAACAGGGGCGGCTCCTTTTTCCCCGCTTCCGCAAGCCTCCTACGGATGGACTTGTCCCTCTCTGCGATAAAGGCGGCACGGTTATTAGCAATGAACCGGTTGCATTCCGGCTCTGCCAGTTTTTCCAGTTTCCTCACCGTGTTCTCCACGATCACCTTTGTCAGCAGGTCGTCCTTCCTTTCCAGAACCGGCACGATCTCTTTCAGCCCCGCAAGGGTTTCCTCCTTCGTGGGCGCTGCGTACTGGTAGAGCATTTCCAGCTCGCTTTTTGTAAAATTCATTCCTTCATTTCCTCCATTTCTTTTTCTCAAAATATCTCCGCATCCGTTTCAGGGCGCTCTTGATGCTTTGCTGTACCACGGAGACGCTCACGCCTTCCTCGGCGGCAATTTCGGTCAGCTTCTTCCCAAGGACGTAGCGGGCATGGATGCGCCTTGCCTGTATGTCCGTCAAATCCCCCATGGCCTCGGCCAGCCGTTCCAGCATGGTGAGGAAAAGCTGTTCTTCCTCCCGCTCCACAAGGATGTCCTCTGGGGATTTCGTGGTGAAGTCCAGGGCGCAGTTCTCGATCCCGTCCTCACAGTCAAGGGAATAGTAGGCTTTGTGATACCAGATTTTATGGGTGCGGTTGTTTTCCTCCCTGTGCATGAGCAGCAGCGCCTCGGCCACCTCGTCCGACACCTCCACAAAGGTGTCCTTCACAAAGAGGGGATAGTAATACTTCTTTAGGTTGACAGTCTGCATGGGCTTACCTCCTGAAAAGTGATAGGGAAAAAGTTCCCTTCATCGGGTAGCCTCAAAACCGGTCAGTCGTGGGGTCTGTTTTCAAAAAAAGTTTGAAAAATTTTTCTGACCGCCATGACAGAATCCCGGACGGCATACTTTGAGCAGCCACAAATCCGTGCGATCTCGGAATAGCTCAACCCTTCCAGTGCGTAGAGCAAGAACCGGCGGCGCTGGGTCTCGGTGCAGCCGTCCAGGACGAAAAGCAGCTCGTCCAGCGTCTCGCTCCGGCAGAGGGATTCCTCCGGCGTTTCACTGTAGATGCCAGTCCCTTCCGTGGCGACTATGTATTCGTCAAACTCCCTCCCGTCCCAGTGCCTCCGCTGCTCATGGGCCAGGTTCTCCGCTTTGTGGTCGGCCCGGTCAAGATATTCGTAAACTTCCATGCTCACATCCACGGACAGGGCTTGTCCATTAAATTTGATGGTGACTTCCATCTTCCTTTCCTCCGTTCAGATTTTTTGCAAAAGTCTCTGAACGGAGAGGGTGGGGAGCGGCAGCCTGGACGGGCTGGCATTTTCTTTATCCATAAGCATACAAAAACACCCGGCTGTGTAATGCAATCGGGTGTAATGGAACTGTGAACAGTATTTAATTGACTTGACAGTGCATACTTATGGGTAAAATATCCCCCGACCAAGATCAGGCTTTTTTTGATAAGTCAATGACCGTCGGATTTTGTCGATACAGTATGTGCTTCATGGCGGCTACCTCCTTTAGCCGCCGCTTTTAACAGTGATACCGCGTCATTCCTTGAGAATATAAAAAGAAACGGCGGCTTCGATTTTTCAAAGCCGCCGCGCCAAAAAGGACGTGTGAAAAGACCTCTGCTGAACGACGGCTTTTTTTCTTTTGCCGTCGTGCGGC
>CAMNSA010000028.1 GCA_946554335.1 uncultured Neglectibacter sp.
GAACTGAAGGAGGGAAAGGGCTTTCCACGAATGCCTCTAAAAAGCCGCAGGGGACGGATGAAAACGTCCCGGAAACAACCGGGCAGAAAATGAAAAGGCTGGCGCAGGAATGGAGGGATGCTTACAAGACTTCTGGCTCTAAGGAAAGCGGTATGGAGAAAGTGCTATCCATGCTGAATAGTATGTTTGGCATTAGTAAAAAGGTATAATTGGATATACAGATATAACCTTTACGCCCTATTCCGCAGAGGCGCATAAAACTCTGCCTCTGCGGACTGCGAGGGTGCAGGGGAGGCTCTGAACGGGAGAGGGGCTATATAACGGGAGGGATTATGGAAGCAAGTATCAAAAGCAGATACAGCAACGAGGTTTTAGACAGGATATTCAGTTATTTTATGAGGATGGTTTTACACTTGCAGAATAGTGGTATTGAGAAACTGCCATTAGAAAATAATTTTGAAGAACCTTTGAAATCTTTTATGGACATTGCGGTTGGCTTGATTATTGATGGCCAACCTCCTAAAATAGCAAGCCTGATTTTGGACGCGGAATATGATGCCATATTAAGTGGATCTGCAGTCAGCGTAAAAACAGCCATGAGCCTGCGGCTGATAAAGGAACTATCATGGCATATCCATTATGATAAAGATTATTATGGTTATCTGCTGTCTACAGTAAATTTGTGGGGGAATGAAGTTTTTAAATATGCTTCCCGGACATTTTACCCAAATCCTTCAGAAGAGATAAAGGAAAGGTATCAAATCCACGATTTGATAAAGTATATGCCAAAAGAAGCATTCAGATTAGATGATTATTGAAGGAGAATATATTTCCGTCAGCAACATATCCCCAATAAGCCACAGACTGGCAAGAGCAAAGGCAGGCATCCCTGGCGTTCTGGCAGATTGGGGAATCGGGAGCAGGATTTATTTTTTGAATGGGAGATGTAGATATGGGAAAGGGCGAAGGCAGTATATCCATTATAGGTGGTGCAGATGGACCTACAAGTATTTTTATCGCCGGAAAAAGCGATAAGGTGAAGCTGACAACACGCATACAAAATTATTTCCGCAAATTAAAAAGGAACAGAGTAAAAAAGCGGATAACCGCCAATCCCCATACGCTGGAGGAAGTCGTGGAACTGATGAAAAGGGAATACGGCGCTGAGGAGGTTTCGCAGCAGTCTTTTAATTATCAGGAACAGAGAAAGTGCTTAAAGGCATCCCTTGTAATGCGTCACCGCCCGGATTTACTTGGTGAATTGATGGATTTGGAGCCGCCCGAAAGGGACGATGTGGAGGCTCTAAAGACATTCTTTGAACAGATTCAGAAGCGGGAGAAAATAGCAGCGGAAATTGCAGACGATATCTTACCATTAGATTTCCACATATATGAAATTAAGTGTCCTGGGAACTGCATAATGCAGATAGGGGTGGAAACTGTCTGGCAGGTGATAGAAGGCTCATTCAGCGGGGAAAAGAAAACCATGAAGGAGATGAAGAAGCTGTTCAGGGAAATATATCTGTATTACGGAGTCACTGCCGAAGATATAAAAAATGAGACGGAAAGGTATAAGTCACTTTTAGCGGCATTGTGTTCGTAGATGCCAGACGTTCCGGCAGGGAAGGAGTTTGCAGTGGGTATTACAGAAATAACAAAAAGCCATCAGGCGAATAGCACTGCGGCAGGGAAAGGTATCATCCAAGAAGGAATGGAAGCTGTCTGATTCCCTCCGGGAGAAGATAACAGGATGCGGCACAGAACGTCTATATGGGGAATAAGTTTCTTGCTCTGCGGAAAAGCGAGGTCGCCAAAGTCGCGCCGGACAGGTCTGCGCTGATGGGGAAACTCAATCAGGATATGGCTGACATGAAAACGATACGGGAGGCGGATGAGAGACGCCTGCGCCTCCTGTTCGGGGAGCCGTATGAGGCTAAGTTCCAGTCCGGGGGAGTCCATGTGTATGACGGGAATGGAGACGAGATACTGACCTACACGGCGGGCGTGGGCTGGCATGAGAAGGAGTCGAAGGCGGAGACGCAGGTACACGGGGCTTTGAAGGCAGCCTACTATGATGCGTACCATGCGGCAAGGCAGGAGATAAACGGAATGGAAGTGCAGGGCGGTTTTGACGCGAGGGCATAGGCGGATATAGTACACAAAGGATAAAAGGGAACTGGCAGGGACAGGCAGGTTCCCTTGTTCCATATCAGTGAGGGGAGGCGGAAAATAAGGATGGTTACTGGCCGGAGTGGAGTAAGGGAGGAGGCGGTGGCAGATGGAAGAAATCAGATGCCCCAACCCCAAATGCAGGCGGCGCATTTTGGATGATGAGGGGACTGAGACGGAGTGGACTGTCCTGGAGATCAAATGCCAGCACTGCGGAAAACTGGTAAGGCTGCACTTCGGCCCGGAAGGGATAGAGGCGGGCATATATGAGAGGAAAAAACGGCGGAGGTGATTCTGCTGTTTTTTTAATGCATCCCGTGATTAAGGGGCGGCATTCCGGGTCATACTGATAACAGGCAATGGAAATTTTTGGTAATTTCCACCGATGGGATATTTTATGCAGGATGCATAGCATGGCATTGTCATCCAAAACAGGCTGTGGGAGGTATACGGTATGTGTATGGTCAAATGTCCCGCTTGCAAAGGACGGATCTGCGATTTAATTGCCACCGCAGGAGGGCGCGTAGTCTTAAAGGTCAAATGCCCTGAATGCGGGAGGATAGTCAAATTGGAATGGCTACTACAGGTCACGGAGACAGCTAAATAAGACTTACTACCGAGCGAGTGGGACCAGGGGACATCGAGTCACGAATGGCCGGAGTGAAGCTAGAGACAATGAGCCTTAGCTTACTCCGGCCATTTTTCCATTTTAAATCAATTTCATATCAAAAATAGAAGCGTTTCTGGCTTTACGAAGGCGTAAAGAAAGGAACGCTTTTATGTCTGAAAAAATCATCAGGATCAAGTCAGGGAACGAAGAAACCACAATGAACGTAACGGAAGAGGAATACAGGAATTACTTTAGGCCGTGGTGGCAGATGAAGAAAAAGGAGCAGCGGAACCGGGAGGCGATGGAGCAGAACGGCTATACGGAAGAATCCTATGAAGAATGGAAAGAGAACGATATGCGGACGGAGCTTTTTGCGGAGAGCATGGAGGAACTGGCGGAAAAGAGGATGCTGCTGGATGTCCTCCGTGATGCGATGGATTCCCTCCTGCCGGAAGAACGGGAGCTTGCCATGAAGGTGTTCGGGGAGGAAATGAGCGTCTATGAATATGCACGGGTGACGGGCGGCAACAGGCGGACGCTTGATTTCCGCAAGAATAAAGTTATGGAGAAACTGCGCCATTTTTTCCGGGAACATGGATTTGAAGTGTAGTTCTTTCTTTATTCGACAGGAAAAGATACGTTTGTCGAACGGTTTTCAAAAAAGTTTCATTTTTCATTGCCTGTTTTCAAAAAAGTGTCATTACGGCAGTGAAGGGGTACAAGATTATCTGCCCCGGAAAGGAGGGAACGGAGCCTATGGAAAAATCACAGGAGCTTATCGGCATCTTACAGGCGATCAGCATCGTGGCGAAAAGCCTCGCCGCCAAGCTGATGCAGATCGAGAAGGAAGTGGAAGCCTACGAAGCCGCGAAAGCGGCGCATGACAGGAAAATGAAGAAAGGATGGAGGCGCTGATGCGTAAGAAGGTTTTTATCTGCAGCCCCTTCCGCGGCGACATGGAAGGGAATGCAAGGAAAGCGGCGGCCTACAGCCGCATGGCGTGTGAGGAAGGGCATCTCCCCATCGCGCCGCACCTTTTATTCCCGCAGTTCTTGAATGAGGGGATAGAGGAAGAGAGGCGGCTCGGCATCGCTATGGGGATGGAACTGCTCGCCCTGTGTGACGAGGTGTGGGTGTTCGGGGAAGCCACCGAAGGGATGGCGGCGGAGATCGCCCACGCCACAGCACAGGGTAAGAAAATCATATTCAGGGAAACGGAGGGAATGTAAATGGGAAGTGAATTAATGAAAATCGCGGAAGGGTTCTCCATCGTGGCGGAAGGCCTGCGTGGCCTTGCCAAAGCGGAGGGCGGCACGAAAGAAAAAACGGTGAAAGCACAGCCGTCAGCCACGGAAAAAGTACAGAAACAGGATGTGGCGCAGGAACAGCCCGCCACGCTGGAGGGCATCCGTGCGCTGATGGCGCAGAAAACACAGGAGGGGAAGTCAAAGGAGATCAAGGAACTTTTGCAGAAGTATGGCGCGGCGAAGCTCTCGGCGGTGAAGCCGGAGGACTACCCGGCGCTGATGCAGGAAGCGCAGGTGCTGTGATGGGGAAACACGCATTGCTTTCCGCATCTTCCTCCAGGCGGTGGCTTTCCTGCACGCCTTCCGCACGGCTGGAGGAGCAGTTCAGGGATGAACCGGGCGGCAGCGTCTATGCCGAGGAAGGCACCGCCGCCCACGCCCTTGCGGAGCATAAGCTGAAAAAGGCATTAAAAAGGCGCTCCAAGCGCCCGGTGTCTGATTACCACTGTGACGAGATGGAGGAATGCACGGACGGGTATGTGGCCTTTGCGATGGAGCAGGTGGAGCTTGCACGGCAGGAATGCAGCGACCCTGTCGTCCTGGTCGAGCAGCGGCTGGACTATTCCGCCTATGTGCCGGAGGGTTTCGGCACCGGGGATTTGATTATCGTTGCTGACCATGTCCTTACCGTCATTGACCTAAAGTATGGGAAGGGCGTGGCGGTGGAGGCGGAGTGGAACCCGCAGATGATGTTATACGGGCTTGGTGCATTGGAACTGTTCGATGCCCTCTACGATATTGAAATCATCCGCATGGCCATCTACCAGCCGAGGCTGGAATCCGTCAGCACATGGGAGATTTCCGTAAAGGATTTAATGGAATGGGTGGAGATGGAGTTAAAGCCAAAGGCCGTGCTTGCCATCAAGGGAGAGGGCGAGTACCATTCCGGCGACTGGTGCCGGTTCTGCAGGGCGAAGAACACCTGCAGGGCGAGGGCGGAGGAATATTTAAGGCTGGCGCAGATGGAATTTAAACAGCCTCCGCTCCTTACGGATGAGGAAATCGCGGAAGTCCTGAAAGTGGCGGACGAGCTTGCCAAATGGTCTGCGGACGTCTACGCCTATGCGCAGGACGAGGCGGTCACGAAGGGGAAGAAATGGGCCGGCTTCAAGCTGGTGGAGGGCAGGAGCAACAGGAGATACACGGATGAGGAGGAAGTGGCGCAGGCGGCGCAGAAGGCCGGGTACACGGACATCTACAAAAAGACGCTCATCGGCATCACGGAGATGGAGCGGCTGCTTGGGAAGAAGAGATTTGCAGAGATACTTGGGAAGCTGGTCTACAAGCCGCAGGGCAAGGTGACCTTGGTGCCGGAATCGGATAAGAGGCAGGAGATTGCCGCAGCAACCGCGGAGGCGGATTTTAAGGAGGAATGAATACCATGAGTAATGAAAATGCAAATTTGACAAAAGTGATCGTACCGTGCAGGTTTTCCTACCTGCACTGCTGGGAGCCCAACGCCGTGAGCGACGGGGACCCAAAGTATTCCGTATCGGCCATCATACCGAAGTCGGACACGGAGACCATTGAGAAAATTAAAAAAGCGATCGAGCAGGCGAAGAAGGATTCCGTCTCCAAGTGGGGCGGCAAGGTCCCGGCGAACCTGAAACTGCCTTTAAGGGACGGCGACATTGACCGCCCGGAGGATGAGGCGTATGCGGACAGCTACTTCTTCAACGCCAACAGCAAGCAGGCGCCGCAGGTGGTGGATAAGAACGTACAGCCCATCCTTGACCAGTCGGAGGTGTATTCCGGGTGCTACGGCAGGATCAGCGTGAACTTCTACGGCTTTTCCACCAACGGCAATAAGGGAATCGCCGCAGGTCTTGGCAACATCCAGAAGCTGCGTGACGGGGAGTCGCTGGGCGGAAGGACGAACGC
>CAMNSA010000029.1 GCA_946554335.1 uncultured Neglectibacter sp.
GATGGAAAACCCTACGGGTTTACCACATTCCCACAGCCTCCGCTCACCCCCCTTTTCCCCTCCGACTTTCTCCCGTTCCTAAGAGAAGAAACGTAATTTTTTTAGGGCTAAAGCCCTTCAGGGCTGGCGTTTATTATCAATGAGTTTTTCCCTATTTTTTGCTATAATTATAGCCTGTCCAAAACGCCATTTCAAGCCCCCCGGACAGGCTATTTTGCTATGAATTTTTCTTATAGCACTCCGGTATCCTCGCTATGATTTCTTCAATACTTTCGTCTCCCTCAAAAGCTCTTAATATGATATATCGAATATCGGTCTCTTTCTGTCGGCCGTCCTTGCAAAGGCGAACATATACCGCCTCATAATTTTCAGCCGCCTTTGACTGTCTCGTTTTCAAAATCTTCCCCTTATGAAAAGTCCCTCTTCGATCATAACGATCAAGGCTTCTTACTTTCCAGTGGCTACTAATTTCATATATCCCCTCATATCCTCTGATTGGTCTCCAAATTTCATCCATATCTCTCACAGCTCCATGCCACCCCAGGAGTGGCCCCGGTCATGCTCCCGTTTCGGTTCCTGGACATCAGGCACAGGGATAAGCTGCTGGGCCTTTTCGATCAGTGGCCGGAGCGGTTCGGGCAGATGCTCCCACAGGAAGTCCAGGGCCGCATCGATGCCAGCCAGGAGCCGGGCCGAGAAGCTGCGCTCTTCCTCCAACTGCTCCTGAAGGTATTCGTTCTCGACCTGAAGCTGCTGGTTCTCCTGCCTGATCTTCTGCTGGGCCTGGGCCTCCCTTAACTTCTCCTTTGTCGAGGGTATCATCCCTTGCAGCCGCCGGTTCTCCGCTTCCGCTTCCTTGGCCCTCTGCTCGGCCTGTACGCCCCGGAGAGCCGCCGCCTTGAGCTGTTCCACCTGCTCCACCGTAATGCCCTTGACGGCCCCTGTAAGCGTCCTTTCGGGCTGGATGGTATCTAACCTCACCCGCACCTTCTCTGCGGCCTCCAGCGCCCTCACAGTCCCCTTTAACCCCTTTTTCTGCTTCTCCAGGGCGGCGATCTCCTGCTCGGTTGCCATCACCTGCTCCTGGGCCGCTTCCAGACGCTGGGCCGCCTCCCGGTACTCTGGCAAGTCCATATGCTTACGGCCACCGCCCAGGCTGACGATCTCAAACTCATGGGCCTGGGCAAGTTCGGCCAAGGTCTGCTTCTCCCTCTCCATCCAGGCCCGCCACTCGGTCATGTTCCGGCCCAGGGATGTAAAGCCTTGTTGCTTTAGGGCCTGTTTCATGGAAACTCTGGTTTGCAAGCCCCTGGTCTGCTCCGTAGCCACCGGCACGAAGTCAATGTGAATATGGGGCGTGGCCTCGTCCATGTGCAGCACCGCATTGAACACCCGTAGATGGGGGTTGCGTTCCTGGAAGGACTCCGCAAACTCCTTCAGCACCGCAGCGGCCCGATCACCGTCCAGAGTGCCGCATCCGCAATCGTCCTTGTTGCCGATCTGGAAGATGACCTCATGGAACAGCTTCTCCTGCTTGCCCTGGCGGATATGCTCATAGTAGTCGGGTATCTTGTCCCTGGTCTTTTTCTTCTTAGCGTTGTACGCAGCCAGGGCTTCATCGAATACCAGATGATAGACCTGTTTCAAGTCCTCCCGGCAAAAGGTGACGTTCTGGGCCGTCCGGCTCCTGTCGATATTGGCTGCTGAAAACGTCCTGTTGTTGTGCCTGATACTGCCCCGGCCCGTCATGCCGGAAATCGTGACACCCACGGAGATCACCCCCTTCAACCCAACGTGAGCGACATTTTGACGGCAACGCTGCCATGTCCCATCTTACCATACCGGGCCGGTCGATGCAACCTCTTTGTTACTTTCTCGGTGAGAAAGTAACGCAAAAGCACTTTCACACCGCCGCCCCGTTGGGGCGTCAGTATGAAAGTGCTTTTGCGCGCTCCCGCGGGGGTTACTGGTGGTGGACTGTCCGCTGCATCCGCAGCAGCCAGCCACCACCAGAGGGGCGTTGCCCCTGCCGCCTCCGGGCGGCTCCCCAGTCCTCTTTGCCCTTTGAAAAAGTGCAGCCGGACGGCAAGCCTAAACCCTATCAGGCTCGAACATCGAAAGTCGCAGTCTCTTCTTCACAAACCGTTGGTTTCTGCGCCGCATTCTTAATCTCCGCACGCGCAGCATCAAAAGCTTGCTTATAAATCATCGCTGATTCTTGGAGAAACTTCGATTCTGCTTTTGTCTGCTCAATAGTCCATCCATCGCCGTTACTGTTGTAGCTTGCAATCATCTCACCATCAGATGAATATATTTCAGCCGTCTGTCCAGTAGAATTGTGATGTATCTTACCAGAACAATTCCCAGCCATACCACTCATGGTCACAAAGGTTTGCTTATCCGAACTCTTCCGAGCCTTTGCGGTAATACCAAGCATCCTATCAAGAAATTTGAGCAAAGCATCTTCATCCTCTTTTCGCCCTAACTCCTGAAGAACCTGATTGGCTTGCGTCATCCCAGAGCGGTCTGGAGAGACGTATTGACTCATTTGCCCGCGTTGAAACTGAATAGCTTCTTTATCCATATAAATGCCTTTTTGGGCATCCTTTCTGGCATACTCTTTAAGCTGCTCAATATAGCTATCCGTCATTGCATTTTTAGACGCTTCAACCGCCTTTTTCTGGATTTTAGGCGTTTCTCCAAACCTTGTTGCTTCCAGCGGACTATTTATTCCACCAATTCGCATCATGAAATCACCATCCTTTTTAACTATATCGTCAGAAATTCCAAGAAACATTACACATCAATTCCCGAAAAACCGACTAAACCAACTCCGTCTCTGTCCAGGCTCCGGCTCCTGGTGCTGCTGATCGGCCCCGGCCTCGCCGGAAAGAAGCTGCTGCTGAATTGTTCCAGCATGGAGAGCCTGGGCCGCTGCCGCCGTCTGCTGGGCGGCGACCAGGGCATCAGACAGCCGGGTGATGGTCTGCGCCTGTTGCTCGATCTGTCTGTCCTTCACTTCAAGCTGACCCTGTAACGTGTCGATGGTGGCCTGTAAAACGGCAATCAAACCGTCAACCGGGCCATCAACCTGACCGTCAACCGGTTGATGGTTGGTTGACGGTGTACCCGCCGAAAATGCTTGTTTTATCAGCTTTTCACCGTCAACCGATACCGTCAACCTACCGTCAACGGTTGACGTCAACCCCCGTAAACTGGTTGACAGCGGCTCCCGCTTGATTTTCTTAAAGACAGCCTGCTTTGATACCCCTATTTCGTCCGCTATCTCCCGTATGGTTTTCATACTTTGACAAACAGACCAATGGGGCAGATGTCCCCAAAGCCAGGTGTCGATATGTACCAGCAGCCGGGGCCGGTCGGCTCCCAGCTCACCTCCAGGGTAATGTCGTGCCAGCCATCAGGGAAAAGAGCAGAAAAGCACTCCCCAGCATGGATGCCCCGGCCCTCCAGAAGCAGCCGGGGGTGCGGATCGGAGTCTGCCGGGTCCGGTAGCTGAAGCTGGGCAATTCTCACTTCATCCTCTGCCATATGTTCCAACTCCTCCATCGTTTTGGTGATACCCTGGCCGGCCCGAACCTGGGCAAGCCCTCTTTCCAGTTTTTTGTTGTATTCCTGGTGTGTCATTTTCTAAGGCCCTCTAAAACAAGTCACTGTGCGTACCTGTCCGGGTCAGATACAAAATCAGATCGTCCCCGTCCACTTCGTAGATCAGCAGCCAATCCGGGGTGATATGGCACTCCCGGCAACCAACATAATCCCCGGAGAGATCGTGATCTCTGTTCTTCGCTGGCAGCGGCTCCCCCGCCGCCAGCTTTTTAATAATATCCCTCAGCAGGTCAATGTCATAGCCCCGCCTCTTTGCCCGTTTCAAATCCTTCTGGAATTTCGAGGTCGGCCTCACGTTATACATCGGCAAGCAACTCCTCCATCATCTGATCGACGTCGGTATAGGTCTTGCCAAGGCCAGGGTCGGCCTTCATCCTCTTTACCTCCTGAATTGCTTCAACGGTTTCAGCATTCGGCACATCTGCCGACAGCTCAAACGGAATACGATGCTCACGGGCCACCTTACGCAAAAACACATTGATAGCAGTAGACATACTCAATCCAATATCGCTCAAAGCCTGTTCCGCTCCACGCTTCACATCATCATCGACACGCAAACTAATCTGTGCCATAACAGCCACCCCTTTCTGTGCCTGTATAGTATACCACACCGAACCGCAAAATACAAGCAAAATAATATACAACTGCTTTCATTCTGACTGATGCAGACTGCCAACCAGAAAATCGCTGATCTCCTGGGACGGCTCAACCCTCACCGTGATATGTCCATCCCTCATGCTCACCGCTGGAGGCGGACAATCCCACCACTTCCGAATGGTCTTAGGATCAAGGCCGGTGTCCCGATGACAGTCGGCCTTGCGCCTGTCTGGATGCTGCTGCCGCCACTGATATACCTGCTCCTGCGCTGACGGTCGCCCACCATTCGTACATTCCCCTGACGCTACTTTGAACTGCCTATTCAGATTCATAAATTGAATATGAAGCCCCTGTTTCCTCCAATTCCGCTTATTGACTGGCATAGGCATCCCGGAAAGCCTCGCTATATCATCCCTGGGAAATGTCACATAGTCCTCATTGAACATCGAGAGAGCGGCCTCTACATCTTCCCTGGTGAAGCGGTTGACCTCCTCGATGCTCATTTCATCATAGGGCAGAAGGAGAGAATAGGCGTCCTGGCGCAGCTCGGCCTCCTCAATACCGCACTTCTTAGCGTAGATCGCCAGGGTCATTACCCCATGATAGCGGTGGCCCACCCGGATCTCGTCCCGGATGCGGCGCAGCCACCAATCATAGAGATCTCTTTTCACCGTCCAGCGGCCCCGCCGCTCCCCCTTCACTATCCGCCGCTCATACCAATCTGGATACTTTTCCTTTGCTTCAGCCATCGGCATCGTGGTCTTTCTCAAAATCCCCTGTAACTTCTGCCGCTCCCCGTTCGATGCTGGTATGTAGTCCAAAAGATCATCCAACTCTACCCGATCACCGAGCCGGTAGGCCGTCACAGGATAGCCCTTGCCCAGCTTTGACCAGGAACCGACCACCCGAAACCCCTGCATAATCCCCTGCATCTGCGGTTGCTTGATGGTGGAAGTGAACCTATTCCAAATCTGCCGGGTGAGGGAATACTTCAGCTCCTTCAGATAGTGCTGGTTCTGCGGGTACATGGGAACCGGCTCGGATAGAATGTAATACAGATGCAGCCCTGTCCCGCTGTTCACCACAAAGCTGGCCTTTGGCAAAATCCCCTTATCCATCTGATGCAGCACATCCCGGAGCTGGGGCATCCCCACTCCATCCAGGTCAAAGGCCAGGGCATAGAGGAACCGGGCGAACTTCCCCGACCGGCTCTTACCAAAGTACGAAATCGGGGCCATGATGGTAAAGTCCGTGTCGATCAGCTCGTCCAGCTTCTTCAGATCGTCCGTAATGATATACCGCTTCGCCTTGCCGTCCCCCTCGATCTCCAAAGCAATCCCATTGACGGAGCCACCCTTACCAGGTAGAGAAACAGCAATCCCATTTGCCTTATTATCCTCTTGATGCCCCCAACGCTCAAAAGACCCCTCTGGAAAAATCTCCCGGTAGAAATCAAATGGCTCAACCTGTTCTAAAAACTGCTCCAGGTGGGCATTCTTCTCTATATACAAGGCTTGATATTCAGCAACAGTACCCCGGAAACCACTCGACATAGACGCACCTCCTACACAAAAAAGAAAAAGAAGCAAAAAGAAAAAATCCGCTGCGGCGGGGACGGGGGAGCCGCCCGTTGGGCGGCAGGGGGGAAAGGGGGAGCCAAAGAGCGGCCCCTTCGGGGCCTTAAAGA
>CAMNSA010000030.1 GCA_946554335.1 uncultured Neglectibacter sp.
TCGAGCGCTTGACTATCATACCAAATCCTTGCCCCCCTTGTCAACACCTTTTTTCAGATTTCTGAAAAAAATTTTACAGCCATTTCACAACTAAAAAAACTGTACAAAGGAAGGGCGCCGTGCTATAATAAAAAGCACATATTTGATAGGATAACCCTTATCATCCCCGCAAAACGGGGTAATGATACTATACCATATTTTCTTTTGAAAAATCAAGTCCTATTTCCTGATTTTCTTACTTTTGAAAAGGGGTTTTGTCAATGCCGATCCGGATCCAGGCGGATCTTCCCGCTGTAGAGGTGCTGGAATCAGAAAACATCTTCGTCATGACCCACGAAAGGGCAGCCGGGCAGGACATCCGACCGCTGAAAATCGCTTTGCTCAATCTGATGCCCACAAAGGTGGAAACAGAGACGCAGCTGCTTCGCCTTTTGGGCAACACACCGCTTCAAGTGGATGTGGAGCTTTTACATCCTGCCACCCATATCAGCAAGAACACCAGCGCAACTCACCTCAACACCTTTTACCGCACCTTTGAGGAGGTGAAGGATCAGCGCTTCGACGGAATGATCATCACCGGCGCTCCGGTAGAGCAGCTTCCCTTTGAGGAAGTAGACTACTGGGAGGAAATGTGCCGCATTATGGAGTGGGGAAAGGAAAATGTCTATTCGATCCTGTATATCTGCTGGGGCGCTCAAGCGGGGCTCTACTATCACTACGGGATTCCCAAATATCCCCTGCCGGAAAAGCTCAGCGGAATTTACAGCCACCAGGTCTTAAACCCCTATCACCCGCTGATGCGGGGCTTTGACGACAACTATTTCGCTCCCCACTCCCGCTACACCGAGGTTCGTTTGGAGGATATCAAAAAGCACCCGGAGCTGATCCCGCTCTCTGTTTCCGATTTAGCCGGCGTCCATATCGTGGCCGAGCAGGGCGGAAGAAACATCTTCGTTACCGGCCACGCGGAATATGACCGGGACACTCTCGCGAAGGAATACTTCCGGGATGTAAACAAGGGGCTTCACCCTCATGTCCCATATCATTATTTTCCAAAGGACGACGACAGCAAGACGCCGCCCTTCACCTGGAGGAGCAATGCTCATCTGTTAGTGTCAAACTGGCTCAACTACTATGTCTATCAGCAGACGCCCTACGATTTCCTGAATCAGGAGGTCTCAAAAAGATAGCCGCACGGCTCCTTGATCGGCTTTCCATAAAAGACAAAAGGAGGAACCTTCAGTGGATCAATTTCAGCCCTGTCTGCCTTTCAGCGCAGATGTGTCTGCTCCGCGCAAAGTCTGATCGACGGGCGATCCTTACGCGGAGCGTTTACCTTCTCTGAGAAAGAGACTGATCGCCCCATCAGGCTTTGCGCCGCTTACTGAAATAATGAAACTATTTTTGTAAGGAGCAAAGCCATGAAAAGAAAATTTTTCCAATTTCCATTTAAAGAGCTTCGAAGCTTTCTGCTTTTATGGAGTTCGCAAACCGTGTCCGAGCTGGGCACGGCAATGACAAATTATGCTCTTATCATCTGGGCCTACGGACAGGTGGGAACAGCCTCAAGCATTACCATTTTGACAATCTGCTCTTTTCTGCCGACCATTTTCCTGCGTTTTCTGGCCGGAGCCCTGGTAGATCGCTGGAGCAAAAAGGGCATCCTGCTGATTTCTGACCTGATCGCCGCCTGTGGAACGGGGACCATTTTGCTGCTGTATTCCTGCGCCTCTCTTCAGGTATGGCATCTCTATCTCATCAACAGCCTTCTCAGCTTAATGAACGCCTTTCAGAGTCCGGCGGCTTTTGTAGCTACCAGTCTGGTGGTGCCAAAAGAGCACTACACCAGAACCGGTGGCCTGCAAAGCTTTTCTTCCTCTGCCATTTCCATTCTGGCGCCCGCTTTGGGAAGCTGCCTGCTGGCCTTTGGAGGTATGACAGTCGTCCTGCTGTGCGACCTGCTTAGCTTTTTCTTCGCTTTTTTCGTTCTGCTGTGCTGCGTTCGGATCCCGGAGCCCCATCGAGAAACGGTGGAAAAGAAAGAGCCTTTTCTCAAGAACCTGCTGGAGGGAGTCCGCTATCTGCGAAGCCACACCGCGATTTTGCACCTGACTCTGTTTTTCACCCTGGTCAATTTCTTCGCAAAGCTGGGGAACGACGGGATGATCTCTCCCTTTGTCCTAAGCAGGACCGGGAACGACCAACAGATCTTGGGCATGGTACAAAGCTCGGTAGCCCTGGGCCTTTTGGCGGGGAGCCTGCTGGTGATGACCATGAAGCCCGTCAAAAACAGAATAAGACTGATCTTTCTGTCCTGCGCCATTCTGTTCGCGGGAAATATCGTCCAGAGCCTTACGCTCTTGCCGGCGGTCTGGTGCGCGGTATCCTTTCTCTCCTACGGGACAGCCGCTGTGATGAACGCGAACCTGATGACCGTGATCCGGGAGCAGGTTCCCGAGCGGGTACAGGGGCGGGTCTTTTCCGCGAGGGATCCGCTGCAAAACTGCGCGATCCCACTGGGTCTATTCTTCGGCGGGATTTTAACAGATCATGTTTTTGAGCCCTTTATGAAATCGAGCTCTCCCCTACAGAGCACCCTTTCCCGGGCCTTTGGTTCCGGAAACGGAGCCGGAATCGCCCTCCTGTTCTTTTTGGTAGGAGTGCTGGGCTTTCTTCTAAGCCTTTCCCGGCTGAGAAAGTCTGTCTATCGGGAACTGCGATAACCACAAGGGAATCTATCTTTTTGTTCTGATAGACAAGGCCATAAAAATCCCCTGTTGGACATGTGTCCAGCAGGGGATTTTTTTAAGCTCAGATCGTAAAAACCGGAAAATTACTCCGCCATCTTCTTCAGCTTTGCGTACTTCTCTTCCGCGTACTTCTCAGCATTGGCGAACAGCTTCTCGGCGCGCTCCGGGAAGGAACGGGTCAGGCTGTTGTAGCGAACTTCGCCCATGATGAAGTCACGATAAGAAGCGGAAGGCTCCTTGCTGTCCAGCTGGAAGGGATTCTCTCCGGCGTCGGCCTTGCGGGGATCGAAGCGGAAGTTATGCCAGTAACCGGCGGCAACCGCTTTCTTTTCCTCTGTCATGGAGATACCCATGCCGCCCTTGATACCATGGTTGATACAGGGAGCGTAAGCCAGGATCAGGGAGGGTCCGTTGTAGCTCTCCGCCTCGGAGAAGGCCTTGATGCACTGGTTCATATCGGCGCCCATAGCCACCTGAGCCACATAGACATAGCCATAGCTCATAGCGATCGCGGCCAGATCCTTCTTCTTCGTGGTCTTGCCGGTAGCGGCAAACTGGGCCACAGAGCCGGTGGGAGTAGACTTGCTGGCCTGTCCGCCGGTGTTGGAATACACCTCGGTATCGAAGACCAGGATATTGATGTTCTCGCCGGAGGCGATGGCATGATCCAAGCCGCCGAAGCCGATATCGTAGGCCCAGCCGTCGCCGCCCAGGATCCACATAGACTTCTTGGCAAGATAATCCTTATCCTTTAGGATCTCAAGGGCCAGTGTGCAGGCCTCGCAATCGCAATACTTCTTACCGGAAGCCTTCAGCGCTTCAGCATGGGCCAGCATTTCGGCTGCCTTGTCGCCAAATACCTCTTTGCCCTTTTCAGACTTGCAGAAGGCAATATTCTCATCCAGCGTCATAACGCCGTCTTCCAAAGCGGCAATATAGGCCTTGGCAGGAGCATCGTTTGCCTTGCTGTCATTCATGGTATCCATCCATGCCTTGGCGGCATCCTTGATGGACTGCTGGCAATAATCGATCGCGATCAGCTTTTCCGTAAGCTCCTTCAGACGATAGCGCACAGCGTTTTGGCCCAGGGTCATGCCCAGACCAAACTCAGCGTTGTCCTCGAACAGGGAATTCTGCCAGGCGGGGCCGTGACCCTGCTTATTCACCGTATAAGGAGTGGCAGGTGCGGAACCGCCCCAGATGGAGGAGCAGCCGGTAGCGTTGGCGATAAACATCTTGTCGCCGAACAGCTGAGTGGCCAGCTTGGCGTAGGGAGTCTCGCCGCAGCCGCCGCAAGCGCCGGAGAACTCAAGCAGAGGCTGCTTGAACTGACTGCCCTTAACGGAGGTCTCCTTGAACTTCTCGGCAACCGCTTCCTTGGCGGGCAGGTCGATGCCGTAGTTGAACACTTCCTGCTCGGCGCGCTGAGAATCGATGGGAGACATCTTCAGGGCCTTCTCCTTGGCGGGGCACACATTGACGCAGGAGCCGCAGCCCGTGCAGTCCAAAGTAGAGATGACCATGGCAAAATTCATGCCGGGAACGCCCGTCATAGGCTTCGCCTTGGTGCCGGCGGGAGCGTTCTTCAGCTCCTCATCAGTCATGGCGATGGGACGGATGACGGCATGGGGACATACATAAGAACACTGGTTGCACTGGATGCAGTTGTCCACGATCCACTCGGGAACATCCACGGCCACGCCGCGCTTCTCATAGGCGGCAG
>CAMNSA010000031.1 GCA_946554335.1 uncultured Neglectibacter sp.
TAAACAGCTAATTAGGCCCAGAGCGTCCCGGCTCCTGGCTGGGGGTTTAGCATTTGCTAATCAGAAGCCGTACAGGTTTGATACTCCTGTGTGGTGTGCGGGCTTGCCGTAGTAACCTTTGTGAACTGGAAAGCACACCATTGACCCCGATGTGAGTAATCCTTTTGAAAGCTCGGGTAAGTAAAACGTATCATGTCCCTTCCCACCCTCTGAACGTGGCCGGTTGCACTGTAAAGATGACCGGAGAGCTGCTCCCTCGGATCAAGGAGCCGACAGAACCCGAACTGCCGTAGATGTTTAATAAATAGGGCTGCACACATAAGCAAGATAAAAAGTGTAGGGAGCGATCCCAAACCCGTCACACATAAGACGTTAAAAAGTGTACTTTGCCGATTGTCGAGGCCCACGGGCTGACAGGAGGCGGCTTGGCTTTAACAGCTATAATGTATGTATCATATATAAGATAAGTGCATTATATCATTTATATAAATGATATAATGCAAGTAATTTATTTATATTATTCTGTTTATATAGGCTTTAATGGCCTGGAAAAAGGAGGCAACCTGGTGGGGAGACGAAATAAATCTTACTCGAAAGACTTGCACCAACAAGCCTATGACCGGCTCACAGGAATGCAGTCATTTGGCGAGAGCAAGAGGGCGGCGGTCGCCGCTGGGACGGATAGGGATAAGATTTTCTCCATCAGCACCTACAAGGCATATTGGAAGCACACAAAGTATTTTATCAAGTACATCAAGGAGCACCATCCAGAGTGTACCACACTGAAAAGTGCAAGAAAGTACGCCAATGAGTGGCTTCAGACAAGGGTTGACCAGGGCCTGTCTGCCTGGACTGTCCAGCTGGAGGCCAAGGCCCTGGGCAAGCTGTACGGGATTGCTCCGGACGACGATAATTATTTTAAGCCCCCCAAGAGAAACCGCCAGGACATCAAGAGGAGCCGCGGCGACCGTGTGCGGGATCGTCACTTCTCCAAAACCAATAATGACGAGCTGATTAAGTTTTGCCGGGGGACAGGGCTGCGGCGAAGTGAGCTGGAGGCTTTGAGGGGGAAAGACCTGGTGACCAGGGCACAGATCGAGGCCGGGATCGCCAGGCTTGAAGCTATCCCAGAGGACAAGCGGACGGCCCAGGAGACGAAGCGGCTGGATATGCTGAAGGATACCAGGATGTTTCCAGGGGAGTATTTTACTTTTGTTCGCCAGGGCAAAGGTGGCCGGCAGCGGGTAAGCCCTATCATCGGGAAGAACGTGGAGCAGATCGTGGCCAGGATGCAGGAGACGCCAGCAGAGGAAAAGGTCTGGCAGCACGTTCATAAGAGTGCGGATATCCATTCCTACCGGGCCGAGTACGCCACGGCTATTTACAAGGCCCATGCCAGGGCTATCCAGGATATTCCCTATGACAGAGTGAACAAGGGCACCGGGCGTCGGTATCAAAGCCAGGTCTACACTTGCCGTAAGGACGAGGCCGGGAAGAAGCTGGACAAGGCTGCCATGCTAGTGTGCAGCAAGGCCCTGGGACATAATCGGATCAGCGTCGTGGCCGACAACTACATTCGGGGCCTGTGAGAAGGAGGGAGCTGCTATGGCCAGGTTTGTCAAGGATGGTGCTTTTGGGTATAAGGCTGTCCCTGGTGGTCAGTCTGACCCGGAGTGTACCCATGTGATTTTGACACTAAAGGAGTATGACAAGCTGCTCCAGGAGAAAGCGAGAGCGGAGCAGGAGGCCAGAAGTACAAAATATAGTGCAGAGAGAGAAATTGAGGAGGCAAAACGAGCGGCCCGCTACACGGCTCAAAAAGCCGCTGAGGAGGCCCACCAGACGGTGGCGGGTATAGAGTCGGCACTGGCTGCTGAAAAGGCTGACAACGCCCACCAGCGGGCGTTAAATGCCAATCTGCTGCGGATCGCCAAAGAGAGGGCCAACGCTGACAGGAAGCTGAAGCCTAAGAAAGAGCATACCGGGTATGTGGTTGTTTTCTCTGAAGAAGTAGATCATCAGTACAAAGATGGCAACCGACATGTGAAAAGGGTGCTGCTCTGGAAGACGGTGATACAAAGCCCGTATGTGGTGGATTTTCCAGAGGCGCAGGTACGAAAGCAAATCCTGGAGGAGCTGCTTCAGGAAGATGAAGATGGACATCGGCTGATCGGCAGGCTGGGGATCAGTGGAATTTATAATAAAGGCTATGGCAGCATGATCGAGGATAGTAGATGGTGTGCTGATCCAGATAAATATAATCTTATGATTAAACCAAAATTTAAAGCAAATTTTAGAGATGGTTATTGGGAGGTCATTTGCCTCCACACTAAGCCCCTGGACGTGGTTCCAAAGGATATGAGGGTCTGTGCAAAATAGCCTGTCTGGAGGGCTTGAAAAGCCAAGCGAGACAGGCTATAATTATAGCAAAAAATGGGGAAAAACTCTATTGATAATAAACGCCCCCCTATGGCCTTTAGGCCAATAAAAAAACAGTCGTTTTTTCTCTTAGGAACGGGAGAAAGTCGGAGGGGAATAGGGGGGTGAGCGGAGGCTGTGGGAATGTGGTAAACCCAACGGGTTTTCCATATTTCCATAGCCGGAGCGAGGGGGGGAAGGGGGAGGTGACTTTCTCTTTAAGCCGCCGTAGGCGGCGCTCTTTGGCTCCCCCTTCCCCCCCTTTGCCGCCCGTAGGGCGGCTCCCTCGTCCCCGCCGCAGCGGATTTTTTCTTTTTGCTTCTTTTTCTTTTTTGTGCGGGAGGTGCTTTTATGGCAAAGGTAGCAAAGCCGAATGTGTTTCGTGGTACGGTCGAGGAATATCGGGCGTTGTATATGGAAAAGAATGCCCACCTGGAGCAGTTTTTAGAACAGGTTACGCCATTTGAATTTTACCGGGAGATTTTCCCGGAGGGGTCTTTTGAGAGGCAAGGCCACTTTGAGGACAGCAAACCGAACGGGATCGCCGTCCATCTACCTGGTAAGGGAGGCTCCATCAACGGGATTGCTTTGGAAATTGAGGGTGACGGTACGGCTAAACGGTACATTATTACAGACGATTTGAAGAAGCTGGATGAACTGAAGGAGACGGATTTTACCATCATGTCTCCTATTTCGTATTTTGGAAAGAGCCGGTCGGGGAAGTTTGCCCGGTTCCTTTATGCCCTGGCCTTTGACCTGGATGGGGTAGGTATGCCCCAGCTTCGAGATGTGCTGCATCAGATGGAAAAAGGGATTTTGCCGAAGGCTACTTTTGTGGTGAACAGCGGGACAGGATTGCATTTATATTATGTCCTCACTGAGCCGGTTCCTATGTACCCGCAAAACCAGCACTATCTGAAGGAGTTGAAGTATTCGCTTACCCGGCAGATTTGGAATAGGTTCACGTCCTACATCCAGCAGCCGCAAATGCAAGGGCTTATGCAGGGGTTTCGGGTGGTAGGCTCCGGGACGAAATTGGGTAAAGGCTATCCTGTGGTGGCCTTTCGAGTCGGTGATCGGGTGGAGCTGGATGCTCTCCTGGAGTACATACCTTCATCTAATGGAGAGCGGCAGAAGTTAGAGGGTATTTTGAGGAAGAGCAGTATGCCTCTGGCTGAAGCTAAAGAGAAGTATCCAGATTGGTATGAGCGGCGAATTGTAAAGGGGGAGCGGCGGGGCCGCTGGACAGTGAAAAGAGATCTCTATGATTGGTGGCTGCGGCGTATTCGGGACGAGATCCGTGTGGGCCACCGCTATCATGGGGTAATGACCCTGGCGATTTATGCGAAGAAGTGCGGGATTGAGGAAGCCGAGCTGCGTCAAGATGCTTATTCTCTGCTTCTGCCCTATGATGAAATGAGCATTGAGGAAGTCAACCGCTTCACCAGGGATGATGTAGAGGCGGCGCTTTCAATGTTCAATGAGGATTATGTGACTTTTCCCAGGGATGATATAGCAAGGCTTTCCGGGATGACTATGCCAGTTAATAAGCGTAATTGGAGAAAACAGGCGCAACATTTGGAATTGATTCGAGGTATACGGGAGATAA
>CAMNSA010000032.1 GCA_946554335.1 uncultured Neglectibacter sp.
GATTTTTCTGACAGTATCCGGTTTATTACAAAGGAGAGGCCGGATATCATGAAGACGCTGCTTCTGACAGCATTCTCACGCTTTTTTGTCATGGGGGTTACATTGGTCGGGCTGCCTTTTCTTGTGCGGACCGTGCTGGGACTGGACGCAAAGTTTTATGGCGGGGCGGAGAGCGCGCTGGCGGTGGCAACTATTATGGGAAGTATTGCCGCAGGGCTTCTTACGGGGAAGTTAAGATCCGGCAGATTATCGTATGTGCTTGCGGCAATCGGTGTCTGTATCATTCCGGCAGGGGTTGTATTCCTTTTCCCTTCCAGCGCATTGATCAGATATGCCGTGATTGTTGCTGGTTTCTGTGGCATGCAGGCCGCAATCAGTATCTTTTCTATTTTTGCGGTATCCATGATTCAGCAGAATACGCCGGATGGGCTGATTGGGAAGATTATGGCTTATACAGCCGCTGTTACGATGTGCGCCCAGCCGGTTGGACAGATGGTATATGGATTTTTGTTTGACAGGTTCCAGGGAAAAGTGTATCTTGTATTGATCCCTTCGGGTATCATGGTATGTGTGATTGGGCTGCTTGCCACAGGTTTTTGCGAGAAACTGGATGAAAAGTAAGGTGGTGTAATAAACTGATAAAGGGTATAATAGGATTACGTTAATAACACGGCCAGATAAAGGTATCATGGTTTGATCTGGATACGGATTTGATCTGGAATAATGCGTAAATATATGCCGGAATGGAGGGAAAGATATTCAGGGAAATTATAGGCATGGGCGCGGTTTGGACGTGTTTGTGATAGGACGGAAGAGATAGACAGAGGCACATTGGAAGAAGGCTTTCCTGACGGGAGAGCGCTAAGAGAGATCAGACAGGAGGTAGACAATGAGACAATCGCCAGGTTAGAGCCCCGGCAGCCAGGAACCGGGGCTGTATACGAGGAGGTGGACATGAATGGAGAGACTGAAATGCCCAAGGTGCGGAAAGCGTATCATGGATATCCGCACGGAATCCCCGAAGCCAGTGGAGGCACAGACCAGGTGCCCGAGCTGCAATCATATTGTTACGGTGTACTGGGAACCAAAGAGTAAGAGGAAAGAGAAAGATAAGGAATAGGTACATAGGAGGGACGGCTTCTGCGAGGATGCGGGGGCCGTCCTTTTTTTGTGCGGCGGTGATTATCCTGCCGGGAACGGGGAATACTTGGATTATGCATGGAAAATTATGGCATGGATGCCGTGCCGCTGTACCTGCAGTGGCAGGAAGGAGGCGGCGTGGGAGAAACGAAGGTATGTCCGCTCTGCGGCAGGAGGCTCCTGGACGTGAAGCGGGACCGGGCATATGAGGTCATTTTTGAACTGCGGTGTCCGCACTGCGGGAAGATTGTGAGGATTGTGCTGCCAGCCCGTGCAGGGTTGAAGAACTGAATATATTTTTACGACCGAGCGAGTGGGACCGCATAGTGTCGAGTCACCGAATGGCCGGAGTAAAGCTAGGGATCAAGTAGCTTACTCCGGCCTTTTTTTGGTTTTACGGTAATGTCCCATATAGAGCTTCCGGCGTTTCTGGCTTTACGAAGGCGTAAAGAAAGGAACGCTTTATGTCTGAAAAGAGGATCATTACCATCAGGTCAGGGAACGAGGAAGTCAGGATGGAGGTTACGGAGGAAGAGTACCAGAGGTATTTCCGCCCGTGGTGGCGGCAGAAGAAGAGGGAGCAGAGGAACCGGGAGGCGATGGAGGAAAAGGGGTATACGGAAGAGTCTTATGAGGCGTGGAGGGACGCTGCGGCGGAGGATATGGGGGTTGCGGATACGGGGCAGCCGGACATGGATGAGCTTCTGGAGAAGGAGATGTTGCTGGGGGTATTGGAGGAAGCGCTGGATTCCCTGATGCCGGAAGAGCGGGAGCTGGCCTTGAAGGTGTTCGGGGAGCAGGTGCCGGTGAGCGAGTTTGCGAAGGAGCGGGGGGAGCCCAGGACAACGGTGTCTTCTCGGAAGGTGTCGGTGCTGGGGAAGCTGCGGGAGTATTTCCGGGGGAAGGGGCTGGATGTGTAGATGGGGCGGTTCGACAAAAGGGACGCTGGTTTGTCGAATGGTTTTTGAAAAAGTTTTGAAAATCGTTCGTCACATTTGAAAAAAGTGTCATTACGAGAAGTAGAGGGGTAAGTTTTACTGCCTTTCAAATTATGGAGGAAGGAGGCCGGGATTTATGGAAAATTCGCAGGAATTGATTGGTGTCCTGCAGGCAATCAGCATTGTGGCTAAGAGCCTGGCGGTGAAGCTGATGAAGATTGACCGGGAGATCAGGGCGTATGAGTCCGCCGGGGAAGGGACCCGAGGCAGAAGGAAAATGAAGAAAGGAAAGTGACGGTATGTCTGAAAGGAAAAAGATGTTTATCTGCAGCCCCTTCCGTGGGGACATGGAGGGGAATGCGAGGAAGGCGGCCGGGTACTGCCGGACGGCCTGGGAAAAAGGGGTTCTGCCGATTGCGCCGCATCTGCTGTTCCCGCAGTTTCTGAATGAGGGGATCGAGGCGGAGCGGCAGGCGGGGCTTGCCATGGGGCTGGAACTGCTCCTTTGCTGTGACGAGGTGTGGGTGTTTGGGGAGGCCACGGAAGGGATGGCTTCGGAGATTGCCTTTGCCGCGGAGCAGGGGATTGAGGTGCGGTTCATGGAGCCGGAAGAACTGGAAGGGGGCGGCGCGTATGGAGATGGTGCTGGTGCTGACGCATCTGACGGGGAGTGAGGAACTGGACCGGCAGAGGGCGGAGGAATACTGCCGGTATGCGGCCCATAAGGGGAAGATACCGGTGAGCCCGTTTTTGTGTTTCCATGGCATTTTCAAGGATGAGCTTGGGAGCGCGGTGGAGGGCATCCTGGTCTCCCGGCTGATGGAGAAGGCGGACGGGATCTGGGTGTTCGGCTTTGAGAGGGGCGAGCGGCGCAGGCTGATGGAGGCAGAGGTACGGAAGATGTACGGGGAGAAGGCGCAGTATTTCAGCCATCCGGAGATCGGGAAGGAGCTGCTGGTGTGCGCGATGTATTCCGAGGAACTGATAGAGCGTTTGGAAGATATGGAGGGATTGTGATGATGGGAAATGAATTGTTGAGGATCGCGGACGGGTTTTCCATGGTGGCGGACGGGCTTAGAGGGCTTGCCGGTATGGAGTGGAATGGTGCTGTTGATATGGCGGAGAAGGATGCGGCTGTGTCGGAGAGCGCAGGAGCCGTGGATACGGACGGGAATGCGGAAGCGGATTCTGGGGCGGCCGGCGCTTCGGATGCTGGGAAGGGGCAGAAGGCCGGGAAAGAGGATAAGAAGGCGGCGGATGTTAAGAAAGAGAAGGCTGTTGCCATTGAGGACGTGCGGGCTGTGATGGCGCAGAAGACCCAGGAGGGGAAGTCGAAGGAAATCAAGGAGCTGCTGCAGAAGTACGGGGCGGTGAAACTGTCGGCGGTGGACCCGGAGCATTACCCGGCGCTTTTGAAGGAAGCGAAGGTGCTTTGATATGGGAAGACATGCGTTATTATCGGCCTCTTCTTCTAAGCGGTGGCTGAACTGTACGCCGTCCGCGCGGCTGGAAGAACAGTTTGCGGAAGAGACGGGGAACAGCGTGTATGCGGAGGAAGGGACTGCCGCCCATGCCCTTGCGGAGCATAAGCTGAAACGGTGCCTGAAACGGCGTTCCAAGCGTCCGGTGTCGGATTACCAGTGTGACGAGATGGAGGAATGCACGGACGGGTATGTGTCCTATGCCATGGAGCAGGTGGAGCTTGCCAGGCAGGAGTGTAAGGACCCGGTGGTGCTGATTGAGCAGAGGCTGGACTATTCGGCCTATGTGCCGGAGGGGTTCGGTACGGGGGACCTGCTGATCGTGGCGGACCGGGTGCTGACGGTGGTGGACTTGAAGTACGGGAAGGGCGTTGCAGTGGACGCGGAATGGAACCCGCAGATGATGCTGTATGGCCTGGGGGCGCTGGAGCTGTTCGGGGCTATCTATGATATTGATACGGT
>CAMNSA010000033.1 GCA_946554335.1 uncultured Neglectibacter sp.
GATTTTCAGATTATATTAGCAGTAAAGTAATCCATGATAGATTTCCCATCACATTGTGGGAACACGGTTTCGCACATTATTCGGAACTGAAAATACCCCTATGCAAATTAATTGCGCAGGGGTATGTCTTCCTGAAAAGATCAGAATGGAAGTTCCTCTTCCTCTGTCAGTGGTTCAGGATATTTATAACGCAGGTACGCATACAGCAGATCTCTCTCTTTCAGAAAATCTATGAGAGTGAGGATCTCACAGCCCAGAAAGGTCTGTGCATCCCGGAGGTACTTTTTTGTCTCCTCAAAAGAGCCATGGTCAGAGCGTCTGTCTGTATAAAAGTTAAACAGCTCCCTGTCCGAAGGCTCCCGTAAATCGAGAGGTTCCCTGACGGTGACCCACCGTGCCGTCCGATGCCATTCGATGAAGTCAAAAAAGGTACCATCTTCATGGATGACCTGTTCCGGATTCTCATAGGGGCTGTTTCCAGCTTCCACCCAGGAACGCAGTTCCCCAAGTTCCAGCCAGCCAAGTGTCCCGGCATAGGCATCCTCCACCGCCTTAAGTTCCCGCTGCAGGGCTTTCCTTTTTATCTTATCCATAAGCGGCCTCCTATCCCAGTTCACAGTCGTTTATGGCCTGCATGACTGTGTCGGCATCCACCAGATCCAGCTTTTTTGCATCTGCACACAGCAGGCTCTGGCAGCAGAGGCGGTTAAGCACACGGGGCGTGCCGTCCGAAGCGTTCAGGATGGCCTCGGTGGCTCCTTCATCAAAGACGGCATGGCTGCATCCCGCCCCGTCAAGCTTTGCCCGGATGAAAGTCCTCCCCTCCTCTTTCGTCATGCCCTCCATGTGGAAGTTCATCACGAGCCTCTGGCGCAGAGGCTCGTGGACGGACAGGCGCAGGGTATTGTTCAGCTGCCCCAGGCCGCACAAAAGGATCACGGCCCGGTCCCTGGAATCCATCTCGAAGTTAAACAGGAGTTTTAAGTCATTCAGGATTGCATTGCCTATATAATTCGCTTCATCAATAATGATGACGGGGGTCTTTTTCTTCTCCAGGCACAGCCGGCTGACTTCCTCCTGTATGGAACGGAAGTTATCCGGCTTGCGGAAGGAGGGCTGCCCGCCCAGGGATTCCACGAGGCTGCGGTAGAAATCCGAAACGGTGAGCGTGGAGAGGCAGGAATAGACCACCTTGTAGAGGGAAGGGTTCAGTGCTGCCGCCCAGTTTCTCACGGCAGTGGTCTTGCCCCGCCCCGGCCCGCCCGTGAGCAGGCCGAAGCCCTTTGTCTTAGCCAGATAGGAAAGGCGGAAGAGGGCTTCCCGGTACTGGGCCGTCTCCACCAGGATCTCTTTGGAATTCTTCAGGAATGGGTTGAATTCCAGCCCGAAACGCGAAACCTCCATGGAATGTCCTTTTTCCATTTATCCCTCACCCCCTTCGGAAAGGAGGAGTTTTTCCCGCTTCACGGAAGCGTTCTCCTGCTTGTTCAAGAGCCTTACCGGGAGCAGGGTGCCGTCCGCCTCTGCCGCATAGACCTCGTCCATGCCCGGAGAGCAGCGCAGCCGTATCCTCTGCCTGGCAAAGCGCATGTCCACCTCATACTCCACGTTCCCGATGGTGACCACACTGTCTGCGGATACCCTGCGCTCCAGTTCCAGGAGGAAATCCGTTTTCATCTTTTCTTCCGGGAGACGGCGTACCTTTTCCGGCTCGGAGAAGAAACGTTCCTGAGGGGTGCTCCCCTTAAGGGAGGAATGGGCGGAAAGGTTGTAGCCTCGGACGTAGGCGCACAGGCTTCCGGAAAGGGCCTCCAGGGAAGGGAAATCCCGCATATCCAGGGAGGCCATCCACTGGTCCTTCATGGTCCGGAACCATCTCTCTACCTTGGCCTTGGCTGTCGGGGTATAGGGTCTGCAGTAATTAATGGTGGTTCCGATGCGGGCGGCCAGCAGTTCCATCTGTTTGTTCTTATAGGCGCTGCCGTTATCGAAATTGAACATCCTGGGCACGCCGTACTTTGCCACAGCGCTTTTCATCACTGACATGAGGTTTACGAAGGTATCCTCGAAGAACACCCCTGCCCCGGTGACAAGGCGGCTTGCGTCATCGATCAGGGCGATCACATATACCCTGCGTTTCCTGCCGTCTGCTGTCCTGAGGTACGGCCCGACGCTGGAATCCCCGCACCAGACTTCGTTCACATGGGGGCGTTCATAGCGCCGCATATCCTGGACGGGCGTACTTCCTGCTTCCAGGGCGAGCCGGTTCACATACCTGTTCACAGTGGACTCGGAGACTTCGCCGCCTTTTATGCTGCCGTCCTCCTTTAACTGCCGGAAAATGGCGGCTGCACCCATGCGGGGATAGCGTCCTTTCAGATATGAGATTTTTTCTTTCAGGTCATCGTCCAGCTTTCTGGATCTGCCGCAGTCGTTCCTCCCGGCAGGAAGCAGGGCGTCAAATCCCCCTTTCTGGTAGCTGAAATACCATTTGTAGAGTGTTTTGGGTGCATAATTCCTGACCTCCCCGTCCGGATGCAGCAGTCCTTTTTGTGATGTTTTCTCCAGATAGTCCGCCAGATTCCGGTACCCTTCCGGCAGGCCGGGGATGAGCGGAGCGATGGCCGAATAGCGCATCAGCGCGATGGCATGTCTGTATTCCTGTTCCATTGATCTGAAACCTCCTTATGTTTTTATGTCATCATAAGGGAAAGGGGCATGGGAGTCACCCAAAGTTATGTAGGCGGCACAAAGAGGAGGTTCCTGGTATTTTTTATCTGCATGAACTGGCGTCCGAAAAGGCGGATGCAGGGCTTAGTGAGGGCATGGGCGGGGGACAGCGGGAGGCTTTCGCTTAAGAGACGCTGCCGCCAGAAACGGATATATAAGGACAGGATGTAAAAGACCTGGCTGGGAGAGAGTTCCGGGTTCGTATCCATCACCTCCCTGCCGTCCCTCCCATCTTCAAAGGAAGAAGCTATGGCGGCGTGGTCCGTGAGGAGGACCTGGGAGTAGGGGACGATGCCGGAGGGAAGGAGGGCATGGGTGGCATTGCAGAGGCTGCACTGCACCCTGCGTATGACAAGGGGGATCTTTCCCAGTGCTGTTTTTATGGAGCGGGTATAGGCCCCGTGCCCTGCGAGGCAGCCGCAGTGGCCGCAGGAACACTCCAGCTGGCAGATCTGGATGGAATCCATGGCATCATCATAAAATTCCTGTGAAATTTCGTTGCATTCTTCTGTGATTACTGTTATCATATCCTTGTCTGTGGCGGAACCGTCCGCCATGGTGTGAGTAAGGACAGGGACACAAACTTTGGTCGGTGAGGGTTCCTGTCCTTTTTTCTGCGTATCAGATAAAAGGATAGCACAAAAGGTATGGAGATGAAATAATCTGACGGAAAATATATCAGATTAAAATATCCCATACCTTATTTAATTTGGAGAAAAACTGAGGATTTTGGTTCAGATAAACTAACGAATAACA
>CAMNSA010000034.1 GCA_946554335.1 uncultured Neglectibacter sp.
CCGTCTGAAAAAGTTTGGATATTATTTTTATCTTTTTCTCTTGATACCGCAAAAATCCACAAGAGAGCCATCAGGATTTTTCCACTTTGCAGATACCTTTCTGTCGTTTTCATCCTCCAGAGTGGCCAGTGCCTTTGCTTTCTCTTCCACAGTGATATCAAGGTAAACCATCGTGGTCTGGAGCTGTTCGTGGCCGAGTAAAAATGAAATCTGTATGATGTTCATCCCATCCTCCAGCCAGTGTGAAGCCTTCGAATGGCGAAGCTGGTGTGCATGGAGCCCTAGCGGCACATCACTGCAGACCTCATGCGCCATCTTGGCATATTTCCTCAACATCTTGCTGATGGCAGGCTGGGTCAGCTTCCCATGGCATCCAGTATTACGGGAATAAAAGACATAAGCTTCCGGATCCGGTGTTTCCCCATGGAACTCTGCCAGGTAACGCTTTAAATGCGCGACGGTCTTGGGCAGCAGGTAAAGGGTGCGGATCTTATTTCCTTTCCCGATAATAACCGCATATGGTTTTTCGTCCGACAGGTGGAGCTGGCTGTTCTTCATCGACAGGAGCTCGTCCAGCCGGGCAGCGGTGCTGTAGAGCAGGATAAGGAATGCCATATCCCGGCGTCCGGTCCTGCTTAATGGGCTGGGGGCATCCAGCAGTGCCTTTACCGCTTCCCTCGTCAGGCCTTCCACTTTCTTTTTCTGGCATTTCCTGCGCGGGATCTGGGCCGCCTCCAGATACAAGTGCAGGTAAGCCACATCCCGGCTGCCCAGGTACTTCAAAAATGTCCTTAAAGATGCCAGCCTGTTGTTGCAGCTCTCCGGGCTGCATCCCCTGGATTCCCGCAGCCAGACAAGCCATTCTTCGATAACCGTATGCCGGAAGCAGTCTGCATTCAGGCTGTCACTGTGTATCTTTTTCTCATTCTCCAGAAAGAACAGGTACAGCACGATCGCATCCCGGTAGGATTTCAGGGTGTTCATGCTGTCTGTTTTCTGTGAAAGGACATAACCGTCCAGAAACCCTGAAATATATCCGGCTATCAGGATGCTTTCCTTATTAGGCTTCTTCATCTGCGGGCACCTCCGGCATCATCCATTCCGAACCGGCTTGTGTCTGTTCCTTTATGATCTCCGAGAGCCCGGGCACAATCGAGTAGTAGTACTTCGTGCTCTCCACTGTCGTATGCCCCATGCTCTTACTGAGGAATACCAGCCTGTCATGGAACTCAAAGCCCCGTCCCACCCACCGGTTGATGTTTTCCACGGCATAATGGTGCCGGAATTCGTAGGCAGTAGCGTGGGATGCGTTCACCCCGCGCCACAGGAGGTTAAAGTTTTTGGTCACCCACCCCCTGCCCAAATGCGAATTCCGTATGGAAGGGAAGAAATATTCCCTCCCGGGCACAATCTCCCCAATGGCCGTATCGTACCTGCGCATGATTTCCAGCATGGAGTCATGCAGGACAATGTAATGCTGGTCATGCCCCTTGGAGTACTGTATGTCCAGGACGCCCCTTTCAAGGTCTGCATTTTCCCTGGGGAGCAGCCTTGCTTCGTTCGTGCGGATCCCGCTGCTGTAAAGGAGCCGGAAAAAGACGGGGATGGTCATTTTCCTTATGACCGTCTCTTTCCGGTTGTTGATGACGGGGATATGGTCGCACTCATGGAAGAAACGGCTGAGCTCTTCCTGTGTAAAGGCATGGGGGATGTAAGTCCGCATTTCCTTACGGGGAATCTGCGGGGGCTGTACAGGGGACAGACCCCGCCCATTCAGGAAACGGACAAAGCTGTCCACCACATAGATCCTTGACCGGCAGGAATTGTTTGCTTCCGTGTGCCGCTGGCGGCACCAGCCGTCAACCATCTCCTGTGTCAGCATGGTATCACCCGGATAGTTTTCAAGGCAGTAGCGGTCGAAAAGCATCAGGTTCTCTTCATAGGAAGAGTCGTTCCAGCGCTGCGACGCCTGCCGGTACCGTATGAAATGGCGGATCTGCGGGGCAAGAAAAGACCGGAACTCTTTCATAAGGAAAACACCTCCTCCGCCAGCGGGAAAGCTTCTATGCTTAACGCGCACTCTTTTAAATGCACAAAGTCCGCCCTCAGGTAAGGCTCAAGGGAATCCGGGGCTGTATGTCCCAGGGTCTGCGTGATGACGGGCTGTGGGACGCCGTTCTCCAGCATGGTGGACGCCAGGTTGTGCCGGAAGATATGGGTGCCCTTCCTGTCTCCGGGCTCCTGCCTTATCCCCGCCAGCCTGCAGGCTTTTGCCACGATGTTGCCAATGCTCCCGGCAGCCAGGGGTGAAAAGGGATGTGTTTCTGACAGGAACAGGCGCAGGCTCCCGGTATCCGGCCTTTCCTCTGCCAGATAATCGTATATGGCATTGCCTACAACAGCAGAAAGAGGTATCTCCACCGGCACGGATGTCTTCTGCTGCTCCACCAGTATCCGTTCTTTTTCCCAGTCGATGGAGCTGAATGTAAGGCCGGCGATATCGCATCCCCGCAGGCCTGTAAAAAGGAGCAGGAGGAGAATGGCTTTGTTGCGGGCGGAGAATCCATCATTCTCTGCCGCATCCCGCAGGAGACTGACTTCATCCTGTGTAAGGTATCGTATGTTTTTCCTTGTTTCGCGCAGCAGCGGGAGAAAGCCCAGTATCCTCCGGCACTGTGGTTCCTTCCATTTGAGTCCGGCCTTAAAGACAGCGGATATGTTCTTCTTGTAGGAACAGCTCTTCTGCAGCGTGCCGTCGTCCGAAACGAAAAACGACAGGACAGCATCTTCTGTCACTTCATCCAGGCTCCGGGCTCCCTGCTCCTGCATCCGGTATAAAAAAGATGCCGTGTTAAGGGACTCACCCCGGATGGTTGATTCTTTTTTGCCGCGCTGAACTTCATACGCACGGTAGAAATCAATCAGTTCCTGGAATTCCGGCACCAGCAGGTGGTAGGAGCCCCTTTCAAAAAGGGTATGGCGGTGTCTGCCGTCCGGAAAGTGGCCGAAGAGATCGAATTGCTCCAGGGCTCCGATAATCGTCCTCTTGTTGCGGAGATAGTCCTTGGAATGCGGTACCTTTAAGTATTCAAGGTAAATATCCTGGTATGACTGCCAGCGGTGGCTGTCTGCATCCGCCAGTATACGGTTGATTTCATCTCTGAACCGGTGTATGTAGGTACTGCAATAGCCATTGTTTTCCATGAAGGAAAGAAGTTCTTCATGGTGTTCCTTTAGGTTTTGTAAATCCATGGTATGACCTCCCTTTTTTTGTTATAAAGGAATCATACACCAAAAATAAAATCCAAACCTTTTCAGACGGTATTTGTTGCGGTTTACGTCTTTTTTCTGAAAGGTTTGGATTTT
>CAMNSA010000035.1 GCA_946554335.1 uncultured Neglectibacter sp.
CGGCGTACGCCTTCCTCAACTAAGATTTCGGGCCTATAATCCAGCGCCTTTGCCGCTTTACCAATCTTCGGGCAGCGTCTTCCGGGGTTGTTCGTCAGATATTCCTTATCCTCCGGGACTGCATAAGTAACTTTACCTGTATAGCCAAGGATTTCCTTTCCCGCTTCCCGGTAAACCTCCGCAAGCCTTTCGATGGAAACCTCAGGGCGGTCGATACCGATATTGAAATAGTCGTAAGCTCCATGCAGCAATACCTTTAAGTACCCGGCTGCCGCATCCGCGATATAGCAGAAGGTGCGGGTAGGGCTCCCATTCGACAGGATCTGGATGTCATGGTTTTCAACCACGTTTTTGGCAAAATCCGCTGGGACCCTCTTGTCATTGATCTTCATGCCCGGCCCGTAATTATTGAAAGGCCGCACTACCCCGATGGGCATGTTATATTTCTTCGCAAACAGCATGCACATGGTTTCGCCGAACCGCTTCGCTTCGTCATAGCAGGCGCGCGGCCCGGTGGCGCATACGTACCCATAATACTCCTCGTCCGTCGGCACCGCTTCCGGCGCCGGGTCTCCGTATAACTCGCTGGACGAAAAGAACAAAAACCCCTTGACCTGCTTCCCACAGTAAAAATCCAAGAGCCTGCGGAGCCCGAATACATTCGCGTCAATCGTTTCAATGGGATGCTTCCGGTAGAACATAGGCGATGCAATGGACGCCATATGGATAATAAAGTCCGCCTCCCCGGCTCCCGGTACGGAAGCAATGTCATCCGTAATAATGTCAAACTTTTCCACGATAAACCGGTCGTCCGTCTCCATCTCCCGGATCCATTCCGGCTGCCCCAGCATGAAATTATCCAGACAGAGAACCCGCCTTAAGCCAAGCTCTTCTCTGTACCGGTAAAGGAAATGCAGGGTATAAAAACCAAGGAACCCGGCGCACCCCGTGATAAGAAGTGTGCCGCCGGAAAGCTTTTCCCTCTCGTCCTTACTGAGTTTGTGATAGGTATAGGCCAGGTCGGCCTCCAGTTGTTTTGTCAGCATAGTTAACGCCCTTCCTTTGTTATAAAATAAATAGGTAGATTGCTTTTTAATTCAAAATGGACAATGCGCCAGCGCCTTTCTTTCCTTCGTCCATCTTCGCAAGGAGCCGCTGGCGTATCCGCAAAAGCTCTAAGTCTTCCGGCAGAAGCGCGCAAAGCTGCTGCATTACCGGCAGGGCCTGAGCATACTGTCCCTGTTCCACCAGCATGGACAGGCTCTGCTTCATCTGCCCGGCAAGCATTCCAAACTCCCCGCCCGCATTCCGCGCCGGGTTGTCTAAGCGGTTCTTCATCTGGCGTATCACTTCCTGTACAGTTCCCGTCATCACCGGATAGCACTTCAGGGCCAGGCGGAACAGGTGCACCGCCTCCGGAAACTTTTGGGCTTCCATACTCTCCAGCGCTTTTGCGGTGTAAAGTGCAAACTGGCAGTCCGGTGGGAGGAATGCTCCTCCCCGTTCCTCAAACATCTCATCCCGGTACTGCCTTTTATAATAAGAAAGGACACACTGGCTGTATCCCGCCAGCCTTCCTGCAAGTTCATCCCCGGCAGGATATTCCCGGAGAAGCTGTTTCTCACGGACCAGCTTCTCAAGCCACAGCCCGTGCAGAGGCGCTGTCTCCTTTAATTTCCCGGCCGCTTTCCCGGCCCCTGCGGATAAGGAAAGTTCCGATACCGGAAGGTTTTCCACAGCCTGCTGTATACAGACGTTCCACGTTCCCAGATCCAAGGCATCCGCAAACTTCTCCAGCCCCATTCCCGACAGAACCGCTTCCTCCAAAATCTTTTGCTGTAAATACAGGGATGCCGTCCGGCTGATACAAGACAAAAATATATCCGGGCTTCCCGGTTCTGCGGCCTGCCCTTCCTCTGTATCGGGAAGAGCGGCTGCCCGGAACATTAAATAGGGGTTGTTCTGCATTCCATCCCTGTCCAATTCCTGAAAGATCCCAAAGAACACTTCCGCATTCTGTTCCTTCCAGCCGTCAAATAACGGGTAATACTTCTGTACCTGCGTCTCATCTTCCCAGGGCAGGAGCTTCAGGAACCCCGCCGCCCCTTTGCTGTCCTTCAGATAAAAAGCTGCTTCAGCACACCGGAGTCTTCCTAATACCAGTTCCTGCGGCTTTTTAACCATTCCCTCGTTAATATCGCCATACCCCTGCTCCTCCCACAGCCCGGGGTGTTCCCCCATGTATGCAAGGAGGTTTTCAAACTCATTCCCATAACGGAGCGTTTCCTCATGCCTTTTCAGCCGTGTGCCAAGGAGAACCAGCTTCCGGTAAAGGCACAGTCTGGCCAGTTCGCTGGGCTTTTCCTTCTCCAAGATAAACAGGGCCTGCTTTCTAGCGGACTCGTCGTCCCCTTTTGCAGCATGAATATCCACCCAGTATACCTGAAACCACTGGATATACCACTCGGCGCCGGCCTTCCCCCGGCAGAGCCTGCGGCCCTTCCGGCAGTATTCCTCCGCCTTTTCCCATTCCCCGCGCACATAATACTCCTGCGTAATCTGGACATAGTTCTTGATGTAGTCCGGGTTTCTGCGGATGTTCCCAAGCAGCATGGGGATATTCCGCGAAGTCTTTCCCGCATCCGCTTTCTTCTTATCTACCACATAACCGTAATGGTGGACGAACGCGTCGAAAAACCGGGAAGCCCCCCGGCGGGGGACCAGTTCCTCATGGATCGGGTTCTCGAACCGGAGTCCGGATGCAATTCTGCACATCCGCAGGGCGGAAAAATCAAAGTACTGCACCCCGTCCCAGTTCAGGTAATTCCTTACTTTATAAAAGGCCGTGCCATAGTTCTTATATTCCCCTGACAGGAAAAAGTCGCGGATCTCCGTAATGTCCTCAAACCATTCGTCATCGTCTATGTACATGAACCACTCGCCCTTGGCGGCCCTGAGGCCGGTATTGCGGGCGGCGGAAAAATCATCGCACCAGGTAAAGGGGATGACTTGATCCGTATATTGGGAAGCCAGTGCCTTTACCCGTTCGTCCGTCCCGGTAACGATAACGATCAATTCGCTTGGCACCTGCATCAAGAGAGGCCTAAGAGAATCCAAGCACCGTTCCAGAGCCGCCGCCCTGTCTGAGGCAAGCAGGGAGATGCTTAATTGTACCTTCATAATGTATTTCTCCTTACAACTTAAAAATGGCAAATAGCAAGATATACCCGCAGTAAAATATGGTTACGGGCATAAAAACGGATAGGCGTTTTCTTCCGCATAAAGCAATTTGTCCTTTATGTGAAAGAAAGCGCCCATCCAATGGACTGGCGCTTTCTAAAATTATACC
>CAMNSA010000036.1 GCA_946554335.1 uncultured Neglectibacter sp.
GGAAGTTCTGGAACTGGATCAAAAACGATGCGGGGGATGAGGAGGAGCGCACCCTCGTGCTGAACGGTGAGATTTCGGATGAGACGTGGTACGGGGATGAGGTGACGCCCGCCCTGTTCGCAAAAGAGCTGAATGCCGGGAGCGGCAACATCACCGTATGGATCAATTCACCGGGCGGCGATGTTTTCGCCGCCGCACAGATTTATAACATGCTCATGGAGTACAAAGGCGATGTGACCGTGAAGGTGGACGCGCTGGCGGCTTCGGCAGCCTCCGTTATCGCTATGGCAGGCACCACGGTGCTGATGTCCCCGCCAAGTTTAATGATGATCCACAATCCGATTACAGTAGCTATTGGTGATTCCAAGGAGATGCAGAGGGCGGGGGAGATGTTAAATGAAGTGAAAGAAAGCATCATGAACGCCTACGAGATCAAGACCGGGATGGACCGTAAGAAGATATCCCACCTCATGGATGCGGAGTCGTGGTTCAATGCGAAGAAGGCCGTGGAGCTTGGCTTTGCGGACGGCATCCTGCATGGGAAGGAAGATACAGAAGAAGATGCAGAAGGGCTGATGTTCTCCCGCACAGCGGTGACCAATTCCCTGCTGACAAAACTCATTCCGAAAAAGCCGGAGGCGAAAGTACCCATAGAGCAGCTTGAAAAGAGATTGAATCTATTAACACATTAAATTTATGGAGGGAAATGTTATGAGCAGGATTTTAGAACTGAGGGAAAAACGGGCAAAGGCATGGGAGGCGGCGAAGAAGTTCCTCGACAGCAAGCGTGGCGAGGACGGCCTGCTTTCCGCAGAGGACACCGCCGCCTATGAGAAGATGGAAAAAGAGGTAGTTGATCTTGGGAAGGAGATCGAGCGCCTGGAGCGGCAGGCCGCCATTGACGCGGAATTAAGCAGGCCAACCTCCGAGCCCATCACCAACAAGCCCAACAACCACCCCGATGGGGAGGAAAAGACGGGCAGGGCAACAGACAATTACAGGAGGACGTTCTGGAACGCCATGCGCAGGAAGAACTTCTTCGATGTGGAGAACGCCCTGCAGGTGGGTACGGATTCCGAGGGCGGCTACCTTGTGCCGGACGAGTTTGAACACACCTTAGTGGAGGCGCTGGAGGAAGAGAACTGTTTCCGCAGCCTTGCCACGGTGATCCAGACCTCCAGCGGCGACAGGAAAATCCCCGTGGTGGCGTCCAAAGGCGAGGCGGCATGGATTGACGAGGAAGGGGCATACCCGGAATCGGATGATTCCTTCGGGCAGGTATCCATCGGCGCGTTCAAGGTGGCGACCATGATCAAGGTATCGGATGAGTTACTGAATGATAATGTATTTAACTTAGAGGCTTACATCTCCAAGGAGTTCGGGCGCAGGATCGGCACCAAGGAGGAGGAAGCCTTTTTCATTGGGGACGGCAAGGGCAAGCCCACGGGCATCCTGAACGCCACGGGCGGCGCTTCCGATGGCGTGACCACCGCAACCGCCAACATCACCTTCGATGACGTGATGGATTTATTCTATTCCCTGAAAGCGCCTTACCGCAAAAAGGCTGTGTGGCTGCTGAATGACACCACCGTGAAAGCCCTGCGGAAACTGAAAGATAACAACGGGAATTATATCTGGCAGCCTTCCGTGCAGGCGGGCGTGCCGGACATGATCCTGAACCGCCCTTACCACACTTCCTCCTATGTGCCGGAAGTGGCGGCAGGCAGCAAGGTGATGGCATTCGGTGATTTCTCTTACTACTGGATCGCTGACAGGCAGGGGCGCTCCTTTAAGCGTCTGAATGAACTGTTTGCGGCAACCGGGCAGGTGGGATTCCTCGCTTCACAGCGTGTGGACGGCAAGCTGATCCTTGCCGAAGCGGTAAAGACCATGAAGGTGAAGGCTTCTGCATCAGCGGCATCATAAGAAGGGAGGCGGCATGGATGGCAGTCCTGACATTGGAAGAGACGAAACAGTATCTCCGGGTGGACAGTGCGGATGAGGATGATTTTATTTCGGGATTGATTCAGACCGGGGAATCGCTGTGTGCGGATGTGGCACGGATGGAGAAATCAGAGCTGGAAGCGCACCTTCCGATGGTGCGGATTGCCGTCCTCTATGCCGCCGCTTATCTGTATGAACACCGGGAGCAGGCAGATCATGGGGAGTTAGTTCAGACGCTGCGCTCCCTGCTGTTTGGCATACGGAAAGAGGTGTTCTGATGGCGCTTGGGGAATGGAAGGACAGGATAATCATTCAGAAGAGCGTGGCGGGCAATGACAGAGCCGGGAACCACATTTTATCGTGGCAGGATTATTTTGCCTGCCATGCCTATGTGAATAACCTTTCCGGGAAGGAGTATTGGGAGGCGGCGCAGCTAAATGCGGAGAAAGAAGTGTTTTTCCTCATACGGTACTGTTCTGAGGTAAAAGAAATAGACACGGAGCATTTCCGCATCCTGTTCCGGGGGCAGGTGTATAACATCACATTTATCGACAACGTGAAATATCAGAATAAAACCATAAAGCTGCGGGCGGCTTTGGAAAAAAGGGGAGGCTGAATAAATTCTCCCTTTGGAAAAGAGGTAGGAATGTCTGAAAGAAAAGTATCCATTGAGCAGATGGCGGAGGCGGTCATGGACGGCCTGATCGAATATGCCGGGCTTGCCACGGACGTGATGAAGGACTGCGTTACCAAAGCCGGGCACACAGTCAAAACGGAAGTGAAAGCCAATGCCCCGGTTCGGACGGGGCAGTACAAAAAGGGGTGGGCTGTGAAGAAGCAGAAAGAGACCGCCAATTCCTTAGAACTGGTGGTGCATAACAAAAAGCGTTACCAGCTCACCCACCTTTTGGAGAAAGGCCACGCCAAGCGTGGCGGCGGGAGGGTGCGGGCATTCCCCCATATCGCCCCTGCGGAACAGGCTGGCATCCGGGAACTGGAGGAAGGGATTAAAAGGGGGCTGGAAGGATGAGCCATGATGATGTGATAAAAATGGTGGGTGAGATGGGATTGCCTTTCGCTTATGACCACTTTATCGAGGGCGAATCCCCGGAGCCGCCATTCCTTGTATTTTTATATCCCAAAGCCGACAATTTTGCGGCGGACGGGATTGCGTATTTCAAAATCAACCAGCTTGACATTGAACTGTACACCGACCTGAAAAATCC
>CAMNSA010000037.1 GCA_946554335.1 uncultured Neglectibacter sp.
AATCAGCCCTATGAAAAGAAAAGTGACAGAACTTTTACATTCTGCCACCTTGCCTATCTATGCGAAAATAATTTCCTCATTCACAATCTCCCTCGCACACGCCCTTATGTTGTTGAGCCGTCCTGTCCATTCTAAGGCGTTTTCTTCCTTTAGCCGTTCCGTTATGCCCTGTGCCTGTTTCATGCCCTCTATGAGCCTTTCAAAGCGTTCCTGCGCCTGCCTGTCGATGTCGGCAAGGTAAGTGTTCAGCCTGCCGCTTGTAAGAAGATTGGTGTATGTAACCCTGCGGTACTGCTTCAGATAATCTAGATGCCGCTGTCCCCATGTGCCTATCGGCTGTTCTTCTTCGGCGGGTACGGTTAAGCACGGGATTAAGTAATCTCCTTGCCGCTCGTATTTTCCGCCCAGTTCCTCAAAAATCGTCTTTGCCATTGTCTGTTACCTCCACATTTTTTTTATTTTGAATGTCCGCAAAATCCGTCCTACACATGCAGACCGCAAGTTTCAATGACCCCTGGGACAGCGGGCAGGTCGGATGGATTTATGTTTCCAAAGAGGACGCGCTAAAGGAATTTGGCGGCGAAAAAATGACCGGCGCCATTCGGAAAAAGGCGGAGGACCTGATGCGCAGCGAAGTAGCCGCTTACGATTCCTACCTGCGGGGCGAGTGCTACGGCTTTGAGCTATACAAAAACGGCGAGCTGTCGGATAGCTGCTGGGGATTCATGGGCGGCCTGGAGGATGCCTGTAAGGATAATTACCATTGCCGTTGTAGGGGCAAGCAGGCGGTACCTTTCGCAGATCACCCGGCACCAGAACGAAGTAAAGTTTATGAGCGCGTCTTTGCAGTACAGCAATTATGCGGGGCAGGCGGATTTTGCCATACCTTATGAGATTATAACCGCCACGGCTGCGGTCCGGGAACTGTACTTAAAAAGCTGCCACGAAGGCATGGGCTGTTACGAAAAGCTGTGTGCCGAGGGGATCGGCCATGACGCGGCGGGATATGCCACACCCCAGGGACTTCGGAATGTGCTGGTTATCAGCGCCACGCCCTATCAGTGGAAACACATCATCGGCCAGCGGGTATGCCGGCGCAATACGGACGAGACCCGGATCGTGCTCCTGAAAATCTGGCAGGAGCTTTATACTTTAAGCCCGGTGCTGTTTGCCCCTGATCTCACAGGCCCCTTCTGCCAACAGGACAAATGCCTGGAGGGGAAAATGACCTGCGGAAACATGCTGAAAGCGGATATGACGCCTGAAGATATTCTGAAAACGGACTATCCGGCGCTTTTGGAAGGAGGCGGCGCATGAAGATCAAACTGATCGACTTTGGCGTGCCGAAGGACCGCCGCCCTTTCCGTCCGCATGGGAACGATGCCGGCGCGGATGTCTACATGCCCTATGACTGTACGTTACAGCCGGGGGAGATCGCAAAGGTCCCTCTTGGGTTTGGGATTGAAGTGCCGGACGGATATGCGGGCTATGTGTTTCCACGCACCAGCATGGCGGTAAAAGGGCTGGTCTGTGAGCTGCCGCCGGTGGATTCCGGCTACCGCGGGGAGATTCACGCGATCATCAGTAATGTAAGCAGCCAGACCCAGGAGCTTTCCAAAGGCTCCCGCGTGGGCCAGCTTGTAATTACTCCGGTTGTGATCGCAGATTTTGTTACAGAACTTGGCGAGCAGCGCGGCACAGATGGGTTTGGAAGTACAGGAAAATAAAAAAGTGACATTCCGGGAGTGATTCTTGGTTTATCGCCGGTAGTGGGATTGGGCATATCAGGAGGATTGCAGGATAAAATAAAAGAAAGGCAGCAAAAAGCAGTACGCCGTCATAGCGTACCGCCCCGCTGCTTAAAATTGCCTTAATATGTCGTGATGCCCTACGTCTACCAGGATAATCATTTTATCGCCTTCATAATACCAGATAATGCGGATGTCCATGTTGACGCTGCACTCGAAAAGGTCCGTGGTGCCCTGGATGCGTTTGGTCCGCAGCGACGGATGGGAAGGATTTTCAGCCAGAAGTTCCAGCTTGTTTTTAAGCTGCTTCTTCTCCTGGGCGACCAGACCCTTGAAATGCTTTTGGAAACGGGGCGTAAAGGTAAACTCATACGCCATTATTCTGCCTCCAGTCTGTCAAACAGGGCGTCCACGCTGTCAAAGACCGGCTGTTCCCCGGATGCGATTTTTGCTTTTACCCCGTCAATTTCTTCCCGGAGCTCATTCAGGGTGTTCTTTGGATAGACCACCACCGGCATGATGCAGATGGAACCGTCTTTCTCGAAAATGTCCAGTTTGTCGCCTTCTGACAGGCCGAGCTTGACAATGATTTCTCTTGGTATCGTGACCTGGGCTTTTTGGCGTAATTCTGCCAGCATAGAATCATCTCCTTTTTAAGTTTGAAAGTTAGAAGTTCTTACTTTCTTACTTATAGTATATCCACTTTGGGGGATTTATGCAAGGGGGCACGAAAAAAATTTACAGAATAGTAAAAGCGGCCAACACCCTGGCCGCCTTAGCGCTTGCTGTTCAGTTCTTTCATAATGCCGAGGATATAACCCATTGACCGGGAATCCAG